>NZ_QGDV01000010.1 GCF_003149025.1 Rathayibacter iranicus NCPPB 2253 = VKM Ac-1602
CCGGAAGCTAAGACTCTCAGCGCCGATGGTACTGCAGGGGAGACCCTGTGGGAGAGTAGGACACCGCCGGACACCATTCACGATGGCCACCCAGACCCTGGGTGGCCATCGCTGTTTAACCGCTCGTCGCGATCTTATGGGTGAGTTCGGCGGTCGGAGCGACGTCGGATACCTCATCGTCTCGCTCCTGATTAAGGAGAAATGGTGAAGCAAGACCACACCGAGCAGGACGGCACTGCCCGCGAGCGCGTCGAGATGGTCACCGCCGACCTTGGAGCGAGACTCGATGAGATCGAGGACAGTCCGCTGCACGAGAGGGCGGCTGCGTACTCCCAGGTCCAGGAGGAGCTTCGGCTTCTGCTGGAGAACGCGGATCGCCCCCGATGACGGACAGTTCACGACTCGACTCCGCTCTCGCAGATAGGGGAATCGCACGCTCGCGGACCCATGCCGCTCGGATGATCGCCGACGGGGTCGTCACGGTCGACGGGATTCCGGCGCTCAAGGCCTCACTCCGTGTAAATGCCGATCAGGAGGTGGCGGTCGCCGACCTCGACCACTACGTCAGTCGTGCTGCGCACAAGCTTCTCTCGGCGCTGGACTCCTTCGCGGTCCAGGTGGAGGGCGTGAACGCGCTCGACGTGGGCGCGTCAACCGGTGGCTTTTCGCAGGTCCTTCTCGAGCGGGGGGCGGTCTCGGTCATCGCGCTCGATGTCGGGCATGCGCAGCTGGCACCGCGCATCCGCTCCGACGAGAGAGTGCGCGTGGTGGAGGGATTTAACGCCCGCGACATGACTCCGGCACGCCTCGCCGAGGCCTCCGGTACTGAGGTCGTGCCTAACTTGGTCGTCTCGGACGTATCGTTCATCTCCCTGACACTGGTACTGCCTCCCGTGGCAGCATCCGTTTCTGGGTCGGCCGACTTCGTGCTGCTGGTCAAGCCGCAGTTCGAGGTGGGGCGAACCGGCATCCGTGAGGGAATCGTGCGCGATCCGGCCCTGCGGCGCGAAGCGCTCTCGGACGTTCTTTGGTCGGCCTGGGATCTCGGTCTCGGTGTCGTCGGTCTCATCGAGTCGCCTTTTCCCGGGACCGCGGGGAATCACGAGTATCTGGTGCACCTCCACCGCGACCGCGGAACGAATCCGACAGAATGGAGGGACGCGGTCACCGCGCTCACCACCGGATGACGCGATCGTGTCCGCCGCCGTCACTCGATCCGAAGGACACCTCCTCGATGCAGTCCCCTCCTGACGAGCGCAACATCCTCGTCGTCGCCCACACCGGACGAACGGACTCCCTCGATGCGGCGATCCTCGTTGTCGAACGCCTACGCGACTCCGGTGCGCGGCCTGTTCTCTGCGCGGAGGACAAGGGCGACATGGTTGCCGCGGCGCCCGATCTGGCCGACGTGGACGTACTCGGCGTCGATGTCCCCCTGGAGTCCATCGAGCTGGTCTTCGTGCTGGGCGGTGACGGCACGATTCTCCGAGCCGCGGAGATCGTTCGCTCCGGGACCGCGCCGCTGCTTGGCGTCAACCTCGGCCACGTCGGGTTCCTCGCCGAGAGCGAGCGCGACGACCTCGACGATGCCGTCGCGCGAGCGCTCAGCGGCGACTACCGCGTCGAGGAGCGAATGACGTTGCAGGTGCGCGTCAAGATCGACGACGTGGTCGTCTATGAGACCTGGGCTCTGAACGAGGCGACGGTCGAGAAGGGTAGCCGCGAGCGGATGCTCGAGGTGATGGTCGGCGTTGACGGGCGTCCGTTGTCGAGCTTCGGCTGTGACGGGATCGTGGTATCGACTCCGACCGGGTCGACCGCATACGCGTTCTCGGGCGGCGGTCCTGTGGTCTGGCCGACCCTGGAAGCGATGCTGCTGGTGCCGCTGAGCGCGCATGCTCTCTTTGCACGACCTCTGGTGGTGGGCCCCGATTCGAGCCTCGCGGTTGAGGTGAAAGAGCGGACAGATGGCGTGGGCGTGCTCTGGGCCGATGGGCGGCGCACGTACGAGCTGCCAACGGGTGCACGTGTCGTCTACCGCCGCTCTCCGGTGCCCGTGCGCTTCGCGCGCCTCCACAACGCCTCCTTCACCGATCGCCTCGTGCACAAGTTCGGTCTCCCCATCCGTGGATGGCGGGGGTCGGCGGAGACGGAGTAAGGCCCATGCTCGAAGAGCTGCAGATCCGCGACCTTGGGGTGATCGCTGAGGCGACGCTTCCGCTCGGACCGGGCTTCACGGCGGTCACCGGGGAGACTGGTGCCGGCAAGACCATGGTCGTCACCGCACTCAGTCTCGTGCTGGGCGCGCGATCGGATGCGTCCGCGGTGCGGTCGGGTGCACGGCAGGCGTGGGTGTCGGGTCGCTGGTTGGTTCCCGAGGCAGGCCCCGTCGCCGACCGCGTGCACGATGCGGGGGGCGACCTGGACGGGCCGGAGTTGTTACTGGCGAGGTCGGTCTCGGCGGAGGGGCGCGGGCGCGCGGTCGTCGGGGGCCGCAGCGCTCCAGTGAGTGTCCTCAGCGAACTCGCCGACCAGCTGGTCGTCGTGCATGGGCAATCGGATCAGATTCGCCTCCGCTCGGCCGCCGCACAGCGCGAGGCGCTGGACCGTTTCGGCGGACCGGGCCTCGCCACGGCGCTTCGCGAGTACACGAGTGCGTTTGAGCGCTGGCGCGCCAACCGCGACGAACTCGACCGTCTCAGCGACGCGCGCGAGGCTCGCGTTCGCGAGGCGGAGCGGCTCCGTGCCGCCCTCGCCGAGATCGAGGTGATCGGTCCGCAGCGGGGCGAGGACGTCGAACTCGCCGCTCAGTCGGCCCGCCTCGGCAGCATCGAACAGCTTCGGCTGGCAGCGGGTGAGGCGCGGGAGGCCGTGTCCTCGGAAGAGCTGGACGGGCGCGACGCACTCGGGCTCGTCGAGACAGCGCGGCGCGTGCTAGAGCGGGCCGCCGAGCACGACGCAGCTTTGCAGCCGACGGTGCAGGTCCTCGGTGAGGCCTCCGTGCTGCTCGTCGAAGCGGCGGGCTCTCTCTCCTCCTACCTGGCCGAGCTTGACCTGGACGGCGCGCACGACCTCGAACTGATCGAGAACCGACGCGCCGAGCTGTCGATGCTCGCCCGGACCTATGGGCCGACGCTGGACGATGTTCTCGACCTGGTCGACTCCTCGGGACTGCGCCTGCTCGAGCTCGATGGCGACGACGAGCGGATCGCGGCTCTCGCGGCCGAGACTGCCGCCGACGCCGATCTCGTCGATCGGCTCGCGACTCGGCTGACGGAGCTACGCACTGCGGCGGCGGCGGAGCTGGGGGAGAGCGTGAGCAATGAGCTGGCCGCGCTCGCGATGGCCGATGCGCGCCTGCACGTGCAGGTGACAGCGACGGGCGACCCGTCACTCCACGGTCGCGACGTGGTCGAAATGTTGCTGCAGCCGCACTCCGGGGCAGTACCGCGACCACTCGCTCGCGGCGCCTCCGGCGGCGAACTCTCGCGGGTCATGCTGGCGATCGAGGTCGTGGTCGCCGCCAACGACCCCGTGCCCACCTTTGTGTTCGACGAGGTGGATGCCGGAGTAGGCGGCGCCGCGGCGATGGAGATCGGCCGACGCCTCGCGCGCCTCGCCGAGACCTCACAGGTCATCGTGGTCACGCATTTGGCGCAGGTCGCAGCCTTCGCGACCAATCACCTTCGTGTCGAGAAGGGATCGGACGGTGCGGTGACGTCGAGCGCTGTGACGCAGCTCGACGCCGAGGAGCGCGTCTCGGAGATGGCGCGGCTGCTTTCTGGCCTCACCGACTCGGCGAACGCCCTCGCGCACGCGCGGGAGTTACTGGAGATGAGCCGGCGCGGCTGAGGCCGGCCCTGATCCGGGCGGAGGACGTCGGCCGCTCCGAATGTGCTGTTAGGGTGGAAGCCCGTGGTGGACTTTACGAATACGGGCCTTTCCCCTTCTTCTCCCGCGGATTCCGTGAGATTCTCCGACTCGTCGACGCGGGTCACGTCGTCGGCTGGGCAGGACATTCCTGTGAAGATCACGAAGCACATTTTCGTCACGGGTGGAGTCGTCTCCTCGCTCGGCAAGGGCCTGACGGCCGCCAGCCTGGGCAACCTCTTGACGGCGCGCGGACTCCGCGTGGTCATGCAAAAGCTCGACCCGTACCTCAACGTGGACCCGGGCACGATGAACCCCTTCCAGCACGGCGAGGTCTTTGTGACCGACGACGGTGCCGAGACGGACCTCGACATCGGGCACTACGAGCGTTTTCTCGACATCAACCTCGACCAGGCGGCGAACGTCACGACCGGGCAGATCTACTCGCGGGTGATCGCCCGAGAGCGCGCAGGGGAGTACCTCGGCGACACCGTGCAGGTCATCCCGCACATCACCGATGAGATCAAGCGGCGAATGCGGCTGCAGGCCGAGGACGACCCGCAGCCGGACGTGATCATCACCGAGATCGGCGGCACGGTCGGCGATATCGAGAGCCAGCCGTTCATCGAGTCGGCGCGTCAGGTCCGCCACGAGCTGGGCCGCGCGAACGTCTTCTTCGTGCACGTCTCGCTTGTGCCATTCATGGGCGCGTCCGGCGAGCAGAAGACGAAGCCGACCCAGCACTCCGTCGCCGCCCTGCGTTCGATCGGGATTCAGCCGGACGCTCTCGTCCTCCGCAGCGACCGGCCCGTGTCGGAGTCGAACAAGCGCAAGATCGCGCTCATGTGCGATGTGGATGAGCGGGCCGTCGTGAACGCCATGGACGTCGCGTCGATCTACGAGATCCCGCAGATGCTCAACGAGCAGGGCCTCGACTCCTACATCATCGATCAGCTCCATCTGCCCGCCGGTGAGGTCGTTTGGGATGGTTGGGCGCGCCTGCTCGAGGCTGTGCACGAGCCCAAGCACGAGGTCACCATCGGGCTGGTCGGCAAGTACATCGACCTGCCGGACGCCTATCTGTCGGTGACCGAAGCGCTGCGGGCCGGCGGCTTCGCACAGCAGACGAAGGTCGTCATCCGCTGGATCGCCTCTGACGGACTCGAGGACCCGGAGGCCGCGGCGAGGGCACTCTCGGAGCTCGACGGGATCTGTGTTCCCGGTGGCTTCGGCATCCGCGGCATCGAGGGCAAGCTCGGCGCGTTGCGCTTCGCCCGCGAGAACGGGATCCCAACGCTCGGTCTGTGCCTGGGGCTGCAGTGCATGGTGATCGAATACGCGCGCACCAAGGCTGGGCTCGGAGGCGCCTCCTCGACGGAGTTCGACCCGGACACCGACTTCCCCGTGATCGCGACGATGGCCGAGCAGGTCGAGATCCTCGCCTCCGGTGACATGGGCGGCACCATGCGGCTCGGGCTCTACACGGCGACGCTCGCCGAGGGCTCGATTGTGGCCGAGGTCTACGGAGCGCCCGAGGCGGCCGAGCGCCACCGTCACCGCTACGAGGTCAACAACGCGTACCGCGATCGAATCGCGGAGGCCGGCCTCTGGTTCTCGGGCACATCATCGGACGGGCACCTCGTCGAGTACGTCGAGTTGCCGCGCGACAAGCACCCCTATTACGTCGGTACCCAGGCACATCCGGAGTTGCGCTCGCGCCCGAACAACGCGCACCCACTTTTCCGCGGCCTGGTGACCGCGGCGCTGGAGCGCCAGGAATCCTCGCGGCTGTTCCCTGCCTCGGAGGCGGACGACAATGAGTGAGCCGCTGTCCGACGAGCTGATCGAGCCCGAGATCCTGACCAGCGAGCGGGTCTTCAACGGGATGGTGTGGGATGTCCGCACGGAAACCTTCCGCTACGGCGATGGTGGGTTGCGGCGCGAATTCATCTACCACACCGGCGCCGTCGCGGTGCTGGCGCTCGACGACGACGGCCAGGTGGCGCTGATCAAGCAGTACCGTCACCCGCTGCGCAGTCGCGAGTGGGAGATCCCCGCGGGGCTTCTCGACATCGAGGGTGAGAATCCGCTCGTCGCCGCGCAGCGCGAGTTGGGGGAGGAGGCCGACCTGCAGGCCGAGCGCTGGGACCTGCTCTCGGAGTTCGCGACCTCGCCAGGCGGCAGCGATGAGGTCATCAGGATCTACCTCGCTCGTGGGCTCTCAGCCACCGCCTCTGCTTTCGAGCGCGAAGCCGAGGAGGCGGATATGGAGCTGCGCTGGGTGCCGCTCGACGAGGTCGTTGAGGCGGTACTGGCCCGGCGGGTGCAGAACCCCTCGCTGACGATCGCCGTCTTGGCGGCGCACACATTCCGGGCCCGCGACTGGCGCGGACTGGGCGACGCCGCCGTGCCATGGACGCGGCACCCCCGGGCGCGCCACCCGCGAGAGTGACGCCGCGCGCGTGCGCTGAGGCTTACCTCCGTCAGGCGAGCATCGAACGTGGGCTCTCGGCGCACACGCTCGCGGCGTACCGGCGTGACCTCGCGCTCTATCTCGGCTGGCTCGAGGAGCGTGGGACCGGGGATTTGGCCTCGTTGCGACGAGCAGATGTCGGCGAGTTTTCCTCCTGGCTTGCGGCGCGTCCAGACAGGCCGCTCGCGCCGACCTCGAGGGCGAGGGTTCTTTCGAGTGTGCGCGGGCTACACCGGTTTGCGCTGGAGGAGGGCCTGGTCGCCGACGACGTCGCGCACGATGTCGTGCCGCCCAAGCTGCCGATGACACTGCCCAAGGCGATCACCATCGAGCAGATGACGGCGCTGCTCCAGGCTGCGCGCGGCGAGGACCTGGCCGACCTGCGCGACCGGGCACTGCTTGAGTTGCTCTACGCGACCGGGGCGCGTATTTCGGAGGCGGTCGACCTCAACGTCGACGATGTGCGGGACGCCGAGGTCGTGCGTCTCACGGGCAAGGGCTCGAAACAGCGCATGGTGCCGCTCGGGCGCTACGCCCGGGAGGCGGTGGACGAGTACCTGGTGCGCGCGCGTCCGGAATTCTCGAGGCGTCAGCGGGCGACTCCAGCGCTCTTCCTCGGGATGCGGGGGAGCCGGCTGTCTCGGCAGAGCGCGTGGCTGGTCATCCGGGCGGTCGCCGAGAAGGCGGGTCTGGATGTCACGATCTCGCCGCATACGTTCCGGCACTCCTTCGCGACCCATTTGCTGGCGGGCGGAGCGGATGTGCGTGTGGTGCAGGAGCTGCTGGGGCACGCATCGGTGGCGACGACGCAGATCTACACGCTGGTGACGGCGGATACTCTGCGCGACGTGTACACGTCGGCGCACCCGCGCGCGCGGCGCTAATTCGGGGCTCGGCGGGGCGCGGCAGCGGGGGACCGGGGCGCCGGTACACTCGACGCAGGCCGCGCGGGAGCGCTCGCCGACACGGAGACGAGGTAGACGCAGGTGACACGCAAGACGGACGACAAGGCCGAGCTCACCGGTCTCGAAGCCCCGACGCTCGGCCCGACCGGCCGCCCCCTGCGCGACTTCCCGCTGCCGGTGGAGCTGACCGGCCACGGACCCGCGCGAATCATCTCGCTCTGCAATCAGAAGGGCGGAGTCGGCAAGACGACGACGACCATCAACCTGGGCGCGACGCTCGCCGAGTACGGTCGCCGCGTGCTGGCGATCGACTTCGATCCCCAGGGCGCTCTCTCCGCGGGCCTCGGGGTGGCGACCTACGACGCGATCACGATCTACGACCTCCTCCTCGGCACCGTGAAGGACCCGGCCGAGGCGATCCGCAGCACCCGCGTCCCCAATCTCGACATCATCCCGGCCAACATCGACCTCTCGGCGGCGGAGGTGCATCTCGTCAACGAGGTCGCCCGCGAGCAGATCCTCGCCCGCGTGCTGCGCAAGGTGAGCGCCGACTATGACGTCATCCTGATCGACTGCCAACCCTCGCTGGGACTGCTGACTGTGAACGCGCTCACCGCGAGCCACGGGGTCCTCATCCCACTCGAATGCGAGTTCTTCGCTCTGCGCGGGGTCGCGCTGCTGATCGAGACGATCGACAAGGTGCGCGATCGGTTGAACCCGGTCATCGAGCTCGACGGCATTCTGCCCACGATGTACGACTCCCGCACCCTGCACTCGCGGGAGGTACTCGACCGCGTGGTCGACGCGTTCGGCGACAGCGTCCTCGAGACGGTGATCGGCCGGACGGTGAAGTTCCCCGACGCCAGCGTGTCCGGTGTGCCGATCACGCAGTTTGCCCCCGAGCACAACGCCGCGAAGGCGTACCGCAAGCTCGCCAGGGAGCTGATCTCGCGTGGCGCGGTCGCCTGAGGGCGTGCTCGAGGGGCGTCTCGCGCCGGCCGGATTCCGCGTCGCTCTGACCAACTTCGAGGGCCCGTTCGACCTCCTCCTGAGCCTTATCGCGAAGCAGCAGGTCGATATCACCGAGATCGCTCTGAGCGCGGTGACGGACGAGTTCCTCTCTTATCTGCACGGGATCGACACGCTCGAAGGGCTGGACCGCGCGTCCGAATTCCTGGTCGTCGCCGCGACACTTCTCGACCTCAAGATCGCCGGGTTGCTGCCGCAGGGCGAACTCGTGGACGCGGAGGACGCCGCTGTGCTGGAGGCCCGCGACCTGCTGTTCGCGCGGCTCCTGCAGTACCGGGCGTTCAAGCAGGTCTCGTCGTGGTTCGCCGAGCGGATGGCGATCGAGACCGCCCGCCATGTGCGTGAGGTCCCGTTGCAAGAGGAGTACCGGGCGACGAAGCCGGAACTCGTCTGGACCCTGTCGGCCGAGGACTTCGCCGCGCTGGCCACGCTCGCGCTTGCGCCCCGAGAACTGCCGACCGTCGGGTTCGATCACCTGCACGCGCCGCGGATCAGTATCCGAGAGCAGGCCGCCCACATCGTCCGCGTGCTGCGTTCACGGGAGCGGGCGACGTTCCGCGAGTTGATTGCGGGCGCGGATGAAAAGGGTGTGATCGTGGCCCGCTTCCTCGCCGTGCTGGAGCTCTACCGGCACGGGGCCGTCTCGTTCGAGCAGCCGGAGCCGCTCGGCGAGTTGACGCTGCGCTGGATCTCGGAGTCGTGGAGCGACGAGAGTCTTGCCGCGCTGGGGGCGGACTATGACGCGTGAGTGCTCAGTTGAGACCGACGCAGATTCCGGTGCCGGTGTCATGATCGACCGGGCGATCGAGGCGATCCTGATGGTGGCCGACGAGCCGCAGTCGCTCGCCGCCCTTGCTGCCGCTCTCTCGCGGCCGATCGCGGTGGTCCGCCAGTCGATCGAGCGGCTCGTCGCCGACTATGACGGGATCGACGGCTCGATCCGCCGCGGGTTCGAGTTGCGCGAGGTCGGCGGTGGCTGGCGGATTTATGTGCGTCGCGAGTATGACGCCGTTGTCTCGGACTTCGTGCTGACCCAGAACCCGACGCGGCTCTCGCAGGCGGCGCTCGAAACGCTGGCCGTCATCGCGTACAAGCAGCCCGTCTCGCGGGGCCAGGTCGCGCAGATTCGCGCGGTCAACGTCGACTCCGTCGCGCGCACCCTCCTCGGCCGCGGCCTGATCGCGGAGGTCGGGCACGATCCCGAGACGGGCGCGGTCCTCTACGGCACCACCGAGCAGCTGCTCGTGCACCTCGGCCTCACCTCGCTCGATGAGCTGCCGAAGATTTCGCCCCTACTGAGCGACGGAAGAGACGGATTCGATGAGCGCGCCTGACAACGGCCCCGACGGCGAACGACTGCAGAAGGTCCTCGCGGCCGCGGGGGTCGCCTCCCGCCGGGTGGTCGAGGAGATGATCGTCGCGCGGCGGATCCGCGTGAACGGCACCGTGGCCGACGAGCTCGGCCGCCGTATCGACCCAGCGACTGACCGGATCGAGGTTGACGGAGTGGCGGTGCAGCTCGACACGTCTCGCCGCTACGTGATGCTCAACAAGCCGGTCGGAGTGGTCAGTTCGCTGGCCGACGAGAACGGCCGACCGGACCTCAGCACCTACACGAAGAACTTCGAGGAGCGGCTGTTCAACGTCGGCCGCCTCGACGCCGAGACCTCCGGGCTCCTGGTGCTCACCAACGACGGCGAGCTTGCGCACGTGCTCGCGCATCCGTCGTTCGGAGTGACAAAGACCTACATAGCGAAAGTGCACGGGCAGGTCCTCCCGCAGACGATCGCAGCGCTGACCGCCGGGATTGAACTCGATGACGGATCGGTGGCGGCGGACAAAGCGCGGCTCCTGGGGCGGCCGGAGGGGCGATCGAACGCGTCGCTCGTCGAGATCACCCTGCACTCGGGGCGCAACCGCGTCGTGCGGCGGATGATGGCGGCGGTCGGGCACCCTGTGATCGAACTCGTGCGGCGGCAGTTCGGGCCGCTGCACCTGGGAACACTGCGCTCGGGCGATCTGCGCGATCTGACCCGCGACGAGCTGGGAGCGCTACTCACCATCGCGAGGCAGGGCGGAGAGAAGGTGGCCGCCGCGACGCCGGCGCCGACGCGGAAGGCCAGCGCGGGGGCTCGGCGGCCGCGGCCTGACTCGGGTGAGCGAGGCGCGGGGCGCGGTGTCGGCGGTCGCGAAGTGGCTCCCGGTCGCGGAGGCTCCTCCACAGGCGGTCAGCGGCGGGATACTCCTCCGCGCCGCTCGGGACCGGACAAGCAGCGTCGCCCCGATCGCTAGGCTGTCCGGGTGAATGAGTTCCTGCACCCCGCTGCGCCCGCGATGCGGACGACCGGCACGGTGCGGGTGGTCGGCTCCGGCCTGCTGGGCGCCTCCATTGGCCTTGGCCTTGCTTCACGCGGGATCGACGTCGTGCTCGATGACGCCTCGCCGGCCAGTCTCTCGCTTGCCATCGACTACGGTGCCGGCCGTGCCGCCTCCGCCGATGACCGGCCCTCGGTGGTGGTTGTGTGCGTGCCGCCCGACGTGACAGCGAGCGTCATCGAGCGCGAACTCGCCGCGCATCCGGAGGCGGTCGTCACCGACGTCGCGAGCGTCAAGACGCAGCCGCTGCGCGAGCTACGCGCCCGCGGCGTCGACCTCTCCCGCTACATCGGCTCGCACCCGATGGCCGGCCGCGAGCGCGGCGGACCCGTCTCCGCGCGCGGCGATCTCTTCGTGGGTCGGCCCTGGGTAATTTGCCGCGACGGTGAGACGACCGCCGAGGCGCTCGCACGGGTCGAGGGCCTCGCGCTCGATCTCGGCGGGACGATCGTCGAGATGGATCCGGAAGAGCACGACCTCTCGGTCGGTCTCGTCTCGCACGCGCCGCAGGTTATCTCGTCGCTGCTCGGGCAGCGTCTCCTCGACGCGCCGAATGCCGCGTTGCGTCTGGCTGGGCAGGGAGTGCGCGACGTGTCGCGCCTTGCCGCCGCCGACCCGGAACTTTGGATGCAGATCCTCGCCGCGAACCGCCACCACGTCGTCGCGGTGCTCGACGCTTTTCGCGACGACATCGCCGAGGTCGCCGATGCGCTCCGGGACCTCGATGCTCCGGGCTCGCGTCGCGTCCTCGCCGAGCACCTCGCGGCGGGCAACGCCGGAGTCGCGCGGTTGCCCGGCAAGCATGGCCAGGACCAGCGCTTCTCAACACTGATCGTGCTCATCGACGACTCCCCAGGAGCGCTCGCCCGCCTGCTCGCCGAGATCGGCGAGGCCGGCGTCAACCTCGAGGACGTGCGCCTCGAGCACGCCGAGGGGCGCCGAGTGGGCCTCGCTGAGATCTCGGTAGTCCCCGAGGCGGTCGCTCCGCTGACAGATGAACTGACCGCACGCGGCTGGAGGATCGCCGGATGAGCACCGAGCAAAACAGGCAGTGGGGTGGCCTGAACAGGATGACGCCCGCCCGTCGAGCGCAGCAGAGTATCCCGGAGGACGGCGGTGCCGCTCCTGTCCGCGCCTCCCGGTCCGAGGCGGCCGAGCAGGGCGAGTTCGGTGAGGCAGTCGTCGTGGCGATCGATGGGCCGGCCGGCAGCGGTAAGTCGAGTGTGTCGCGTGAGGCGGCGCGCCGGCTCGGCTTCGAGTTCCTCGACACCGGGGCCGCTTACCGGGCACTCGCCTGGCACGGACTCGACCGGGGGCTCGACTTCGCCGATGAGGACGCCATAGTCGACGCGCTCGACGGCTTCGACTACTCCGTCGGCACCGACCCGGAGTCGTACTCGGTCTGGGTCGGCCCGACCGAGGTGACCGCGGCAATCCGTGAGCCCCGCGTCACTGCGCAGGTGTCGGCCGTTGCGAAGGTGCCGGAGGTGCGCCGGAGGATCACCCTGCTCTTCCGGCGGATCATCGGCGAGACGCGACGCGAGGGCATCATCGTCGAAGGACGCGACATTACGACCGTGGTCGCACCGACGGCGCCTGTGCGGATCCTGCTCACGGCAAGCGAAGAGGCTAGGATGGCGAGGCGTTCGCGCGAGGTCACCACGCAATCCGCCGAGGCGACGGGTCAGGCGTTGCGGTCCAGGGACCGCGCCGACTCGCAGGTGGTCGACTTCATGAACGCCGCAGAAGGAGTCACTCTTCTTGACTCCACTCATCTCGACTTCGAGCAGACCGTCGACGCGGTCATCGCCGAGGTCCGAACTTCGAGAGTAAAGGCCGATCATGGCACAGGACACGCACGTCGGTGACGACGAGCTGAACTTCCCGGACGACGACCTCGTCGAGCGCCTCGGCGACCTCGACGAGGAGTTCGCCTCCTCCCGCGCTCAGGCGCTGCGGAGCGGACTCGAGGATTACGACCTCGATGAGGAGGACCGTGACCTCCTCGAGTTCGCCGCTGAGGACTCTGACGAGGTTCGCTACCTGCCGGCCCTTCCGGTCGTGGCGATCGTGGGTCGCCCGAATGTGGGCAAGTCAGCGCTGGTGAACCGCATTCTCGGCCGGCGCGAAGCCGTCGTTGAGGACACCCCGGGCGTCACGCGCGACCGCGTCTCGTACAAGGCCGAGTGGATCGACCGCGCCTTCACCATCGTCGACACTGGCGGTTGGGAGCCCGACGCGCGCGGTATCGACGCCTCCGTCGCCATGCAGGCTGAGATTGCGATCGACCTCGCGGACGCCGTCATCTTCGTGGTCGATGCGAACGTCGGCGCGACCGCGACCGACGAGCACGTCGTGAAGCTGCTTCGCAAGACGAAGAAGCCGGTATTCCTCGCGGCAAACAAGGTCGACGACGCGCGGCAGGAGCCGAACGCCGCCTCCCTGTGGTCGCTCGGGCTTGGCGAACCCCGCCCCGTGTCGGCCGTGCACGGCCGCGGTGTGGCCGACCTGCTCGACGCGGTGCTCAAGACGCTGCCGCTCGAATCGGCCGTCGCCAAGCGCGAGGTCGGTGGTCCGCGCCGCGTCGCCATTCTTGGGCGCCCCAACGTCGGCAAGTCCAGCCTGCTGAACAAGGCCGCGGGGGAGGAGCGGGTCGTCGTCAATGAGCTCGCCGGCACCACGCGCGACCCGGTCGACGAGCAGGTCGAGATCGCCGGAAAGGTGTGGCGCTTCGTCGACACCGCGGGCATTCGCCGCCGCGTGCACCTGCAACAGGGCGCCGACTTTTATGCGTCGTTGCGCACCTCCACCGCGCTCGAGAAGGCCGAGGTCGCCGTCGTCGTCCTGGACGTCTCGCAGCCCATCTCGGAGCAGGACGTCCGGATCATCGACCTGGTCCTCGAATCGGGCCGCGCGCTCGTCCTCGCCTTCAACAAGTGGGACCTGCTCGATGATGAGCGCCGTCGCTACCTGGAGCGCGAAATCGAGACCGACCTGGCGCACGTCGCGTGGGCGCCGCGGGTCAACATCTCTGCACGCACTGGACGCCACCTCGAGAAGCTTGTCCCCGCGCTCGAACTGGCCCTCGAATCGTGGGACACGCGCATCCCGACCGGCAAGTTCAACGCCTTCCTGGCCGAACTCACCGCGGCGCACCCGCACCCTCTTCGTGGAGGCAAACAGCCGCGCGTGCTCTTCGGCACTCAGGCATCCTCGCGGCCGCCGACCTTCGTGCTGTTTACGACAGGGTTCCTCGATCCGGGCTACCGCCGCTACATTGCGCGGCGCCTGCGCGAGATCTACGGCTTCCAGGGATCGCCGGTCAACGTGAACATGCGCGTGCGCGAGAAGCGGGCGCGCTGACGGCAGTCCGACTCGTCCGTGGACGGTCGGCTCGTGGGAATCCTCTGATCCTGCGAGCCGACCGCGTCGCGGCGAACCGCAGAGTGATTTCGCTGGCCGGACGTGCTGCTGCGGGCCGGACGCGACGGCCGAGGCGTCAGGCGGCGGTGGCGAAAGGCCACCACGGTGGCAGGAGGCGACGGTAGGCCGCGAGGTAGCTTTCGGTCGAGCGGGGCGCAGGCAAGCGCAGCCACGCCTCCATCAGTCCCGTCGAGCCCGCCGCGAGGAAGGACGCGGTTCCCTCGATGAGGAAGCCGCGAGGAGCTTTCCCCTCGGGGACCTCGAGCACCCCGGCCTCGAGGGTCGCGATAACCGCCGCGCGAAAATGCAGCGCGAGCATCGCCCGCAATCCGGAGTCGCCCGCGGGTGCATCGAACGCGCGGAGGTAGAGTTCGCGGTGGTTCTCGAGGTGGCCGAGCACCTGAGCGGTGGCCTCGCGGATGCTGATGTCGGTCGCGGCGCCCTGGTGCAGCCGTTGCAAGAAGCCGTCGCGGATCGCGTCGAGCTGCCCACGCAGCGCCGCGCAGAGCAGCTCGGCGGTGGAGGTCGCATGCGCGTAGAAGGTGGAGCGGTTGACGCCCGCGAGATGAGTGATCTCGGAGACGGTCAGGCTTGCGATGTCGCGGCTGGTCGCGAGTTCGATGATGGCTCGGTGCAGGGCCACCTGCGATCGCTTCTGCCGCGCGTCCACTGCTACTGCCTCCTGTGCTGTTCCCGGTGCGTCGACCTGTGCCGCCGCGTACCGCCCGGTGATTCTACGGGGCCCGCCCGTTTTCGTTTCCGGCGTCGGCATCCGCTAAGGTAGTCGAGTTGCCCGGGCTTCGGCCTGGACTGCCACGGGCTGTGGCGCAGCTTGGTAGCGCACTTGACTGGGGGTCAAGGGGTCGCAGGTTCAAATCCTGTCAGCCCGACTTATTGCTCCGATCACAAGCCGCTTGAACAGGGTTTTATCTCCTCGGTGCGGTCAAGAGCCGGATCAGCGAGAGGGCCGGCACTTGTCGTGCGAAAGACGACAAGGCGGCCCGCGACAGTCGAACGCCTCCGAGGGCCGGGTGAATTTCCTGGTCGTCTCAGCGACGCAGGTGGTGCCGATCCCGGAGGCGGTTCACATGTGCGGCGGCGAAGATGCGTTCTGGTAAGACCGACCACGGCAACGCTAACCGGGTGGTACGGCGTTCCGAGCGCGATGCGCGGGGTCGCCATTTCTCGACCAGCTACGTGTGCTGCGTGAGCGCGACATCAGGAGGACGAGAGCATGAACGACAGTAATCGGCTCTCGGCGAACCAGCTGCTGGAAGCCCTGAAGGCGCTAGCGAACCCGATTCGGCTTGAGATCTTGGAGTGGCTTCGCGACCCCGAGGTTCAGTTCGCGGAGTGGGAGCCCATTGCCGATCGCGCGGAGTTTGGCGTGTGCGCAGCCCATATTCAGGCCAAGGCGGGCCTGGCTCAGTCAACGGTGTCCTCCTACATGGGCACGCTCGAGCGCGCGGGCCTCGTGCACTCCACCCGCATCGGCAAATGGACCCACTACCGACCCAATGAGGATCTGCTGCACCGAGTCGGAAACGGGTAATCTGGATCTCGTGCCAGACTCCGCGCTCGAGCGCATGGTCGACTCCTTCATTGATCTCGATAGCCCAACCGATCGACAGAACCGACCATTCCCGGTGAGCTACGTGGTCAACATCCTCGTGGAGATAGGCGCGGCAGACCTCCTCTTTGCGCCAAGGCCGCGGTACGGTGAGCTTTCCGCTCTCGAGTGGGCAATCGACAATCTCTCCGACGGTGCTGAGGTCGAGGGCGATCGCGTCTCCATGCTGAACCATGCTCTTATCAGCGCCGTACTGCGGATGCGCGGTGCTGATGCAGCTCAGACGGAGCTATTCGAAGAATTCGAGTTCCCCTTCGCGGCCAGCAAGAAGCAATGACGGCCGGAAAGGATGAATGAGCATCGAATCAGGCGATACGCATCCGCGGGCGAGAAGAGAGAGCGTCATCAGCGGGTTGTGCGGCGCCTTTTGTGCCCCTTGGCGGTTGAAAGAGTAGCCGTGAGCGCTTGAGGTGAACTGCCCTAGGGTCGACGTACGCTTCGAGCATCCTCTGCGGCGTCTGACCCCGATGAGGACCTCGAATGCGATGATCGGGTAGACTCGCCGCCATGAAGAAGTTTTTTGGGCGGCGCCGATCGAAGACATGGCTGGCGGTCGATCAGGCCGGGCTCACCTTCTCGGAGCCGAATGAGTCTGAAAAGACGTGGATGGCCGGGCATTTGCAGCTCGCGGCGAACCTGAATATTGACGTGGATGATATCGCACACGTTGCTTCGTTCTATGAGCTACTTCTGCGGAGTTGGCGGGACTCTCCGGCAGACCGTCGAAGTGACCCCAATGTCTCAATCAACGCCATCGGAACCGTGTTCGGTGAACACCTGGTTCGAAAGACGGTACTGAAATGGGTCGTTGCGTCGGACAGATTTGGTACCGAACATGCCGTTCATGACGCGGCCACCGACACCCTCGTCTCTCCGGCGAATGCGGTGTCCAAGAGGTGGTCGACCGGGTCCAGCGGAGAGTTCATCGGTCTCATCTGTAGCCAGGTTTCTCTTCAGGTCGGGCCTCGCCGTTTGTCGTAGCACAGATCTCGTTCGTGCTGGGAGGCGCAGTAGCCTGACGTGCTCGTTCGAGAAGATGACGCGAATCACAGGGTGTCGACTTTCCAGAGTGCGCGTCTTTTCGCCGCGGCCCGCGCCTGCGCACAATGTCACTCGCGAGGAGGAGAAGCGGCACACGCTTTGATGATCCGTGAGTTCTGCCGGGAACGGGCGACATCGCCGGCAGCGCAGTTATCCCGAGAGGTCTGTCATGCAGGCGTCCGTGTCCGAGTCCAACGTGTCGTCCGTCTTCAAGAGTTCCGTCATCGCGGTCTCGTTCCACTCTCCATTGGCTTGGAGGGCCGGCATGGTGTGGCCCTTATCGCTGAGGCAGGAAAACAGCGAGTTGTTCCACGTCCGCAGCGCCGCGGTTTCCTCCGCGGTGGGTGCCGGCTCCTCTCCGACCTCGTCTGTGCAGGCTGACTCAGCCTCCCTGTTGGCGGGGGTCGTTTCCTGCTCATCTGACCCGTCCGGTAGAGTTGCGCCATTCAGGCTGCTCACGCCTCGCTTGCTCAGGCAAGCACTGATCTTGTCCTGATAATCCAGCCGCTTCTGCTCGTACTGATCCGCGGTTGAAGCGGCTTCCGCGAGCGTGGTGGTCTCGGAAGTGACCTCCTCCGAGGGCGCATCGGAACATCCCGAGAGCAGAAATGCTCCGAGGGCGAGTGGTCCGGATACGATGGCGATCCGTCTCATCAGGGCCACCTTGCGAGTAGTCATAGACCCTTCCCTTATTTCGATGGTCGCATCACTGAGCAGAAGTACGACCGGAGCGAGTCGCGAGTAATACACCTTCGACGGCGCAATCTCGACGATATTTCCGGCTCTACCGAAGCCGAGCTGGATCCTCTCACCGCCCGTCGACCGGGCTATCAGCCCTTCGGTGTCCGTCTGTTCGCGGGCCTGTCGTGCTCTAGTTGCCCGTTGCCGTTCACTCGGCTCACCGCTCCGCTGGTGCAAAAGGGCACGTCCGCACCGGGGCAGCCACCGGTCGTATCGGCACCACCTGCTCCCCTCTCCGCGTGCCGTTTCTCTGCTCTCGGAGCGACGATGCTGCCCGGCAAGCAGCCATCGGCTCCGCAGCAGTTCTCGGGTCTCGTCACATGGAGACCGGACCACAAGCGACGTGAGAACCACCAGTTCCGCACAGCCGCTGTACTGAAATATGGGTTCTTGCGGTCTTTGGCAACTGTTATTCACAGCGGCGCGATATCGAACTCGTGATTCAACTGGGAGAAGAGCTCTTCTATCGGCAGGTACTGCATGAGATTCGAATACGATCCAAACCCGCCTCTCTGGATGATGCCATAGAGCTGGCCCTGTTGTCCGACGACTGGGCCGCCTGAGTCGCCGCGCTGAGGCAGGCGGTCGCCGGTGGTGACTGCTATTTGCCCCGCACTGTCTCCCCAATTTCCGGGCCGGTCCGTCTCGACCATCCACCGGCAATTCACTCCGCTGATCCCTCCGCTGGTGCAGAAGCGCTCGTCGGCTCCGGGAATCGCGGCGGGCTTCATTGGCACCGCACGTTCACCTCCGGGAGTGCCGAGGACAACTCTTCCACTGGCGAGAGGAACTATCAGGTCGCCGCCAAAGCAGCCGTGAGCGCCGTGGCAGCCTTGAGTACTCGTAATCTCGGGAGGAACCTGAACGAGTTCGAC
Organism: Rathayibacter iranicus NCPPB 2253 = VKM Ac-1602; assembly: GCF_003149025.1. Classification (GTDB taxonomy): domain Bacteria; phylum Actinomycetota; class Actinomycetes; order Actinomycetales; family Microbacteriaceae; genus Rathayibacter; species Rathayibacter iranicus. Next base: position 18,364 of record NZ_QGDV01000010.1, read on the forward strand.
ATCATCCACGGCCGAGATCCAGGTGACGATGCCGATGGGGCGGGTGCCCAGCCTGATTGTCGTGCCGATCGCTGGAGCGCAGTGCTTGGCGAGGACGAGATAGCGCACCGCGGCCGTCACTGACGAGGCAAAGGCGCCCACGGTGTTCCGCACGAGAACAGCACCGACCGTGCACGTTTTCGTCGGCGATGCGATGACTGTTCCAGCGACGATCGGAGTGGTTCTGCGGATCTGGTTCAGTGCGTTCGCCGGCGACGCAAATCCGACCATCGCGCCAAGCACGAGGAGGACACTGATCAGTCCGACGGCCCTGTTCGCAGGACACGCGATGACGGCTTTTCTCATTGGTCGGCCTCGTCTGCTAGACGTCACCTAGAGATGACGTTCTGGTGGGGCCGCTCGGTAGTGTCGGCCGATCACGACAGTAGAGACCTCGACCACGCAACACTATCTCAGCGGCATGAGGGCTTATGCATATTTCTCGAGATGTCGGGGCATGCTCAGTCATTCACGTGCTCCCCGTCGCGTGTCGCTGAGACGCGCTGAGCCACGAGGCGTCCCTGAATGACCGAGGGGCGTGGTGCTAGGTGACACATCGCTCTTACGACGGAGCGATTTCGTACAGGTAATCTGATTCCGACATGACCGTCTCGATCGGTAGGTACTGCATGAGGTATCTATATCCTCCGAGGCCAAGCTTTTGGATAATGCCGTATAGTTCGCCGTCGGCTCCGATGACCGGCCCACCTGAATCTCCCCACTGGACTCCGATCGCGTTAAGGGATCGGGCAATCTGGCCCTGCATCGACGGCCAGTCAGGGGGCCTATCCTCTTCCAATACCCAGTTGCAATTGACGCCGCTGATCACGCCGCTCGTGCAAAAACGCTCGTCCGCGCCGGGAACTGCCCGGTACCTCATCGGGATCGCTCGCAGCCGCCCATGGACGGCCATCCACACACGCCCGATCGCTCGGGGGGCGATGATGCTGCCCAAGAAACACGCTTGGGAACTAAAACAGCTGTCGGTACGAGTCACTTCCGGCGGTACCTGCACGAGCTCGACGTCCTCCGTCGGAGAGACCCAGGTGACAATTCCTACCTGCATGTTACCGACGGAGTACACTCGCCCGATCTCCGGCGCGCAATGCTTCGCGGTGACGAGGTAGCGAAATGACGCCGTGTACCTGCTCGCGTTCGCGCCCCATCCGGTCCGTTTGAACACCGCGCCGACGGTGCAGATGCCGCCGGTGTCCGTCCAGATGGTGGATCCTGCGGCAAGCGGAAGTCGCGCCCGCTCGTCATCCTCGGCAGTCGCAGGCGTGGCCGAGTGGGAAAGCGCGGTGAGTACGAGCAGCAAGCTCATCAGGCTGAGAGGAAGATGTCGGCGGCGAAGGTGCGACTGCATGGAAGGCTCCTGGTGTGCACAGGCGATCGGAAGCGCCGCACTCGGCGCGGGGCTCACTGCCGATCCGCTGGAGTGAGGTTCCGGCAATCGCGGAGAGGCGGACGGCGATCTGCCAGAACCGACCGAGCCGTTACTCGATCAGGGCGACCGTATCGACCTCACTGTCATATACCCATAGCAGTGACATGAGTGTTATCACAGTCTGCGACCGAGGCTGCTGTAAAGCAGACAGGGTTCGCCGCTGGTCGACGCGGCGATCGCGCCGACCAGCACCCGAGGCGAAAGCGGCCGGCCGGAGGGGGGGGGCTTCACGCACACGCGCCACCTACGGGAGCGTCCCATCGATGGAAGAGGACCCCCCCGCAGGCGGCATAGCGCCGACCATAATGGAGAGCGAGAAAGGGGCGGTTCGAGTGACCCGCCGAAGATGGCGCAGTGTGATCACCTCAGCGAGGCGACACCGTACGAATGGCGGGGATGAATTATGATGGCGCAATCTGGTAGTTGTGGCCAATCTGGTCGAAGACAGTGGCGATCGGCAAGTACTGCATGAGGTTCCCGTGCTCGTGCTCGCCTCTTCGCTCAATAATTCCGTACAGCTCGCCGTTCTGTCCGATCACCGGGCCGCCGGAATCGCCATGAAGGAGCCCCTGAGCATTGGTGGAACGAGCCATCGTTCCCGTTTGGTCGTTCCACCCCGGCGGCCGCACTGCCTCCGATACCCAGTTGCAGTTCACCCCGGACTCAAGCCCACTGGTGCAGAATCGCTCGCCTGGAGCCGGAGTACCGGGAGCTCTCATCGGGACGGAGCGTTCGCCGCTCCGAGTGCTCATCATGACGCGACCCACCGCCCGGGGCGCTACGGCGCTGCCGGCGATGCAGGAGACAACGGAGCCAAAACAGGCCCGGGGAGTTGGCGACCGATACGGCGGAATGACCGCCAGCTCGACATCATCGGTCGAGGACTGCCAGACGACCTCTCCTATGTTCACGAAATTCAGGCGTATTACTGCGCCGACGCCTGATGAGCAGTGCTTAGCGAGGACGATGTATCGCGTTGCCGAGAGAGCCGGTGAGAGAAGAGAACCCGCCCCCATTCTCTTAAGCACCGCGCCAACGGTGCAGTAGCGCCCTCCGGGCATCGTCAGACCAGTTCCCGCGATGAGGGGGAACCGGGTTCTCGGTTGACCTTCTGCGCTCGCAGGTGCAGCGGAACCGGCGAGCGCGGCGACCGTCAGGAAAATGCTCATGACGCCGAGAGCAATTCTCCTTGTGCGGGCTGGTAGTGGGTACATCAGTGATTCACCTTAGTGAGAAAGGACTCCGGCGCCGCGTTGAGACGCGGCGTTGGCCGTCCCGAAAAAAGCCCCGCTCGTCGGCGTCGCCCTCGAGCAGACGACTATGATATCGCGGGAACAGGCCGAGCGGATGCCCGGCCGACGAGGACAATAACGCTATTACTTACCTCTCGACATCCCTAAGAGATGAAGGTTCTCGCATTTTTCATCGAGTGTTGCTTTCTTATCCCCAGTGACCCTCTTCTGAGGGCGCCGAGCTCAGTCCCCCTGTGTGGGCGACGTCATCCTCTTCGGCGGACGTCGAGTTCCCGGCAGACGCCGGCGTTATCTAGCGCTCCTGCCGAGACCCGGGTCTCTACCCACGACGAGGCCCGCACCAGAGCGGTGCGGGCCTCGTCGTGATGGGCTGGTCGGCGCGCGATTGCGGCGCTAACGGGCGGTGGCGACGGGATCTGCGACAGCGCGATAGGCCGCGAGGACCGCGACGACCACCGCAACGGTCTCAGTGAGAACTACCGCTGCGGCCGAGACCATCGCCCAGACGGTGAACGGGCCAGAGCCGGTGGCGTCCACCGAGGCGAACTGTGCGCCGACGAGAGTGAGGGTCCCGACGAAGAGCCACGCGCCGATAAGCGCGAGAGCGCAGCTGATCCACGGCAAGCGCTCAGAGCCGCACCCTCATCCAACTCCCGGACGACCGCGCCCGCCCGTCCCGCGAGATGACTCGTGAGTAGGCAACACGCCGCAGATCACAAGTGCGCCGCGCGGAGGCGGTCAGGGGCGCTGGGGGAGCGTGCGGAGGAGGGTCGGGAGGTCCACGTCGGTCCACCGGAAGGGGCCGGGCTCGCTGCGGCCGAGGGGGTGGGTCAGCCACGGACGCGGCGAGTGGCGGCGCTGCACGCGGCGCAGGTCGCGGCGGAGCGCGGCGGCGTCGCGGTAGCCGGACAAGCGGGCGATGTGGCCGAGTTCATCTCTCCCCGCGGCCTTCGCCAGGAGCAACTCTGCGAGCTCGAGGCGACGCGACGCGAGGTGCGTCGCGACTGGCAACCCGTAGAACCGGCGGAATCGGCGGCGGAGCACAGCCGGCGCAATCTTCAACTCTCGACCCAGGCGGGTGATCGTGAAGCCTCGATCGACGTAACGCTCGTTCACCAGGGCGGCGACGGCGATCGCGAGGACGTCATGCCGGTCGGTCGTTCGAGCCGACTGCTCGCCGGCCGCGCTCCACAAGATTCTCATATCGAGAAGACGGTCGACAGCGGCCCGGTGTCATGGCGTGGCGCGCTCCGAGGGGAAGCTGACGCGCCGCGCCCAGTCACACGTTCGACGGCGAGCGGGATGACCTGCGGAAGGCGCTTCGCTACCCGTGCGGAGGAAATGCGAGCCTGGCATTCGACAATCGCATCTCAACACCGTGGAAGAAGGTCTACCCGCTACTAACAAGGCTCACTGCGCACCGGACCCCCGAGGGATTTCCGCTCCCACAGGGGTGACAGTCGGCGCACCTTCGTCCCTCCGCCTATCCTGGAGCGCGATGTCGAACTCCCGCGCCGAGGCCGCCTACTTGCGCTCGCTCGGCGCCTTCCGGACGCCGACCCTCGACCTGCTCCACGGGCGTTATGCCGCTTTCGTGGTCGCCGCTCTCTCGCTCGTGTTCACCGTCGACCGGCAGGTCGTCGCAGTCTCGGAGCTGCACGCCGAGGTCGGTGACATCCTTGATGAGCTGCGCGCCTCCGGCTATGACGAGGGGGAGCGGGCCCTGCCGACCGGGACTGCGCGTGAGGTCTGCCGGTACTGGGTCCGTGTCGGCTGGTTGGTGCCGCAGATCGAGGGCGACGCCGAGGTGTACCGTCTGAGCGCCCACGCCGTCAGCGCCCTCGAGATCACGGGGCGTACCGGCGGGGGCCGCACCCGCGTCTCGAACTCGCGCGTGCGCACGTTGCTGGAGGCGGTCGAGCGCCTGGCCGCGGACGTCGAGCCCGATCCGCAGGCCCGTTTGACGCGACTGCGCGCGGAACGGGCTCGCCTGGACGCGGAGATCGTCGCGCTCGAGGAGGGCGGCGACATCGAGCCCGCCGACGATGAGCGCCTGCTGGAAGAGGCGGAGAACGTCGTGCATCTAGCGCGCGAGTTGCCGGCCGACTTCGCGCGAGTGGCGGAGTCGATCACGGCGATGCAGCGGGACGTGGTCGCAGACCTCCGCCGCGACATCCGGCCCACGGGCGAGGTGCTGCGCGAGTACCTCGAGCGCGGTCAGCACGTGATGCAGTCCACGAGCGAGGGGCGCGCGTTTGCGGGAGCGCTGCGGCTTCTCGGTGACTCCGAGCGGATCGACGCGCTCACGGAGCAGTTGCACACGGTCCTCGTGCAGCCATTCTCGCGCCTGATGGATCCAGTCCAGCGCGCGGAGCTGAGCGCGATCGGTCGGCGGGTGGAGCTGGGCGTGCACGAGGTCCTTATCGCCCAGCGGCGCGCCTCCCACATCATCACCGGGCAGGTAAGGACTCACGATCCAGCCCGCGACCGGCACGTGGACGAGTTGTTGCGCGAGGTGATGGCGGGCCTGCAGGAGTGGACGGCCCCGGATGCGCCGGTCGTGCCGCTGCGGCACCTGCCCGTCGCCGGGATCGGACACCTCCGCCACACCCTGGGGGACGTCCGCCCGGCCGATGGACCTGCTCCGCTCACTCACGACGACAGCGGGGCGGAGTTCGTCGACGAGGACAGCCGTGCGTGGGGTGGGCCGCGCTACGCCGAGCTGGAGGCGTATGTCGCGGGGCTTGGACACGAATTCGACCTCGGTGCCGCCTTCGCCGCGGCGCCGGACGATATCCGCCGTCCCGTCGACCTGCTCGGCCTGCTTGAGATCGTGCACCGCACTGGCCTTCGCGAGGCCGACGGCTACTCCGTCGTGCGCGCCCGACGACCTGACGGGACAACGCGCCGCTTCGCCTTCAGCTCCGTTACCGCCCGGAAGGAAAAGGAGACCGAGGATGACTGAAGCTCCCGCGCCCGAGGGGTCGCCCGTCGATCCCTTCATCGCGCCCGTGGCGATGGAGGAGGACCCCGACCAGCTCTTCCCGGGCGACCGTGGCGTCCTCGACGCCGACGTGCGCCGCGTCCTGGTGCACGTGTTGCAGCGACGCTTCCTCCTCGCCGACCGGCACCGGGAGCAGTGGGCCGTGCTGGTGGAGCATCGGCAGCTGATCGAGTCACGGCTGAACGACGTGTTCGTCCGGCTGATCGTCGACCACGAGCGCGGGGTCGCGTACAAGCAGCAGGTGCGCTCCGACGAGGTTGATATGCCGGTGCTGTTGCGAGACGTGCCCTACACGCGAGCCGAGACGCTGGTGCTCGTGCATCTGCGCACGGTGCGCCAGCGGGAGTCTGCGGCGGGGGAGTCGTCGGCGCGAGTGGATATGTCGAGGAAGTCGAGCAGACCGTGCTGAGCTACTTTGCAGACGCGGAGCGGGACACGGCGCGCCGGCAGCGGATGGTGCGAAAGGCGCTGGAGCGCCTGGGCCGAGACGGCATTGTCGAGGAGGAGTCGGCGGGGCGATACCGGATCAGCCCTGTTGTGGAGATTGTGCTGAGCGCGCCGAAGCTGCGGGAACTGAGCGACTGGCTGCGCGAACGCGGTCGCGACGAGGTCGCTGATCCCTTCCAGGTCGCTGATCCCTTCGACTCCGCTGACTCGCTCGAACCCTCCGACGGCTCCGAGGCTCCCGACCAGGAGGACGACCCCCGATGACAATGCTCGAGACCCTCTTCGGACTCATCCCCGCCGCCTCGCGTGGGCAGCAGTGGCTCGCTGAGGACCTTCAACTGGTCAACTGGGGCGGCTACGACGGTGCCCACCGGGTGCGCTTCTCGCCCGGTGCGACGCTGCTCTGCGGTGGCTCGGGCTCCGGCAAGTCGACCCTGATGGACGCCTACATCGCCCTGATGATGCCGCACACGACGCCGTTCAACGGCGCTTCGAACGGTGGAGTGACGGGGCGGCCGCGCGGCGAGGACCAGCGGAACATCCTCTCCTACGCCCGCGGCAAGCTCGACGAGTCGCGCACGGAAGAGGGAACGGCCATGCGCGTTCTCCGCGGCGAGGGTTCCGACACCTGGACCGCCGTCGCGATGACCTGGGTCGATCACGACGGCTCGCGCTTCAGCGCCCTCCGCGGTTGGTATGTGCCCGCTGGAGCGCGCGTGCTTGAGGAGACGGTGCGCGTCCGCGCGACGTCCGAAGACGCGATCGACCTCGGCTCGCTGCAGGAGGCCGCTGCGCACCGACTCTCGGACGCGTCGCTGCGCGCGGCGGGCCTGGATCCGCTGGCCACTGATCGTGAGTTCTCATCGCGCCTCCACGCGGTGCTCGGCATCGGCGCGGCGGGTGCAGGCTCGAAGGCGATGAGCCTGCTCGCACGCATTCAGGCGGGCCAACAGATCACCACCGTCGACGACCTCTACAAGCGGCTCGTGCTGGAGGAGCCCGAAACGCTCGCCTCTGCCGACGCGGTCGTGGCGCACTTCGATGAGCTGGAAAGCACACGGCTCCGGATGCTCACCGCCAGGCAGCAGGTCGCGGCGCTCGAACCGCTGCGCGGGCTCCGCCTGCGCATGGCGGCTTCGGCGGAGCGCGTACGTCTGATCGACGCGCTCGGCGATTTTGGCGCCTCCCACTCCCCGGCCGCGCTCTGGCGAGCGGAGCAGCGGCTCGGCCTGCTGCGCGACGTTGAGGCCGAACTCCGGGCCCGTACGCAGGCGGTCGATGTTCTGCTGCGCGAGAAACGCGCGCTCGCCGAGGCGGCGGAGACGGAACGTGACGGGCTCGCCGAGGTTCTGCGGGTCCGGGGCGGGGACCGGCTCGAGACGGCGCAGCGCGAGCTCCGTGACGTCGAGCGACGCCTGGCAATGGTGCGCGACAACCGAGCGCGGCTGGACGAAGATCTGCGGGCGCTCGGCGTGACGGAGACCACGCGGGAGCAGTTCGAGGCGATCGTGGCGCGTGCCACCGACAGCACGGGGATTGCGGAGGCGAGGCGCGACACCCGCGCGGCCTGGTCCGACGCGGTGGCCGAGCGCACGGCCGCGGCTCGCGACCTCGCCGGGCTCGAAGCGGAGGAGCGCGCCGCCTCCGAGCGCCGCGACAGTATTCCGTGGCCTTTGCACGAGGCGCGCGAGCGGATCGCGGTGGCGGCGGGACTCAGCACCGACGATCTGCCCTTCGTCGGCGAGCTGATCGATGTTCGCGCTGAATTCGAGCCGTGGCGGGAGGCGTTCACACTCGCCCTCGGCGGATTCGCCACGACGCTGATGATCGACGTTGCCCACCTGGACCGCTTCCGCGTGGCAATCGACGCGGTTCGACTCCCCGTCCGACTCCGTTATGAGGGCGTGCACAGCGGGCTGGAGGAGGTGCGCGCCGTCGATCCGATGACCCTGCCCGGGCGCCTGGACTACCGCGTGACCCCCTTTACCGGCTGGCTGCAGGACCGCCTCGTTAACCGGTTCGGCTTCGTCTGCGTCGACCGGGCGGACGAGCTGAGTCGGCACAGGCTCGCGCTGACTCTCGCCGGCCAGCTCTCGCAGGGGCAGCGCGGCGCGCACGGAGGGCATGGCACAGCGAACGTCCTCGGCTTCTCGAATTCCCGGCGCTTGAGCGAACTCGGCGTTGTGGTCGAGACGGCACGCGCTCGCAGCGACAACGCGATCACGAGGGCGCAGGCTGCGGAGGAGGCGCTTGACGCGCTCGATGACCGACTGACCCGCTTCGCCCGCGTAGCTCGCATCACGTGGGATCAGGTGGACGTCGAGTCGCTGCTCGCCGAGCAGGAGCGGTGGAGCGCTGTGGGCATCGAGGTGGCGGCCGCCACTCCCGAGGTCGCCGGCCTGCAGGAGCAGATCGTCGAACTGCGCGCGCGCATCGAACGCCTGCGGCAGGACAGTGCGCGTGCCGGCGTCGAGCGCGATCGCATCGAGGCGGAGTGGGCGAAGGTCGTCGATGACGTGGACGCGAGCCAGGCGACGCTCGACGCGGCACAGCGCGCCGAGCGCGAGCTCGATGACGACCAGCGCGCGTTCCTCGACGCGCGCTTCACGCTGAGCGACGCCGCGGCGTCCGGAAGCGCGAAGGACGTGCTGGTGCGCTTTGACGCGGCCCTGGCGACGGCGGCTCAGCGCCTTGAGGAGGACCGTCGATCGGCGGCGGACGCGCACGCCGAGCAGCGCGACAGCGTTGGTCGGATCATGGCCGGGTTCCTCGAGCGCTGGCCGAACCCCAACCTCCTCGCCGACCCCGACGCCTCCGCTAGCGACTTCGAACGCCTGCTTGACGCGCTCGAGACGAGCGGTCTGCACCGGCTCGAGAGCGAGTGGCGTGACAGCTTGCTCACTCTCTCCGGCAATGACCTCACCAGCTTCGACTCCACCCTCGGCCGTTCGCTTCGCGAGATTCGGGAACGGATCGAGCCGATCAACGTGATCCTGCAGGACTTGCCCTTCTCTGACGACGCTCACCGTCTCCAGATCACAACCCGCGAGAACCAATCGGAGGTGCGTCGACGCTTCCGCCGCGAACTCCGCACCGTGCGCGAGCAGATCCAAGCGGTGTCGACGGAGGAGGAGCGCGAGCAGGTCTACCGGCGCATGTCGCGGCTCATCCAGCGCCTGCGACGCACCGCGCCCGACTTCGGCGATCTCGTCGACGTGCGCAACCACGTCCGCGTCAGCGCCGAGCGCGTCGATGCCCTCACCCGCGAGCACGTCGCGCTCTATGACCACATCGGCGAGAAGTCGGGTGGGGAGTCGCAGGAGCTGATTGCATTCATCGTGGGAGCCGCGCTGCGCTACCAGCTCGGCGACGCCGGGGCCGACCGCCCCCGCTACGCGCCGGTGTTCCTGGACGAGGCGCTGATCAAGGCGGACGCACACTTCACCAAGCGCGCCATCGGCGCCTGGCGGGGACTGGGCTTCCAGCTCGTGATCGGCGCCCCGAACGACAAGTACAGCGCCATCGAGCCGCATGTCGAGGTGGAGTACGACATCCTCAAGGACACCCGCGGCCGCTCGTGGGCGCGGCCGAAGGTGGGGCTGGCGGAGTGAGCCCTATCGCCCGATCTTCGCGTGGCTGCGCGAGTAGGTGAAGTAGATCGCGAAGCCGACCAGCAGCCAGATCAGGAAGCGCAGCCACGTCTCGACGGACAGGTTGAGCATCAGGTAGATGCAGATCAGCGCCGAGAGCAGCGGCAGCCACGGGTTCAAGGGGACTCGGAAGCCGCGCTGGAGATCCGGACGCGTGCGGCGGAGGACGACGACGCCGATCGAGACCAGCACGAAGGCCGAGAGTGTGCCGATATTGACCATTTCCTCCAGCACCCCGATCGGAGTGAGCCCAGCGAGCAGGGCGACGATGACCGTCACGATGACCGAGGTGAACCACGGCGTGCGCAAGCGCGGATGCACCGCGGCCAGGCGCTGGGGGAGGAGGCCGTCGCGGGCCATCGCGAAGATGATGCGCGTCGCTCCGATCAGCAGCGTCAGGACGACAGTGGTGAGACCGGCAACCGCACCCGCCGAGATGACCGTCGCCATCCAGGTCTCCCCGTGGTACGAGAAGGCGTTGGCCAGGGCGGCCGAGGGGTCGAGTTTGTCGTAGGGGACCATGCCGGTCACCACGAGGGCGACGGCACAGTACAGGACCGTGCAGATAATGAGGGAGGCGATGATGCCGATCGGCAGGTCGCGCTGAGGGCGGCGGGTCTCCTCCGCCGTGGTCGCCACGACGTCGAAGCCGATGTACGCGAAGAAGACGAGCGATGCGCCGGCAATGATGCCGCCGACTCCAAAAGTCGCCGGCTCGATGCCCGAGAAGAATTGCAGGAGCGGTTGAGTGAGGCCGGACGCCGACTGTGACGGTGCAGCCGCGGGGATGAAGGGCGAGTAGTTCGCGGTGTCGACGAACTGGAGGCCGGCGATGATGACGAACAGGACGATGAAGAGCTTGATCGCGACGAGCACGAGATTGACGCGCAGCGACTCCTTGATGCCGACCGTCATCAGTGCGCCGAGCGCAAGCACCAGCAGGATCGCCGGCACGTCGATCGCTCCGCCATACGAGAACGCGGGTGGCAGGACAATGCCCAGCTGATCCAGCAGCGAGCCGAGGTAGGCGCTCCAGCCCTGAGCAACGACGCTCGCGCCAAGAAAAAGTTCGAGGATTAAGTCCCAGCCGATGATCCACGCCACGAGCTCGCCGAGCGAGGCGTAGGAGAAGGTGTAGGCGGATCCGGAGACGGGCACCGTGGAGGCGAACTCGGCGTAGCACATCGCGGCGAGGGCGCAGGCGAAGGCGGCCACCACGAAGCTCAGCACGATCGCGGGTCCGGCGATGTCGTGCGCGGCGCGACCGGTGAGGGTGAAGATTCCGGCGCCGATCACGACTCCAACACCGAAGACGGTGAGGTCAAGAGCGGTCAGCGACTTCTTGAGCCGATACTCCGGCTCCTCGGTATCAGCGATAGATTGCTCGACGGATTTGGTACGCAGGACGCTCACGGGCGCTCTCTCTGTCGGCGGCGGGGAATGGGCGGGGAGGCCACTTCGGAAGGATAGTGGGACGGGACTGCCCGCCGGCGCCGATCGCGCGCGGCGGTGCCCGCGAGTACCCTCCCTGGCTATGAGCAGGATTTTCACCACGGCCTTCGCAGACGTGTATCCGCACTACGTGGCGAAGGCGGAGCGGAAGGGCCGCACGCGGGCCGAGGTCGATGAGGCGGTGTGTTGGCTCACCGGATTCGACGAGGCTCAGCTTCGAGGGCACCTTGACGAGCGGACCACGATCGAGAACTTCTTTGCGGTGGCGCGACTGCATCCGCACGCCTCGGCGATTACGGGAGTGGTCTGTGGTGTGCGGGTGGAAACGATCGAGGACCCGCTGATGCAGAAGATCCGGTACCTGGACAAGCTGATCGACGAAATCGCTCACGGGCGGAAGATGGCGACGGTACTCCGGGCGGCTCCCGCGGCGGTGTGACGGCATTGCGCCGGTGCGAGGCTCAGGGGCTCCTCCACAAGCGCGGATCCGCCCGAGCTCTCCACTGATCGCGCTTCATCCTCCTGCGCGTCGAGCAGGGAGAGGAGAGTCCCGGACATGACATCGACTCAGAGCATCACCACCCACTCGTCCGCCTCTCGCCGTCGGCGCGACCCCGAGGTCGTGCGCGCAAGCGAACTCCAGGACCTCCTCGCCGCTGTCCCCGCCATGATCGGCATCCAGCCGGCGGAGTCCCTGATCGTCGTGCCGTTCCTTGGCACGCGTGCCGGCGGCGGCTTCCGCATCCCACTTCCCGAGCGCCTGCGCCGAGCGGAGGTGGAGGCACTCGCGCGAGGCTGCACGACCATGATGGAGACGATGCCGCGCGCGACCGCGGCGCTGGTCGTGGTTTACACCCGCGCGAGTTACGCCGAGTCGAGGGGCATCCCTTTGCTCGACCTCGGGCGTGCGGTACTTCGCCGACTCGAGCGCACTCAGCTCGGCATTGTGGCTGTGGCGTGCGTAGCGGGCGACGGCTGGGGGCGCTACACCGAGCCGTCGGAGTGCCGCCAGCCGCGTCCGCTCCTCGAGATCGAAGGGAGCGAGACCGGAGTGCTCTCGAGGGCGGTCGCTGACGAGCCGCTGGATCTCGCTGCACTGGCCGCACCGCCCGCGGTCGACGAAGCCGACCGCGCGATTGTGGCCCAGGTCCTCACTCGGCCTTTCCTGATGCCGGACACCGTGGCGCTGGTTGAACGCTGGCTCAACGGGCCGCAGGACGCTCGCCGGGAGGGCCTGATCATTCGGATCCTGCAATCTCCGCCGCTGCGCGATTTGGTCACTCTGCAGATCGCCCGCGGGGCCGAGCTCGGTGCGGAGCAGATGCTGCGGCAGAGACGGCTCGACGCCATGAGCGCGGCGACGGGCGAGAGCGTGGCAGATATCGTTGGGCGGGAGTATCTGGCCGGGTCAAGCGATCAGCACGATCTCGAGACGTCGATGGTGATGCTCGGAACCGGGCCGGCTCCTGACCGCGACCGCTTGGTGCTGGCGACCGGCTTGCTTTCTCGCGCCGCGGCACTCGCCCCGGATCAGGCTCGGTCACCGGTGCTCACCGTTCTCGCGTGGTGTTGGTGGGCGAGGGGAGTGTCGAGCCTCGCCGGACTCCACCTCGACGAGGCACGAACGCTCGACCCCGCGAACTCGATGGCCCAGTTGTACTCGTCCGTGTTCGAGGCTCGGCCGCTACCGGAGTGGGTGCTTGACGCTGCCGCCGAAGCACTTGCCGCAACAGGCGCCTGAAATGACGAGCGTTCTGGCGGAGGGCCGAGCTGTGCGCGCCTCTTGTAATGACCTGCGGCGCTCCTTATCGTATAACCACATGGTTGTAGATCAGAATGCAGAGATCGACCTGCTCTTTCGAGCGTTGGCCGACGGCACGCGGCGTGACATCGTCGCCCGTGTGCTCGCCGGTGAGCAGTCCGTCTCCGCGCTGGCCGCCCACTACCAGATGTCGTTCGCGGCAGTGCAGAAGCATGTGGGTGTCCTCGAGCGGGCGACCCTGGTGCGCAAGAGGCGACGCGGACGGGAGCGTCTGGTGCAGGGCGAGGTGGCCGCAGTACGGCGCGCGTCACACCTGCTGGAGGCGTACGAGCAACTGTGGGTCGCGAGGGTCGGGCGAATGTCCGAGCTCCTCGTCGAGGAAGAACGAGCGTCCGGAAGCCAACCGGTGTCCGGAGACCGAGAAGAGGAAGACGCACAATGACCGTGCTGGAGTCCGTCAAGGACGTCGAAAAACTGACCCTGACCATCACTGCCGAGTTCGAGTCGGGCGCAGACCGTGTCTGGCTCCTCTGGACCGACCCGCGGAAACTTGAGCGGTGGTGGGGACCGCCGACGTGGCCCGCCACCTTTGAGCGGCACGAGCCCGTCGAGGGCGGTCGGAGCAACTACGCGATGACCGGGCCCGACGGCGAGCAGGCCCGAGGCTGGTGGCGGGTAACCCTGGTGGACGAGCCGACGCGCTTCGAGTTCGAGGATGGCTTCGCCGATGAGCACGGTGAGCCGATCGACGCGATGGGGGTCACCCGCGCCGCCGTCACCCTCAACGAGATCGCTCCGGGCCGCACGCGGATGACGATCCGGAGCAATTTTGATTCGCTCGAGCAACTCGAACAGATGGTTCTGATGGGGATGGAGGAGGGCATGCGCCAGGCCATCGGCCAGATCGACGCGATCCTGCTCGAGGGCTGAGCCGGTGGGCCGGGCAGCGGGCGCGCGACTCCTCGTCGGCACCGTCCGTGAGGGCGGCAGTGGAGGCGCGGACGAGTCGCTGGTACCGGAAAGGGCCGGCGCCAGTGCCTCCAGCGCGGTGCGCAGCACCTCGTCCGCCCCACCCAGCGCTGGCTAGTCTGCCGAACCCCCGCCGTCCTGCACGTCGTCGTCCGCCGCGACGGCGCCCTCGACCGCAGCGCCGCGTCGGCCCATTTCGATCAGTGCCGTCGAGGCCGCAGCGCCGCCGACGAGGGCGACCAGCGCCCAGCCGGCTCCCCACTTCCGCTTGCCGATCAGTGCGTCGAACGAGAGCGCCCCGGGGCCGTCGGCGACGATCGCGGCCACGGCGGCGACCAGTACGCCGTTGTACTCCCAGCCGCCACCCGCGTTCCAGAGACCGTTGCTCCAATGCACCTTGCGCACCGCGGTCACCATCGTCGCGACCAGGCCGGCAGCGGCGAGCGGAGTCGCGGCACCGAGTGCGAGGGCGGCTCCTCCGGCCGTCTCGGTGGCGGCCGCGGCGACAGCGTTTCGACGTGCCGGATGCAGCTCGAGGCTCGTCATCATCTGCTCTGTGCCGTCGAGGCCGGGGCCACCAAACGAGCCCCGCAGCTTCTGCAGGCCGTGACCGACGAAAAGCCCGCCAACAGCGAGACGGAGAATGAGCGAGCCGATCTTCATAGTGACCTCCGAGTGGGTAGAAACGTGTGATGCGAGGCTCGCGGGTCGACAGTCCCTCGGTCAAGGGGTCGCGCGGCGGCGTCAGAGGAGGGTGTAGGCGGAGGCGTCCATCATCACGGTTCCGTCGGTGCACACCTGCAGTTCGGCGGGCGCGCGGACCGCACCGTCCGTGGCATCCAGAACCTCGGCGACCAGATAGGCGGAGGTGCCGACCGGGCAGTCGTACGCGCCGGGGGAGTGCCAGGCGACTCGGACATCCGCTCGCGCACCAGGCAGGAGATCGACCGGCTCGTCAGGGTTCGGACCGGAGGCGCCGGCGACCGCGCTGATCCGAGTGCCGTCGGCATCGGTGGCGTAGACACCGGGGATGCCGGCGAGTTCGCACGCGACCGGCCCGGCGTTGGTCAGCACCAGGTCGAACGCGCTGCTGCCGACGCCGGATGCTTCGGGGTCGGCCCGATACTCCATCGTCAGGTCGGATCCCTGGCAGCGCCTCGACGACGTGGCGGGTGAGGTCGCGGGCGCGCGCGAGGCGGGTGCCTCGGGAGCGGCCGTCACTGTCACCGTGACCGTCGGCGTCGGGAGTGGGCTCCCGACCGTGGTACCGCCGCTTCCCGCGCAGCCGCCGAGGAGGAGGACCAGTGCTGCTGCCGCCAGCGCCGGGGCGGCCATCCGATGCGAAAACGTGGTCATCTGCGCAGTCTGGCACCGCTGCCGGCGGACGGGGCGAAGGATCAGCAATCGCTGTCCCCCTGCGGGAACATGCTGTCCAGACGGCCGCACCGGCCGTCCTCTTTAGAGGCGCACGACCATCTTGCCGGTGTTGCCCCCGCGCATCATCGAGAGGAACGCGTCGACCGCGTGGTCGATGCCATCCACGACCGTCTCGTCGTAGGCGATCCGCCCGTCCGCGAACCAGCCGGCCATCAGCCGGTTGAATTCCGGAGCGTGCTCGACGTAGCCCGAGAGCGTAAAACCGCGCAGAGTGAGCCCGCGCGTGATGATGGTCGACATGTTGTCGGGGCCCGGTGTCTTCTCGGTGCTGTTGTAGCCCGCGATCGCGCCGCAGAGCGCCGCGCGCCCGCCGTCGCGGAAGGCATCGAGAGCCGCCTCGAGGTGGTCGCCGCCGACGTTGTCGAAGTAGACGTCGATCCCGTCGGGCGCGGCCTCGGCCAGCTGCTCGCGCACGGGGGCCGAGTGGTAGTCGAACGCGGCGTCGTAGCCGTATTTGTCCGTCAGCAGTGCGACCTTCTCGGCCGAGCCCGCGGATCCGATCACCCGCTTCGCGCCGAGCAGGCGCGCGATCTGGCCGGCCGCCGAGCCGACCGCTCCTGCGGCGCCCGAGACGAAGACGGTGTCGCCCTCCTCCATCCCGGCGATCGCCGTCAGGCCGACGTAGGCGGTGAGGCCGGTCATTCCGAGGATGCCGAGGCGGAGTGAGAGCGGGACACCGGGCGTTTCGGGGACGACGCGAAACTGCGACGACTCCGCCTGCGCGATGTCGCGCCAGCCGAGCTGATGCAGGACCGCGCTGCCGACGGGGAACGCCGGGTCGTCTGATCTGATGACCCGGCCGACGGCGCCGCCGGTCATGGTCTCGCCGAGGGCGAAGGGCGGGGTGTAGCTCTTCACGTCGTTCATCCGGCCGCGCATGTACGGGTCGACAGAAAGGAACGCGTTCTCGACGCGGATTTCGCCGGCGGCGGGGTCGCCGTACTCGACGGTGATCCTGCGGAAGTCCTCGGCGACGGGCCAGCCATCGGGGCGGCGGACGAGTTGGATCTGGGTGCTGGTGACGGAGGTCATGGAGCCTTTCGGAGTGGGACGGAGCGGAGTCAGAGCGCGAGGCCGACGGCGAGGACGATGACCGCGAGGAGCCCTGGTGTCATCTGGGTCAGCGCGGCGCGGCGCTTGGTGGGCGCGGAAAGGAGGAGGACCAGCGCGGCGGCGACCATCGATCCGGCACCCGCGAACACGAGCGCAGCACCGACTGCCGTGGCTCCGCTCGCTGTAGCGATGATGCCCACCGCGATGAGGATCGCGAGGAAGAGGTTGTAGAACCCCTGGTTGAAGGCCAGCTCCTTCGTTGCCTCGGCCTCGCCCGCCGTGGTGCCAAAGGTTGATCGCGCGCGGGGGGTCGTCCAGAGGAGCGACTCGAGCACGAAAATATAGACGTGCAGCGCCGCGGCGAGAGCGGCGAGCACCAGTCCGAGAACGATCATGGCGGGGCCTCCAGGCGAGGTGTGCGGCGCGGACGGCCCGGGCCGATTGTGTATTGCTCGGTACACAATATACTGGTCCGGGCGGGTCGCGCCAGCGCGGCATGACAGTCAGCATCGAGGAGGCGCCGTGGGTCGCACGCAGAGCTTCGATACCGAGCAGGTCGTCCGTGCCGCGCGCGCCGTGTTCTGGGAAAACGGGTTCGAGGAGGCGTCCCTCCCTGCCCTCGAAGCGGCAACCGGGTTGGGCCGCTCCAGCCTCTACCACGCCTTCGCCAGCAAGCGCGGGCTCTTCGATGCCGCCGTGCAGAGCTACCTCGACGAGGTGGTGCGGCCGCGGCTGGTGCCCCTCGTCACTCCCTCCGGAGCGTCGCCATCGGCCCTTGAGGACTACTTCACGGGGTTGCGCGCGGCGCTCGCCGACGCGCAGACCTTTTCGGCTCGCAGCGGCTGTCTCCTCCTCAACGCCGCGGGCGCGCCGATCGCACGCGACGAGGCGGTGCGCGAGGTGATCGCCGACTATCGTGCGGAGTTGCTGCGCGCGCTGCGGGCAGGTGCGCTCGCGCGCTGGCCGCAGTCGCCCGAGTGGGCATCCGGGCAGGCCGATGTCCTGGTCTCGCTGGTGGTGGCCGCGCTCGTGCTGGCGCGCGTCGACCCGGCACAGTCACTCGCGACCGTGGACGCGGCGCTCGCGCTGGTGTGCGCCGCCGCCCCCTGAGTCGCCAGCGTCCGCGCATACCGCGGCGGATGTCCGTGCGCACGTTGCGTTTCCGCTGCGGGCGTGCGCGTGGGCGTCGAGCGTGCGCCGCGGCCACCCGCCGGAGACGACGGACGTCCCGGTGCCGCGTCCGGACGGACCGGTCAGCGTCGCAGGGGTCCGCGTCAGTCGGTGCCGGCGTCGAACGCGGCGCCCTCGGAGGCGAGGTCCGTCGCCCTGCCGAGCGCGTCGGCGGCTGCCGAGCCGCCGCCCTCCGTGATCGCGTCGGCCTCGCCGATCTCGAGTTCGCCGACCAGCTCGGCGGTGGGCCCGCCGACAAGTCCGGACGCGGCGTACTGCTCGAGGCGCGAGCGGGAGTCGGCGATGTCCAGGTTGCGCATCGTGAGCTGACCGATGCGATCCTCCGGGCCGAACGCGGCGTCGCCGACGCGCTCCATCGAGAGCTTGTCAGGGTGGTAGCTCAGTGCGGGGCCGGTGGTGTCGAGAATCGTATAGTCATCGCCGCGGCGCAGGCGCAGGGTGACCTCGCCGGACACGGCGGAGCCGACCCAGCGCTGGATGGACTCGCGCAGCATCAGCGACTGCGGGTCGAGCCAGCGTCCCTCGTACATCAGGCGCCCAAGGCGGCGACCCTCGGAGTGGTATTGGGCGACGGTGTCCTCGTTGTGGATCGCGTTGAGCAGGCGCTCATAGGCGATGTGCAGGAGCGCCATGCCCGGTGCCTCATAGATGCCGCGGCTCTTCGCCTCGATGATGCGGTTCTCGATCTGGTCCGAGACGCCGAGTCCGTGGCGGCCGCCGATCGCGTTCGCCTCGAGCGCGAGCGCAACCGCATCCGAAAACTCTGCGCCGTTGAGCGCGACCGGGCGACCGGCCTCGAAGCGCACCGACACGACTTCGGAGGCAATCTCAACCTCGTCGCGCCACGACGCGACTCCCATGATCGGCTCGACGAGCTCGAGCCCACTCGAGAGTTCTTCGAGGCGCTTCGCCTCGTGGGTGGCGCCCCAGATGTTCGCGTCGGTCGAGTACGCCTTCTCGGTGGCGTCGCGGTAGGGGAAGCCGCGCGCGACCAGCCACTGGGACATTTCGGTGCGGCCGCCCAGCTCGTTGACGAACTGCACGTCGAGCCACGGCTTATAGATGCGGAGGCGCGGATTCGCGAGCAGGCCGTAGCGGTAGAAGCGCTCGATGTCGTTGCCCTTGTAGGTGGAGCCGTCGCCCCAGATGTCGACGCCGTCCTCGCGCATGGCGCGTACCAGGAGCGTGCCGGTGACCGCGCGGCCGAGGGGAGTGGTATTGAAGTAGGTCTTGCCGCCCGAGCGGATGTGGAAGGCCCCGCACTGCAAGGCGACGAGTCCCTCCTCCACCAGTGCGCTCTTCGCGTCGACCAGGCGCGAGATCTCGGCGCCGTACTGGGCAGCGCGAGACGGAACACTCTGAATGTCGGGCTCGTCGTATTGGCCGATGTCGGCCGTGTAGGTGCAGGGCACGGCGCCCTTCTCGCGCATCCAGGCGACGGCGACGGATGTGTCGAGGCCTCCCGAGAATGCGATTCCGACACGCTCGCCCACGGGCAGACTGCTCAACACTTTCGACATGGCTCCGATTTTAGGAGACGCGCGGACCCGTTCCGTGCCGCCCCGCTTCCGAGCGGGGCGGAGCGGCGCCCGGGAGAGTGGAGTCGAGCCGGACGGGACCTGCTGTCCCGTCAATTCGCGCCGTCGTTCTGCCAGGAGGAGGATCGCGCCAGGCCTACGCCTTCGACGATTCCACGCCACACCAGGCACAAAGTGGCTACGACCGACTCAGCGAAATGACGCGAAACGACGGGATACGGCACGGGTTACGTAGCGTCTCCGCGCTGGAGTGCTGGACGGTCGATGCGTGCACATGCAAGGCTCCGCTCGCCGCTCACTGACGAGCGGTTCCGCCGACACCGCTTCGTGAAAGGGCCACCAGTGCCACAGCCCGCCACCCGCCGCTTGGCAGCGATCACCCTCGCCTGCCTCCTCGCCTCCGGAGGGGTGGCCGCTCTCGCGCCCGTCGCCTCCGCTCTGCCCGCTGCCGTCTCGGACTCTCCGACGTCCGCGTTCGTGCCGGGCACCTCCTCCTCCGCGCCGACCGCCCAGGCGCGCGGCGCACAGACCTACACCAATGCACTTGTCGCCGGCGAATATCTCGTCGCCGGCGAGGGCATCGTCTCCGCGAACGGCTCCTCGAGCTTCGAAATGCAGAACGACGGCAACGCCGTGATCTATGACTCGAGCGGGCGCGCTGTCTGGGATACCCGAACCCAGGGCGTCGGCTCTTATCTCCAGATGCAGAGTGACGGCAACCTCGTCGTCTACTCCGCCGACGGCGCGCCGGTCTGGAGCTCCAGGACGGAAGGCACGATCGGTGCGGTGGCTCTGATCCAGGACGACGGGCGGCTCGTGATCCTCCGCTCGGACTCCTCGACTGCCTGGAGTTCCGAAATCGAGCAGCCGGCGATTCAGGATGCGCTGACCGGTGGCCGATCGCTTTCGACCGGCCAGCAGCTCACCTCTTCGGATGGCCGCTCGCGTGCGGCGCTGCAGGGCGACGGCAACTTCGTCGTCTACACCGACGGCGTCGCGCGCTGGAACTCCCTGACCTTCGGACCGGGCAATCGCCTCGACATGCAGTCCGATGGCAACGCCGTGATCTACGGGTCTGCGGCGGGCGCTCGCTGGGCCACAAACACCTCGGGCAACCCGGGGGCGCGGATGGTCATGCAGAACGACGGCAACCTGGTCGTCTACGCAGCCTCGGGTCGACCGCTGTGGGCGAGCAATCCTGCGCCCGCGCCGGCCACCACCGACGTCCTGGTGGGCGGCAGCGATCTGCGCCGGGGCCAGCAACTGACCTCGTCCGACGGCGCCTCCCGCGCTGTGATGCAGGGTGACGGCAACGTCGCGGTGTATTCGCGCGGGGGAGTCCGATGGGGTGCCGGTACGCAGGGCGAGGGCGACCGTCTCGCGATGCAGAGCGACGGCAACGCGGTGATCTACGCCGGCAACGGGCGTGCACTGTGGGCGTCGGGCACGGGCGGCAACGGCGGCGCCCGGATGGTCATGCAGAACGACGGCAACCTGGTGATCTACTCCGCCTCGGGCCGCGCGCTCTGGGCAAGTGACACCCCGCCTGCCCCTCCTGCGCCGGTCATGAGCGACACCCTGTATGCGGGCAACCGTCTCACTGCCGACCAGCGGCTACGGTCGAGCGATGGAGGCAGCGAAGCGGTCATGCAGGGCGATGGAAACTTCGCTGTCTACTCGCGCGGTAGCGTCCGCTGGAGCGCAGGCACGTCCGGAGGCGGCAACCGTCTCGAGATGCAGTCCGATGGCAACGCGGTGATCTACGGGTCGTCCGGAGCGCGCTGGCAGTCGGGCACGGGCGGCAATCCGGGCGCGCGGATGGTGATGCAGAACGACGGCAACCTGGTGATTTACTCCACCTCGGGCCGCGCGCTGTGGTCGAGCGTGCAGCCTGCGGCACCGGCACCGCCGCAGCGACCAGCCGACCGGGACTGCAAAGACTTTCCGAGCCAGGTGGCGGCGCAGAACTTCCTCGAGTTCTGGGCGCAATGGTACGGCGACTTTGCGCGCCTCGATGCGAACAACAACGGAGTCGCTTGCGAGGACAACCGCTACTGAGTTCGTCATCACGAGTTAAGGCCCGTCTCCTCATCCCGAGGAGGCGGGCCTTAACCGTCGTCCCCATTCCTATGCGGCGTTGCCGTCATGCCATGCTCGGCCTCAGACAGACGCGCGTACTCCGGCCGCCGGCAGCAGCACCGTGTCGATGAGCGAGATCAGATAGTCGCGGTTCACCGGCTCGCGCAGCAGCAGCACGCGGTAGGCGATCATCGAGGGCGTGATCAGCGCCAATTGCTCGACGTCGATCTCGGCCGAAATCTCGCCGCGGGCGATGGCGCGATTCAGGAGGAAGCGGTTCGCCCGCGCGCGCGGCTCCACGATCACTGTGCGAACCGAGTCGGCCAGCTCGGGCGCTTTCGAAATCATCGCGACCACGCCGGACATGATGCGCAGCTTCCGCTCGGCGTCCTCGATCGTGTGCGGCTTGATCAGCGCGACCAGATCGCCCCGCAGCGAACCGGTGTCGGGGAGTGAGTTCTCGGACAGATCCGCGCCTTTGAGGCAGGCGAGCGCCTCGAGGACGAGTTCGGCCTTCGACTCCCAGCGCCGATACACCGTGGCCTTGCCTGCCTTGGCGCGGGCGGCGACCATGTCGATGGTCATGCCCTCATAGCCGGTGTCGGCGAGCACGTCGAGGGCGGCTGTCAGAATCTCGCCGTCGCGGTTCGGGTCGCGGCGGCGGCCTGGGCGGGCGACCTCGCAGTCGGCGGGGGGAGTGGGCGGCGTCATTGCGGCTGCTCCTGTCTGTCGCGGGTGAGGGACGGTCGATCCGTCCCTGTGTGAACACCATGCTAATTGAAGAACTGCGCAGTTCCGAAACTGCGGCGTCTCGTATATCGTCGCTCGCATGACGCAGACTTCTTCGCAGCCGGTGACCGCCACTCCGGCGTCCCCCAACCGCCGCTGGTGGACCCTCGTGGCCGTCGGCCTGGCCCAGCTCATGGTCGTTCTCGACTCGACCGTCGTGAATATCGCGCTGCCCGCCGCTCAGGCCGACCTCGGCTTTTCCGATGGTGACCGCCAGTGGGTCGTGACCGCCTACTCCCTCGCCTTCGCCAGCCTCCTCTTGCTCGGCGGACGCCTCTCCGACCTGATCGGCCGCAAGCGCACCTTCGTGATCGGCCTCATCGGCTTCGCCATCGCCTCAGCCCTCGGAGGAGCGGCTCCCAACTTCGAACTGCTCATCGCCGCTCGCGCGCTCCAGGGCGTGTTCGGTGCGCTGCTCGCTCCGACGGCGCTCGCTGTGCTGACCACGACCTTCACCGTCCCGAAGGAGCGCGCCCGCGCATTCGGCGTCTTCGGCGCCATCGCCGGTGCAGGAGGAGCCGTCGGCCTGCTCCTCGGTGGCGTGCTCACCGAAAACTTCGACTGGCGCTGGAATCTCTACATTAACGTCATCATCGCGATCGTCGCGGTGATCGGCGCCGTCATCTTCGTGCCGCCGATCGAGCGCACTGGCCCGCGCCCGAAGCTCGACGTACCGGGCACCCTGCTCGTCTCGGCCGCACTCTTCGGCCTCGTCTTTGGCTTTGCGAACGCCGAGACCGACGGCTGGAATTCGCCTCTCACCTGGGGACCGCTGGTGGCCGCTGTCGTCCTGCTCGCCGCCTTCGTCGTCCGCCAGCGCACCGCCGACCACCCCCTCTTGCCCCTGCAGATCGTGCTCGACCGTGACCGCGGCGCCGCCTACCTCTCGGTGCTCATCGCCGGAGCGAGCATGTTCGGAATCTTCCTGTTCGTCACCTATTACTTGCAGGTTTCGCTCGGCTACTCACCGATACAGACGGGACTCTCCTTCCTCCCAATGATCGGGATGCTCGTGCTCGCCGCGCAGCTCGGGACCAACCTGCTGCTGCCGCGCCTCGGCCCGAAGATCATGGTCCCCTCGGGCATGGTGCTCGGCGTTATCGGGATGCTGCTGCTCACGCGCCTCGACCTTGGCAGCGACTACGCGGCCGATGTGCTGCCGGCGCTGATGGTGCTCGGTTTCGCGATGGGCACGATCATGCCCGGGTCGATGCAGACCGCCACTCGTGGAGTCGATATGCAGTTCGCCGGAGTCGCCTCCGCGATGGTCAACACCAGCCAGCAGGTCGGCGGCTCGATTGGTACGGCACTGCTGAACACCCTCGCCGCGACCGCTGTGACGGACTACCTCGCGTCGCACGCTCCCGTCACGGCGACGATCGCGGCGGAGGCCGCGGTGCAGAGTTACGCCGTCGCGTACGGCTGGGGCGCGGGCTTCTTCGCGGTTGGCGCGGTCCTTGCGGTGCTGCTGTTCCGTCGTCGCTCGGCCGCAGTTGCGGTTCCCGCGTCCGCGGAACCCGTGTCCTCGGAGCCTGTGCTCGCCCACTGACCGGTCACCACTGTCCACAAGTTGTCGCACTCGGCACTCGAGTGCGACAACTTGTGGCTTCTCGACGTGGCCGCGCACCTCCGCGCATCTCCACGCGTCGATGGCTGTCCAAAAGTTGTCGCAGTCGGTACGCGAGTGCGACAACTTCTGGACTGTGGCGGCGGTCGCGGCCGCCGCAGTGGCAGTGTCAGCGCAGGCGGGAGTGCTCGCCGAGGTGGTGCCAGGTGCGGTTGTGGTAGACGAGCGGAGTCGTTGCCTCGGAGTCATCCGGCACGTGCGCCTCGATGGCGTGCACGGCGACGATGGTCGACGCGCCCGCCTCCATGCGGTTGATGACCGTGCCGCGAATCCACGCGGACGCCCCCAGGAAATACGGCTCGCCCGTCGGCAGTCGCGACCAGAGGGACGTGTCGGCGAAGCGATCCACTCCGCTTGTCGAGCCGAGTCGCGCGAGATCGAGCTGACTCGCACCGAGCAGGTGCACGACGAGTGTCTCGGACGCCTGGATCGCGGCGGAACTCGAGGACGTGGATGACAGAGAGAACACGAAGAGCGGAGGCTCGGCGCTCACCGAGAAAACGGAGGTCGCGGTCAGCGCGACCGGACCCGTGCCCGGATCGGCGGTAATCAGCGCGACCCCGGCCGCGTGGTTGCGGAAGGCGAATTTGAACTCCTCCGGGGAGAGGCCCGCGAAGGCGTGGTGCTCCGGTTCGTTGCCTTCCGATTCGGCGTTCGGGGTGGCGAGGTTCTCACGGCTCATCGGAGCTCCTGATCGTTCGAGGGAGCGGCACGGGGCGTGGCCCTGCGTCGCACCGCTGGGCGGCCCCTCCAGCCTGACGCACCAGAAGCCGGAGGGTGCCCCCGTTTCGCCGAATGACGTGTGATGCGCAGGTGCGATGTGCAGGTACTACGGCCGCGAGAACGATTTCTTGCCCGCCACGCCAGAGCGACGGTCGACATCCCCTGCAGATCGCACACGTCCCTGCAGATCGCACACGTCCCTGCACATCGCCACGAGAAGCGCCCCCAGCGCAAGCCGTCGCGCCCCAGAGCCCGGCGTGTGCACACTCGGGAGTATGGCTCACCGTCCCCGCGCCTCCTCCGCGCACCCCGAGAGCAAAACCTGTGCCTCCTGCGGCCGCGAGATCGAGTGGCGCGCGAAGTGGGCGCGCGACTGGGACGACGTGCGCTATTGCTCTGACGCGTGCCGGCGTCGTGGGGTCGGGCCGGAGGAGTCGCGCCTAGAAGACGAGATCCGCACCGTCTTGCTCGCCCGGGCCGTGTCCTCCACAGCGTGCCCGTCCGAGGTCGCGCGCAGGGTTGGTGGCGAGGAGTGGCGCCCACTGATGGAACCGGTCCGCCGCGCCGCCCGCCGCCTCGTCGACCGCGGTGAGATCGACATTGTCCAGGGCGGTCAGATCGTCGATCCCTCCCGCGCCA
Organism: Rathayibacter iranicus NCPPB 2253 = VKM Ac-1602; assembly: GCF_003149025.1. Classification (GTDB taxonomy): domain Bacteria; phylum Actinomycetota; class Actinomycetes; order Actinomycetales; family Microbacteriaceae; genus Rathayibacter; species Rathayibacter iranicus. The sequence goes on from NZ_QGDV01000010.1 coordinate 43,463, forward strand.
AGGGCCCGATCAGGCTGCGGCGACGCCCCGGCGGCCCCCTGTCGCCCACTGGTACCGCGGGCTAGCCTCAGCAGATGCCCAGCAGTGACGCCGTCGTCCTTACTGTCCCCGGACCGCACGGCGACCGGGAGGTGCGAATCTCGAGCCCGGGACGCGTGCTCTTCCCGGAGCCCGGAATCACGAAGCTCGAGGTCGCTGAGTACCTCGTCGCCGTCGGCGCGGCGTTTGGAGCGGCGAACGGTGGCCGCCCGGTGTCGCTCCAGCGCTTTTCGTCCGGGATCGATGGCGATCAGTTCTTCTCGAAGAACCCGCCGAAGGGTGCGCCGGAGTATGTGCGCTCGGTCCCTGTCACCTACCCGAGCGGACGGGCGCATCCGCAGCTGGTGATCGACGAGCCGGCCGCCGCCGTGTGGGCTGCGCAGATGAACACCGTCGTCTTCCATCCGTGGGCCTCCCGCGCCGACGCGTCCGATCTACCAGACCAGCTCCGGATCGACCTCGACCCGCAGCCGGGAACCGACGTCGCCGACGCGGTCGTCGCCGCGAATGCCCTCCGCGAAGTCCTTCAGGAGGCGGGCCTCGAGCCGTTCGTGAAGACCTCGGGCAATCGCGGGCTGCACGTCTTCGCGCCGATCGTCGCTGAGCACGAGTTCCTCGACGTGCGGCACGCCGTTATCGCCGCGGCCCGGGAACTGGAGCGGCGGATGCCCAACGAGGTCACGACAGCGTGGTGGAAGGAGGAGCGCGGTAAGCGGATCTTCGTCGACTTCAATCAAGCGAACCGCGACCGCACGATGGCAGGCGCCTATAGCCCCCGGCCGCTCTCGCATGCGCCCGTCTCGACTCCGCTGGAGTGGGACGAACTCGATGGCGTCGATCCGCGGCAGTTCACCGTTCGCTCGGTGCCGGCACGGCTCGCCGAGCGGGGCGACCCGTGGGCACGTATGCATGACTCCCCTGGACGCCTCGAGGTGCTGCTCAGGTGGTGGGAGCGGGATGTGGCTGGAGGACTGGGCGAGCTGCCCTTCCCGCCTGACTTCCCCAAGATGCCAGGCGAGCCGCCGCGCGTGCAGCCCAGTCGAGCCAAGAAGAGCTGACCGCCGGCTCAGCCCAGCACATCCCCGAGGTCGTATGCCGTGGGCTGCTCTAGCTGGTCCATCGTGCACGAGGCGGCCTCGCGGTCTGGCCGCCACCGCTCGAACTGGACGGTGTGCCGGAATCGGTCGCCCTCGCGCTGGTCGTAGCGCACCTCCAGCACCAACTCGGGACGGAGGCGCACGAAGGACGTGTCGCGACCGCCCGAAAACCGGCTCCGCTCGCCGTCGCCGCGCACCGGCTCACCTGCTTCGTCCCGCTCGACGGCGGGCGCGAGCTCGTCGAGCAGCTGCACCCGCCGCTCATCGCTGAAGGCGGAGGCGCCGCCGACCTGGTGCACTTTCCCATCGTCGCCGTGAAGCCCGAGCAGGATCGAGCCCACACCCACCTTGGCGGTGTGTTCCCGGTAGCCGATCGCGATCACGTCGGCCGTCCGGTGGTGCTTGACCTTGAGCATCGTGCGCTTGCCGGGCGAGTAGCGGGCAGCGAGCGGCTTGGCTATCACTCCGTCAAGCCCCGCGCCCTCGAATCGCTCGAGCCAGTCGCGGGCCAGCGCCTCATCGGCCGTGGTGCGCCCAAGGTGAAGCGGATGCGGCACGCCGGCCAGCAGCACAGCGAGCGCCTCACGACGCGCCGAATAGGGCTCCTCCAGGAGACTCCTGCCGTCGACGGCGAGCAGGTCGAACGCGACGAGCATCGCCGGACTGGACTCCGCCAGCAGTGCGACGCGGCTCGCGGCCGGGTGGATGCGCTGCGAGAGAAGGTCCCAGTCGAGCCGCTGCGCACCGGGCTCGCCGGTTGCCACGACGATCTCGCCGTCGAGCACGCAGCCGTCCGGGAGGAGCCGCAGGAACGCCTCGACCAGCTCGGGGAAGTATCGCGTCAACGGCTTCGAGCCGCGGCTCCCGATCTCGCACACGCCTTTTGCACGTGACACGATGGCGCGGAACCCGTCCCACTTGGGCTCGTAGGAGTAGCCGCCCGCGACCGCGTCCTGCTGAGGCACGGTCGGTACGGCCTTGGCGAGCATGGGAGCGAGGGGGAGCGCGAGGTCCATCCCCTGATCATCGCGGGCACAGGGAAGCGCCGCATCCCTTCGAATTTGCTGTAACGCCCTACCGTCCCTGTCCTTCGCAGCCGTCTCCGCGTTTCGCGGCGTAACGTTCGCGGTTATGAGCAACTCTTGGAAGCGCTGGACGCCCGTCGTCATCGTGCCCGCGGTCGTCGTCGCGGCCGCCGTCGCCCTCCCCCTCTCCGCAAGTGCCGCGGGAGACCTCCCCGAGAAGTCCGCCGCGGACCTGCTCGCCTTCGTCGCCGAGAGCGAGCCGACCGCCTTCTCGGGCGACATCCAGCAGACGTCCGCGCTCGGCCTGCCCGACCTCTCCGCGCTCGGCGGATCCACGGGCGCGGCCGGCGGCGATGCCTCCGGTGCCGACGCCCTCGTCGAACTGGCCACCGCCTCGCACCAGGCGCGGGCGTACGTCGATCCTGCGCAGGGCGCCCGACTTCAGATTCTCGACCGCCTCGCCGAGCGCGATGTGATCGCGTCGAAAGCCGACGGAGTCTGGATCTACGACTCGAGCGCGAAGACGGCGACCCACGTCGGTGCGTCCGAAGTCGGTGCCGAGCAGGGCCACCCCGGCGATCAGGTGGTCACCCCGTCCTCCGCCGCCGAACAGCTGCTGGCAGCTGTCGACCCGACCACCAGCGTCGCGGTCGGCTCCGACGTCCGCGTCGCTGGGCGCGACGCCTACGAACTCGTGCTCACCCCGCGTGACAGCGGCACCCTCGTGGGTTCCGTGACCGTCTCGGTCGATGGTCAGACCGGCCTTCCCCTCGGAGTCGCCGTGACCGCCCGCGGAGGCACCGCTCCCGCGTTCAGCGTGGCCTACACGAGCATCGACTTCTCCACTCCCGACTCCAAGCTCTTCTCGTTCACGCCCCCTGCCGGCGCCGAGGTGACCGAGGAGGTCGCGCCCGAGCACGGCGCGGCCGATGCTCCGTCCGCCCACAGTGACGACTCACCGGCACCGAGCGCCGAAGACGTCAGCACGACCGGCACCGGCTGGGGCACCATCGTCCAACTACCCGCGGGCGACACGGAGGCGGCGGGTTCGCTCGATGCGATCACCACGCCCACCGAGGGTGGACGGGTCGTCTCCTCCGCACTCCTGACCGTGCTCGTGACCGACGACGGACGCGTCCTCGCCGGCGCGGTGCCGGTCGAGGCCCTGCGCGCTGCGGCCGACGCTCGGTGACTGTGGACGAACTCGCGGTCGAGACCCGCGGCCTGACCAAGCGCTTCGGGCGCCAGGAGGCCGTCTCGGGTCTCGACCTCGCTGTCCCGCGCGGAGCGGTCTTCGGCTTCCTCGGCCCTAACGGCTCGGGCAAGACCACGACTATCAGGATGCTGCTGGCGCTGGCCGCGCCGACCGAGGGCAGCATCACGGTCCTCGGCTCGGCGATGCCGCGACGCTCCGCGGATGTCCTCCCGCGGGTGGGCGCACTCGTCGAAGGGCCCGGCTTCTACCCGTTCCTCTCCGCTGCCGCCAACCTCCGCCGCTTCGACGCCGCGGAGCCGGGCACCTCCTCCCGCACTCGCAGCGCCCGGGCGGAGGAGGCACTGGCGCGCGTCGGTCTCTCCGCCGCCGCACGCAAGAAGGTCGGCTCCTATTCCCTCGGGATGAAACAGCGGCTCGGCATCGCCGTGGCGCTCCTCTCTCCCCGCGATCTGATCGTTCTGGACGAGCCGACGAATGGCCTCGATCCTCAGGGCACGCGCGAGGTGCGTGCTCTGGTGCGCGGGCTCAATGAGGACGGCACGACCGTTCTGGTATCCAGCCACCTCCTCGCCGAGATCGAGCAGCTCTGCACTCATGCTGCGATCATGCGGACGGGTCGTCTGGTAGCGCAGGGCGGGCTCGACGAACTGCGCGGCGATGCCGCCTCTGTCGAATTGCTCACGCCTGACCGCGAGCGTGCCGTCGTCGCCCTGCGCGCCCGGGGACTCGAGCCGCGGACAGCGCCGGGAGCGCATCCCGTTGATCCGCCGCTCGTCATCGCGGCGCTGCCGCCCGGACTCGCCGCCGAGGCGCTGGTCGCGGCACTCGTCGAGGCCGACGTGCGCGTGCGCGGTTTCTCGGTGCGCCGTCCTTCTCTCGAGGAGCGCTTCGTCGAGCTGACCGGGGAGGGCTTCCATGTCGAGAGTTGATGCCACCGAGCGACGGGGGACGGGAGTCGGCTCGCTGCTCGTGTCGGAACTCGCCCTGCTCTTCCGCCGCCGCCGAACGTGGGCACTGCTCGCGGCGCTCGCCGCGATCCCGGTCCTGTTGGCCGTTGCCGTGCGGCTCTCGGGCGAGGGCGACGGCCCCTCCTTCGTGGGAGCGATCGCCGGTAACGGGCTGTTTACGGGTCTCGCCGCGATCACCGTCGCGGTGCCGCTTTTTCTGCCTCTCACGGTCGGAGTCGTCGCGGGCGACGCGATCGCGGGGGAGGCCTCGCTCGGCACCCTGCGTTACCTCCTGGTGACCCCCGTTGGCCGGGTGCGACTACTCGCGGTCAAGTTCCTTGCCTCCCTTGCCTTCTGTCTTGCTGCGGCGTTGACGGTGATGGTCGCCGGGATCCTGATCGGCCTGGCACTCTTCCCGGCCGGGCCAGTGACCCTGCTCTCCGGAACCACGGTGCCGCTGGTGGACGCGATCGGGCGGGCACTCGCGATCGCGGTCTACGCGGCGCTCTCGCTGGTGGGGCTGGCCGCGATCGGCCTCTTCATCTCGACGCTCACCGATGTGCCCGTTGGTGCAATGGCCGCGACCGTCGTGGTGTCGATTGCCGCGCAGATCGTCGGATCGTTGTCGCAGCTCGCCGTTCTGCACCCGTTTTTATTGACCTCTCGCTGGTTCAACTTCGCCGACCTGCTGCGCGATCCGATCGCCTGGGGCTCCTTCGGCGAGAACGCCGTGCTACAGCTCGCCTACGTCGCCGTGTTCGGCTCCCTCGCGATCGCCCGCTTCACTACGCGCGACATCCTGTCCTGACCGGCCGGAACCACTCGGACGACACATCGAGGGCCGCCCTCCCAACGAGCGGGAAGGGCGGCCCTCGACGGATGGATCAGTAAGGCGGATCACTCCTGGCGAATGAGCCCAAAGCTGACGCCGCCGCCCTCGTCGACCTCGGCGTCGAGCACTTTGTCGCCGAGTGCGTCCGAGGCCGCGACGTCGAGGAACACGCGCGCTCCGTCGTGCTCGACGACGGCGTCCGTCGTCTCCGGTGCCGCTGCGACGGAGACCGCGAAGTTGCTGGTGTCGAGGTCGTTCCCGCTGATGCGCAGGCCGCCTTCCACGGGGGTTTGTGTCTGTCCGGTGATGGTCTTGACGACGGTGCTGGCGTTATCGGTGAGGGTGAGCATCGGGTCGTTCCTTCCGTCAGTGGTCGATGAGGGGGCTACGTTTCCGAGAACGGCGGCGGTCCTCAAGAGGGGGGCGCCGATGTGGAGGGGATGCGGAGGCTCTGTACACCCGGATGTGTACACCGCTGCCACACTGGCTGGATGAACCCCGCCGACTCCTGCCCGTGCGGAAGCCGCCGCCACTACGCCGACTGCTGCCGTCCCGCCCATCTCGGAGAGGAGCCCTCGCCGAGGGCGGAGCGCCTGATGCGCAGCCGCTACAGCGCCAACGTGCTCGGTAGCGCACGATATCTGCTGACCAGCTGGCATCCCTCCACGAGGCCAGCTCGGATCGACCTGGACGAGAGTGTCCAGTGGCGCCGCCTCCAGATCGTCGACACGGTTCGCGGCGACGAGGGCGACGACGACGGGCTGGTCGAGTTCCGCGCGTCATACCGCTCGCCGGCCGGCGTTGGACTCGTGCACGAACGCAGCCGATTCGTGCGGGAGGAAGGCCAGTGGTTCTACCTCGACGGCGAGATCTGTGACGACGAAGCCCTATGACGACGAAGCCCCGTGACGACGAAGCCTGAGGCGCGCCAATCGTCCTACGCTGGAAGCATGGCCAAGCACTTCCGCCGAGCGGACGACGCGTCGCGCTACGAACTGTCCCTCGACGGCACTCTGGCAGGCGTACTCGACTACCGCGCGAGCGGCGGGCGAGTATCGCTGGTGCGCTCGTTCACCACTCCGCCGTTCCGCGGCCGCGGCCTCGCCGGCGAACTCGTCGCGTTCGCCGTGGCTGACATCGAGTCGAAGGGTGAGCAGACGATCGTGCCCCTGTGCTGGTACGTCGGTGAGTGGTTCGAGCAGCATCCCGAGAAGGCCCATCTGCTCGCCGCAGGGTGAGCGAGTGGACCGACCTAGCCGTTCACCTCCGCACGGCGGGCTCCACGTCGGCGAGGTCGGGGCCGAGGCCAAGATCGACCAGCCGCACACGGCCGGCGTAGGAGTCGCCCGGCGGCAGGAGCAGGCCCGCCTTGATCGCGCCGAAGGTCACCGTCACATCGGCGCGCAGGACGGTTGGGTCGGGCACCGAGCCGTCATCCGGATGGATGCCGCTCGGCAGGTCGACCGCGACGACGACTGGCCGAACTGTGCGCTGCTCGAGCGCCACGAGGACCGCCGTCACTACCTCGCGCGGACGTCCGCGCAAAGCAGGCTCGGTGGTGCCGATGCCGAGAATCCCGTCGACGATCACGTCGGCGCGCGCGACGGCCGCTGTGAGCGCGCTGGCGTCGTCCGGGGCGACGCGGTCGCAGCCCTCGTCGAGAGCGATGGCAAGGCCGCGTCCGTGCGCGCGCTCAGCGGCAAGGACGAGAGCGACGTCGGTGCCGGATGCGGCGAGCTCGGCGGCCGCGTAGAGGGCGTCTCCGCCGTTGTCGCCGGGGCCGACCAGGACGAGCACGAGGCCAGGGCGAGTGCGGTCGTGCCGGTCAGCGAGAACGAGCCGGAGTTCGCGAGCGAGTCCGTTTGCTGCCCGCTGCATCAGCGGTTCCCGCCGGGCCAGGTGTGGGGCTTGCGCGTCCCGCACCTGCGCGGAGGTATATCCCTCGACCATGTGTCCACTGTGCGCGCGTGATCGCGCACGTGCAAGTCCGTCCCCGGGATCATCACCGTGGCCACGGTCACCGCCTCAGGGATTCGCCTCGGGCTCAGCATCGGCCAGACTTGAGGAGACCTGGACGGTCAGGGAGTGCCTCGCCGCGGTGACCGATCTCTCCCGCGTCTTCGTGATCACGCTCTTTCGAGGAGGTATGCGATGCCCGCTCTGCCCACCGCGCCCGCCCGCGCCGTCGTCGTGATGGGAGTCTCCGGCAGCGGCAAATCGACGGTCGCGTCCCTGCTCGCCGATCGGTTGGGCTGGGAGTTTCTGGAGGGTGATGGTCTGCACCCGGCCGCGAACGTCGAGAAGATGCACGCCGGCATCCCGCTCTCGGATGAGGACCGTGCCCCATGGCTCGCCGAGATCGCGCGCGTCGTCGACGAGCGGATCCGCGCGGGCCGCCCGGTGGTCGTGACCTGTTCGGCTCTGCGCCGGCGTTACCGGGACGTGCTGCGCCGGGATGACCTCGTCTTTGCGCACCTCGCCGGCTCGCGCGACCGGATCTCGGGACGCCTCGCGGCTCGCGTCGGCCACTTCATGCCGACGACGCTCCTCGACTCGCAGTTCGGCGCTCTCGAGCCCCTGGGCGATGACGAGGCGCACGTCACGGTCGATGTCGGACGCCCGCCGGAGCAGGAGGTCGCCGAGATCCTCGACCGGCTCGGCCTCTCGCCGGCAACCGGCTAGCCCAGTAGCGACTCCACGGGCGTCGCGGGCAGATTAAAGGCAGCCGCCACCGTGGGAGCGACGAGCTGCCCATCGTGCGTGCTCAGTCCGCGGGCGAGCGCGGGATCGGCAGCGAGCGCCGCCTGCCAGCCCCGGTCGGCCAGCGCGATTGCGTAGGGCAGGGTCGCATTCGTGAGAGCCCGGGTCGAGGTCTCGGGGACCGCGCCCGGCATGTTGGCGACGCAGTAGTACACGCTGTCGTGCACCGCGAAAATCGGATCGTCATGCGTGGTGGGGCGCGAGCCCTCGAAGCAGCCGCCCTGGTCGATCGCGATGTCGACCAGCACCGAGCCGGCCTTCATCGCGGCGACCATCTCGTCGGTGACGAGCTTGGGCGCTTTCGCTCCGGGGATCAGCACCGAGCCGATGACGAGGTCGGCGTCGGCGAGTTGCGTCGCGATCTCATAGGCCGAGGAGGCGCGGGTCTGGATCGCGCCCTGGAAGCGGTTTTCCAGCTGCGCGAGGCGGGGGAGGGAGAGGTCGACGACCGTCACATCCGCGCCCATCCCGAGGGCGTTCGCCGCAGCGTGCTCCCCGGCGACGCCGCCGCCAATCACGACGACTTTCGCCTTGGGGGTGCCGGGGACGCCGCCGAGGAGGGTGCCGCGTCCGCCGACCGCGCTCATCAGGTGGTACGCGCCGACCATGATCGATAGGCGTCCGGCGACCTCGCTCATGGGCGAGAGGAGCGGGAGCCGGCGGTCGGCCAGCTGCACCGTCTCGTAGGCGATGGCGGTCGTCCCGGCGGCGAGCAGTGCCTCGGTGCACGGACGCGAGGCCGCGAGGTGCAGGTACGTGAACAGCACCTGCCCGCGCCGCATCCGTGGGTACTCCGCTTCAATGGGCTCCTTGACCTTGAGCACCAGGTCCGCCGTAGCCCAGACCTCATCGGCCTCGGCCACGATCCGCGCTCCAGCGGCCGTGAAGTCCTCATCCGAGACGCGCGAGCCTAGGCCCGCTCCCGCCTGCACGAGCACCTCGTGCCCGCGGCGGACGAACTCGTGGACGCCGGCCGGGGTGGCGGCGACACGGTTTTCATTGTTCTTGATCTCGGTGGGGATTCCGACGCGCACGAGGGCTCCTTTGCTGCGGCCCGAAGGCGGGCGGGAACGCCGATCCTGCGCCGACGATGCCCCTATCGTGCGAAGATCGTGCCCGGAGCGGGACACATTCCGCAGAATCATCAAGCGGGCGGCGGTTCGTCCGCAGGAGTAGCGGTGAAAAAGGGGAGCCGACGCATGCGACCGAAGGATCTGCACGACCTCGATGACCTCGACCCGGTCGATCGGACGCTGGTGCGCCTCCTCCGGGCGGACGCGCGTACTCCCAACAGCCGCCTCGCCGAACGCGCGGGCATCGCTCCATCGACCTGCGTCGCTCGCGTGCGCGGACTCCTCGAGCGCGGGATCATCACCGCGTTCACAGCAGAACTCGATCCTGCCGCGCTCGGACTCACCCTGCAGGCACTGATCAGCGTCAACATCCGAGTGGGCCAGCGGCAGGCGATTACGCGGTTCGCGGAGGAGATCCGCGCGCTGCCCGAGGTGGTGCAGCTGTTCTTCTTAGGCGGGTCGGAGGATTTCATCATCCACGTGGCCGTCCGCGACTCCAACGATGTGCGTGACTTCGTGGTCGCGAATCTTTCGGCGCACCCTGCGGTGGCCTCGACGCGCACGAGCCTGGTGTTCGACCATCACCGGATGGGCCCGTCGGTTCCGGAGTAGCTGACACCGAGTAGGTGACGCCCCGTCAGTGCGCCCCAGGGCTGAGATCGCCGCCGCCGCGCTGCATCAGGCCGGGGATGCGCTTCGCGAGGCCGGGGATGCTCTCCTCCGAGATCGAGATCTGCGTGTCGCGGAGTCGCTGGCGCAGCAGCGCCTCGACATCCTCGTCCGGCCGCAGCTCGGCGTCACCGGCGACCTGGAGCAGGACGCCGCGCAGTTTTTCATCTAGCGGCGCGTCGTCGCTGCCGTGCTGGATGGGGTGGTCCTGGGATGCGCTCGTCATGCGCCCATGCTGGCACCGGAAGCCGACGGGCGAGAGGACTTGCGCGGCGGCCGTGGATCCGCAGGCCAGGATGGGGTCATGCCGTTCTCCCGCGCTGAGCTCGCCTCGTTCCAGGGCCGCACGGTCGAGGACCTGCTCGGGGACGATGTCCGCCTCCTCTTCGTCGGAATCAACCCCGGCCTGTGGACTGCCGCAACCGGTGCGCACTTCGCGCATCCCGGCAATCGCTTTTACCCGGCGCTCGTCGCCGCAGGCATCCTCGACCGACCCCTGCGCGTTTCGGAGGGAATGGGGGATGCCGACCGGGAGGCTCTGCTCTCGAGAGGGATCGGCATCACGAACCTCGTCGCCAGGGCGACCGCGCGCGCCGACGAGCTGACTCGCGAGGAGTTGCGCGCGGGGGCCGAGCGCCTCGTTGCCACAGTGCAGCGCGCGCGACCGGCCGCCGTCGCTCTCGTCGGGATCACCGCCTACCGCGCTGCGTTCGGCCGCCGCACAGCGAAGCAGGGTCGCCAAGTGGAGGATCTCGCGGGAGTGCCGCTCTGGGTGCTGCCGAACCCGAGCGGGCTGAACGCGCACGACACGGTCGCCTCGCTTGGACGCGCCTACCGCGAGCCCGCAAGGGCCGCAGGAGTTGTCCCTCCCGACCCCGAGGAATAGCCGTCGTCCCTCGTCGGTTGCAGAACTCCATGAGTATGCATGAACTGAAGTTCGGAGTCGACACCTTCGGTGACGTCACTGTCGGCCCGGACGGCGTGCGGCTGTCGCACGGCCAGGTGCTGCGCGATGTGGTTGAGGAGGGGGTTCTCGCGGACGCCGTCGGTATCGACTTCTTCGGCATCGGGGAGCATCACCGTGCCGACTTCGCGGTCAGCGCTCCCGACGTCGTGCTCGCGGCCATCGCCGCGCGCACCGAGCGCATCCACCTCGGCTCCGCCGTGACCGTCCTGTCCTCCGACGACCCGGTGCGCGTCTACCAGCGCTTCGCCACTCTCGATGGGCTCTCCGGCGGGCGCGCCGAGGTCATCCTCGGCCGCGGCTCCTTCACCGAATCGTTCCCGCTGTTCGGCTACGACCTCTCGCAGTACGAACTCCTCTTCGAGGAGAAGCTCGACCTTTTCCACGCCCTCGTGCAGGGTGGCCCGGTCACCTGGCAGGGCAGCACCCGCCCTGCGCTGAACGAGCAGAGTGTCTACCCAGCGCTGGAAAATGGAATGCTGCGCACGTGGATCGGCGTTGGCGGCAGCCCCGAGTCTGTCGTCCGTGCCGCGCGCTACGGCTTCCCGCTGGTGCTCGCGATCATCGGCGGCTCACCCGCCCGCTTCCGTCCCTACGTCGACCTCTTCGGGCGAGCGCTCGACCAGCTTGAGCAACCCCGGCTCCCCGTCGCCGTGCACTCGCCGGGTTTCGTCGCCGAGACAGACGAGGAGGCGCGCGAGCTCTACTACCCGCACCACAGGGCGATGATGGACGCTCTCGGCCGGGAGCGCGGCTGGTCACCGATGACCCGGGAGCGCTTCGATGAGGAGTCGGGCCCCGACGGCGCTCTTCACCTCGGCTCGCCCGAAACGGTCGCCCGCAAGATCGCAGGAACGGTCTCGGCGCTGGGCATCGACCGGTTCGACCTCAAGTACAGCGCAGGCACCCTTCCCCACTCGGCCATCATGCGCACTATCGAGCTCTACGGCACGCAGGTCATTCCGCGCGTGCGGGAGATCCTTGCCGGGAGCTGACCGGGCGACGCCGTGAGCGCTCCCACCGAGCGCCCGGGCGGCGTCGATACACTCGAACACCCGGTGATCCCGCCGCCCGACCCTCCGGAAGCACATGCCAGACAGCAACGCCGCCCGCACCCCCTACGAGGTGCTGGGCGTCGCCACCACGGCGTCCGACGACGAGGTCAAGCGGGCCTACCGCCGCCTGCTCCGCGAGACGCATCCCGACACGGGCGGTGATGCCGCCTCCTTCCACGCGGTGCAGGTCGCCTGGGAGCGCATCGGCAGTACGGCGGCGCGCGGCGACTACGACCGCGGCGCCCCGGCGCCCGGAGACTCCTCCTCACAGACGTCCTCTACGGGATCGCCGCGTGCGCAGAACGCGTCGGCCGTCCGAGCCCGCGCGTACGGTCATCCCGGAGGCGCGGCGCGCGAGTACTACCTGCGTCTCGTCCGAGAGTGGCTGGGCCGGGGTGCCGCTGTCGATGATCCGTTCGACCCGGCGATCGTCCGCTCTGCCCCCCGCGAAATCCGCTCCTGGCTCGCGAAGGCGCAGGCGGAGGAGGCGACCGCCGCTCTTATCGGCGCTCTGGGCATCGCCTACACGATCTGGAATGATGTCGCGGTGGGCGATGGTGGCCTGAAGATCGACCACCTCGTGCTCGGCCCCTCGGGGCTGCTCGCGATCACGTCGGCCGACTGGGGCGACCCGGTCCGCCTCCGCAAGGGCGAGCTAGAGGGGGCGGGTATCGCCGACGACGAGAAGCCGATCACATCGCTGACCAAGGCGGCGCGGCGGCTCGGGCGCGACCTCGGAGTGCGCTTCTCCGCGAGCGTCGTCGTGGTCCCTGACGACGCGTTGGAGCAGCCTTTCGAGCAAGTGGAGCGCGGCCGGCACCAGGGCGCTGTCGTCATCCGCCGCTCGCTGCTGCCGCAACTGTTGCGTTCCGGGACCGACGATCCGCGGCTGGGAGGCTACGGCGAAGCCTTCGAGGTCCGCACCCGGGTCCAGAACCGCATTCGCTTCGTCTGAGGCAGAGCTAGCCGCCGATCGTCGCCGGGGCAAGGGGTTAGCGCACGTCCACCCCGCCGCCCCAGCATGGAGTATGCCCGCGGGCATTCCACGACGAGCGGAACGAGGACGGACGATGGTGCGATTCGGCTACACCCTGATGACCGAGCAGAGCGGACCCAAGCAGCTGGTCGGCTACGCGGTCGACGCTGAGAGGCTCGGCTTCGAGTTCGCGGTCTCGAGCGACCACTACTCGCCCTGGCTGACCGAGCAGGGGCACGCCTCCTACGCGTGGACTCTCCTCGGCGCGGTTGCCCAAGCGACGTCGACCATCGACCTGACGACCTACGTCACCGCCCCCACCATTCGCTACCATCCCGCGATCGTCGCGCAGAAGGCGGCGACTCTCGCGATCCTGTCGGACGACCGCTTCACCCTGGGCCTGGGCTCAGGAGAGAACTTGAACGAGCACGTCGTCGGCGAGGGGTGGCCCTCGGTCGCCGTTCGGCAAGACATGCTGGAGGAGGCGGTGCACCTCATCCGCGAACTGCACACCGGCGATCTGGTCACCTGGGAGGGCAACTACTTCCGCGTCGACTCCGCGCGAATTTGGGACCTCCCGGACAAGCCCGTCGAGATCGGTCTTGCCGTCTCGGGGACGAAGTCGATTGAACGCTTCGCTCCGATCGCCGACCACTTCATCACGACCGAGCCCGACGCAGAACTGATCTCACAGTGGACCGCCGTCCGCGGCGTCGACGCCGCCCCGTCCCGCACGATCGGGCAGATCCCGATCTGCTGGGCGCCCAGCAAGGAGCAGGGCGTGACGCTCGCCCACGAGCAGTTCCGCTGGTTCGCGGGCGGCTGGGCTGTCAACTCCGACTTGCCGACGCCAGCCGGTTTCGCGGGCGCGAGCCAGTTCGTGCGCCCCGAGGACGTGGCCGAGCAGATCGCCTGCGGACCGGACCTCGACGCGCTTGCCGAAAGCGTCGTGCCGTACATCGAGGCGGGCTTCACCGATATCGCGCTGGTCCAGGTCGGCGACGAGCTGCAACAGCGCTTCCTTGATGAAGCGGCGCTTGGGCTGCTCGAACGCCTGCACGCTCTCGCCCCGTAATCGAGGCGGGCGCCTCCCGGTCAGAAGCCGCGAAGGCGCTCGATGTCGCGGCGGTCGCGCTTGGTCGGTCGTCCCGCACCGCGGTCGCGCACGATGACAGCAGGAGCCGACTCTCGCGGCGGAGGCGGCGGCGTTCGGTCCTCGACGCACTCGGCGGCGACCGGAGCACCAACCCGCTTGACGACCAGGCCGCGAACGACGAGTTCGCGGTCGAAGCCACCGATCCGGACTCGCACCTCATCGCCGACGCGCACCGTCTGCGCCGCCTTCGCCCGCTCCCCGTTCACGCGGATGTGGCCCGCCCGTGCGGCGGTCGTGGCGGCGGAGCGGGTCTTGTACACGCGGACCGCCCAGAGCCAGGCGTCCACTCGCACGGAACCGGTCACCGGGATCTGCATCCCATCAGTCTACGAAGCGGTCCGCTCCCCACTCCACGGCCCACCATCCACCCCGCGGCCCGCCAGGGGCCGCCGCGACACAAGGATCGACATGAACCGAGACGAAAGTATCTACTCCGGGACACACGACGAGGGAGGCGACGACGCCCTCCGTAGCGAGGAGAGTCGCATGGTCGCTGCCAACGACAGTTCCGGTGCCGGAGGCACGCGCGGCGACGTCGGGATGAGTACCACGAGCGGCGCGGGCACCGGCGTTCCCACGCGGGGCGCACCCCCGCACAGTGGCTCGCCGTCCGAGCTGCGGCCGACAGCGTTCCCGCACGCGGGCCTGGAGTTCTCGCTTGTCCCGTCAGGTCACGAGGAGTGGCGCATCGAGCACCCCACTGGTCGCGCTGTCGGGGTGTTGGCCGTGATCTCCCACGCGGGCGAGGAAGCGGAGGCAGTCTTCGTTACGCGCCGCGTCGGCTCCGAGGACGCCGTGGCAGAGGGCACCGACTGGCGCGGCATCGTGTCGGCCGTCATCAACGACGAGGCCGCCGATCAGCGCGACGCTGTCGATCCCGACCCCACCGTTTCCCACGTGCGCGGCGGCCTCATCACCCGCGCCCCGTCCGCCCCCGACGCCCTCCCCTGACCCCTTTCCCTCCCGCGAGATGCCACGTAAGACCGCCGTCACCGGCGTGCCGCGCACCCAAGGGGCATCTCGCGGAGGGGGATCAGCGGGTCAGGAGTGCTGCGTTGATTCGGGCCGAGAGGTCGCCGTCCACCGGGCGGTCCACTCCGTCGACCGAGCGGATGGGTGCTGCGTTGCGGGCGCTGGAGACCAGCCAGGCCGCGTTCGCTGCGTCAAGGTCTGGTGCGCGTAGGGGTCGTATGGCGGTTCGTAGGCCCAGCGTGGGCGCCAACTCGAACAGGTCGCCCTGCGTGGTGCCCGGCAGTAGGCCGAGGCTCGGCGGAGGCGTCACCAGCTCCTCGTCGATCAGCAGCACGAGGTTAGCGCTCGGCCCCTCGAGCAGGTAGCCGTCGCTGGAGACGAAGAGCGCGTCGTCCGCGCCTCGCCGCACTGCCTCCCGCGCGGCCGCCCGGTTGACTGCATACGAGAGCGTCTTCGCCCCCACGAGCAGCCACGGCGATGTGTGCTGCACGTCCGAACGCAGCCCGCGGTCCAAAAGCACCACCCGAACGCCGTCGCGTCGCGCTGGCCCGAAGTCGGGGCTGGTCTGCACGAACACCACGCCAGTCGGCCGTCCGCTGCCCTCCACACCGCGCGTCAGGATCGTCTTCACTATCGCCTCAGGGACACGCGGATGCTGGGCGACAGCGGTGGCGATCGCGTCTCGCCAGGCCACACAGTCCGGACGGGGGAGGTCCAGCATCCGCGCCGAGCGCTCAAAGCGGTCGAGGTGCGCGTCCAACGCCTGGACCCGGCCATCGACGAGGTTAATGGTCTCGAAGATCCCGTCGCCTCGGGTGAAGCCGAGATCGGTGACGTCAACGTCTCCGCTCCGGTACGGATGCGCGTCTGCGTCGAGGGAGGGGCGGTCGAGGATGACGAGCGTGTCAGCGGGCATGGGTGATGCGGTCCTTCCGGGGGCGGCGGGGTAATCGGGGGAGAGGGGTATCGGGTCAGGAGGATCGTCAGCAGGGCGCCGAGCAGTGAGCCGCTGCCGTTTGACACGAGGTCCTGCACATCGCTGACCCGGGTCGGCAGCCAGAGCAGCTGCGCCGTCTCGATGACGACTGAGACGCCCAGGCCAATGAGCGCCGCGAGCAGGCGGCGACGCGGAGGCAGCTGCGCGGCGACCAGTGCCCCGAGCGGCACGAAAAGAAGCACGTTCGCCGTGAATTCCGCGACGGCGAAGTCAAACCAGCCGGTGAGCGGAGTGGAGGCGATGGTGGCGATAATCGCAAGGATCAGCGTGCTCGGCTCCCCGGCAGGATACGGCGCGGGTGTCAGCGTGATCAGGGCAATGACCGCGAGCCACGCCAGCGTCGCAACGGGGAGCAGTCTTGAGCGGCGCATCGTCCGATTCTGCCAGCCCGTCGCGGCTCGCGGACGTCGGGCTCGGCGGGTCCCGTGTGGGAGGCTGGAGGGTATGACGAGCGAGGACACCGGCGGCACCGGGCTGCCCTCGCGCCCTCCGCTCGACTCGGCCCTTGGCGACGGGTGGGTCGAGATTGGCGACGGTCGCCGCTTCTGGGGCCGGTTCGGCGCCGCCGGCCTTCTGCTGCGTGATCCGTCCGGTCGCGTCCTGCTCCAGCACCGCGTGAGTTGGAGTCACTTCGGCAACACCTGGGGCCTCCCCGGTGGGGCTCGGCATCCGGAGGAGTCGGCGTTTCAGGCCGCGCTCCGCGAGTCGGAGGAGGAGGCGGGCGTCCCCGCCGGGCTGATCGTCCCCGTCCTCTCCAGCGTGGTCACGATCGGACCTTGGAGCTACTCCACTGTCGTCGCCGACACTCTCGAACACTTCACCCCGCGCATTACCGACGCCGAGAGCGAAGAGTTGCGTTGGGTTGCTCCCGAAGACGTCGACACCCTCCCCTTACACCCTGGATTCGCCGAAGCCTGGCCGGGCCTGCGCTTGCTCGCCGCGCCGCTGCCCGTGCTGGTGATCGACGCGGCGAACGTGGTCGGGTCGCGGCCCGACGGCTGGTGGCGCGATCGTGCTGGAGCCGCGCAGCGCCTCCTCCTCGCCCTCGCGCGGCTCGCTCGCACCGGCGTCCCGGGTGCACTGCTGGGGATCGACGCCGAGACGGTCTGGCCGTGCATCGCCGTCGTCCTGGAAGGCGCCGCCCGCGCCGCCGATGCCACCGCGGCCGTCGAGGCAGCACCGTCCGGACGCCTTGTCGTGGACTCCGCCGAGGGTTCCGGCGACGATGCGATCGTCGACCTCGTCGCGAGGCTCGACTCCGCCGTCGTCGTGACCGCCGACCGTGGACTCGTTGCCCGCATCGAGGCGCTCGGAGCCACCGCGATGGGACCGCGATCCGTCCTCGATCTGCTCGACGCGGCCCGGGAATAGGCCGTCGCGCACCCCGGTTGCATCCCCCATGACCACGACCCCGATGACCCTCGACTCCCATGACCAGACGATCGCCGACGGCATCGTCCTCATCGACTTCTGGGCCGACTGGTGCGGTCCGTGTAAGCAGTTCGCGCCCGTCTTCGAGGCCACAAGCGAGAAGAACACCGACATCACCTTCGCCAAGGTAGACACGGAGGACCAGCAGCAGCTCGCCGCCAGCTACGGCATCTCCTCCATCCCCACCCTCGTCGTCTACCGCGACGGCATCCCCCTGATGGCTCAGCCGGGCGCCCTGCCTGCTGCCGCCCTCGACGGCTTGATCGAGCAGGTCCGCGGTCTCGACATGGTCGAGGTGCGCCGCCACTACCAGGAGGCGAAGGCAGCCCAGGAGGCGAGCACAGCCGCGCAGGTCTGATCCCGCAGCGGACGACACGGAACCCCGGCAGCCGAGAGAGCACCGGGGGTTGCGTCGTTCGAGCAGCCGATCAGCCTGTGTTCTGCAGGCCAGCCGCCACGCCATTCACGGCCAGCAGGAGCAGGCGCTGGTTCTGCTCTGTGCCTGAGCCGCCCGGGTCGGTCCGCAGGGCACGCAGGGCGCGCAGCTGGAGGAGCGAGAGGGCGTTCACGTAGGGCGTGCGCAGCCGCACCGCCCGGCCGAGTACCCGGTGCCCGGTCAGCAGACTCTCCTCCCCAGTGATCGAGAGCACCCAGCGTCGCGTCAACTCCATCTCGCCGAGTACAAGGCCGGCGAGGTCGTCGCGGGAGTCGAGCGCGAGGTAGCGGCGGGCGATCCCCTCGTCGGTCTTCGCGAGCGACATCTCGACATTGTCGATCATCGTCGTGAAGAGCGGCCAGGAGGCGTAGGCCGCCTGGAGCAGCTCCAGATCCCCGACCGCCTCGAGGGCGCTACCCAGTCCGAACCATCCGGTCAGATTGACGCGCGCCTGCGTCCATGCGAAGACCCACGGGATCGCCCGAAGATCCTCCAGCGACTCGACCGAGAGACCGCGGCGGGCCGGGCGCGAGCCGAGCGCGAGCAGGCCCACCTCCTCCTGTGGGGTCACCCGGGCAAACCACGGGGCGAAGCCGTCGGCCTTGACCAACTCGAAGAATCGACGACGGGATTCGCGGTCCATCGTCGCGGCGACCTCGGCAAAGCGGTCAGCGGCTGCCGCGTTCCGCTCACCAACTGCGGGGGACGAGGCGAGCAGCGTCGCTCCCGCGACCTGCTCGATGTGCCGGGTCGCGATGTCGGGGTTGCCATAGCGGGCGAAGATGACCTCGCCCTGCTCCGTGAGCTTGAACCGGCCGTCGACCGAACCCGGCGGCTGCGCGAGGACCGCGCGGTTCGCCGGACCGCCACCGCGACCGAGCGCACCGCCGCGGCCGTGGAACAGCGTCAGCACGATCCCCTCGCTGGCGGCCCACTTCGCGATGCGCGCCTGGGCGTCGTAGAGCGCCAGTGTCGCCGAGACCGGTCCGACGTCTTTCGACGAGTCCGAGTAGCCGAGCATCACCTCGAGGCGGTTGCCGGTCGTGGCCAGTCGCTCGCGCACCTGCGGGATGCGGATCATCTCGGCGAGGATGTCGGTCGACGCGTCCAGATCAGCGAACGTCTCGAACAGCGGGACTGCATCGATGATCGGGGGAGTCCCGTCGGTCGCCGCCTTCGCGAGCTCGAAGACCGTGCGGAGGTCGTCAGCCGACTGGGTGAACGACACGATGTAGCGGCGGGCCGCCTCCGTGCCGAAGCGCTCCTGGACCGTCGCGATCGCGCGGAAGACCGCGAGCACCTCGAGGCTGCGCTCGTCGAGTTCGCCGCCCGCGCGCACCGCGGCGATGGTCTCTCGGTGCACCTTCGAGTGCTGGCGCACCTCGATTTCGGCGAGGTGGAAGCCGAAGGTCTCGAGCTGCCAGACGAAGTCCTGCAGGTCGCCGTAGGCGGCGCGGACGTCGCCCGCAGCGACCAGCGACTCCTGCAGCGTGCGCAGCTCGCCCAGCAACTCGGCGGCATCGGAGTAAGCCAGCGGCCCCTCGGAGCGCGTCGCGGCGAGGCGGTCCGCGGCGAACAGGAGCACTCGGCGGTGCGTCTCGTTCGGCGAACGCTCGGCGATCACTGCGGCGAGTGTGGGGGCCCGCTCGGTGCACGAGGCCCACAGGGCATCGACGGCAGCCGACGGGGGAGTCGTCGCGCCGTCGAGCGTCAGCGCGCGGCCGACGCGGCGGGCGACCCGCTCGAGACCGATCAGCACGTGTTCGGAAGCGATGTCGACGGCTCTCAGCGTCGTCTCGGCAGTGACGAACGGATTGCCGTCGCGATCTCCGCCGATCCAGGTGCCGAGTCGGACGAAGGCAGGAGCGACCGGCGATCGCGTGCCGGAAGCCTCGCCGAGCAGGGCGTCGTCGAGGCGCCGGTAGACGCGGGGCAGCACCGAGAACAGTGACTCGTCGAAGACGCTCATCGCGGTTCGCACCTCGTCCAGCGGACTCGGCTTTGACTCCCGTAGCGGCGCCGTGCGCCAGAGGGTGTCCACTTCGGCCAGGAGGCGGCGGCGGATCTCGACCAGCACCACCCCGCCCATCCGCGGATCGTCGCGCTGCTCGAGGAGATCGCTGATGCGGCGGATGGTCGACGCGACCGCTCGCCGGCGGGCCTCCGTGGGGTGCGCCGTGAGCACAGGCCGAAACTCCAGCCGCGAGAGTCGCTCGAAGGCTTCCTCCTCGCCAAGTTCCCCGGTGAGACGGCGCATCGACGCGAGGATGGAGTCCTCAGGCGACTGCGTGCCCGCGTCGGCTTCGCGACGGCGCAGCACGCGCACCCGGTGAAACTCCTCGGCCACGTTCACGAGATGGAAGTAGCAGGTGAACGCGCGAGCCACCTCCTCGGCGCGCTCGAGCGAGAGCGAGGCGACGAAGTGCTCCGCCTCGGCCATCGTGGCGGGGTCGCCACTGTCGTAGGCGCTGATGGTCAGCGCGCGGAGACGCTCGACGTCGTTGTAGAGCGTCGGTTCCCCCGATTCGCGCAGGACCTGGCCCAGCAGCTCGCCCAGCAGGTGAACGTCGCCGCGGATGCGCTCATCCAGCGGGGGAGAGGTCGTCCCGTCGGCGGACGAGAGGGAGGAGGCGGGTGCTGCGGTCGCGTCTGACGCGTCGGAGTACGGGGGCACGGGACAGACCTTAGCGGCGGGGCCGATCACGCACGTGAATCCTCCCTCACGATCGAAACTGGAATGATCGAGGAGTGACCGTGACACTCGCATCTCCCGCTTCCGCCGTTCAGACCGAGCAGGCGGCGCCCCACGTCGTCGTCCTCTTCGGCGCGGTCGGCGATCTGGCCCGTCGCAAGCTCATTCCGGGGATGGCCCACCTCGCTCTGTCCTCGCTCGCTCCGGACCTGCAGATCGTGGGCACCTCGCTCGAGGAGCATGACGACGATTCCTTCCGCGCCTTCGCCAAGCTCGCCTACGACGAGTTCGGTAGCCGCTCACTCACGGCCGCCCAGTGGGACGAGTTCGCCTCAAAGCTGCGCTACGTCCCGCAATCGGCAGGTCCCGCCGCGCTGGCCGAGGCGGTGACCGCCGCCGAGGCGGCACTCGGACCCGACGTCAGCCGCCTGCACTACCTCAGCGTCCCGCCCAAGGCCGCGCTCTCGGTCGTGCGGATGCTTGCCGAGGCCGGCCTGGTCGAGCGTTCCCGCATCATCATGGAGAAGCCCTTCGGCGTCGACCTCGACAGCGCCGTGGTGCTCAACGCCGAGCTGCACGAGACCTTCAGCGAGGAGCAGATCTTCCGGATCGACCACTTCCTCGGCAAGGAGCCGGCGCAGAATATCCTCGCGTTCCGCTTTGCCAACGGTTTGTTCGAGCCGATCTGGAACCGCAACTTCATCGACCACGTCCAGATCGACATCCCCGAGAAGCTCACCCTCGACCGCCGCGCCGAGTTTTACGAGTCGACCGGCGCCTATAAGGACATGGTCGTCACCCACCTTTTCCAAGTCCTCGCCTTCATGGCGATGGAGCCGCCGACGGCCCTGGAGCCGCAGGCGATCAGCGAGGAAAAGAACAAGGTCTTCCGCTCGATGCGTCCACTCAACCCCGAGAACGTCGTGCGCGGCCAGTACATCGGCTACCGCGACGAGCCGGGCGTCGCCGCCGACTCCGAGACCGACACCTTCGTTGCGCTCAAATGCGAGATCGACAACTGGCGCTGGGCAGGCGTCCCGTTCTACCTCCGCACCGGCAAGCGGATGGCCGAGGGGCAGCGCATCATCTCGATCGCCTTCCGCGAGCCTCCGAAGAGCATGTTCCCGCAGGGCTCGGGAGTCGGCGCCCACGGGCCGGACCACCTCACCTTCGACCTCGCCGACGCCTCAAAAGTCTCGCTGTCCTTTTATGGCAAGCGGCCCGGTCCCGGTATGCGGCTGGACAAGCTGAGCATGCAGTTCGCGCTGCAGGAGACCGATCGAGCCGGCGACGCGCTGGAAGCCTATGAGCGCTTGATCCTCGATGCGATGCGCGGCGACCACACGCTCTTCACCACGGCCGAGGGCATCGAGCGCCTCTGGGAGGTCTCGGCGCCGCTGCTGCAAGACCCGCCGCCCGTCCGCCTCTACGCCCCCGGCTCCTGGGGTCCGAATGCCATCCATCAGCTGATCGCCCCGCACGCCTGGCGGCTTCCGTTCGAACGCGTCTGGCGCGATAAGCGCTGACCGCGCCGCCGAACGCCCGGCCTAGGCTGGGGCGCATGAGGCGCGCGGGGGAGGACCGGATCTGGACGGTCCCCAACATCCTGAGCCTTGTGCGCCTGGCGCTCGTCCCGGTGTTCCTCGTGCTGGTCGTGGTGGGCCAGGATGCGCTCGCCCTCCTCGTCCTTGTCGTCTCGAGCCTCACCGACTACCTCGACGGATGGATCGCGCGCCGCTTCGACCAGATGACGCGCCTCGGCCGGATTCTCGATCCCGCTGCCGACCGGCTCTCCATCTTCGCAACCGTCTTGGGCCTCGCCGCCCGCGACCTCGTGCCCTGGTGGCTCGTCGCCGTGCTGCTCGCCCGCGACCTGATGCTCGTCGTTCTCGCAGTCATCCTGGCGAACCACGGCTACGGGCCTCTTCCGGTGCACCACCTGGGGAAATTCGCCACTTTCTGCCTGTTGTACGCCCTCCCGCTGATCATGCTCGGGCAGGCGTTCCCCGCTCTGGCACCCGCCTCGCTGCCGCTCGCTTGGGCGTTCGCACTCTGGGGCGTGTTTCTCTACTGGTGGGCAGGGATCGTCTATGCCGTGCAGACGTGCGGACTCGTCCTGCAGGTGCGCACAGGCGATCAGGGGTCCGGCGAGGGTCACGATTCGGATACGCTGGGCCGGTAGGAGGTACCTCTTGGTCGAGCCAGTCGGTGGAGCATCACCCGCCCAGCACAAGTCCGTTTCCGGTGAGCCATCGACGGAGACGACGCTGACGTTCACCGACGACATCGGTGCCCAGCTCGCCGCTCTCGACAACCGCGCCTCCCGCGAGGAGGCTGAGGCCGTCGGTGCTCTGCCCTCCGGTTCGGCGCTGCTCGTCGTACGCCGCGGTCCCAACACGGGTGCGCGCTTCCTCCTCGACACCGACTCGACCACGGTGGGCCGGCACCCCGAGGCGGGCATCTTCCTCGACGACGTCACGGTCTCGCGCCGTCACGCCGAGTTCGTCCGCCGGGGCACCTCGTTCGAGGTCCACGATCTGGGCTCGCTCAATGGCACCTACTTCGACGGAGTCCGGATCGAGTCCGCGATCCTCACCGATGGCTCCGAGGTGCAGGTCGGCAAGTTCCGTCTCACCTTTTACGCGTCCCGCGCCGACCTCGTCGCCGCTCCGGACGCGTGAGCCGTGGGCCGCTCCTCCGCGCGCGCCCTCCCCACCGGTTCCGCTGCTCTCCTGAGCATCGGCCAGGTGCTGGCCAGGCTTGTCCCCGAGTTTCCTGATGTGACTCCCTCGAAGCTCCGCTTCCTGGAGGAGCAGGGTCTCGTCTCACCCGCCCGCACCGACTCCGGCTACCGCAAGTTCTCTTCCTCCGACGTCGAACGGCTCCGGATGATCCTTGCGCTCCAGCGCGATCACTACCTCCCTTTGAAGGTCATCCGCGGGTACCTCGACGACGTCGACGCCGGACGCGAGCCCATCCTGCCCGCGGGTGTCGGCGGTGCGGGAGCGGCCCTGCTTGGTCCGGCTACCCGGCTCAGTCGCGAGGGACTCTCGAGCGAGTCGGGCGCGAGCGCCGCTCTCATTCAGGAGGCGATAGCCGCTGGCCTCGTCAGGGGCGGCGACGTCTTCGGCGACGAAGCCGTGACGACGCTGAAGGCTCTCGTCGAACTCGGCCGCTCGGGCGTCGAGCCGCGGCATCTGCGGCCTTTGCGCGTCGCCGTCGAGCGCGAGATGTCGCTGATCGAAAGCGTCGTTGCCTCGAGTTCGCGGCGCGGCGAAGCGTCAGGAGCAGCGGGCGCGGCCGAGAATGCGATAGGACTCGCGGCGCAGCTGGGCACCATCCGCGGAGCGATGGTGCGCAGCGCCCTGTCGCGGATCGGGCGATCGTGAGCCACCGCGAGTTAGTCGCAGACCGCAGACGACACGCCGCCGCCGGAAGGCCGATGTCGTTTACTCGGCCTGCCGTGGTGGGTACGGTAGGGAGCGCGTTCGGAGGATCCGGCGTCCGGATCCGAGAGGCACAGGGATGAGAGAAGTCAGCCGCGACGTCCGCGGCCAGCGCGATCTTCTCCTCTTCAGCGACGGGCTCCCCGATCTCGACGCGGACGCCGGCTATCGCGGGGCCGTCGCCGCTCGCGCCGCAGGTATCACCTACCGCCAACTCGACTACTGGGCGCGTACCGAACTCGTCGAGCCGACCGTCCGCGGAGCCTCCGGGTCCGGCACCCAGCGGCTCTACGGCTTCCGCGACATCCTTGTGCTCAAGCTGGTCAAGCGCCTGCTTGACACCGGCATCTCACTCCAACAGATCCGCACCGCGGTAAACCAGCTCCGGGAGTCGGGTGTGGACGACCTCGCCCAGACGACGCTGATGAGCGATGGCGCAAGCGTCTACCTCTGCACGTCCAACGATGAGGTCATCGACCTCCTCAGTCGCGGTCAGGGCGTCTTTGGCATCGCCGTCGGCAAGGTCCTCCGCGAGGTCGAGTCGAGCCTCGTCGAACTCGAGCACCAGTCCGTCGACCCGACAGACGAGCTGGCCCAGCGCCGCGCTTCCCGCCGCGTCGGCTGACGACGACGATCCGTCCGGGGCCCTGGACCTACTTCGCGGCCGTGACCTGCTCGCCGATGCGGCCGGTGCGAATCACGCGGTCGAGCAGCAGGTCGAAGTTGTGCGCCATCTCCTGAGCGCTCTCGCCCGGCCACACATGGACCGGCTTTGCCGCGCCTTGAGCTTGCTGGAGCGATGTGCGCTCGGGGAGCTGCGGGCTGAGCACCAGCGGACCGAACATGTCGCGCAGTTCCTTGATCCGGAACTGGTGCTCGAGCGACTGCACGCGAGCGCGGTTGACGATGATGCCGAGTGGCTGGAGGCGCGGACTGAGACCGCGGCGAATCTCCTCGATCGCGCGCAGGGCACGGTCGGCGGCGGCCACGGAGAAGAGGCCGGGCTCGGTCACGACGGCGACGCGATCACTCGCTGCCCACGCGGTGCGGGTGAGCGCGTTCAGGGACGGCGCGCAGTCGATCAGGACGAGGTCGTAGTCGGCCTCGACGCTGGCAAGCGCCTCCTCGAGCTTCCAGATGTCACGGATGCTGGGGTGGGGCCCGTCAAAGTTGATCGCGGACGGGCTGCCGATCAGCACGTCGATCGTGCCGTGGTGCTCCTTCGTCCAGCCGGATGGGGCAATCGCGGAGCGGACAATCTTTTCTTTCGGCGACGTGAGGACGTCGGCGATGTTGAGGTGCCCGGCGACGTTGATGTCCATCCCGGTGGACACGTCGGACTGGGGATCGAGGTCGACGACCAGCGTTCGCCAGCCCTTCGAGAACGCCGCGGATGCAAGGCCGAGGGTCACCGTGGTCTTGCCGACGCCGCCCTTGAGGGAGCTCACGCTGAGTACATGCATGGCTGACTACTTTACGTTCCCGCGGGCGGGAGAACCTAACCGTCCGCCGCATACGCCGTTCGTGCGTGTCGCGCGGGCGCGTCCACTAGCAGCCGCGGCGGCGCCGATCCAAGCCACCCCGAACGATCCGGGCCCGCCGGTACACTGACCGCAAGCGGAAGGAGGCTCGTTCGCATGGATGAGCGCAACGACGAACAGCCCGACACCGACCCAGACACCGGCCCGACCGACACTGGTGCGACCGACACTGGCCCGACGCCTCGGACCGCTCTGGATGCGGCGCGGGAGTTCGAGCAGTACGCACCTCGCGCGAGCGACACGGCGCCGACCCTCCTCCCCGACGGTATGCGGTCGTCCTCGCCCGGCCCACGCCGGCGGTCGACCGCACCCGCTCCGGTCGAGGACGAGAACGCGATCGACGTTGGTCGCCTCGGTCTCCCGCCGACGCGCTCGCACGCTCTCCTTCCGCCCGAGCCCGCGCCGGACGCCTCAGAGCCCAGCCCGCGGACGACTCCGAGCGCATCAGGTCAGGGCCATTCCGTTCCGCGCGCGTCGGACCCCGCGCGACCTGTCCCGAGCGGTCCGGTCTCGGCAGGGATTCCCGTGCACCAGGAGCAGTCGCTCGCCGACGAGGCCTCCGGGTCGTCCGTCCCCACCCGGCGCGACCGTCTGCGTGCGGAATCCTCCGGAGCTGGGGCCCCCGCGACTCCGGGCTCTCCGGGTGCCACCACTCCCGAGTCGGCGTCGATGCTGACGCCCGACCGCCTCCTCGAAGTGAACCGAAAGACGCGTCCGGCGCCCACGGGGGGCTGGAACCGCTTCCTCTATGGCCTCACCTTCCGTACCGTCAACCTCGGCGACTCCGCGAGCGTTCGCGCCTGGAAGGCGATGGATGTGCGCATCGGCCGTCAGTTCGAGGGCGGCACGCGCTTCGTGCCCGTGATGACACGCAAGGGCGGCGTGGGCAAGACCACGGTCACCACACTCCTCGGCATGGCCCTTGCCGACTCGCGGGAAGACCGCATCATCGCGGTCGACGCCAACCCCGACCGCGGCACGCTCGCCGAGCGGGTGCCCAAGCAGACGCGGGCGACCGTCCGCGACGTCGTGAACGGCGCCTCAGGAGTGACGGGCTTCACCGAGTTCTCGACGATGGTCTCGCGGGACGAGACGCGACTCGATGTCCTCGCCTCCGACACCGACCCTCAACTCTCGGAAGCATTCGACGAGGACGACTACAACGTGGTCGCGGATCTCGTCGAGCAGTTCTACTCGATCATGCTGACCGACTGCGGGACCGGGATCGTTCACTCGGTGATGCGGCCCACACTTCAGCGCGCGGACACCGTCGTGATCGTCTCCGGCGGCAGCGTTGACGAGGCGAGACTCGCCTCCGAGACTCTCACCTGGCTGGACGCGAACGGCCACGGCGCGCTGGTCCGCAATGCGGTAGTCGCGCTGAATACCACCACACCGGGCACGAGTCTGGTCAAGCTCGAGGAGATCGAGTCGCACTTCCGGTCCCGCGTGCGCGAGATCGTGCGGATTCCCTACGACCCGGTGCTCGCCGCCGGTTCCGTCGTGAAGTGGGAGCAGCTGCGCCAGGCGACGAAGGAGGCGGCGCGCCTGCTCGCAGCGCACGTCGTCGAGGGTATCCCGGTCCGGCGTGTCTGAGGCCTCCGAGCAGGAGCAGTCCATCGAGACCTTCGACCTGATCGTGGTGGGAGCGGGGTCGGGCAATTCGATCGTTGGGCCTGAGTTCGACGGCCTGCGGGTCGCGATCCTCGACGACGGGCAATGGTTCGGCGGCACGTGCCTCAACGCCGGATGCATCCCCACGAAGATGTTCGTGCACGTCGCCGACGTGGTCGCCGACGTCGACCAGGGCGGTCGGATCGGCGTTCACGCTCGCCTCAGCCGGCCCGAGTGGGCGGAGGTCCGTGACCGGATCTTCGGTCGCAGCGACGCAATCAGCGAAGGCGGCTTCGAGTATCGCGACCAGCGCTCGCCGAACGTGACCGTCCTGCGCGAGAGCTTCGGCTTCGAGTCGCTCGGCGACGGCACCCGCCCGCATGTCTTGGTCAGCACGAGCGGCGCCCGCATCAGCGCCCCGCAGGTCGTCATCGCCGCGGGTTCCCGCCCGAGGCCGCTCCTGGCCGCGTACGAGCCCGACCCACGTATCCATGACTCCTCGTCGGTCATGCGCCTCGAGGAGCTGCCCGAGCGGATGCTCATCGTCGGCGGCGGCGCGGTCGCCGTCGAATTCGCCCACGTCTTCTCCTCCTTCGGCACTGCGGTGACCGTCGCCGTCCGCGGCGACCGGCTCCTCCGCGCTCTGGACGAGGATGTCGCCCGCCGCTTCACTGCGATCGCTGCCGACCGCTACACGGTCCACACCGGAGTGAGCGTCGAGAGCATCGACGCTCGCGACGACGGTCTGCACGTCGTCTTCGACGACGGGAGCACGGTCGAGACGGACCTGCTGTTGGTGGCGCTCGGGCGCGACCCGAATAGCGACACTCTCGCCGCCGCCGCCGTCGGGATCGACCTGCACGAGGATGGCCGGGTCAGTGTCGATACCGAGCAGCGCGTCCTCTCCGCCGGGCGCCCCGTGCCCGGCGTCTTCGCTCTCGGCGACGTTTCGTCTCGCTGGCAGCTCAAGCACGTCGCCAATCACGAGGCTCGGCTCGTCGCGCACAACCTGCTCCACCCGGGTGAGCTGCTCTCGAACACGCTCGCACCCGTCCCCGGAGCGATCTTCGCCCATCCGCAGATCGCGCACTTCGGGCTCACCGCGGCCGAGGCCCGTGAGACGGGGATCGACGTCGTCGCCGTGAGGCAGGAGTACGCCTCGACGGCATTCGGCTGGGCCCTGGAAGACGACTCAAGCGCGTGCTTTCTCGTCGTCGGCCTCGACGGCGCGCTCCTCGGCGCGCACATCATCGGACCGCAGGCCAGTATCCTCATTCAGCCGCTCGTCCAGGCCGCCAGCGCCGGCATCGGTATCCGCGGACTCGCTCGCAGCCAGTACTGGCCGCACCCCGCAGCGAGTGAAGTCGTCGAGAACGCCCTCCTGAGCGCGGAGGAGGCCCTGAGGGAGCGCACCACATGACCGAACGCCAGATCCGTATCTTCGGGGACCCGGTGCTGAAGACGCCGTCGGCCCCGATCGAGACCGTCGATGAGGGTGTCCGCCGCCTCGTCGAGGACCTTCTGGACAGCGTTCGTCCGCCCGGTCGCGCCGGCGTCGCTGCTCCCCAAATCGGCGTCAACCTGCGCGCTTTCAGCTACAACGTCGAGGGAGTCGTCGGCTACATCCTGAACCCCGAGATCGTCGAGCTGAACGGCGAGCCGCAGCCCGTCGACGAGGGCTGCCTCTCGGTGCCGAATCTGTGGTATCCGGCGATCCGCTACCCATACGCAAAGGCGCGCGGGACCGACCTCGACGGTAACGAGATCATCCTGGAGGGCGACGGTCTCATGGCTCAGGCTCTCCAGCACGAATGCGACCATCTCGACGGTCGGCTCTACCTCGACCGGCTCTCCAAGGACGACCGCCGGGCCGCCATGAAGGCTGTCCGCGAATCGGACTGGTTCTGAACGGTGTTTGTGTGCGAGCCGGTCCTTGCCCGGCTCGGCGCGGTCGGCTGGGTGGGGTGGCTGGGTTGGGTGGAGCGGGGTGGGTGCGCCGACGGGAAAGCGCTGGACGCGCTTTTCCGGATACGGCTGTGTTTGTTGCGATCCGGTCCCTGCCCGGCTCGGCGCGGTCGGCTGGGTGGGGTGGCTGGGGTGGGTGGAGCGGGGTGCGTGCGCCGACGGGAAAGCGCTGGACGCGCTTTCCCGGATACGGCTGTGTTTGTTTGTGAACCGGGGAGGGGCTGGGGACCACGGGTGAGGGGGCCCGGGGTTAGTGCAGGGAGATGCCCTCCGTGGCGGGAGCCGCGGAGTAGACGGCGGCGATGGTCTCGGCGTAGTCGGCGAGGATCACCGACCGCTTGATGCTCATCTTGGGAGTGAGGTGGCCGCTTGCCTCCGTGAATTCGGTGGGAAGGATCACGAACTTACGGATCGACTCCGCGCGCGAGACCCGTTCGTTGGCAGCGTCAACGGCACGCTGAACCTCTGCCAGCACGGCAGGATTCACGGCCGCGTCCTCGAGAGTGAGCGCCGCATCCTGACCATTATTGGCGAGCCACGTCGGCAGCATTTCGCTGTCGAGAGTGATCAGCGCGGCGATGAAGGGCCGCTGGTCGCCGACAACGACGACCTGGCCGACCAGGGGATTTGCCCGGATTGGGTCCTCGAGCGCCGCCGGAGCGACGTTCTTGCCGCCCGCGGTGACGATGATCTCCTTCTTCCGGCCGGTAACGCGGAGATAGCCCTCGTCGTCGAGCGCCCCGAGGTCGCCGGTGCGGAACCACTCGCCGTCGAACGACTCCGCCGTGGCCTGCTCGTTGTTCCAGTACCCGCCGAAGACGTCGATACCGCGCACCTGGATCTCGCCGTCGTCGGCGATCCGCACCGACACTCCGGGTAGCGCCGGCCCAACGCTGCCGATCTTGAAGCGCTCCGTGCGGTTCACGGTTGCCGGCGCTGTGGTCTCGGTCAGACCATAACCCTCCAGGATCTTGATGCCGAGGCTGTGGAAGAAGTGGCCCAGCCGGTCGCCGAGCGGTGCGGATCCTGACACGGCGAACCGAACGTTGCCGCCCATCGCGGTCCGCAGCTTCGAGTACACCAATCGGTCGAACAGGAGGAACTGGAGCTTCACCGCGAGCGGCACCGAGCCGGCCTCGACGGCGATCGAGTGCGCGACAGCGATATCTGCTGCGCGCCGGAAAAGCTTTCCGCGCCCGCCGGCCTCGGCCTTCTGCTCAGCGGAGTTGTAGACCTTCTCGAACACTCGCGGGACTGCGAGCAGGAACGTCGGCTTGAACGAGGCGAGCGAGGGGAGCAGCTGCTTCGTGTCTGCCTGATGCCCGACCTTCACGCCTCCGTGTACGCAGAGGATGGCGATGAAGCGCGCGAAAACGTGTGCTGTGGTGATGAACAGGAGCGTCGAGGCGCCGGGCTGGTGAATCAGTTCTGTGAGAGCGACCGCGGCGTTGCGGCTGAGTTCGACGAAGTTCGAGTGGCGGATGATGCAGCCCTTGGGGCGGCCGGTCGAGCCAGAGGTGTAGATGATCGTCGCGATGTCGGAGCCGGTGGCGAGGGAGCGGCGACGCTCGATCTCGGCGTCCGGCACCTCGCTGCCCTGAGCCACGAGCTTGTCGAGGTCGCCGAGCCCGATCTGCCACGCGAAGCGGATGCCGGGAAGATCGGCACGCACCTCGTCGAAGCGGGCGAAATGCTCCGCGGTCTCGACAATGACCGCGTGCGCGCCCGAGTCGGTGAGGTTCCACTGCACCTGAGCAGGGGAAGAGGTCTCGTAGACAGGGACGAGGACCCCGCCGGCAAACCAGACGGCGAAGTCGATCAGGGTCCACTCGTACCGGGTCTTGCAGATCAGCCCGACCTTCTCGCCGGGCTTGAGGCCCACGGCGACGAAGCCCTTCGCCAGGGCGGTCACCTGATCGAGGAACTCCTGCGCGGTCACATCTCGCCACCCCGCACCGTCCGGTAGGGCGAAGAGCACCCGCTCAGGCGTCTCGCGGACCCGGTCGAGCAGGAGCGCTGTGGCGTTCGCCCGCGGGTCGGCGGGGACCACAGGGGGAGAATCGAACTGGTTCATGGCAACTCCTTTGGTACCTGAATGAACGTCGTCTCCACCTTACCGGTGCGGAACAAACTGTGAGTCTTTTCAGGTATATCGGTTGGTCATATCCGTGCGGCAGATCGGTCAGGCGCATCCGTCCCGGTCACGCCCGCCACACGAGCGGATGAGACGAGCGAACGTCGAGCGCGTCCGGTCACTACACTCATTCTGGTCGCCGCTGAGGCGGACCCGCCGTCGCGTCCGTGCCGGTGGCATCGTGAAAGGCGGTTCGCGTGCACGCGATCGGGATCGACATCGGCGGCACGAAGATCGCCGGAGCCCTGGTCGATGAGTTCGGCGCCATCCTCCGCGAGGACCGTCGGCCCACTCCCGCGGGGCATCCCGAACTCATCGTCAACGTCGTGGTCGAGATGATCGAAGACTTGCGCGAGGGACTGTCCGCGCAGGACGTCGCCGCGGTCGGAGTCGCCGCCGCCGGTTTCATCGATGCGTCGCAGTCGATCGTCTATTACGCCCCCAACATCAATTGGCGCAACGAACCCTTCCGCGAGAAACTCTCGGCGCGAATCGACCTCCCGATCATTGTCGAGAACGATGCCAATGCTGCCGGATGGGCCGAGTTTCGTTATGGAGCCGGACGCCTCGTCAGCGACATGGTGATGCTGACCATCGGCACCGGAGTCGGCGGCGCGATCGTGATCAACGACCGACTCCTGCGCGGCGGCTTCGGCGCGGCCGCCGAGATCGGGCACATGCGCGTCGTCCCTGGCGGTCTGCCCTGCGGCTGCGGAGCCCGCGGCTGCATCGAGCAGTACGGCTCCGGTCGTGCCCTGCAGCGCTTCGCCGGAGAGCTCGCCGATGCGGGCGGGATCGGACAGGGCATCGCCGACGCCCGCGCGCACAATGGCGGCGAGCTGAACGGACAGCTGATCTCAAAGCTGATCACCGCCGGCGATCTCGGGGCGCTCGCGGCCCTTCGTCAGCTCGGCCACTGGCTGGGCGAGGCGGCTGCCAGCCTGAGCGCCGTGCTCGACCCGCAGATGTTCGTCATCGGCGGCGGAGTCGCGCAAGCGGGCGATCTCCTGCTCGACCCGATTCGCCAGGCCTACCTCGACAACCTTCCGGCCCGGGGCTATCACCCCGAGCCTGAGTTTCGCATTGCCGAACTCGTCAATGACGCTGGAGTGGTGGGGGCCGCCGACCTGGCGCGTCTGCACGCGAACTCCCTCTAGCCGGCACCCGCCGCGCCTGATTCACCGCACCGCCGAGGAGCCCGATGTTCTACTGGTTCATGAAGCACATCGTCGCGGGCCCGCTCCTGACGACGATCTTCCGTCCGTGGGTGGTCGGTGCCGAGCGTGTTCCGCAGAGCGGAGGCGTGATCCTCGCGAGCAACCATCTCTCGTTCATTGACTCCGTGATTCTTCCGCTCGTGATCGAGCGCAACATGGTGTTCCTCGCCAAAAGCGATTACTTCACCGGCAAGGGCCTCAAGGGCTGGGCGACGAAGATGTTCTTCACCGCGACGGGGATGTTGCCGATCGACCGCTCCGGGGGAAAAGCGTCGGAGGCCTCGCTGAACACGGGCCTGCGCGTACTGGCCGGCGGTCACGCGCTCGGCATCTACCCCGAGGGCACTCGCAGCCCCGACGGCCGGATGTACCGCGGGCGCACCGGTGTCGCCCGGATGGTGCTCGAGGCTGGCGTACCCGTCATCCCGGTGGCGATGATCGACACCGCGCGCATCATGCCGATCGGCAAGCGGATGCCCAAGCTCGGCCGGATCGGCATCGTTTTTGGCGAGCCGCTCGACTTCACCCGATTCGAGGGAATGGAGGGCGACCGCTTCATCCTCCGCTCGATTACCGACGAGATCATGTACGAGCTGCTCACTCTGAGCGGCCAGGAATATCTCGACGTGTATGCCACCTCGGTCAAGGAGAAGCGCGCCGCGCTCACCCGCTGAGCGCCCTCCCCGCAAGCGCTAAGCTCGTCAACCGCTGCCGTCCGTCCGGGCGGCGAACGTTCATGCGCCCCTGGCGCCCGTCAGAACCGGGAACATCCTCGTGGTCATCGATCCCAACGAACCGTCCGTCCTTGCCCCGCCTTCGGTGGTCGCTGGCCTGGACTCGTGGCGGGAACTCGAGATCAAGCAGCAGCCGCAGTGGCCCGACGCCGAGGCTGCGAAAGCCGCCTCCGCCGAGGTCGCGGCTCTGCCTCCGCTGGTGTTCGCTGGCGAGGTCGACCAGCTGCGCGAGCGTCTCGGAGCTGCGGCCCGTGGCGAGGCATTTCTTCTGCAGGGCGGCGACTGCGCCGAGACCTTCGCCGGAGCGACGGCCGACCAGATCCGCAACCGCGTCAAGACGGTGCTGCAGATGGCCGTCGTGCTGACCTACGGCGCGAGCATGCCTGTCATCAAGATGGGACGGATGGCCGGGCAGTTTGCGAAGCCCCGCTCCAGCGATCTCGAGACGCGTGGAGACGTGACGCTTCCCGCCTACCGCGGCGACATCGTGAACGGCTACGACTTCACTCCGGCGTCGCGTATCGCCGACCCGCGCCGAATCGTGCAGGGCTACCACACCGCCGCGTCCACGCTGAACCTCATCCGCGCCTTCACCCAGGGCGGTTTCGCCGATCTCCGGCTGGTGCACTACTGGAACAAGGGCTTCACCGAGAACCCGCAGAACCAGCGCTACGAGCAGCTGGCGCGCGAGATCGACCGCGCTGTCAAGTTCATGATCGCCTGCGGGGCTGACTTCGAGGGGATGAACCGGACGGAGTTCTACACGGGCCACGAGGGTTTGTTGATGGACTACGAGCGGCCGATGACGCGGATCGACTCACGTACCGGCACCCCCTACAACACCTCCAGCCACTTCATCTGGATCGGCGAGCGCACCCGTGACCTCGATGGTGCCCACGTCGACTTCCTGTCGCGCGTGCGCAACCCAATCGGCGTGAAGCTCGGCCCGACGACGACCCCCGAGACGATGCTGAGGCTGATCGACAAGCTTGATCCGGAGCGCGAGCCTGGGCGCCTCACCTTCATCACCCGGATGGGCGCGGGCAAGATCCGCGACGCCCTCCCGCCTTTGCTCGAGGCCGTCAGGCAGAGCGACGCGCTGCCGCTGTGGGTCACCGATCCCATGCACGGCAACGGGCTGACGACGCCCACCGGCTACAAGACCCGTCGGTTCGACGACGTGGTGGACGAGGTAAAGGGCTTCTTCGAAGCGCACCGCGCAGCGGGGACGCATCCGGGTGGCATTCACGTCGAACTCACGGGCGACGACGTCACCGAGTGCCTCGGGGGCTCGGAGCACATTGATGAGGCGACGTTGGCCACCCGCTACGAGTCGGTGTGCGACCCGCGCCTCAATCACATGCAGTCGCTAGAACTGGCCTTCCTCGTCGCGGAGGAGCTGCGCGGCAGCGCGCTCTGACTCCACCAGCGGGGTCCCGATGCGCCAGCGGCGTCCCGGGACCTTCGTCAGGTCGTGATCGTGACGGACAGCTGGACGGTGGTGCCGCGCTGCACGAGGTCGCCTGCCTTGTTCGACTGGTTGGTGACCTTCGTCAATTCGTTCGGCGCGGCGTCGATGAGCGGCCCGAGCGTCGTCAGCGAGTAGCTCCAGGAGAGGTTGGCGGCGTTGAGTGCCGCCTTCGCCTCGTCGCGGGTCAGGCCGACGACGTTCGGCACGGCCACGGGTTTCGGTCCCTTCGACACGACCACGGTGATGGAGTCGCCGGGGACAGCCGGTGATTCCGGATTCGCCTGCGTCAGCACGATGCCCGGAGCGACCGTATCGCTCCAGTCGTCGCCACTGCGATCGAGTGCGAGGCCCGCGGCCTGCGCCTTCTGAGTGGCGGCGTCGACCGAGAGCCCTACGACATTGGGGACCGGCCCGAGACTGACGACCATCGCGATGGTGGTGGCCTCGGACAGTATCTCGGGGAGGGCGGAGCCATCGGGCAGCGACGCGGAGATGACGACGCCCGCATCGACGTCAGCGTTGAAGACCTTCGAGACCTCTCCGACGGCAAAGCCTCCGCCGGTGACGGCAGCGGACGCATCCCCTTCTGAGCGCCCCGCGAGCGTCGGCACCGGTAGCTGACGCGGCCCGCTCGACACCGTCAGCGTGATGACGGTGCCCTTGTGCACGCCCTCGCCGCCCGGGGGATCCGAACTCATCACGGTGCCGACAGGCACGGTCAGATCGGGCGCCTGCTCGGGCTGGACCTCGAAGCCCTGCGCGCGCAGCTGGGCGGTGGCCTCCTCCTGAGATCGGCTGACCACGTCCGGGATTGACACGATTGCGCCCGGACCGTTGCCGAACCACCAGGCCGTTCCGCCTCCGAGCAGCGCGAGTAGCAGGATGACGACGGTCAGCAGGACGCCACGGCGCCGACGTGCGCGGCGCTTTGCGGCGAGGCGCGCGACGGTGTCGTCACTGTCATCGACCATGACCACGGCGCCCGGGGCGGGCGCGGCCTCGAACCCAGACGTCCGGTCGGATATCGCGGGGTCGAAGAGAGCGGTCATCGGCTCCGCATCGGGGACGGGCGCCGGAAGCGGAGTGACCGCCTGCGTGTCTCCGCGCCGGTCGCTCGGCGTGATGCCCATCAGCCGCTCGGCCTCAAGCAGCTGCGCAAGCATCACCCCCGCATCACGAGGACGCATGTCCGGGTCGCGCTCGGTCGCCCAGAGCACGAGTTCGTCCAGTGAAGAAGGCACCGAGGGCACGGTGGCGCTCGGGTAGGGCACGGAATCGTTCGCGTGCTGGTAGGCGATCTGCATCGGCTGTTCGCCGGTGAACGGTTGCTCACCTGTCAGCATCTCGTAGATCATGATGCCGATGGCGTAGATGTCGCTGCGGGTGTCGGCGGTGCCGCGAGTAACGAGCTCGGGGGAGAGGTAGGCGATGGTGCCCAGCAGCGCCTGCCCGGAGGCAGTGTTCGCGGTCGCCGCGCGCGCGAGGCCAAAGTCGCCGATCTTGATCCGGCCGTCGTCGGCCAGCAGTACGTTCTCGGGCTTGAGGTCGCGGTGCAGGATGCCCGCTCGGTGCGCCGCTGCGAGCCCGGAGAGGACCGAGTGCATGATGTCGACAACCTGCTGAGCTGTCAGACGCCCGCGGTCTTTAAGGAGGTCGCGGAGGGTGATCCCGGGCAGATATTCCATGACCAGGTAGGCCATATCCGAGTCCTGACCCTGGTCGAAGACACTGACCACGTTCGGGTGTGCGAGCCGGGCGGCGGAGCGAGCCTCCTGAACGAAGCGGTTCTTGAAGGTCGCGTCGTCCGACAGATGCCCATGCATCACCTTCATCGCGATGCGGCGCTCCAGGCGTTGGTCGTGGGCGAGGTAGACCGTGGCCATGCCGCCGCGCGCAATTCGCGAGCGGACCT
Source organism: Rathayibacter iranicus NCPPB 2253 = VKM Ac-1602 (assembly GCF_003149025.1). GTDB lineage: Bacteria > Actinomycetota > Actinomycetes > Actinomycetales > Microbacteriaceae > Rathayibacter > Rathayibacter iranicus. Next base: position 79,834 of record NZ_QGDV01000010.1, read on the forward strand.
CGTACCGGCCGTCGACGAGACGGCCGAGGAGAGGGTCGAGTTGGCTGGTGGTCACGCGATGAGTCTAGGCAAGAGGTTCCGGTGAACCGGTGAGCGACGCCCGGGCGGCGCGGCAGCCGGGCCGGGCCGCGCTTGGCCGCCCCGCGGCGCCGTGGCAGTCTTGGCGGGTGACCGACTCGTCCGCTTCCGCCCCCTCCGCCACCGACTCCGAGTTCGATTGGCTGACCATCCCCGACCTTGTCGAGCTGACCGGGCTCGGCGTCGGCCGTGTTCGCCGCCTCCTCGAGGAGCGTCACCTGCTCGGCACCCGCCGAAATGGCGTCGTCGTGGTGCCCTCCCTCTTTCTGCGTGACGGGGAGCCGATGAGCGAGATCCGTGGAACCGCGATCCTCCTCTCGGACTCGGGCTTCACCGACGAGGAGGCAGTCGATTGGCTGCTCAGTTCAGAGGACAACCTGGGGACGAGTCCAATCCTCGCCCTCCGCGCCGGTCGCAAGGCGGAGGTTCGCCGCGTGGCTCAAGCCCTGGCCTGACTTGCGACTCGCTGCGGCGTCCTAGGCGGTGCGGACCGTGACCTGCTCGGCCAGCTCGCGCAACTCTGCCGCTCCTTCCGGCCGCAGCGGCGCGTCCGGCAAGACCGCCATCGCCGCGTCGACCTCCCGCGAGATCCGCTGTTCGAGCCGCTCAAGGGCTCCACTTCTTTCGACGATCTCCTGGGCGCGGGAGATGTCTGCCGGGTCAGCGTCGCTCCGCCCGACGACCGCGTCGAGTTCGGCACGCTCACTCGGGGAGCAGGCGCCGCGCGCGAGTCCGAGCAGTACGGTCCGCTTGCCCTCGCGGAGATCGTCTCCCGACGGCTTGCCGGTGACGGCCGGATCGCCGAAGACACCGAGGACATCGTCGCGGAGCTGAAATGCGACGCCGATCGGGAGCCCGAAGCGCCGCAGTGCGTCGAGCTGCGCGTCGTCTCCGCCCGCGAGCGAACCACCGATCGCGAGTGGCGCCTCGATGCTGTACTTCGCGCTCTTGTAGACGACGACACGTTCTGCGCGCTCAAGGTGCTCGTGCTCAGGGTGCCGGACCCAGGCGCTCTCCTCCAGGATGTCGAGGTACTGCCCGAGCGTTACCTCGGTGCGCATGAGGTTGAACTCGGCGCGGGCGTGGGGTGCCGCGACTCTGTCCTCCAGCGACCACTCCGCGTCGGCGAAGATCTCGTCGGACCAGACTAGGAGGAGATCGCCGAGCAGGATCGCGGAGGAGCGGCCAAACTCATCCCGGTCGCCCGTCCAGCCGCCTTGCTCGTGGAGAGAGGAGAAGCGGCGGTGCGCGGCAGGGGCGCCCCGACGGGTGTCCGAGTTGTCGATCACGTCGTCGTGCACGAGTGCTGCCGCGTGGAAGAGTTCAAGGCTCGCTCCTACTCGCGCGATCGGGTCGGAGCCGCTTGGATGCGCGTCGCTCGGCACGCTCGAGACGGCGTTCCAGCCCGCCTCGCAAAAGCGCGCTCGGAACCGCTTGCCTCCGCTGAGAAAGTCCCGCGAAAGGTCGCCAAGGGCCCAGACGTCCTCGCCGATCGAGCGCAGAATTGGCATGCGTCCAGCGAGGAATTCATCGATTCGGAGTTGGACGCGATCGACCAGTCGAGAGCTGTGGTTCACCCGACCAGCCTATGCACCGGCGGCGCCTGGCGCCTGTGCCGGGCTCGGTCTACACTGAAGCGCCGCCGACCGGTCGTGCCCAGTGCCGCCAATTTCGACGTCGACCCCGCGGGGCCCGGCGTCACACCCTGAAGGGGTCAAGATGCCGCTTTCGGAACACGAGCAACGGCTCCTCGATGAGATGGAGCGCAACCTCTATCAGAACGATGCCGATTTCGTGGCAGCGGTGGGCAAAGGTCGCGGCGGCACCAACTATCGGGCTCTCGTTCTGGGCATCTTGCTCGGCATTCTCGGCCTCGCGGTTCTCGTCGCGGGCGTCGTCATCCGTCAGCCGCTCGTGGGCATCCTCGGCTTTGCCATCATGCTCGGCGGAGTGATCGTCTGCCTCCGTCCGGCTACCGGCGGCTCTGTGGAAACCGGACTCCCGGACGTCGGTCGGCCGTCGAAGCCCCGCTCCAGCAACCGACAGGGCTCCGGGTTCATGGACCGCCTCAACGACAGGTGGGACAACCGCGGAGACGGTCGCGGCTAGCCCGCTCCCCTCCGCTCCACCGCAGGGTCGATCCTCACGGATCGGCCCTTTTTTTGTGCCTGGACGCTCCCTTCTTCGACGTTGTCCCTCCACTTCGCCCCACCTCCGCCGATCCGCACAGGCTCACGGGTTTCCGGGGCTTCGGTAGCGCGCCGCCGAGCACGCCGGGGTTGTTAGTGGGGGAAAGTGGAGTACGGTGGAGGACACGCCATCCTTGGCCAGAAGAAGTGGGGGCAGTACGTGTTCCTCGGCACCCATTCCCCCAAGCTCGACGAGAAGGGCCGCGTCATCCTCCCCGCCAAGTTCCGCGACGAGCTCTCTTCCGGAGTCGTCGTGACGCGCGGCCAGGAGCGGTGCCTCTACGTGTTCAGCCAGGCCGAATTCGAGGTGATGCACGAGAAGATCCGGCAGGCCCCCGTCACGAGCAAGCAGGCGCGCGACTTTCTCCGGGTGTTCCTCTCGGGAGCGAGTTCAGAGACGCCGGATAAGCAGAACCGCATCACGTTGCCGGCGCCGCTGCGCTCCTACGCCGGTCTCGATCGCGATCTGACCGTGATCGGAGCGGGTAACCGCGCGGAGATCTGGGCCCAGGACGCGTGGGATAACTACCTGCAGGAGCAGGAATCTGTCTTCTCCGACACCCAGGAGGAGGTGATCCCCGGCCTGTTCTAGCTCCTGTCGCGCGACTCCCAGCCACTCGGCGCCCGGACGCACCTTCCCCGGTGTCCGGACGCGAGGTGGATGGGGATCGGACGACAGGAACGGGACGGCGGGACCGCCATGGCAGAGAACACTCCGAACGACCACGTGCGCCCACCGGAGCAGCGGCACCTCCCCGTGCTGCTCGAGCGCTGCGTCGAACTGCTCGCCCCGGCGCTCGAGCGCGAGGGTGCCGTCGTCGTCGATGCGACGCTCGGCCTGGGCGGTCACTCGGTCGCGCTGCTCGAGCGCTTTCCCGGCCTGCACCTCGTGGGGCTTGACCGCGACCCCGAGGCATTGCAGCTGGCGGGAGAGCGGCTGGCGGGCCACTCGTCTCGGATCGACCTCGTGCATGCGGTGTATGACGAGCTGCCCGATGTGCTGGACGACCTGGGTATTGACACGATCGACGGCGCGCTCTTCGACCTCGGCGTTTCTTCGCTCCAGCTCGATGAGACGGAGCGCGGCTTCTCGTACTCAAGGGACGCGCCGCTCGACATGCGGATGGACTCGACCGCCCCGCTGACCGCGGCGAGCATCCTCGCCGACTATGCCGAGGGCGACCTGCGCCGGATTTTCCATGAGTACGGCGAGGAGCGGCTCGCCGCGCGGTACGCCAAGAAGATCGTCGAGGCCCGCCGCGAGGCACCGCTGGAGCGCTCCGGTCGGTTGGTCGAGATCATCCAGGCCGCGACACCGGTGGCGATCCAGCGCAATGGCCACCCTGCCAAGCGGGTGTTTCAAGCGCTGCGGATCGAGGTCAACCAGGAGTTGTCGGTGCTCCAGCGCGCCATCCCCGCCGCTCTGGGCCGGATCAACGAGGGCGGACGCATCGTGGTCGAGGCGTACCAGTCCCTGGAGGACCGCATCGTCAAGCGCGCGCTCCACGCCGCGTCGTCCTCGACCGCTCCGGCCGGACTCCCGATGGAGCTGCCCGAGCACCGCCCCGAGTTCCGACTCGTCATCCGCGGCGCCGAACTCGCCTCTGATGACGAGAAGTCCCGCAACCCCCGAGCAACACCCGTGCGATTGCGCGCGGCCGAGAGGATCAGGAGCATCGCGTGAGCGCCACTGCCGTCATCGACCCCGCCGTCATCGACACCGCCCGCCGGACACGGCCCGAGGAAGCGACCCCTCGCCCCCGGATCGAGGCCGTCCCCGCGGGCAACGCTCGCGCGCGTCCCACGCTCGTTCACGGGATCGTCGCTGTCGCCGGCCTCTTCGCGATCATCGTGGTGCAGCTGCTCGTCAGCGTCGGCCTCTCGCAGGGGGCATACCAGATCTCGGCGCTGCAGACCGAGCAGCGCACGCTCAGCCGCAGCAACGCCGAGAAGCAAGACACGGTCGACACGCTGAGTTCGCCACAGAACCTCGCGGCCGCCGCGCGAGGACTCGGGATGGTGGCGAACACGGCACCCGTCTACCTTCGCCTGTCCGATGGAGCGGTGCTGGGGGACCCGGCCTCGGCCGCTGCGAGCGAGGTGGGCGGTTCGGTCGCCGCGCCCCTGGTGCCGAACGCCCTGGTGCCCGCTCTTCAGCCGGGAGCGGCCGTCGCGAGCGCGTCCTCCCCGGCTGCGGACGGAGCGGCCCTACCGTTGCAGGGCGTCCTCCCGGCGCCGATCACCCACTGACGCACGGAGCCTCGGTCAGCCTCCGGATGGCCGCTGACGCCAAACGGAGTGCACGACGATCATCCGGATACGACGAACGGCGGCCTGACCGCCCGGAGCAAGAAGGAGACTGCCGCAGTGAGACACCACCGCTCGAGTAGACGCCGCACGGCGGTCACGTTCGTCATCATCGTCGCCGTCGTCGGCCTCTTCATCGGCAAGCTCGTCGACATTCAGATCGTCCGAGCGAGCGAATTGACCGAGGCGGCAGCGCACAACCAATCGAACAGCGTCGTCACCTACGGCACCCGCGGACCGATCGTCGACCGAGCAGGCACGGTGCTGGCGGACACAACCACTCGCTACCGGTTGACCACGTCGCCCAAGAACGTGGCGGAGTTTCCTCGGGTGCTCGGCGACGGGCAGAAGGTGATCGTCAGCGTTCAGCAGGCCGCCGCCGAGATCGGTGCGATCACCGGCCAGTCGGTCGAACAGATCACGGGCGCAGTCGGCGCGGCGTTGGCGAAGGACGGCAAGGCCAATTACCTGGTGCTCGCCGAGGGCCTGGACCTCGACGCTTATCAGAAGCTCGTTGCGCTCGACATCCCGTGGACCTACTTCGAGACGCAGCAGGGACGCAGCTACCCCAACGGCGCGGTCGCCGGCAATATCGTCGGCTACGTCGGAGGCGACGGAGCAGCCCAGGAGGGGATGGAGTACGCCGAGAACACGTGTCTCGCCGGGCAGAACGGCTCCGAAAGCTACGAGCGCAGCGCCGACTATGTACGGATTCCCGGCAGCACCGTCTCGGAAGCCCCGGCAGTCGACGGCGGCACGCTGAAGCTGACCCTCGACTCCGATCTGCAGTACTACTCGCAGCAGGTCCTCTCGCAGCGCGTCGCCGAGGTGGGAGGCAGCTACGGCATCGTCGTCGTTCAGGAGGTGAAGACCGGCAAGCTGCTTGCCGTCGCCGAGACCCCCACCGTCGATCCGAACAACGTCGAGGCCAGCGCCGCCGCAAATCGCAGCTCGCGCGCCTTCCGTGCACCGTTCGAGCCGGGCTCCACCTTCAAGCCGATGACCGCGGCGATGCTGATCGACCAGGGTCAGGCGGACCCGACGACCCAGGTCGTCGTGCCGGACAGCTTCGAGAAGAACGGCGCGTCGTTCAGCGACGATTGGTCTCACTCGCCGACGAACTACACGCTGACGGGCATTCTCCGGGACTCCTCGAACGTCGGCATCACGATGCTCGGCTCGCGCCTGTCGGCCCAGACGCGCCACGACTACCTGCAGAAGTTCGGTCTCGGCACGCCGACCGCCAGCGGCTTCCCCGGGGAGGAGGGTGGCCTGCTCTCGGAGTACCAGGATTGGGACAACCAGACGAACTACACCACCATGTTCGGCCAGGGTGTCTCTGCCACCGCCGTGCAGGTCGCCGGCATCTACCAGACCCTCGGTAACGGCGGCGTGCGGATCCCGGCGCAGCTGATCGACGGCTGCACCACGGCCGACGGCTCGGTCGTCGACGTACCGGACGCGACCGGCACACAGGTCGTCTCGAACTCGGCCGCGAAGCAGGTCGTCGACATGCTGCAGACCCACTACGCCGAGGGCTGGCTCGCGAAGGACGTCCACGTCGATGGCTACAACATCGCCACGAAGACGGGTACCGCGCAGCAGCCGGACGGCAAGGGCGGCTACTCCAAGAGCTATACGGTCTCGCTCGCCGGGCTCGCTCCCGCAGAGGACCCGAAGTACGTCGTGACCGTCACCATCGCGGATGCGGTTAAGATGAATACGTCCCAGGCCACGGCCCCGGTTTTCCAGCAGGTCATGACCCAGGTGCTCAAGAGCAACCGGGTAGAGCCCTCCACGGTGCCGCCGGTGAACTACCCCAGCACGTGGTGACAGCGGCCAGGACCGACCCCCGGTACGCATCAGCACGAGAGAAAGAGCGGGCATTGCACGACCCTCGCCCGCACTCCTCCCTCCGTCCCGAGCATCCGGTGCCGCGGAGTCTCTCCCAGCTCGTCGCCGAGTTCTCCCTCGGTCCGGTTCGCGGCGTCGAGGGGGTCGAGGTCAGTGGGATCACGCTCGATTCAAAGCAGGTCGAGGCCGGTGACCTCTACGTCGGAGTCGCAGGACGACACGCACATGGCGCGGCCTTCGCCTCGATGGCCGCCGCGTCGGGAGCGGTCGCCGTGCTGACCGATCCCGAGGGAGCGGAACTCGCCGCGTCGAGCGGACTTCCCGTCCTGATCACCCCCGACCCGCGTGCCGCCCTCGGCGATGTCGCGGCATGGATCCATCGCACCCATGAAGATGTGCCGGCCCTCTTCGGCGTCACCGGCACCAACGGGAAGACCAGCGTCGTCTACCTCCTCGATGCTCTGCTGCGTCGCCTCGGAGTCGTCTCGGGCTTGAGTTCGACGGCCGAGCGCCGTATCGGCGATATCGCCGTCGTCAGTTCGCTTACCACTCCCGAGGCGACCGAGTTGCACGCACTCCTCGCCCGGATGCGCGAGTCGGCGGTCCGAGCCGTGTCGATCGAGGTCTCGGCCCAGGCGATGAGCCGACACCGGGTCGATGGCCTCGTCTTCGACGTCGTCGGGTTTACGAACCTCAGCCACGACCACCTCGACGACTATGCCGATCTTCGGGAGTACTTCGAGGCGAAGGCCGACCTTTTCGACCCGGAGCGCGCCCGCCGCGGCGTCGTCACGGTCGACAGTGCGTGGGGTCGGGAGCTCGCCGAGCGAAGCCGGATTCCCGTCGCGACCCTGGCCAGTTCCTCCGTCGTCGGGGTCGCCCCCGCCACGCCGGCCGACTGGGCGATGACGGTCGTCGATGCCGCCGCGGAGAGCACAACCTTTCGCCTCGACGGGCCCGAGAACCGCTCGGTCGTCATCACCGTGTCGCTCATCGGTTGGTACATGGCGGCCAACGCCGCACTCGCGATCGTGATGCTGGTCGAGTCCGGCTTCGACCTCGACGCGATCACTCACGCGCTCGAGGAGAGCCGCCTCGACGTCTACATCCCCGGGCGAGCGGAGCTGGTGTCGGAGGCGCGCGGCCCTCGCGTGTACGTGGACTACGGCCACACTCCGGATGCCTTCCAGAACGCCCTCGAGGCGCTGCGGGCGCTGACCCCCGGGCGCCTCGTCATGGTCTTCGGCGCGGACGGCAACCGCGACACCACCAAGCGGCGCGACATGGGCGCCATCGCCGCACGCCTCGCAGATGTCGTGATCGTCACCGACTTCCATCCGCGCTGGGAGGACCCCGCGGCGATCCGCGCCGTCCTACTCGAGGGAGCGCGCACCGCCGCACCCGACCGGGAGATCCACGAGATCGCCGACCCACGCGCCGCCGTGCGGGCCGCCATCGCGCTCGCGCGCGAGGGGGATTCGATCCTTTACGCCGGCCCCGGCCACGAGGACTATCAGGAGATCGCAGGAGTGCACATGCCGTATTCGGCCAGAGACGATGTTCGGCAGGCCCTGCGCGAGGCGGGCTGGTAGATGATCGCCCTCACCCTCACCGAGATCGCCGAGGCTGTCTCGGGCCGCCTGCACCTGGCTGGCTCCTCGGCGACCGCCGCGACCGTCGTCAACGGGGTCACTGAGACCGACTCTCGTGAGATCGCTCCCGGCGGCATCTTTGTCGCTAAGCGCGGCGAGCACACCGATGGCCACCTCTTCGCCCCGGTCGCCCTCGAGCGCGGAGCAGCCCTGCTGATCGTCGAGCGCCCGCTTGACCTCGATGTGCCCCAGGTGCTCGTGGACGACTCCGTCGAGGCGCTGGGCGCCCTGGCGACGGAGGTCGTCCGCCGCGTTCGCGAGAGGGGCGGGCTGACGGTTATCGGCGTGACGGGCTCGAACGGTAAGACGACCACGAAGAACCTCCTTCGCACCATTCTGGAACGCGCCGGCGAGACCGTCGCCCCGCGCGGCTCGTTCAACAACGAGGTCGGCGCTCCGATCACGATGCTCAAGGTCTCGGAGTCGACCCGTTTCCTCATCGCCGAGATGGGTGCGAGCGCTCTCGGCGAGATCCGCCGTCTCGTGCGGATGGCAAAGCCGGACGTCGGCGTGGTCCTCGCCGTGGGCCTCGCCCATGCGGGCGGCTTCGGTGGGATCGAGCGCACACTCGAGGCCAAGACCGAGATGGTCGCCGACCTCACGGTCGATGACGTCGCCGTGCTCAACGCCGACGACGGGCGGGTTGCCTCGATGGCCGGCCACACCGCGGCACGCGTGCTCTGGTTCGGACGCGGTGAGAGCGCCGACGTGCGCGCCGTCGACATCGAACCGACCGCGGACGGCACGCGCTTCACCATCGAGGTCCGGGCGGGGGAGGATCGCGAGCCAGCCCGCGCCGACCTGCACCTGCGCGTCCTCGGCGAGCATCACGTGATGAACGCACTCGCGGCCACCGCGGCCGCGCTCTCGGTTAACGTGGCGCTCCCCGCGATCGTCGAGGCACTCGCGACCGTCACGCTCGCGGAGCGCGGCCGGATGGAGGTCCTCGGCGGCGAGGACGTTCGCGTCATTAACGACGCCTACAACGCCAGCCCTGATTCGACGGCTGCCGCGCTGCGCACCCTGGCACAGATCGCGACGCCCGAGGGGCGCACCGTCGCCGTCCTTGGCGAGATGAGCGAGCTGGGCGAGTGGGCGGATGAGGAGCACGACCGGGTGGGCCTGCTGGCCGTCCGCCTCAATATCGCCCAGATCGTGGTGGTGGGCCGCGGTGCCCGGCGGATTCACGTGGCCGCCGAGCGCGAAGGGTCGTGGAGCGGGGAGTCCGTCTTCGCCGAGACCTCCGACGAAGCGTTCGACTTTCTCGAGGGGTACCTGCGCCCCGGCGACACGGTGCTGGTGAAGTCGTCGAACTCCGCAGGTCTCCGCTTCCTGGCCGAGCGTCTCGGGGAGCGCCACCGATGAGGGCCCTGCTGCTGTCCGGCGCGTTCTCGGGGGCCTTCACGCTCCTGATGACGCCCCTGTTCATCCGCCTCTTCCACCGCCTCCAGTGGGGGCAGTTCATCCGCGAGGACGGACCGAAGTCGCACCACGTGAAGCACGGCACGGCGACGATGGGCGGCATCGTCATCATCTTCGGCACGGTCGTCGGCTACTTCCTCGGGATGCTCTTCGGTAACCGCGCGCTCGCCCCCTCTGCTCTGCTCGTGCTGTTCATGATGGTCGGGCTGGGGCTCGTCGGATTCATCGACGACTTCCTCAAGACTCGCAATCAGCGCAGCCTTGGCCTAGGTGGGTGGGCCAAGGTCGCCGGCCAGGTGATCGTTGCGGCCGCCTTCGCCGTCATCGCGATCATGGTGCGAGACTCCAACGGACTCGCGCCGGCCTCGACCTCGATCTCGTTCATCCGCGACCTGCCGTTCGACTTCGCCGCGCTCGGCTGGATCGGCATCGGCCTGTTCGTGCTCTGGATCTGCATCATCGTCACGAGCACGTCGAACGGCGTCAACGTGGCGGATGGCCTTGATGGCCTCGCAACGGGCGCGTCGATCCTGGCGATCGGGTCCTACGTGATCATTGGGTTCTGGCAGTCAAACCAGTGGTGCTTCGACGAGCACCTCAGTCCCGAGGTGCTCGACAAGTGCTATCAGGTGAGCGATCCGTTCGACCTGGCGATCATCGCCGCCGCAGTCTCGGGCGCGCTCGTGGGCTTTCTCTGGTGGAACACGTCGCCCGCACAGATCTTCATGGGCGACACGGGCTCGTTGAGCCTCGGCGGCGCGCTCGCCGCTCTCGCGATCCTCACCCGCACCGAGCTGCTTGTCATCCTGATCGGCGGCCTGTTCGTGATCGTGACGGGCTCGGTCATTCTGCAGCGGATCTACTTCAAGCTGACCCGGGGCAAGCGCATCTTCTTGATGAGCCCGCTCCACCACCACTTCGAGCTCAAGGGCTGGGCTGAGATCACCGTCGTGGTCCGCTTCTGGATCATCGCGGGAATCCTGGTCGCGGCTGGCGTCGGACTCTTCTACCTGGAATGGCTCTCGCTGGAATGACCGATTCCACCCGATCCGAGTCGGCCCGTCCCGACTCCCTCCGCAGCTGGCACGACGACTGGCGGGGCCTGCGCGTGGCTGTGCTGGGCCTCGGAGTGACCGGTTTCTCCGTCGCCGACACGCTGACCGAGCTCGGTTCCGACGTGCTAGTGCTCGCCGACCGTGCCGACGAGGAACGCGAGCGCCTACTCGAGGTCATCGGCGCACGCCTGCACCGGGCTGAGCGCCTCGACTCCGTCCCGAACGAGTTGAGCAACTTTTCGCCGGAGCTCGTCATCGTCTCGCCCGGGTTCCGACCCTCGCATCCGATCCTGCGGTGGGCGGCGGAGGCGGGCATCGTCGTGTGGGGCGATGTCGAACTCGCCTGGCGCGTGCGCGACAAGGTCGTCCGCGCCGATGGCACGCCCGCCGACTGGGTTGTCGTGACCGGCACGAACGGCAAGACCACGACGGTGCAGCTCACCGCGACGATGCTCGTCGCCGGCGGCGTCCGCGCCGCGCCGTGCGGCAACATTGGCATCCCCGTGCTCGATGCCGTCCGAGATCCCCAGGGGTTCGACATCCTGGTCGTCGAACTCTCGAGCTTCCAGCTGCACTACCTCGGCGCGATCGAGCCGATCGCGAGCACCTGTCTCAACATCGCCGACGACCACCTTGATTGGCACGGCTCCGTCGAGGCCTACCGCGCCGCCAAGGGCAAGGTCTATGCCGGCACCCGCGTCGCTTGCGTCTACAACCGTGCCGACGCGGCTACCGAGCAGATGGTGCTCGACGCGGAGGTGGTCGAGGGGGCTCGCGCGATCGGCTTCGGCCTGGGCGTGCCCGGCCCCAGCGACTTCGGGATCGTCGACGGCATCCTCTGCGACCGCGCTTTCCTGGAGGACCGCCGCACGAGCGCGCTCGAGATCGCCACTATCGACGAGCTGGCCGAGCGGCACCTCGCGGCGCCGCACATCGTGCAGAACGTGCTGGCTGCCGCCGCCCTCTCCCGGGCCTGCGGGATCGAGGTGGGGGCGATCCGCCGAGCGCTGGCTTCTTTCGAGCTGGACGCGCACCGCATCCAGGTGGTGGCAATGCACTCCGGAGTGACCTGGGTCGACGACTCCAAGGCGACCAACACCCATGCGGCCGACGCCTCACTGCGGGCATACCCGTCGGTGGTCTGGGTCGTCGGTGGTCTGCTGAAGGGCGTCGACGTCGACTCCCTCGTGGCCGCCCACGTCGACCGTCTGCGCGGTGCCGTGGTGATCGGAAAAGATCGCTCGGCACTGCTCGGAGCATTCCGACGACACGCGCCCGCCCTCCCGGTGCGCGAGGTGGTCCCGGATGACACTGGTGCGGTGATGCAGGCGGCCGTCGAGGCCGCCGCGGCGCTCGCCCAGTCGGGCGATGTCGTCTTGCTCGCACCCGCCGCAGCGTCGATGGACCAGTTCCGCGACTACGCGGCTCGGGGTCGCTCCTTCGCGGCCGCCGTGGCGACACACCTGGGAGGGGGAGCCGATGACCGCTCCAACGGCGAGCCGCCCCGCGGGCCGCTCGCGCACTGAGTCGCGCGAGAAGGACCGCAGCGGAGCCCGCACTGCGCGGATCGTCCTCTCGAAGGTCTTCGGGTCCCAGTCGCCGAACTTCTACCTGCTCTTCGGCACCACGCTGTTCCTCGTCCTGTTCGGGCTGACGATGGTGCTTTCCTCCTCCTCGGTGACGTCCTTCGTCGCAAGCGACGACTCCTTCGGTGGATTCCTCCGCCAGGGCGGGTTCGCGCTACTGGGCATTCCGACGATGCTCGTCGTCTCGCGCCTGCCGATCTCGGTGTGGAAGCGGGCGACTCCGGTCCTGCTCGTCGCCGGGTGCATCCTGCAGGGGCTCGTCCTCTTCACTCCGCTGGGTGAATCCGTCGGCGGCAACCGCAACTGGATCCGTTTGGGCGCGTTCAGCATGCAGCCCTCCGAGATCATCAAGCTGGCTCTCGCGCTCTGGCTGGGGCTCCTGCTCGCCCGCCGCTACCGCTCGCCAAAGGACTGGAAGGACGCCCTCGTCCCCGTCCTCATTGTCGGCGGGGCCTCGATCGGACTGGTTCTGATCGGCGGTGACCTCGGCACCGTCGTGATCATGGCGGGGATCGTGCTGGCTGCCCTCTTTTACGCGAATGTCCGGATGAGGATCCTGGTCCCGATCGTCGTGGTCGGCACGATCGGAGCCGTGTTGTTCGCCGTGTCGAGCGAGAACCGCCTCACGCGCATCATGTCCTTTCTTGGCGACTGCTCGAACGTCGACGAGTACCAGAACTCCTGCTGGCAGCCCGTGCACGGCACATGGGCGATGGCCTCAGGCGGCGTCTTTGGAGTCGGGTTGGGCAATTCCAAGGCCAAATGGTCATGGCTCCCCGCGGCCGACAACGACTACATCTTCGCGATCATCGGCGAGGAACTCGGGTTGATCGGGGCGATCGTGGTGCTCGCGCTGTTCGTCGTGCTCGCAGTCGCTTTCTTCCGGGTCATTCACGCGTCGACCGATCCGTTCGTGCGCATCAGCACCGGCGCGATCATGGTGTGGCTGATCGGCCAGGCCTTCGTCAACATCGGAGTCGTGCTCGGGGTTCTCCCGGTGCTTGGCGTCCCTCTGCCGCTCATCTCCTCCGGAGGAACCGCCCTGCTCAGCTCGCTCCTCGCCATCGGAGTGGTCCTCTCCTTCGCCCGCACCCAGACGGCTCCGCTGCCGGGAGCGCCTGCGCGGCGCCGCACCAGGAAGGCGGCGGAGTGACACGCCACCTGCTGGCCGGAGGCGGAACCGCCGGCCACGTCAATCCGCTGCTCGCGACCGCCGACGAGATCCGCGCGCGCGACGCTGACACCGAGATTCTGGTGCTCGGGACGGCCGAGGGGCTGGAAGCGCGGCTCGTGCCGCTGCGCGGCTACGAACTTTCGGTGATCCCGCGACTGCCCTTTCCTCGCCGCCCGAACACCGCCGCCATGCGCTTCCCGGGCGCCTTCCGCGCCACGGTCGACGGCATCGTGCGGACGATCCACGAGCGGAGGATCGACGTGGTCGTCGGCTTTGGCGGGTACGCGGCGGCTCCGGCCTATCTCGCGGCGCGGCGGGCGCTCATCCCCTTCGTCGTGCACGAGGCGAACGCGCGCCCCGGCCTCGCAAACCGGCTCGGTGCGCGCTTCACCCCGTTCGTCGGTGTCGCCTTCGAGGGGACGCCCCTCCCGCACGCCACGGTGGTCGGCATGCCCCTGCGCCGAGAGATCGCGCAGCTCGATCGTGCCGCCGGGCGCAGAGAAGCGCGGATCGCTCTCGGGCTCGACCCGGACCGTCCCACGCTGCTCGTCACGGGAGGATCGCTCGGCGCGCGCCGGATCAACGCAACCATCCACGCCGCCGCGCCCGCTCTCCTCGCCACCGGCTTCCAGATCCTGCATATCACCGGGAACCGAGCCGAAATCACCGACCCCGGCATCCCCGGCTACCATTTGCTCGCCTACTGCGACCGGATGGATCTCGCCCTCGCGGCGGCTGATCTCGCGGTCTCGCGCGCGGGAGCGGCGACGGTCAGCGAACTCAGTGCCCTCGGCCTGCCCGCGGTGTACATCCCGTATCCGGTCGGTAATGGCGAGCAGCGATTCAACGCACGAGGCGTCGTCGGCGCCCGGGGAGCGGTCCTCGTCGAGGACGCGGCTTTCGTGCCCGGCTGGGTCGAGTGCGAACTCGTGCCACTGCTGGCCGATCCTGCTCGCCGCGCGGAGATGGCTCGCCGCGCTGCGCTCGTCGGTGTCCGCGACGGCTCAGGGAGGCTGGTCGACCTCATCGAGTCGAGTCTCGCCGCGCCGCGGTGAGCACACTCCGCGCGGCTCCGAAGTGCGCTCCCGCCCACCGTCTACACTGATCCGGCGCGCGGCGCGCGGCCCCTCCCGCGTCGAGCCGACCATCCGAAAGCGAGACTCCCGTGATCAAGCCCGACCTTGGCATCACCGTCCCCGACGAACTCGGATCGGTGCACTTCATCGGCATCGGCGGTTCCGGGATGAGCGGGATCGCGCGCCTCTTCCACCACGCCGGCCACCGCGTGACGGGCTCGGACGTGCGCGAGTCGCATCCAATCGAGCAGCTGCGCGAGCTGGGCATCCCCGTCGCGATCGGTCATGACGCGGCGAACCTGGGCGACGCAGAGGCCGTCGTCGTCACCTCCGCGCTCTGGCCAGATAACCCCGAGTACTTGCTCGCGAAGAAGCGTGGCCTCCCCGTGCTGCACCGCTCGCAGGCACTCGCTTGGCTGGTGCGCGGCAAGCGCCTCGTCGCGGTGGCCGGTGCCCACGGCAAGACCACCTCCACCGGGATGATCGTTACCGGTCTGCTCGGTATCGATGCCGACCCGAGCTTCGTCAACGGCGGCATTATTGAAAGCCTTGGCACATCGTCCGCGGCTGGCTCTGGCGAGACCTTCGTCGTTGAGGCCGACGAATCCGACGGCAGCTTCCTGCTCTACGATGCCGCGGTCGCCCTGATCACCAATGTCGATCCCGACCACCTCGACCACTACGGCTCGCTCGAGGCGTTCGAGGAGGCGTTCGTGACCTTCGCGTCGTCCGCGCGCGAACTCGTCGTTATCTCCTCCGACGATCCAGGTGCGGTCCGCGTCACCGAGCGGCTCGTTGATCATCGGGTGCTGACCTTCGGTGAGGCCGCGGGTGCGGATGTCCGTGTCGTCGACCTCGAGCTGGTCGGCCCGGTCGGCTTCTCCATCGAGTACGAGGGCCGGCGTTACTCCGCCCGACTGCGCATCCCCGGCCGGCACAACGCGGTCAACGCGGCGGGTGCCTTCGCGGTGCTGGTGGGCTTGGGCTTCGATCCGGCGGCGTCCCTCGAGGCCGTGTCGGCCTTCGGAGGCACGGAGCGCCGCTTCGAGCTGCACGGCTCGGTTCGCGGCGTCAGCGTCTACGACGACTACGCGCACCATCCCACCGAGGTCGCCGCCGCGCTTTCGGCAGCGCGCACCGTCGTCGGCTCGGGACGCATCATCGCGCTGCATCAGCCCCACCTCTACAGCCGCACTCGCCTGTTCGCGCAGGAGTTCGCCGAGACGCTCGAACGCTACGCCGATGAGACGGTCGTCCTTGATGTCTATGGTGCCCGTGAGGACCCGGAGCCGGGCGTCACCGGCGCTCTCGTCAGTGGAAAATTCGCCGATCCGTCGCGGGTCTCCTTCGTCCCCGATTGGGCGGAAGCGGCGCGTCGCGTCGCCGAGATTGCGCGCGAGGGCGATTTCGTCGTCACCCTCGGCTGCGGCGACGTGTATCGGATCATCCCGCAGGTGCTCGAATCGCTCGGCGCGAGCGAGGACGCTCCGGTCGCTCGATGACCACGGCCAGCAGGCGGTCGGCGCGCGGAGGGCGTTCATGAAGCGGCCCGACGGAACGCGGCCCGCCGCCGCCTCGCGCATGCCGACCTCCCCTGTCGGTGGCGACGGGGAGCAGACGCGGGAGTACCTCACCGAGCCGATCCGCGTATCGTCGCGCCCCGCGCGTTCCGAGGGTGTGGGGGCTCTGATCTCCGCTGTGGCCGCCGTCCGCCTGCCCGGCGCCGAGAACCGCGTGCTCAGGCGCGCCGCACGCGAGCGCAGGCGCTTTGAGCGCGGTGAGGTGCGCCGCTTCACGAAGCGAGCCCGTCGCCGCCGCCTCATCGCTCTCGTCGTCGCCGGCTCGCTGGTCGCACTGGCCGCTGTGGTCGGGATCGCCGCCTATTCGCCGCTGATGGCGGTGAGGAGCATCGAGATCTCGGGCACCCAGCGCGTTGACGCCGCCGCCCTCCAGAGCGCGCTCAGCGACCAGCTCGGCGTGCCGCTCACGCTCGTCGACCGGGGTGACGTCGGCCGAGTGCTCGGAGCGTCCTCGCTCATCCAGAGCTATTCGGTGCAGACGAGACCGCCCGGCACGCTCGTGATCGCCGTCGTGGAGCGGACGCCGATCGGAGTGCTCGCAAAGGACGGGCGGTTCGATCTGGTCGATGCCGCAGGGGTGGTCATCGAGTCGGCGGATGCTGCCCAGGCCGGCTACCCGGTGCTCTCGACTCCCTCGGGTGACGCCTCCGGAGTCGGTTTTCGGGCCACGGCTCGGGTTCTCCGGACACTGCCCGTGTCACTGGCGGGTCAGGTCACCGAGGCGACGGCGACGACGGGCGATGATGTCTCGCTGACGCTCGCGAACGGAGCGAGGATCGTCTGGGGCGGCTCGAACGAGTCCGCCCTCAAGGCTGTCGTGCTCGAGAAGCTCATGGCCACGACTGATCCCGCCACGATCGCCTCGTATGACGTGTCCTCTCCTGAGGCCGCTGTGGTCGCCCCTCGGCCGTAACCGCCCACGGATCCGCTCGGCTCTTTGGCGATTGCGGGCGTGTCTGCTGGGAGCGCGCCCCGTCTCCGCCTACCGTCGGAGCCGAAACCCAAATGCATACTTAGCATAACTTTAAGCCTCAACTACAGGTTTAAGGTTCAGCCCGGAGGCCGGAGACGTGACTTCAAACCAGAACTACCTCGCCGTGATTAAGGTCGTCGGCATCGGCGGTGGCGGTGTCAACGCCGTCAACCGCATGATCGAACTCGGCCTGCGCGGTGTCGAATTCATCGCGATCAACACGGACGCCCAGGCGCTCCTGCTGAGCGACGCCGACGTCAAGCTCGACGTCGGACGCGAGCTGACCCGCGGACTCGGCGCCGGCGCCGATCCGGAGGTCGGCCGCCGCGCCGCCGAGGACCACGCCGAAGAGATCGAGGAAGTCCTCGCAGGGGCCGACATGGTCTTCGTCACCGCGGGCGAGGGTGGCGGCACTGGCACCGGAGGCGCGCCCGTCGTCGCTCGCATTGCCAAGTCGATTGGCGCGCTCACCATTGGCGTGGTGACCAAGCCCTTCGGGTTCGAGGGTCGCCGTCGTCAGACGCAGGCCGAGGCG
Source organism: Rathayibacter iranicus NCPPB 2253 = VKM Ac-1602 (assembly GCF_003149025.1). Classification (GTDB taxonomy): domain Bacteria; phylum Actinomycetota; class Actinomycetes; order Actinomycetales; family Microbacteriaceae; genus Rathayibacter; species Rathayibacter iranicus. Next base: position 97,315 of record NZ_QGDV01000010.1, read on the forward strand.
GGCGTCGCGACGCTGAAGAACGAGGTCGACACCCTCATCGTCGTGCCGAATGACCGCCTGCTCGAAATCAGCGACCGCGGCATCTCGATGCTCGAGGCCTTCGCAACTGCCGACCAGGTGCTCCTTGCTGGTGTCCAGGGCATCACCGACCTCATCACGACCCCGGGCCTGATCAACCTCGACTTCGCCGACGTGAAGTCGGTCATGCAGGGCGCCGGCTCCGCGCTGATGGGCATCGGCTCTTCCCGAGGCGCCGACCGAGCGATCAAAGCGGCCGAACTCGCCGTCGCCTCCCCGCTCCTCGAGGCGAGCATCGACGGCGCGCACGGAGTGCTCCTCTCGATCCAAGGCGGGTCAAACCTCGGCATCTTCGAGATCAACGACGCCGCGCGCCTGGTGCAGGAGGCGGTGCACGCCGAGGCGAACATCATTTTCGGCGCCGTCATCGACGACACCCTCGGCGATGAGGTGCGCGTCACCGTTATCGCCGCAGGCTTCGACGGTGGAGAGCCGGGTGGTACTGCTCCGGCTGCCATCGCCCAGCCCCGGCAGCAGAGCGCGGCGACGGAGTCGGTGGCCGAGCCCGCTCCGACCCCGGTCGCCGCGCCCGCTGCCGGGTCGATCTGGTCGAGCACTCCCGCCGCGGCGCCGGCCCCCGTGGCCGACCCGTCGTTCGACGATGACGAGAGTGACCTGGACATCCCCGACTTCCTCAAGTAGCCGTGTCCGATCCGGAACTCGCCGCGCGCTGGGCCGACGTCTCCGAGCGGGTCGTCGAGGCGACCCGCTCGGCTGACCGAGATCCAGGCTCGGTCACGACAATCGTGGTGACGAAGTTCCATCCGGTGTCACTGATCCGCGACCTCCTCGACCTGGGCGTCGCAGACTTCGGCGAAAATCGACACCAGGAGGCGCAGGAGAAGTCGACCGAACTCGCAGGCACCCTGGCGCGCTGGCATTTCATCGGCCAGTTACAGAGCAAGAAGGCGCGGCACGTGCGTCGCTACGCCCGAGCCGTACACTCCGTCGACCGCCTCGCTCTGGTGCCGCTGCTCGATGCCGGAGAGGGCACACTCGACGTGTTCCTCCAGGTCAACCTCACCGAGGACGTCGAGCGCGGCGGGGCCGCCCCCGTCGACGTCGAGCCACTCGCTGAGGCCCTCGCGCAGGCGCCCGGTCTGACTCTCCGCGGCGTGATGGCGGTCGCTCCGCTGGGGCAGGAGCCGCGCCCGGCCTTCGCCCGCCTGCGCGGCATCTCAGAGCGGATCCGTGCGATCGATCCCGCCGCGACAGCGATCTCGGCGGGCATGTCGCACGACTTCGCCGAGGCAATCGCCGAGGGCGCGACACACCTACGAATCGGGTCGGCAATCACCGGAGAACGCCCCGCCCGCACCTAACCTCATGGTGACCCACCTGTGGGCGCAGACACGACACGGAGGACACCCATGGCCAACCCGCTGAAGAAGACGATGGTCTACCTCGGACTCGCCGATGAAGAGGTCGAGTACGAGCGCGCTGAACCCGTCGAGGCGGCTCCCGCGACGACGCACCGCTCTCCGCTTTCGCCGGTGCACCCCGTCCCGCCTGTCGAACCGGCGCCGCAGCCCCGCGCGACGGTCACCCCGCTCCGCAAGCCCACCCCCCAGACCCCGAAGGCGACGGCACACGCCGAGATGAACGAGATCCTCACCGTCCACCCGAAGCAGTACCGCGACGCGCAAATCATCGCCGAGAACTTCCGGGACGGCATCCCTGTGATCATCAACCTCTCGCAGATGAGCGACGCGGATGCTCGCCGTCTCATCGACTTCGCGAGCGGTCTTTCGCAGGGTCTGTTCGGCCGGATCGAGCGCGTGACGAGCAAGGTGTTCCTGCTCTCGCCCTCGCACATCACGGTCGCCGGCGACTCCGCCTCCACCGAGAGCGACGCCGACGCGTCGTTCTTCGCGAAGTCCTGATCCTGCGGAGCCCTGGCTCTCGGTGACCTCTCTCGTCTCGCTCCTCGGGAGCGTCCTGTACTTCCTGTTGCTCCTCTACTTTCTCGCGATGTGGGCGCGCTTCGTGCTCGATCTTGTCCGAGTCATCCGGCGCGACTGGCGTCCCCGGGGCGTCGGCCTCGTGGCGGCCGAGGGCGTCTACACCGTGACGGATCCGCCCATCGGCTTTTTCAGACGGCTCGTCAAGCCGGTCTCCGTCGGGCCGATCGCCCTCGATTTCGGCTGGAGTCTGACGATGCTCTGCGTCATTGTGGGCATGTACGTCGCCACGTGGCTCCAGCGCGTGTGAGGGTCCCTGTATCGTTGGGGACGACCGGACGTTCTCCGCGGTGCCAGCACTGCGCCGTGCGCCTGAAGTTGCTAGCTTTAGTCGAACGTTGATAAACGTGTACCTACTTGAAATCGAAGGTGGAAAGCCATGGCGCTCACTCCCGAAGATGTTGTCAATAAGCGGTTCCAGCCGACCAAGTTCCGCGAGGGATACGACCAGGACGAGGTCGACGACTTCCTCGACGAGGTCGTCGTGGAGTTGCGTCGCCTGAACCAGGAAAACGAGGAGCTGCGTCAGCGCCTCTCTTCCGGCGACACTCGCGCTTCGGACGTCCGCGTCTCGGACGTGCCGCGGGACAGCAGCCCCGCTCCTGTCGTCGTTCAGGCTCCGGAGCCCGAACCGCAGCCCACGCCGACCCCTGCTCCCGTCACCGCGCCGGTCGTCGCTCAGCAGTCGGCTCCGGCCGATGAAGCGGAAAGCTCCAGCGGACTCCTGCAGCTCGCGCGCCGTCTCCACGAGGAGCACGTCCGCGAGGGCGCTGAAAAGCGTGACGCTCTCGTCGCCGAGGGCCGCGCGACCGCCGCGCGTCTGGTCGCCGAAGCGGAGGCCAAGCAGCGGCAGCAGATCTCGAAGCTCGAGGAGGAGCGCGCGTCGGTCGAGCACCGCATCGACGAGCTGCGCACCTTCGAGCGTGAATACCGTCAGAAGCTGAAGAGCTACATTGAGGGCCAGTTGCGCGACCTCGACACTCAGCCGGCACAGGCGGAGTCCTCGATGTCGGGCTTTGGGGCGTAGTCCCGCCGCAGCGGACGTCAGGCCGAGGGCGCTCGTCACCCTCGGCCTCGTCGCGCTTGCGGTCTTCGCGATCGATCAGACTGCGAAGCTCCTGGTCACGATGACTCTCACCCTGGGCGAGGACCTGCACGTCCTTGGCGACGTTCTGATCTTCCACTACGTGAAGAATCCGGGTGCGGCCTTCTCCCTCGCCAGTGGATCGACGTGGATCTTCTCGATCATCGCGGCCTGCGTCGTCGTGGCCGTCATCTGGTTTTCGGGTCGGATCCGCTCCACCGCGTGGGCGATCTTCTTCGGGCTGCTGCTCGGCGGCACCCTCGGCAATCTTTTCGACCGCCTGTTCCGCGAGCCGTCGTTCGGCCTCGGGCACGTGGTCGACTTCCTCTTCACGCCCTGGCTGCTGCCGGCGATCTACAACGTTGCCGACATCGCGATCTGCACGGCCATGGCCCTGTTCGTCCTCCTCAGCCTGCGCGGCGTCGGTCTCGACGGGTCCCGGACGGAGCGCGAGCCCCGCAATGTCGGCCGCCGCGGCGGTCGCTGATGGTGCAGTCGCGTTCACTGCCGGTCCCCGACGGTCTCGATGGGCTTCGGGCCGATGCCGCCGTCGCCAAGCTGCTCGGGTTCTCGCGGAGTTTCGCGGCCGAGGTCGCCGAGGCCGGCGGAGTCAGTGCCGACGGCCGCGTCCTCGACAAGAGCGACCGTGTACACGCCGGCACCTGGCTGAGTGTCGAGTGGAGCCCTCGCGAGGAGCCGACAATCGTGCCCCTCGCGGTTCCCGACCTCGGCATCGTGTACGACGATGACGACATCGTGGTGATCGACAAGCCGGTTGGCGTCGCCGCGCACCCCGCGGTCGGGTGGCAGGGGCCGACCGTCCTGGGCGCTCTCGCGGCCGCAGGATTCATGGTGGCTACCTCCGGAGCTGCGGAGCGCGCGGGCATCGTCCACCGGCTCGACGCTGGTACGAGTGGCCTGATGGTCGTCGCCAAGTCCGAGCGCGCCTACACGCACCTCAAGCGGGCTTTTCACGACCGCACAGTCGAGAAGGTCTACCACGCCCTCGTGCAGGGCCATCCGGATCCGCTCGCGGGCACCATCGACGCGCCGCTCGGTCGCCATCCCTCCTCCGACTGGAAATTCGCCGTCCGCGCGGACGGCAAGCCCTCCGTCACTCATTACGAGACGATGGAGGCGTTCCCGTTCGCCTCCCTGGTCGAGATCCACCTCGAGACCGGGCGGACCCACCAGATCCGCGTGCACATGGCGGCCCAGCGCCACCCCTGCGTCGGCGACGCGATGTACGGAGCCGATCCGACGCTCTCGAAGCGGCTCGGGCTCACCCGCCAATGGCTCGACGCGGTGCGCCTCGGCTTCACGCACCCGGGCACGGGGGAGTGGGTGCAGTTCGAAGCGTCCTATCCCGACGATCTGGCGCACGCGCTCGAGGTACTGCGCGAGGAGTGAGCGCGGATCCGCGCACGCCCGGCTCCGGTCGCTTCGACCCCGGTTAGACTTTCTGCCGCCGCGGTCGCGACCTCGTGCGAGGTCCGCGGTCCCCCTGCCAGCAGTCCGTCGGAGGCGCATCCTTGCCGAGTAACGATTCCTTCGTCCACCTTCACGTGCACAGCGAGTACTCGATGCTCGACGGCGCCGCACGGGTCAAGCCGCTGATCGACGCGGCGGTCGAGGAGGGTATGCCGGCGATCGCGGTGACCGACCACGGCAACGTGTTCGGCGCCTTCGACTTCTGGCGCACGGCGACGGCCGCGGGGATCAAGCCGATCATCGGCACGGAGGCCTATCTGACGCCGGGCACGCATCGCTCCGACAAGACGCGGATCCGCTGGGGTGACGGTGGCGGTGACGACGTGTCCGGCTCCGGCGCGTACACGCACATGACGCTGCTGAGTTCGACCACCACGGGCATGCACAACCTTTTCCGCCTCTCGTCGAAGGCGTCCATTGAGGGCTATTACTTCAAGCCGCGGATGGACCGCGACATCCTCTCGCAGTACTCGGAGGGTCTGATCGGCACCACTGGCTGCCCGAGTGGCGAGGTGCAGACTCGGCTTCGGCTTGGGCAGTACGAGGAGGCGCGTCAGGCGGCCGCCGACTACCGTGACATCTTCGGCAAGGAGAACTTCTTCGCCGAGATCATGGACCACGGCCTCGACATCGAGCGGCGCGTTATTGGAGACGTCATCCGGTTGGCGAAGGACCTCGACCTCCCGCTCGTCGCCACCAACGATCTGCATTACACCCACGCGCACGATGCCACCTCGCACGCGGCGCTGCTCTGCGTGCAGTCCGGAACAACCTTGGACGACCCCAAGCGCTTCAAGTTCGACGCCGACGAGTTCTACCTCAAGTCGCCTCGCGAGATGCGGCAGGTATTCCGCGACCATCCCGAAGCCTGCGATAACACGCTTCTGATCGCTGAGCGCTGCGATGTGCAATTCGATACTTCCGCGAACTACATGCCCCGCTTCCCCGTCCCCGAGGGCGAGACCGAGGACACCTGGTTCGTCAAGGAGGTCGAGGCGGGCCTTCGTGAACGGTACCCGGATGGAATTTCGCAGGAGGTGCGCGAGCGCGCCGACTACGAGACCAGCGTCATCCTGCAAATGGGCTTCCCTGGCTACTTCCTCGTCGTTGCCGACTTCATCAACTGGTCTAAGCGCAACGGCATTCGCGTAGGCCCGGGCCGTGGCTCCGGCGCCGGCTCGATGGCCGCGTACGCGATGAAGATCACCGATCTCGATCCGCTGCGCCACGGCCTGATCTTCGAGCGCTTCCTCAACCCCGACCGCGTCTCCATGCCCGACTTCGACGTCGACTTCGACGACCGTCGCCGCGGTGAAGTCATCCGCTATGTCACCGAGAAGTACGGCGACGAGCGCGTCGCTCAGATCGTCACCTACGGCACGATCAAGGCGAAGCAGGCGCTTAAGGACGCTTCCCGAGTCCTCGGGTTCCCATTCGGGATGGGCGAGAAGCTCACGAAAGCGATGCCCCCCGCGATCATGGGGAAGGACATTCCACTCAGCGGGATCAACGATTCCTCGCACCCGCGCTATAAGGAGGCGGTCGACGTTCGGAACGTCATCGCCGAGGACCCGCAGGCAAAGCTCGTCTTCGACACGGCGCTCGGGCTCGAGAACCTCAAGCGCCAGTGGGGAGTCCACGCGGCCGGCGTCATCATGTCCAGTGACCCGCTGCTCGACATCATCCCGATCATGAAGCGGGAACAGGACGGCCAGATCGTCACGCAATTCGACTACCCCGCGTGCGAGTCGCTCGGCCTGATCAAGATGGACTTCCTGGGGCTGCGCAACCTCACCATCATTGATGACGCTCTCGACAACATCAGGGCGAATCGGCAGCAGGATTTGGTCCTCGAGGATCTCGACCTCGATGATCAGGCCGCCTATGAACTTCTCGCGCGCGGCGACACGCTCGGCGTGTTCCAGCTCGACGGCGGACCGATGCGCGGTTTGCTGCGCCTGATGAAGCCCGACAACTTCGAGGACATCTCTGCGGTCCTCGCGCTCTACCGGCCGGGCCCGATGGGCGCCGACTCCCACACCAACTACGCGCTGCGCAAGAACGGTGTCCAGCAGATCACGCCGATCCATCCGGAACTCGAGGAGCCCCTCGCAGAGGTGCTCGGCGGCACCTATGGCTTGATCGTGTACCAGGAGCAGGTCATGTCGATCGCGCAGAAGCTTGCGGGGTTCACCCTCGCGCAGGCGGACCTGTTGCGGCGCGCGATGGGCAAGAAAAAGAAGTCCGAGCTCGACAAGCAGTTCGAAGGCTTCTCGGGTGGCATGACCGCCAACGGCTACTCTATGGAGGCCGTGAAGACCCTCTGGGACATCCTTCTCCCCTTCTCCGACTACGCCTTCAACAAGGCGCACTCCGCCGCCTACGGAGTCGTCTCGTACTGGACTGCTTACCTCAAGGCCCACTATCCCGCGGAATACATGGCGGCACTGCTCACCAGCGTCGGTGACTCTAAAGACAAGATGGCTGCTTATCTCAACGAGTGCCGGCGCATGGGCATCAAGGTCCTGCCGCCGGATGTGAATGAATCGATCGGCTTCTTCGCCGCGGTCGGCACGGATATCCGCTTCGGCCTTGGCGCCGTTCGCAATGTCGGGACGAACGTGGTCGAGGGCATCCGCGCGGCCCGCGAGGAAAAGGGACGCTTCGAATCGTTCCACGACTTCCTGCGCAAGGTTCCGATGCAGGCCACTAACAAGCGCACGGTCGAGTCGATGATCAAGGCCGGCGCGTTCGACTCGCTCGGCTCGACCCGGCGCGCGCTCGTCGAGATCCACGAGGACGCCGTCGAGGCGGCGGTGGGGGAGAAGCGCAACGAAGCAAACGGCCAGGTCGGCTTCGACTTCGACAGTCTTTGGGACGAGCCGCAGGCCGCAATCCAGGTGCCGGAGCGGCCGGAGTGGGCCAAGCGGGACAAGCTTGCCTTTGAGCGGGACATGCTCGGCCTCTATGTCTCCGACCATCCGCTCGCCGGACTCGAAACCGAACTCGCCAAGCACTACAGCACGACTATTGCCGACCTGCTGATCTCGGAGACGATCGCCGACGGCGAGACTGTCGTCGTCGCCGGGCTCGTCACGAGCGTTCAGCACCGCATGGCCAAGACGTCCGGTAATCAGTACGGGATGATTCAGGTCGAAGACTTCGGCGGTGAGATCACGTGCATGTTTATGGGTAAGGCGTACCAGGAGTTCGCGCCGGCCCTGACGAACGACTCGATCGTCGTGGTCCGCGGACGCGTCAGCATGCGTGACGACGGCATGAACCTGCACGCGTTCAGCCTCTTCGCTCCCGAACTCAACCAAGACGGCGACTCCGGACCACTGACCGTCTCGATGCCGGAGTCGCGCGCGACCACCGACACGGTTTCGCAACTCAGCGACGTCCTCATCCGCCACTCCGGCCAGACGGAGGTGCGCCTCAAACTCATCAAGGGCGAGACGGCCCGCGTGTTCGAGGTCCCGTTCCCGGTGCGCATCACCCCCGACCTCTTCGGCGAGCTGAAGAGTCTGCTGGGCCCCAACTGCCTGTATTGAATTGAATGTCGCGCCGGTCCCTGCCTGGACCGTACCCGTTTTGGTGGAGTCGGGGGTGTGTTGCTGGGGTTCTCGACCTGTAGGAGACTACTTTCATGGGTTCCACCCGACGAAGCTTCACCGAGGAATACAAGCGCGACGCGATCG
>NZ_QGDV01000011.1 GCF_003149025.1 Rathayibacter iranicus NCPPB 2253 = VKM Ac-1602
TCTCCCTCCCGGTACGAGGTGAGGGCCCGGTGGTAGCCGGCGACGTCGGAGAGGAGTCCGGCGGAGACAGGGACGGCGACCGTCCGAGTGACTCCGCGGTATCGGAGGACGGACTGTGCCAGCGCGCGCCCCGTGCGCCCGTTCCCGTCCGTGAAGGGATGGATTGTCTCGAACTGAGCGTGGCTGAGAGCGACGAGGACGAGTGGGGGCAGATCACGGCGGACCGTGAATGCAGTCAGATCGTCGATGAGGTCGGGGATTCGCTCGAACCGTGGTGCGACGTACTCGGCGTCGACCGGACTGTCTGCTCGTGTACCGATCCACACTGGCTCCTGTCGCCACTGCCCCGGTGTGTGGCGCGGCTGATCCGCGAGCAGCACCGCGTGCATGCGCATGATCGACGTCGCACTGATTTCCTCGGCGAGGTTCAGTGCTGCGCTCATCGCTCGCGTGTTCGCGACGATCAATTCCGCATTCCTGCCCGAGTGGGCGCCGAGTTCTGCGCTGAAGACAGAGCGGGCGGACGCCGTGAGGTTCTCGATCTGGGAGGAGGAGGAGGCCTCGGATCTCAGCAGCACCGGCGCGAATCCGATCACTCCGGCGCCCAGCTCCGCATCGAGACGACTCAACTCACGAGCGGCCTCGTCGGCGTCATCGAGAGTCTCGGAGTGCAGCGCGGGCGACAGTGCGGCAATCGATGCTGGGACGGCGGCCCGGTAGGACGAGCGCCCGGGGTCCTCGTCGCCGACTCTCCAGCTACGTTGAGCGGACGACGTCCACCACTGCTGCTCCCATTCGAGGGCGGGCCAGGCCGTGATGGCACCGGCGGAGTTCGAATCCATCAACACCTCCAGCAAAATTATGAGATAACGCGCTAGCCCATAATTTCAGGGATCCTTATTCTCGTCTACGGGCAAACGGCCGAGCCCGAACTCCCGACGCTGCGAAGGAGACGGAGCAAAGGACGACGCTCGACCGTGCATGCCTGAGAGCAGAGATACGGGGATTCCGGACGACTGCGGAGCGGGAAAATTGTGGAGCCTGGGAGAATCGAACTCCCGACATCCTGCTTGCAAAGCAGGCGCTCTACCAACTGAGCTAAGGCCCCGAGCGCCATCGCGCGGGTAGTGGAAGTTCGGTCTGCCGCGCGCAACGCGGCCGACCGAACAGCACAGTGGGGGTACCAGGACTTGAACCTGGGACCTCTTCATTATCAGTGAAGCGCTCTAACCGCCTGAGCTATACCCCCGGATGACCAGAGGAGACTCTACCGTACACGCCGCCAGAATCCCAATCGGTCGACCACGTCCTACTGGTTCGTGAAGCCGACCAGCAGGCCGCCGGTGATCTTGACGCTGAGGTTGTACAGCAGCGCGATGATGGCACCGAGCACGGTGGTGACAATGGTGTTCAGGACCGCGACGACGATCGCGAACCCCATCACCTGGGGCAGCGAGATCACAGTATTCAGATCGAAGGCTTGGGCCCCGGCGACGTCCTGGATGAGGCCGTTGATCTGAGCGAACACGCCCGTCTGCGCCAGCACGGTGTACACCAGGTACACCACCACGATCGTCACGATCGCGAGCGAGAGCCCGAGTAAGAACGACAACTTCACGGCCGACCAGAAGTCGATGTAGACGAGCTTGAGCCGGACCTGCTTCGCCGCCGGGCTCTTCGCGGATTTCCTGGCGAGCTTCTCGGCGACGGTGCTACTCATCTACGGACCCATCCTCCTCCGACACCGGAGCGGACTTGGCCGGCGCCGCGGCGTCGGGATCCTCGTCCTGGGCGTCGAGATTGCGTTCGGTGTTCTTGGCGAGTGCGATGATGCGGTCGTCCTCGGCGAATCGTGCGAAGACGACTCCCATGGTGTCGCGACCCTTGGCCGGTACCTCGGCCACGGCAGAGCGTACCACTTTGCCGCTGGCGAGCACGACGAGCACCTCGTCGTCCTCCTCGGTGATGATGGCACCGACCAGGTCGCCGCGCTTCTCCTCGAGCTTGGCTACCTTGATCCCCAATCCGCCGCGACCCTGCAACCGGTACTGGTCTACTGCGGTGCGCTTCGCGAAGCCTCCCTCGGTCACGACGAACACGAAGCCCTCGTCGCTGACAACGTTCGCATCGAGGAGGCGATCCTCCCCACGGAAGGACATGCCTCGCACGCCCGAGGTGGAGCGCCCCATCGGACGCAGTGCCTCATCGGACGCGGTGAAGCGGATCGACATTCCCTTGCGAGAGACGAGCAGCACATCGCTGTCCTCCTCGACCAGCAGCGCCGAGACCAGCTCGTCGCCGTCTCGGAGCTTGATCGCGATGATCCCGCCCGAGCGGTTGGTGTCGTACTCGGAGAGTGCCGTCTTCTTCACGAGGCCGTCGCGCGTCGCGAGAACGAGGTAGCGAGCGGCTTCGTAGTCGCGAATATCGAGGATTTGCGCGATCTGCTCTCCCGGCTCGAGCGCGAGCAGGTTGGCGATGTGCTGACCCTTGGCGTCCCGGCCCGCCTCCTGCAGCTCGTACGTCTTGGCCCGGTACACACGTCCTGTGTTCGTGAAGAAGAGGAGCCAGTGGTGCGTGGTGGTGACGAAGAAGTGCTCGACAATGTCGTCGGCCTTCAGCTGTGCGCCGCGCACGCCGCGGCCGCCGCGGTGCTGAGCCCGATAGGAGTCGCTGCGCGTGCGCTTGAGGTAACCGCCGCGGGTAACGGTAACGACCATCTCCTCCTCGGGAATCAGATCCTCGACACTCATGTCTCCGTCGAAGCCGAAGAGAATCTCTGTGCGCCGGTCATCGCCGAACTTGTCGACAATCTCATCGAGCTCGTCCGAGATGATGCTTCGCTGCCGGGCCGGGCTCGCGAGGATGGCCTTGTAATCCTCGATCTCGGCCTGGATGCGGTCGTGCTCATCAATGATTTTCTGGCGCTCGAGCGCGGCGAGGCGGCGCAGCTGCATGTCGAGAATGGCGCGCGACTGCACCTCGTCGATGTCGAGCAGCTCCATCAGGCCATCGCGGGCCTCCTCGACGGTGGGAGAGCGGCGGATGAGCGCGATGACCTCGTCGAGTGCATCGAGTGCTTTGAGGTAGCCGCGCAGGATGTGGATCCGCGCCTCCGCCTCGTCAAGCAGGAACTGCGTACGGCGGACGATCACCTCGACCTGGTGGTCGACCCACGCGCGAATGAAGCCATCCAGCGAGAGGGTCCGCGGGATCCCGTCGACGATCGCGAGCATGTTGGCGCCGAAGTTCTCTTGCAACGGAGTGTGCTTGTAGAGGTTGTTGAGCACGACCTTCGCGACGGCATCGCGCTTGAGCACGATCACGAGACGCTGACCGGTGCGGCCGGACGTCTCGTCGCGGATGTCGGCAATACCCGAGACGCGACCATCCTTGACCAGCTCGGCGATCTTGATCGCGAGATTGTCGGGGTTGACCTGATACGGAAGCTCAGTGACGACGAGGCAGGTGCGTCCCTGGATCTCCTCGATCGTCACGACGGCACGCATCGTGATCGACCCGCGGCCCGTGCGATAGGCGTCCTGAATACCGCGCACGCCGAGAATTTGGGCGCTCGTGGGGAAATCCGGGCCCTTGATCCGCTGCAAGAGCGCTTCGAGGAGCTCTTCGCGCGTCGCCTCCGGATTCTCGAGCGCCCACTTGGCGCCGGCAGCGACCTCGCGCAGGTTGTGCGGTGGGATGTTGGTCGCCATGCCGACGGCGATACCGACGGAGCCGTTGACCAGCAAGTTCGGGAAGCGCGCCGGGAGGATCGCCGGCTCCCGCGTGCGGCCGTCGTAGTTGTCCTGGAAGTCGACAGTGTTCTTGTCGATATCGCGGACCATCTCGAGCGCGAGCGGAGCCATCTTGGTCTCGGTATACCGCGGAGCGGCAGCGCCGTCGTTACCGGGGGAGCCGAAGTTGCCCTGGCCGAGCGCGAGCGGGTAGCGGAGACTCCACGGCTGCACCAGGCGAACGAGAGCGTCATAAATCGCCGAATCGCCGTGCGGGTGGAACTGGCCCATCACGTCGCCGACGACGCGGGAGCACTTCGAGAACGCCTTGTCGGGACGGTAGCCGCCGTCGTACATGGCGTAGATGACGCGGCGGTGCACCGGCTTGAGGCCGTCGCGCACCTCTGGGAGGGCGCGGCCGACGATGACGCTCATCGCGTAGTCGAGGTACGACCGCTGCATCTCGAGCTGGAGGTCGACGGGCTCGATCTTGTCGTGCCCGTGGATGACCACGCCGGTCTCGGTGACGATGTCGTCGCCGGCATCCGGTCCGGTGGGGGTGTCTGCTTCGTCTGCCATAGTCTCTGTCTTCTCAGCTCGTGCGTCGCGCGAACGCGATCGTCGTCAGGTGCTCGGGACGTCTAGATGTCGAGAAAACGGACGTCCTTGGCATTTTTCTGGATGAAGGAGCGGCGGGACTCGACGTCCTCACCCATCAGGGTGGAGAAGATCTCGTCCGCGGCGGCCGCGTCGTCGAGAGTGACCTGGAGGAGGGTCCGAGTGGCGGGGTCCATCGTGGTTTCCCACAGCTCCTTATAATCCATTTCGCCGAGGCCCTTGTAACGCTGGATGCCGTTGTCTTTCGGCATTCGCTTGTTGCTCGCTGCACCGTGGGCGAGCAGCGCGTCGCGCTCGCGATCGCTGTAGACGTACTCGTGTGCCGCGTTCGACCACTTGAGGCGGTAGAGCGGCGGCTGCGCGAGATAGACGTAGCCGAGATCGATGAGCGGGCGCATGTAGCGAAAGAGCAGCGTGAGAAGGAGGGTCGTGATGTGCTGGCCGTCGACATCAGCATCCGCCATCAAAATGATTTTGTGGTATCGCGCCTTATCGGGGTTGAAGTCCTCGCCAATACCGGCGCCGAAGGCGGTAATCATCGCCTGGACTTCGTTGTTGCCGAGCGCCCGGTCGAGGCGCGCCTTCTCGACGTTCAGAATCTTGCCGCGCAGGGGGAGGATCGCCTGCGTCTCGGGGTTTCGACCCTGCACGGCGGATCCGCCCGCCGAATCCCCCTCGACGATGAAGATCTCCGAGACTGACGGATCCTTCGACTGGCAGTCCTTGAGCTTGCCGGGCATCCCGCCGCCCTCGAGTAGGCCCTTTCGTCGCGCGGTCTCGCGTGCCTTGCGCGCCGCCATGCGGGCGGACGCGGCCTGAATGGCCTTGCGGATAATGTCCTTGGCCTGGCTCGGATTGCGGTCGAACCAGTCGGCGAGCTGCTCCCCCGCGACGCGCTGCACGAACGCCTTCGCCTCGGTGTTGCCGAGCTTCGTCTTGGTCTGGCCTTCGAACTGCGGCTCCCCCAGCTTGATCGAGACAACAGCAGTGAGGCCCTCACGGATATCGTCGCCCGAAAGATTCTCGTCCTTCTCCTTCAGAAGGTTATTCGCCCGCGCGTAACGGTTGACCAGAGAAGTCAGCGCGGCGCGGAAGCCCTCCTCGTGAGTGCCGCCCTCATGGGTGTTGATGGTATTCGCATAGGTGTGGACGCTCTCGGTGTAGGCCGTCGTCCACTGCATCGCGACCTCGAGCGAAATGCGCCGCTCGGTATCCTCCGACTCGAAGTCGATGATCTCGGAGTGCACCAGATCAGATTTCTTCAGCGAGTTGATGTACTCGACGTAGTCGACAAGGCCCTTCTCGTAATGGAAGACATCGGTGCGGTCGCCCTCGGTCTCGTCCTCGCCCTCTCCATCGAACTCGACCTCGTTCTGATCGGTCAATGCGATGCGCAGGCCCTTGTTAAGGAACGCCATCTGCTGGAATCGCGCGCGAAGGGTCTCGTAGTCGAACTCGACCGTCTCGAAGATCCCGGAGTTCGGCCAGAAGGTGATGGTGGTACCGGTCTCGTCGCTGGCCTCACCCTTCTCGAGCGGAGCGTTCGGGACTCCATCCGTGAAGCTCATCCGGTACACCGCACCCTGGCGCTTGACCTCGACCTCGAGGCGCGCTGAAAGGGCGTTGACGACGGACGAGCCGACGCCGTGCAGGCCACCGGAGACCGCGTAGCCGCCTCCGCCGAACTTGCCGCCCGCGTGCAGCACGGTCAGCACCAGCTCGACGGTCGAGATGCCCTCGGTCGGGTGCATGTCGACCGGAATGCCGCGGCCGTTGTCGGCGACGGTGACGCCTCCGTCGGCGCGCATGACGATCTCGATGTTGTCGCAGTAGCCGGCAAGAGCCTCATCGACCGCATTGTCGACGATTTCGTAAACCAGGTGGTGCAGACCGCGCGGGCCGGTAGAGCCGATGTACATGCCCGGACGCTTGCGGACGGCCTCGAGACCCTCGAGGACCTGGATCTGATTGGCGCCGTAGTCGCCAGAGGACTTGGTCGACATGCTCTCGTGCGGAGCGGAGGGGGCGACGGAGCCGTTCGCTTCCAGGTCGTTCGCTGCGGGTGACGTGGAGTCGTTCGGCTCTTGTGTCATAGCTGTGGAGTTCTCCTCTGACGGTCCGTCGCGGCGCACGCGAGGATCTGGAGTCCCCCGCGGGGCGGAGTCGCTGTCGTTCGGCGACCCTCCATTCTACCGCGCGCGAGACGTCGCCGCGGCGCTGAGCGGCGATCTGCGGCGCGAAACTTCAGCGGCCGACCGAAAATGCGTTGTCAGCCATAGGTGTCGCGCGGACCACGCCCTGGAATCGACCTGCGGCCCTTTTTCCAGTTCGGGACGTCTGGTCCTTGGAAACGGATCGAGGCGATCCCGGCATCGGGAAAGTTGACGGCGATGTGGTTCATGATCTCAATCCGCATCAAGCGGAGTTGGGTCGACCACGCCGTCGACTCGCAGGCCACGGTCAGCACGCCATCCACCACGCCGACGGGAGTGGAGTGCTTGGCAGTCTCCTCGCCCGCGATCGCCGTCCACGACGACATCAGATCGCCCTGAGCGAGCGGCGCCGTCCAGCCCAGTTTGACGGTGAGGGAGTCGAGGACATCGCCGAGATCGTGCGGGTCGCGGCCCTTGCCAAACGGAATCGCGTCACCTTTGGGCTCAGCACGCTCCACCGTCTTGCGGATGCGACGAGGGCCGTCGGCGCCGAACACGTCCTTGAGGTGGCGGTAAACACGGGCGGCTTCGGAATCGGGGGCAGGGGTGCCGCGGCGGGAGGGGTCAGCCATCGGTTTGCTCCCCGGCGGCGGATGACGGCTGATCCGACGGCGACGTAGCGGCGGCGGGTTCCGCGCCGATGATCCGTCCCGCCTCGATCCGCACGGTATGTGCGGCCAATTCCTCCGGCACGTCGTCGAGGACCGCCGCGGTGATCAGCACCTGCTCGTAGTCGGCGACAACGGAGGCAAGACGCTCGCGCCGCCGCGAGTCCAGCTCCGCAAACACGTCGTCCAGCATGAGCACCGGGTCGCCCATGGGGGAGTCGAGGCGCAGCAGCTCCGCCGCGCCCAACTTGAGGGCGAGCGCGAACGACCAACTTTCGCCGTGGCTCGCGTACCCCTTCGCCGGGAGACCGTTGAGTTTGAACTGCACGTCGTCGCGGTGCGGCCCTACGAGCGACATCCCGCGGTCGAGCTCGCGGCGGCGGACCCCGGTGAGCGCGGACACGAATGCCTCCGCCAGCCCCTCGCTCACCGGTCGAGACGGAGAGCCGGTCTGCTCGACCGACTCGTCGTCGATCGCGCCCTCGATGCTGAGGCGAGAGTGGAGCATCGGCCGCTGATCCGCGCCGGCGACCGCCTCATAGGACGCGCGCACCGGTCCACTCAGCTCCTGTACCAGCGTGAGCCGCGACTGCATGATCTCGGAGCCGAGTGCGACCAGGCGTTCATCCCAAATATCGAGAGTGCCGAGCTTCGACGTCTCGCGGATACCGCTGGCCCGGGCAGACTTCAGGAGCGTGTTGCGCTGGCGCAGTACGCGCTCATAGTCGGCCTGCACGGCGCTCATCCTCGGCGAGCGGAGGACGATGAGCTGATCGAGAAAGCGACGCCGGGCCGATGGATCCCCGCGGATGAGCAGCAGATCCTCCGGGGCAAACAGGACGCTCGAGAAGAAACGGGGCAGCTCCCGGGGCTTAATGCCGCCGCGGTTGATTTGCGCGCGATTGGCGGAGGAGCGATTGATCTGGACCTCGGCCAGCAGCTCCCGCTCCCCGTTGCGGAGGCGGGCTCGCACCACCGCGCTATCACGTCCGGCGCGGATCAGCGCCTGATCATTCGAGACCCGATGCGACCCGAGCGTGGAAAGGTAGCCGAGCGACTCGACGAGGTTCGTCTTGCCCTGTCCATTGCGCCCCACAAAGAGGTTCGGCCCCGGAACCAGCTCGACGTCGACCGCCTCGTAATTCCGAAAGTCGCTGAGCGCTAGCTGCGTCACCCGCACGTCCCGCTCCTCCCGACTCTCTGTCCCCGCCCACAAGTCTCGACCCGCCCGCGGAGCTACTCGACCACCCTGCGTCGGCGGTCTCTTTCTCCCTCCCCGCCGCCAACCTCCTCCTGCCGCCAGCCTTCCTGAAAGGTAAAGGCGGCCGAAGGCCCGCCGCCCTCGTGAGAGCATCCCTGCCTCACGGGGGCGGCGGGCCGCAGGTCGCCGTCCGTCACGGGCTTTGCGAAACGCCACCCCCTCGAGAAGCCGACCGCCGTGAGGCCGGGCAAGGACCGGCCTCACCCGTGGACTCAATCCACGGCTTTGACGCTATGCCCGCCGAACTGGTTGCGGAGCGCCGCGACCGCCTTCATCGCCGGGGAGTCCTCCTGGCGCGAGACGAAGCGCGCGAAGATAGAGGCGCTGATCGTGGGTACCGGTACGGCGTTGTTGATGGCTTCCTCGATGGTCCATCGGCCCTCACCCGAGTCCTGCACGTAGCCCTCGATGTTCGTGAAGTCCGGGTCTTGCTCAAGCGCGCGGACCAGGAGTTCGAGTAGCCAGGAGCGGACGACTGTCCCGCGCTGCCATGCCTTAAAGGTGCCGGTGACGTCCTTGATGATGTCGCTGCGCGTCTCGAGTAGTTCATATCCCTCGGCGAACGCCTGCATCAATGCGTACTCGATACCGTTGTGCACCATCTTCGCGTAGTGGCCGGCGCCGACCTCGCCCACATGGACGAAACCCTCCTCGCGGGGACCTTCGGGGCGCAGCGCGTCGAACACGGGCATCGCGTAGTCGACCAGTTCTTTCGGTCCGCCAACCATGAGGCCGTACCCATTTTGGAGGCCCCAGACTCCGCCGGAGACTCCGGCGTCAATGTAGTGGATGCCTTTTGGCTTCAGCAGCGCGTCGTGCTTGAAGTCCTCGGTGAAGCGCGAATTGCCGCCGTCGATAACCAGGTCGCCCTCGCTGAGCTTCTCGGAGAGGTCAGTGATGACCGCGTCGGTGATCTCACCTGACGGGACCATGACCCAGACGACGCGGGGGGAGGGAAGCACGGCGATCATCTCGTCGAGTGAGGCAGCGTCTGAGACGTCAGGATTGCGGTCGAAGCCGGTGACCTCGACACCCTTCTCACGGAGGCGGGAGCGCATGTTGTCGCCCATCTTGCCGAGGCCGACGAGTCCGATGTGCATGATGAACCTTCCTGGATTCGTTGTCCGGCGGGCGGGCGCTCGTCGGGAGCGGATCGGTCGCGGCGCTGCGATCCGCGAGCGGTGGTCAGCGCAGCAGCAGGTTGGGCTGGAGAAGGTAGCGGTAGCTGTCGCTGCCGGGCTGCTCCCGAGAGGTCTGCGCGGTAATCAGGACCGGGCCGGGCTTGTTGGGATTCTCGGTCTTCGTGAACGCGATCCGCACGAACTCCGAGTGCACCGCGGCGAGCCCATCGAGCAAGAACTGCGGCTTGAGGGAGACGACCACGTCGTCCCCGGTCACGATTGCGTCGATGCTCTCGGAGGCTTGCGCCTGCTCCGAGCCGATCGCCTCAAGCGTGAGTCCGTCGCTGCTAAAGCTGAAGCGGAGGGCGGCCTCGCGCTCAAGCACGAGCGAGACACGACGGGTGGCCTCAATGAGGTCACTGGTCGCCATGACCGCGTAGTTCTCGACGGAGGCGGGGAAGAGGCGCTTCACGGGCGGGAAGTTGCCCTTGATCAGCAGCGAGGTAACCGTTTTGCGGTCGGCGGTGAACGCGATCAGCTCGCGCTCGTCGCGGTTGGTGATTGCGACCGAGATGGTGCCGGAGTGCCCGAAGGTCTTGCCGACTTCTTGCAGCGTGCGTGCCGGCACCAGTGCCGTCAGCGGCTGGCTCGGTGCGGGATTGTCGCCGTTGTCCCAGTCGATCTCGCGGACGGCGACGCGGTAGCGATCCGTCGCGACGAGTCCGATCGTGTTCTCGGTGATCTCGAGCTGCACTCCCGTGATGACGGGAGTGACATCGTCGCGGGAGGCGGCAACGGCGACCTGCGCGACGGCGGCCGCGAACGCGTCGGCCGGGACGAGGCCGGTGGAGGCGTCGATCTCGGGGATGCTCGGGTACTCCTCCACGGGCATCTGCAGCAGCGTGAAGTGGGCCGAGCCGGCCGAGACCGAGACGCGCGACTCCTCCGTGGCGATGCGGACGGGAGCGTTCGGCAACCGGTTCGCGATATCGGCGAGGAGGCGCCCTGAGACCAGCACGGTCCCCGTCTCTTCGACATCGGCAGCGATCTGCGTCTGCGCAGAGACCTCGTAGTCGAAGGAGGAGAGTGTCAGACCCTCTGCCGTCGCCTCGATCAGTACCCCCGAGAGGATCGGCAAGGTCGTGCGCTGCGGAAGCAGCTTCACCGCAAAGGACACCGCCTCGCTGAAGACATCGCGGTTGGCTTGGAACCTCACGAGTACACCCCTGACGAGTCGCGGACGAAGACCGTCGCCCATCGTACCTGTCGGGCTCGGCGAGTTCGGAAGGGGGCGACTCACGAGCGGTCCGGAGGCGCTGTGGAGAGGTTGCCGGTTGCCCCTGATTAAAGAAGAGAACTGCGTTAACAGTGTTAACACGTGTGGAAACTGTGGAAAGCAGTCCTGGAGCCTACGGAACGCTGGGATCCGGCGGGGTCAGCTCTGTGGAGGGAATGTGAGCGCGGTCGTGGACGGCCTGTGGAGCAATCCGTGCCGACCGGTCGTCCTCCACAGGTGGATGGTCCAGCCGCACAGATCGAGCGCGGTTGTCCACAGTTATCCACAGGTTCTTCACACTGTGGAAATCGCTCCGAATTGGCACCACTGACACCCTCGGTGTTCCGCTCCGTTACCGATTGCGGGTCGCTGATCGAAGCAAGCGGCATCAGAGCACGGCCTCAGCGCGACGAGTCAACGCTGGCTTCCGGGAGAGCGCTCGCCCTCCGGCGACAGCGGTTGTGCTGAGGCGCGGCCGCCTCCGGCGCTAGCGGTTGGTCTTGATCCGGGTGGTCAGCTCGGTGACCTGGTTGTAGATGCTGCGGCGCTCCTTCATCAGCTCCGAGATCTTCTTGTTTGCGTACATCACGGTGGTGTGGTCGCGGTTGCCGAACAGCTGCCCGATCTTGGGGAGTGACAGGTTAGTCAGCTCGCGGCAGAGGTACATGGCGATCTGGCGCGCGGTGGCCACCGCCTGCGAGCGGGACGAGCCGTAGAGGTCGTCGACCGTGAGCTTGAAGTAGTCGGCGGTGTGATTGATGATGTCGACCGGCGAGATGACGTTGTCCTCGTCGAGCGTGATCAGGTCTTTCAGTACTGTCTGCACCAGGGACATGTCCACCGGCGTGCGGTTCAGGCTCGCGAACGCCGTGACGCGGATGAGCGTCCCCTCGAGCTCGCGGATATTGCTCGACACCTTCGACGCCATGAATTCAAGGATCTCGTCGGGGACGAGCAGCTTCTCGCTGACGGCCTTCTTGCGAAGGATCGCGATGCGCGTCTCGAGGTCGGGCGCCTGTACGTCGGTGATCAGGCCCCACTCGAAGCGCGAGCGCATCCGGTCCTCAAAGCCGGTCAGGGCCTTCGGCGGCAGATCGGAGGTGATCACGACCTGCTTATTGTGGTCGTGCAGCTGGTTGAAGGTATGGAAGAACGCCTCCTGCGTCTCCGCCTTGCCCTGCAGGAACTGGATGTCGTCGATCAACAGGATGTCGACGTTGCGGTACCGGCCGTGGAACGCGTTGCCCCGGTTGTTCGCGATCGAGTTGATGAAGTCGTTGGTAAACTCCTCGCTCGACACGTACCGCACGCGGATTCCCGGATACAGGCTCATGGCGTAATGGCCGATCGCGTGCAGAAGGTGTGTCTTGCCCAGTCCGGAGTCGCCGTAGACGAAGAGCGGGTTGTACGCCTTGGCGGGGGCCTCGGCGACGGCGACCGCGGCGGCGTGGGCGAAGCGGTTCGATCCTCCGATGACGAAGTTGTCGAAGCTGTACTTAGGGTTCAGTCGGGTGTCGGTTGCCGGCATCGTCCGCAGCTCCTCCACCGCGCGAACCGGGGCGAGTGTCGCGGAGGAGCCGGTGACCGGCTCGAACGGGTTGATCGACTCTTGTGCCGAGGGAGCATTCAGTGGCTCGTGCTCGATGTCCGGATTCACGACGAACGCGAATGTTGTCACGCCGAAGGAGTCGTCGAGGGTGCCGATTGCGCTGAGGAGGGGGACGCGGACACGTTGCTCGAGCATCCCGCGGGTGAACTCGTTGGGGACTTCGAGGTAGAAGGTGCCCGCCATGATGCCCTTGGGCTCCACGAGCGAGACGAAGCCGTAGAGGGGAGCAGTGATCCGCTCATCCTGAGACAGTGCGCCGAGGATCACGTTCCACGCATCGACCATCGACGTCTCGTCTGGCATGTGTCTCCGGTCCTCGTCACTTTGTCGGTGTCGCTGTGAAGTCGGTGTCGCTGTGAAATCTCTGTCGGACGTCTTCGCCCCGTGTGCGCGGCCAGAGCTGGATCGGGAGTGGACGCCCCGTGCTCGAACGAGCCGGAGGCGGGTCGGTCTCTCCACAGGTTTGTCCACCGATCCCGGGCGATTCCAGCGCGGGCGGGAAAGAACGCGGGTCAGCCTGTGGATAACTGCGGTTCAACACGGTAACGAACGGAGTCGACGGGAGACAAATCCACCACAGCGACACCCGCGTGTCAATGCAGCGACAGCGCCGTACCGAGTGCAGAATCGAGGTTTCGCGGTGACCACATTTGACCGGTGACGGTGCAGGCCGTAGCTTTAATCAGTTGACGCCTGCCCGGTGTCGTTCGAGCAGCCCTCGCGGGCCCCGCAGGGTCGAAGCCGGGCATCCTTTCTTCCCGGAGGATCCGGAGTCGCTGCCCGTGAGGGCGGCGCCGGTTCGCGCCGCGGAACACGTACGTGGAGATCTGATTATGAGCAAGCGAACCTTCCAGCCGAACAACCGTCGTCGCGCCAAGGTGCACGGCTTCCGCCTGCGCATGCGTACCCGTGCTGGTCGCGCCATCCTGAGCGCTCGCCGCGCCAAGGGGCGCACCGAGCTCTCCGCGTAGTACCGAGCGGTACCGACCAGCGGTGCTGGCCAGAGCCAATCGCATCGTCCACGGAGACGAGTATCGGACTGTCGTCCGTCGCGGTGTGCGGTCCACGGGACCGCACACCGTCACCTATGTCCGGCGGACCTCCGAAGCGACTCCTGCGCGGTACGGCTTCATCGTCTCGAAGACGGTCGGAACGGCCGTGACGCGTAACACCGTCCGCCGTCGGCTCAAAGCGGTGGCCTTCGAATTCGTGGCGCAGACCGATCCGGGAACAGACGTGGTCATCCGCGCGCTGCCGAGCAGTGCCGAGGCGCCGTGGTCCGAACTGCGTCAAGAGTTCGTGAACGCGATGGCGCGGATCTCGCGGAAGGCCGGAGGTACCCGATGACCGCGGTACTCCCCCGCGCCGCCTCATGGCCGACACGGCTGGCTTGGGGTGTGCTGCTGCTGCCGCGGAATCTCGGCATCCTCCTGCTTGTCGTCTACCGCGCGACCATCTCCCCGCTTTATGGTGACGTCTGCCGTTACTACCCCTCGTGCTCCGCGTACGCGCTTCAGGCGGTCCAGCTCCACGGGCTCGTCCTCGGCTCCGTCCTCGCGACCCGTCGGCTCCTCCGCTGCCACCCGTGGGCGGCCGGCGGAGTCGATGATGTCCCGACCTCGATCCCTCTGCACCGACCGGCTCCCGGCCGGATCCGCTTCGCCGTGACGCGAGCCGGGTTCGTCGTGGGTCCTCGAAAGGACTGACCTCACTTCATGGACTTCATCGGCACGATCCTTTGGCCCCTCAAATGGGTGGTCGAGCTGCTCCTCGTCGCCTTCCACCAGCTGCTGACGTTCACCGGCATGGAGGCGGCGGCAGGCATCACCTGGGTGCTCTCGATCGTGGGCCTCGTGATCGTCATCCGCGCCGCGCTCATCCCGATCTTCGTCAAGCAGATCAAGAGCCAGCGTCGGATGCTCGAGGTCGCGCCTCAGCTCAAGAAGATCCAGGACAAGTACAAGGGCAAGCGCGATCAGCTGTCCCGCGAGGCGATGTCCCGCGAGACCATGGAGCTCTACAAAAAGACCGGGACGAACCCGCTCGCCTCATGCCTGCCGTTGCTGATCCAGATGCCGATCTTCTTCAGCCTGTTCTCGGTGCTGAACGCGGCCCAGCACAGCCAGAAGGGTGTCGGTCCGCTCGATGAGACGCTCGCCCGCCAGTTCGGCGAGGCCAACCTCTTCGGTGTCGCCCCGCTACACCAGTCGATTCAAGGTGCGCTCGCGCAGGGTGGCCAGGAGCCGGTCATCGTCATCGCGGTGATCATGGTGGTCCTGATGACCGCGTCGCAGTTCATCACCCAGCTTCAGATCGTCTCGAAGAACATGTCGCCCGAGGCCAAGGCATCGCCGACCTTCAAGCAGCAGCGCATTCTGCTCTACATCCTTCCTCTCGTCTTCGCCTTCTCGGGCTTCGCGTTCCCTCTCGGCGTCATGTTCTACTGGCTGACCTCGAACATCTGGACGATGATTCAGCAGTTCATCGTCATCCGGAACATGCCGACTCCGGGCAGCGAGGCCGCCAAGGCGCGCGAAGAGCGCTTGCGCCGCAAGGGCAAGCTCGTCGAGGAGACAACCGCCGCTGGTTCCGTCACCCTCGTCGAGAAGAAGGCAGTGCAGCGCTCGCAGCCCGTGAGCAAGAACCGCTCCAAGAAGCAAGCTGGAAAGAAGTAGGGCAGTCATGACCGATCCGATACAGATCTTCGAGCAGACCGGCTCGGAGGAGGAGACCCGCGTCGCCGTGGAGTCCGTCCCGGAAGGAACTGACGAGGCGCCCGAATCGACGCTCTCGCAACTCGAGGAGGAGGGTGACGTCGCCGCGGACTACATCGAGGAGTTCCTCGATATCTGCGACCTCGACGGCGACATTGACATCGAGGTGCGCAATGGCCGCGCTTATCTCTCGGTGACCGCATCGGGTGACACGAACCTTCGCGTCCTTTCACGTCCCGATGCGGTCCAGGCCCTGCAGGAACTCACCCGGCTGGCGGTGCAGACGAAGACCGGTGCGTTCTCTCGCCTGATCCTCGACATCGGCGGCTCACGCGATGCTCGGGAGGCGGAGCTGGCTCAGCTGGTCGACCGCGCTATCGAGCGCATCGAGGCCGGAGCCACGTCGGCGTCGCTCCCGCCGATGTCGTCGTACGAGCGCAAATTGGTGCATGACATGGTGAGCGAGCGTGGTTTCGTCTCAGAGTCGCGCGGCGAGTCACGCGAGCGTCACACCGTCATCACCCGCGGCTGAGTGCTGTGGAGCCGACTCTCGAGCCGGAACCGACTGCTGCCTCCGCGATTGCTGGCGAGCGGCTCCCGGTGCTCCGACTTTTCACGGCGGCGCTGGCCGAGCAGGGCGAGGAGCGCGGGCTGATCGGACCGCTCGAACTCCCCCGCTTGTGGACGCGCCATGTTCTCAATAGCGCCCTGGTGGCTCCTCTGCTGCGGCCAGGAGTCGTTGGTGACGTCGGGAGTGGCGCGGGTCTTCCCGGGCTCGTACTGGCGATCGTGAGGCCCGACGTGCGTTTTGTGCTCATTGAACCCATGGAGCGTCGGATTCTTTGGCTGCAACAACAGGTCGATGCACTTGAACTCGATAATGTCTCAATTATACGGGCTCGTGCTGAGGAGGTCCGACTTCCACAACCACTCGATCAAGTGACAGCACGAGCGGTGAGTGCTCTCTCCAAGTTGATCCCGCTCACTGCGCCTCTTCTTCGTCCGGGTGGCGAGCTCGTGCTCCTCAAGGGCGTCAGTGCGGAGAAGGAGATTGAGGCGGCTTCGAAGCAAATCACACGGTTCCGTCTCTCCCCTCCAGAGGTGACGGTTCTCGGCACCGGCGTGCTCTCCGAGTTGACGAGGGTGGTCCGGGCTACAGTGGGATGATCGCCACGACGACGCAGTGATCAGCCCGATTCCCCGACCGTCGACTCCTCGGTGCCGTCATCCGTTCCCCCCGCTGAGTAGAGGTTTCACGTGAAACAATCCGATTCCGCCGGCTTGTCTGGGGGCTTCGACTCCTCCACTCCGCTCGCGCGCGAGATTGCCGACATGACGCGGCGACGTGCTCTGCTTACTGCGGAGCCGCTGCCGAAGCCGGAATCGACGCGGGTCATCACGATCTCGAATCAGAAGGGTGGCGTCGGCAAGACGACGACGACCGTCAACCTCGCGGCCGGGCTCGCGCGGGGAGAGGCGAAGGTGCTCGTGATCGACCTTGATCCGCAGGGCAATGCTTCTACTGCACTGGGGATTGAGCACCGCGCAGAGACGGCGAGCGTGTACGACGTGATTGTCAACGACACTCCCCTTGCGGATGTCGTTCAGAAGAGCCCGGAGTTCGCCTCGCTCTACGGCGTGCCGGCGACGATCCATCTTGCCGGCGCCGAGATTGAACTTGTCTCGCTCGTTGCGCGGGAGCAACGCCTGCGCCGGGCGCTCGACCGGATGCTCGATGACATGGCGGAGCCCTTCGACTACGTTTTCATCGATTGCCCGCCGTCCCTCGGCCTGCTGACTATCAATGCCTTCGTCGCGGCGCGGGAGGTTCTCATCCCGATCCAGTGCGAGTACTACGCTCTCGAAGGATTGAGCCAGTTGCTCAAAAACATCGATCTTATCGAACGTCACCTCAACCCCAACCTCGGCGTATCGACGATTCTGCTCACCATGTATGACGGGCGCACGAATCTTTCCCAGCAGGTTGCGGCTGATGTGCGCGAGCACTTCCCGAAGGAGGTTCTTCGCGCCGTGATTCCGCGCAATGTGCGCATCTCTGAGGCGCCGAGCTATGGCCAAAGTGTCATTAGCTATGACCCGCAGTCCTCAGGTTCGCTGGCCTACCTCGAAGCGGCGGCGGAAATCGCACGTCGTGGTGCTCGACTCACAACCAGTGCCCAGACCGAAGGAGAGAAACGCTGATGGCGTCGAAGCGCACCGGACTTGGCCGAGGGATCGGCTCGCTGATTCCGACGAGTGACGAATCGCGTTCGCGCCCCGTGGATGTCTTTTTCCCTGATCAGGTCGGAGATTCCGTTCGGGCGGAAGAGCTGCTCGAGGTTCCCGGCGCTCGCCTGGCACGACTCCCCCTGACTGAAATCGTTCCGAATACCGCACAGCCCCGGTCCGTGTTCGACCAGGATGACCTCGCCGAACTGGTTCACAGCATTCGCGAGTTCGGCGTGTTGCAGCCCATCGTTGTCCGGCCACGGTCAGAGGTTGGCGGTGCGCAGTACGAACTTGTGATGGGTGAGCGGCGCTTTCGTGCGTCGAAGGCAGCCGGGCTGACGACGATTCCGGCGGTAATTAAGGACACCGCCGACGAGAACATGCTGCGGGACGCGCTCCTCGAGAACCTGCATCGTGCCGACCTCAATCCGCTGGAGGAGGCGTCGGCCTACCAACAGTTGCTCAGTGACTTCGGCATTACCCAGGAGGCCTTGGCTACTCGGCTTGGCCGGTCGCGTCCGCAAATCTCGAACACGTTGCGCTTGCTGAGGTTGCCCGCCGAGGTGCAGGCGCGTGTCGCGGCCGGGGTCCTGACGGCGGGGCACGCTCGAGCCGTACTGTCCCTTGAAAGCATCGAGGCGATGCGGCGGCTCGCCGACAAGATCGTTAACGAGGACCTGTCGGTACGGGCGGCGGAGGCGGCAGCGGCGCACATGAAGGCTCCCAAGTTGTCCGCACGCGTTATGCCAGAGGAGCCGGGCGGACATTCGGGGCACCTGTCTTCGATCGCGGACCATCTCGGCGATCGACTGAATACGCGCGTCAAGGTTACTCTCGGTGCGCGCAAGGGCCAGATGGTCATTGACTTCGCGTCGATCCAAGACCTTAACCGGATTCTCGCGGAGATCGGTGAGCCCTCGGAAGTGTCGCTGGCCCCCTAGGACCGTTTCACGTGAAACGATCGTAGGGGTGGTGGCGACGAGGTGCTGCTGAATCGCCAGAATCTTCGGAGGGGAAGCGGACTGAGGGCTAGCGGGCCGCACGGGCCAGCCCGAGATACAGGGCGCGGCGAGCGACGCTGATTCGATCACCTCGTCCTGATCGAGGAGGGCGTGTTGCCTTCGTATGCGCAGTTGCACTGCGCCGATGTCGACCGCCTTCCGCACCGATTCAGTTGCTCGCCCAATACGGGCGGTTGCCGAGACGGAGAGCGTGCTTGCTCCGTGGCGCGCTGACCGCAGGAAGGCTCTCAGTGTGACCCGACTAGAGGGCACCCACCACAGCGATCCAACAGCGGGATGGTGGCGAGATCGACCTACTGTAGCTATCGCCGCGCAAGGAGCCAGATCGCCATTCTTGCCATCACGGGTTGCCCGGCGTCACCGTGGCGGTCGTACGAGGGCGAATGTTTCACGTGAAACGGCGTTAGCTGTCGATCGCCAGACGGGCGAGAGTCGAATACACGTCGCCGAGGTACCGGCCGGACGCCTCGATTGCCTGCGGAACCAGGGACGTCTCGGTCATCCCGGGCAAGACATTCGCGTCGAAGAACCACGGCGTTCCTGATCCGTCCACGATGAAATCGATCCGCGACAAGTGGCGGAGACCGAGAAGCTCATGAATTGCCACTGCCACGCGGCAGACGTCCTCAAGTTGTTCCGACGATATCCTCGCCGGAGTGTAGAACCGCGTCTCCCCCGCGTTGTATCGAGCTTCAAAGGTGTAGCGCCCAGCGACGGGTTCAATCTCGACCGGAGGCAATGCAAAGGCTCCGTCACCCAGATCGAGGACTCCGACAGAGACCTCGGTTCCACGAATCTGCTGCTCGATCAGCACGACCTCGCCGTAGGTGTACGCCTCGACCATCGCCCGAGGGAGTTCTTCGGGGTCCAAGACGATGCTGACACCCTGCGCGGAGCCACCCTGCGCGGGCTTGACGACCAGAGGGCCAGGCAGGTGCGCGACCACCTGCTCAAGAATGCCGACGGCTCCGAGTTCACGGAACGTCTCGCGGGGAAGCGTGATGGAGTGGGGTGTCGAGAAGCCGGCGCGCGCGACGAGGGTCTTCGCTGTTGGCTTGAACCACGCGAGGCGAGCAGCGTCGGTGCGCGAGCCGACGTACGAGAATCCGGCGGCTTCAAGGAGGCCGAGCAGGGCGCCGTCTTCGCCACTCGCTCCATGCACTGCGGGCCAGACGACGTCCGGACGCTTGTGAAGGAGAGTGGTCAGCAGTGCTGCATCCGGCTCGTGCATCGCCACCCGGTGGCCCATCGCCGACAGACGGTCGGCTACCCTCCGCCCAGAGCGAAGCGAGACATCGCGTTCGTGGCTGATGCCTCCGCTGATCACGATGATGTCAAGAGGACGGTCGAGCACAGAAATATCGGTCATGACCAGGGCTTTCTTTCAATCGACAAGCGGAGGGGCTGTCAGGAGGCAGCGGGAGGCAGGAGGCTGTCCTGTGCGCGCGTGTCCGCATTCGCCAATGAACCGGTGCCGGCGAAGGTGGACAAAAGATCGAGCTCACCGCTGATCACTGTCGCGAGTCGGCGGATGCCCTCACCGATCCGTTCGGGGGTGGGGTAGCAGAACGAGAGCCGGATGTTCTGCCGTCCGTCGCCATTGCCGTAGAACGCGGTTCCGGGAGTGTAGGCCACAAGTTCCTTCACAGCGCGGGGGAGCATCGCCTTTGAGTCGAGCTCGGCCGGCAGCGTGAGCCACACGTAGAAGCCACCGTTCGGATCGGTCCACGTCAGCTGCGGGAGATGTGTCTGTAGACCGCGTAACATCGCCTCCTTGCGTTCTTTATAGACGCCACGGAAGGTATCGATCTGAGCTCGCCAGTCGGCTGTTTCGAGGTACTTGGAGATCACGAGTTGACTGAAGGACGAGGGACTCAGTACGGCCGCCTCGTTCGCGAGAATTAACCGTTCGCGGATCGCATGTGGCGCGAGGGCCCAGCCGACGCGGAAGCCGGGAGCGAGCGTCTTGGAGAAGGTGCCGAGGTAGATGACGCCGTCCTGCTCCAGCGAACGCATCGCCTTCGGTGGCACATCCTCGAAATAGAGCAATCCGTACGGGTTGTCCTCGAGGACGAGAATGCCCTCGGTCTTACAGATCTCGAGGATCTCGACCCTTCGTTCCCAGCTCAGGGTGACCCCCGCCGGATTATGGAAGGTCGGGATGGTGTACAAAAACTTGATCGTCTTGCCCGCAGTGCGCACCCGAGCGATGTGCTCACGGAGGGCTGCGGGAATCAGGCCGTGTTCGTCCATGGGGATGTGCTCGATCTCAGCCTGATACGAGCGGAAGATCACCATCGCGGTCACATAACTCGGGCCCTCGGAGAGCACGACATCCCCTGGATCGAGGAAGAGCTTGGAGACCAGCTCGAGTGCGTGCTGAGAGCCCGTGGTGACAACCACGTCATCCGCACTGGCCGAGATCCCCTCGAGCGCCATCACGTCCAGGATCTGCTCGCGCAAGACCGGGAAGCCCTGGCCGGAGCCGTACTGTAGGGCGATAGGTCCCTGCTCACGCATGACCGTATCGATAGCGCCAGAGACGAGGTCCTGGGGGAGCGCTGCCACGAACGGCATACCACCCGCAAGCGACACGACTTCGGGACGTGACGCAACCGCGAACAGCGCTCGGACCTCGCTGGCGGCCAAACCGGCCGTGCGCTCCGCATAAGAGTCGTACCAGGGATCGAGATTGGTTCCGCGGTTGGTCACGATGGGGTTCGCTTCGCTCGGTGGATAAGGACAACTCGACGGGAGCCAAGTCTGTCTACAATAGCGGCCACTCCTGAGCATGCCGCGGGGAGCCGGAACGCCACTGTACCTTTCGTGGCCCGACCTTTCTCTGCGACTGGGTTTCACGTGAAACATCCGCAGGACGCGGAGAACCCCCGCGCCCGGAGGCGACGGGGGTTCTCTGCTGCCGTGTGGCGATCAGGATGCGCCGAAACTCAGAGGAATGCAGCCAGGTCAGCCTCGAGCGCCGGCTTGGGCTTCGCGCCGATGACAGTCTTGACGACCTCACCCTTCTGATAGACCTTCATCGCCGGGATCGACGTGATCTGGTACTTCGCGGCGGTCTGCGGGTTCTCGTCGACGTTCAGCTTGACGATCTCGATCTTGTCGCCGTGCTCGGCCGAGATCTGGTCGAGGATGGGCGAGACCATCCGGCAGGGGCCGCACCACTCGGCCCAGAAGTCGACCAGGACGGTCTTCCCGGAGTCGAGAACGTCGGACTGGAACGATGCGTCGGTGACGCTCTTCGAGGTGGACATACGGTTTTCTCCTTCACGAGCCGGTGAACCGGCTCCTGCGTGCTGCCTAGTGGGTCAGCTGGTGATGAGTTCGGCTCGGGGTGAGCCTTCGGTGTGGGCGATGCCATCGGCGAGTGCGGCCAGATAGTGCTCCGCGTCGAGGGCGGCGACCGTTCCGGAGGCGGCGGCGGTGACGGCCTGACGATAGGTCGGGTCGATGACGTCGCCCGCGGCGAAGACGCCGGGAACGGAGGTCTGAGAGGAGCGGCCAACGACTGAGATCGTGCCCTCGGTCGTGAGATCGAGTTTGCCGTGCACGATGTGAGTGCGCGGGTCGTTGCCGATTGCGATGAAGAGACCATCGAGTTCGAGGCGCGACTCCGTGCCGTCGACTGTGTCACGCAACTTCACGCCGTTGACGTGGCTCTCACCGGTGATGCCGGTCACTTCGGAGTTCCAGACGAACTCAATCTTGTCGTTGTCGAAGGCACGCTTCTGCATGACCTTCGAGGCCCGCAACGAGCCCTTGCGATGGATGATGTAGACCTTTGCCGCGTGCTTCGTGAGGAAGGTCGCCTCCTCCATTGCAGAATCGCCTCCGCCGACGACGGCAATGGTCTTGCCCTTGAAGAAGAAGCCGTCGCAGGTGGCGCACCA
The DNA here is from genome assembly GCF_003149025.1 of Rathayibacter iranicus NCPPB 2253 = VKM Ac-1602. Classification (GTDB taxonomy): domain Bacteria; phylum Actinomycetota; class Actinomycetes; order Actinomycetales; family Microbacteriaceae; genus Rathayibacter; species Rathayibacter iranicus. The sequence goes on from NZ_QGDV01000011.1 coordinate 22,314, forward strand.
CGAGACTCCGTGTCCCGAGAGGCGGTCCTCGTCGTGCAGGCCAAGCCGGCGGTAGGCGGAACCGGTCGCAATGACGACGCTCTTCGCCTCGATGCTCTCTCCGGAGCCGAGGTGCACCGTCTTGATCTCGCCCTCGAGGTCGAGGGAGGTGACGTCGTCGTAATAGGTCTCAGCACCGAACTTCTCGGCCTGTGCCTGCATCGCGGTCATCAGCTCGGGGCCGAGGATGCCATTCGGGAAACCCGGGAAGTTCTCGACGTCGGTCGTATTCATGAGGTCGCCGCCGATCTCGACGGAGGAGGCGACGACCACCGGGTGCAGTTCAGCGCGCGCCGCGTAGATGGCGGCGGTCCAGCCGGCTGGACCGGATCCGATGATGACGATGTCGCGCACGGCAACTCCTCGGGATCTGTGTGAGCGGTGACGGGCGAGGCGGTGAGGCCGAACCGGGGCCGGGCGCTCGATCTTTCCGCGGCTCCGAGGGCTACAACACATTCTAGGCGGGCACTATTCCGTGAGCCTGGGCACGAGGAGCGCCGACAGGCGCGCCGCGTTGTTCGGAGTCGCTGGCTCGCGAGAAAGACGTTCCGATCAGGGATTTTAGGTGGACCGCGCTGGGGAGTCAGCGTCCAAGGCGACGCAAGAACGGAGCGGCTAGGGTCCGCAACTCCGGCACCCGTAGGAACCAGAGGATGGCGAAGTAGACGACCGCCATGATGGTGCCTGCGATGGCCATCGAGATGATCGCGGAGGCCATCCCCGCCACAGGGAATGCGTCCTGCTCGAAGAGGACGAGCATCACGACGCCTCCGACCGCTCCTGTTGGGAGTGCTGCGAAGGTGTATTGGGCGAATCGCCGAACGATGGCCTGTCCGCCCCGTCCGCCGAGGCGGCGCCGCAGGAGCAGGCAGGCGAGTGTCGCCTGGACCGCGACGCCGAGCGAGACGGAGGAGGCGACGATGAAAGCGGTCGCCTCCGGTGGCCCGAGGAGCGCGATCTGGCAGCCGATGACCACGATCGCGGTCTGCACGAGGGTGTAAAAGAACGGAGTTCGGCCGTCGTCGAGGGAGTAGAAGGCTCGTTGCACGATTGCGAGGGTTGAGAAGAGCGGCAGAACGACCACGTAGGCAGTGATGATGGCGGCCATCGGCGCGATCGCCTCAAAGTCGTCGGAGAAGACGACGGCGAAGGGAATGGCGCACACGACCAGGGCGACCGCGGCGAAGACCAGGAAGAGACCGACGATGCGGATCGATGCGGAGACGTCGGCGCGGAAAGCGTCAATCCTGCCTGCGGCGGCGTGCCCACTCATCCGGGTGAAGTAGGCAGTGGCGACCGAGACGGCGATCACGGAGTGGGGCAGCATGAAGATGAGCCAAGCCTTTTGCAGTGCAGTGGCCGACGCATAGTCGCCGGAGCTACCGCTCACCGTCGAGTTCTCGACGAAGCCTGCCGCGACGGTCAGCAAGAGGGCCGCAAAGGTCCACACGGCGATGCGGCCAGCCCGACCGAGGCCTACGCCACGGAGGCGGAAATCGGGCCGATAGCTCAGACCGAGCCGCTTCCAGAAGAACACGAGCAGGATCGCCTGGAGGGCGACGCCCAGAGTCGCCGAGCCCGCGAGTACCGCGACCATTTCGGGCGTCCACGCGGAGGCGAAGCGGAGGTCAAAAGAGTCGACTCCAAACAGGGATTGGAAGGCGACGAGACCCGCGATCGTCACGACGTTGTTGACGACGGGGGTCCAGGTGAAGGGGCCGAAGGAGCCGCGGGCGTTGAGCACCTCGCCGAGGATTGTGTAAAGCCCGTAGAAGAAGACCTGCGGGAGGCACCAATAGGCGAAGGCGACGGCAAGCCGGAACTGCGTCGGCCCGTAGTCCGACGCGTTCAGCTGAACCAGCACCGGTGCGAGGAGGGTCGCCGCGACGGCTGCAACGAGGAGCAGCAGGAAGGAGAGCGTCAGGAGCCGATTGATGTAAGCGCGTCCACCGTCGGCGTGGAGGCCGGCGCGCACGATCTGCGGCACGAGGACCGCGTTCAACGCCCCTCCGGCGATGATGCTGTAGATCGTATTCGGCAGGCCGTTGGCGATGGTGAAGGCATCGGCGCCCTGCCCGACCAGCCCGACCGTCTGGGTGAAGACGATCGACATGATGAAGCCGAGGACCCGCGAGACCATCGTGCCGGAGGCGAGGATTGCGCTCGCGCGTCCGAGGGAGAAGCTAGCCACGCGGGTCCGTTCGGTCATCGAGGCCGGGCTGGACCGCGAGCGGTGCGTTCGGGTCCTCCTCATCCTCTGGAGTCTCGCCTCGGCGGCGACGGCGGATGTTGCGGAGGATCCCGACGCCGAAGACGACGACGAGGAGGATGCCCAGAACGAGCGTCCCGACCGTCTCCCAATCGGCGCGCACGCTGGTCACCACGCTCGTCGGTATGCCGATCGGGGTGCCGTCGAGCGCAGTGAGCTGCACCCGCACCTGCGTCTCGCCGTTGCCCACGCGGGCTCTCACCGGGATGGGCAGCCGGCCCTGCGAGCCGGCGTCGATCGAGGCCGGCTTGATCGATTCCTCGTCGATGTCGAGGACGGCGTTGGAGGTGGAGGCGTCTATTTGCACCTCTACCGGCCACGGCAGGTCGTTGCGGACGTACACCGGGATGCTCGAATCGTGGGAGAGCTGGAGCACGCTGTCCGAGGATTCGACGCGGACCGACGAGAGCGTGCCGTCGGCGAGCTTCCGACTCGCCTCGACGGCCTTCTCCCAGCCGGTGTCATCGTCGTGCCAGGCGACGGCGAGCAGGGCGAGGAGATCGTTGCGGCTCTTGCCGCGCAGCAGGTCTGGTTCGCGCAGCACGGCAGAGAAGGAGTCAACGAGCGAGGCGGTGGCGAGGAGGTCCTTCACTGTCCTGAGGCGCTGAGCCGGTTCCGCGGAGTCGGCGATCGTGACTCCGTCGGTGGCGGGAGCCGTCATGGCGGTGCCGAATGACGTCCCCTGTGCCCAGGGAAGCGCGTCGAGCGCGTCGAGCGTCTGCGCGAGCCGGGTTCCGTCCAGCGCCGAGCCGCGGTCGAGGGCGAGCACGACGTCCGGAGTCGTACCCTCGCGCTGCACCTGCGCGAGTTCTGCGGAGAGGGCGCTCATCCGCGCCCGCCATGTGGAATCGGTCGTTGCGCTCACCGCATCACTGAAGCCGGTCGAGAGGCGGCCATCGGCGACGACGAGCTCATGGCCGTCGACCACCGCTCGAGTGGCCGTGTCGACGGCCTTGGGGAGCGTGAGGTCGTCGGAGGAGACAATCGTGCGCGTCAGACCGCTCGCGGCGTAAACGTCGAGGTCGGCGGTGCGGACGCTCCCGGTCATCGGCCAGGCGAGCGGGCCGACGGTTGATGACCAGTTGAGGGAGAGTAGGGACTCGGTGCTTGGCCGCTCGGGGCGAGAGCCGGGTTGGCCCGGTCCCGTGGCCGGCGCCGGGGTTGCCGTACGAGAAGCGTCGGTGAACCGGATGTTGTCGATGCCGTACTCAAAGGAGGTGGGCGTGAGGAGAGTGTCGAGCCCAGCCTGCGCTTGGGCGGCGATATCGGCATCGGCATAGGGCAAAGCGAAGACGTCATTGGGCGCGACCTCGAGGCGCCGCAGCCAGGTCACCGCCGAGTCCGGGGCCGACCCGCCGAGAACACGGATGGACGCAAGGACGCGCGGGTCCACTCCGATCGTCACGGCGCGGCCGAAGACTGAGTCGAGCTGTCGGGAAAGCGTGCCCGTGGGCTGCGTGTACTCGCGCAGGGTATCGGCCGAGAGCAGCCCGGCAGCCGTGTCGGGGACGGTGAGCGGCACGAGGACGTTAACGCCCGTTTCCTGCGGAGAGGCGGTGCTTTCGGTCAGCTCCACCGCGGTGCGGGCGGTCGAGACCACACCGTCGGGGTCCGTGATCGTGACGAGGACCGCGTGGGCGCCGAGCGCGGTGCGGTCATTCGAGAACGGGATCTGCTCGACCGGCACGGTGACGACTGCCTCGGCGGTGCTGGATGGCAGGAGGCGAACCTCGGCGCTCGCCTGGACCGGATCGGTGTCGTTGTCGGCCTCAGCGTCGAGCCAAGCCTGCAACTCGGCGCGCGAGTCGAGGGTGGCGTAAGAGAGGGCGACGCTCACGGTGGCGGCGTCGACCGACTGGGTGGTGCCGTTGCGCACGGCGACCGAAAGCTGCAGATTCTGGTTCAGCAGAAGGACGCCGTCGTTTGCCGCCCCGACCGTCGCGGTGACGGTTCCGGAGGGGAAGACCGTCGCGCTCAGGCTGGCGGGCGCCTGCTCGGCAACAGCGGGCGTGCCGAGAAGCACCGCCGACAGCACGGCCGCTCCCGCGAGGCGGAGCAGCCGGGGAAGACGAGGAGGGGTGAGGTCGCGCCGATGCATCGCACTCACTCGGCCTCCATGGTGGTGATTCTACGTGCAGGCCCCATTAGGGCTGCCGGTCTGTCGACTGCGCGGGGCGATCTCGCTAGTAACCTGCTCTAACGGTTACGGACTCTGCGGCCGTACTGCCCGGCTAGGATCGGGCGAATGCACAGCGTCCAGACCGCTCTCGAGACACTCCGCTCCCTCGCGCGGACACCGGCGGTCGCGCGGCTGGCCGAGGCGTTCGCTACTGAAGGGCACGAACTTGCTCTCGTGGGCGGCCCCGTGCGTGACGCATTCCTCGGGCACAGCGTGCACGACCTCGACTTCACCGCGTCGGCGCGCCCTCACGACATCGTGCGCATCGTCGCTCCCATCGCCGAGGCGCACTGGGACATTGGGCGTGCGTTCGGCACCATCGGCGCACGGGTGGCGGGCGAGATGGTTGAGATCACCACCTACCGCAGTGACAGCTACGACGGCGTGAGCCGCAAGCCCGAAGTCGAGTTCGGCAACTCGCTCGAGGGCGATCTGGTGCGCCGCGATTTCACCGTCAACGCGATGGCGCTGCGGATCCCCGAGGTCGTGCTGGTTGACCCGTCAGGTGGGGTGGAAGACCTGCTCGCGGGGCGGCTGACCACTCCCTCCGCGGCCGACCTGTCCTTCGGCGATGATCCGCTCCGAATGCTGCGCGCTGCCCGCTTCACGTCGCAGCTCGGCTTTCGCACCACGGATGAGGTCGAGTGGGCGATGGCCGAACTCGCGGGGCGGATTCGCGACGTGTCGGCCGAGCGGGTGCAGGAGGAACTCTGCAAGCTGCTGGCGACGGCCGCGCCGCGCGCCGGACTGGAACTGCTTGTGGACACCGGACTAGCTGGTTACTTCCTCCCGGAGCTGCCCGCCCTTCGTTTGGAGCAAGACGAGCATCATCACCACAAGGACGTCTACACGCACAGCCTCACGGTGCTCGAACAGGCAATCGCACTGGAGGAGGCCCGGCACCCGGACGCTGCGCCGGACGTGGTGCTGCGGCTCGCGGCCCTGCTCCACGACATCGGAAAGCCGGCGACACGGCGCCTCGAGGCCGGCGGCGCGGTGAGTTTTCACCATCACGATCTCGTTGGGTCGAAGCTCGCCGTCAAGCGGATGCGTGCGCTGAAGTTCGATAAGCAGTCCACGATGCAGGTCGCTCGGCTGATCGAGCTGCACCTGCGGTTCTTCGGCTACACGGACGGGGCGTGGAGTGACTCCGCGGTGCGTCGCTATGTGACCGATGCCGGGCCGCTACTGGAACGCCTGCACATCCTGACGCGCGCCGACGTGACGACGCGCAACCGGCGCAAGGCGGAGCGGCTCGCGCACGCCTACGACGATCTCGAGGTGCGCATCGCCGAGCTGGCCGAGAAGGAGGAACTCGCGTCGAAGCGGCCCGACCTCGATGGCACGCAGATCATGTCGATCCTCGATCTCGCGCCGGGCCCCGAGGTGGGAGCGGCATACCGGTTCCTCTTGGAGCTGCGGCTAGAGGAGGGTCCACTCGGCGAGGAACCCGCGACGCAGCGTCTCCGCGAGTGGTGGGCATCGCGCTAACTGTGTGGGGGCGCGAGATCGGGTGGGGCGGTCGAGATGGGCTGCCGCGGCGGGGGATCTCGTCCGAGCGGGGGTATTTCGCGACATTTCGCGGAAGAGAGGGGGGAAGGTGGGGGAGGAGGGGAGGGGGCTGGTAGGGTGTGGAGGTTGTCCATGAACAGACGCAGTCGCGTCCGCGGGAGTGGGCAGATGCTACATACCCTCCTGTCACGGAAATACCGTGGCCGTTTAGTCCGAAGGAGGTGGGTTAGTGACGCATCAGTACGAAATCATGGTCATCCTGGACCCCGAGATCGATGAGCGCACCGTCGCTCCGAGTCTCGACAAGTTCCTCAACGTCATCCGCACCGATGGTGGATCCGTCGACAAGGTCGACGTCTGGGGTCGCCGCCGTCTGGCGTACGAGATCAACAAGAAGTCCGAGGGTATTTACGCCGTCGTCGACTTCACATCGACCTCTGACGCCGCGAACGAACTCGACCGTCAGCTGAAGCTGTCCGAAGCTGTCATGCGCACCAAGGTGCTGCGGGCCGAAGAGGGTATCGCTCAGGTCGAAGCCGCCGCGAAGCTTGCCGCCGAGAAGGCTGCCCGCAAGGCTGCCAAGGCTCCGGCCGCTCCCAAGGCGTAGCGCTCATGGCCGGCGAGACGATCATCACCGTGGTGGGCAACCTCACGGCCGACCCCGAGCTGCGCTACACGCAGGGCGGGCTTGCGGTCGCGAACTTCACCATCGCCTCTACGCCACGCACCTTCGACCGTCAGGCGAATGACTGGAAGGACGGCGAAGCGCTGTTCCTCCGCGCCTCCGTCTGGCGCGAGTTCGCCGAGAACGTCGCGGGAACGCTGACCAAGGGCAGCCGCGTCATCGCGACCGGCCGCCTCAAGCAGCGTTCGTACGAGACGAAGGAAGGCGAGAAGCGCACCAGCATCGAGCTCGAGATCGACGAGATCGGGCCCTCGTTGCGGTACGCGACTGCGCAGGTCACGCGCACCTCCGGCGGAGGCGGGCGAGGCCAGGCGGGTGGCGGTCAGAGCAACGGCGGGCAGATCGGCGGTGGCCAGGGCGGCTCCGGCGGCGGCAACCAGGGGGGCTCCGGCAACGTCGGCGGCAACCGTGGTGGGCAGGCTGAGGAACCGTGGGCGCCCAGCGCTCCGGCCGGCGGCGACGTGTGGAGCACTCCGGGCAGCTACAACGATGAGACGCCGTTCTGAGCCTCGGCTCGAGCGCTCTCCTCACCTGAATCCCGCCCCACCTGCACCGCGATCACTCGCGACGGGGTAGGGGCGAACCAGAATCTAAGGAAACCACTATGGCTGGAAAGAGCAGCGGCGACCGCCGCAAGCCGATCCGCGGCAAGGGCGCAAAGAACGCGGCCCCCGCGAAGTCGGTCCGCGTGGGTGTCATCGACTATAAGGACGTCGCGACCCTCCGCAAATTCATCTCGGAGCGTGGGAAGATCCGCGCCCGTCGCATCACCGGTGTCTCCGTGCAGGAGCAGCGCCTCATCGCCCGCGCCGTCAAGAACGCCCGCGAGATGGCGCTCCTGCCCTACGCCGGCAGCGGAAGGTAGGTAACGGTATGTCCAAGGTCATCCTGACCCACGAGGTCGACGGGCTCGGCTCCGCCGGCGATGTCGTCGACGTGAAGAACGGGTTCGCCCGCAACTACCTCATCCCGCAGGGCTTCGGCATCGCCTGGACCCGCGGTGGCGAGAAGCAGGTCGAGCAGATCAAGTCGGCGCGAGCCGCTCGTGAGCACAAGACCATCGAGGAGGCGCAGCACACCAAGCAGGTCCTCGAGGCCAACCGGGTGAAGCTGACGGTCAAGGCCGGCAAGGACGGCCGTCTCTTCGGCTCGGTCAAGAGTTCGGACGTCGCAAGCGCGGTGGCGGCGGCCGGATTCGGCGAGTTCGACAAGCGCAAGATCGTGATCGCCAACGCGATCAAGAGTGTTGGCGAGCACGAGGCCGTGGTGCGTCTGCGCGACGACATCCAGGCCACGGTGAAGCTGCAGGTGGTCGCGGCCAAGTAGGGCTGCGAGAACGCCGCAGAGGGCGGTGCGATGGGACTTCTCGGTCCCGCCGCACCGCCCTCTGTCGTTCCCGTTGTCCACAGCACTATCCACATACACCCTCCGGCGACAGCAACCTTCAACCCGGGCTTAAGGCTCCTTTTCACGCACAGCTGTGGAAAGAAGAAAACCCCTGGTCAGGCGGCAGGAAAAACTTCAAAGAGACGTCAAATCCCACAGGGTTCTCCACATGTTGCACACAGTAGGCGCGGCGTTTCTCCGCGGTTGTCCACAGCTCTTTCCACAGGCCGGTTTGCGTGCTGTGGCGAGTGGTCCGTAGGGTGGCGCAGCGCCCCGCGCGGACGGGCAATCGCGCTCCGCTGTCGGAGGTCACTGGTAGACCAGGACTCGGCACAGGCCAGGCCGGACGCTCATCCGTTCCGCGAGGCACCCGACAGGAGGAGGCGAAGGCATGACGATCGCGCACCTGGCGGTTCCCGGCTCGGACGGGCGGGACGGTCGCGGCGAGTCCCGCGGCAACGAGCGGACGCCTCCGCACGACCTTCTCGCCGAGCAGTCCGCGCTCGGCGGCATGCTCCTCTCTAAAGACGCCGTCGCCGACGTCGTCGAGAGTGTCAAGGGCACTGATTTCTACATCCCCAAGCACGAGATCGTGTTCGACGCGATCCTCGCGCTCTACTCGCACGGCGAGCCGACCGACGTCATCACGGTGACCGACGAACTCACCAAGCAGGGCGAGTTGCAGCGCGCCGGCGGGGCCGACTACCTGCACACGCTCACCTCGATGGTGCCGACCGCGGCGAATGCGGGCTACTACGCGTCCATCGTCGCTGAGCGCGCGCTGCTTCGTCGCCTGGTGGAGGCCGGAACCCGCATTGCGCAGATGGGCTATCAGGGCGAGGGCGAGGTGCTCGACCTGGTCAACTCGGCGCAGGCCGAGATCTACAACGTCACGGGGTCCGAGACAGCGGAGGACTACGTCCCACTGACCGACGCGGTCACCGTCGCGATCGACGAGATTGAGGCGGCCGCGCACAAGGACGGTGCCTTCACCGGCGTTCCCACCGGGTTCGCCGACCTCGACGACCTGACGAACGGCTTCCACGCGGGGCAGATGATCATCGTCGCCGCCCGTCCCGCGCTGGGTAAGTCGACCCTCGCGCTCGACTTTGCGCGCGCCGCCGCCATCAAGCACAACATGCCCACCATCTTCTTCTCGCTCGAGATGGGACGCAGCGAGATCGCGATGCGCCTGCTCTCGGCCGAGGCCTCGGTGCCGTTGCAGCACATGCGTAAGGGCACGGTCGACCAGCGCGACTGGACGACCATCGCCTCCACCCGCGGCCGGATCAATGACGCTCCGCTGTACATCGACGACTCGCCCAATATGACGCTGGTCGAGATCCGGGCGAAATGCCGTCGGCTCAAGCAGCGCGTCGGTCTCAAGATGGTCGTCATTGACTACTTGCAGCTGATGACCTCGGGCAAGAAGGTCGAGAGCCGTCAGCAGGAAGTGTCCGAGTTCTCGCGCGCGCTCAAGCTGCTCGCGAAGGAGTTGCAGGTGCCGGTTATCGCGCTCTCGCAGCTGAACCGTGGGCCGGAGCAGCGGGCCGACAAGCTGCCCGCCATCTCAGACCTCCGTGAGTCGGGCTCGATCGAGCAGGACGCCGACATGGTGATCCTCCTGCACCGCGAGAGTGCCTACGAGAAGGACAATCCGCGAGCGGGAGAGGCTGACCTGATCGTCGCAAAGCACCGCAACGGCCCGACGCGCACGGTGACGGTGGGCTTCCACGGGCACTTCTCGCGGTTCGCGGACATCCCGGCGGTCTAGGTCCGATGAGTGCTGTTCCTGAGCCTGTCGACGTCCCGCTCGGCGGCAGAACAATCCGCCTCGGACAGTTTCTGAAGTTCGCGGGCATCCTCTCGGGAGGAGAGGCGAAGGAATCCGTCGCCGAGGGGCTCGTGACGGTGAACGACGAGGTCGACCTCCGCCGTGGCCGCCAGCTGGTGGTCGGCGACGTCGTCGGGTTCGACGGGAACCGGTTCCGCGTCGGTGCGTGAGGCTGCGGGTAAAAGGTCGTCCGGCTTCTCGATTCGAGGCCGCTGACAGCACCTTGAGTGCCGCCGGGGGTGGCGATTGATGTGTGGGCGTAACGAACACGTTCGAAGAACATGTCAAAAATCGGGCGTCTTTTTGACATGTCAGCCTGACGTGTCTCTCATGGCGACACAGGACGTGCCGCCGATGAAGCCGCGTCGGCGTCGGCCACAATCTTCGCGGACATGCGCGGAGCGTCGCTCCAACACACGGGCGGTTGAGTTGGAGCGTCAAGGCCACGCTCAAACTGGAGTGGGAGGTGTCGGCGCCAACTCCAACGAAGGAGCCGTTGCTGTTGGAGCGTGGCATCCCGGGACTCCCTCCAGCGCCCGGCGGACCACCGACGTCCAGGCGAGACGCCGCTCAGGGCATGGTGTGTCGGCGTGTCAGGTGACGTCGCGGCGCACACTGGCAGCTGGGCATCCGGACGACAGGAGACGCGCATGCAGCTCGGCATTCACTTCATGAACTTCACTCTGCCGGGAGGGAGCGCGGGGATCGCGCCGATTCTCGGGGCGACGGCGCGGACGGCCGAGGACGTCGGCTGCGCGTGGTTCACCATGATGGACCACTACTTTCAAATGGAGCTTTTCGCCACCAGTGAAGACCCGATGCTGGAGGGTTACACCTCGCTCGGGTTCGTCGCGGGGCGGACGGAACGCCTCCGCCTCGGCTTGCTCGTCACCGGAGTGACCTACCGACATCCCGGGCTGCTCGCCAAGATCGTCACGACGCTCGACGTGCTCTCGGGCGGGCGGGCGATGCTCGGGATCGGCGCGGCCTGGTATGAGCGCGAACATCTCGGGCTGGGCGTGCCGTATCCGCCGTTGAAGGAGCGTTTTGAGCGGCTCGAGGAGACGCTACAGATTTGCCGGCAGATGTGGAGCGAGGACGACGGTCCGTTCGAGGGAGCGCACTACCAGCTCGCTGAAACACTCAACCACCCGGCGCCGGTACAGCAGCCGGGGCCGCCGATCCTGATCGGAGGAGGCGGGGAGCGCAAGACGCTCCGGCTCGTGGCGCAGTATGGCGATGCTTGCAACCTCTTTGCGACGAGTACCGATGATGTGGCGCACAAGCTTGACGTTCTGCGCCGCCATTGCGACGAACGTGGACGCGATTATGAGTCGATCACGAAGACGATCACGGGTGGGGGTGATCCGATCGGTGATCCCGACGCTTTTGTCCGGGCGATGGGGGAGTACGCGGCGCTCGGGATCGACCACGTCCAGGTCGCTCCCGCGGGGCCCGATCCCGAGGGCTATGTTGCGCGCCTCGGAGAGGGCGTGATCGCTCGCCTCGCCGCGCTCTGACGGGCAGGACCGAGGGGGCGGGGAGGAGGGGTGACCTGTTGCGCAGCCCACCAGTGCGCAGATCCCCGCCGACGGTGGCGCTGATGAACGGGGACTAAAGCCTGCAGAGTGTTCTGAGAGAGCACGCTGCCATACGGCGTTCGTTATCGAGGTTGAGTGGGGCTGACAACGCCGAGACGGGCGGAAAAGGCCCACTCAACCTCGGTTGCGAACGTCCCTACGCTGCGACCCGGGCATTCGACTGCGCAAGCAGCGCGACCGAGCGCAGACGCGCCTCCGTCTGCAGCGACCCGTGCGCGACGATGACCTCGTCGGCGTCGGCCGAGCGGGCGAAGTCGGCGACGTAGTCGGCCACCTGGTCGCCGGTGCCGACACCGGTGTAGGTGGTCATGCTCGCAACGTGTGCGCCGATCGGCGCGCTGAGCAGGGCGTCGAGTTCTTCGTCGTCGAAGGTCTGGCCAACAGGGATCTGGCCGCTCTGGCGCAGCAGCATCATCAGGCGGGCGCGCTTCGTCTGCGCGAATTGCTCCTGCGCATCCTCCTCGGTGTCGGAGGCAATCGCGTTCACGCCGACGATGACGTAGGGGGTGTCGAGCTGCTCGGAGGGGCGGAAGCCGCGGCGGTACTCGGCAACGGCCTGGTGCAGAGCATCCGGAGCGAAGTGCGAGGCGAAGGCGTAGGGCAGGCCGAGCGCGGCGGCGAGCTGCGCGCCGAAGAGCGACGAGCCGAGGATGTAGAGCGGGACTCGGGTGCCGGCGCCGGGAGTGGCGCTCACGCCAGGGATTCGGGACTCGCCGGCGAGGAACGCTTGCAATTCGAGCACGTCCTGCGGGAAGCGTTCGGAGGAGTCGGGGTCGCGTCGCAGGGCGCGGAACGTGGCCTGGTCGCTGCCGGGCGCGCGGCCAAGCCCGAGGTCGATCCGACCCGGGTGCAGTGTCTCGAGGGTGCCGAACTGCTCGGCGATGGTGAGGGGGGAGTGGTTCGGGAGCATGACGCCACCGGAGCCGAGGCGGATGGTCGAGGTCTGCGAGGCGACGTGGGCGATGAGCACCGAGGTCGCGCTGGAGGCGATGCTCGCCATGTTGTGGTGCTCGGCGTACCAGACGCGGCGGTAGCCGTTCCGCTCGGCCTCCTGGGCCAGGGCGACGGAGGCGGCGAAGCTGTCGCGGGCGGTCTCGCCGGGGGCGATGGGGGCGAGGTCGAGGATCGAGAGGGGAACGCTCATGCAGACGCCAACGCCAGCGACCGCCCTGGTGTTCCCGCCGCGGGCGGAGGGTGTCAGGCTTCCGGGATGTCGCGGTCGTAGGTCTTCAGCGTCACGGCCTCCGGCTCGGGTCCGCCGCGCACGCCGGTCTCGAGGCCGTCGATCCGGGTGAGTTCGGGGCCGGTGAGCGCGAAGTCGAACACGTCGATGTTCTCGGCGATGCGCTCGGGCCGCGTCGACTTGGGGATGACCTGGCGTCCCTCCTGAAGATGCCAGCGCAGCATGACCTGCGCCGCCGACTTGCCGTACTTGGCGCCGAGGTCGAGGAGCAGTGGGTCATCGAAGCTGCGGCGGGGGGAGTTGCGGTAGGACGTGATCCCGCCAATCGGCGACCAGGCTTGGGTGAGGATGTCGTGCTCGCAGCCGAAGCGCTCCACTCCACGCTGCTGGAAGTAGGGGTGCACCTCGAGCTGGTTCACCGCGGGAACGACGTCGGTCTCGGCAAGCAGGCGGGTGAGGTGCTCGACCATGAAGTTGCTGACCCCGATCGCGCGCACGCGGCCGTCGGCGAGCAGTGTCTCGAGGGCGCGGTAGGCGTCGAGGGTCCGCTCGAAAGCGCTCGGGAGGGCCTGGTGCAGGATCAGGAGGTCGATCCGCTCGACACCGAGCTTGCCCGCGCTCTTGTCGAAGGCGTGCAGCGTCTTGTCGTAGCCGTAGTCGCTGATCCACACCTTTGTCTCGACGAAGACATCGTCGCGGCCGGCGATCGCCTCGCCCACCTCGCGCTCGTTTCCGTAGGCGGCGGCAGTGTCAATGTGCCGGTAGCCGGCATCGAGCGCGGCGCTGACGGCGGCGCGCGTCTCGTCGGGCGGAGTCTGAAAGACGCCGAGTCCGAGGGCGGGAATCTCGACACCGTTGTGGAGAGTGAATGTATTCATCACCCCACGCTACGTCTGTCGGGCGCGTTGAGGTGCCCGAGAATGCTGCTTGCCGAGCGAATCGGCGACATTCTTGGGCAACTCAGGACCATTCGGGTTGCGACGTGGCGCGGGGGTAACGGGAATACGCGGTTTAGCGTGGCGGGATGCAGCCGAAGTGGGAGTCGATGACCATCGAGGGTCCGTCGGACGGCATGGATGAGCCGCTGGGTACGAAGGAGAAGTTTTGGCTCGTCGAAGAGAGCGATCTCTGGCTCTTCAAATTCGCGCGCCAGCGAGGCGGCGAGACCCGGGGCGAGGACTGGGCGGAATGGGTCTCCTTTCATCTGGCGCGACTACTGGCGGTCCCCTGCGCTCAGGTGAGGCCGGCCACGGTGGGCGGACGCCGCGGCATTATGTCGAGAAACGTCATCGAGCGAGACAAGAGCCAGCGCCTCGAGATCGGCAACAGCCTCCTGAGCCAGTCCGACCGGCACTACGACCCGACTCGGCGGCGACCTAACGAGCGCTACACCGTTGAGGCCGTCCGACGGGCGCTCGACGGAGTCGATGCTCCCGCGGGCTTCGGCGCCGTCGCCGGAATGAGTGGCTTCGACGTCTGGGCGGGCTACCTTTTGTTCGACGCCTGGGTCGCTGGGCGGGATAGGCACGACGAGAATTGGGCTGTCATCGCCGGTCGCGGACACCGTATGCTCTCGCCGTCGTTCGACCACGGCAATGCGCTCGGATTTCAGGAGACTGAGGAGAAACGAGCCGCGTGCCTCGCGGACTCAGCGTTATTCGACAGGTGGGTTCAAAAGGGGAGGAGCCATCACTTCGCAGGTAAGCCTCTGCTGGTCGACGTTGCAAGGGACGCTCTCGAGTTGGCAGCACCGAACGCCCGCGACTTCTGGTTGGCGCAGCTCAGTGCTGTCGACCCGTCCGCGGTACGCGAGATTCTCACGGCGGTCCCTACAGGCCTGATGTCGGCGGCATGCGCTAGTTTCACGGAAGGACTGTTGGACACGACACGGAGGAGGATCCTCGATGACTCTTCTCGCTGATCGACCCAGTGCTCGTCCGGCCCGCGGCCTCCGCGAGCTGCTGCTGGTCTGGCAGAATCCGCGCACCCGCCGCTTCCTGCGCGCCGCGGTGCTCTCCGTTGGTGCCGAGGGCTTTGTTTTCCGCTATGAACCGGAGGCGGTGTCGGACGAGGACTTCTTCCCGCTCGCCGAGTTCCCCGAATTGCAGGGGGAGTACACGAGCCCTTCGCTTCCGCCGTTCTTCGCGAATCGTGTGATGTCCTCGGAGCGAGGCTCTTACGACGACTATCTCGCTTGGTTAGGGCTCGATGCCGCATCCCCCGACCTCCCGGTCGAGATCATGGTGCGCACGGGCGCGGAGCGAGCGACTGACACCTTCCATGTCATCGAGAAGCCAGTCCGCACAGCCGAGATCTTCGTCGGCCGTTTCTTCGTCTCCGGGGTACGCCACCGGCCGGAGCACCCGCAGTCCGTCCTGCGCCTCGAACCAGGCGCCGGGCTGGTCCTCGTGCCCGATCCCGGTAACGCCCTCAACGCGGATGCCTACACGGTGGCGACGGAATCCGGCGAGTCGATCGGCTGGGTGCCGGACTGGCTGTGCGGCGAGATCGCCGGGCTCGCCGCGGCGGGCTGGGAGTTTGAGGCGGTCGCCGAGAAAGTGAGCCCGGAGGCGCCGGCGCACGTGCAGGTGCTCTGCCGCGTCACCGCGACTCTCCGCCGCTGAGTGGCACGCGGGCTCAGCTCGCGGCGGCCTCGTGGGCGGTGTCGTGAGTGGTGTCGGCCGCGCCCTCGCGGTCGAAGCGGTCGCGGCTGAAGACCTGGTCAGCCGTCGTGAGGGCGAGGCCGATCACTCCGGCGAGTTCGCCCAGGTCAGACGTGTGGATCGTTAGGTGCCGAGTCGCCAGCGGATGCGTCCGCAGGTACACGCGCTCGCGCAGGCCCGACATCAGTACCTCGCCGCAGTCGCCGAGCTGGCCCGAGACGACGATGGTGCGCGGATTGAGGATGTTGACGAGGTCGGCGACCGCCTCGCCCAGCACGCGGCCGGCCTGGCGCACGGCCTGGGTGGCGCGCATGTCGCCGCGGAGGACGCGGGCGGTGACATCGGCGACGTGGGTAATGGAGGGGTCGTCGGCGGAGAGATCGCGCACCAGCGCCCATCCGCTCGCGTAGGCCTCGACGCAGCCGACGTTGCCGCACCGGCAGGGCAGCGGATCGGCGTCGACCGTGCCAGTGACCGCGCGGGTGTGGCCGATGTCGCCGGCGGCCCCCACTGCTCCGCGGATCGTCGCACCATTGAAAACGAGGCCCGAGCCGATACCGGTGCCGAGCTTGAGGCTGATCAGGTTGTCGGAGCCGTGGTGCCGTGATTCGGCGAGGGCGCGGGCGTTCGCGTCGTTCTCGATGACGACCTGGACGCCGGGGAACGGCGCGTCGAAGTAGCCGGCGATGTCGAAGTCGTCCCAGCCGGTCATGATCGGCGGGTTGCGTACCCGTCCGGCGGCGAACTCGACGGGGCCGGGAACGCCGATGCCGATTCCCGCGACCGCGTCGCCCTGCCGGAGCCGCTCGAAGGCGGCAAGTACGGGCGTGAGGACGGCGTCGGGACCCTCCCACACGTCGACGACGCCGTTCTCGTGCCGAAGAGGCGTGCCGCGCAGGTCGCAGGCGGCGACCACGAAGCCGCTCGCGCCGATATCGGCGGTGAGGAACACGGTGCCGACGAGGTTCATCGCGAACATGCTCGAGGGGCGCCCGCCGGTGGATTCGCCGCCGGCGGTGGGAGCGATCAGACCGAGTTCCACGAGTGTCGCGAGGCGCTGGTTGACGGTGGAGCGGGAGAGGCCGGTCTGCTCCATCACGGCGTTGCGCGAGATTTCGCCCTGCTCGCGGAACAGCGCGAGGACGTCCGCCACATGCGACCCGGTCTCACCGGTCGTGTACACCGTCATCGGCGCCCCCTTCTGTCACGGTCAGCGTACAGGGCTGCCGAAGAAAAACAGGAAGTAGTCGTACTTTCGTATTGCCATAACGCGAAAGGGGGGATAGTTTTCACACATCGGCACGCAGTGGTGCCCCAGATCTTCAAGGATGACGATGTCTTCACGGATGACGAACCGCACAGCGCGCCGACTCCTTCCGGTGCTCGCACCGGTGGGCGCCCTCGCCCTCCTCCTCACCGGCTGCGCCTCCTCCGGGGGCGACGCGGCCTCCGGAGGGTCCGGATCGGCCAAGGTCGCCGCGGTCATCAAGGGCCTCGATAATCCCTTCTTCCAGGCGATGGAGAACGGCATCGAGGACACCGCGACCGAGAGCGGAGTCGATGTCTCGGTGCAGGCCGCCGCCGACATCGGCGACACCACCGGCCAGGCCGACAAGCTCACCACCGTCGCCGGCCAGGACTTCGGCTGCCTGATCGTCAATCCAATCAGCGGCACGAACCTCGTGCAGGCCCTCGCCTCGGCGACTGGCAAGGCAATCGTCAACATCGATAGCCCGCTGGACCCCGACGCGGTCACGGCCGCGAACCTCGAGGTGACCACCTACATCGGCACCGACAACAAGGCTGCGGGGGGCAAGGCAGGCGACTTCCTCCTCGAGCAGCTGCCCGCCGGCTCCGAGGTCGCCGTCATCGGCGGAGTCTCGGGCGACGTCACCAGCGCGGCTCGCGTCGATGGCTTCACCGCGGCGATCGGCTCCGACCTGACCGTCGTGCAGGAGGCGGCCGCCGACTGGAAGCGCGAGGTCGCGCTGACCAAGGCGACGGACATCCTCGCCGCGAACCCCACCGTGACGGCGTTCTTCGCCGCGAACGACGACATGGGCCTGGGCATCGTCAAGGCCGTCGAGAACGCGGGCCTCACCGGCTCCGTGAAGGTGGTCAGCGTCGACGGCAACAAGGATGCGTTGCAGTCAGTGAAGGACGGCGGGCTCACCGCGACCGTCGCCCAGTACCCCTACGCGATCGGCCAGCTCGGCGTCCAGGCGTGCGAGGCGGTACAGGGCGGCAAGAGCATCCCCGCCCAGATCGAGTCGCCGACCGCGCTGGTGACCAGCGAGAGCGCCGACCAGGCCCTCAGCGCCTTCCCGCAGCCGTTCGAGGAGTTCGACAACCCGCTGGCCGCGCTCGTTGCGAGCAAGTAGGCCCTCCGTGCCCACCCAGGAAGCGACTATGACCACAGTCCCCGCCCGTCCGCAGGCGAGCGCGTCCCCGCTGCTCGCGAACGTCCGTCAGCTCAGCTTCTGGGCCGAGAACGCCGCTCCGATCGGGCTCGTCGCCCTCGTGATCGTGTTCTCGATCGCGACACCCACGTTCCTCAGCCTCGGCAACATCAAGGCGATGCTCGTCGCCGCGGCGATCCTGGTGATCCTCTCGATTGGCCAATCGTTCGTTATTACGACCGGAGGCATCGACCTGTCGATCTCGGCGACGATGACCGTGGGCGCGGTCGGCTTTGGCCTCGCTTGGAGCGCCGGTTGGGGCTTCTGGCCCGCGGCGCTCGCGGCCCTCGCGTTTGCGGGATTGATCGGAGTGATCAACGGCGTCCTCATCGCGAGGGGCAAGGTCACCGACTTCATCGCCACCCTCGGCACACTCTCGGTGGCGACCGGCCTCGCGCTGATCGTCTCCGACGGCAAGCCGATCACGGTCGGCAGCCCGGAGCTGCTTCGCCTTACCACCGGCTCGATCGGGATCATCGGCTACCCGATCATCCTCGCGGCGGTCATCGGAGTCGTCGCGTGGGTCGTCATGTTCCGCACCCGCTTCGGGCTGCACGTGCAGGCGGTCGGCGGCAATGAGGAGAGTGCGGTCGCCAACGGCATCAAGGCCGGACGGGTGCGTATCGCGGTGTACATCATCGCGGCGGTGCTCGCCGGAATCGGCGCGCTGCTCCTCGTCGCCCGGGTTGGAGCGGCCGAGCCGGCGATCAATACGCAGTACCTGCTTAACTCCATCGCGGCCGTCGTGCTCGGCGGAGTGAGCCTGACCGGCGGCACGGCCAAGATCGTCGGCCCGATCATCGGAGCGTTCCTCCTGACCGCGCTCACCAACGGCCTGACCCTGCTCGGTGTCTCGCAGTTCTACCAGCCGCTCGCCGTCGGACTGGTGGTCGTGCTCGCCGCCCTCATTACCCGCTACCAGAAGAAGTGAGCCCAGCCATGACCAGCGACATCCTGCTCGAAGCGCGGGACATCAAGAAGTCCTTCGGCGGCGTGCACGCGCTCAAGGGAGCCTCGATGGCGATGCGCCGGGGCGAGATCACCGCCCTGATCGGCGACAACGGCGCGGGCAAGTCCACCCTCGTCCGCTGCCTCTCCGGGGTGCACCCGGCCGACTCCGGCACCATCACTCTTGACGGCGAGGTGGTGCACTTCACCTCACCGCTCGGCGCCCGCGACGGCGGCATCGAGACCGTGCACCAGACCCTCGCCCTGGTCGAGGACCTGACCGTCTGGCAGAACTTCTTCCTCGGGCGCGAGCTGACGTCAGGCGTGCCCGGCCTGCGGTTCCTCGACCGCCAGCAGATGAAGAAGACCGCTCAGGAGTTGCTTGGCGACCTCGCCGTCAACGTCCCGCCGGTCACCAGCAAGGTGCGCCGTCTCTCCGGTGGCCAGCGCCAGGCGGTTGCCATTGCCCGGGCCGCCGGCTGGGGCAGCAAGATCGTCATCATGGACGAGCCGACCGCGGCGCTCGGCGTGCAGGAGACGGCGCGGGTCGAGAAGATCATCCTGAAACTGCGCGACGCCGGAGTCGCGGTGCTGCTGATCAGCCACAACTTCGACCAGGTCATGCGCCTGAGCGATCAGGTGTGGGTGATGCGCGCCGGACTCGCCGTGGCGGGGCGCCGCACTGCCGAGACCAGCGGCGACGAACTCGTCTCGTTGATCACCGGCGCGAAGGCCGCGTGATGCTGCCCGAGTTCCTGCATCGGGGGAGCACGTCGCGCTCGTCGCCGATCGGTGTGCACGCGGGGCTGCTCGTGGGCGACTGGACGCCGGAGTCGGCTCGCCGGGCGATCGGCACGGCAGCCTCGATCGGCTTCGATCTGATCGAGATCCCGGCGCCCGAGGGTCCCTCGCCCTGGACGGGCGACCTGCTCGACGAGCACGGGATCGACGCGGTCGTCTCGCTCGCGCTGGACGCCGACTCCGACATCACCGACGCCGCCACCGCTGTGCGCGGTGAAGAGCGGCTGCTCGCCGCGGTGCGCTTCGCTGAGGAGATCGGCGCGCGCTACGTCGGCGGAGTCACCTACTCCGCCATGCGCAAGTACGAGCACGCGGCCGACGCGGCGGCCCGCTCGCGTTCGCTCGACGTGCTGCGGAGGGTCGCCGCGGCGGCCGCTCCCTCCGGCATCGCGTTGGGCGCCGAGTACGTCAACCGGTACGAGAGCAACCTGCTGAACACGGCCGCCCAGACCGCTGCGTTCCTCCGCGAGCTCGACGCGCCCAACATGCTGCTGCACCTCGACACGTTCCACGCCCACCTCGAAGAGGTCGACCTCCCGGCCGCCGTCCGCGACGCGGGCGACCTGCTCGGCTACGTGCACGCCTCCGAGAACCACCGCGGAGAACTCGGCACGGGGAGCACCGACTGGACCGGCCTCGCGGCGGCGCTCGCCGCCTCCGGCTACCGTGGACCGCTCACCCTCGAGAGCTTCTCGCCGCGCATCCAGCCGACGGCTTCGGCCGAGGGGATGAGCCTGTGGCGGGAGCTCTGGCACGACCCTGTCGCCCTCGCGACCTCCGGTCACGCGTTCCTCGTGGGCCTTCTCGACACTGACCTCGCGGCCTGACGCCGACCCTCGAACCCGCCGACCCTCGAACCCAGCCGCCCTTGAAACAAGGAGTATCACCATGCCCACGAACCCTCTCGGAGTGCACGCGCTCGTCTTCGCCGGCGGCACCACCCCCGACGAAGTCACTGCCACGATCGAGCAGACAAAGGCCGCCGGATTCGACCTGCTCGAGCTCTCGCTGCACGACGTCGCCAATCTCGACACCGACTCCGCCCGCGCCGCCCTCGAGGCCAACGACCTGGGCATCGTCTGCTCGCGCGGACTCGCTTTCTCGGCCGACGTCTCCAGCGACGACCCGGACGTGGTGGCCCGCGGCGCGACGCTGCTCGCCGACTCCCTCGAGACCACCCACGCGCTCGGCGGCACCCACTTCACCGGCGCCCTCTACAGTGCGCTCGGCAAGTACAGCGCACCCCTCTCGGCGGCGGGCCGCGCGAACGTGGTCTCGGTGTTGACCGACCTCGCCGCGGAGGCATCCGGCAAGGGCATGACCCTCGGCCTGGAGATCTGCAACCGCTACGAGACGAACGTCATCAACACCGCCGCCGACGCACTGCGACTCGCCGACGACATCGGCGCGGACAATGTGCTGATTCACCTCGACACGTACCACATGAACATCGAGGAGGACGATTTCTTCCGCCCGGTGCTGCTCGTCGGGGATCGCCTCGGCTATGTCCACATCGGCGAGAACCATCGCGGCTACCTCGGCAGCGGCCACCTCGACTTCACGAGCTTCTTCCACGCGCTGGCCGCCATTGACTACCGCGGACCGATCACCTTCGAGTCGTTCTCGTCGGCCGTCGTCTCGCCGACTCTCTCGAATGACCTCGCGGTGTGGCGAAACCTGTGGAATGACGGCCCGGCGCTCGCCCGCCACGCCCACGCGTTCCTGGTGAACGCGTTGGAGGGGACGCGTGGCGACGCCTGAGTTCGAGGCGCCCGGCGTTGACGAGCTGGCCCGGCGCGCGCTTGCGCTGACCGGCCCCGGACGCCGCGCGATCGTCGCCATTGCCGGGAGTCCGGGAGCGGGAAAGACCACGCTGGCCCGCGCAGTCGTCGCCCGCGCAAACGAGATCGCGGGGGAGGGGACGGCGGCCTTCGTCCCGATGGACGGCTTCCACCTCGCTAACGCCAGGCTCGACGAGCTCGGCCGTCACGACCGCAAGGGCGCTCTCGATACCTTCGACGGCTGGGGTTTCCTCGCCCTCGTGCGGAGGCTGCGCGCCGAGACCGACCACGTGGTCTACGCGCCCACCTTCGAGCGCACGGTCGACGAGGGAGTGGCGGGGGCGCTCGCCGTGCAGCCGGCCGCGTCGCTCGTGGTGCTGGAGGGCAACTACCTGCTGGTGGACGAGGGTCCCTGGGCGCTGTTGCGCGCCGAGTTCGACGAGGCATGGTTCTGCGCGACGCCCGAGGCCGAGCGCTTCGAGCGCCTGGTCGACCGGCACGTCTCGTTCGGGCGGGCCCCGGAGGCGGCGTCCGCTTGGGCATCCGAGGTTGACGGCGCTAATGCGCTGCTGATCGAGGCGACGCGTGAGCGTGCCGATCTGGTCGTGTCGGGGACGGCGGCGGGCGTGGTCTGACGCACAACGTCGGCTGAGAGGCCGTCTCACCCCCGACGGTGGACGAGGAGGCTTCTCAGCCGACGTTGTGCGGTGCGTCACGCCACCGAGCGCTGCGGCAGCCGACGGACGACCGGCTGGGGCGGGAACGGTAAGTTCGGCCGAAACACTGTCAACGAGGGCGTTCTCGCTTCTCTCCTACCGCCGACTGGCACGTTTCGGCCCTTGCAGTGGCGAGGTAGACACCCGGTGTATTCACCGCGCGTAGTGTTCCTGGCCATGGACACCACCCTCACGATGCTCGGCCTTCTCGGCTCCGGGCCGACCCACGGCTACGACCTCAAGAGCAGCTATGACAAGCTGTTCGCCGCCGCTCGCCCGATCGCGTTCGGGCAGGTCTACTCCGCGCTCTCCCGCCTTGCCCGCGATAAGTACGTCGTCCTGGCCGGCGAGGAGGCGGGCCAGGGGCCGGACCGCAAGCGCTACGAGATCACCCCGCTGGGACGCGACCGCCTCCGGACCTGGCTTTTCACGCCGGATGCTCCCGCACCCGGTCTGCAAAGCAATCTCTACGCCAAGGCCGTGATCGGACTGGTCCTCGGCGACGACGCCGAGCGTCTGCTCGACCTCCAGAAGATCGAGCACCTCGACCGCATGCGGGAGATCACGCGGAGAAAGCGCGACGCCGACCTGGTCACTGTGCTGCTCTGCGACCACGCTCTTCTCCACATCGACGCAGATCTCCGCTTCATCGATCTGACCGTCGCGCGGCTCAGCGAGCTCCGCCGGGAGGTCCTCGCGTGAGCGAGCCGATGGTCGTCCTCGGCTCCCACCGATCGCCGGTGCTCGCCGCCAGCGGACTCCGGCTCTCGTTCGGCCTCTCCAAGGCGGTCCGCGGCATCGACGTTGAGATCGAACGTGGCGAGTGCGTCGCCGTCATGGGCCCGTCGGGTTCCGGAAAATCGACTCTTCTCCATTTGCTCGCCGGCGTGCTCGTTCCGGACGAGGGCGAGGTTCGCTTCGGTGACCTCGTCGTCTCCGACCTCTCCGAGGCCGATCGGGCGCGGCTGCGGCTGCGCGAGTTCGGTTTCGTCTTCCAGTTCGGTCAGCTCATCCCCGAACTCTCCGCACTGGACAACGTCAGCATCCCCCTTCTCCTCAGCGGTATGCCTCGTCGGCGGGCGATGACACAGGCGCGAGCTCAGCTCGACCAGCTGCGCGTGGCCGACCACGCACACAAGCTGCCCACCGAGCTCTCCGGTGGGCAGGCTCAGTGCGTCGCCATCGCTAGGGCTCTGGTGACGGCACCCGCCGTCCTGTTCGCGGATGAGCCGACGGGCGCCCTCGATTCGCTCGTCGCCGAGTCGGTGATGGAGACGCTCACAGACGTCGCCCGCGTCAACCGGACGACGCTCGTGATCATCACGCACGATGCCCGCACCGCCTCCTACACCGACCGCGAGATATTCGTGCGCGACGGCCGGGTCACGACCGGCGACGCCCGACGACAGGACCGATGATGACGAACGACTTCGAGCTTCTGCGTACTCTTTCAGCCGGTGATCGTGCTAATCGTCGACGCCTCGTCGCAGTTGTGGCCTGCGCAGCCCTCGGCCTCGTCCTGGTGATGCTGCTGTGGAGCGCGGCCGACGCTCTGCACGAGCGGACGACCCGCAGCGCATGGCTCGATGTCGGCAACGACGCCGAAGTCGTTTCGGGACTGCAAGTGCCGCTGAGAGACGGGGCTCACGTAGCGGACTCCATCTCCGCGATCTCGAGCATCGATTACGTGCGTGGCCTGCCTATCCTCGAGCTCGACGTCGCGGTGACCGGCTCTCCTGCTCTCCGCCTACCGGGCGGACTTCCCCTGCCCGAGCCTGGCGAGTACGTCGCGTCGCCCGCGCTCCAGCGGCTCATTGCTGCCCTGCCAGCGAATGAGCTCGGTGATCGCTACGGCACTCCCGTCGGCGTTCTGCCGACCGGTGTGCTCGAGGGCGATGAGACCCTGGCGATCGTGCGAGGAAAGACCAATGCCGCCGTGCAGGCCGCTGGTGGGTACTCCGTGGCGGGGTGGTCCTCGGACTCGTTCGCGTCGGCCGCTTATGACGGGATCGCTGTGGCTGGATCATTCGCCCTGCTGCTGCCGGTGCTGATGCTCCTCGCCTCGATCACTGATCTGGGCGGGGCGCAACGCGCCGAACGTCTGGCGACCCTCCGTCTTCTCGGAGCGACTCCCTGGCGGGTCGCCCGTTTGGCTGCGCTCGAGGTCGCACTCCTCGCTCTCGTCGGAGGCATGGCGGGGGCTGCTGCCTTCAGCGTGCTCTCGTCGGTCCTGCGCCTGTCTATGCCCGCCGACCGTGTCGTCGTTGCGGGCCTGGTACCGGGCTTCGATGTCCGCGCACTGCTGGTGGTGGGGGCTGTCGTCATCGGGTCCGCGCTCGTTGCCGGCGCCCGAGCTCTGGCCGGGAGGATAGGCCCCCTCGGTCAGCAACGCCCTCTGATCGAGCGGCGCCCGTCGCTCCTGCGTCTCGTGCCCCTCGCCGTCGGCTTATTCGGCCTGATCCTGATCGTCCTCCGCCACCCCGCCGTCACCGACGCCTCCGCGGACACCCGCTCGCAGGAGACGGCGGCACTCGCGATCTGCGTGCTGCTTGTCGCCTCAGGGCTCCTCTCGGCCGGTCCGATTTTGCTGCACGCCGGCGCACGGATCGCAGTCCCGGTCGCCCGCGGCGCAGCTGCCACGCTCGCGCTGAATCGGCTGGTGCGCAACCCGCGGAAGGCGTTCCGCGGGGTCGGCGGCGTGGCGGCAGCGGTGTTCGTCTCCGCCCTCGTCTCGGGAGGGATGAGCGTCGCGGTCGATCCGCCGACGAGCAGCACGACGACCACGATGGTCTCTGCATTCCTGGACGCGGATGACTCCTCAAACGGGGCTCTCGACACGGACAAGGTGGACCGCTGGCGCAGCATCCCGGGACTGACGGGGGTAGCGCTGGGAGTGAGGAGCGACGAGGACAGCCTCCGATTCGTCGTGCGAGGTGAGGACGCAGCCGCTCTGGGTCTGGTGCCGGCTGAAGGCTCGCTCTCGGTCGATCTCGGCGGTCTGTACGGCCAGTCCTTCGCAGCGACTCCCGTTCCGGACATTGTGCGCGGCCGTCCTGGCGTTGTCGTCATCGGGACGGACGGTTCGGCAGAGGCGACCGACCGGGCTCGCACGCTCCTGCTCTCCTCCGGCCTGCCCGTCCGTCTCGTCCTCCACACGCCCGCTGAACGGGCGAACCAGCCCTCCCTGCTCCAGGACCAGCGATTCAAGGACTTGGCGGTCCCGGCGCTCCTCTTCCTCTCCGTTACAGCAGGCCTGACGCTCGCGACGAACACCGTCGCGCAGCTGCTCGATCGCCGCCGTCTCCTCGCGTTGCTGCGGCTGACGGGAATGCCGCTCAGTGCGCTGCGGCGGGTGCTTGCGCTTGAGACCGCCCTGCCTTTCGTCCTCGCTGTCGCCGCAGCCGCGATCGCGGGTGCCGTGTGCGCGGAGGTCGTCGTCCAGGCCGTCAGTGCAGGAAGGCACATCGACGGTCCAGGCGTGGCCTTGGTCGCCGTGATTGTCGCCGTCGCGGCGCTCCTGCTGCTCTCGCTCGCCGTCACCTTCCGCGCCGCCCGTACCGCGACGCTGCCGAGTTCCATCCGCTTCGAGTAGCGCACAAGCGCTCTTTCTGATCTGCCGACGGACTCGTCGGTGCCTTCAACGCGCCTCAATGCTGGCGCAACAACGATCGACAGATAAGGAACAATCATGACCTCCTCGCCTTTCACCCTTTCCGGCCGGGCTGCCTCGCTCCTGGGGAGCGTGCTGATCGCCACGACCCTGCTTACCGGCTGCAGCTCATCGGGGCAGCAGCTGGAGTCCTCATCCGATTCGACTGGCGGATCGTCCTCGACGATGACCAAGGAGCGTGCCCTGTCGCTCCGAGGTGATTCCGAGCGGAAGGACGCCGAGTGGAGTGAGAAGTTCACCGCCTGCCTGGCACGAAACGGCGTCGCGGACACCGGGCCGGCGAAGAACAGCGATCCTCGTGCCGCCACAGTGTCGAAGGATTGCCAAAGCGAAGTGGGAGACCCCGAGCCCCTCACTCCGGAGGAGCAGGCGGCCGTCCGCATGCTCACCCAGCTCACGTTCGAATGCCTCCGCAAGAACGGCGCGAACATTCCGGATCTGACCCCCTCCGGCGACTGGAACGACTTCCCCGTCGACTTCGACTGGAAGCAGTTCGAGGTCTGCGCCGACGGCGGCGACCAGTGACCGCCTCACGGAGACGAGTCGCGGTCATCGCCGCCGCTCTCATGCTGACGGCAGCCGGTTCACTCGCCGTGTGGACCGTTGCGAGCAGCGCTCGTCCTGACTCCGCTCCCGCTCCCGTGCCGCCTGCATATGTCGCGCAGGTCAGGTCGACCACCCTCGCGACGACTCAGCGTCTGACCGGAGACCTCCGACATCCCGCCCTTGCGACTCTGACGGCGCGTTCGGCGGGAACGCTGACTGCGGTGCCCGCCGCTACGTCCGAGCCCGCGCCGGGGGACGTGCTCTTCCGCGTCGATACGAGCCCGGTGGTTCTGCTCGGGGGATCGTTCCCCGTTTGGCGCGATCTCTCGCAGGGAGCGAAGGGGGAGGACGTGCTCCAGCTCGAGCGCAATCTCGCTGATCTCGGCTACTTCTCCCGTGTCCCGGATGAGGAGTTCCTCGAGCCCACGACGGAGGCCGTGAAGAAGTGGCAGAAGGCGATTGGCGTCTCCGAGACCGGCGTCGTGTCTCAGTCCTCGATCGTGTTCGTCCCGGAGCCGGCGCGCGTCGGGTCGACGTCGACCGCTCTGGGTGCCGTCGTCGATGCCAGCACGGTAGTCGCCGCCCTCACCACTCGGATGCCCTCCGTGGCAGTGAAGGTGCCGCTCGCGAAGCAGGCGCTCGCGACCGTCGGTTCTTCGGTCACCGTGACCCTCATGGACGGTAGGACGACCTCGGGTTCTATCAGCTCCGTCGGACAGCCGGTGGCCGAGGCAGGCAAGCAGTCCGACTCCGGTGGCCAGAGCGTCCCTGACCGCTTCGTCCCCATCGAGATCGCCCTGACCGATCTTGCACAGCTCGGTGCCGTCCAGGAGGGGCCGGTCGCCGTGGATCTCGTCGGCGAGCGGCACGAGAACGTTCTCGCGGTTCCCGTGGATGCGCTGTTGGCTCAACCCGGCGGCGGTTTCGCCGTCGAGGTCGTGACCGATGGGGCGACACGCAGCACTGTGCCCGTCACGACAGGACTGTACGAGGACGCTCTCGTCGAGGTTTCAGGTGAAGGCTTGGCCGAGGGTACGACGGTGGTGTCGGCGCAGCCATGAGCAGCACACTGATCGAACTCGACGACATCGTCCGTGATCACGGCGCACCGCCGGTACGCGCGGTCGACCACATCTCACTCCGGATCGATCGAGGCGAGCTGATGGCGATCGTCGGCCCTAGCGGGTCGGGGAAGTCGAGCCTGCTCAACATCATGGGCCTGCTCGACCGGCCGACCTCTGGCAGCGTCCGTATCGAGGGAGTCGACATCGCCACACTGTCCGAGCGGCAGCTTTCCGGGCTCCGGGCCTCGACACTCGGCTTCGTCTTCCAGCAGTTCCACCTCGATGAGACCCTGACCGCCCTGGACAACGTCGCGAACGGAGCTCTCTACTCCGGTGTTCCGCGGCGCATCAGGAGGAGAGACGCAGACGCTGCGCTCGGACGTGTCGGGCTCGGGCATCGGCTCGATCATCGACCGCACCAGCTCTCCGGAGGGGAGAAGCAGCGCGTAGCCATCGCGCGTGCACTCGTCTCGCAGGCGCCGCTTCTTCTTGCCGATGAGCCGACGGGGGCCTTGGACTCCGTCTCCGGAGCCGGAGTCGTCGCTCTGCTCCGCGAGGTCAACGAGCGGGGTACGAGCGTTGTCGTGATCACCCACGATCATGCGCTCGCCGACAGTCTGCCGCGGGTCGTCGCCCTCCGAGACGGGCGGATTGACACCTGTGGAGCGACACCTGCCGAGGAGGTTCTGCCGTGAACCGCTCCCGACTCCTTCCTGTCGACCTTTTGCGCGCGGGCGCTTCTGGTCTGCGCTTCCGCCCCCTCCGAGCCGCTCTCTCCGCGCTCGGCATAGCGGTGGGAATCGCCGCGATGGTCGCCGTCGTCGGCATCTCCTCGACCAGCCAGGCCAAGCTCGGTCAGCAGCTCGATCTCCTCGGCACGAACCTCCTCACCGCGGGGGCTGCGGCGACCCCGGGAGCAGAGGTGGCACCTCTTGCGCCTAATGCCGTCGAAAGAGTCCTGAGGATCGAGGGAACGGAGGCAGCTTCGGCGACGTCATACCTCTCCACGACGAACGTCTACCGCAACTCCTTCGTCGATCCGGGACGCACTCGTGGCCTGATGGTGAGTGTCGCCGATCACCGGCTGCTCGAGGTGACGAAGAGCCGCCTCGCCGTCGGCCGATGGTTCGATACAGCCACCGAGGCCGTCCCCAGCGTGGTGCTGGGGTCGCAGGCCGCCCGAGTCCTCGGGATCGAGAAGGTCGGAACGGTTGTGTGGCTCGGGGGACACGACTTCACTGTGATCGGCCTCCTCGCTCCATCGCCGCTCGCCCCGGAACTCGATCTGAACGCCCTGGTACCGTCCTCTGTCGCGACCTCCGATCTGCACTGGGACGGCCGTCCGACGACGGTCTACGAACGCTCGGCCGACTCCGCCGTCGAGAGGATTCAGACGCTGATCGCTGCAAGCATCGATCCGCAGCATCCCCGCCACGTCGGCGTCACGCGTCCGTCGGACGCGTTGCACGCTCGCGCCGCGGTTGACGCTTCTTTCACCGGGCTGCTCCTCGGCGTCGGCTCAGTGGCACTGCTCGTCGGCGGGATCGGCGTCGCCAACACCATGGTGATCTCGGTTCTCGAGCGTCGGCGCGAAATCGGCCTGCGTCGGGCCCTGGGCGCCACCCGCGGTCACATCCGCGTGCAGTTCCTGATGGAGGCCTTCCTTCTCTCGCTCCTCGGCGGAGTCGGTGGTGTCGGGATCGGCGCGGGTGCCGTCGCCGTCTTCGCGACAACGAACGCGGCGCCTTTCACGGTCCCGATGGGGATCGTGCTCGCGGGCGTCGGATCGACTCTTGCGATCGGACTGCTGGCCGGGCTGTATCCGGCGGTGTCCGCGGCCCGCACACCGCCGGCGGTCGCGCTGACGACGTGACGGAGGTGCCCTGCGGAGAGACGGGTGGCGTGGAGGGCGGGTAAGGCTCTGGACAAGGACCGTCGAAAACAATAGATTTGCCTGTCGCAAGGCGAATAATCGTCGGAAGTTTTTTCTCAGCCCCGTGAGTGGGGTGCTCAGTGAAAAATGTGTGACCGCCCTCTGCCCTCTGCCACAGTCACACATTGGAGAAACCATGCACACTGTCGGTCCGACAGGACTTCGCAGGCGTGTCGTACTGGGCGGTGCGGGCGCGCTCACGGTGGCGGGCCTCGTCGGGTTACCACTGTCCGCCCAGGCAGCCGTCGCAGTCCAGTATCGCCATCCGTTCGCTAATCCGGATCTGGTCGATGGTTTTGCGGAGGCTCCGGCGGTCAATAATGCGGGCCGCGCTCACAACGGGCTCGACTATTCGCAGCGGGCGGGGATGTCCGTACCAGCGGTCGCCGATGGCACGGTCGTCATCAGCGAGTGGAATGGGGCATTCGGGCACGTGGTGGTGATCTCCCATGCCGACGGTTACTTCTCTGGCTACTGCCACTTGATCGGTCCTGGCCTGAGCGTCGGAACGTCCGTGACTCGGGGCCAGACCATTGGGGACGTCGGAGACACCGGTACCCAGTCTGCGGGAAACCGTCTTCACCTCACGATCGCAACGACGGCCTCCGGCTACACCGGTACGACGGCCGTCGATCCGTACGCCTTCATCAACGCGCGGCTCGACGCCGTCTCGACACCGGACCCGGTCGTGATGGACTCGACACGATTCACAGTCAGCGCCGTCCCGCATCCGGCCGGTATGGTCGTGTTCTGGCGTGGCAGCGACGAGGATCCGCAACTTTATTACCGTTATCAGGCACAGAGCGGCTGGAGTGCGAACCTCCCACTGGGCGGCGGGCTTGGCTCGGCACCGAGCGTTCTCCTTGCGGAGAGCACCATTGACGTGTTTTACGTCAGTCAGACCGGAACACTGCGCCACAACTACTTCGATGGCACCGACTGGACCGGCGACTCCCCCATTGCAGCGGGTCCTTCGATTGCGGGCCGAATCAGCGCGGTCCGCCGTCAGAACGGTGATGTCAACGTCTTTTGGCGCGGGTCGCGCGGATCGCTCGGGCACGCCTACGCGACCGGTGGAGTCTGGAGTTCGGGTGGGATCCTCGCAACCGGTCTCACCGCCGACCCGTTCGCAGTCGCCACCACCTCTGGTGTGGTGAACGTGTACTACGCAGGACCCGGCGCGCAACTCCTCCACATTTCTAGCCAGCCGGACGGATGGTCCTCGAGCGCGGCACTGCCCGCCGACGAGACCGTCGCAGGAACACCGAGTGCTGTAGCGAAGGACGGAAAGGTCGACCTTTTCTGGCGAAGCACCTCGGGCAACCTTGTCCAGTCCTCCTTCGACGGCACCGACTGGCGAAAGACGGGAGTTGCCCTCGCATCGGGGCTTACTGTCGATCCCGTCGCGGTCTCCACCGGCAGCGGCGATCAGCTCGACGTCCTCTATGGGAATGCTTCGCGCACCATCGCGCACGTCTCGTACTCGACCGGATGGTCCGCTCCCTCCGACCTGCCCGGAAGCTCCAGCATCTCCACACCGGTGATCTCCGCAACCTGGCAGTCGAACGGGCTAGGGAACGTGTTCTGGCGCGGTAGCGACGGGCGTCTCACCCAGTCGCACTTCGATCCTGCGACGGGCTGGACACCCTCTGAGCCGCTGTAGTTAACGCGGCAAGCTCCTCGCCAGGACGCGCCCTCGTGGTCTCGCACCACAGCGGCGACCACTCGTACGCGCAGCGCGTGACGCTGCTGCCCACCGAGCTGCTGATCCGCAGCTCCACCCGCCCCTGAGCCTGCGCGCCTGAGCCCGAGCCCCCGTGCCCGAGCCCCCGTGCCGAGGTGCCCGAGATGGTTGTGGCCCTTGGCGTGTCGACAGCATTCTTGGGCATGTCAGCGGGGTGCACGAGGGAAAAGTGGGAGGGAGGAGTTGGAGGGATTGGCGGGCCTCGAACGGGGGAGGGGCGTGCGCGGGCTTGCGCCCCGAGGGGGGAGTACCTCGGTGTTGACTGGGCGACAGGGGCAGCGCCACACAGTGGCGCGAGGGGGGAAGACGGATGCGGTACACCGATCGCTCGCGCGACCGGACCCTCCAGGGTGCGCTCCTCGTCGGGATTGCTCTCATGGCGGCCGTGGACGAGATCGTGTTCCACCAGATCCTCGCCTGGCACCACTTCTACGACCGGTCGACCCCGGCGGTCGGGCTGGCGTCAGACGGGCTGCTGCACGCCGCGGAAGTGCTCGCGCTCGTCGGCGGCTTCTTCCTCTTGGCCGACGCCCGGCGACGGACGCCGCTGCGCCCTCGGACCGTGATCGCCGGCGTCGTGACGGGCGCCGGACTGTTCCAGCTGTGGGACGGAGTCGTCGACCACAAGGTGCTTCGCCTGCACCAAGTGCGCTATGACGTCGATCTGCTGCTCTATGACACGACGTGGATCGCCTCCGGCGCAGCGCTGCTGGCCGTCGGGCTCGTGGTCCTCGCGCGTCTGCGGACCCGGCCGGCGTGATCGGTCACTCCGCGCACGGGTTGCTCGATCCCGGCGCTCTCCTGCTTGTGCCGCTCAGCGCGGCGGCGGTGCTCGCGATGGGCGCCGCAGCGGCTGAGCGTCGGCGAGGGCGGCCGTGGCCACTCCGGCGCTCACTGCTGCTGCTTGCCGGTCTCGCGGTCGCGGCGCTCTGCTTCGTGGGGCCGCTCGCCCAGTGGTCGCATACGGATCTGCGTGGAGCGATGCTGACGCATCTCGGGTTGGGCATGCTGGCGCCGCTTCTGTTGATGTCGTCGGCGCCCGTGACGCTCGCGCTGCGTGCGCTCGACGTGAGCGTCGCGCGCCGTCTGTCGCGACTCCTGCGCAGTCGGCCGGCGCGAGTGCTCGCGCACCCGGTCACGGCACTGCTGCTGTCGACCGGCTCGCTCTGGGTCGTGCACGTGACCGGCATGCTCGTGGCGGCCCATGGCGATCCGCTGCTGCACCTCGTACTTGGGGTGCACTTCCTGCTCAGCGGCTGCCTCCTGACCGCGGCGCTCGTCGGAGTGGACCCTCAACCGCATCGCGCGTCGTTCGCCCTGCGCCTCGGCGTGCTCGGAGTGGGCATCGCTGCGCACGCCCTGCTCGCCACCGTCCTCTACGCCGAGGCTGTGTCGGACAGCGACCGGCAGGCCGCGCTCCTTCTCTACTACGGCGGCGACGCCCTCGAGATCGCCCTTGCCACCCTCCTGTGCGCCCGCCAGTACACCGCCACGTCCCCCGCCCGAATCCCGTCCCACGAGATGCCTCGTGGGTACGCGACACGCCGAGGGAGATAAGTACAAATGGCATCTCGCGAGTCCGGACAGGGGGGTGAGTCGGCCTTCGTGGGCGGTAGCCCATTTAGCGGGGATCAGCGGGCCGACCGGCGATTGGAGGCGTCGGGAGACGATCCCGCCGCCGCCTCCGCGGTGTACTCCCAGGCATACGGCGGAGGAGAATTCCGCGTCGCCCCGGCGCAGCACGACTTCTCGTACCGCTATGCCGTGCGCGGCAGCGAGCGCGTCACTCTGCGCACCTCCGACTGCTCCGGATCGCTCATCGGCCGCGTGCCGAATCTGCGCGAGTACGTCGTCGGTTGGTTCCGGGCCGGCGGCGGACGGCTGGACTTGCCGCCGTTCTCGCGCTCGGGTGCGCTTTCGATGCCATTCCTCTTGCCGGCGGAGCGGCACTTCGCGCTCGAGTTCGAGCCGCACCGGCTGAACCTGATCCACTTCGCGCCCGAGTTCCTCGAGGATGTCGCGACGGAGATGCATACGGGCCCCCGTCAGCCGGTCTCGTTCGATTACCGAGCCGACGCGGACCCCTGCGTCCTGGCGCGTTGGCAAGCCGCGGTCTCTACCGCGACTGCCGCGCTGGCGACGGCGACGATCACTCCGCTCGTGCGCTTCACCGCCGAACTGGACCTCGCCCGCGCGCTTCTCCTCCTGTTCCCGTGGCGGGCATGGGAGGTGCCGGCCGCGCTGCGCCGACCCTCCGGCTCCCGCACTCGGGCGGCATTGGATTTTCTCCAGCATCACGCGCACGAACCGATCACCCCGGCCGACGCCGCGCGCGCTGCCGGGCTGCACACTCGCACCCTGCAGCAGGCGACGAAGCGGCATCTCGGAGTGTCGCCCTCGGTTTATCTGCGCGATATTCGCCTCGACCGTGCCCACTCTGATCTCGCGGCGGGGGACCCCTGCTCGACGACGGTCGCCGCCGTCGCGCGCGAGTGGGGCTTCGGCAACCTCGGCCGGTTCGCGAGCGCCTATCGCCTGCGGTTCGACGAAAAGCCGAGCCAAACGCTTCGACGCTGACCGCACGCGGTCCGGATCCTCACACCCACTGCGTTCCGGAGCCCTCCTCGAGGCCGGCCTGCCGATCCAGAACTTGGTTCTCCGTGCCGGTACCAGTGGGATCGGCGAGATCATCCGCGAAGGCGATGTCGGCGAGATCTTCGATGGACAAATGGGAGTCGAACATGGCCGCGTATTCGCCGAGCCGGTAAATCCGGCCGAGCACCGGACCCTCAGGGCGCTCCCGATAGAGGACGACTGCAGCGCCGTCCGCGTCTTCTGCGCCGCGAACCCAGACGAGGGTCGCTGCTCGGGGATCGCGCCCGTCGTTCACGCGGGCGCGAATCCGTTCGAGGAACCGGGACACTTGAGGTGAGCACACGGTAATCACCCCTTATTCATCGCCGTGCAGGGGGGTGTAGCTCATTTCGACGGAGCTGTTGTCAGTCGGCGCGTCGTCAACCGAGCTTGTCGAAGCGGCAGAATCCGCGAAAGCGGAGTTAACCCAGTCGGGACAATCACCTGCCTTATTCTCGTTGAGACAGTAGCTTGTCTTGACACCCAACGTCCCATTTATCTCTACACCGTAGTAGGTCTCAACATACTCGAATGCCATCACGAGCCGCACGGGCACACTCTCAGTATAGATGCATTTTCCGTCAGTACACACTTTCTTATTTGCATATGCCTCATACAGAGCATCCGAGCCTTGAAAGGTTGCCCCCTTCGGATTATTCGACACAAAACGAAGGGTTTGAAATTTGTGAAGATTATGCTTGGTCTGGATTTTCACCCAACCAAAACCATTATTTCCATTCCCGCCCCTGATCGGACGAACAACGTTCGCTTCTCCGAGTTCTTCCATTGGGAGACGATCGTACTTCCGTTACCGTCGGTCGCGGTAGCTGGCGGAGCGATATTCTAGATTTCGTGGCTTGCACGCTAGTCCTCCTTAGTTAGCTTTTCACTGACGAAACTCTAGTCAGGTTGACGAGCATTAAATCAAGGTGGCGCGGAAAAAAGCAGGAAGGTACGCAGCACACACATGTTCGACATGTGAGGCTTTGCGCTCCGCGCTTGCAGTCGTTTATCCGGCCCACGTGCGCCCTCACTCCTGCTGGGCGCGGTTGCGCAGCGCCGCGCGCAGGCTTCGGGAGCTGCGGAATCCGGTGCGGCCGGCGACGTCCTCCCAGTCGAGAAGGTGGGTGGACCGGCCGGCAGCCAGACGTCGCACGACGAGCAGTCGCGCCCGCTCGATCTCGGCGCGCGGAGTGGATCCGGCTGCGGCGAACGCCTCGAAGAGCCGGCGCTCCGAGATGGAGACGAGGGAGGCGAGGGCGGCGACCGTCAGCGCCTGGTCGGTGCAGCGCTCGTGGATGATCCGCCTGGCCTGCCGGACGATATCCGCCTCTGCCCGCGACGTCATCACCGCTGAACGGCCTGCCTCGAGAAGAGTCCCCGCCGTGATCGCCTCCAGGGCCAGCATCCAGAGATGCCAGCCTGGGCCGGCTGTGGGGAACGCGGAGAGAAAGGCGTTGCTGCTCGCGACCAGGAACCGCGTCGATCCGGTCGCCGGCAGTGGAAGCGCTTCCCAGAGGCCAGAGAGTTCGAAGCGCCGCTCGAAGTCCTCGCCGAGCGCGATCTCTATCGTCCCGGTCGATCCGAGGGTCTCGAGCGTCGCTCCGATGCCCGCTCGACGCAGGTAGCCCTCGCCCTTCTCGAGGGTGAACTGGGCAGGACCGGCCGCCACCGCCAGGCTGCCCTCGAGAACGAGGGTGATTGTCAGGTTGTCCACCGCGTCGTGATCCCGGGTTTGCAGCTGGGAGAAGGAGTGCCACATCCGCGCGACCGTCATTCCGTCCGAGCGGACGACGTCTGCGAACACGCGGCCCACGGGCGGGTCCTCGACGACGTCGAAACCGTTCGCGTGCAGCCAACTCGCGGCGGCTCGGCCGGTCGCTCCCACACCCCGTTCGATCACCACCCCGTTCGTGCTCTGGGCGGCCCCCTCACGCGCACGGTGCATCTCTTCTCCTACTTCTTCTCACGCGCACGGTGGATCTCTTCTCCTACTTCTTCTTCTTGTCGCGGAGTGACCCTAGGAGACCGAAATTGGAGGATTCGAGGCTTGAACGCTTTTCTGCGGATAATGCGACGAGAAGCTGCGGAAGCGCCGTGCGGGGAGCTGCTTGAGCAGCACTGTTGCTGAGTGCCTGCGCAGAGAACGCCCGGGCCAGGGGCCGGCGATACCTCCGGTCCATTCCTTCACTCCCCAAGGAGACGCAATGACTCATGACCACACCGGCCCAACGAAGGACATTGTCCTCGGCGACGGCTGGAGTATCGAAGACAATTCGGCCGCGAATCCCGGCCGACGTACGCTCGTCTCGGCCGCGATCTGGACCGTGCCCGCGGTGGGCGTGGCGATCGCCACTCCGGCGGCGGCTGCGTCCGGCTCTGGGGCCGCCGCGAACGCGCAGCCGGCGAGGGCGGATCTGCGGATCACCTACGTCGCCTGGAATGCGCAGGGCGGGCAGCAGGACGTCCCGGCCGACGGCACATTCCACGCGGACAACGGCCTCTTCGTTCACGCTAAGGTGATCAACGACGGCCCGGATACCATTACAGGCGTCAGGGCCTCCCTCACCCTCCCGCACTACAGTATCCAAATGAATTCCGCCCGCCCGCACTTTCCCGTCTCTGGAAACGGCTGGGACTACGTCATCGATTACCTGGACACCGGCGACAACCGTAGGTGGGTGTTCGTCTTCCAAAACGCTTCGCAGAAACTCGCGCCCGGTCAAACCGCTGAGATTGTTATCAATTTCTGGACAATTCCTGACGCCGGCCGCACCGAGGACGGGATCAAACCCTTCGTCCTCTTTGGACCGACTAACGCAGAGGACACCAACTCTGGGAACAACGGCAAGCTGACGGATAACAGCTTTAACGTGCACACCTGATTCGACGCATCATGAGAGAGGCCCCGTGCGGCGGGGCCTCTCTGCGTACACCCGTGGTCTGCCTTTGTCATGCGCGTGGTCCTTCCTCGTCGCCCTGCTAAAGCGACCATAAGAGACGTGAGTGCAATAAATCCAGAGGCAGACGCTTGTGTGCAGAAGCGGTGACGAGAAAGTGCGGAGGCACCGCGCAGGAGGCCTCGGCCGCTGCACTGTTGCTGAGCGCACGTGCAGAAAATGGCCGGCGCGCGGCATCCGCGGGCGACTCCCGTCCATCTCTGATTTCCCGAGGAGAAGCAGTGACTGACAATTTCATCGGCCCGACGAAGGACATCATCCTCGGTGACGGCTGGAGCATCGAAGACCCGTCGGCCGCGAATCCCGGCCGACGCACGCTCGTCGCCGCCACCACATGGACCGTCCCCGCGATGGGAATCGAAAGCGGCACCGCAAGGAGCGCGGACGACAGTTCCGCCGTGCCCACCTGATCGGGCATTCGTGCGTGCACGCAACTGGCCGGGAAGCGCATCCGACGTCGGTCTTTCCTGCACCTTGGCTGAATCACCGGGACGACCGGGACTCGCGCCGCGTCCTGATGATGTGCCACGGATTGTGAGCACCGCGGCCTCGCAGGCCTCGCCCTCAGCCAAAGGAGAAAGCCATGACCACCACCGCCCCGTCCGCTCAGCACGGCACCGCCACCTCCGTCGGCAAGAACACGATCGCCGACGGGGTCGTCGAGAAGGTCGCCGGCATCGCGGCCCGTGAGGTGCCGGGTGTGCACGACCTCGGCAACGGAGCCGCCCGCGCTCTCGGCGCAATCCGTCACGCGATCAACGCGCAAGACCGCGGCCAGGGCATCTCGGTCGAGGTCGGCGAGAAGCAGGTCGCGGCCGACGTCACAGTTGTCGCAGAGTACCCGGTCGCGTTGCAGACGCTTGCCGGCAATATCCGTTCCGCTGTGTCCGAAGCCATCTCTTCGGTCGTTGGCATGGAGGCGTCCGAAGTGAATGTGACTGTGTCCGACGTGCACATTCCCGCGGATGATGCGGACGACACGGAGGACGAGTCCGAGAGCCGCGTCCAGTGACGTCGTCCCTGCTCGGCCGTCGCGCGCAGCGTTCCTGGAGTGCGGAGGCTGCCGTGATCGTGCTCGCCGCTGTGCTCCTCCTCCTGTTCGCATGGCTCAGTACGGAGGCGGTGCTCGCGCTCGTGGCGCAGCCCGTTCTCCTCGTGGCTCCGCAGGATGGAGCGTCGGCCGTGCTCGGCGCGGCTGCCACCCCTATCGCGCTGACCGCCGCGGCGGGCGCCGTGGCCGCGCTGATCGGGCTGGTCCTGATCGTCGTGTCGTTCTCACCGATCAGCCGTGCACGCCCCGCCGCTGCTCGCGGGCGCGCGTGATAGAGAACAGGGGAGGAGCGGCGGCGACCGAGAGCCGGGTCGCCGTTGCCGCGGCCGCGAGCGCTGAGCGCGTCCCGGGCGTCCACCACCTCGGCGGCGCCATGGCCCGCGAGTTCGACCGCGCCGCCCGCCACGTGCTGGGGACGAGCACACGGCCCGGAGTGACGGTCGCGGCGACCGCCGACGACATCACCGTCGATATCGACCTCGTCGTCGAGTACCCGCATCCGGTGCGCGACGTACTGGATGCCGTGCGCGAGCAGGTGCAGCGTGTCGCGGAGCCGGTCGCCGGAACCTGCGTTATCGTCAACGTCGCAGCGACCGACATTCACGGGCCGTTCGATACGGTCGAGAGTGCCCGAGATTCCGCTGGGTGAGCCGATAGCGTTGCCCGGATGAGCTCCGACTACCTCCGCGCCTACGGCGATCAGCTGCGCTCCGATGCGGAGACGCCGAGCGCCGTCTCCGTCACCCGGACGCCGACACCGAGTCGATCATGATCGGCCCCGTCGAGGCACTGCTGTCTGAGATGAGCGCGATGATCGACGCCGCATTCAGCGAGGACACTGACGTCGCTCTCGCCGACGCGCGGGTAGCGTGGCTCTCGCGCGGCGGCGGTATGGAGTCGTGGGTCGCCGAAGTCGACGGCCGGATGGTGGCGGGCGGGCGGGCGGGCTGCGCACGACTCGTCCAGAGACTTAGCTCGGCGAGGAGATCTCGAGCGCAATGTTGTCGGGATCCCGGAACTCCAGGATGCTCTGCGGGCCGGTGTCCTTGATGGGCTTGTGTGCGATGCCGAGCGCGTCGAGTGCCTCCGCCGCAGAGTTTAGGGCAGCCAGGTCGGCGACGGCGAAGCTCACGTGGTCGAGTCCCACGCGGTCCTCATCGAAGCTGTCTGCCGCGGCGGCGACGGGGCGCAGTCCGAGCAGTCCGCCGGGGAACTGGTAGATCACCCCGCCGAAGAGGAACGCGAGCTGCTCCTTCTGCTCCTCGGGAGCATCCTCCCCAGGCGCCTCGAAGGCGACGTCGAACCCGAAGACGGAGTCGTAGAAAGCGCGTGAGACCGTGATGTCGCGGACGGTCAGGCGGACGTGGGCGTAGTCGACAGCGGGAATCGGCACAGTCTTCCTTCCATGTTCCTTCTCTGTGGTGTGCTGGTAATTCGGAGCGGTCCGCGCAAAAGAATTCTCTGCCGAGGGAACCCTCAACCATCGAGGGAGCCCCGGATAGCGGGTCCCCTCGACGGGGTTCCCCCGCTGGATGGCGGACGGAGCTGGCCGTCTCGCGGAGGCTCAGCCGGACGGGTTCTCGACGGGGTCGCCCTCGGGGTCGGTCGCCGTCTCGGGGTCGACGTGCTCGGGGTCGGTGGTCTGCGGGTCCTCGGGAGTGTTCTTTTCAGTCATCGGATCCTCCTTGTCGCTGAATGCGGAACGTACGGAATTTCGACACTACGATGCCCGCCCGCCCCCACGCACCCGGGTTGACTCCGCCCTCCCCGCCCTCCCCTCGCGAGATGCCGCAAGGGCTGGAGGCACGCGCCCTCGATTCGTAGGGTTATCGCACCTGAGACGAGGAGCAGCAGCGCCACATGATGATCCGCACCACTGTCACCATCGAGGGCAAGGCCTACGGTCTCTCGCAAGGGACCGATGTCGATGGTCTCAAGCGCTCGGCGACCGAGGCGACACAGGCAGGCGGTGGCTTGATCGACTTCGTCATCGTCGGAAACCGGCGGGTCAGCGCCCTCATCTCGACCGGAGTACCGGTGATCTTCGAGGAGGTCGAGGTGCCGCACGACGACCGGGACACCGGCGACCTCCACAAACCGTGGGACGATGTCGACTACCTCGACTGACCTGATCCTCCCGCCGTCATTGGACGGTCGGGCACCAGACGTCTGAGGGGCGCCGCAGGCTGGACCCGGCGTCCCTCGGGCACCCGGGGTGCTCTCAGGCCCCGCCGCGACGACTCCGCCGCAACTACTCCGACCAGTGGCTGAGCTCGGCCAGCTCGCCCGCTACGAGCGTCTGCGCGGCGGAGGCGAGTGCCGTCTGCACACGCTCCATCGGGATGCTCAGCAGCTCCGCTATGGCGTCGACGTCGTGCCCGCCGGTGTGTCGCAGCAGCCAGCACTGGCGTTCGATCGTCGGCAGGGCGTGCAGGCGGCGGTGGAATCCGGAGCGCAGCAGGTCGTTCTCACCCAGCACGGGAGGAGCCGACTCGGTCTGCTCGGGTGTGCCGCGTTGAAGGCTGACCCGGCCGATCTCGGTGCGGGCGAGATCCAGTGCGCCTTTCTCGTCCAGGCCCTGAGGCCGGCCGGTTCGCAGGGTGACGGCGGCGTGGCGCAGGGCTGCCGTGGCCGCGGCGTCAGAGAGGGTCAGGCGGTACGCGTAGGCGTAGAGCCCGGTCCCGCGGTTCTCGAGGACGTTCCCGGCCAACAGGTCGCAGTGCCGTTGCCCCTTCAGGGCGACGGGCCTCTCCTCTGCGGTCACGTCCTCTGCGGTCACGGTCACTCCTTGGCGTTGCGCGGCCCGGTCCGAATCCGCGTTGCAGCCGATGCTAGGACGGTGAGAACGCCCGTTCTACCCTTGACTTCTTGGGATGCGTGCTGATTCGGTGCATGAAGGCGCTCTTTCGACGGGTCTCTCCCGACAGGTGTCGCGAAGGAGCGGAGTTCTCTTATTCGCGAGCCGAGAGGACGCAGAACTCGTTGCCCTCCGGATCGGCCAGTACCACCCAGGAGCGCTCGCCCTGGCCGATGTCGACCTGCGTCGCACCGAGACCGACGAGCCGTGCCACTTCCGCCTCCTGGTCGTCCGGCACGAAGTCGAGGTGCAGCCGGTTCTTGAGCGTCTTCCGCTCGGGGACGTCGAGGAAAAGCAGGCTGGGGCCGCGGCCGGAGGGGGCGAGCAGCTCGATCCCGTCGTCGTCCTCGTCGACGAGGTCCCAGCCGAGCGCCTTCTGCCACCAGTGCCCGAGGGTGCGGAAGTCGGTGCAGTCGACGATGATCTCTTCGAGACGGAGGGCCATTCCTCGACGCTATTGCGCTCAGGGCCCGTCGGGGAAGGGCGCACCAGGGTCCTCGGTGTGCCGAATCGGCACGATCAGTGGCGTGAGTGGAGTGGGAGCGGCATCGTCAGTCTGGGCAACGGCAACGTCCGCCCGGAGAGAAGGATCCGCATGAGCACCGCCCGTGAGCCCACCGCCCGTGAGCACTGGGAGGCTCGCTACGCTGACTCCGAACGCATCTGGTCGGGCCAGCCGAACGCTGCGCTCGTCGCGCTCGTCGGTGAGCTGCCGCCCGCGCGGGTGCTCGACCTTGGAGCGGGAGAGGGCGCGGACGCTCTCTGGCTCGCCGCCCTCGGCTGGCGGGTGACCGGCCTCGATCTCTCCGAGACCGCTCTCGTCAGGGCGCGGGAGGCGGCGGCGAAGCAGGGTGCCGACGTCGTCTTCGTCCAGGCGGACCTCGCAGGGGAATGGCCGGTGATGGGGCCGTTCGAGCTGGTCACCGCGAGTTTCCTGCACTCGATGGTCGAGTTCCCGCGCCTGGACGTCCTGCGCCGCGCGGCGTCCATCGTCGCGCCGGGCGGCCACCTCGCGGTCGTCTCGCACGCCGCGCCTCCGCCGTGGGCGAGTGGCGACGAGCATCGGCACGGCGCGATGCACCTGATGGGCCCGGAGGAGGAGTTCAAGGCGCTCGCGCTCGATCCGGCCGAGTGGACGCCGCGCGTGGTCGAGACCCGCGAACGCTCGGTGACCGCCCCGGACGGGGGCGGCGTGACGCTTGTTGACGGTGTGCTCCTCCTACAGCGCACGGCCTGACGGCGACCATCCCTGCCTCCGGAGTCAGGCCCGGTCGTGCAGGGTGATGTGGTAGCCGTCGGGGTCGGCAAAGGTGAAGGTGTGGCCGAAGGGACCGTCGGCGGGAGCGGCGACAATGCCGTGGCCGTCGGCGGCGAGGGCGTCGTGGATGTCCTGCACCCCGGTGGCGTGCAGCCAGATCGCCGCGCCGACGCCGGGGTGCGGCGCAGCGTCGATGTCAGTGCCCGGCACGATGTCGCGCAGGGCGAAGGCGATC
This sequence comes from Rathayibacter iranicus NCPPB 2253 = VKM Ac-1602, assembly GCF_003149025.1. Lineage (GTDB taxonomy): Bacteria > Actinomycetota > Actinomycetes > Actinomycetales > Microbacteriaceae > Rathayibacter > Rathayibacter iranicus. Next base: position 64,322 of record NZ_QGDV01000011.1, read on the forward strand.
GGAGCAGTCGTGAAAACAACAGCGTGCGGCGGTCCGGCAGGGGAGCGGACGAGGCCGAGGTAGCGCTCGTAGAACGCCTGGGAGGCGTCGAGGTCGCGAACCTGGAGAGAGATGAAGTCGGGGCCGGTGACGGGCATGGGTTCCTCCTGTTGATGTCAGCCTTGTGACATTCCCCACGGTATGTCAGATACCTGACACAAGTCAACAGATATGTCAGAGTGTTGACATGAGTCACGGCGGTATCGACCTAGAGACCTCGCTCGGCTACCTCCTGAAAGAGGCGTCGAGCGCTCTGCGCGCTGCGATGGAGGCGGTGCTGCGCCCGCTCGGCATGAGCGTCACGCACTACTCTTGCCTGGAGCTGCTGGCTCAGCGGCCCGGCCTGTCCAATTCCGAACTCGCGCGCGGCGCGTTCGTCACCCGGCAGTCGATGAACGTGCTGCTGCAGACCCTCGAACGCGACGGGCTCGTGACGCGGCCCGCGGAGGCACCGGTCGGCAGAGCTCTGCCGGCCCGCCTCACCGCCCGCGGCCGATGCAGCCTGGCGGAGGCGTCGGCGGCGGTCCGCTCCGTCGAGCTGCGGATGCTGAGCGAGGTCACTGAGGACGAACGGGACGCGGCGGCCCGGGTGCTGCGGAGCATGATCCACTCGCTGCGCGAGACGGACCGGCGAGGCTGACCTGACGTTCAGCGTCATCCGGGTCCCTTTCACCAGGCTCCGCCTACCCTCGTGCTCGTCCGCCAGTGACCGGACTCCACGGTGACCGGACTCCACACTGGAACAAGCCAGACGGTGAAAGGAACCACACAATGACCGAGCACGACGTTCCCCTGATCACGGTGCCGCTGGGCCGACCGGTCGCGGTCGAGGCCCTGCGCTACACCGCTATGTACGGGCTGAGGCCGTTCCCCGAGGCGCTGCTGATCCTCTTCGACAACGGCTCGTACAAGATCGTCTCCGAGGGGGAGGACCACTTCGGTAGCTACGTGTCGGCGACCGGTCCCGGGGAGGCGTTACGGCATATCGCCTTCCTGTCGTGGCCGTCCGCCGACTGGGACCGCAACGTCGCGTCGCACACCCTCACCTTTGAACCCGAGACCGGCGCGTTCATCCAGACCCTCCGGCTCCCCGCGCAGCCCGTCCCGCACGCGCAGCACGGGTTCGCTGCGGCGGTCGAGGCGCCAGAGAGCGTCGACCTCGAGGCGTCCTGGGATCAGGTCAGGGTGACGTATGACGCCGTGTTCGCGGGGCTACTCGAGCGAGCCACGCGGCACTGAGAGGAGCGCGCCGGCCAGCGCGATCAGAAGGCCGGACCTGATGCATCTCGTTTGCAACCGAGGTTGAGAGCGTCCGATCGTGCCCCTGACGCGCTGATTGGCCCTCTCAACCTCGGTTGCTCACACTCCCCGCGACCAGGCGCCAACCGGATGCCCGCCGAGACCAGGCGTCAGACACGGGTCGCGTCGTCGACCTCGCCGACGAGTTCCTCGATGATGTCCTCGAGGAAGAGCACGCCGGTGGTTCGACCCTCCTCGTCGTGCACACGGGCGACGTGCGCGCCGGTGCGGCGCATGGTCGCCAGAGCGTCTTCGAGGTCGCTGCCCCGGAACGCGGACGCGAGGCGGCGGACCCGCTTGGTCGGCACGGGTGCGGTGAAGCTGGCCGGCTCGACGAGGTCCATGACGTCCTTGAGGTGCAGGTATCCGGTGGGCTCACCGTCATCGGTGAGGATGTAGCGGGAGTAGCCGTGCTCCGTCACCGCCGCCTGGATGTCCGCCGGCGACGATCCGGCTGGCAGAACGACCATCTCGCTGATGGGCACCTCGACATCGCCGACGGTCTTCGCGGTGAACTCGACTGCGGCGGAGAGAGCGCCGGTCCTGTCGAGCAGGACGCCCTCGCGGGTGGACTGCTGCACGATGCCCGCGACCTCATCGAGCGTGAACGCCGACGTCGCCTCGTCCTTGGGTTCCACTTGGAACAGGCGAAGGATCGCGTTCGCGAGCGTGTTGAGCGTCCAGATCACCGGATTGAGGACCCGGGCCACGAGCACCAGCGGGGGCGCGAGGATCAGTGCGGCGCGGGTGGGAACGGAGAAGGAAATGTTCTTGGGAACCATCTCGCCCAGCACCACGTGCAGAAACGTCACCAGCAGCAGCGCCACGATGAACGCGATCACTCCGACCGCCTCACCGGAGAGGCGTGTGGCGCCGAGCGGGATTTCGAGCAGATGGTGGATCGCGGGCTCGGAGACATTGAGGATGACCAGCGAGCAGACGGTGATCCCGAGCTGGCTGGTGGCGAGCATGAGGGTCGCGTGTTCCATCGCCCACAGCGTGGTCTTCGCGGCCGTGCTGCCGGCCTCGGCCTTCGGCTCGATCTGGGAGCGGCGGGCCGAGATCACGGCAAACTCCGCGCCGACGAAGAACGCGTTGACGGCCAGGAGGATCACCAGCCAGATGATGCCGGGGAGGTATTCGCCCATCACGTCACGTCCTTTCTCCTCTGGGGTATGCGCTTGTCTTTGGCGGCGATCCAGTCCTGCGGCGCCTGCCCTTCCGGCGCCGAGGGGGTGAAACGGAGCCGGTCGACCCGTGTCCCCTCCACCCGCTCGACGCGCAGTACCCCCTCCGCGACCGTGACTTCGTCGCCGAGTTCGGGGATGCGGTCGAGGACGTCGGTGACGTAGCCGGCGACCGTGTCGTATTCCTCGTCTTCCGGCACGGCGACGCCGGCGCGCTCCAGTAGTTCGTCGGGCCGCAGAGAAGCGTCGAAGGTGATCGAGCGGCCGGCCCGGACGACTCCGGTGCGCGCGCGGTCGTGCTCATCTTCCAGTTCGCCGACGATTTCCTCTACGAGGTCCTCGAGCGTGACGATCCCGGCTGTTCCGCCGTGCTCGTCCGAGACGATCGCGACCTGCAGCCCCTCGGCGCGGAGCAGCCCGAGCAGAGTGTCGACGCCCATCGACTCCGGGACTCGCGTCGGCGACCCCATCAGCTCGCCCGCGGTCACCACCGCGCGCCGGTCCAGGGCGACCGCGAACGCCTGCTTGATGTGCAGCATGCCGAGGATGTCGTCGGAGTCGCGGCCGATCACGGGGAACCGCGAGAAGCCGGTCGAGCCGGCAATGCGGATGACGACCGCGGCACAGTCCTCCGCTTGCACCGAGGCCATCCGGGTGCGCGGAGTCATCACGTCGGCGGCGGAGCGTTGGCTGAAGAGCAGGGTGCGCGAGAGCAGCGTCGCGTGGTCCGCATCCAGCACGCCCTCCAGAGCGGAGCGGCGCACGAGGGAGGAGAGTTCTTCCGCGCTGCGCGCACCCGAGAGCTCTTCCTTCGGCTCGATGCCGAACGAGCGGATGATCGCGTTGGCCGTGTTGTTGAACAGGGCGATCACTGGGCGAAAGACGGTCGTGAACAGTGCCTGGAACGGCACGACGAAGCGGGCTGTGGCCAGCGGCAGCGCGAGGGCGAAGTTCTTCGGAACCAGCTCGCCGATCACCATCGAGAACACCGTCGCCAGGACAATGCCGACCACGGCGCCGATCCCGGGAACGATCGTCTCCGGGATGCCGGCGGAGCGTAGCGGACCGGCGAGGAGCGACGAGATCGCGGGCTCGAAGGTGTAACCCGTCAGCAGGGTTGTCAGCGTGATGCCGAGCTGCGCGCCGGAGAGGTGCGTGGAGGTGATCCGCAGCGCTGTGATTGTCGCGCCCAGCCGCTTCTCCCCGCGCGCCTGCCGTACCTCGAGGTCGTGCCGGTCGAGGTTCACCAGAGCGAACTCCGCGGCCACGAACATGCCAGTCCCGGCCGTGAGGACCAGGCCGACCCCGACCATCAGCCACTCCGACACCATTCCCTGAGCGTAGAGCGGGCTGACTGTGAGAAAGCACTCAGGTGACTCGGGAGGCACCCGTCTGCCCGAGCGGAGGCGTGCCGAGCAGATGTCATCCGGGCGGTGCAGCCGGATGGAACCGGCGGGCGACGCCGACCGCCCGGAGACTCGGCAGGCTGTTGTCGGCGCCGCGGCATCCGCCCGAGCATCTCCTGGACCGGAGATTACTTTCTGCCCTGCGGACGTCCGTCTGCAGGGGAGGCGCCACCCATCAATTAGTGAGGCACAAGGATGAGTGCAGCGGCTGGACCCGCCGAGAAGGCCGCGACGACCCAGCCGGCGGAGCGGATCCGTCTTACGCTCGCGTACATCGACTTCTGGTCGGTGGTGAAGATCGCATTTCTTCTTGGGCTTGCCGGGGCAGTCATCCTGATCGTCACGGTACCCGTTGCCTATGCAGTCTTCGCTAGCACGGACGCCTTCGCCCACGCCGGGGCTCTGCTTCAGCAGCTCGCCGGACCCAAGGCGGAGGGTCTGCAGTTGATTCCGTCGCTGCCGCAGGTGATGGGCTTCACGGTCATCGTTGGTGTGCTGAACACGATCGTCAGCACGGCACTCGGCGCCATTGCTGCCCTGCTCTACAACCTGGCCGGCACGATGGTGGGCGGGATGCGCGTCGGCTTCTCTCGCCGATGAGACGGACCAGACTCCGAGGAGCCCGCCGCGACGAGGCTCGGCCTGGACCGAGCGCTCCGACCACCGCCACGAAGGCGGTCGCTCCCGCGCGACGGGAAAGATAGGCCCTTTTCACGCCCTGTGGAGGAGCGTCATCGGTCGCCCGGACAAGCATTTTGATAAAGTTATCGCCAACATCTCCGGTGATAACGTTACCAACGTGCGTACCGCTCTCGACAACCCATTCAGTCCCGGTTCTGACGCCGTCCCTGAAATCTGGGCGGGCAGGACGGAGCAGCTGAGCGACTGGCGCGACGTCCTCCGGCCCCGACTCCTTCGTGGCCTACCCGAGCGGGGACGCACGATCCTCGGTGAGCCTGGCCTCGGCAAGTCATCCCTGGTGCGTCGCATCGCGCAGGACGCGGCTGCCGAAGGTGACTGGGTGACGCCGCAGCTACGGATCCCCTCGGGCGGCGATCCGTTGAAACTCGTGGCGGCGGCAGTGCTGGGGCTCGCAGAAATGGCTGGTCTCGCCACGGCACGGGAGAAGCGGATCACGAGCCGGCTCGAGCGCGTGCAGTCCGTCGCCGCGGCGGGTCTCTCGCTCACCCTCCGCGGCCAGGAGGGGCCCGAGCCGCACACCGCGCTGACCGAGCTGCTTGTCGAAGTGGGTCGGGCGGCCATCGCTCACGAGGTCGTCGCGCTCGTTCACCTCGACGAGGTGCAGAACATCGTGGACGAGAGCGCCCTCTCACAACTCTTGATCGCTCTCGGCGACGCCATTACTCACGAGGAGGTCGTCACCCTGCCCGGAGGCGCTCGAGTGACCCGTTTCCTGCCCCTCGCCGTTTACCTCACCGGGCTGCCCGACTTCGAGGACCGTGCGGGAGGGCAGAAGGGCGCCACCTTCGCGCGCCGTTTCAAGACGACGGTGCTCACGGCCATCGACGACGAGGACATCGTCGCGGCGCTTCAGGACTTCGTCCTGCCCGGCTGGGAGGTGCCCAACGGCGAAGGAGCGGCCGGCCGCATCCGCATGGAGGCCGACGCGGTCACCGCGATCGTCGATCTCTGCCGGGGTGAGCCGTTCCTGTTTCAGCTCGCCGGCGAGAGCGCCTGGTACGCCGGGACCGACCCGACCATCACGCGGTCGCAGGTTCTCGCCGGGTGGCGAGGAGCCCAGCGGGAGGCGGCGGCCCACGTCGAGCGGATCCTCGGGCGGCTGCCTCCGCGCGAGCGGATGTTCCTCGATGCGATGGCGGCTGTGCCCGCACACGAGCGGACGCTCACCCGGATCGCGCAGGAGATTGGCCTCTCGAGGGCGACGGAGGTCGGGACGACGGCGCAGCGCCTCGATACCGTGCGGGGGATCATCGACCGCGGCAAGCCGTACAGCTTCCGGCACCGCGCGATCGAGGCGTACATGACGAGCGAGTGGCCGCGGGTGGAGTAATCCGCGCACAAGAGCGGCCGGAGTAGTTGCCGTCGTGCGAGTGTCCTCGCGCGCCTGCTCGCCGCCGGCCTCAGTGAGCGGCGTCGAACGCCGCCTGGACGTCTCGCGGAATCCGGCCGGATCGCGGAACCTCATAGCCCTGGCGACGTGCCCAGTGCCGGATCGCCGAGAGCATCTCCGGAGTCTTCCGTCCCGCCCCGGCGGCAACGGCGATCACGCGGCGCTGGGGAGCAGCCGAGGACAGCGGTCGGGCGGCGGCGACGAACGGCGCGAGTGCGAGGTGCAGTTTCCCGATGTTCCCCGCGGTTAGATCAATCTCGTAATCGCAGTCATCAATCGAGAAGACGATCGTGCCACCACGGCCCTCCGAGATCACGGCTCCAGTGAGATCGTCTATCAGAACAGTTCGCTCAGCCATCCAGCAAGACTCCTACTTCGACGTCCACGGACCTCGACAAGTGTCGAGGTCACCCACCAGAGTATCCAGCCAGCGCCACTGGTCGGATGCAGCACGCCGCCGGTTCCGTCGGAGCGACCCTCCGGGAGACGGCAACAGTGCCGACGCGCTGACCTCGTCCGGGTCACGCGGCAACGGCGACGCGGGGCCCGGCTGACGGCCCTCCCTCCGGCGGACCATACAGATGGATCGGCGGGACGACGCGCGCGACGACTCCTGGCCACCATAGTGACACCATGCCCCTAAGCTGCCCCCCGATCGGCCGACGCATCCTCGCCGCTCCTGCTAGCCCCCCGCCCCTGCGCCCCCGCCCCGGCGACTGCGCACTCGGCGCCCTCTGATGCCCGCCCTCTGGAGTGCGCTCTTCGCCCTGTTCTTCCTCGCGCTCTTCGTCCACGGCCGCTGGCGTGAACCGCGGATGCTCCGCAACGGCGTGTTCCTGGTCGCGGCGATCCTCTTCGCCGTCTTCACGCCCCTCCTGCTTCTCATCGAGGCGGTACCCGTCGTCGCCGAGTACCTCGCGCTGGCGGCTCTCGTTCTCGTGCCCCTCGCGATCCTGGCGCTGGGCGGCGCGCTCCTCGTCAACGGCGTGCAAATGATGCGCCGCGAGGGCCGCAGCCTCGGCAATCTGCTCTCCCTCTTCGTCGGGATTCTGGTGCTCGTGCTTCCGACGGTCGTGCTGGTCCTGTACCTCGGCGTCGGAATCGGTGACAGACGCAGCGCGGGCGGGCCGCTGAACCAGTACGGGGCCGTTCCCGCCGAGCTGATCGTGCTGATCACCGCGTACTTCGCCGCCGCGTTCCTCGCGTTCGCCCTCTACTCCGTGGTCTACGCGCGGATCCGCCTCGCTCTCGTCCCCGAGGTGATCGTGATCCTCGGCTCAGGCCTGATCGACGGCGAGGTTCCCCCGCTGCTGCGGAGCAGGCTCGACCGGGGGCTCGCGGTGTACCGGGCCGAGCGGGAGGCGGGGCGCTCGCCCCTCCTGATCCCCTCGGGCGGCAAGGGCTCCGACGAGTCGCGTGCCGAAGGAGCCGCGATGGCGGAGTACCTCCTGGCGAACGGCGCACGACCCGAGGACGTCCATCCCGAGACCGCCTCCCGGAACACGCGCGAGAACCTCGAACTCTCCCGAGCCCTGCTGGGCACGCTCGGTCGCCACGGCCCCGTCCTCGTCGTCACCAGTGACTACCACGTGCTCCGCGCCGCGACCCTCACGCGCCGACTCGGGATGCCGGCGCAGGTCATCGGTGCCCGAACATCCGCCTACTTCGTACCCAGTGCGTTCTTCCGCGAGTTCGCGGCAGTCGTCGTCGAGCACCGCTGGCTGCACCTCATCGCCTGCGTGCCGGTCCTGGTTGTTTTCGCGTCCCTGCTGGTCTGGACCGATTAGCGGTGACGCCGACCGACCCTGCCGCTGAACTGGCCAGACGCCCCTCCCTCCGACCCGAACGGATTCTCCTGCAATGATCGACACGTCCCCCGTTCTGACAGCGCGCAGCCTCGTGAAGCGCTACGAGACCAGCACGCCGCTCACTGACGCCGACCTGACCCTTCACTCCGGTGAATCCGTCGCTGTCCTCGGCCCGTCGGGATCGGGGAAGACCACCCTCCTGCACATCCTCGCGGGCATCCTCGTCCCCGACTCCGGATCTGTCACCCTCACGGGCGGCCTCGACCTCGCGCGGCTCGACTCCCCCCGCCGCGCGCAGGTCCGGCGGGAGAAGTTCGGTTTCGTGTTCCAGCACGGAGCCCTGCTGCCGGAGCTGACCGCGCTCGAGAACGTCGCACTGCCCCTGATGCTGCTGGGTCGCTCCCGCCGGGACGCGCAGACGCGAGCCGATCGCCTGTTCGCGCCGCTAGGTCTCGACGGCCTTCAGGGCCAGCGGATCGGCCAGCTCTCGGGCGGTCAGGGACAGCGGGTGGCGATCGCCCGAGCGCAGATCACCGAGGCGCCCGTGGTCTTCGCCGACGAGCCGACCGGCGCCCTAGACGGCCGCACCGCACACTCCGTCCTCGACCTCCTCCTCACCGCGACGACGTCCCGCGGTGCCGCCCTGGTCGTCGTCACTCACGATCCGGCGATCGCGCGCCGATGCTCGCGCGCGGTCGAGATCGCCGGTGGAGTCGTCCGGGCGGCGACAGCATGAGCGCACCGGCTATCGCAACCCTGCTGCTGCGACCCGGCGCATCGGAGTCGCGCAAGCGCACTCCGATCCTGCTCGTGGCCGCCGCGACGTTCGTCGCTCTCGTCCTCGTGACGTGGATCGTGTACGGCACGACCCACGAGGATGTGACCAACGGCGGAGCACAGGTGCTGAGCGTCGTGCTCTCGGCGGTGCTGAGCGTTCCGATCGCCGACGTGGTCGCCGCGTCAGCACGCACGTCGACCCGTGAGCGGGAGGCGCGGGTCGCCCACCTGGGGCTCCTGGGGGCCTCTCCCCGCCTCCTGCGGCGGGTCGTCGATATCGAGACCCTCGCGATCACCTCCGCGGGCATCGGTCTCGCGCTGCTCCTCCTCGCCGTCGCACTCCCTGTGCTCGCGATCCTGCCCCTGAGCGGCGGAGCCGCCGGCCTCGCGGAACTCATCCCTCCCCTCGGAGCGGTCTGCGCCGTGGTCCTCCCGATCCTCGGCATCGCCGTGCTGAGCGCGCGAGTGGCGATTGCGGGAGTCGTCGCCGATCCGCTCAGCGCGTCGCGGCGTCAGCGTCCCTACCGGGTCGGCCGGCGGCGTCTGCTCACCGCGGTCGGTGTCCTCGGGATCTCGATCCTCGCGGGGACCTTCGTCTCGGCGGGGCTCTTCGCTCTTCCCGCGCTGGCGCTCGCGATCGCGGCGTACAACTCGGTGATGACAATTGCCGGTCCCTTCGTCATCCGCGTCGTCGCCGGGATCGCGCTGAAACGGGCCCGCACCGCCGACACGCTGCTCTCGGCGCGGTCAGCGCTCGAAGACCCACGGATGACGTGGCGGCAGGTCTCCGGCACAGCGGTGTACGTCACGACCGTTCTCGTCGTGCTGATGCTGCTGCTGATGCTGATGATGCTGGGTTCTCAGGAGGCGATGCCCGCCGCCGAGGCCGCCGGCTACCCCGACCTCCAGCTAGGCGCGGGAGCGGCGCTCGCCGCGGCGCTCCTGCTGACCACCTGCTCCAGCATCGAGACCCAGCTCGCCGATCTGCGCGACCGGGCGGGCCTCTACCGCGCCCTCGACGCGATGGGCATGCCCGCCGTCACGATGCTCCGGGCGCGGTCGAGGACGGTGCTGGCCGGCGCCGTGATCGCGATCGTGGGGTCGCTGCTGGTCGCGGGATTCCTCGCGGTCTGGGCGGGAGTGAGCGCGCAAACGCTCCTCCACCCGGTCTTCGTGATGCTGACGCTTCCGATGCTGATCGCCGGAGTCGTGCCGATCGCGGTCGGCGCTCGGATCAGCGCTCGCTCGCTCGACCGGCTGCTGACCGCCGAGCGGTAGCTCGCCTGTCCGGCCGTCGTCGGCGCAGGATGGACCCATGACTACGACACTTATCACTGGAGCGAACCGCTCGCTCGGCCTCGAGACCGCCCGACGACTCCTCGAGGCAGGCCTTACCGTCTACGCGGGAATGCGCGATCCTGCCGACGGCGGCGCTGCCCGCGACCTCGGCGCCCACCCCGTCCGTCTCGACGTCACCGACCAGGCGAGCGTCGACTCCGCTCTCGCGTCGCTGCCAAAACTCGACGTGCTCGTGAACAATGCCGGCATCCACGGGTCCTCCTCCGGAATCGACGACCTCACCGCTGACGCGATGGCGAGCGTGCTCGACACCAACGTCCTCGGGATCGTCCGCGTCACGCAGGCCGCCCTCCCGTTGCTGCGCCGCTCCTCCGCGCCGGTCATCGTCAACGTCGCCTCCGGAGTGGGCTGGCCGCGCTGGCTGAGCACCGAGGGTCGCGACGAGTTCCCCGTCGCGTCCGTGCCGTACCCCGCGTCGAAGGCGGCCGTTATCGCTCTGACGGTCCAGTACGCCAAGAACCTGCCCGCGATGCGCATCAACGCGAGCGACCCCGGCTACACCGCTACCGACTTCAACGGCCACGGCGGACACCAGACCGTCACCGAGGGCACCGATGCGACCGTCGCCCTCGCCCTGCTCGGTCCCGATGGCCCGACCGGCGAGTTCCACGACCGCCGCGGCCGCATCGACTACTGAGACGCGGCGAGGGCATCGAATCCGCGGTCGCCCTCCCCTGCCCCGGTCAGCCCAGGTTCGCCGTCGGCGCCGTTTCGAGGTGCCGGAGGTCGCGCCGGAGCCGCTGCGAGCGCACGTAACTGCTCAGCGCGTGCTCCGGAGCGGGCGGGGCCTCGCTTCCGCCCAGCATCGCCCTGGCCGTGGTGAGGCGTGCGCGGCGGATCTCGTCGAAGACCGTGGTGCCGTTGCGCGCAAAGGTGCGCTGGAGTGTGCGCTTGGGCACGCCGAGGCGCTCGCAGATCTCCTGCACTGACAGGCGGGAATCCGCCGACATCGCGGCGATCAGGGCGAGGGCCCGCGTGTAGACGTCCTCGCTGCTTTCTCGGGGGAGCGAGGTGGCAAGTACCGCGCCGGCGAGCTGCTCGAGAGCGGCGCGGACCAGCGGGAATGCGGGCGAGTCGGCGTCGAGTGCCGAGCCGAAGGTCGAGTTGACCGTCGAGAGCAGGATGCCGCGGCTGGCCGCGTCGGCGTGTGTGACGACGGCGCCGCGGTCCGTCGAGTCGACGAGGCCGAGCAGTGGGCGATCGAGCGCGATCTCCGTGCGCGCGCTCGGGATGTCGGTGACGAGCGTGTACGACGACTCGCACTGGAGGAACGCGATATCGCCGGGATCGAGCGTGACCTCGAGCGCCGACGGATCGTCGGGCTGGATGACCAGCGCGCCCTCGAGCGGGATCAGCAATCGCACCCCGGCTCCGATGCGTGCTGTGCGGTGTACGCGGCCAGGCGTGTGCCAAATCCGCAGTACCTCGACGCCGTCGCTCCGCAAGATATCGGCGACGATGCGGAACGCCCCGGGAGCGCGCACGTCCATGCCGCCCTCGGCGAGCCAGGCGGCTGCTGCTGTATCGCGTCGCGACACACCGCGGTCGATCGTTGCTCTGCTGCCTTCTGTGATCCCCATCACGGCGAAGTCCTCTCGTCTTGTGCGTCCTTCGGGAGACGCGACGACCCTAGCCTGCCCGATTAAGGAGCATTCTGAGCAGCTTTCATTCGTCTGCATCCGCCTTTCAGCGCCAGCTCAACGCTCGGGGTCTTGTGGAGGAGGCGGAGAAGCGGACCCCGGGCGAGCGTCGCGGGTCGAGGTGCACGTCGAGTGCGGCGACATCGGTGAAGGCCCGCCCCTCGCCCGTGCGGCCCCGCAGCACGATCGAGTGGCGGAGCATCCGTGGGGCGCGCAGTACGGCGATCGTGTAGTGCGCGACGGCCACGAAACCCGCTCCCGGGGCTACCCGCTCGGGTCGCCCGGCAACGGTGACCGGAGCCTCGTCGTACTCGAGTTCGGCACCGGAGCCGTCAGTCAATGTGCCACAGAGCAGCGCGAGATCGTGCAGCGCATCGGGTCCTGCATTGTGAAACTGCATCCAAAAGGTGATCACGGGGACGGTTCGTCGCTCGGAGAGACCGTGCGAGTATGTGCCGTCCAGGACGAGGCGCGAAAGGGTGGCGGGGGCGGCGCGGCGAGGTATCATCCGTGCCTCCGCGCATCCTGTTCGGGCGCTGAGTTCCGTCGCGCCAACTGCAGGAGAGTGCACGCTGCGAGCACACCGACGAGAGCCGCCGCCCAGTTCAGGTCGCGCTGGTCGAGGCGCATGAGCTGGGCCGGGATGCCAGTGAATCCAAGGATTCCCTGGGCTGTGGATGCTGTCGCGAAGGCGAGCAGGGCGGCCGCTGCGGCGACGGCGGCCGGGCTCGGCGCCGGTTCCACAGATGTGCTCGCGAAGGCCCGGAGTGCCCCCGCGAGACCGAACGCGCAGAGTGCCACGGCGACCATCGCGGCGGTCGTGTAGGCCGGGCCAGCGGTCACCAGGAGCAGCACACCGGCGACGATGCGCAGGGCGGCGAGTATCAGTATCCGCGGCACCGGTCCGCGTTGGGCGCGTGCGTTGCCGAGCGCGATCGCGAGGTCCGTGCGTGCGCGGAGAACGGCGGACCTCTGGAGGACTGTCCGCCGTTCGGGATCGCGCAGCACGACGAACGCCGCACCCGCGCCAGACGCGACGAGAGCCGCGCCGACAAGGAGAGGAAACACGAGGGCAGCGGTAGGGAGAATCGTGTCGGACGCGGCAAGGACCATGGGGCTCTCCTTCAGGGCGGAAATAGCACGGGAGCATCTTGATGATCGGGGCTGGCGCAGGCTCGTGGAGCGGTCGGCGCGAAGGCTTCGGAGTCAGGCGCGCGGTCCCGTCGAAACCCGCCGTTTTTCGCGCCAAACGTCCCCCTAGAACGCGCCACCCGCGTGTCCCGAGTGTCCAAAAGTTGTCGCACTCGACGCCCAGTGCGACAACTTTTGGCTTCTCGAGAGGTGCTGGGGGTGGACGGGGCACGTCTCGCTACGCTTGGGGGATGAGCGATGTGCGGGAGGCCTACGCGGCGCGCTCAGGCGAGTACATAGCACTGCTCGGGTCGGTCGAGGCGGCCGCAGAAAACGATCGGGCGCTGATCGCCCGCTGGGTCGCCGGCCTCACCGGCTCGGCCATCGACGTTGGCTGCGGTCCTGGGCACTAGACGGAGTTCCTCCGCTGTCGCGGTGTCGCCGTAGAGGGCGTCGATCTGGTGCCGGAGTTCGTAGCCTCGGCACAGACGCGATTTCCTTACGCCTCCTTTCGGGTTGGATCGCTGCTCGAACTCGATGCAGACTTTGATGCGCTCGGCGGGATTCTCGCCTGGTACTCGCTCATCCATCTCGCGCCCGCCGAGCTACTTGGCGCGATCACCGCCCTGAGCACTCGGCTGCGACCCGGTGGAAGCCTCCTGCTCGGCTTCTTCGAGGGACCGCGGACGGAGGTGTTCGCCCACGCGGTCACGCCGGCCTGGTTCCATCCGCTCGAGACACTGCGTCTGCTGGCCGAGGAGGCGCGCCTCGACGTGACCCATACCGCACGGCGTAGTATCCCCGGCGCGCGCGACCATGGCGAGCTGATCGCGGTCCGCCGCTGACGGCGTGGTGTACTGCTCCCACCTGCACCCCTCTGCTGAGACTGGCCCGGACGTGACGTCTCCGCTCTGCACCGCGGCGTCTCGGCCGCGCGCGAGCCGCCCCGGCTAGAGCCGGTCGGCCCGCCACTCCGTCGGAATCTCGTCGCCGCGGCGGAACGCCTCCTCCTCGCGCTCGCGCAGCTCGACTCGGCGGATCTTGCCCGAGATCGTCTTGGGCAGTGGGTGGAACTCGATCCGCCGCACCCGCTCGAAGGAGGAGAGCAGTTCGCGGGTGTGCGCGAAGATCGCACCAGCGGTCGCAGCCGTCGGCTCCCAGCCCTCGGCGAGCGCGATGTACGCCTTCACCACACTGTGACGTACCGCATCCGGAGCCGGCACGACCGCCGACTCGGCGACAGCAGGATGCTGGAGCAGCACGCTCTCGACCTCGAACGGCGAAATCTTAAAGTCCGATGACTTGAAGATGTCGTCCGTGCGCCCCACAAAGGTGATCGTCCCATCGGTCGCGCGCACCGCCACATCCCCCGTGTGGAAGTAGCCGTCAACGCGGGCGCGCTCGGTCCGCTCGTCGTCGCCGTGGTAGCCAGACATCAGGTTGACCGGTTCGACGGAGAGGTCGAGGCAGATCTCGCCGGTGGAGGCAGGTTCGCCGGTCAGCGGATCGATCAGCGCGACCGCGATACCGGGGAGCGCACGCCCCATCGCGCCGGGCATGATCGGGGCTCCTGGCGGATTCGCGATGATCGCGGTCGTCTCGGTCTGGCCGTAGCCGTCGCGGATGCTCAGGCCCCACTCCCGCTCGACGGTCGCGATGACCGCGGGGTTCAGCGGCTCGCCGGCCGACAAGATCTCGCCGAGCGCGCGCGGCTTCGCGCCGAGTTCAGACTGGATGAGCATCCGCCACACCGTCGGCGGCGCGCAGAAGGTGGTGACCGCGGCGCGGTCGAGCTCGCGGTGCAGGGCGGACGGCGAGAAGCGGCTGTAGTTGTAGACGAAGACTGTCGCCTCGGCATTCCACGGCGCGAAGAAGCAGCTCCAAGCGTGCTTGCCCCAGCCGGGCGAGCTGATCGCCATATGCACGTCGCCAGGGCGGACGCCGAGCCAGTACATCGTGCTGAGGTGCCCGACGGGATACGACTCGTGTGTGTGCACGACCATCTTGGGCTTGGAGGTGGTGCCGGACGTGAAGTAGATGAGGCACGGGTCGGTGCTTGCGACGGTGACCGACGGGCTCACTCCGAACGGCTCGAGCGACTCGTCATAGTCGAGCCAGCCATCGACCGCTCCGCCAACGCAGATGCGGCCGAAGGAGCCCGCCGCGTCGGTGAACTTCGCCGTCTCGGCGGCGTCCGCGATCACATGCGCGACCTCGCCGCGCTCGAGGCGGTCGGCCAGGTCGGTTGGCGAGAGCAGGGTCGTGGTGGGCAGGATGACCGCGCCCAGCTTCATGATCGCGAGCATTGACTCCCAGAGTTCGAGCCGGTTGCCGAGCATGAGCATGACGTGGTCGCCCTGCTCGACGCCGACCGAGTGCAGCCAGGCAGCGACCTCGTCCGAGCGCCAGCGCATCCGGTCGAAGGAATACTGCTGCTCGGAACCGTCCTCCTCCACGATCCAGAGGGCGGTGCGCTCGTTGCCGATCGCGATGGCGTCGAACCAGTCGACGGCCCAGTTGAAGGAGGGTCCGACGTCCGGCCACTGGAACGCCTCGTGTGCGGCCGCCGCATCGGTGCGGTGCCGCAGGAGGGTGTCGCGGGCGGCGCGAAAGCTCCCGGTGGGGTTCATGCATGTCTCCGTAGCGGTCGAGGTCCGGCCACTGGCGGGACCGTCACCATTCTGCCCGTGCCGCGGTGGCGGTGCCTCCGGGGGATACGAGACGTGAATCACGAAGGGCCGTCCGTTACGGTGAACGAATGAGATTATGTCGTAGCGGAATAGTTGAGGTTGTTGGATATCGTCGTGCTGCGCCAGCCCATGAGATGTATGCGCGATTCAGCGACTCGGCGGGGACTGAGTCATGGACTACTGTTTCCCAGCGAGACAATCAAGGGTTTATGTGCTTGATCGAGACCGCGTGCGCTCTCGATAAATATGCAATAAGCAAGAAGTATTGATGCCTACGAGGAGCATGGCGCCCGGGTTACGCGCTTCTCTCAGTGTCGCTTGTGTGCTTGTGGCCGTCGGCGCGGTGATCGCCGTCGTTGCGACCCTGGTGCTGCTCCTACTCTCGGCGCACGGAACGGGGTGGCAGGCGATCGACGCCGTGCGGCCGCTGGTTCTCGCGGCGTCGATCACGGTCGCCTGTCTGCTCACGGCTGGCGCTCCCTACTATGCATTACGCGGACGAGCGCCCTGGCCTGCGCTCTGGCTTGCGTCCGTCCTGTGTCTCCTGGGCTTGGCCCTCGTCGTCGTGGTGGCGGCCGACCGGTTCGGCGCCGACGATGGGACCACTGCGCTCACGGCTCTCGTCTTCAGTGTCCCCGTCTGCTGCTACTGCACCATCGCGATCGTCGTGACAGAGTTGCTGCTTCGGCGGGGGAGGGGCGCCGCGCAGTAGTGCGGGGCCCCTCCCACTCAGGCAGGCCGCTCAGTATTTGATGGACTGCCCGCCGTCGATGGGGAGGACGGTGGCGTTCACGTAGGAGGCGTCGTCCGAGAGGAGGAAGGCGACGACGGAGGCGATCTCGGCTGCCTCGCCATAGCGCTTGGTCGGGTTGACCTGAATAAACTCCTCGGCTGCCTTGCGCGGGTTCTCGGGGTCGAGCTGCTTCATTGAGTTCTCGACCATTGGGGTCCAGATGGCGCCGGGGGCGATCGCGTTGATGCGGATGCCGAACTCGCCGTACTCGATAGCGGAATTGCGGGTGAGGCCGACGACGCCGTGCTTAGCGGCCGCGTAGCCGGACTGGTTGCCGATCGCAGTGATTCCGCCGACGCTCGCGGTGTTCACGACCATGCCGGCACCCTGTTCGCGCATGACCTTCAGCACTTTCTCGAGGCCGAGGAACACGCCGCGGAGGTTGATCGCGACGACCTTATCGAATTCGTCGGCCGTGAAGTCCTCCGTGCGGTTCTGGCGGCCCTCAATGCCGGCGTTGTTGAAGAATCCGTCGATTCGCCCGAAGCGCTCGAGGGTGCGGGCGACGTAGGCGTCGACGTCCACCTCTTTCGAGACATCGGCGGTAACGGTGATCGACTCGGTGCCCTCGGGGAGTAGGTCGACCGTGGCGGCGAGGCCTTTCTCGGAGATGTCGACGAGGGCGAGCTTTGCGCCCTCTTCGGCGAGGCGGATGGCGGTGGCACGGCCGAGTCCGGAGCCGCCCCCGGTGATGAGGACGGTGCGGTTGGTGAAGCGGGTACTGGTCATGACGACTCCTTCTCGATGAGAGGCGGGCTCGGAGCCGGGCGGTCGGCGAGTCCTTATCCATGCGTCCGCATGCGATTGGGCTCCACGCTACGCCCTACTTGGGGGTCAACCCTGGACACGTGGTCAGCCTCCGCTGCCAACCAAGGCCCGCCGATCGCCGGGTCTGCCACGAGATAGCTCAGTCCGGACGAGATCGGCCGCCGCGGCAGCACATCTCGTCCGGACTGAGCTATCTCGCGACATTTCGCGAGATTTCGGGAGGAAGGGGGGCGGGCGGGGGTTAGCCGAGGGGGATGGCGAGGGCGGACATGAAGGGCTCGGCGTCGACGGGCTCGCCGTTGACGCGGGTCTCGAAGTGCAGGTGGCAGCCGGTTGAGGCGCCGGTCGAGCCGCGCAGGGCGATGACCTGGCCCACGGTCACCGTCTCGCCCACCGAGACCATCAGCTCGCTGTTGTGGGCGTAGCCGGTCTCGATGCCGCCGCCGTTGTCGAGCAGGATCCAATTGCCGTAGCTGCCCTGGTAGGACGCCTCCTCGACGGTGCCACTTGCCGCGGCGAGGACTGGAGTTCCACATGCTCCGGCGAGGTCGGTGCCCTTGTGGAAGAGATTCACGCCGGCAACGGGGGCGTCGGGGCGCGGGCCGTATCCGCTGCTGACATAACCGGAGATCGGCAAGACCCAAGCACCGGAGACTCCTGCGGCGGCTGCGGTCGACTCGCCGGCGGTGGCAGTGATCGCGTCGAGGGAGGCGGTCGGTACCAGCACCTCGGGCTTCGCCTCCGCGGCGAACGCGTCACGCGTGACGCTCTGCTGCACGACTCCGGCAGCCACGAAGCTCTGCGGACGGACGGCGGCCACGGCGCTCGCCGTGTCGCGGGCGATCTCGGAGTCGGCGGCGCCGCCGACGGCAAACGCGGGCATGGTCGTCGTGATCGCGATCCCGGCCACCAGTGTCATCGCGGCGACGGCAGAGGCGCGCGGGCGCGAGGCCTCGCGGTGCGGACGGCGACGAGACTCCTGCTCGCGGAGGGAGCGACGGGTCGGGAGGTCAGACGGGCTGCCGGTCTCGGCTCCGGTGGGGGTCGGAGTCGAGGCGCGATCAAATCGGTGCATGTAGAAGAGGTTTCCGGGTCAGCCGCCGCTCAGGGGTGGGAGTGGCGGGTGGGGCAGGGGGCGGGCCGCTGTCACGCGACCCTCCAAAGTACCCGTGTTCGGGGGGACCGCGCCTGAGAGAACGCCAGGGAGTCAAGTGGTTGTCGGTATCGATCGACTCTCGATTGCAGGTGGCCGTTTTGATGCACCACGCTGCCGCGTGTGCCGCCTCGATACATCGCGCCTCTGCTCCCTCAACGATTCGCGGTGAAGACGAGCAACGCGATCAGTCCCGCAACCGTGGCAGCCACTCCAGATCCCAGACGCCACCACATCCACTTGTCGCGTTGGGGACCCCGCAGCGGTCGACGCAGGGCCCTGTGGCCAGAGGGATCGCCGGGGTTCCGCTGGAAGACCATGCCTCTCAGACTGCCCGACTCGGCCCTGGGGAGGGTCGGACGCGCCCGCGACTCCCAGGCCCCGCGCCCTACCGCCCCGGAGCCGTCGTCGCCAGCCGGTCCGCGCGGGAGCATCCGTCGCTACCGTGGACGATGACGGCCGGATACGGCCGACGAAGCGGAGGATCGGGACATGGCCGGCAGCGACAAAAAGTCCACAGACTCGAAGGATAAGGCCGCGCAGAAGCGTGCGAAAAAGGCCCTGAAGAAGGCCGAGAAGTCGGTGCGAGCGGCGCAC
This sequence comes from Rathayibacter iranicus NCPPB 2253 = VKM Ac-1602, assembly GCF_003149025.1. Lineage (GTDB taxonomy): Bacteria > Actinomycetota > Actinomycetes > Actinomycetales > Microbacteriaceae > Rathayibacter > Rathayibacter iranicus. The sequence goes on from NZ_QGDV01000011.1 coordinate 83,061, forward strand.
GAGGCGGTGCGCAACTCCAGCAAGAAGCTGCGCAAGAAAGCGCGCCTGTTGGCCGAGCAGACCGAGAAGCTCCGGCGCAAGCAGCAGAAGGCTGCGAAGCGGGCCGTGGCGGCCGAGAACCAGCCGTCCCCGTCGAAACATGCCGCACCGGACGCTCCGGTCGACCTCACGCCGCCTCTGCCGAGCGCTCCTGTGCAGGAGCCGACCGCCGACGCGACCCCGGATATTGACGCCGACCCTGTTGCCCCCTCCGCCTCCGTGCCCCACCCCCTGCCGGCGCCCGAAGCGGCCCCTGAGCAGACGGCCGATCCGGAGCAGACACCTGATCTTGAGCGGACACCCGACCTCACCCCGCCGCTGCCGCACGCCGACCGCTGAGTGCCGCCCGCCTGAGAATCCGCACAGTATACTCGGGCGGGCGTGCCCCGCCAAGTGAACACTCGGTGAAGCCTCCTCGCCACGCCGTGCACGCTCCCTCAGGCGGGCGCATTCTGACTCCGTGGATCCCTTCATCCTGCTCGCGCTCGTCGTCGTCACGGCCCTTGCCTTCGACTTCACCAACGGCTTCCATGACACGGCAAACGCGATGGCCACCTCCATCGCGACCGGTGCCTTGAAGCCCAAGGTCGCCGTGGCTCTCTCGGCGTCGCTCAACCTTGTCGGGGCGTTTCTGAGCATCGAGGTCGCGCTGACCGTGACCAACGCGGTGGTCAAGATCCAGGACTCGACCGGCGCACCGGATCCCGCGCTGCTTCAGGGCGGCGGATCCGCTCTGCTGCTGATCGTGCTGGCCGGCCTCATCGGCGGCATCGTCTGGAACCTCCTGACCTGGCTGCTCGGCCTACCCTCGAGTTCGTCGCACGCCTTGTTCGGCGGCCTGATCGGCTCCGCTCTCGCGGGCCTCGGCCTCAACGGAGTGAACTGGGCCGGCGACGGCACGAAGCTCGACGGCGTGGTGGGCAAGGTGATCCTGCCTGCGCTGATGTCTCCCGTGCTCGCCGGAGCGGTCGCCGCAATCGGCACCTGGCTCGTGTTCCGCGTGGTCGGGAACCTTGCCGAGAAGAGCCTGCACCGCGGCTTCCGTATCGGTCAGATCGGTAGCGCTTCGCTCGTCTCGCTCGCGCACGGCACTAACGACGCGCAGAAGACGATGGGAGTCATCACGCTGGCGCTGATCGCGGCCGGCGGCTGGAGCGACACCGCGTCGGTCCCCTTCTGGGTCAAACTCAGCTGCGCGCTGGCGATTTCGCTCGGCACCTACATTGGCGGCTGGCGGATTATCCGCACCGTCGGCAAGGGTCTCGTCGAGATCGACACTCCGCAGGGCATGGCTGCCGAGAGCTCATCGGCCGCGGTGATCCTCGCGTCCAGCCATCTCGGCTTCGCGCTCTCGACCACCCACGTCGCCACCGGTTCGATCCTCGGTTCCGGAGTCGGCCGGCCTGGCGCCGAAGTGCGCTGGCGAGTGGCGCTTCGGATGGTCATCGCCTGGGTGATTACGCTTCCGGCAGCGGCTCTCGTCGGCGCCGTCATGTGGTGGATCGGACATCTGGTTCCGGGCGCAGCCGGCGGCCTACTCATGGCCGCGGTTCTCGTCGCCGTCGCGTCGTCCATCTACCTCCGCTCGCGCCGAGACAGCATCGGCGCACACAACGTCAACGACGAGTGGCAGGACGCGGCTCGCCCCGCGTCCGAGACCGCCGACGTCTGAGCGAAAGGAACCCCATCGTGCTCCCCCTCTTCCTCTCTGCCGCTGCTCAGATAGCGCTTGTCGCCGTGCTTCTCGGAGCGGGCCTGCCCGTGCTCTTCGCCGTGGGCGTCCGCTCGTTCGCGGTGGCGGGTGCTCCCGATGCCTCGAGCGGCCTGCCCGCTCCGGTCCTGCGCGGGATCGGCGTGGTCTGCTTCGCGCTGGTCGTGGCGGCCGTCGCCCTCGGGCTCAGCATCATCATCGGCACGGGACTTGGTCAGTCGGTCAGCTTCGAGCACGTCATCCCGACGTTCGTCCCCAAGGGCTGATTGTGGCCTCGACCGAACCGATCGCGGCGCGGGAGGGGATCGTGGCCCGCGTCGTCGGCTGGCTGCGCGCCGGGTATCCGGCCGGGGTGCCCGAGCAGGACTACCTGCCGCTACTCGGCCTGCTGCGTCGGAGCCTCACGACCGACGAGGTCGAGCAGGTCGTCGCGCGGCTCCTGTCGGAGTCGGAGCGGGCCGAGACCGTCGTGTCACCGGCCGTCGTGCGTCGGCGGATCGAGCAGCTGCTGCTTGGACCTGCGCTGCCCGAGGACATCGCGCGAGTCTCGGCGCGTCTCGCGAGCGCGGGCTGGCCACTCGCCGGTCCGGACCTACTCGCCGAGCCGAATCCGCCCGAGGGCGTGGTCACGCGCATCGTGCGCTGGCTGCGCGCCGGGTATCCGGCCGGGTTGCCCGAGCAGGATTTCGTACCGCTCCTGGCGCTACTTCGGCGACGTCTGAGTGACGCGGAGGTCGCGGAGGTGGCCGCAGGCCTGGCCGAAGCTCCCGCTTCTCGCGCCGACGTTGGCACGGCGATCGCGGGGGTGACCTCGGAGCTGCCCTCGGAGGGGGATATCGAGCGGGTGCGGCGGTCGCTGGTCGAGAGGGGGTGGCCGGAGGACTTCACGGTGTGACTGAGCTTCCGTGGCAGGTGGCGGAGTCGTGCCGGGTGTCCGACGTCTCGCGGAGGAGCTTCCCTCTCGCGTGGTGGCGCCGCACCATCACGAAAACTGAATGAATACTGCGTGCCCGACTGAGGCAAGCTCAGTGATACTGATTCAATGTCAGAATACGTGCGCCCCGCCAATCTCACGGAGGCCCTCGACCGGGCGATTGATGTGCTCGGCAACCGGGTCAAGGTCGCCGCTCTGCTCGCCCTCCAAGAAGGCGGAGCCACCGGCACCGAGCTGGCCGCGCGTCTCGGCGTAAGCCAGGTGCTCGTGCGGTACCACCTGGTCGCTCTCGAACGGCTCGGCATCCTGACCGTCGAGCCTCCCCGCTCCGAGGTCGATGTCCGGCGCCGTTACTTCCACGTCGATCGCAGCGCTCTGGCCTGCCTCGTCGACGCGTTGAACGTGGTTCTCTCGAACACGAGCACGGAGATGCTGCCTATCGGTGGCGCGAGCCGCACGTCGGGTCTGGGTCGTGCAGACCGCCCAGCTAGATAGGCGACGGCGTCCCAGGTGTGCGGAACTCTGGCGCCGAGCGCGGCTTCCTCCAGATGGTTCAGGCGCGACCGCGCAGAGACGAATGGGCGGCAGGCGCGGACCGGATGGCGTCGCTTGAGCGAGCGATTGGTGACAATAGCGGCAGATAAGTAATTTTTCCTTCTGGGTGAGAACTCCGAACATGCTTCTTGAGCAGAATCCGTACAGCCCGGATCCGGCCGCAGGCTTCCCCAACTCGCTCCCGACGGGCCTCGGTCGTTCTCGATGAGGTGTGCCTCCTGGCGGAATCCCAGAACTCTATGCGGCCACTCTCTTATCGGGGTCTCGGGGCGGGCCTAGGGTGAGCCCGTGGTGTCGTCGGAGATCTTCGAGCGTGAGCGCGGCCGACTGGTGCGTATTGCCGGGCGGATCCTCGATGACCGTCACGAGGCTGAGGACGTCGTGCAGGTCGTTTGGATGCGCCTGCACGAGAACACGGCGGAGCTCGAGAATGTCGGTGCCTGGCTGACGACGGTCACCAGTCGGCTGTGTCTTGACCGGTTGCGCGCGCGCATCCCACTGCCGATCGACTCGACCGGCTGGGGTGAGGCGTCCGGGCGCGACCCGGAGGACGCGGCTATGCAGCGGGAGGCGGTCGGTCAGGCTCTGCACGTCGTGGTCGATCGCCTCACGCCGAACGAGCGGGTCGCGTGGGTGTTGCACGAGTCGTTCGGATTCGAGTTCGACGCTCTCGGTGACATCCTCGGTCGCACTCCGGCCGCGGCACGCAAGCTCGCCTCTCGAGCGCGCGCCAAGGTCGCAGACGCGCAGCGGGGCGGGCCGGTCACCGATCGGCACGTGGTCGACGCATTCATGGCGGCCGCGCGAGGTAGCGATCTGATGCGATTGCTGGCCCTTCTCGCTCCCGGCGCGAGTGTGAGCGCCGACGCTGCCGCCATTGCCGCGGGGACACCTCAGCGGATCGAGGGCCGGGAGGCGGTCGCAGGCTTCTTCGACGGCAGCGCGCGGGCGGCGCTACCCGCACTCGTAGACGGGCGTCCGGGCGCGGCCTGGTTTCACCGCGGGCGAGCGCGGGTGGCTTTCGACTTCACCGTGGTTCACGGGGTGGTCGAGGCCATCGTCTTCCGTGCCGAGCCGGACATTCTGGCCTCTGTCGTTCGGCGTCCCGCCGAGGACGACACGCGCGGGTTTACCTCGACTTGAGGTCGACGGTCACATCCGCCGCCGCTTAAACGTCGAAAGAGTGAGAGTCGCCGCGGACGCGACGGCGGGAATGAGGACGCGATGAAGACCATGACCTGCCGCGATCTAGGCGGACCCTGCTCGGTCGAGCACCGGGCTGCGACCGCCGACGAGATCATCAAGGCTCAGGACCGGCACGTGCGAGAGGCGGTTAAGGCTGGCGACGAGACGCACGCGGAAGCGCGCGACGACATGAAAGGCCGCTGGCGGCATCCCCGGAAGTCGCTCGACTGGTACAACGGCGTCAAGCGCGCTTACGCGGAGCTTCCGGCCGGGTAGACGAGTGGGGTAAGAGGAGGCGGCTACTGCGGGTCGGTCGGCGAAGACGCGCGCCGAGGTGAGGAGCGGCTGAATTCGCCCATTGTCAGTTCAGTGTCTGTGCCGGCAGAGAGCGGGAACCAGCCGACGAAAGTGACGCCCTCGTGTGTGGCGTCGAACCGGACGATAGTCGTGTCAGCGGGCTCGTAGAACGTGTCGCCGGCATGAAGGATCACCGGCTCCTCGCCCTTCACGTGAAAGTGAACCGACCCGGATTCCACAATGCCGATCACAGGCCCGTTATGCCAGTGTGCGCCGGGGTGGATGTTCGGGGCGATAGTGATGCGCCTGACCTCGACGGTAGCAAAGCTGGCTTCGCCTAGCTTGAGCGAATCGAGGGTGACGCGTTGTACGGGAAGCTGATCCATTAGATGATCGTCCCACGGAGAGAATGCCGTGTTTGGTATGTCTCGACGCGCGACCGCGGCAGTGAGGGTCGCTGCGATGCGTCGCACGTTCACCCCCGCGGCTTCTCGAAGCGGCAACATCTTTCCGACGATTCGTGCGACAGATGAATCAGAAGGAGGAATTCAACGATTGTCGCGTATTGTTGACAATTGCTTACTTATGCCGCATGGTGGTAGCCATGATTCTCCTCGCTTCAGCTTCAGCGGTATCTCGCGCGCACCCGTCTGGGTTTTACGCTCAGTGGATTGACCTTCACAACCACCCTCTGTGGAGCTCGAATATGATCTCGATGGACGCTCCTACTCCGCTTCACGTCGGGACACGCGGTGTCCTGCGACCCAAAAAGGGGCCACCTTCGAAGTTTATCGTCACTGCGTTAGTCCCTGACCGCCTCTACGAGGACACGACACTCCTCCCGGGGGCACGGCTCGTGTTCAGACACGAGGCTACCGAGCGGGACGGGCGCACGGAGCTGATGGCTTCCGCGACAGTGTCAGGTCCCATCGCTTTTCTCTGGGCGGCTCTTCTTCGGAGAGACATTTCCGGGGGCTTACAGCGCGACCTGAACGCATTGGTTCGACTGGTCGAGGCAACCCTGCCCGCGCAGATAAAGGACTAAGGCCGAGGACCGGTAGTTCTATTTGCACACGTGCTCGTTTCCGGGAGTGCGCAGGTGCGTCCGGAATTGCCTGACGCACCTGCGCGGCGACGCGCTACTCCTGAACGAATGCCAGGAGATCGGGGTTGATGACGTCGGCGTGGACCGTCAACATGCCATGTGGGTAGCCCTCGTCGTGCGCGAGCACTCCGCCCCTCGTGCCCTGGCGCCACCAGTTGTCGATCACCGGTTGTGAGGCTTCGGTACCGGTTGAAGTCGTAGAACGGGCCGGAGGCGACGGCCTGAAAGAACTCGGCGCGGTTGCCCGCGAGCGCTTCGCGGAAGCCGTCGAAGGCTGACATCGGCGTTGACGTCGCTGGCGGGCGTGGTCTCGACGTGGGCACTACTGCCCCGCTCTGCAAGGGCGGGAAGAAAGCAAAATTATGTTCACTGCATGTGGCTCTCAAACTGGCGGCACGACGCTGGAATCGATTCACACCTACCGCGAGATGTCCCCCGATGTGTCCCCACAAAATCCGACTTGTATCTATTTCGCCACGTGCAGTCTTGCCAGGGCATTGCCCTGCCATATAGGGTGCGAACGTGTTTAGGGTACGACTCGCTTATTTTGATAAATCTCCAAAGAAAGCGATGCGCGGTAAAAACTGGTTCAGAATAATCATCAGTGTTTCCGCTATCGTGCTGGTAGCCGCGGGCTTACCACCTCTTGCATCAGCCGAGAGTGGAATAGACTCACACGTGAAAATGGCGACTCGAATTAATGGAGAAATATCCATTATCCCGGACGAGAAAATTGCTGCCGCAATTGCCCAGTTACCGCACAACACAAAGCAGACCGCTTCTAAAAGGAAACTGATTCCACAGCTTATTGACTTTAATCAGTGGGTAGACTGCTTTGGCCTCAATAGCGAGAATGCAGTGTTTGCTGAGTATGTTCACTGGTGGGATGGCGCCGGCCAAGATGTGCGCCTCAAGTGCGGAACGAATAATTATGGTTACAAGCACATTCGATCAGGAACAAATGGAAATAACGGTAAGGAGCAGCTGTGGCAAAACGATCTAAATTATGCGCGTCAGGCTGGCTGGAACTCGCAAGCTCAAGGGATTGAATCGTGGGATGATCTCATGGCGGCATCTATCGGCAGTACCGTTACATGGCCCGACTACAGGGCGGTAAACTCAATCTCGAAAAAGACCTGTGGAGTCGCAGAGATCATTTTTGTTAACACTGAGACTGGAAAGATCGTTTGGACCTTCAAAAATTTGTCCATTTGGTCAAATGATAGCGATCGCTTGATCACAAGCTACCCTCAGGGACGCCTGAATTGCTACCCTTCTTGATCTGACGCGAGGTGGTGCATCAGCGGAGATGTGCCACCTCGCTAGAATCCACGTTCGACAATAGCCGAATCCCAAAACAGTTCTTCTATTTTCGCTTGAAGGCGTTGACCCTCAGCGATCCACTGCCCTTCCAGCACTGAATCCAGCCATCGTTCCTGAGGCAAAAATTTGGTACTCCAAGCAATCTGCCAGGCGCGCAGCGCTGCTGCAAGAGATTTCGGAATATTGAAAGCTTCAGGATCACTGACGGCGTCGTCATCTATCCATAGGGCATACGGGGTGCCATGATCTGGCCCGATCACGATGCGCGAAAGCTTTCCTTCTCGGGCGTTCGAAGCTCGTAAAAGGGTGCGCTCGGCAGTTGCGAAAGGGGGCACTACCCACTCAACCTGAGTGATTGGATCAAGTACTACTCTCATTTTACTTGCCCCTCTCCCTTTTGGCTTAACGCCTACAGTGAGGCTTATGTAAAATCCGATTGATCGAGATGGATTCGCGCGTGTCGGTCACGGATAACATCGGCTGATCCGCTGTGATTGAAGAGCAACCTTTGACAGACGCTCTTCGCAAAGGAACCAGCCCGTACGCACCCAGACTACTATGGGAATGACGGCTAAGCAATACGCGATCTTCGCCGAACGAATTGAGAACGATGTCGTGTGACATCGGCGTCGAGGACGGCCGCTGCAAGCTCTCGCTTACAAGAATGCCGCATGTCACCCTCCTCTACTATCGCCACAAGCTCACCGAGAGGTTAGTTGCTGAGGCGATCGGCGTCAATCAGTCGACCGTTTAGCACACGATCGCGTTGGTTGAAGTGATGCTCAAGGGCGTCGACGACAACGAGCAGCCGAACGTCGAGTCCGCGCTCGGCGAGACGACGGCCGTCATTGACGCCACTCTCCTGTCGGCTATCCACCTTTCGGATTTCGTCGCGCGCAACCATCACGATGCTCACTCCTGTCGAAAGACCGGGTAATTGTGGCGGTTCGGGCTATTCAGCCGCTCATGGAGGAGCAGAAGTTCTCGTGTTCGTAACACGTGCTCGTTTCCGGGAGTGTGCAGGTGCGTCGGGAATTGCCGGACGCACCTGCGCGGCGACGCGCTACTCCTGAATGAAGGCCAGGAGATCGGGGTTGATGACGTCGGCGTGGACCGTCAACATGCCATGTGGGTAGCCCTCGTAGATTGTGAGTGTGGAGTTCTGGAGGAGTTCGTGCTGCTTCAGCGCGGCGTCCTTGTAGGGCACGACCTGGTCGTCGTCGCCCTGCATGATGAGGACGGGGACGGTGATGGCCGTGAGATCGTCGGTCTGGTCGGTCTCGGAGAATGCCTTAATGCCGTCGTAGTGCGCGAGCGCTCCGCCCGTCATGCCCTGGCGCCACCAATTGTCGATCACCGGCTGTGAAACAGTCGCGTCCGGTCGGTTGAAGCCGTAGAACGGGCCGGAGGCGACGGCCTGAAAGAACTCGGCGCGGTTGGCGGCAAGCGCTTCGCGGAAGCCGTCGAAGACCGACATCGGCGTCCCCTCGGGGTTCGACTCCGTCTGCACCATCAGCGGAGGGACTGCGGAGACGAGGACCGCCTTCGCCACACGGCCCTGCGGCTGGCCGTACTTCGCGACGTAGCGCGCAACCTGGCCGCCGCCGGTGGAATGCCCGATGTGAATGGCGTTGCGCAGGTCGAGGTGCTCGACGACGGCGTTGACGTCGCTGGCGTAGTGGTCCATGTCGTGGCCGGTGCCCACCTGGGTCGAGCGTCCGTGACCGCGGCGGTCGCTTGCGATGACGCGGTAGCCGTGGGCGTGGAAGAACAGCATCTGCGCATCCCAGTCGTCGGAGGATAACGGCCAGCCGTGGTGGAACACGATGGGCTGCGCGTCCGGGCTGCCCCAGTCTTTGTAATAGATCTCTACGCCATCGTCCGTGGTTACAAACGGCATCTTCGAACCTCCGTGTTCAGGTTGAGCCCGAGCCCGTGCCCGGGGTCGAATGAGGGGTGCTGCCTCCCCAGAATGGGTGGGGGAGTGGCTCCACGATAGGGGTGGGGCAGAGAGCTGAGGGAGGGGATGTGCGGATGTTCCGACGTCTGTTCAGCCGGAGTCCTCTTCGCCGCCACGATCGGAGAAGCACGCGGCCGATCGTGATCCGAGCTGACCTCGGCGGGCTCCTGCCCGCGCTCCCCGCGGCGACAGAGTTCTGGAGTCGTCTCGATGTGGTCGAAGACGACATCTCCGTCGCAGAAAGGGCCTGGCCGCGGGCGGCGACGGTGCTGCTGGAGGAGTCGTCGGACCGGCGTCATTTCTCCGGGTCGACCACCAGTCCGACGCCGCCGCCGCGCCGGACGGGTTCGGCGACCGCCGTCATGCGGCCCGAAGGGTCCACTTCGACGGCGGCCACAGCACCGATGTGAGCGGCAGAGGTGGAGGTGCTGCCCGAGGGGGTGAGCTGCTGTGCGTAGGGGGCGAGGTCGTCGGCGTACGCCTCGATGAATTCGGGCTCGGCCGAGGTCGCTGTGGTGTTGCGCTGGGAGGCGCGGGGCGCCGCCACTGCCTCCGGGAGCGTCATGCCGAGGTCGATGCGGTTGACCAGCGTCTGGAGCACCGTCGTGATGATCGTCGATCCTCCCGGTGAGCCGATGACGAACCGGACGTCTCCGCCCTCGAGCACGATCGTCGGCGACATTGATGATCGCGGACGCTTGCTCGGCTCGATCCGGTTCGGGTCTCCGTCGACGAACGTCGTGGAAAAGTCGGTCATTTCGTTGTTCAGGAGGAAGCCTCGCCCGGGGACGGTCATCGCCGAGCCGCCGGTTTGCTCGATTGTCAGCGTGTAAGAGGCGGCGTTGCCCCACTTGTCGACAACGGAGAGGTGGGTGGTCGAGATGTTCTCGGTGTCGGACTCCTCTGGGGTGGGGGCGGTCGAGCATCCCGATCCGTCGACAGCGCCCGGCGCGACCGGACGGACGGATGCCACCGTCGGGTCGATCGTGCAGTCCCGCGAGTCCGCGAACTCCTGGCTAAGGAGCGTCTCGGTGGGCACGTCGGTGAACGCCGGGTCGCCGATGTAGGCGCCGCGGTCGGCGAAGGCGCGAGCGGACGCCTCGAGGTAGAGGTGCAGCGCGCTGCCGGTGTCCTCCGCGCCGAGGTCGTGGTTCTCGAGGATGTTCAGCGCCTCGCCCACCGCGATCCCTCCCGAGGAGGACGGCGCCATGCCGTAGACGTCGAGTCCGCGATAGGAGACGCGGGTGGGCGCCTGCTCCACCACCGAGTAGGCGGCGAGGTCGGTCGCCGTCAGTGAGCCGGCCGGTGCGGGGAGGTCCGATCCGGCGGCGACCCGCGGGTTCTGAACCGTGTCGGCGATCTCGGCCGCCAGCGGACCTTCATAGAACGCGCTCGGTCCGTGGGCGGCGAGGAAGGTCAGCGTTTTCGCAAGATCGAGGTTGCGGAACGTGCTGCCCACCTTCGGCGCGTCACCGCCGGGGAGGAACAGCTTCGCCGTGTCCGGGAACGCTTGGAACCGCTCGCGATTCTCGAGTGTCTGGCTGCGGAAGGTCTCGTCCACCGTGAAGCCCTTCGCCGCGAGCGCGATCGACGGCGCCAGCACGGCCGGGAGTGGCAGGGTGCCGAAGCGGTCGATGGCGGTATCCCAGGTCGCCACCGTGCCGGGGACGCCGACCGCGACGCCCGAGGACACGAGGTCCGGGCTGAAGGGGTACGGGGCTCCCGTCGCCGGATCGATGAAGGCGTCCGAGGCGATGCCGGCCGGCGCCGTCTCGCGTCCGTCGATGGTGCTCACCGTGCCGGTCGCCTTGTCGAAGTAGACGAGGTAGCCGCCGCCGCCGATCCCGGCGCTGTAGGGCTCGGTCACGCCGAGAGCGGCGGCCGTCGCGACCGCGGCGTCCGCGGCATTGCCGCCGCGCTTCAGGACCTCCAGGCCCACCCGGCTCGCGTTGGCGTCGACCGAGGAGACCGCGCCGCCGTAGCCGACCGAGGTGGAGGGGGAGATGACCGGCCCGCCGAGGAAGTCGCGGATCTTCTCGGGCGAGAGCCCGGCGTCCTTGAGGTATCCGGAGACGGGCCTGTCGAGAGCGGACGCCGGCGCGGCACCCGCCGCTCCGAGCGAGACGACCGCGATCAACGCGATCGCGATCCGGCGGAGCACGGGTGTTGTGGCCATGGGGTTCCTCCATCGGAACTCGGTGGGGTGCGGAGTGCGTTTTCCCAACGTAGGGGTGGGGCGGGGGCGCGGGCCAGGGAGATATCTCGCAACCGATCGAGCAAGCAGTCATGAGGACACGTCAACGTGCCGTCTATCCGCCAGCGCTCGCGTACTGATGAGGCCGGTTGCGTCATCGAGAAGTGTGTAGCGATTGGACCTGATCGACGCATTCCTCTGCGGAGGTCATATCGGATCCGGTCAGGCCTTCGTGACCTGTCCGTCGAGCCCCTCGTACAGATCGAAGTTCCGCTCTCCGATCAGAGCGACGAGAGTGTCAAATGCTTCCGCCAGTGGCACTTCGGTCGTGAGGTCGTTCGCTTCGAACGCGCGGATCGACGGTGCGCTGTCGTTCAGGTCGGCAAGGAGTACGTAGAACTTCTCGTACTGCTCATCGCGCCCTGCCGGATCCTGACGGCCAGTGAAGAGTCGGAGTCGAGGGCCGGCGTTGAGAAACGTTGACCGGCGTCTCCCGGTGCCGTCGCTCTCGGCGCCGATGTCGAAGATGAGCAGCGCGGCCAGCACTGCATAAGGAAAGCGACGATGCAGGGTGACCGCCTCGTTGAGGAGGTCGGCGCGGCGGTTGGTGAGATTTTTCTGGAAGTTCAGGGTCTTGCCGTCGCGAAAAAGAATCGTTTTGACACTGACGGCGAGGATCAGGCCCGACTCTTCTGTGGCCCACGTGACGTCGACCTTCTTCGCGCCGATACCGCCTGCAAGCCTTCGCTCCGCGCCGCTCGTACCCGACTCATTCGGGCCTATCGGTCGTGCGCCGTCCATGCCGCGCGCACGCAGCTCGGACGAGACCGCCAAGGCGACTGCCGCGGAAAGCTTCTCGTTGTAGTTTTTCTTGGTCGCCTGTGGGGCGTCATTCCCGGGCTTCGATCCGCAGGAGCGGATCGCGGCCACCAGCCGGTCGTCAACCGTTACCACGTCGGCTCCTCGCTTCCCGTCGACCTGCAAGCGCCGCCCGGGCGGCGCGGATGTCTGCGACGTCGGACCGTTTTATGCCGAGCGCGCCGATGAGGAGCACGTTGTCCACGAGGTCCGCCGCGTCTACGACGTTTCCGGTGCTGAGCTTCCCCGAAACCTGCGGCCGGATGGCGAGCAACTCTTCCCTCGCGGCTTCGACTACCGCGGGGGAGGGGAGCGCCCACAGGTCGGCTTCGCCGGGTTCCATCTTCAACATGCCCCCGCCGTAGGCGCGCCCAGTGAACTCGGCGCCCAGCATCGTGACCGAGTTCAGCGCGGCGACGGGCAGTACCTCGCAGCCGAGCTTCTTGTGCTCGGCGGAGAGGTAGACCCCGTGAACGGAGTTGAGGTGAAGCGCATCGGCACTATTGGTCGTCAGGCGCGGAGTGTCGGCATTCATGTAGGTCAGCAGCATGTCGGCCTTGGCAACGAGAGGTACTCGCCACCAGTCCTTCCTCACCCGGCACTTGTAGGCCGTGTGAACGGCGTCCGCTTCGCCCTGGGCGATGTAAGCACGGGCGGCGTCGGACGGATCCCCGGACGGGCGGAACAGCATCGTCCGCTTCCCCGCGCGTCCCAGGTCTGCGTGAGCGCGCGCCGAAAACTCCAGCCCGCGAAGATGGCTCGATCCCGGCGGGGAGAGGCGCAGGACCTCGCGAGGCAGAAGCCCCAGCTCAGCCACGCGATCGGGGCTAAGCGCGAAGTACTTGTTGTTCCCGGTGACCATGCCCAGCGTGGTCTCACCCCAGGTCTTCAACGCCGTGAACGTGCCCCCGAGGATCAGCTTCGCGTAGATGCCGGCGGCTTCCGGGCTCACCGTCGACCCGGACCACTTTGCGGACGGGTCGGTAGGGGTCCAGGTCGCGGCGGCCGGCATGTCTGGAGTGAGCGCGTCAGCGTTGTTCACCTGGCGGACGCGGGCGTGGTCGGTGGAGCCGCCGTAGCCATCGGCGAGCAGCAAAAGCGATTCGGTCTCCGCCTCTGCGAACACCCGCTCCTCGAACAGCACGAGGTCCACGCTCGAAAAGTTTTCGAACAGGAACTGCCGCACCGGAGCGGCGTAATTCGCGTGCAGGAGCTCCGCCGGAAGGACGTAGCCGAGGCGTCCACCGGGTTGCAGGCTCAGCGCGCCGTGCACAGTGAACGCCGCCCACGATGAGGCCAGACCAGAGAGCGCGACGCCGCCGCGCAGAGCTGCCGCGCGCGCTTTCGCGCGCGAGTCGCCGGCGAAGTCCTGGAACCGGATGTAGGGAGGGTTCCCGATGACGGCCGAGTAACGGGCGGCCGCCGGGGTGTCGAAGAAGTCGCCGACGGTCATGTCCACGCTGCCGCCTGCATCGGCGACTCGTTCGGCGCCGACGTCGGCGCTCCACTGGTGCAGCTCAACGCCGTGCACGTGCGGTTCGACGGCCCCGAGATCGCGTAGACGGGCGACGGCGTGCACGAGGAACTCGGCGTCACCTGCGGAGGGCTCCAGCACGGCGTCTTGAGCCGAGCGAACAGCCCATTTCGCGACGAAGGACGCGATCGTCGGCGGCGTGAAGAACGCACCACGAGCTTTGCGAAGCGTGGCGTTGTCGAGGGGGTTGCGGGCGCTCCATGTCACCAGATCATCTTGCCCTTTACGTCAGACATTGGCGCACGCCCGAGAGTTGCGCGATCGGACGGGAAGGTGGAGCGCCTTGAGCAGCTAGATCCCGGACGGCAGGAGCAACCTGCTCCAGCACCTGCGTAGCTCGACGAGAAATTTGGTCATCGCCGCGGCGAACGTCGGCTCCGTCTGCTCATGTGCTCTCTCAGCAACGCGCCTCTATCTCGCTGACGAATTCGCGAGACTCCTGGGGATGAGAAGTGACCCACAGTTTCTGAGAGGTCACGACGGTCTACGTCGGGCACCCGCACGGCCAAACGGACCGCTACATCGAGGTAATCGACGGTCTGCGTCCGCCGCGCACTGGACCGTACCCGTTTTGGTGGACTCGGGGTGTGTTGCTGGGGTTCTCGACCTGTAGGAGACTACTTTCATGGGTTCCACCCGACGAAGCTTCACCGAGGAATACAAGCGCGACGCGATCG
>NZ_QGDV01000012.1 GCF_003149025.1 Rathayibacter iranicus NCPPB 2253 = VKM Ac-1602
CAGGATATAAAATTGGCATTGAACATAGTGCACGCTGTTGAGTTCTCAAAAATCGGACACACCCCGCCTCCACACCACAAAGGCGCTTCACAACGGACGTGATCGAAAACAATTAATTATCGTAAGCATTACTGCTTGCGTCTTACCGGTCGACTCGGCTAAGCTGGAAAAGTTTCTCTCCCCGCCGCCGTGGCAACTTGACTAACCTAGCACATCCGCAGACCGTGTCAAATCCGGCCCCTTCGTGTGTTTGCGGTCGGATCGAGATCGTCACGCTACACCGCAGCTCTGCTGTCAGGCAGAGTGTCGAGGCCGGGACCGTGTCCCGCGGAGATTTTACATCGTACGCTCGCTACCCGCAATCTTCAAGAGACGAATCTCGTCGAGACCGAGGAGCGAGGGGATGGCCCCCACTTGAGGTGGGCCAGCTGGTCTCGACGCTCTGCGCCGGACTCCCGCTTGCCGCTCCTTTGGGGTGACGAGGGGTTACATTACGGCGGAGTTCAGCCGCCCGGCAAATCGCTTCCACCCCGGGCGTGTCGCGAGTGTCCAGTCTGCCGGTCGCCCAGCGGTGACCTGGTTCAGCGCACGAAGGCCCCAGCAAAACTTTTCTTGCCGCGTCGCAAGACGGCGATGCCGTCGATCAGCGCAAGCTCGCCGAGGACCGCAGCTTCGCCGGGAACCGGGACGTTGTTCACCGAGAGCCCACCCTGGGCGAGTGCCCGCCGCGCCTCCCCCATGCTCGCAACGAGGCCCGTGTCGAGGAACGCCTGGAGCACGGGAGTCTCGGCCGTCGCCTCCGTCGAGGGGACAGCGTCGAGCGCGCCGCGGAGGATCGTGGGATCGATCCCCTCCAGGGACCCTCTTCCAAAGAGCGCAGTCGATGCGTCGATCACCGCCCGCGTCACCTCCTCGCCGTGCACCAACGAGGTGACCTCCCACGCCAGGGCTCGCTGGGCCTCGCGGCGGAACGGCTCGTCCACGCTCGCGCGCTCGAGCCGGTCGATCTCGACGCGCGGCAGGAAGGTAAAGGTCTTGAGTCGGTCAACGGCATCGCGATCGTCGGTATTGACCCAGAACTGGTAGAACGCGTACGGGCTGGTCAGTTCGGAGTCAAGCCAGACGGCGTTCCCCTCGCTTTTGCCGAACTTGGTGCCGTCCGAGTTCATCACCAGGGGCGTGCCGATGGCGTGTACCGATATTCCCTCCGTGCGGTGGATCAGATCCGTCCCGCTCGTGAGATTGCCCCACTGATCGCTACCTCCGGTCTGCAGGACGCAGCCGTACTGGCGGTAGAGCTCGAGGTAGTCCAAGCCCTGCAAGATCTGGTAACTGAACTCGGTGTAGCTGATGCCCGCGTCGGAGTTGAGGCGAGCGCTGACCGCATCCTTTTTGAGCATCGTGCCGACCCGGAAGTGCTTGCCGATCTCACGAAGGAAGTCGATTGCCGAGAGCGGCGCCGTCCAGTCCAGGTTGTTGACGAGCCGCATTCCGTTTTCGCCGTCCACCGGGAGGAACCGGGACACCTGAGCCTGGAGGCGCTCCACCCACTCGACGACGGTCTCGCGGGAGTTGAGCGACCGCTCGGCCGTCGGCCGCGGATCTCCGATCAGTCCGGTCGATCCTCCTACCAGGCCAAGAGGACGGTGGCCGGCGAGCTGGAGGCGCCGCATCACAATGAGCTGCACGAGATTGCCGAGGTGCAGGCTCGGAGCGGTCGGGTCGAATCCGCAGTAGTAGGTGATCGCGTCGCCCGAGAGGAGGTCACGGAGTGCCTCGCGGTCGGTCGAGACATGGACAGATCCGCGCCAGACGAGTTCCTCCCACACGGAGTCGAACGAGCGGTCGAGCTGAGGGCTCGTCGCGGAGCCCTGGACGTCCTGGTCGGTCACTCCGCCAGGCTATCGCGAGAGTGAGCGAGACGCGCTGGAAGCATCAAGTCCGTGGGCTTGATGTGGGTGAATCAAGTGTGCATACTTGATCGAGGGAGGTACAGTGTTCGTCATCACCGCGGATCAACGCGACAGCCGTCACGACGACGATCGGGTAGAACACGCCATCGCGAGCCTCCTCGATCGTGTAGACACCAGCTTCGTCCTGCCGCCCGAACGCACCGCGGGTGACGAGTTCCAGTTCGTCCTGGACCGGGCAGACGCGGTGGTTCCGCTCGTGCTCGCCCTGCACCGGGCCGAGCACTGGAGCATCGGCCTGGGAATCGGCCCTGTGGAGCATCCCCTTCCCGCGACGACCCGTGCGGCTCGAGGTGAGGCATACTTCGCCGCACGGCGGGCGGTCGAGTCGGCGAAGACACGTCCGACCCGGTTCTCGCTCGATCCCGACGCACCCGGCGACGCTGTCCCGAGCGCCACGGACGTGCAGGCGCTGATCGATCCGCTTCTGCTCCTGCGCGACTCGCGAACTGACGCCGGCTGGCAGATCGTCGACCTGCTCGAGAGCGGGATCTCGCAGAAGGAGGCGGCCGGTCGCCTCGCCGTCACTCCGCAAGCGGTCAGTCTGCGGGTGCGCGCTGCCGGCGCCCGGGTCGATGGACCCGCCCGGGAAGCGATCGCGCGCCTGCTGACGGTGGTCGACCGTACGCTCGATCCCACCGACGAGAGGAACCCTTGATGACGGATGCGTCCGGCTCCCCCGCACTGCTCCTCACTTCCGCCGTACAGACCGCCTCGTGGACCGGCGTCGTGCTGGTGCTCCTTGCCGGTCTCGCAGGCACCCTGCTCGCACTGCGCCTGCGTCGCCCACACCTCGCGTGGATCGCGATCGGTGCGGGATCGGCCGCGTTCCTGCTCACTGCGATCGCCGGCAGCACGGCTCCCCCGGTGCACGCGGTGCTCGTCACGGTGCTCGCGTTCGCCCTCGCCGTCCTCGGTGGCGGGCCGGTCGTGCTGCTCACCCTCGACCTCGCGACCGCCGACTCGCGCAGTGGCAGCCACGGCGGCATCATGGTGACCGCCTCGCAGCGGACACTGACCGGAGGCCTCCCCACCGCCATAGGCCAACCGATCGAGGTCCTGCGCGGAGGCACGACGATCGGCATTCTGGAGCGAATAGTGACCGCAGGTGCCCTCCTGAGTGGGCTGCCCGAGGGCGTGGCGGTCGTCGTGGCGGTCAAGGGCGTCGGCCGGTTCAGCGAACTCGCGTCGGCGGAGGCGCGCGAGCGGTTCATCATCGGCACGCTCGCGAGCCTCGCGTGGTCGGCGGCGCTGGGGATCCTCGCCCGGTATTCCCTCACGGGCTGAGGTTAGCCTCCGGCCCACGGCGCTGAACGGCCGAGCGGTACTGAACGGCCGGGCGGTAGGGAGACACCGTCGGATTGCCCTCGATGCTGAAGCGCCAGGGGAACTCAATCCCGCCGCCGGCTCCCGAGACCCCGGTACGCGGACCGGACACGACTGCGAACTGCTCGTTGGCCGGCCACAGCTCGAAGGCCGCGGAGAGCGGAGAGCCGGACTCGGAGAGCAACACGCCGAGAGCCTTCGCCAGGCGCGCCGGGCCGCGCGCCAGATCCCGCGGACGCACCGCTCCCCTCCGCTGCAACGCCAGCTCCTGCCCGACGACGACCTCGCCGGCGCGCAGCAACACAGCGGAGGCCGTTCCCAGTGGTGAGCACACGATGTTGACGCACGTGTGCATCCCGTAGGAGAAGTACGCGTAGATCGACCCGGGCGGACCGAACATCGGCGCGGTCCGTGGCGTCGGGCCGCGGTGCGCGTGCGAGCCCGGGTCCTCGCCCGTGCCGAGGTAGGCCTCCACCTCGGTCAGGCGGACGCCGACGACGCCCTCCTCGGTCTTGTGCAGGAGGACGCAGCCCAGCAGTTCCGGCGCGACGTCGAGGGCCGATCGGGACAGGTCCAGGACTGGCACGCCTAGAAGAAGTTCTGGCCCGAGACCAGGGTGATCACGATCACCGCGACGATCACCACCGTGGCGACGATCACTAACGTGCGCTGCTGCCACGGCGGCAGCGGGGGACGGCCGTCGTCCCCGGGTGCGCCGCCGAGAGTCACGAGCGGTCTCCGCGCAGGGCAGCGCGCACCACGCGCACGCGCTCGGTTAGCTGCGCGAGCTGCTCCGCGACTCGGTCGGGAGCAGTGCCACCCACCCCGTCGCGACTCGCGACGGAACCCTCGATGCTGAGCACCGAGCGGACATCGGGAGTCAGCAACGGGGACACCGAGGCAAGCGCGTCGTCGTCGAGGCCGTCAAGGCCACGACCGCGCGACTCCGCCAGCTTGACCAACTCGCCGGTGATCTCGTGGGCATCGCGGAAGGGTACGTGCTTTTTCACCAGCCATTCGGCCACGTCCGTGGCGAGAGAGAAACCCTGCGGCGCCAGCTCGGCCATCCGCTCCGTGTGGAACGTGAGTGTGGCGATCATTCCGCTAAAGGCGGGAAGCAGCACCTCGAGGGTGGTCACCGAATCGAAGACAGGCTCCTTGTCCTCCTGCAGGTCGCGGTTATACGCAAGCGGGAGGGCCTTGAGAGTCGCCAGCAATCCGGTGAGGTTGCCCAGAAGCCGACCCGACTTGCCGCGGGCCAGCTCGGCGATATCGGGGTTCTTTTTCTGCGGCATGATCGAGGATCCGGTCGAATAGCCGTCGTCGAGGGTGACGAATGCGAACTCGCGTGTATTCCAGAGGATGATCTCCTCCGCAATCCGCGAGATATCGATCCCGATCATTGCGGCGACGAAAGCGAACTCGGCGACCACGTCGCGGCTCGCTGTTCCGTCGATCGAGTTCGGGACGCTCGCCGCGAAGCCGAGGTCGCGCGCGACCGCCTCGGCGTCGAGACCGAGCGTCGATCCGGCGAGCGCCCCGGAGCCGTAGGGCGACACGTCTGCGCGAACTGCCCAGTCGCGGAGGCGCTCGAGGTCGCGCAGCAACGCCCAGGCGTGGGCGAGCAGGTGGTGTGCGAGCAAGACGGGCTGCGCATGCTGGAGGTGGGTGCGTCCGGGCATGATTGCAGCCGGGTGGGCGGACGCCTGCGCGGCGAGCGCATCAATGAGCTGCACGACGAGTTCCGCGACGATCGCGGCATGGTCGCGGAGGTACATCCGCACGAAGGTCGCGATCTGATCGTTGCGCGAGCGCCCGGCGCGCAGCTTGCCGCCCAACTCGGAACCGGCCTCGAGCATCAGACCTCGCTCAAGGGCGCCATGGACGTCCTCGTCCGACTCCTCGGCGGTGAATCGACCGTCGGCGACCGCGGCGCTCAGCCGGTCGAGCGCGTCGAGCATCCCGATCAGCTCCGACTCGTCGAGGTAACCGGCCGCGGCGAGCGCACGGGCGTGTGCCCGGGAGCCCGCCAGGTCGTAGGGCGCGAGCTGCCAGTCGAAGTGCGTCGACTTCGAGAGCATGGCCAGCTCGGGCGAGGGGCCACCAGCGAAGCGTCCGCCCCACAGGGCCCCGGCCTCGCCCGCGCGGGCGGAGGGTCGTTGCGTCATGGTTCTCCTCGGTCTCGGCTGTCGAGTCTAGTGAGCGGTTCCGGCGCGTTCGAGAAGCCAGACCAGCAGCGCCTTCTGCGCGTGCAGACGGTTCTCGGCCTCGTCCCAGATCACGCTCTGCGGACCGTCGATCACGTCGGCGGTCACCTCGTAGCCGCGGTCGGCGGGGAGGCAGTGCAGGAACAGGGCGTCCGGCGCGGCGGCGGCCATCGTTGTGGCATCGACGCGGTAGGCGCCGAAGGTCGCGACGCGGGCGGCCTTCTCGTCCTCCTTGCCCATCGAGACCCAGGTGTCGGTGATCATGATGTCCGAGCCCACAGCGCCCTCGGTCGGGTCGGTCGTGGTCAGGGCGGATCCGCCGGTCGTTGCGGCAATTCGCTGCGCGTCGGCCAGCACGGCAGGATCCGGGGCGTACGACTCTGGAGAGACGATGCGCACGTGCATCCCAGCCGTCGTGCCCGCCAGGAGATAGGAGTGCGCCATGTTGCTGGCTCCGTCGCCGAAGAACGTCAGCGTCAAATCGGCGAGGTGCCCACGGTGCTCGCGAATCGTGAGAAGGTCGGCGAGCAGCTGGCAGGGATGGAACTCGTCGGAGAGCGCGTTCACGACGGGGACGCGGGTGCCGCGCGCCATCTCCTCCAGCCCGGACTGCGCGTAGGTGCGCCAGACGATCGCCGCCACCTGGCGCTCCAGCACCCGGGCGGTGTCCGACGCAGTCTCCTTCCCGCCGAGTTGGCTGCTCGCGGTCGAGATGATCAGCGGGCTCCCGCCCAGGTCGGCGATGCCGACGGCGAACGACACGCGGGTGCGAGTGGAGGACTTGTCGAAGATGACGGCGACGGTCTGTGGCCCAGCGAGTGGCTTGCGCGCCCAGCGGTCGCGCTTGAGTTCGAGCGCGAGATCGAGGATCTCGGCCTGCTCGGCAGGGCTGATGTCGTCGTCGCGAAGGAAGTGGCGCGTCACGGTGCTGGTCGCTTTCGGTGAGAGGTGCGGAGGGTTAAAGGCTCTGGAGGGCGCGGCCGAGCCGGGAGGCGAATTCTGCGACGTCGGCGGCAGTGACGATCAGCGGTGGGGCGAGGCGGATGCTCGACTCATTGGCCGCGTTGACGATCAGCCCGGCTTCGAGTGCGGCGGCAGCGAGTTCGGCGGCGACGGGCTGCGTGAGCGCGAGGCCCAGAAGCAATCCGGTGCCGCGCACGCCTCCGATCAACGGTGAATTGAGCGCCGTCACGGCCGTGATGATCTGCGCGCCGCGCTCGCGGGCGTTAGCCAAGAGGTCGGCCCGCTCGATCTCAGCGAGGACGGCTCCGGCCACCGCGGTCGCCAGCGGATTGCCGCCGAAGGTACTGCCGTGGTGGCCCTTCTGCAGCAGATTGGACGCCTCGCCGAAGGTCACCAGCGCGCCGACGGGGAATCCGCCGCCGAGGCCCTTGGCGAGCGTGACGGCGTCGGGCAGGATGCCTGCCTCCTGGTAGGCGAACCAGCGTCCGGTCCGGCCGACACCGGTCTGGATCTCGTCGACGATCAGCAGCACGCCGTGCTCGCGGGTGAGGTCCCGAGCGCGCGTGAGGAAACCGGCGGGAAGCGGGATGACCCCCGCCTCCCCCTGGATTGGCTCGACGATCACGGCCGCGATCGATTCGTCGACGGCCGCGTCGAGCGCCTCGATGCTGGCCTCGATGTGCTCGACTCCGCCGGGCATCGGCTCGAAGGGCGCGCGCAGAGCGGCCTTGCCTGTCAGCGCGAGTGAGCCCATCGTTCGTCCGTGGAATGCGTTCTGCAGCGCGAGTATGCGGTGTCGGCCGCCGGCCGAATTCAGTCGAGCGAGCTTGAACGCGGCTTCGTTCGCCTCGGTTCCCGAGTTGGCGAAGTAGACGCGCCCGGCGTCTCCCGCGCCGGTCAGTCTGCGCAGGGTTTCGGCGAGTTCGATCTGCGGTGCCGTGGCGAAGTAATTCGAGACGTGCGCGAGTATGCCGGCCTGGCGAGCGACGGCCTCGACGAAGACCGGATGCGCGTGTCCGAGCGAATTGACGGCGATCCCGCCGAGAAAGTCGAGGTACTCGCGGCCATCGACGTCCCAGACTCGGCAGCCCTCGCCGCGCTCCAGGACGGCGAGCGGCGGCGCGACGGTCTGCATCATCACGGCGGAGTAGCGCTCGCGGGCCGAGGTGGTGCGCGAGATGGTCGGAACACGGGGCATGGTCAGGGAGCCTTTCGATCGAAGCGATCCGGCCGCGAGGGCCGTCGGTGCCACGCACCAGGGACGGGGCGGGCGCTCGGAGCCGGGGCCACTGAGAATCAGCGGCCCGACATTCGCTCCCGGTCACGGGGATCAGCCGAGGCGACGACCTCGGTGCCGATCCCCTCCGAAGTGAAGACCTCGAGCAGGATCGAGTGCGGGATCCGACCGTCGATGATCGCGGCCTTCGGCACTCCTCCGCGCACGGCATCGAGGCAGGCGGTCATCTTCGGGATCATCCCCGATTCGAGTGACGGCAGCAGGGCCGCGAGGTCGTCCGAGCGGATGTGCGGGACGAGCGACCCGCGGTCAGGCCAATCGGAGTAGAGGCCGGGCACGTCGGTGAGGATGACCAGCTTCTCGGCGCCGAGGGCCACGGCGAGGGCGGCGGCCGCCGCATCCGCGTTCACATTGAGGGACTGCGTTGGGTCGTCGGAGTCGGGCGCGATCGAGGAGACGACAGGAATGCGCCCAGCCTCGAGCTGAGCGATGACCGCGGCGGGGTCGACGGCGATGACGTCGCCGACCAGACCGAGGTCGTGCTCCTCGCCGTCGATCACGACGCCACGACGGCGCCCGACGAAGAGTCCCGCGTCCTCGCCGGAGATGCCTGCGGCCAGCGGGCCGTGCTCGTTGATCCGGCGGACAATGTCGCGGCTGATGCTGCCGGTCAACACCATGCGCACCACCTCCATCGCCTCCGGACTCGTCACCCGGTAACCTCCGCGGAATTCGCTCTCGATGCCCAGTCGGTCGAGCATCCGTGAGATCTGCGGTCCGCCGCCGTGCGCGACCACTGGGCGGATGCCGGCGTAGCGCAGGTAGACGATGTCCTGCGCGAAGGCGCGCTGCAACTCCTCCGACACCATCGCGTTGCCGCCGAACTTGATCACCATCGTCCGGCCGTGGAAACGCTGCAGCCATGGCAGCGCCTCGATCAGTGTCGCGGCCTTGCCCGGCGCAGCGTCGCGCAGGGCGTGGCTCTGCGCCTCTGCTGGGGTTTCGTCGGTCATCGTCGGCTCAGCTCGAGTAGGCGGAGTTCTCGTGCACGTAGTCGTGCGTGAGGTCGTTGGTCCAGATCGTCGCGGTGGCCGCTCCCGCGTGCAAGTCGATGTCGACCGCGACGCTGCGCGGCGCGAGGTCGACAAGGTCGCGGCTCTCGTGCGGCTCGCCCGCCCGGCAGACGTGGACACCATTCATAGCGACGTCGATGCCGTAGGGGTCGAACTGCGCGTCAGTCGTGCCGACGGCGGCGAGCACCCGGCCCCAATTCGGGTCCTTTCCGAACATCGCGGCCTTGAAGAGGTTGCTCCGCGAGACCGCGCGAGCGACGACGACAGCCTCGTCCTCGGTCGCGGCGTTGAGCACGCGGATCGCGATGTCGTGGGCAGCACCCTCGGCGTCGGCCTGCAATTGCAGGGCGAGGTCACGACACACGTCGGTGAGCGCGGCCGTGAAATGGGCGACGGCCGGCGTCGCTCCGCTCGCACCGCTCGCGAGCAGGGCGACGGTGTCGTTCGTTGACATGCAGCCGTCGGAGTCGAGCCGGTCGAAGGTCACACGGGTCGCCGCACGAAGCGCGCGGTCAAGGTCCGCGGACTCGAGGACGGCGTCGGTCGTGAGCACCACGAGCATGGTCGCCAGGCCGGGTGCAAGCATCCCCGCGCCCTTGGCCATGCCGCCGATGCACCAGCCCTGGTCCGAGCGCACCGTCGCCTGCTTGGGAACGGTGTCGGTCGTCATGATCGCGCGGGCCGCTGCCTCTCCGGCATCCTCACCCGTGGCCAGGTCGGCGGAGGCGCTGGTCACTCCTGCGCTGAGCGCCGCGAGGTCGAGCTGGTCGCCGATCAGGCCGGTGGAGCAGACGAGCACGTCGCCCGCCGAGACGTCGAGGCGTTCGCCGACGAGCTCGGCGGTGCGGTGGGTGACCTGGAAGCCCTGGGCTCCGGTGTAGCAGTTGGCGCCTCCGGAATTGAGCACGATCGCCGAGACGACACCGTCGAGCATGACGTGCTCACTCCAGAGCACCGGATTGGCCTTGCACCGGTTGCTCGTGAAGACCGCGGCCGCGTTGTGTAGCGGACCGAGGTTCTGCACGAGGGCGACGTCGCGCCCTCCCGACGACTTGAGGCCCGCGACAACGCCCGCCGCCCGGAATCCTGCGGCTGCAGTGACGCTCACGGCGCGACTCCGTCCACGCTCAGACCTAGGGACTCGGGGAGCCCCAGGGCGATGTTGGTGGACTGGATAGCCGCGCCCGCAGTGCCCTTGACCAGGTTGTCGATCGCGGTGACGACGACCACGCGGTGAGCGTGCTCGTCAACGGCCAGCCCGACGAGAGCTGTGTTGGCGCCGACGACATCCGCGGTTCGCGGGAAGGAGCCGCCGGGGAGTAGCTGGACGAAGAACTCGTCTCCGTAGGCGGTCTCCCAGGCTGCGCGGACGTCCTGGGGCGAAACACCCGGAGCGAGCCGAGCGGTCGAGGTCGCGAGGATGCCGCGTGACATCGGCACCAGCACAGGTGTGAACGAGATCGACACGGGACCGGCACCGGCCAGTACGAGATTTTGCCGGATTTCGGGGTTGTGGCGGTGCATGCCACCCACACCGTAGGCGTGCGCCGAGCCGAGCATCTCGCTCGCCAGCAGATCGGTGCGCAGGCTCTTGCCTGCGCCGGACGGGCCGACTGCCAGCACCGACACGAGGTCGACGGGCTCGATCACGCCGGCGTGCAGGCCGGGGGCGAGACCGAGGGTGATCGCGGTGACGTTGCAGCCGGGCACGGCGATCCGCCGCACTCCCACGAGCTGTTCGCGCTGCTTACGGCCGCCGCCGCCGATCAGCAGCTCGGGCAGGCCGTACGGCCAGGCACCCGCGAAGTCGCCGCCGTAGTAATCGGCCCAGTCCTGCGGGTCGGTCAGCCGGTGGTCAGCCCCACAGTCGACAACGAGCACGTCCTCGGGAAGGGTCGCCGTAATCTCGCCCGATTTCCCGTGCGGGAGAGCGAGGAACACCACGTCGTGGCCGGCGAGGTTGTCGGTCGTCGTCTCCACAAGGACGAGATCGCGCAGCGACCGCAGATGCGGGTGCACGGCCACCAGAGGCTGACCCGCGTTGGCATACGCCGTCACGGTCCGCACCTCGAACTCGGGGTGGCTCGCGAGGAGGCGCAAGACTTCGCCGCCTGCATAGCCGCTCGCACCGGCCACCGCCACGGAGAAAGTCATGCCCGAAAGCCTAGCCGGTGTGGGTCTCGAGCCCCGCCCGTCGATGCCGGGCCGCCCCCGTCACTCCCGCAGATGAGCACCCCAGCGCTCCGCCGCGACGCGCACGCCGGCCTCCTTCGCGGCCGTCGCCTCCGCCGCCGTCAGCGTCCGATCCGGAGCCCGGAAGCGCAGAGCGAACGTGAGCGACTTGGTGCCTGCCTCGAGGCCGGTACCGCGGTAGTCATCGACGAGGCGGATGGCCTCCAGCAGCTCCCCCGCGCCGTCGGCAACGGCCGCCAGCACGTCGCCGGCAGCCGTCGCGACAGGGACGACGAGCGAGAGATCTTGCGTCGCGGCGGGCAGCGCCCCGACGGGGCGGGCGACGACGACCCTCCCGGCCTGGGAGAGCAGAGGATCGAGATCGAGTTCGACGACGGCGACGCGGCGCGGCAGGTCGAACTCCTCGGCGAGAGCAGGAAGCAGCTCACCGGCGTGACCGATGACGACGCCGTCGAGGACAATCTCAGCAGTGCGCCCCGGATGCAGCGCGGCATGTGCGCCCTGGCGAAGGACCAGCTCGGCGCCGGTGGCGGCAGCGACCTCGCGGACGACATCCAGCGCATCGCGCCAATCGACCTCGCGGCCCGCGACTCCCGGCTGCCGCACGAGAGCCGCACCGGTGAGCAGCGCGCCCAGGTGCATCGGCTGAGGCGGAATCCCTGCATTGAGCACGGCCTCGACCTCGGCAGAGGGACGCGCGCCACCGACCGGAAGGCTGCCGGAGCCGAACGGACGGCCCTGCGCGGGGAGGAAGACAGAGCCGAGTTCGTACACCGCGAGGTCAACGAGCCCGCGCGAGCGGTTACGGGCGGCGACCTGTACGAGCCCGGGCAGGAGCGAGATCCGCAGCTGCGCAGCGGTCGCATCGAGCGGATTAGCGAGCGTGATCTGCTCCTGCGGCTCGCCCGTGACCGAACCGAGCCGGTCATTCATCGAGCGGGAGTGGAACGGATACGACAGCACCTCCGTCAGCCCGGACGCAGCGAGCACCTGGGCGAGCGTGCGGCGCAGGCGCTGGCCGGCAGTCAGTCCGCGTCCGGGAGGGGCGACGGGGAGAATCGCGGGGATGCGGTCGTACCCAGTGATGCGGGCAACCTCCTCCGCGAGCGTCGCTCGATCGGTGAGATCAGGACGCCAGCTCGGCGGCGTGACCAGTAGGCCCCGGCCACCGGCCTCGACGGATGCACCAATTTCGAGAAGAGCCCCGCGGATCTCCTCCGGCGTGTACGCGACTCCGATCAGCCCCTCGATGTAGCCGTCGGGCAGCTGGATCGGCTCGACGACGAGAGGATCCGCGAGCACCGACCCGAGCTCATCCGCCGTGCCGCCGGCCAGCTCGACGAGCAGTTGCACGGCCCGAGCAGCGGCGACGGGCGCCACCAGAGGATCGACGCCGCGCTCGAAGCGCCGAGAGGCCTCGCTGGGCAGCTTGTGCCGTCGGGCCGTGCGCGCGACCGAGACTGGGTCGAAGTTCGCGGCCTCGAGCAGCACGTCGGTGGTGCCGTCCGAGATCTCGGTGCGTGCCCCACCCATCACCCCGGCCAGGCCGATCGCTCCGCCGTCGTCCGCAATGACGAGGTCCTCCGCGTGCAAGCGACGGGTCTGCCCGTCGAGAGTCTCGAGCGTCTCGCCGGTGGCCGCGCGGCGCACGACGAGGCCGCCCTGCAGCGTCGCCAGGTCGTATCCGTGCAGCGGCTGCCCCAGCTCGAACATGACGTAGTTGGTGATGTCGACCACGAGCGAAATCGAGCGCACGCCCGCGAGTCGGAGCCGCGCGACCATCCACGGCGGAGTCGGACGCGACGTGTCAATTCCACGGACAACGCGCGTCACGAAGACCGCCGCGCCTCTCCGACCGCGAATCGGGGCGTCGTCGGCGACCTGCACCGGGAAGACGGGAGCCGACTCCGCTCGCTCGTGCGCGGGCAGAGCCTGCGCCGGGTCGCGGAAAACCGCACCGGTGGCATGAGCGTATTCGCGGGCGATACCGCGGATCGAGAAGGCGTAGCCGCGGTCGGGGGTCACGTTGACCTCCACCGCCGCGTCGTCGAGTCCGAGGAGGGCAATCGCATCGGTCCCTGGCTCCGGGTTGACGCCGAGAGTCGCCAGTCGGAGGATTCCGTCGTGATCCTCGCCGAGGCCGAGTTCGCGGCTCGACGCGATCATTCCGTCGGAGACGTGGCCGTAGGTCTTCCGCGCCGAGATCGGGAACGGCCCAGGGAGCACAGCGCCCGGGAGGGAGACCACGACCTTGTCGCCGACGCCAAAGTTGTGCGCACCGCAGACGATCCCGCGGACGTCCTCGCCGCCGTCGGCCGCGCGCTCGCCCTCCGGAGCGACCCGCACGTGGCACCAGTTGATTGTCTTGCCGTTCTTCTGCGGCTCAGGCAGAAGGTCAAGGACCTCGCCGACCACGACGGGCCCGGTCACCTCGAAGCGGTGTACGTCCTCTTCCTCGAGCCCGACCGAGACGAGGGCCGCGTGCACCGACTCCGTCGTGACGTCCTGCCCGAGCTCGACGTACTCCCCCAGCCAGCTCAGCGGGATGCGCATCAGATCACCATCCCGTACTGCTCGCTGAAGCGGACGTCGCCCTCGACCATGTCGCGCATGTCCTTCACGTCGTTGCGGAACATCAGGGTCCGCTCGATTCCCATTCCGAAGGCGAATCCGGAGTACTCGTCCGGGTCGATGCCCGCTGAGCGCAGCACATTCGGATTGACCATGCCGCAGCCGCCCCATTCGATCCAGCGCGCCCCACCGACGAAGGTGGGGTGCCAGATATCGAGTTCGGCGCTCGGCTCGGTGAAGGGGAAGTAGTTGGGCCGCAGGCGGATCCGCGCGTCCTCGCCGAAGAGAATGCGCGCGACGTGCTCGAGAGTTCCACGTAGGTGCGCCATCGTCAGCCCGCGATCCACAGCCAGACCCTCGAACTGTGTGAAGACAGGCGTGTGCGTGGCGTCGAGTTCGTCGGTGCGATAGACCCGGCCCGGAGCGATGACATAGAGCGGCAGCGAACGTTCGAGCATCGAGCGAATCTGCACAGGCGAGGTGTGTGTGCGCAGCACCAGGTGGGAGTCGACCGGATCGACGAAGAAGGTGTCCTGCATGGCGCGGGCCGGATGGTCCTCGTCAAAGTTGAGGGCGTCGAAGTTGAACCACTCGTTCTCGAGCTCCGGCCCCTCCGCGATCTCCCAGCCCATCCCGACGAACACGTCGGCGATGGACTCCTGGAGCAGCGAGAGCGGATGGCGGGAACCGCGCCGAATGAAGCTCGCGCCGGCCGTAACATCCACGCGCTCGGCCTCCAGCGCGGCAGCCTCCTCGGCCCCGACCAGTTCGGCCTCGCGGGCGGCGTACGCATCGCCCACCTGCTTGCGGGCGCCGCCGACGAGCTTGCCGGAGGCGGCCGTACGCTCGGGCGGGACGGATCGCATCTGCGCGTTCAGCCTTGCCAGAGTGGAGCCCTCGCCGAGGTGGGCAGCTCGGGCGGCCTTGAGAGCGGCGGAGCCGACTGCCGAGCCAATGGCGGCCAGGGCGTCGGCGACCGCTGCGGAGACGGCCTCATCGGTGATCGGGTTGCTGTCGGACACGATCCCCCAGTGTAGGCGAGGCCCTCCGCCCCCTCCGCCCGCCCTCGCGCCGCACGCGCCTCTCCTCAGCGCTCGTCCTCCACCCCGTCAGGCAGCACGTCACTCACCACAAAGAGACCCGGCACGACCTCCCACCCGCACGGCGAACGGGTGAATCGGGTGCGAGCGATTCGCCCTAGCCGAACGCACGACGCTCCACCCAGGCCGACCACCCCTGGAAACCAACCGCGGCGAGGACCGCCCTCGGGCGATCCGAGCAATCAGGCACGGCACACGGGTGAATCGCGTGCCAGCGATTCGCCCTAGCCGAACGCACCACGCTCCACGAAACGCACCCCATCAACAAGCCAACCGCGGCGAGGATCGACCTCGGGCGATCCGAGCAATTCAGTCCTGCACAGCGATCAATTGCGTGTCGGTCGTCGAGCGAGCTGCGGGATGTCCGCCGAGCGCCCGCCCGCCGCGGCCGCCGCGCTGCGTCCGGATCTCGATCCATTTCGCCAGTCCCGAGAGGAGCAGGCAAATACTGATGTAGATAGCACCGATCACAATGGCCGCCGGGATGATCGGACTGTCCAGGCTCGATTGGTTGCCGAGGTACTTCGCGTAGTAGAGCAGCTCGTTGTAGGTGATGATCGAGCCGAGCGCGGTGTCCTTGAGAGCGACGACCAGTTGCGCGATGATCACCGGCAGCATCGAGCGGATGGCCTGCGGAAAGAGAATGAGCCGCATGACCCCGGCCTTGCGCAGGCCGATCGCGTAGCCCGCCTCCTTCTGCCCTCGTGGGAGGGCTTCGATGCCGGCGCGGAAGATCTCGGAGAAGACCGAGCCGTTGTAGAGCGTGAGGGCGATGACAACGGCGAGGTAGGGGCTGAGTTTGAGTCCTGCGAACGGCAGGCCGTAATACATCAGCATCATCAGGATCAGGACGGGGATCGCACGAAAGAGTTCGATGAAGAGTGTCACCGGGACGTTCACCCAGCGGTGGTCCGAGAGGCGGCCGATCGCGAGGACGAGACCGAGGACGATGCTGGCGACTCCGGCCGTGGCGAAGGCGGCGAGAGTCTGTCCGAGTGCGGCCCCGATGCTCCGCCAAACCAGCGGGTAGCCGAACGCGCGCCATTTCGCGGCACTGAACTGTCCGGATTCAGCGAAGCGCCACACGACGAACGCGATCAGCGCGACGACCAGGAGAACGACGACGCCACCGATAATGCGATTGCGGACGACTGCGCGCGGCCCCGGGTTATCGAAGAGGACGGAACTCATCGCGCGACCCTCCACTTCTTCTCAAGCTGACGTTGGACGAGTGAGAGCACAGTGACCAGGATCACGAAGACAACGGCGACCCAGAGGACCACGATGAGGCTGTTCTCGCCGCGTTCGTTCAGGACGCGGACGATGGTCCCCGCCTCGGCGACGGAGAAGCCCGCAGCGACGGTCGTGTTCTTGAGCAGAGCAATCAGGACGCTCATCAGCGGCGGAATCACCGAGCGGAAAGCCTGCGGAAGGACGACCTGGGTCATGGTGAGGCCGAAGTCGAGGCCGATCGCACGGGCCGCCTCGGCCTGGCCGATTGGCACAGTGTTGATGCCTGAGCGAAGGACCTCCGCGACGTAGGTCGCGGTGTACAGGCTGAGGGCGCAGATTGCGAGGGTGGTATAGCCGACATCAGGCAGGTCGAGCTTCGGGTAGCCAAAGGCGAAAAAGAACATCAAGAGCGTGAGCGGCGTATTGCGGACGGTATTCACATAGACCGTTCCGAGCGCTCGTGCGATCGGGACAGGCGAGACACGCAGTGCGCCGACGATGGTCCCGAGGATCAGGGCGAGGACGAGGGAGACGGCAAACAGCAGCAGCGTGTTCCCGAACGCCGGGACGAACACGTCGAGGTTGTCCAGCAGCACATCCATGCGGCGGGCCCTTCTCTGGGGGTGGGGGGGGAAGATCGGGGAGTGCGGGGATCCCCGGACGGCGCGAACGCCGCCCGGGGCGCCTCCTAGTAGTCGTTGACCGCCGGCTGGGTGACGGTCGTACCTGACTGCCCGAGCGTCTTGTCATAGATGGCACTCCAGGTGTCGCCACCGTCGGTCAACATCCCGTTGATGAAATGGCGCAGCGCGTCGTCATCCTTCGCCAGGCCGATTCCGTAGAGCTCGGTGCTGAAGGGCTCGCCGACGACCTTGAGCTTGTCGGGATTCTGGGCGGCATAGCCGATCAGGATCGCGCCGTCGGTGGTCACCGCGTCGACCTGCCCATCGGCCAGAGCGTCGACGCACTGCGAGTACGTGTCGAACTCCACTGTCTTCACCTCGGGGTAGTTGGTGCGAATGTTCTGGATCGGCGTGGAGCCGG
Organism: Rathayibacter iranicus NCPPB 2253 = VKM Ac-1602; assembly: GCF_003149025.1. Taxonomy (GTDB): domain Bacteria; phylum Actinomycetota; class Actinomycetes; order Actinomycetales; family Microbacteriaceae; genus Rathayibacter; species Rathayibacter iranicus. The sequence goes on from NZ_QGDV01000012.1 coordinate 16,918, forward strand.
TCGCCGAGCACACGCTCGTGTCGGCCGAGAGGCTGTCCGGGCCGGTAATGGTGCTGTTGTCCGCCGCGACGAGCAACTGCTGACCGGTCTCGAAGTAGGGTCCAGCGAAGCCGACCTGCTCCTTGCGCTTGTCGGTAATCGAGTAGGTGCCGACGTAGTAGTCGATGTCGCCGTTCACAATCGACGCCTCGCGGTTCGCCGACGGGATCGAGGTGTAGGTGATCTTGTCGGCGGAGAATCCGAGCGACGCTGCGACCCACTTCGCGATCTCGATGTCGAAACCGGTGCGCTCACCTGTCGCCGCGTCAAGGTAGCCGAGCCCGGGCTGGTCCTCCTTGACACCGATGGTGATGGCGTCCTTGGCCTTCATCGCCTCGAACGTTGGGCTGCCCTCGACCGTGACGTCGGAGGCAACCTCGTAGGCAGCGGCGCTCCCCCCGGAGCCGCCGCCGGCCGAACCGGAGTCGCCGGCGCAGCCGGTGAGAGCAAGGGTCGCCGCCGCGAATCCCGCGGTCATGAACATGAGCTTGGTGCGCATGATCGTCCTTCCTGGGTGTGGCCCGCCGGAGCGGGCGATGTTCGGTCGGCCGCCGGGATTCCGGCTCCGACCTGTCGGTACTGCTGGTCGCCGGGCGGCGTTAGTGGGTAATGAGCTTTGAGAGGAAGTCCTTCGCTCGATCCGTGCGCGGTGCGGTGAAAAAGGACTCCGGGTCCGTGTCCTCGAGGATCTCGCCGTCGGCCATGAAGACAACGCGGTCCGCGGCTTTGCGAGCGAAGCCCATCTCGTGGGTAACGACGATCATCGTCATCCCCTCCTTCGCGAGCCCGACCATCACGTCGAGAACCTCGTTGATCATCTCGGGATCGAGCGCCGACGTCGGCTCGTCGAACAGCATCACCTTGGGCTTCATTGCCAGGGCGCGCGCGATAGCGACGCGCTGCTGCTGTCCGCCCGAGAGCTGGGCCGGGGTCTTCGAGGCCTGGTGGCCGACTCCGACGCGGTCGAGCAGCGCCTGCGCCTGGGCCTGCGCCTCCTTGCGGGCAATGCCTCGCACCTTGATCGGTCCCAGCGTCACGTTCTCGAGGATCGTCTTGTGCGCGAACAGGTTGAACGACTGGAACACCATGCCGACGTCGGCGCGGAGGGCCGCGAGACCCTTGCCCTCCTCGGGGAGCCGCTGCCCGTCGATCGAGATCGTGCCGCCGGAGATCGTCTCGAGGCGATTCACGGTTCGGCACAGTGTCGACTTGCCTGACCCGGAGGGCCCGAGCACGACGACCACCTCGCCTCGGTGAACCGTCAAGTCAATGTTCTTCAACGCCTGGAAATCGCCATAGTGCTTCTGCACTCCGTCGAGCACGACGAGGGGTTCTCCGGTGGCAGCGGCGGCGCGCTCATCCTGGGGTGCGGTGACCATGCGGTCAGGCAATCACACGAGGATGGTCGGGTCAAATCATGAGTGGATTCTTAATCGAAGGGTAACAACTGGGCCTTTCCCCAGCTTCCGGTCGCCGTCGCCCTCATTCTTCTCAAGAACGAAGGGCGAAGGCGCTCTCGTAGAGGCAGACCGAGGCGGCGGTAGCCAGATTCAGCGACTCAGCGGCTCCGTAGATGGGCACCGCAACGACGCCGTCAACGAGGTCGATCGACTCGTCCTCGAGCCCCCGCGCCTCGTTGCCAAAGACCCACACGGTGGGCCGAGCGAGGTCGCCCCGGGCGCGCACCGCCAGCAGATCCTCGCCCTTCACATCGGCGGCGACCGAGCGCAGGCCCACGGAACGCAGGCGCTGCAGAACGTCGGAGAGGTCGGCACCCACCGCGACAGGAAGGTGGAAGAGCGAGCCCGTCGTCGAGCGGACCACTTTTGGGTTGTACAGATCAACGGAGCGGCCCGAGAGAACGACCGCGTCGGCACCAGCAGCATCGGCCGCGCGGATGATCGTGCCGAGGTTACCGGGGTCGCGGACCTCCTCGAGCACCACGACCAGCCGCGGCTCTGAGGCGACGACATCCTTCAGCGAGGTGGGAAACTGGCGGCAGACCGAGACGAAGCCCTGAGGCGTGACCGTATCGGCCATCGTGTCGAGCACATCCTCCGTGACGTACTCGATCTCGACCTCCGCCTCCTCGGCCGCCATCATAATCTCGGGGTAGCGCTCCAGCGCGGTCGGAGTCGCGAACGATTCCACCAACAGCTCCGGCCGGTATTGCAGCGCCTCCGCCACGGCCTGAGGGCCCTCAAGGAGGAAGAGTCCTGTCTCCTGCCGCGCAGGCCGCCGGGTGAGCTTCGCCACAGAGCGGACGCGAGGAGAACGGGGGTTGTCGAGCATGCGTCGAGCCTATCGGCGCGGTCCCCGTGACTCCCGCAGAAACGTCGCGTCACCGTGATTCCGCGGAAACGAGCGGAGGGGGCCGCGACCTCTCGGTCGCGACCCCCTCCGGGAAGCGGTGTGGACTACGCCGCCTTCGGGGCAGACGTGTTGGCGGGCAGCGCGCTCTTCGCGGTCGCAACGAGCGAGGCGAATGTCGCGGGCTCGGTGATCGCGAGATCCGCGAGGATGCGGCGGTCGACCTGGACGCCGGCCAGGGCGAGACCCTGGATGAAGCGGTTGTAGGTTAGCCCGTTCGCGCGAGACGCGGCGTTGATCCGCTGAATCCAGAGGCGACGGAACTCGCCCTTCCTGGCGCGGCGGTCACGGTACGAGTAAACGAGGGAGTGGGTGACCTGCTCCTTCGCCTTGCGGTACAGGCGCGAACGCTGCCCGCGGTAGCCCGAGGCGCGCTCGAGGATGACCCGACGCTTCTTGTGGGCGTTGACGGCCCTCTTCACTCTTGCCATTACTGTTTCTTCCTATCGATCCTGGTCGGTGAAGTAGCGGACTACGCGGCGCAACGGACTGCGCCGGCAGTGAGCTACAGACCGAGAAGCTTCTTGGCGACCTTCGCGTCCTGCGGAGCGAGGACCTGGTCCTGGTTGAGGCGGCGGGTGCGGACGCTGGACTTCGACTCCAGGTTGTGACGCATTCCGGCCTGCTGCTTCATGAGCTTGCCGGAGCCGGTCACCTTGAAACGCTTCTTGGCACCCGAGTGGGTCTTCATCTTGGGCATGTTCTCTCCTTGTGAACGTCACACCGCGCACGGCGGGGCGAAACCGGTGCCCCGCGAACGGGGCATCCACCGGCCCCGAGGCCGGGGCGGCGAAGTATTTAGACGGACTCGGCGTCGGCCGTGTCCTCGGGGGTATTGGCCTCGCGACGAGCGGCGCGGACCGCGTTGGCCTCGGCCTTCGCCTCCGACTTGTTCTTGAGCGGGCCGATAACCATCACCATGTTGCGACCGTCGATGGTCGGGGTGGACTCGACCTGGCCAAACTCGGCGACGTCTTCTGCAAAGCGCTGAAGGAGTCGGACGCCCATCTCGGGTCGGGACTGCTCGCGACCGCGAAAGAGGATCATCGCCTTCACCTTGTCGCCGGCCTTGAGGAAGCCCTCGGCACGCTTGCGCTTGGTCTCGTAGTCGTGCTTGTCGATCTTGAGTCGAAAACGGACCTCTTTGAGGATCGTGTTCGCCTGGTTACGACGGGCTTCCTTGAGCTTTTGCGCCTGCTCGTACTTGAACTTGCCGTAGTCCATGATCTTGGCGACCGGCGGCTTCGAGTTCGGGGCGACCTCGACCAGATCCAGGTCTGCGTCCTGCGCGAGCCGCAGGGCGGCTTCGATTTTGACGACGCCGACCTGTTCTCCTGCGGGACCCACGAGGCGGACCTCGGGGACGCGGATACGGTCGTTGGTACGGGGATCGCTGATTGCGTTTCTCCTCTGATCTCGGTGAGTGCAGCTCTGCGTCCGGAGTCTTTTCCAGCGCACCCGAGAGAGGTGATCGTCCCGTTCGCGCCATGCATCAGCACAGCGCTTGCACCCTCGATGCGACTCCCGAGGCGAACCTCAGGAACCGCAGCCTGCCTCCGTTGCTGGAGGCGGGGTGCTTCTAACCCGGTAACCTTGTGAAGCGGTCAAGCGCGGGTGGGAGAATCTCCACTTTCGAACCGAGGACATGCCTCGGAGCCCGGTCCACCATAGCAGACCTGCGCCTCGGGCGACAGCGCCGATCGAAGCACTCCAACTCACCGAACGAAGGACCCATGGCTCAGTACGACGACGATTACACCCGACGCTTCGGTGACGGCGAGAATGGCATAGACCTGGTGGCCACTCGCGACATCGCGGAGGTGCCCGCGGTCGAGATCATCACCACTGCGGCCGTGCACCTGATGAGCGCAGCCGCCGTCAAGTGCGGGCTCGCCGACGAACCCGGCGCACAGATTGACCTCGACGAGGCGCGCAAGCTCATCACTGCCCTCGCCGGGCTGGTCACCGCCGGGGCCCCCGATATCAGCGACATGCACGCGCGCAGCCTGCGCGACGGACTGCGCACCCTCCAGCTCGCGTTCCGCGAGGCCTCCCCGATTGCCGACCCGATCGGGAAAGGGCCCGGCGAGAAGTGGACCGGCCCGGTCACCTGACCCGAAGTCAGCGGGCGACGGCGAGTTGAAGCGTCATCGAATCGACGCGGGCGGCGACGATCTCGTCGGCTGCCCAGCGCGCACCAAGCCGGGCGACGAGGGCGGCGAGCGCCTCCTGATCCAGTCCGGGACGCAGTCCGAGCACGACGACGAGTTCGGGGCCGACGAGCCGCTGGGCGGCGTCTCCCGCACGGACATCGAGCGAGACGACCGCGGGCTCCCCCGCCGTGCAGGCGCGCAAAACTCTCAGAACCTCGGGATCGTGTGCGGCCGGGCGCCAGGAGCCCCCCTCGGCGATCGCCCAGAGCGCCGGCCGTCGGACGGCGAATTCCCCGGCGGAGCCAGGATCCAGCACCATCACCTCGGTGCCCTCGGCCACGGCGGCCAACGCAGCACGGCGTCCATCCACCGGCACCGGCCGAGCAGAGGCGTCCCAGGCACGCATCGCGTCGATGCTACTGAAGGCGGGAAGCACAGTGCGGCCATCCGGTCCCGCCACCGTCACCATCGCGAGTTCCTGCGTCTTGTCGACGCGCAGGCGCTCGACCCCCTCGCCCTCCTCGCCCAGTCGAGCGACAAGAGGGATCAGCAGACGCGAGGAGCGCAGAGCGTCGATGACTGCCTCCGCCCCGCGCGCACCGTCGCCGAACGCGTCGAGGGCCGCGACCAACCCCGCCGGGGCACGGCCGTCGTCCTCGGAGGCCGTGCTCGGCTCGAAGTGCCGACCCGCCCACGGGGTCCCCGCAGAGTCGGTCAGGTGAGCCGGGAGCGGACGGTGCTCATTCGAGCGCGACATCCAGCGCCTCCGCGAGCGTGAAAGCGCCGGCGTACAGCGCCTTGCCCACGATGGCGCCCTCGAGGCCCTGGGGGACGAGGGTGCGCAGAGCGGCGATGTCGTCGAGGTTCGAGACGCCCCCGGAGGCGATCACCGGACGGCGGGTGCGCGCCATGACCTGCTCCAAGAGTTCGAGGTTCGGACCCTCGAGGGTGCCGTCCTTGGTCACGTCGGTGACCACGTAGCGGGTGCAGCCGGCCTCCTCGAGGCGGTCGAGGACCTGCCAGAGATCGCCACCCTCCCTGGTCCACCCCCGCGCCGCGAGCGTCGTCCCACGGACGTCGAGGCCGACCGCGATCTGGTCACCATACTGGGCGATCACGCTTGCGGCCCACTCGGGGTTCTCGAGCGCGGCCGTGCCGAGGTTGATCCGCTTGGCGCCTGCACTCAGCGCCGACTCGAGACTGCGGTCATCGCGGATACCGCCAGAAAGTTCGACGTTGACGCCCTTCACCTGGCGGATGACCTTCTTCATGATGCCGTGGTTGTCACCCCGGCCGAACGCGGCATCGAGGTCGACGAGGTGGATCCACTTCGCACCCTGCTCGGCCCAGTCCCCGGCGGCATCGATCGGATCGCCGTAGTTCGTCTCGGTCCCCGCCTCGCCCTGCGTGAGGCGTACGGCTTTGCCGCCCGCCACGTCGATCGCGGGCAAAAGAACCAGACCCGGGGCCTTCGTGAACTCGCTCATCGTCATCCTCAGTCTCGAAACCGGTGCCGACCGCAGCAGGCGCCGACCACCGGCCGATCCTAGTTCGTGCGGAGGGTGCCCAGCCAATTCGAGAGCAGCCGCAGGCCCGCCGCTCCCGACTTCTCGGGGTGGAACTGCGTCGCGGAGAGTGGCCCATTCTCGACCGCCGCAATGAACGGACCGCCGTGGTCAGCCCACGTCACCGCCGGCCGAGGAAAAGGCGGCATCACGTCGAGCGACCACTCCCTCGCTCCGTAGGAGTGGACGAAGTAGAAGCGCTCGTCTGCGACCCCGTGGAAGAGGACAGAGTCCTCCGGTGCCGAGATCGTGTTCCAGCCCATGTGCGGGACGACAGCAGCGGGGAGCAGGTCGACCGTGCCAGGCCACTCCCCCAGGCCCTCGCTCTCGACCCCGCGCTCGACGCCACGCTCGAACAAGACCTGCATGCCGACGCAAATCCCGAGCACGGGGCGGCCTCCGGCAAGTCGCTTCTCGATGATCTCGCCACCGCGCGCCCGAGTCAGGGCCGCCATCACGGCATCGAACGCCCCGACACCGGGGACCAGGAGGCCATCGGCCTCGAGAGCACGACCACGGTCATCGGTCAGCTCGACGTCGGCCCCGGCCAGCTCGAGCGCCTTGACGGCGGAGTGGACGTTGCCCGAGCCGTAGTCGTAGACGACCACGGAGGGGCGGACCGAACTCACAGCGCGCCCTTGGTCGACGGGATTCCCGAGACCAGCGGATCGAACGCCTTCGCCTGTCGGAACGCGCGGGCGAACGCCTTGAACTCGGCCTCGGCGATGTGATGCGGGTCCCGCCCGCCCAGGACGGTCACGTGCACGGTCAGGCCCGCGTTGACGGCGATCGCCTCGAAAACGTGGCGGACCATCGATCCAGTGAAGTGGCCGCCGATCAGGTGCAGCGCGAATCCTTCTGGCTCCCCCGCGTGCACGAGGTAGGGGCGGCCGGAGATGTCGACCACGGCCTGTACGAGTGCCTCGTCGAGCGGGACGAGCGCGTCACCGAAACGCGAGATGCCAGCCTTGTCACCGAGCGCCTCGCGGATCGCGGAACCAAGCACGATGCCGATGTCCTCCGCGGTGTGGTGAATGTCGATCTCGATGTCACCGCGCGCGCGGACGTGAAGATCAGTGAGGGAGTGCTTCGCGAACGCCGTCAGCAGATGGTCGAAGAACGGCACGCCGGTGTCGAGATCGGCAACGCCGGTGCCGTCGAGGTCGAGGGAAAGCTCGATGCTCGACTCGCTGGTGGCGCGGCTGAGGGAGGCGGTGCGCCCGGATGCGGCGCTCGGAGAGGTCATGCTCGCCAGTCTATTCGCGAGGCATAGCCGCTTCTCGGCGGGCGATCACTCCCGCGAGAGGGCGACCGCTGGGTCGGCGGAGGGGGCAGGCAGGGAGGCAAGCGCGGCAAGAAACGCCGTGGTCTCCTCCTCGGTGCCGGCGCTGACGCGGAGGTGTCCGGGGATCCCGACGTCGCGGATGAGCACACCGCGCGCGAGCAGGCCCTCGAACACCGCCACCGGGTCATCGACGCCGCCGAAGAGCACGAAGTTGCTACCCGTCGCGTAAGGGTGGTACCCGAGAGCGCGGAGGCCATCGATCATTCGGTCGCGCTGCACGATGATCTCACCGACCATCGCGAGCATTTCGTCGGCATGTGCGAGCGCGGCGGTCGCCGCGGCCTGGGTGAGCGCTGAGAGGTGGTACGGGAGGCGGACGAGGCGCAGGGCGTCGACCACGGCAGGGTCGGCGGCGAGATAGCCGAGGCGGACGCCAGCGAACGCGAAGGCCTTGCTCATCGTGCGCGAGACCAGGAGGCGGGGCCGTCCGGGTAGAAGGCTCAGCGCCGTCGGTGCGTCTCGGCCGGCGAACTCCGCGTAGGCCTCGTCGACGACAACGATCCCCTCGGTCGCGTCATAGACCGATTCGATCACTGCAAGGTCGAGCGGAGTCCCGGTGGGGTTGTTCGGAGCGCACAGGAAGACGATGTCGGGCCGTGCGCGGTGGACGTGCTCCGCGGCGTACTCGGCCCCGACCTCGAACGCGGCTTGGCGGTCGACCGGTATCCATGCCGTTCCGCTGCCGGAGGCGAGGATCGAGTACATCGAGTAGGTCGGTGCGAAGCCAAGGAGCGAGCGACCGGGGCCACCGAACGCTTGAAGAACGTGCTGCAAAACCTCGTTCGATCCATTCGCGGCCCAGACGCCGTCGGAGGTGAGCCCGTGGCCGAGGTAACCCGCGAGGGCGTCGCGGAGTTCACGGAACTCGCGGTCGGGGTAACGGTTGACCGTCTGCAGAGCCACGGAGACGCGCCCGATGATGTCGGCGATCACCTCGTCGGGGACCGGGTGAGTGTTCTCGTTGACGTTGAGGGCCACGGGGACGACTGCCTGCGGAGCACCGTACGGGTGCTTGCCTCGGAGGTCGTCACGAAGGGGAAGGTCGTCAAGAGTCGTCACCAGGAGATGGTAGCGGGGTGTCCGACGCGGGCCGGGCCTCAGCGCGCAGTAGCGTACTCGGCCGGGACCGCCAGCCGCTGGCCAGGCTCGAGGCCCGCGCTCGGCAACTGGTTGAGGGCGAGGATGTCGTCGACTACGTCGCGTGGGTCGGCCTCCGGCGCAAGCTCCTCGGCGAGCGACCAGAGCGACTCTCCCGCGTGCACCGTGACGTAGTGGAACTCGACTGACGCAGGGCTACTCGACGCAAGCGCTCCACCGCCATTGAGCCCGAAGGCAAATGCACCGGCCACGATCGGCAGCGCACCGAGAACGGCAACCACGAAGCGACCGCGGCGGGTGAGCCGCAAACGCGTACGGCCAACCTGCACTTCGGCAGCCGCGCCCGGCTGCGGAAGTGGGTCCTGCGACGCGTCGGCGGACGGTCTCGAGCGGAGGGAGGTGAGCTGTGCGGTCATGAGATCGCTCCTTTCAGCGGGAATCCGGGCGGCCTCGGCCAGGAGGTCTATCCCGAACGCTTGTACCGAACATATCTTCGACTGCCGCGCCGGTCAAGCGCCCGGCACGGCGCATCCGCAGCGCAACACCGTCGCGACACACTCGAACGAATGTTCCGCGCCGAGACTCTCGGCGGATACAGTTTCGAGAGCCTGGTTGCAGTAGAGCAGCGACCACCGACATTCCACGTTGAGTCGTGACCGGGCGGGCGCGCGCGCGGCGTGCGCGCCGGGAGAGGGAACATCGTGGGCGACGCGAACACAGCCGGATCATCGGCCGCCAAGACGAAGGCGGCAGCGGGCCGGCGCCGGAAGAACTTGAGCGCGAAGCAGCTCGCCATCCTCGACGCAATCCAGCGCTCAGTGTCGAGCCGGGGCTACCCGCCGAGCATGCGCGAGATCGGCGACGCAGTCGGCCTCGCCTCGCTCTCCAGCGTCACTCACCAGCTCAACCAGCTCGAGCTCAGCGGGTACCTGCGCCGCGATCCGAACCGGCCCCGTGCGCTCGAAATCCTGATCGACGTGCCGAGCTCCACGGAGGACGACGGCTCCTTCGAGTCGACCGCGACGGTCGCCGACGCGGCGATGGTGCCGCTCGTGGGGCGCATCGCGGCGGGCGTCCCGATCATGGCGGATCAGCAGATCGACGAGGTCTTTCCACTCCCTCGCCAGCTCGTGGGCAAGGGCGAACTCTTCATGCTCAGGGTGGTGGGCGAGTCGATGATCGACGCGGCGATCTGCGACGGCGATTGGGTCGTCGTCCGCTCGCAGCGCACCGCAGAGAACGGTGAGATCGTCGCGGCGATGCTCGACGGCGAGGCGACCGTCAAGGTGCTCCGCCAGCGCGACGGACACACCTGGCTCCTCCCCCGCAACTCCAATTTCGAGCCGATTCTCGGCGACGAGGCCGAGGTGCTCGGCAAAATCGTCGCGGTGCTGCGCTCGGTCTAAGTCCCGCCGCGGACACGGGGGCCCGTGGCTGCACGCAGGCCGGGCCCCGTCTCCGTTCCTCCGGGTCAGACCACCGCGAGCGAGGCGCGAGTTGCCGCCGCCGCCGCGACCATCGCGCGGAGCGACGCGACCGTCTCGTCGTAGCCGCGCGTCTTCAAACCACAGTCCGGGTTGATCCAGAGCTGCCGCCCCGGGATCGAGCCGAGCGCGATCCGGACAAGTTCCGCGAGCTCGTCGCCACTGGGTACTCGCGGCGAGTGGATGTCGTAGACGCCCGGCCCGATACCGCGTGCGAAGCCCGAGCGCTCGATGTCGCCGACGACCTCCATCCGCGAGCGCGCCGCCTCGATGCTGGTCACATCAGCGTCGAGCCGGTCAATCGCATCAATGACCACCCCGAACTCCGAGTAACAGAGGTGCGTGTGAATCTGCGTCGCGGTCGCCGCTCCGCCCGTCGCCAGCCGGAACGCGCCGACCGACCACTCCAGGTAGTCCGGCTGAGCCGCCGCCTCGAGCGGCAGGAGTTCGCGCAGCGCCGGCTCGTCCACCTGCACGATTCGGATGCCGGCCCGCTCGAGGTCGGCGATCTCGTCGCGCAGGGCGAGCGCAACCTGATCGGCCGTCTCAGCGAGTGGCTGGTCGTCGCGGACGAACGACCACGCGAGGATCGTCACCGGCCCGGTGAGCATTCCCTTCACTGGCCGGTCGGTCAGCGACTGGGTGAAGCGTGACCACTCCACCGTGATCGGCGCCGGCCGCGCCACGTCGCCCCACAGGAGGGAGGGTCGCGTACAGCGGCTGCCGTAGGACTGCACCCAACCGTTCCGCGTCACCGCGAAGCCGTCGAGGTGCTCGGCGAAGTACTGCACCATGTCGTTGCGCTCGGGCTCGCCGTGCACGAGGACGTCGAGGCCGATCTCTTCCTGGAGGCGCACGACGCGCACGATCTCCTCGCGCATCCGCTCCGTGTACTGCTCGGCGGTGAGGTCGCCGCGGCCGACCGCGGCGCGGGCCGTGCGGATCTCGCGAGTCTGCGGGAACGAGCCGATCGTCGTTGTGGGCAGCAGCGGAAGACCGAGCGCCTTCTCCTGAGAAGCGAGGCGCTCAACGACAGGAGCGCGAGACCGATCCGCGGGGCGGAGTGCCGCGGCGCGCTCGCGCACGGAACCGTCCCGCACGCCCGGCGCCGCGCGACGGTCCTCCAGTGCCGCGGTCGCGGCGTCAAGCTCCTGCTCGATCGCACTGCGGCCCTCCCGAAGCCCGCGGGCAAGCACGGCAATCTGCTCGACCTTCTGATCGGCAAAGGCGAGCCAGGAGGCCAGCCGTGGGTCAAGGTCCGGCTCGTCGGTCACGTCATGCGGCACGTGCACCAGGGAGGTGGAACTCGCGACGGCGACGTCGGCCGCGAGGGGACGCAGCGCTTCGGCCCGCTCCAGCGCGGCCGCGAGGTCGCCGCGCCAGACATTGTGACCATCGACGACTCCCGCCACAAGCACGGTGCGCTCGAGTCCCGGCACCGCCACGGGGGACGCGCCCTTCACGAGGTCGACGCCGACGGCCTCGACACCCGCGGAGACCAGCACCGGCAGCGCGTCGCCCAGCGTGCCATACGGCGCGGCAACGAACAGTGCGGGCCGCTCCTGGGCCTCGGCGAGGAGGCCGTACGCCGCTGCGACGGCCGCGAGGACCTGCTCCCGTGAGACGCCCAGCGACTCCGAGACGAGCGCCGGCTCGTCGAGCTGCACCCACTCGGCGCCAGCCGCCCGCAGCCGAGCCAGCATCTCGACGTAGACCGGCATAAGGTCGGCAAGGCGTGACAGCGGCGCGAACCCAGCAGGCGCCGTGTCGTCGGGCTTCGCGAGGAGGAGGTAGGTGACCGGCCCCACGAGGACGGGGCGCGTCGTAAAGCCCGCCTCGCGCGCCTCCTGAACCTCACGCACTCGCCGCGTGTCGGCCAGGGAGAACACCGTTTGCGGGCCGATCTCAGGCACGAGGTAGTGGTAGTTGGAGTCGAACCACTTCGTCATCTCCAGCGGTGCCCGCTCACCGTCGCCCCGTGCCAGTGTGAAGGATCCGGCCAGGTCGACCGCACCGTCTATCACGAGGTCCGCGAATCGCTCGGGGATCGCACCGACCGCGAGTGTGGTGTCGAGCACCTGGTCGTAGAAAGAGTGCGCCTCCGGGATCGACGAGTCGTCGCGACCGAGACCGAGGGTGTGGAGGCGCTCCCGTGTCGCGGCGCGCAGTGTGGCCGCCGAGGCTTCGAGCTCGTCGGCAGAAATGACTCCGGACCAGAAGGACTCGATGGCTCTCTTCAGCTCTCGGCGGCGCCCGATCCGCGGGTAGCCAAGGATGGTGCCGGTCGGGAAGGCGGGGGTGGTGCTCATGCGGTTCGCTCCTAGGGGGACGGGGTGGGCAGGTTGGCAGCGCTGGGCAGGGACGGTGCGGAGTCGGGCAACAGCCCGCTCTCGGCCAGCACCGCCAGCGCCGCCTCGTGGCGGTTGAAGGCGTAAAGATGGACGGCGGGCGCACCGCCAGCGACGAGAGTGCGGACGAGGCGCGCGGCGTGCTCCACGCCGATCCGTGCGCGCACCTCGTCGTCTGGCTCCACATCCAGCGCAATCGCGAGCTCGGCAGGCAGATCCTCGCCGCTCAGCTCGAGCATTCGGCGCAGGCGCCCGGGACTCGTCACGGGCATCACACCCGGGATGATCGGCATCCGCAGTCCGGCAGCCCGCGCGCGATCGACGAACCGCAAGTAGTCATCCGCGTGGAAGAAGAGCTGGGTGAGAGCGAACGACGCTCCCGCCGCCTCCTTCGCCAGCAGCACGTCAATGTCCTGCGTGCGCGAGCGGGAGCGCGGATGCCCGTTCGGAAACGCGGCGACGGCGACCTCCGCGTGCGGGCGAGCGCCCACCTCCACCCGCTGTGCATTCGGCAGCCCGGGCACCGCGACCGCTCCGTAAGGCTCGCGCTCGGCCTGAACTCGGTGGATCAGCTGCACCAGCTCGGCGGCGCTGCCTAACTCGCCGAGGAACGGGTCGCCCTCCGGCGTCCCCACGGGCGGATCCCCACGCAGGGCAAGGAATCGAGTGACTCCCGCCCCGAGGAACTCGCGCACGAGGCTGCTCGCCTCCGCGTGGGTGGAGCCGACACAGGTGAGGTGCGCGAGCGCGGGGGTCGACGTGTGCTCGCGGAGGTAGCGGAGGATCTCCAGAGACGCGCTTCGTGACGATCCGCCCGCCCCGTAGGTCACCGAGACGAAGTCAGGCCGGACCGCAGCAAGCCGATCCACGGTCTTGGTCAGCGCGAGAGCCCCGGCAGGAGTGCGGGGTGGGTAGATCTCGAACGAGAAGGGGACGGACGAACAGGCGGGGTCCGCCGATGATCGCTGCTCCGACACGCCTGTGCCCTCCGTTCCTCGTACCGAACCCCGGAAGGAGTCGGCTGGGTTCGGACCGCTGCCAGGCTCGGCTGTCTGTCCCCGCACCAGTCGGCCCCCGCACCAGTCGGCGCCTCGCGGACCACAGTAGGAAGCCCGGGTCATTGAGTCGAGCGGAGATGACGTCGTGTGAAGCGGTATGACGCCGCGTGTCGGGGCCGGATGCACCGAGCGCCCGCCTCCCGGGACGGGGAGCCAGGCGCTACGGCGGCGGGTTCAGGCCTCGACGGCCGGGGTTCAGGCCTCGACGGCCGGCTTCCCAGCGGCGAATTCGGCGAGCGAGCCCGCGAGGTCGGCGTGCACGAGAGCGGTCACGTGCGTGCCGCCCTCGACGTACTGCGTCGACAGGATCCGCCCGCTGCGGTGCAGATGGGAGATCACGTCGCCCCGGTCATACGGCAAGAGCAGGTCGACCTCGATGTCGGGCTCGGGCAGGATCGCGGCGATCCGCGCTTCGAGCTCGTCAATTCCCTCGCCGCTCAGCGCCGACACGAAGACGGCGTTCGGAGCGAGGCCGCGGAGCACGAGGCGCGTGCCCTCGTCGACCAGGTCGGCCTTGTTAAAGGCGATGATCTCCGGGATGCCGCGTGCCCCGACCTCGCCGATCACGTCGCGCACTGTCGCGATCTGCCCCGCAGGGTCCGGGTGTGACGCGTCGACAACGTGCACGATGACGTCCGAATCGGCCACCTCTTCGAGCGTCGAACGGAACGCTTCGACCAGCTGATGCGGCAGCGCCCGCACGAAGCCGACCGTGTCGGCGAGCGTGTAAAGGCGGCCATCGCTCGTCTGCGCCTTGCGGACGGTCGAGTCGAGCGTTGCGAATAGTGCGTTCTCGACCAGCACTCCTGCCTGCGTCATGCGGTTGAGCAGGCTCGACTTGCCCGCGTTGGTGTAACCGGCGATGGCGACGGACGGGACCGCGTTGCGCTTGCGGTTCGCGCGCTTCGCCTCCCGAGCGGGCTTCATGGCCGTGATCTGCTTGCGAAGCCGCGCCATGCGCGTGTGGATGCGCCGACGATCAAGCTCGATCTTCGTCTCACCCGGTCCACGCGAACCCATGCCCGCGCCCGCCCCCACCTGGCCGCCGGCCTGGCGAGACATCGACTCACCCCAGCCGCGGAGCCTCGGCAGCAGGTACTCGAGCTGCGCGAGTTCGACCTGGGCCTTGCCCTCGCGGCTCGTCGCGTGCTGGCTGAAAATATCGAGAATCACCGCCGTGCGGTCGATCACCTTTACCTTCACGACGTCTTCCAACGCGCGGCGCTGGCTCGGTGCGAGTTCGGTATCGGCGACCACCGTGTCGGCGCCCACCGCGGCGACGAGCCCGGCGAGTTCCTGCGCCTTGCCCTTCCCCAAGTATGTGCTGGGATCGGGATGTGGACGTCGCTGAAGCAGGCCATCAAGGACGGTCGCCCCGGCGGTCTCGGCGAGCGCGGCAAGCTCGTGCAGCGAGTTCTCGGCGTCATCGAGCGAGTTCTGCGAGTACACGCCGATGAGCACGACGTTCTCGAGCCGCAGCTGGCGGTATTCGACCTCCGTGACGTCCTCGAGTTCGGTCGACAGGCCAGCGACGCGTCGGAGCGCCTGCCGGTCGTCGCGGTCGAACTGCTCGCCGTCGCTGCCGTTATTCTCGCCCTCGTGGCCGGCACTCTGCAGCGCCTGGGCTTCACCCGCGACGAAGCGCGAGTACCCTGCCGAGCGCGACTGCGCGTTCGCCAGGACCCTCGAGACGACGTCCACGGCATCGGTCGTGTCGGTCTCGTTCAGGTCTTCCGTCATCCGAATAACACTAACTCCTCAGGTGTTGATATGTTCACTTCTCATGGCCGCGGAGCACTACTTCTCGAGTACGCCCGACGGCGACCTCCGGCCCCGCACAATCTCGATCCACCTCGCCGGACGCGACCTCGATGTGACGACCGCCGGAGGGGTGTTCAGCCCCGGCCACGTCGACCTCGGTACGCGCGTCCTGCTCGACGCGGTGCCGCGCGCCCCCACTGACGGGGACCTGCTCGACCTCGGCTGCGGCTGGGGTCCGATTACCCTCGCGCTCGCCCTCGCTTCTCCCGACGCCCGGGTCTGGGCGGTCGACGTCAACCAGCGCGCACTTGAATTGGTTCGTCGCAATTGCGAGGAACTCGGCGTACTTAATGTGAACGCCGTCCTGCCCGAGGATGTTCCCCCTGCACTCCGCTTCCGCACCATCTGGTCCAACCCGCCGATCCGCATCGGCAAGGAGGAGCTGCACCTGCTCTTGGAGCGTTGGCTCCCGCGCCTGGAAGACCGCGCGGCCGCCTGGCTGGTCGTGCAGCGCAACCTCGGCTCCGACTCTTTGCAGACGTGGCTGAGTGCGACGTTCCCCGGCCGTCTCGACGTCGAGCGCGTTTCCTCGGCCAAGGGCTTCCGGGTCCTTCGGACGACTCGGGTCGGCTGAGTCTGCCGCTCAGTCGATGCGGATGGTACCGGTGAAGACGAGATCAGCCGGACCGGAGAGGCCGACGTGCTCGCCCTCCTCGGTGGCGAACATGGTGACACCCACGGTCCCGCCCGGCACCTCGACGCGCCAGGACTGCGGAGCGCGGGGTCCGGCCCAGTAACGCACAGCCAGCGCCGCCGCCGCCGCGCCCGTGCCGCAGCTCAGCGTCTCACCGCTGCCTCGTTCGTGCACGCGCATCCGGATGCGCCCAATACCGTCGTGCACTAGCGGCTCACCGGGCACGACGAACTCGATGTTGGCCCCCTCTTCCGGCTCAGGATCGAGCTGCGGGATATAGGTGAGATCGGCCGACGCCAGCTCCTCGTCGTTGCTCAGCGCCACGACGACGTGGGGGTTGCCGAGGTCGATGCCGAGGCCGGGGCGCGGGACATTGAGTTCCTTGGCTCGGACGAGCGGCTCTCCACCCGCGAGTGTCCAGTGGCCGAGATCGACCTGGAATCCCGCCCCACTGCGCGTCACGTCGCGAACGCCGGCACGGGTGCCAATCGGCAGAGTGTCGCCCGGCTCGAGAGAAGCGAGCCCTCCGGCGAGGAGGAAAGCGGCGTAGACGCGGATGCCGTTGCCGCACATCTCGGCGATCGTCCCGTCGGCATTGTGGTAGTCCATGAACCACTCGGCCTCGCTCTCCTGAGCGAGGGCGGCGGCGCCCTCCGGCAGACAACGCGAGCGCACAGCCCGGATCACGCCGTCGGCGCCCACGCCGAAGTGGCGGTCGCAGATCGTCGCGATCTGCGCGGGCGAGAGATCCAGCTCACCGTCCGGGTCGCTGTAGAGCACGAAGTCGTTGCCCGTGCCCTGGCCCTTGGTGAAGTGCAGCTCGATCGTCATGGCGCACAGCCTAGCGACGCGGGGCAGCAGCGGCCTGAGCGGCGACACGCGCTCGCGCCGCCAGATCAGGCGCGTCGGCGGGCAGACGGTGCGCCGCGGCATACCGGCGGAACCAGCTGTTCTGCCTGCGGGCGTACCGCCGCGTGAGCGCCTGTGTCGCCGCGACGGCCTCATCCTCCCGGAGGGTTCCCGCACGCTGAGCGAGCGCCTGCGCGTAACCGATGGCCCGGCCCGCCGTCACCCCGCGTTCGATACCCAACGGAATCAGGCGCTCAACCTCGTGGATCATGCCGTCCGCCCACATCCGCTCCACCCTGGCGTCGAGCCTCAGCACGAGTTCGTTGCGCGGTGCCTCGAGGAGGATGATCGCAGCCGTCCGCCACGGCACGGGCTCGTCCGACATCAGCGCGCTGTGGGTGCTCCCGCCCGTGAGTTCGGCGATTTCGAGAGCCCGGATGATTCGCCGTGCGTTGTGCGGCCCGATCCGCTCGGCGATACGACGGTCGATAGCCCGCAGGCGCTCGATGAGGACTCCCAAGCCCTCGCGCTCCGCCGTCTCCTCAAGTTGACGCCGGATCTCCGGGTCCGTCCCTGCGAACGTGAACTCGAAGATGACGCTCGACACGTACAGACCCGAGCCACCGACGAGAATCGGTGTCGCGCCGCGCGCCAGGACGTCCTCGATCGCCTGCCTCGCCTGAACCTGGTAGCGCGCGACGGACGCCTCCTCTGTCACGTCGAGCACATCGAGCAGGTGGTGCGGAATTCCTCGGCGCTCCTCGACCGGCAGCTTCGCCGTCCCGATGTCCATACCGCGGTACAGCTGCATGGCGTCCGCGTTCACGATTTCGGCGGTTCCGCCCTCTGCGCCGATGAGGTCGGCCAGATCGAGCGCCAGCGCCGACTTGCCGGTGCCGGTCGCTCCCACCACGGCGATCAACTCGGGAGCGTGTGCCGGCGGCTTAGCGCTCGCCATCCGCGGCGTCGTAAATCGGCGTCGTCAGGGTGTCGCTGTCGGTGTTGCTGCGCACGCGCAGCGAGGGGAGGCCGAGCGAGACGCGGGGCGCAGCGGACGCGCCGACGGCCACCGGCACGCCGCAGGACTCGGTGTGGGCACGGTCCCAGGCGTCGCCCGCTCGGGTGCGGCGGATCCTCAGCGGAGCGCCGTCGGGCGAGTCGGCCAGGAGGTAGAACGGCGCGCCTCGCGTGATCCGGACCGAGACAATATCCCCGGGTCGGGGCTGTTCGGAGCCGGCCGGCACATCGAAGTGGACCAGTCGGCTGTCCTCCGCCCGTCCGCTCAGCCGGTGGGTCTCGGCATCGCGGCGACCCTCACCGGTGGCGACCAGCACCTCGACCTCGCGGCCGACGATCAGCCGGTTCTCCTGTTCGCTGATCGCATCCTGTAGCGCGGCGAGGCGCTCGTAGCGCTCCTGCACGACCGCCTTCGGGATCTGATCGGGCAGGGTCGCCGCGGGAGTGCCCGGCCGAATCGAGTACTGGAAGGTAAAGGCCGAGGCGAAGCGCGCCTCCTCGACCACGCGAAGAGTCTGCTCGAAGTCTTCCTCCGTCTCTCCGGGGAAGCCGACGATGATGTCGGTGGTGATCGCTGCGTGCGGAATGCGGGCGCGAACCCGGTCGAGGATGCCGAGGAAGCGGTCGGATCGATAGGAGCGGCGCATCGCGCGGAGGATGCGGTCGGATCCGGACTGCAGCGGCATGTGCAACTGCGGCATCACGGTCGGAGTCTCGGCCATCGCGTCGATCACGTCGTCCGTGAAAGCGGCCGGGTGGGGACTGGTGAAGCGGATGCGCTCGAGACCGTCGATCGTTCCCGCGGCGCGCAGCAGCTTCGAGAACGCTTGACGGTCGCCGAACTCGACGCCGTAGGAGTTGACGTTCTGGCCCAGTAGCGTGACCTCTATTGCGCCGTCGTCAACGAGAGCCTGAATCTCGGCCAGGACGTCGCCGGGTCGGCGGTCCTTTTCCTTGCCGCGGAGTGAGGGAACGATACAGAACGTGCAGGTGTTATTGCAGCCGACCGAGATGGAGACCCAGCCGCTGTAGGTGGAGTCGCGTTTGGTCGGGAGCGTCGAGGGGAAGACGTCGAGCGACTCCAGGATCTCGAGCTGCGCTTCGTCGTTATGGCGCGCTCGCTCGAGGAGGCTGGGCAACGCGCCCATGTTGTGAGTTCCAAAAACGACGTCGACCCACGGTGCTCGGTCGAGGACGACACTCTTGTCTTTTTGCGCGAGGCAGCCGCCGACCGCGATCTGCATTCCTTCGTGTCGGCGCTTGACCGAGGCGAGGTGCCCGAGAGTGCCATACAGCTTGTTGTCAGCGTTTTCACGCACCGCGCAGGTGTTGATGACGACGACGTCGGCCTCCGCTCCGTCCGCGGGCACGTAGCCCGCGGCTTCCAGCGACCCGCTCAGGCGCTCGGAATCGTGAACGTTCATCTGGCACCCGAACGTGCGAACCTCGTAGGTCCTCGGCCGGATCTCGGTGACGGATGACGGGACGGTACCGAGCATGCTCATGGTCTGCGATTCTACGCGCCGGGTTGAACGCCTCCTGGCCGTCTGTTCAACGAAATCGAACGCTCGGCCGAGACCCGCGGACGGTCTCGCGGACGACGCGCTGGACGAGCCCGCCAGAGTAGCCGCGGCGGGCGAGGAAACCGGTCAGGCGCCGCTCGGCGACCTCATCCGAGAGGGAGCGGAGGCTCGGCAGCCGCTTGCGTGCCAGCTCGAGCGCAGTGCGGTACTCGTCGTCGCCGTCGAGTGCGTCGAGGGCCGACGCGATCGCGTCCGGGTCAAGCTTCCGCGCCCGCAACTCTTGCTGAATGGACGACCGGCCGAGCTTCTTGCGCTCTCGAAGCGACACAACTAACTGCTCAGCCATCCGGAGATCGTCGAGGTAGCCGAAGCGGGTGAACCGCTCAATGATCTCGAGGGCGTCCCTCTCTGCGACCCCTTCGGTGTAGAGGCGCACCTCGACCTCGGCGACCGACAGGCTCTTGCGCGAGAGCCCGCGGACGATGCGATCGGCGACCTGCTCCGGATCAATCTCCTCAGGAGCCTCCACCGCGTCGTCTTCCGGAAAGGCGTGCTGGCCGTCTGGCTCGGCGGTCGACGCCTGCCTGGTGATGTGCGCCGACAGCTCGGCGATTCGCTCCGCGTCGGCGGGACCGACGACAGCGGCACCGCGGGCATCATGCCCCGTAGTTGCGGGCTCAGGAGCAGCAACCGCCCAGCCCTCGTCGTCCGTCCTACTGGGACGAGCGCCCGCCGTCGCGCTCGCCTGGTCCTTGTCGACCCAGGGCAGGAAGGCCACGGGACGACTCCCGGCTCCACCCGCAGCCTTCTGCGCCACGGGCTAGGCGCCCTTGCGGACGGGCTGCTTGGTCTCGATCGCGACCGGTGCGACCTCGGCGATCGCGTTTGGGTCGGCGATGACGCCCAGCTTCACCAGGATGCGCTTCTCGATCTCGGCGGCGATGTCCGAGTTATCGATGAGGAACTGGCGCGCCTTCTCCTTGCCTTGGCCGAGCTGGTCACCGTCGTAGGTGTACCAGGCGCCCGACTTGCGGACGATCTCGTGCTCGACACCGAAGTCGATCAGGCTGCCCTCACGAGAGATGCCGATGCCGTACAGGATGTCGAACTCGGCCTGCTTGAAGGGCGGGGCCATCTTGTTCTTGACGACCTTCACTCGGGTGCGGTTGCCGACCGCCTCGGTGCCATCTTTGAGCGTCTCGATGCGGCGGATATCGAGGCGGACGGAGGCGTAGAACTTGAGTGCCTTGCCACCCGCGGTGGTCTCGGGGCTTCCGAAGAAGACACCGATCTTCTCGCGCAGCTGATTGATGAAGATCATGGTCGTGTTGGTGGTATTGAGACCACCGGTGAGCTTGCGCAGCGCCTGCGACATGAGCCGGGCCTGGAGGCCGACATGGGAATCGCCCATCTCGCCCTCGATTTCGGCACGCGGCACGAGGGCCGCGACAGAGTCGATGACAACGAGGTCGATCGAGCCGGAACGCACAAGCATGTCCGCGATCTCGAGTGCCTGCTCTCCCGTGTCGGGCTGCGAGACGAGAAGGGAGTCGATGTCGACACCGAGCTTCTTGGCGTACTCGGGGTCGAGCGCGTGCTCTGCGTCGATGAAGGCGGCGATGCCCCCGTTGCGCTGGGCATTCGCGATGGCGTGCAGCGTGAGAGTTGTCTTACCCGAGGACTCGGGCCCGTAGATCTCGACGATGCGGCCACGAGGGAGACCGCCGATGCCGAGTGCGACGTCAAGCGCGATCGACCCGGTCCGGATGACTTCGACGGGGGCGCGTTCGTCGCTGCCAAGACGCATGACGGCGCCCTTGCCGAACTGGCGGTCGATTTGGGCGAGTGCGGTCTCAAGGGACTTCTCGCGGTCGGAGGAACTGGGCATGGCCGTCTCGCTCTCGTGTTCGTGGTGGTGTCGCCTACAGGCTGTCGCGACATGCCGGCGGCTGTCGGAGTGACAGTGCCGACCGGCTGCAACAAGGCGGTGAAGCAGACCCGTTCAGGTATCTCCGACGGTACGCCCGACCACCGACACCGGGACCGTGCGAGAGCGACTCCGTGGAGACGGAGCCGATTCTGCTTCTGTGGAGGAGCCTAGACCCGATCGAACACAGATTCGATCAAATGACTCTCGGCGTGTCGAACAGGAATTCGGGCGTGTGTAACCAGCCGATTCAGCGAGAGCGCTTCTTCGGCCCGATGCCGTACCACCGAGCCTCGGGGACGTCGTTTGCACGGCAAAGGGCGAACCACACCTCACGGGGCTCGGCCCCATCGCTCAGCGCCCGCTCCGCCGTTCGGCCGCCGAGTTCAGTGAGCACGAGATCCGAGACCAGGACACGGGCGTAGGAACCGCCGAACTCGTCGTCGACCAGCTGCCGGAATTCGCTCAACCGCATCCATCCACGCTAGCCGCTCCCCGACCGACCTCCCGGCCAACGCCGAAGGGCGCCCGGCCAAAGCCTGGGCGCCCTTCGCGTGAAACGGGGTGCGGTGAGTGGAGGGAGAGCCGACTACTGCGTCACAAGGTCGGCGTCGAAGCCGGCGACCATGTCGGCCGGGATGGTGTCGGGAATGGTATCGATGCCCTCGATGACGGCGAGACGATCGCCGACCTCGCGCATGATCACCGAGATGGGAGTGCCGAGGGCGTCGGCGACAGATGCGAGGATCTCCGAAGAGGCCTCCTTCTGACCACGTTCAACCTCGCTCAGGTAGCCGAGCGCGACGCTCGCCTTGCTCGCCACCTGACGGAGCGTACGACCTTTTTGCAGGCGAAAGTCCCTGAGGACATCGCCGATTTCCTGACGAACTAGAACCACTGGACCCTCCTTCTCCACGTCAACCGCATGTCGCGCACCTTCCCCGCGGCACGGGCATCGGAGTTCTCCGAGGCGGGTGGTCGAGGGGCTGGGACGAGAGAACCGGATAGCTGTTCACTACCCGGTTCGTATTATGTCGACTCTAATACCGGATGACTGGACTTTGCGTGTGAGCGACACCAGATGTAACCGGGTCGCAATGCAGGGCATTCCGATCGACGCGCGCGGGTGGCTGGGTATCCGCCTCATGCCGTTCGAGCGAGCAACTCGCGACCCAGAGCCAGAGCCGAATCGACCGAGGCGCCTCGGATCGCGGCTCGATCTCCGTCGAAGCGGTACTTCCTGACGACCTCCGCTTCTCCCAGGACAGCAGCGACGAAGACCGTGCCAACGGCGGCGGACCCCTGTGGGTCGGGCCCAGCGACTCCCGTCGTCGAGAGCCCGAGGGTGAGCTGGCCCTCGGCGCGCAGGCGGGCAGCCGCGCCCCGCGCCATCTGCAGAGCGACCTCCGGGTGCACTGGACCCGCCATAGCAAGGAGGTCGGCATCGACGCCGAGCAGGCGGTGCTTGAGCTCCGTTGCATAGCTCACCACTCCCCCGCGATGCACTGCGGAGGCACCGGGCACCTCCACGAGGGCCGAACTGAGTGCGCCACCGGTCAATGATTCCGCGACCGCAATGCCAAGGCCACGACGACGGAGTTCCCCGATCAGCTCCGCAGCCGTCATGAGCGCTTGCGCGCGGCCCGGCTCTGGCGGGACGCATCGGCGAGGTAATCGACGCCGGTGACCACGGTGAGCACGAGGGCGGCGGTCATTGCAACGCCGTTCAGCCAGTGCACCCACTCGCCGAGGACGACCCACAGGGGAAGCAGGGCGAGCGAGAGAGCGGTCGACTGCACAATCGTCTTGAGCTTGCCGCCACGGGAAGCGGGGATTACTCGGTCCGAGAGCACGGCCATCCGGAACACTGTGATGCCGATCTCGCGCACGAGGATCACGGTGGTGACCCACCATGGCAACTCAGCGAGGATCGAGAGGCCTACGAGGGCTGCGCCCGTCAGTACCTTGTCCGCGATCGGATCGAGCAGCTTGCCGAGGTCGGTGACCAGACCGCGGCTGCGCGCGATGTGCCCGTCGATACCGTCGGTCGCGATCGCCACGATGAACAGCAGCGCCGCTGCGATGCGCAGCCCGCCGTCCGCGCCGCTATCGGCCAGGAGCAGCCAGAAGAAGAGCGGTGCGACCAGGATCCTGACCACCGTGATCGCGTTGGGCAGGTTCCAGTTGCCCGATCTCGCCGAGTTCGGCACCGTGGGAGTACTCATCGTTCCTCGCCGTTCGTCGTCGTGGATGGAGTGGCCGCCCGAGCGGTCACTCGCGGCCGGTTAGCGCCCAGGCATCCTCGCTGGAGCCCTCGTCGTCATCGTGGTAGTCGACCGCGGCCGGTCCGGTCGGCTCCGCCAGCGGATCGGCGTAGGGATCGGGCGCGACGACCGACGGTGCCGCGTCGACTTCTGCGGGTTCCTCCCCCCGCATCCTCGCGAGCACGCCCGGTAGCTGCTCAGCCGTGACCAACACGTCACGTGCCTTCGACCCCTCGGAGGGGCCGACGACCTCGCGAGACTCGAGCAGGTCCATCAGGCGACCGGCTTTGGCAAAGCCGACGCGGAGCTTGCGCTGGAGCATCGAGGTCGAGCCGAACTGAGTGCTGACGACGAGCTCGGCGGCGGCCATGAGCAGCTCGAGGTCGTCCCCGATATCGGAATCGATCTCCTTCCGCTGCGCCTGAACAGTGATGTCTTGGCGGTACTCAGGCTGCGCCTGCCGGGTGACGTGCTCGACGACCTTGACGATCTCGTCTTCGCGGACCCAGGCGCCCTGCACACGCATCGGCTTGTTGGTTCCCATCGGGAGGAACAGTCCGTCACCCTGGCCGATCAGCTTGTCGGCGCCGGGCTGGTCGAGGATGACCCGGGAGTCGGTGACGCTCGTCACGGCGAAGGCGAGTCGGCTGGGAACATTCGCCTTGATGAGGCCGGTGACGACGTCGACGCTCGGGCGCTGCGTGGCGAGCACGAGGTGGATCCCGGAGGCCCGCGCCAGCTGAGTGATGCGGACGATCGAGTCTTCGACGTCGCGCGGGGCGACCATCATCAGGTCGGCGAGCTCGTCGACGACCACGAGCAGGTACGGGTAAGGCTTGAGCACCCGGTTACTCCCGGCCGGAAGCTTGATCTCGTCGCCCCGGACGGCAGCGTTGAAGTCGTCGATGTGCCGGAACCCGAACGACGCGAGGTCGTCGTAGCGCATGTCCATCTCTTTCACGACCCACTGCAGCGCCTCGGCGGCCTTCTTGGGGTTCGTGATGATCGGCGTGATCAGGTGCGGCACTCCGCCATAGATGGTGAGTTCGACTCGCTTGGGGTCGATGAGGACCATCCGCACGTCCTGCGGACGGGCACGCATCAGCAGGCTCGTGATCATCGAGTTCACAAAGCTCGACTTACCGGAGCCGGTGGAGCCCGCGACGAGGAGGTGCGGCATCTTGGCGAGGTTGGCCACGACGTAACCGCCCTCGACATCCTTGCCGACACCAATGGTCATCGGGTGCGTCGAGGTGGTCGAGGCCGGAGAGCGCAGGACGTCCCCGAGCGAGACGATCTCGCGGTCGGCGTTCGGAATCTCAACGCCGATAGCGCTTTTACCGGGAATCGGCGAGAGGATGCGCACCTCGTTGCTTGCGACCGCGTAAGACAGGTTCTTGCTGAGAGCAGTGACGCGCTCGACCTTGACGCCCGGTCCGAGTTCGATCTCGTAGCGCGTGACGGTCGGGCCGCGAGAAAAGCCGGTGACGGTCGCGTCGACGTTGAACTGTTGGAGGACCTCAGTGATCGCCCTCACCATGTCGTCATTGGCGGCTGAGCGTGCCTTCGACGGAGTACCGGTCGAGAGGGCGGCGGCCGAGGGCAGACGGTAGGGCGCATCGTCGCGGAAGGAGGGGTCGAATCCTGCGGTCGGGTCCTCGTCGGCAAGGGGCGCGATCGGGCCGGTCTCCCCAGCGGGCGGGACCGGCACGGCGGGCGTGACGTCGAGGCGGTCCAGGCGAATGATCTCGGTGGCGTCGTCATCGACCACGCCGGTCGCTCCGCGGGGCGCGCCGCTCTGCTCGAGACGGGCGAGCGCCGCCTCAGCCGTCTCAGCAGAAGCGAGCACCTCCGTCGCGTAGGAACGGGTAGGAGGATCAGCTGGCTCCTGAAGGGGAGTATCAAAGCCGGTCGCGGGGCCCGCCGTTGGAGCCGTTCCCGCGATGACCTCGGTGAAAGAGCCGATCGGCAGCTCGGTCTGGACCGTCGGCTCATCCTCGCGGCCGGACTCGGTGCGCCGCCACCAGGGCAGATCGCCTCCGTCCTGCTGCGTGTTCTCCTCGTGCTCCGCCTCTGCTTTGGCGGCGGCTTTAGCGGCAGCTCGTTCGGACTTCAGCCGGGCGCGCTCCTCGTCGTCAAGCACGGGAGCCCCGAAGAGGTAGCCGTACAGTTCGCGCACTCGCGCGCCCACGCGATTCGGCGGGGTCTTGGTGATGATGAAGAGTGAGAGCAGGATCACGAGGGACAGCAGCACGGTCGCACCGGGAACCGTCGCGATCGCCGCAAGCGGGGCGCCGACAAGCCAGCCCAGAACGCCTCCGGCCGCCGCCATTGGCTCGATGCCCTGGCCGGGTAGCGGCAGGCCGAGGTGCGCGTGGCAGATACCGGCCGAGGCGACAAGGAGGGTCGTCACGCCGATGCCGATCCGACCGTTGTCGTCGACCGAACGCGGATGGCGGAACAGCCAGAGGGAGAAGAGGAGGAGTACGACCGGCAGGACGTAGGCGACGCGGCCGAACATGCCTCCAAAGCTCCAGGCGTCGAGCACGCGTGCGACCGGGTCGGTCGCGAGGAACCACTCGACCACGGCACCCACCAACGCCAGCAGAAGCAGCAGGAACGGAAGGCCGTCGCGGCGCTCCTCCTTCGCGAGCCGCTCAGGACCGAGGGCGCGAGCGGCTCCTCCTGCGAGGTGAGCGAGCGCCAACCAGACGCGGACGACGATGCCCGTGCGTGCAGCGGACTCGAAGGCCACTGTCTTCGTCTCGGCGTCCGCCTTGGCCGAGCCCCGACTGGATCGCGGCGCGCCGGAGCGTGGAGCCGCAGTGCCGCGCCCGCGGGAGGTCGTCTTGGTGCTGGTCGCCATGAGGCCACCGTACCCGCCGCCTCCGCTCGGACCATTGACCCGCGCCGTGAGCGGCCCACCCGGTCTCCACCCGCAGCCTGTGGAGGAGCCTTAGGCCTCGATGACCAGCGGCACGATCATCGGACGACGGCGGTAACTGATATTCACCCAGCGGCCGACGACGCGCCGGACCGCCTGCGAGAGCGCGTGCTGATCGCTTGCTCCGTTCTGCACCGCCTCTTCAAGAGCCTTCGCGATGCGAGGCTTGACCTCGTCGAAGACGCGGTCGTCCTCTGCAAAGCCCTTGGCATGAATCTCTGGGCCGACCACGACCCGCCCCGTTCCGGCCTCGACGACCACAATGATGGAGATGAAGCCCTCCTCGCCGAGAATCCGCCTGTCCTTGAGGTCGGCGTCGGTGATCTCGCCCACGGAGGAGCCGTCGACGTAGACGAAGCCCAGATCGAGCTGTCCGACCACGGTGGCCGTCCCGTCGAGCAGGTCGATGACGGTGCCGTCCTCGGCAATGATCGTGTTCTCCTCCGCGATGCCCGTCTCACGCGCCAGCTTCGCGTTGGCGACGAGGTGCCGATACTCCCCGTGCACGGGCATGACGTTCAGCGGCTTGAGGATGTTGTAGCAGTAGATCAACTCACCGGCGGCGGCGTGACCCGAGACGTGCACTTTCGCAGTGCCCTTGTGCACCACGGTCGCGCCCAGCTTGGTGAGTCCGTTGATCACCCGGTAGACAGCGTTCTCGTTGCCCGGAATGAGACTCGAGGCAAGGATCACCGTGTCACCCTCCCCCGGCTCGATGTGGTGATCGAGATTAGCCATCCGGCTCAGCACCGCCATCGGCTCGCCCTGCGACCCGGTGGACATATAGACGATCTCGTCCTCGGGGATATCGCCCGCCTTCTTCATGTCAATTAGCACCCCCTGCGGCACCCTGAGGTAGCCAAGGTCGGCCGCGATCCCCATGTTGCGGACCATCGAGCGACCCAGGAGCGCCACCCGGCGCCCGGTGGCGTGTGCCGCGTCGAGCACCTGCTGCACCCGGTGCACGTGACTAGAAAAGCTCGCGACAATGACCCGACGCGTCGCCTTGGCCATCACGCTCTCGATGACCGGTCCGATATCACGCTCGTTTGGTGTGAATCCGGGGACGTCCGCGTTGGTCGAATCGACCAGGAGAAGGTCGATTCCCTCCTCGTCGAGACGAGCGAACGCGCGGAGGTCGGTGATCCGGCCGTCCAGCGGCAACTGGTCCATCTTGAAGTCGCCGGTGTGCAATATCGAGCCGGCGTCGGTGACGATGGCGACGGCCAGCGCGTCCGGGATCGAATGGTTGACGGCAACGAACTCGAGTTCGAACGGGCCAAGATTCTCGACGTCGCCCTCCTTCACGGCCAGCGTGTAGGGCTTGATGCGGTGCTCCTTGAGCTTCGCCTCGACGAGGGCGAGCGTGAGGGTCGAGCCGATCAGCGGGATGTCGCGCTTGAGGCGCAGGAGGTAAGGGACGGCTCCGATGTGGTCTTCGTGACCGTGCGTCAGCACCACTCCGACGATGTCGTCGAGACGGTCCTTGATCGGGCTAAAGTCCGGCAGGATCAGGTCGACGCCCGGCTGGTTCTCCTCCGGGAAGAGCACGCCGCAGTCGATCACCAGGATCTTGCCGTCGATCTCGAAGATCGTCATGTTGCGGCCGATCTCGCCGAGACCGCCAAGAGGGATGATCCGCAGTGTGCCCGGTTGGAGAGGGGCGGGGGTGATCACGGGACTGGGCATACGCCCTCCTCATTCTCTGGCGATGCCGCTCCTGCGGCTTAGCGGGTGGTGCCGGCGACCTTCGGGAGGGCGCCACCGGCCGCGGCGTTGCGGTCGGGGCGGAAGTTGCGGAAATCGACTCCCGGAATGTCTCGGACCAGGCCGAGTTCGTCCTCGATCAGCGCAGCCTCTGACTCCTCAGGGCCGACGAGCGGCAGCCGGACGCGCGGCGACGAGATGCGGCCGAGCCCGTGCAGGATGTACTTCGCGGCGACGGTGCCAGGGACGTGCGTCATGACGGCCCGCACGAGCGGCTCGAGCTGCTGGTGAGCGCGAGTCGCGGCGTGCAGATCTCCCGAATTCACGGCGTCGATGATGGTGCGGTAGGGGGAGGCGGCGATGTTGGCGGTCACCCCGATCAGACCGGTGGCGCCAATGGCAAGTTCGGGCAGCACGTTCGCGTCGTCGCCGCAGAAATACATCAGATCAGTCTGGTTGAGGACGCGGCTGACCTCGGAGAGATCGCCCTTTGCATCCTTGACCGCCAGGATGTTCGGGTGCTTCGCCGCGCGCAGGATCGTCTCGTAGCGGATCGGGACGCCGGTGCGGCCGGGGATGTCGTACAGGATGACCGGCAGATCGGTCGCGTCGGCAATCATCCGAAAGTGCGTGAGGATCCCCGCCTGCGTGGGCTTGTTGTAGTACGGAGTGACAATCATGTTGCCGTCGGCGCCGGCCCTCTCGCTCTGGCGGGCGAGCTGCATGGCGTGCGCGGTCTCGTTGGAGCCACCCCCGGTGATGATTTTTGCCCGGCCGGCGGCGACCGAGCGGCCGACCTCGACGAGGCGGATCTTCTCGGGGTCGGTCAAGGTGCTGGTCTCGCCCGTGGTCCCGGTGACCACGATGCCGTCCGCGCCGCCCGCGATGCAATCGTCGATGTGCTTTTCGACGCCGGGCCAGTCGACCTCGCCGTCGGCGGTGAACGGGGTGACCAGGGCAACCAGGACCTGGCCGAAAGGATTCTCCGGAATTGACACGCTGACAGGGTAGCGGTTCGACACGGCGGGTCCGCTGGCGCAGTCACGCGGTGCGCTTGGGTGCGGAGACGGGCGTGCGATGTGCAGGATCGGGTGCGATCTGCCGGGGATCCGCGCGACTGGCGGCGTTCCTTCGCGCGATCGGCGTCCGGCGATCGAGATCCCCTGCAGATCGAACGTTGCAGATGCCGTCGCCCAGAGTCGGCTTGCGGCCCTCAGCTGCGAAGGTGATCGCCGCGCGAGAGCGCCGCGAGGATGTCCGCCTCGGCGGCATCCCAGTGTGTCTGCACCGTCGCGGTTCGGAAATGGTGGATACGATACCCGAGCCGGCCAAGCTCGATGTCGCGGCGATTGTCGTGATCGGCCTCGTGGAAGGCTGCTCCGTCCACCTCGAGGACGAGGACCTCGCCGAGGAGGAAGTCGACGCGGCGAGCGCCGATCCGGACCTGCTGTCGGAACCGGATGCCAAGCCGTCGCAGCCGGAATGCCACCATCGACTCGAGCCCGCTCTCGGATTCGCGGCCGGCCCAGCGCAGCAGCGACCTCATCCGCGGTGGGAGTCGCTCCAACAGCCGCCGCTTGCCGGCATCGCCGAGCAGCCTGAGTCGCAAAGCGGACTCGAGTAGGACGAAGGCGAACTCGGCGCCGTGGCACCGTGCGGCAGTAACGATGCAGTCCTCAATGCTCTGCACGAGGGTGCAGGGCGGCGGGGCCCATTCGGACCAGTGCACGACGACGTCCGGAGCATTGGCGAGACGCCGGTGGTACTGCTCTCGATCACGGAGACGGGAGGCCTGATCGGGCACACCGACGTGGAGCCCGCGAAAGTGCGGGACCCAGAGCCCGTGAACGGCAGCCGCATTCGCGCAGGCGAGGACTCCTCCGACCCGGAAGGCTTGCTCGATGCTCGGCGCCAGACCCGGGAGGGCGTACCACCCCTTTCGCACCCGGAGAAGGGACCCCGCGACGACGGCTCGGCTTAGCTCACGCTGCGTCGTCCCCTCGCGCAGGAACTGCTCCGTCTTAACAACACCGCCTGCGCGGAGGAGGACTGTGCTGGAGGGTCGCATGCACTGAGCGTGACGCGATGCGTGAGTTCGCGGGCAAGGAGCTGCCCGTTCGGTGGAGAGTTCGATGAACCGGGCGCTGTGGAGGACGTTCTAGGGTTCGATGTGCAGAGGATGGAACTCCCGCCGGTCGCAGCACGCGAAGAAGAGCGCTCTC
This sequence comes from Rathayibacter iranicus NCPPB 2253 = VKM Ac-1602, assembly GCF_003149025.1. Lineage (GTDB taxonomy): Bacteria > Actinomycetota > Actinomycetes > Actinomycetales > Microbacteriaceae > Rathayibacter > Rathayibacter iranicus. Next base: position 47,286 of record NZ_QGDV01000012.1, read on the forward strand.
CGACAGGGATCCCCTGCACATCGCACAGGTCCCTGCAGATGGCACAGGTCCCTGCAGATGGCACAGGTCCCTGCAGATGGCACAGGTCCCTGCGCATCGGACGGCGGGCTGGGGACGGTGCGGCCGAGGGACGGCGTGGTTACGGGGCGACGCGGCCGTTCGCGGTGAAGGCGGCGGCCGTGAGGGGCATGAGTTCCGCGAAGTGTGACTCCATCTGCTCGGCGGCCATCTCGATCTCTCGCTGCGGGAAGGAGGGAAACGTCGAGTCCGCGCGCTTGGTGCGCAAAGAGAGGAAGTTCATCAGCGAGCGGGCGTTCAACGTGACGTACATCGAAGAGTAGATGTTCAGCGGGAGGACGATGCGGGCGACCTCGCGCGCGACGCCCTCGCCGAGCATCCGCTGATACGACTCGTACGCCTGGGTGCTGACCCGACGGGTCTCCTCCTGAACGAGTTCAGTTTGCTCGGGGGTGCCGGGGACATAGTCGTAGGCGCCGGGCTTACCGATCTGCACGAGATTGCGCTCGGGTCCGGGCACGTAGAAGACGGGACGCAGCTCGCGGTAGCGGCCGGATTCCTCGTTATAGGAGGCGATGCGGTGCCGCATGAATTCGCGGAAGACGAAGATCGGCGCCTGCACGTAGAAGGTCATCGAGTTGTGCTCGAAGGGCGAACCATGGCGATCGCGAATCAAATAGTTGATGCGACCTCGGTCGCGCTTGCGCTGCTGCTCGGAGTCTGACTCCTCGTCATCGAGCGCTAGGGCGAGTGTCTTCTCGCCCTGCGTGGACACCCGAGCGGCGAACAGGACGTCGGAGTCGTGGGCACTCGATCGGACCAGCTCGACGACGATGTCGGAACGAAACGTGGCGCTGGACTCTGGGCTGCTGTCTGTCTGCTCGATCACGGCTTCGAACTTAGACCAGGCCCGCCCGCTCCCGGTGACTCCGGGCGTCATGGACGAGATGGAACGTGCCTCAGACCGTACGCTCGCCCCATGGACCCCGCGACGATCGCCGCCGCCCTCGCAGGGCTGGTCACACTCGGCATAGTCCTCGGTGCCCTGTAACGGCGCGCTGCCGGACGGATCGCAGCACGGCCGGCCCGCACCGACGCGGCGATCGATCCGGCCGACCTCATCCCTGACGCCGTCCTCGGATCTCGCGCCACAATCGTGCAATTTTCCATCGAGTACTGTAAACGGTGCCCGGCGGTGCGACGGATGCTCACGGGACTCGCCCAAGAACGACCGGGCGTTGTGCATCTTGACGTTGACTTGACCTACCGCGCCGACCTCGCCGAGCGGTTCCGCGTCCGACAGACCCCGACCCTGCTCCTGCTTGATGCCGCGGGCGTTCCGCGCAGCAGAATCGGCGGCACGCCTGCCCGCACTCTCGTGACGGCAGAGCTCGACCGACTTCAGGAGACACGATGAGCACCCCTCCCCCGCCCGGAAGCATCGACCCACGGAGTCCGCGCGTTGCCGCTGCCCTCACCGCCGCGCTCCTCCTCGTGAGCGTCGGCTTCGGCCTCGCGGAGCCGACCGAGGCAGACCTCGCTGCGCGGATCACGCAGCCCGGCTTCCTCCTCCTGCTCCTGCTGGCTCTGCTTTTCGCCTGGTCAGCGGCACGGGGAGTCGGCGCTGGCCCCTGGGCGCTGCTGTTTCGCCGCGCGATCCGGCCATATCTGGCTCCGCCGCGGGACTGGGAGGACGCCCGTCCGCCACGGTTTGCCCAGCTGATTGGACTGATCGTCGCGGGAGCCGGCGCCCTTCTGCATCTCGTCGGCGTTCCCGGAGCGGTGCCGGTCGCCGCGGCAGTCGCATTCCTCGCCGCCTTCCTCAACGCCGCCGTCGGCCTCTGCCTCGGCTGTGAGCTTTACCTTGTCCTGGCACGGATCGGGCTCCTCGGTCGTTCGGGTAGCTCCCGGGCCTGAGGCTCTAGGCTGGACGAGCTTCGCGGGTGGCCCGCGACGGGCCTGGGGAGGCACCATGAGCGACTCATCCGCACGGCACTCGGACCAGGAGCCAACGGAGACGGAGGGCTCGCCGCATCGAGCTACGCACTCCGTTGGGGGGCACGTGTCCGAGCCGGCGCCGTCGGAGCAGGAGACGCGGTCGCCGAGGCTGCGGGTCCTGATCTCGGGTGCGAGCGGCATGATCGGCTCCGAACTCTCTCGGCAACTGCGCGCGGAGGGGCACGAGATCCTTCGCCTGGTACGGCGCACGCCAACTAGTTCGGATGAGTTTCACTGGGCGCCCACCTCGCACATGCTCGATTTCAGCGTGCTCGACCGAGTCGACGCGGTGGTCAATCTCTCGGGTGCGTCGATCAGCCGGCTACCGTGGACCTCGTCGTACAAGCGGGACATCCTCGACTCACGGGTGCAGGCGACCCGCACGATCACGGACGCGATGCGGATGTCATCCGCTCCCCCGTCGGTCCTCCTCAATGCCTCCGCGGTCGGTTTCTACGGAGACCGACCGGACGAGGATCTCACCGAGGAATCCGCGCGAGGCGAGGGGTTCCTAGCGGACGTCGTGGACCGCTGGGAGCAGGCAGCCAACCTCGCACCCGAGTCGACCCGCGTGGTGACCCTGCGCACCGGCCTCGTTCTCGGCGACGGAGGCGCACTGAAGCCGCTGCTCCCTCTCACCCGCCTGGGGCTCAGCGGTCCGCTCGGTGGGGGTCGTCAGTCGTGGCCGTGGATCAGTCTTTACGACGAGGCCGCGGCGATCCGCCACCTGCTGACGTCGTCCCTCTCCGGACCGGTCAACCTAGCCGGGCCCGAGCCTGCGACAGCGAATGACGTCATGCGCACACTCGCTGAGCTGATGCACCGTCCATTCGCGCTTCCCGTGCCCGAGAAGGTCATCGAACTCGCACTGCGAGACGCCGGCCACGAGTTGCTTCTCTCGAGCCAAAGGCTCGTGCCGCGGCGGCTGCTCGATGACGGTTTCGAGTTCCGGCACCGCACCATCGCACAGGCGTTGCAGTGGGTGCTGGCCTGAACACTGAACACTCAGGCGGAAGCGTCCTGCTCGAGCGCGATGGCGCGGCGGATGGCTCCGCGAGCCCGCTTGCGGTCACCGCTCGCATCGTAGGCGAGGCCCAGGCGGTACCAGGCGCGCCAGTTCTTCGGTTGCGCGTCCACCGCCTCGGCGTAACGCGGAAACAAACCGTCCGCCTCCTCACGGAGCGGCCGTCCGCTGGCGCGCGAGTCGAGAACTTCCTTCGGAAGGCCGTCCTCGCCTTCAAGACGGCGGGCGAGGCGCTCGGCACGGACGCCGAACAGCAGTTCGCGAACGAGCCCCCAGACGCCGACAGCACCCAGGATGAGCAGGCCGACGCCCATGACGATGCCGGGCACGGTCGCCGCCGCGAAAGCGACGACCGAGTACTGCAGGCAGACGAACAGGTAGAGGGCGAGCAAGACCGCCATCAGGACGACGCCGACGCGGGTCCTCACGCCGAGCTCGTGGCGGTGGCGGCCTGACCGGAGGGCGCCTGATCGGCGACGGGCCTGTCAGCAGTTGGGCGCTCCGCGAGCGGTACCGCGTCGAAGGCCGCCCGTAAATCAATCAAGGCATCGAGACCGACGACCACTCCGGTCGTCGTACGGACAGCGTCGAGCGCGCGCAGGACACCCTGCTCGTACGACGACTGGGAGAACGTGTCGTGGCGAATGGTCACCGTCTCACCCGTGCCGCCAAAGATGATCTCCTGCCGCGCCTCCACACCGGGCAGCCGCAGGCTGTGCACCGGAACGCTCGCGACCTGCTGGCCCCGCGCCCGCTGATCGGTGTGCGGCGCCTGCACAGGTCCGAGCTCGGCGCGAGCACGGAGGAGGAGTTCGGCCGTGCGCACCGCGGTGCCCGAGGGCGAATCGACCTTTCGGGCGCCATGTGCCTCGATGATTTCCGCCGCGTCGAAGAATCGGGCAGCGACGGTCGAGAGTGCGGTGGCGAGGACCGATCCCAGTGAGAAGTTAGGGATGATGATCACCCCCGCCTCGGGCTGCTCCTCGACGGTGCGCCGAAGCGCGGCGATGCGGTCGCCCGTCCAGCCGGAGGTGCCGACCAGCACCTTCTTCCCGTTCGCGACGGCGAGATCGACGATCTGCTGGCTGACCGCCGGCACGGTCATGTCGACGACGATGTCAGCCGCAAGCATCTCCCGCAGGTCGTTCCGCGAGCCGAGCCGCGCCACAAGCGTGAACTCGTCGGACGCGTCGAGGAGGGAGCAGGTGAAGGAACCGAGTCGGCCGGACGCACCGACCACGGCGACAGAGGTAATCACCGGTCAAGCTTAACAACGCGGCGCAGCTGAGCACGGCGGGGCGTCGCGCAGATCGCGCACCAGGGTGAGCATCGGCGCATAGGTGAACGGATGCGGCCCTACCGCTCCCTCCACCCGCCAGCCTCCAGAAATGGAGACGCCGACGGCGATCAAGGTCGCCTCGAGCACATGCAGCACCATCGATGGGACGCGCTCGCCCCGACTCACACACTGTTGAGCGAGCCCGCGGGCCTGTCGATTAGCGGACGTTCTCCGCCGCCGCTCGATCCTCCTCCGCCGCCGCTCAGTACGGCTGCGCCTCGGGCAGGCCGGTGCGCAGCTCGACGGGCAGGTGCGCCAGGTCGTTATGCACCACGAGCACGGGCGGCTTGCGCGATCGTACGCGGATGATCGTCAGGCCGCAGTTGGCCTGGTTGACGCCCAACCAGCGCCAGTTAGGAGCGTCGAAGACGTGGCGCACAAACCAGCCGATGACGAAGTTGTGGGTGATCAGGAGGTCATGGCGGTCCTCGCGTGAGGGCGCCAGGAACTCGGCGACAGCATCCTGCATCTGCGCATGACCGGCCTCGATCTCGGCCGGCGTCACGCTGCCGAAGAAGGGCTCGAACGCCTTGGGCATGTCGGGAGTGGGGCCGGACGGGATGCAGTCGAACAGCAGCGAGGACGGCTGCAGCGGCAGGCTCGGGAGGAGCGTCTGGAAGCGCGCGGCCGTCTCCTCCGCCCGCCGCAGCGGCGAGTGCCACGCGCCAGTGAAGGGGACGCCGCCAAGCCGCTCCGCGATGAGTCGGGCCTGGCGTTCGCCCCGCGCTGAGAGCGGGCCGTCGGGTAGACCATGCTCGGCGTCTTGCTGCTCTCCGTGACGGACGAGGTAGATGTAGTGGGACACGACAGTCCTCCCTGCTGCGGCGCGACGGTGCGCGGTCGACGATCCGGCCGGAGAGAATCCGATCAGACCACAGAGGCGCTCGCGATATCGGCGAACCCGGCGAAGGTCGATTCCTCGACCGCACCGACGGCCGAGATCGACGACGGCCCCCGGGCCAAGTCTGCCGCCAGCGCCTGGACGTCGTCCACGCTGACGAGGGCGAGTCGCCGTAGGCTCTCGTCGAGATCAGCGAACTCGCCGAAGGTGAGCTCGGCACGGCCGAGGCGCGACATCCGCGTGTCCGAGTCTTCGAGCGCGAGGGCGGCGGCGCCCGAGAGCTGCCCGCGGGCACGCTCGAGTTCGTCGGCGCTCACGCCGTGCTCGGCGAGTCGGCCGAATTCGCCGAGGAGCAACTCGGCTACGGCGCCCGCTTTGGCCGGCGTACAGGCCGCGTACAGGCCGAAGAGACCCGCATCGGAGTACGACGGTGCGAAGGAGTAAACGGAGTAGGCGAGCCCACGCTTCTCGCGCACCTCCTGGAACAGCCGCGACGACATTCCGCCGCCGAGGATGGAGTTGAGCACTCCCATAGTCATTCGGCGCTCATCACCGGCTGCGATGCCGGGAAAGCCGAGGAGCAGATGTGCCTGCTCGGTGGGGCGCTGCACCACCGAGAGCGCGCTGCCCCGGCTGTACGAGGCGGTGCCGCCGACGCGACGCTCGACGGGAGCCGCGGGGGTGTCGAGGTCCCAGCCGTCGGAAGCGAGTACGCGCTCGAGCAGTGTCACCAGTGCTTCGTGGTCGACGGCACCGGCGACAGTAACGACGAGGTCGCGCGGGCGGTACGCGTAGCGATAGTGCGCCCAGACCGCCTCGCGAGTCGCCTCACCGATCGTCGCAGCCGTACCGCCGATCGGGCGGCCGAGGGCGTGGTCACCAAAGACGGCCTCGAACAACCGCTCCCCCGCGACATCAGCCGGATCGTCGTCGGCCATCGCAAGCTCCTCGAGGATGACCCCGCGCTCCGTCTCAAATTCGACAGGGTCCAGGAGGCTCGACGTAACCATGTCGGCGATGACCTCGACGGCCATCGGCAGATCGCGGTCCTGGATCTTGGCGTAGTAACAGGTGTACTCCTTGGCGGTCAGAGCGTTGTGCTCGCCGCCCACGGAGTCAAAGGCGACAGCGATGTCGAGCGCCGATCGCGTCCGGGTGCCTTTGAAGAGCAGGTGCTCGAGGAAGTGCGTCGAGCCGACGTTGGACGGCACAGCGGCCTCGGTCGCGGTGGCCGGCCGACCAGCGCGCTCGTCGCGTGAGCCCGCAGCGACCCAGAAGCCGATCGTCGAACTCCGAGCACCGGGAACCGCTTCGCTCAGGATCCGGACCCCGCTCGGAAGGACGGAGCGGCGGACCAACGACCCGCCTGCGGCCCGGATGGTCGTCTCCGGCTGGTCGAGTGGGAGTGCGACACCGTGATTCATCGTGATCACCCTAGGCCACCGGCGCCCGACTGCCACCTGCTGGCGCAACTAGCCGAGCGGAGCGTCGCTGCGGCGTTTGTACCCGGTCGTCAGCGCCGCGCGCGATCAAGCGCGGCGACGTGCCCGGCGTCGAGATCGAGTGAGACTGCGCGCACGAGCGCGTCCACCTCGGCCGGCGAGCGCGGGGCCACGGTCGCCGCGGCCAGGTGCGGCCGAGCGAGCAGCCAGGCGAGGGCGACAGCGGCAGGCGCCGCCGAGAGTTCGGAGCCGATCGCGTCGAGGGCAGCGAGCATCCGCCGGCCGCGACGGCCGATGTACGCCGCCGCCAGAGCCCCCTCGGGCAGGCGGCCGAGGTCACGCTTCGTCCGTTCGACGCCCCGGAGGAAGCCGTGCGCAAGCGGGACGCTCGACAGGAGCGAGAGGCCCTGGCCGGCAGCGACGAGTCCGAGGTCGCCCTCCGCCTCCTGCTGCTCGAGCAGGTTGTAGCGGACCTCCACGGCGCAGAAGCGCGGCAGCCCGTGCGCGGCGAGCACTCGCGCCTCGAAGAGCTGCTCCGCCGCAAAGCCCGAGGCGACAACCGTTCGGACCAGGCCGCGGGAAAGCAGTACCTCCGCCGCGCTCAGCAGCTCGTCGAGTCGGCCCGCGCCGTCGGGTCGAACGGCGAGCACGTCCAACCGGTCCGTGCGGAGGCGGCGCAGGACATCCTCGATCCGTGTCACCAGCAACCGCGGTGTGGCTGCGGCTCCCTCGGGGGCGCCAAAACGGCCGATAAGAAGAAAACGGTCTCGATCGCGGTGACCAGCAAGCCAACTGCCGGCTTCCGTCTCAGCCGCGACGGAGGACGCCGAATCGGTGACAACCACTCCATTGCCACCCCAGGCGGCAAAACGCTCGAGCAGGGCGGCGCCGCCCTCGCGTCCGACCGCGGAGACGTCGAGAATCAGGGGGAACAGGGCGTGCTCTGATTCGCCGAGCGGACGGCGGTGCGTCTGCGCGACGACGGCGGTCTCGACCGGCCACGTGGTAGACGGCAGGGCACCGTGGTGCAACGCCCTCACGGCTGCACCGGACTTGACCCTGGGCACGCCATCACTCTCCCTGCGGCGGCTCTCATGCCCGCCGCGTCAGACGTTAGCCGAGCGTCGGAGCCGCACCAGCGACTGGTCCGAAACGGTTCACCAGATCGTTACACGGAGGCCGCAGAGAGCTACAAAACGCGCCGTCCGCCGGTGCGTTGGCCCCCTCCGTGTCGCACCTCCCGGCTAGATTCGGGCTCATGAAACCCGACGCCCCAACCCCGTCCGCTCCCTGGTGGACCAGCGCCGTCGTCTACCAGATCTACCCCCGCTCGTTTGCAGACTCGAACGGCGACGGCATCGGCGACCTCGGCGGAATCCGCTCACAACTCGACCATCTCGCCGACCTCGGTATCGACGTCATCTGGCTCTCACCGATCTATCCGTCACCCCAGCACGACAACGGCTACGACATCTCGGATTACCAGGACATCGACCCGCGGTTCGGCACCCTCGCCGAGTTCGACCTGCTGCTTGCAGAGGCGCACGAGCGCGGCATCCGAATCCTGATGGACCTCGTCGTCAACCACACCAGCGATGAGCACGCCTGGTTCGTCGAGTCGCGCTCATCGCGGGACAATCCGAAGCGCGACTGGTACTGGTGGCGTCGGGGGCGCGCCCTCGCCGAGCCCGGCCGGAAACTCGAGGCGGCGGCCTCCGCTGGTCTTGACGTCGCCGAGCCCAACGGGTGGCGCTCCTACTTCTCGGGTCCCGCCTGGACTCTCGATCCCGCTACCGACGAATACTTCCTCCACCTCTTCGCGGTGCAGCAGCCAGATCTCAACTGGGAAAACCCCGAGGTCAGGCACGCGGTGCACGCGATGATGACGTGGTGGCTCGACCGCGGGGTCGACGGGTTCCGAATGGACGTGATCAACCTCGTCTCTAAGGACGTCGAGGCTATCGACAGTGCGACGGGTGGCGCGGGCATCCTCGATGGCGTCGGCCCTCGGTTGCACGAGTTCCTCCGCGAGATGAACGAGGCCGTGTTCGCCGGTCGTGATGGCGCCTTCCTCACCGTGGGCGAAATGCCCGGCGTCACACTGGAGGAGGCGATGCTGGTCACCGATCCCGAGCGCCGCGAACTCGACATGGTCTTCCAGTTCGAGCACGTCGGAATCGACCACGGCGTCGACAAATTCCACCCGGTGCCGCTCGACCTCGTCGCCCTGAAGGCGAACCTTGCGCGCTGGCAGGACGGTCTCGCCGAGCGCGGCTGGAACAGCCTGTACCTCGGCAACCACGACCAGCCTCGGCTCGTCTCGCGCTTCGGCGACGACGGCGCCTACCGCTACGAATCCGCAACGCTGTGGGCGACGCTCCTGCACATGCAACGCGGCACGCCCTACATCTATCAGGGCGACGAGATCGGGATGACGAACGTCCCCTTCGCTGGCATCGATGATTTCAGAGACGTGGAGTCATTGAATTACTGGGCGGAGGCGGTCGGCCAGCGTGGGGAGGACGCCGCCACGGTCCTCGCCGGTCTCCGTGCGCAGAGCCGCGACAACGCGAGAACCCCCGTCCAGTGGAACGACTCCGCGCACGCGGGCTTCACCACCGGCCAGCCGTGGATCGCAGTCAACCCGAATGCGGCCGAGGTGAATGTCGCCGCCGATCGCGCGGCCAAGCGTTCGGTGTTCGAGTACTACCGCGCCCTCATCACGCTGCGTCACAAGGACGAGACCGTGCAGTTGGGCCGCTTCACCCTGCTCGAGCCCGAGCATCCGGCGCTGTTCGCCTTTACGCGTAGCGGAGCGGATGAGCTGCTGGTGGTCGGCAACGTCTCCGGTGATCCGCTCGAGGTGCCGCTGCTCGATGAGTGGGCAGGAGCCGAAACGGTGCTGGGCAATCTGCCCGGCGGCTCCGGGACCATCCTGGCGCCGTGGGAAGCGCGCATCCTGCGTCGCTGAGAGCGCCGCCGCCGGGAGCGCAGGGCCGGCACCGACGATCCGGTCCCTGCCGCCGCGGGACCCTAGGCCGAGACGCGATCGAGCTGGGCTCTGTCACTGCGAGTGAGTGGCAATGCCGCGGCCTTGAACAGCGACTCCAGCTCAGCCGCACTGCGCGCCCGGACGATCGCGGCCGACACCTCTCGATGCGAGAGGACCCAGGCGAGTGCCACGGTCGCCGGCTCGGCCCCGTGCGTCTCAGCAACCTCATCGAGGGCGGCAAGCACACGGGAGCCGTGCCTGCCGACGTAGTCCAGACCCGCCTCGAACATGGCCGACTCCGGCTCATCGGTGCGGCTGCGTAGCTTGCCCGTGAGGTATCCACTCGCGAGCGGGAGGCGAGCGAGCGTCCCCAGCCCGAGACGCACCACCTCGGGTGCGACGTCGGCCTCGTAGTCCCTGCGCTCCATCAGGCTGTACTCAGCAACCACCGCGGACAGCGACGGCAGTCCGAAAGCGCTGGCCGCATCCTGCGCGGCAGCAAGGGCGGCGCCGCTGAAATGCGCCGCTCCAAGCGCGCCGACGCTGCCGTCGGCGAGGAACGGCACGACGGCCGCGAGGCTCTCGGCGATCGGCACCTCCGGGTCCTCACTGTCGAAAGACAGCAGGTCGATCCGGGTGCCGAGCCGCTCCAGACTCGCCTCGATTGCGATCCGCACATCCTCCGGGTCGAGCCCCGGCGCGTCCGGGTGACGGCCGACCTTGGTGGCCACCAGCATCCGCTCACGCAACCCGCTCGATTCGAGCCAGCGGCCGATCATGTACTCACTGCGCCCCGTGGCATAGTGGTCAGCCGTCGAGATCAGCGTGCCGCCCAGCCGGCCGAAGGCGTCGAGGACTTCGGCGGTGTCGTCGATGCCGGCGGCCCAACCGAAGACCGAGCCGTCGAGGGCGAGCGGGTGCACGGAGAGACCGGTGCGGCCGAGCGTGCGCGAGAGAGGGGGCGTCTCCGGCTCGGTAGCCAGGGGCGTCGGGTCGGTCACGGAATCCTCCGGTCAGGGGGTGCGGCGGCACGGTCCCGCTACCGTATCCCATACCCGCCACACGACGACGCCCGCCCCACCGGAGTGGGACGGGCGGTCAGGGTCGTGCGGGAGGAATCAGCTCTCGACAGGAACCTCGACGACGGCCTCCTCGGCCACGACGGGCGCGAGGGACAGCTTGCCACGATCATCGATCTTGGTGATCTGAACGAGCAGCTTCTGACCGACTCCGAGGACGTCCTCGACGTTCTCGACGCGCTTGCCACCGGCGAGCTTGCGGACCTCACTGATGTGCAGCAGTCCGTCCTTGCCCGGGAGCAGCGACACGAATGCGCCGAAGGTCGCGATCTTGACGACGGTTCCCAGGAACTGCTCGCCGATCTCGGGGTTGGTCGGGTTCGCGATGGCGTTGACCTGTGCGCGTGCGGCCTCGGCCGACGGACCGTCGACGGCTCCGATGTACACGGTGCCGTCCTCCTCGATGGAGATGTCGGCGCCGGTCTCGTCCTGGATCGCGTTGATCGTCTTGCCCTTCGGGCCGATCAGCTCGCCGATCTTGTCGACGGGAATCTGCACCGAGATCACGCGCGGCGCGGTCGGGGCCATCTCGTCGGGCTGGTCGATGGCCGCCGTGAGCACCGCGAGGATCGTGGTGCGAGCATCCTTCGCCTGCTTGAGCGCGGCGTCGAGGACTGACGACGGGATGCCGTCGAGCTTCGTGTCGAGCTGGATGGCCGTCACGAACTCGGACGTGCCGGCGACCTTGAAGTCCATGTCACCGAGCGCATCCTCGGCGCCCAGGATGTCGGTCAGCGCCGCGTAGCGGGTCTGACCGTCCACGACATCGGACACGAGGCCCATGGCGATGCCCGCGACCGGGGCGCGCAGCGGCACACCGGCGTTGAGCAGCGACAGAGTCGACGCGCACACCGAGCCCATCGAAGTCGAGCCGTTCGAACTCAAGGCCTCAGAGACCTGGCGGATCGCGTACGGGAACTCCTCGCGGCTCGGCAACACCGGCACGAGGGCGCGCTCGGCGAGGAAGCCGTGTCCGATCTCGCGGCGCTTCGGCGACCCGACGCGGCCAGTCTCACCGGTCGAGTAGGGCGGGAAGTTGTAGTGGTGCAGGTAACGCTTCTTCGTGACGGGCGACAGCGAGTCGATCTGCTGCTCCATCTTGAGCATGTTCAGCGTGGTGACGCCCAGGATCTGGGTCTCGCCGCGCTGGAAGATCGCCGAACCGTGGACGCGCGGGATGACCTGCACCTCGGCGTCGAGCGGGCGGATGTCGGCGAGGCCACGACCGTCGATTCGCACACCATCGCGGAGAATCCGGCCGCGAACGACCACCTTCGTGACGGACTTGTACGCCGCGCCGACCTGGTTGTAGGCCTCGGCGGACAGCTGGCCGGACGCAATGCGCTCGGCGATCTGCTCCTTGACGCGCGCCTTGAGGGCGTCATCCGCATCCTGACGCTCGACCTTGTCGGCGATCTGGTAGACCCTGACGAGTTCGTCGTAGCTGAACTCGGCGACGGTGTCGTACGTCTCCTGCGCGTAGGGCAGGAACACCGGGTAGTCCTTGACCGGCTTCGCAGTCTCGGCCGCGAGCTTCGCCTGCGCCTCGACGAGCGAGCGGAGGAAGGGCTTGGCGGCCTCGAGGCCCTCGGCGACGACGTCCTCGCTGGGCTTGGTCGCACCCGCCTTGATGAGGTTCCAGGAGGACTCGGTGGCCTCGGCCTCGACCATCATGATCGCGACGTCGGAGGAGCCGTCCTCATTGGTGACGACGCGGCCCGCAACGGTGAGATCGAAGACGGCGTCCTCGAGCTGCGAGGCTTTGGGGAAGGCGACCCACTGGTCGTTGCCAGAGCCGTCGGACATCAGCGCGAGGCGGACGCCGGCGACGGGGCCGGAGAAGGGCAGACCCGAGATCTGGGTCGAGGCGCTTGCAGCATTGATCGCGAGCGCGTCGTAGAACTCGTCCGGCGCGATGCTGAGAACCGTGATGACGATCTGGACCTCGTTGCGCAGGCCCTCGACGAACGAAGGACGCAGGGGTCGGTCGATCAGACGGCAGACCAGGATCGCCTCGGTGGAGGGGCGGCCTTCGCGACGGAAGAACGAGCCCGGGATCTTGCCGGCGGCGTAGGAGCGCTCCTCGACGTCGACGGTCAGCGGGAAGAAGTCGAAGTTGTCCTTCGGGTTCTTCGAGGCCGAGGTCGCCGAGAGGAGCATGGTGTCCTCGTCGAGATACGCGGCGACCGCTCCCTGAGCCTGCTGAGCGAGGCGGCCGGTCTCGAAGCGGATCGTGCGGGTGCCGTAAGAACCGTTATCGAGAACGGCTTCGGCGAATGTGATTTCAGGACCTTCCAAGAGGTCTGTCTCCTTCAACGTCTGCGGCGGCACCCCTTCTGGGCACCGGCGTTCGACGGAGCAGAGGTCCGGTCAGGAATCGACACGATCCCACGGCAGGGCTTCGCGCCGCGCCGTTGTGTGGAGGGCGTTCGTGCTGGCCACCAGTAGAAAAGCTCCGGGCTGTCTTCTGTCGTTGACCGGGACTCCACCACCGAGGACCAGCTTCCTGCCAGCCTGCTCCGTGGTTCGAATCCGGTGTCGACCGGCGGTCGCTTTCGGATTCGGAACCGTTTGATGCTATCAGCAGCGGCGCGGTTCCTCCAGGAATCCGCGCGGTGCGGCGATCCGTGCCGGGTCAGCCACGGGTCTCGTGCATCAGCAGTTGGACGCGCAGTCCGCCCCTTGCCTTCACGATCCGGGCCGGGATACGCGGCGACACCCGCGCTTCCGAGAGCCGAGTTAGCGCCGCGTCGATGACGTTCTCGAGGCCACGCGGCACGAACCCGACCAGACTGGACGGACGCTGCGCGACGAACAGGCGCACAGGCATCGGTGCGTCGACCCGTTCCTCCTCAGGGGTGCGGCGCGGAATCACGGCGGTAATGTCCTCGTCGCCGAGGGCGAGGATTCGGGCGAGTTCGTCCTGGTGCGGGCGCGAATCGGCAAGGCCGAGCAGAGTCTCGCCGCGTCGCGTCGGGCGCAGCTCGTAGTCGTAGTCGTCGAGCGTGCCCGAGCCGCGATCGTCGAAATCCAGGGAGTCTGCGTGACGGCGGCCGAACGGGAAGAGCTTCATCTGTCCATTGTGGGGCGCCAACGCAGGAGTACCGGCGCCCTGTGAGCGGAGACGACAGCACACCCAGCATCGTGGTCGACGTCCCAGTCAGCCGATGATGCGACGCGGGCCTACCCGAGCGGGTCTAGCCTCCGAGCAGGAGGTGGCGCGATGGGCGGTCGAGGCGTAACCCTCCTCCTGGGGACCGGCGTGCTGATTGCCGCGGTCACGCTGGGCGTCCATGGCGCACTACTCCCCGCGGCTGTCCCCGCCGAGGCTCCTGCCCAGTGCGCCGACGCCCGAGAGCTGCTCGCCCCGTCCTCTGCTTTCGAAGGGGGAGCGGGAGTGCCGGTCGGCCACCTCGTCGCGTGCGTGGATGAGGACCACCGCCGGCTGACCCTGCACAACCGCACCCCCGTCGTCTGGAGCCTCGGCGACGCGTCGGTGCGCGGAGTCGCAAGCGGAACGGACGGAGTGACGGGGCTGCTCAGTCTGCACGCGTCGCAGTCGTCGTCGGGCCTGCTCCTTGCTCCCGGCTCGGCCGCATCGGTCTCGGCCGGTGAGGGGCGGGTACTGCCGCGGCCAGACGAGACGTCGACCCGCATCCAGCTCGCCCTCACGGCGGTGGTGGCGGCGCAGGACCAGGCAATAGGCACCTCCGCAGGGCCGGACAACGTCATCCGGAGTGCCGCCCTGACCTGCGCGGTCGCCATCGCGGAGGCGGGAACGGGCTGGGAGGTGACCCCTCCCTCTGCTCTCGCTGCTGCCGCGGCCGATCCGGGCTGTCGTCGCGATTGGGACCGCGCGCAGCGCAGCGCCACTGCGTCGCGAATGGCTCTGCCCGGGTTGATCGACGCACTGTCGGCGCCGGAGGGGCAGAAGGAGGAGGCTGCGCTCGAGCGTGCTGCTGCCGACTGGTTCTCTGCCTCGACCGGCTTCTCGTGGGGCGGCGTCGAGCGGCCGGAGCCGCTGCCGTGACCGCCCTGCAAACGCTGAACGGGCCGCCCTCCCGAGGGAGGACGGCCCGTCCAGCAAGAAGTTCGCGGTGTCATCGAGACTCCGCGCTCGCTCCGTGAAGAACTAGCGGCGGAGACCGAGACGCTCGATCAGCGAGCGGTAGCGGTTGATGTCCACGTCCGAGAGGTAGCCGAGGAGTCGACGACGCTGACCCACGAGCAGCAGCAGACCACGACGCGAGTGGTGGTCGTGCTTGTGCTCCTTGAGGTGCTCGGTGAGGTCCTTGATCCGCTTGGTCAGGACAGCGACCTGCACCTCGGGGGATCCGGTGTCACCGGGGTGGGTTGCGTACTCTTCGATGATCGCCTTCTTGACATCTGCTTCGAGTGCCATAAATGGGATCCCCTCTCTCTCGTTGCGCGGTGCCCAGCGCCTACTGCGTGGGCTCTCTTCATCCGCGGCCGTCAAACGGCAACCGGGCGAGCCTACCAGAGCAGCGGCAGGAGCCGGCGGTGTCAGGAGCCGGTGACCCGATTCCAGAGCACGACCAGCCACGGGGAGACGAGCAATTGCCAGTAGATGAGCACGACCGCGTTGAGCACGACGCCGATCCAGCCGGCGATAGGCAGGCGACCTTCGCGGCGGCGCGCTTGGATCGAGGAGACCGCGAGCAGAATTCCGGCGAGCAGGATCGCGTGCACGAGCGCGGTGTAGAGGACGCCCACGATGAGGTCGCTCGCCGCCTGGTTGCCAGGGTAGGCCCCCAGGGAAATGAGGGCGTACCAGACGAAGAACGAGAGCGGGACGGCGAACAGGGGGAGCAGGATCGATAGGACGGCCGGTCCATATCGTCGCCAGCCGCCGTGTTCGCTCGTGGCGGGGCTGCGGGGGAAGCGCCGACCGCCGGCGACGACCGTGGCACGGCGTGCACCCGCCTGAGCGGCGGCGCGCATCGTGCGTCGCGAAGGGGCGGATCCGGCTGCTCGCGGGGCAGGAGGACCCTGGCTCACGGGCGCTTCGTCGGATGACGTGCTCATGCCCCTCAGCCTAGGGGATGCGTCCTGGGCACTGATCGGCCCCCTCCTGCCTGGCGCGCGCGGGACTTTACGAAGAGTTGACCGCGACGAACGCGGCAGCGGGGGCAGCTTCGTCCTCTCCTACGGCCTGGCCGAGCCGCTGCTCACCGGAACGACAACCCGGTGGCGCAGATCAGTCGCCCGAGGCCGCGTCCGCTCCCCCACCGTCTGTCAGCCGCTCGTCCGAGACCGCTCCGCTGTCGTCATCGCGGCCCTCCACCCGCACCGCACGGTAAACGTGGAATCCGTCGTCGTCGGGCTCGAGTTCCCAGACGACCTCGACTTCCTCGCCGTCGATATCGGCCACCCGGGTGAAGGAGCGCTGCGGGGAGCCGTCGATGAGTTCGAGACGGATGCTCTCCTGCTCCGCTCCGCTGTCGAGAATGGCGGTGTAGGTCGAATTCGTATCCATTCTTGTGACGTTAGCCACGGGCGTCGAGGCGTCGCCACCCCTTGCGGACCGCCGCGGTCGACGTAGCGTCGATGACATGACTGAGACCGAGATTGCTCCCGCCGACTCCGGCGACCGCGCGCAGATCACCGAACTCGTGAAGAGCGCGAAGATCGGGCTGCTCACTACCGTGAACGCGACGGGCCAGCTCGTCAGCCGTCCACTGGCCGCCCAGGACGTCGACTTCGACGGCGAGCTCTGGTTCTTCACGCAAGACCCCTCACCCAAGGTTGACGACATCCGCGTGAACCCGAGCGTGAACGTGGCGTTCGAGTCGAAAAAGGGCTACCTCTCGGTCGCGGGATCGGCGACGGTCGTGCATGATCGCGCGAAAGTGGACGAGCTGTGGTCGCCGGCCGTCGCGAGCTGGTTCCCCGATGGCAAGGACGATCCGAGCGTCGCACTGATCCGCGTCAATGCCGAAACCGTGGAACTGTGGGCGACGGACGAGCCGCGCCCGGTCGTGCTGTTCAAGGTTCTTCGAGCGGCGATTACCGGCGGACAACCCGACGCCGGCGAGAACCGCACCGTCTCCTTCGAGTAAGCAGCCCTCTCCCTTCCCTCTTTCTCCTCCGCGAGATGCCTCTTGGGTACGCCTGCCTCGGCGTGTCGCGTACTCAAGAGGCATCTCGCGGGGAGGGAGGGAAGGAGTCAGTTCGCCTGGCTCGACGGGCAGAAGGTTTGCGGGGTCTGGTCTCCTCTTGTGGCGACGGCGCAGCCGGCGGGGGCCTCAGGGGAATCGGTCGTGCCGAAGTTGGCGGTTACCGTGAGCGACGGGGGCGCGTCCTCGTCACCGAATGTGGTGCGCTGCACATCTGGGGAGAGGCGTTCGAATGACGTCATCGGATCTGTGCCTGCCGCGTCCTGCAAGACGGTGAAGAACGCTTGCATTGCAGCGATCTGCTGACCGTGCTCGTCGAGGAGGCGGTGATCGAGCGAGAGCATTGCCGGAGTGTTGTTGAGGAGGTTGACGAGGATGCGCTCGTTCTCGAGTCCCTGGAACTTATAGAGGCCCATCTCCCAACGGTCGGTCGAGACGACGGAGTCATGCAGAACCGTTTCGTAGAGCGGTACGCGGAAGCGGGGATCCACCATCTCCTTCGCGAGGGAATCGGACAACTTTACGGGCTTGAAGAAGAAGGTCGGACGTTCAGCGGGCCAATAGGTTCCCCACTGCTTCTTGTCCTTCTGCAGCATCCAGATCGCGTTCGAGAGCGCCGTGCTCGATCCGTGGGAGAAGCTGAGCCCGGGGTTCGCCCACCACTCGGCCTTCTCGGAACCGACAACGAGAGGCTTCCCGTCGGAGAATCCTCCGGCAGAGAGCTTACTCAGACGATCGATGCGATTCTGACGGTCCTCCGCCTGCGTCTGCGGGTGATCCGGTGTGAAGTCGCGAGCGAGGTCGCCCGTGGCGTCAACGTCGAGAAAATAGGAGTTCACTCCGTTTGCCGAGAGCTTTCCCACTCGGTCGGTGAGCACGCCTTTCTCGGCTTCCGCGGTGGCCATTGCCGAGGTGCTGAGGGTGCATCCTCGGCCGCCGAAACCCACGAGGGGGTTGCCGGCCGCGTCCGTGGCGCAGCCCTTCGGCCAGATGTCCCCTGGCCAGACGCTCGTCGAGCTGTCGGACGATGCCGGATCCTGGGCGTTCTCCCATGAGTCGTAGGGCGCCGCAAGGTAGCCGGCGTCTTTCACGGCCTGCACAGTCTCCGGGCTCATTGATGCGACATCGGTGTTGTATCCGAGCCACGCGTTTCGGATGCCGAGCTCTTGGAGTCGACCGACGATCTTCGGGTCGTCACCGTCGCCCCAAAGATAACCGTGGAACGCCCCGATGAGCTTTTGCGTCTCCGGGTTCTTGGCGATTTTCTCATCGAGAGTCGTGATGCCTCCCCGCGAAAGCAAAAGACGACGGTAGTCCTGGGCTGCCGCGACGGGATTGCCGTCTGTGGCAGCCATAGCGACTCGGAACGTCGATGTCTGGAGGGTGCTATCGAAGCTGTGCTCGGCCGAGGCAGTCAGTCGGTCGTTCTTCGGAGCGAAGGCGACCTGTGTGCCGATGTCGGTATCGGCGTCCACGATATAGCTGACGCCGGCGCCGGCGAGGGTCGTCCCCCAGAACGGCATCGTGAAGTTGTCGGTCATGTTCCAGGGGTCGTTAGTGAGGTGCGCGTCCCCGGACCACCAGAACTTGTCATCGACCGGAATGGACTGGCCCTCACCGTTCGGGAACTCGATCGACTGTGTCGTCGGTTCCGTCGCGGTGACGGGCCAGCTAATGGTGCGGTTCGTCGGGGAATCGAGTTCGATGCCCAGGCGACCGTCCTGTTCAGAAACGGAGACACGGAGGTCCGAATTCGCGTATCCCCACGAAAGAGTCCCCTCGCCACCGACCATCGGCGGCATCGGGTGTCCGAGGTCGCTCGGCGTCGGGGCGGACCAGACGACGGGCGGCCCAGAGGTCGGAACGAAAGTGACGGCGAGAGTCTCCGGATCGACCGCGGCGGTGCCTCCGCGGATCGGGATCATGAGGGGGGAGGAGATGTCGGCCGCGGCCGAAGTCACACCCACCCCGGAGGCCAGGTGAATCCCACCGGCCACCAGAACGAGCGAGAGTGCTGCTCCAAGGCGCGCAGGCCAGCGAGAAGTACGTGTTGGTGGAGTAATCATGTCGGCATGCTGCCCGGCACGTGTGAAACGAACGTGAGGCCGGCGCACCGCGACCGACCACACTCCCCGTGCATAGCAGTCCTCTCGATGGAGGGACTGGCGCGACATCCCGGACCGCCCTGTCGGACCCCTCGTCCACGCTGGCGACGAGAGCGCGCCTCAGGCGCCGCCGAAGCGTTCCGTGCGGACGCGGGAGGGGGAGTGGCCCTGGGCGACGAGGGCGGTGGCGACGGTGTCCACAAAAGACGTCGGGCCACAGACGTAAACGGTCGGCTCGAGGCTGGCGGGGAGGGCCGCATCCGCGAGCAGGGACCCAGTGACGCGGCCGGCCGGGCAGGCGGCTCCCGCGGGCGCGACCCGGCTGTAGACCAGATCGACCGCGACGGCGCCCGATCCCTCGGGCTGCTCGGCGAGCGCCGCCAGCTCGTCGCGGTAGTAGACGAACGCGGGAGAGCGGACCGAATAGAGCAACTGCATCCGGGCGGCACTCGCTGAACGGGCGTGCTCCCGCGCCATCGCCACGAGCGGTACGACGCCGCTTCCGCCCGCGATCAGCTGCACCGGCTCGCGCTGCTCGGGCCGCCAGACGAACCAGCCGCCGATCGGGCCGCGGACTTCGAGCCGGTCCCCCGCTTCGAGGCCGTTGACCAAATAGGGCGACACCTCGCCGTCCTCAAGTCGCTCGACCGCCAGCTCGACCCGGTCGCCGTCGGAGGGCGCACCGATCGAGTAGGAGCGGCTCGCCTGGTAGCCATCGGGGGCGGTGAGCCGCACGTCGAGATGCTGCCCGGCGATGTGACCCGGCCAGCCGGGAACGCGCAGCAGGAGCAGCCGCGAAGTGGGCGTGAGCGGCGCGACCGACTCGGCCACCGCCTCCGTCCACCTCACCAGTAGCGCTCCTCGGTCCACGGGTCCCCGTGCATGTGGTAGCCGTTCTGCTCCCAGAAGCCAGGCTCATCCCCCGGCATCAGGCGCAGCGTGCGGATCCACTTCGCGCTCTTCCAGAAGTAGAGGTGCGGCACCAGCAGGCGGGCAGGCCCGCCGTGTTCCGCCGTGAGCGGCTTCCCCTCGAACTCGGTCGCGACCCATGCACGGCCACCACGGATCTCGGCGAGCGGCAGATTCGTCGTGTATCCACCAAAGCTCTGCGCCATGACGAAGCCCGCGGTGCTCTCTATTCCATCGAGGAGAGTATCGACCGACACGCCCCTCCAGCTGGTGCCGAGCTTTGACCAGCGCGTCACGCAGTGGATGTCGGTGTGCACGTCCTCGTGCGGAAGCTGGGCAAACTCGTCCCAGGTCCAGCGGCGGACGCCAGCCGGCCCACCGTCGATCGAGAAAGCCCACTCGTGGATGTTCGGAGTCGGGCCGATCGAGAGTACGGGGAAGCCGTTCTCGAGGTACTGGCCAGGCGGCAGGTCGGGATTCATCTCCCGCTTGCCGAAGAAGCCCCGCGTGATGATGCCCATGTCCGCCCTCGTCATCCTCGGGGTAGGACCCCGATTCGCTGGAAACCGCTCGTGCGTCCCACGCTACAGCGCGACCAGGACGACAGTTGTCGCCGAGTACGACAGCAGCTCGTCCGGCACTACAGCATCGAGGACCACCTGGACGACCCCGCGACTGTGTCGGACGTCGATGCGAAGATCGCCCCATGAGACACACTGTCGTGCCGCCGTACCTCCTCGTCCGCATCGCCGGACTCGACGACCCTGCGTTCGCGAGGGCCGCGCAGGCGGCGAGCCGCTCCCTGGAGCAGGACGTGCCCTTCCGCCGCGTCCGCCCCGGCGAGCCCTCCCCCGCTCACGGCGCGCCCACCGCCACGGCCGTACCCTCCCCGCGCAACCGGGTGCAGTCGCTGCAGCGCACCATCGCCTACGCGCGGACCAGTCAAACGCTGCCCGGCGCCGTCGTCCGCCGCGAAGGCGAGCCGGCCACCGGCGACGCCGCGGCCGACGAGGCTTACGACGGCCTCGGCGCGATGTCGACGCTGCTGCAGGAGGCGTACGGACGCGACTCCATCGACGACGCCTGGTTGCCGCTGGACGCGACGGTGCACTATGGGGACGAGTACGACAATGCCTTCTGGGACGGCTCGCGGATGGTCTTTGGCGACGGCGACGGCCAAGTGTTCCGCCGCTTCACCGTCTCGCAGAGCGTGATCGGCCATGAACTCGCGCACGGCATCACCGAGTACACGGCCAACCTTGTCTACCGCGGCCAGTCGGGCGCGCTCAACGAGTCGATCTCTGACGTCTTCGGCGCCCTGCTCGAGCAGTTCAGCTCCGGTCACAGCGCCGGGGACGCGAGTTGGCTGATCGGCGAGGGCCTTTTCACCGACGAGGTGCAGGGCACAGCGCTGCGGTCGATGATCGCCCCGGGCTCCGCGTACGACGACGACGTCCTCGGCTCTGATCCTCAGCCCGGCTCGATGGCCGACTATGTCGACACGGAGGACGACAACGGCGGGGTGCACATCAATTCCGGAATCCCCAACCGCGCCTTCGCCGTGGCGGCAACCACCCTCGGGGGCCCTGCCTGGGAGCGGGCGGGGCAGGTCTGGTACGACGTCTTGACCGGGGGCGTACTTACGGCGACCGCCGACTTCGACGATTTCGCCGCGCTCACTGTCGCGGCGGCGGCGAAGCGCTACGGGCCCGACTCCGAGGTGGAGGCGGCGGTGCGCATCGGCTGGACGACGGTGGGGGTTGGGCTGCCGGAGGCTGTGCTGCCGGAGTAGGCACCGATCGGTCCCCAGCCGGTAGCATCGCGCGCATGGACGTCATCGTGTCGCGCAGTGGCGGCTTCGCCGGAATTCGCCGCGTCTGGCGGGTCGACGTCGAGGAGCAGCCCGACGAGCGCGCGTGGCTCGACCTGCTCCGCTCGTTGCCCTGGGACGACTCCGTCGGCAACTCCCCCGGCCGAGCCGACCACTTCGTCTACGAGATCCGCGTGCAGACGCATCACGTACGCCTCGGCGAGACGGAACTCGACGGCGCCTGGCGCGAACTCGTCGATCGAGTGAAGAAGGCGCAGCCCCGCTAGGAGCTGCGCCTTCTTCACTCAGGGTCTTGGACTACCGAGGGTCTCGGACTACTTGGTACCGAGCAGGTCGATCACGAAGAGCAGGGTCTTGCCGGAGAGCGGGTGCCCGCCGCCGGCCGGCCCGTAAGCCAGTGCGGGCGGGCAAACCAGCTTGCGACGGCCGCCGACCTTCATTCCAGGGATGCCCTGCTGCCAGGCGCGAATCAGATTGTTCAGGGGGAAGTTGATCGACTGGTTGCGACTCCACGAAGAATCGAACTCCTCGCCGGTGTCGTACTCGACGCCGAGATAGTGCACCTCGACGGTCGAGCCGGGCTGCGCCTCTGCGCCATCGCCGATCACGATGTCCTCGATGACGAGGGAGTCGGGGGCCGGCCCCTCAGGGGCGTCGACCTCGGGCTTGGTCAGGTTCTCACTGCTCATGCTCCAATCCTAGGGCGGAGTTTTGCGCGGCGAGGGTGAAGGAGGCGGCGCGGGACGAGCGCCCGATTCCGTTGCTGTCAGAAGCGCCGAAGGCCCAGCGTTGCATCCAGCCGTTCCGGCTCCGCCGAGGAGGAACACGCGAGTATGACGGGCTGGGAGTGAGCGGTTTCGCGCCACACTCAGGGCCCCGCAGGCGCCATCACTACGCTCTCCTCGGCCGGGACCTCCCCCGGCAACTCTGGAGGACGACTGTGCTCGACACCCTGCTCTCGCTTCAACTGCTCACGGGAAGGATTCCCAAACTGACGTTCGCCGCAGCCTGCCTGGCACTTATCGTGCTCCTCGTCCGCCGCTACGACTCGAAGCGGCTGCGTGCTCTCACCATCGGAATTTTCAGCGGTGCCGCCGCAGGAGTGCTGCTGCTCGTGGTCGTGGAGGGCCTGCTCAATTCCTTTGGGACTCCGTTGAGCGCAGGAACTCACCTGTGGGTCGTCGCGTTCACCGCCGGCACCGGTCTTGCTGTCGCAAGCATGCTGCGCGCCGCACTCTGGCGCCGCCTCGTGGCGATTGTCGCGGTCATCTCCTTCCTGATCGCGGCGGGAATCGGAATCAACCTCGACTACGGGCTCACCGCGACCCCAGCCGAGATTCTCGGAACATCGACGGTCGGCCCGATCGCACTGCCGCCGCTGCGCCAGCCGGACGCACCGGTACAGGCGCCCGACGGTACGCCGAATAACCGCCCCGCCCACGGCGAGATCGGCACCACCACGATTCCTGCAGAGGTCTCGGGGTTCCCCGCGCGCAAGGCCGGGATCTACCTTCCTCCCGCGGCACTGCAAGCAGACCCGCCCAACCTGCCGGTCGTCGTGATGATGATGGGGCAGCCGGGGACCACGGATCCGACGAGAGTCGGTAAGGCCATGGACGCCGTCGCGACTGCGCACGGCGGGTGGTCTCCGATTGTCGTGATCGCCGATCAGATCGGACGTCCGGTCGATGATCCGCTGTGCTCGGACGTCACCTCGTTCGGTGCAGCGCAGACCTACGTGTCGGTCGATGTCGTCAACTGGATCCGCAGCTCGCTCAATGTCCTCCCGGACCCGAGCGCGTGGACTGTGGCGGGCTACTCCAATGGAGGGACCTGCGCCGCTCTGCTCGGTGCCAAGTTCCCGAACGTGTTCAAGAACGCCATCGGGATTGCCGGCGAAGCCTTCCCCGGCCAGGACCAGGAGGAGGAGACGCTCGCGAACGCACTGAACGGAGACGCCGCACTCTACGATTCCTTGAAGCCTGCGCGGGTGCTCGCCGTCTCCGGCGCTGACTATTCTCAAAGTTGGCAGTATTTCACCGTCGGACAGACGGACGGCAACTTCGCGCAGTGGACTCGAGAACTCGCCGACTCGGCCGAAGCGGCAGGCGTCACGACCGAATTCGAAATGCTCCACAACGAGGGGCATGGCGGCGCCGCCCTCGACGAGGCACTGCCCAGCGCGTTCGCCGCACTGACCCAGCGCCTCGAGCAGACCGGTGTCCCCGGAGCCGTCGCGGCCGACGCCGCGCACTGAGTCGAGCGCGGGCGCTCACTCCACCAGGGTGAGGCGCTGCGTCGGCCGAGTCATCGCCACGTAGAGGGAGGCGGCGCCACGCTCGCCGGTCTGAGCGATCAGGCGCGGGCGGGCGATGACGACGGAATCGAATTCGAGTCCTTTGGCGTCGTTCGTCGAGAGAACCGCGATCGGGCGGTCGAGCCCCGTCGCTCCGCGGCCGACCTCCCGGCCGTACGCAGCCTCGAGGCGCGCTGCGATCACGGCGAGGTCGTCGTCGGGCGCGATCACGGCGAGGGTCCCCTCCGCCTCAATCGCGCGGTCCTCACTGACGGCAGCGAGCACGCGGGCGGCGAGCGGACTGTCGCCGCGGTCGCGGACAGTCCTGACCGGCCACTCCGTCGAGCGGACCGCTTGCCCCGGCGTGATCTCAAGCCCGCTCTCGCGCGCCGTCCGCTCGGCGAAGGCCACGATCTGGGCGGGAGTGCGGTAGTTGACCGTCAGCTCCTCGAGGCGCCACGGCGCCGCCTCCACCCCGCGGCCCTGACGACCGAAAGTGTCGCGCAGAGCGGCGTCCCAACTGGTGGCTGACGAAGCGCCGGATGCCTGCGCGACATCGCCGACGATCGTGAACGAGCGCATCGGGCATCGCCGCAGCAGCACTCGCCACTGCATCGGCGAGAGCTCTTGAGCCTCGTCGACCACGACATGTCCGTACGTCCAGGAGCGGTCGGCGGCCGCGCGCTCGGCGGTCGTGCCGACGATGGTCCGCTCGGCGAAGCCCCCGGCCAGATCCTTCGCGTTGACGAGGCCGCCGACGCCCATATTGCGGATGGCCGCCTCCGCGTTCTCAATGTCGCGGCGGCGCTGCTCCTTCTCGGCCTTCTTCGACGCGTCGGCGTGATCGTCGTAAGCGCCGAGTAACTCGGCCGCCTCGTCGAGCAGCGGCACGTCCGAGACCGTGAAGGGGGCGTCCCGCTCGCGGCGGAGGAGTGCCCGCTGGGCAGCAGTCCAGCGCGGAGTCAGAGATGCAAACCAGTTCGGCCGCGCATAAAGGTCCTGAAGCAACTTCTCCGGCGTGAGCGGCAACCATGCCGTGTTGAGGGCGACGCGCACGTCGTACGCGGTCCGCACGTCCTCGCGCAGCACCGCCTCGTCGGCCTCATCGACCGTGCTGCCGTGGCTCCGCAGCTGATCGGCGAGCTGGCGGGTGAGCTGCGTGATCATCGCCTTGACGAACGTCACCCGTGCCTCGTTGTGCGGCTTGCGGGAGTCGCGGGCGCGGGTGATCGCGCGCTCCACGTCCTGCGGCTCCAGGCGGAGCTTCTCGCCGTTCACGTCGAGCATCTGCGTCTCGGCGGGGACGACCTGACGCGAGCGGACCGCGCGCTTGAGCAGCTCCGCCATCCGCGCCGAGCCCTTGACCCGCGCGAGCGCCGGAACGTCCTCGTCGATGAGGTCGAGGCCGGGATAGAGCTGACCGAGAGTCGAGAGTACGACGCCCGTCTCGCCGAGCGAGGGCAGTACCGCCTCGATGTAGCGCAGGAAGGAGCGCGAAGGGCCAACGACAAGCACGCCGGAGGAGGCGATGCGATCGCGGTATGAGTAGAGAAGGTACGCGGCTCGGTGCAGCGCCACGGCTGTCTTGCCCGTGCCCGGGCCGCCCTGCACGACCAGCACGCCGCGCAGCTCCGAACGGATGATGCGGTCCTGCTCGCCCTGGATGGTCGCGACGATGTCGTGCATCCGCCCGGTGCGCTGCGCCCCGAGCGCGGCCATCAGTGCGCCCTCGCCCTGGAGCACCGTGCCCTCTCGCAGCAGCTCCTGATCGAAGACCTCGTCCTCGAAGCGGAGGACGTCGCGGCCGCGCGTGGTCAGATGCCGACGCGCACGGGTACCCATCGGGCGAGCGGCGGTCGCCTGGTAGAAGGCAGCGGCCTGCGGGGCGCGCCAGTCGAGCAGCAGGGTGTCCTGTTCCTCGTCGCGCAGGCCAATGCGCCCGATGTAGCGGTGCTCGGACTCGCCGTCTGCCAAAGTCAGCCGGCCGAACGCGAGCCGGTCGTCAGCGCCGGTCAGCGAGCGGATGCGGTCCTCGTACAGCCGCGCGTAGGCGTCGCGCTCGGAGCGGCTCTGGTGGTTGCCGCCCACGCTCTCGATGCGGACCGTGTCCAGCGCCTCGCGGGCCTGCGCGATCAGCTCGTCGAGGCGCGCATAGAGCGCCGCCACGTACTCACGCTCCCGTGAGAGTTCGGTGTGCTGGACTGTCGTGCCGTCCGTCATCGTGCGCCTTCCGTGCATCCGCCTCCGCGGACCGTGTGGCGCGGAATGCGCTTCGGGGGTCGCGGGAAAACAGGCGGTCCAGTCTACCGAGCGTTCGTGTCGGAGCGGCAGAGAACCCGCGATCACCGTGCCCCTTGCGCTGGACACCGCGCAGGAGCATCCTCACTGTCACAAAGGGTTCGACATTCCGTCCGAGCAGCCGGCCGCGCCGCTGCCGTGGAGTGTCGGACTCTTTTTCTGCGACTGGTCTGACGGCCGTTCACCTCGCGGGAAAAGGATGCGCACGGAACGGATGTACGCGGAAGAGATGTACACGGAAGAGAACCGGTCGCGGCCACGTTGCACGCTCCATGGCCACTTCGAGCAGTAGCGTCACCGCCCCCTCCCGAGCGTCGATCGACCTCACCGAATCGGCGCGCGCCGGCTGGGAGGGCTGGCTCGCCCGCCGGGCTGAACGCGTCACCGGCCCCCGCGGCGACCTCGCTCTCATCGAGACGCGCTGGCTCGAAGCCGGCCAAAGCGTCAGCGACGAGCAGGCGCTCACGGACTACGGCCCGACCGCCTCTCTCACCCGCCTGCGCCGCGAGAACCTCGATACGGGCGAACCCGAGTACGGCTATCGCGTCTGGGACGCGGCCTCCGCGGGGATCCGCTCCTTCGAGGCTATCGAGACGTTCTCCTTCGACGCCGCCTGGGTGCTCGAAGCCTGGTTCGAGCCGGTGGACGAGGAGCGGACGATTCCGTTCGAGCACCTGCGCGACAACGGAGCCACCCGCGACCTGGTCGTGCCCGGCGACATTACCTTCTCGCTGATCGACGACGGTCGGGCCCGCGAATACACGGTGGCGGCCTTCGACGACGGCGGCACACTGCTCGTCCCCTTCGGCGACCCGACGAATCGCAGCGACGATCCCGAACTGCGCAGTTACCCCGTTGGCCGCTTCCTCGTAGTCCAGCGGATTGGCGCAGCGGCCGACGCGGGCACGCCCGGCCCCGTACTACTCGACTTCAACCGGGCCTACATCCCGCCGTGCGGCTTCTCGCCGCACTACAACTGCCCGCTACCGCCGGCACAGAACCGCCTCGACGTCCCCGTGACGGCGGGTGAGCGGCGCGTACGTGGCGCCTGACTCAGTGGCGCGCGAGTCGTTGCGGCGCAGAGGTGGTCAACGGATGAGCGCAGCGCGACGAGCGACGAGTTCGTCGAGCAGCATGCGCTCATCGACGGAGGCTGTCGGCCGGCCCCGGCCGAGCAACTGGTGCTGACGGAGGTGCGCGAGTCGCGTCGCGGTGCCAAGAAACGCTCGCATCGCCCGTGGTCGATCACCTCCGGCCAGGGCGGCCCAGCGCGTGGCGGTGCGTCGCCCCTCTACTGTGCCGATCATGCGCACCTCCATCGGTGACAACCAGCCGGCCGCTGCGTAGTCCCCGAGCCGTTCGAGTGTGACCCTGCGCTCCTGGCGGCGCAGAACCACCACCGCGATCACGGCGACGGCGAACAGCGGCACTTGCACGACGCCGTAGAAGCCGAACCAGTCGGACACGAGGAACGAGGAGCCGTTCCAGAGAGCGTGCAGGACGGCGGCGAGCGCCAGCCCGAGCAGAACGATCGGGACACGCGCCGCTCCCGGGCGATGCGACGCGATACCGAGCGCCGCGCCCGTGCAGGCGGTGAACAGAACATGCGCGAAGGGGGAGAGAACTCCGCGGAGGAAGAACGTGACGGCGAGCGATTCGACGCCGCCCTCCACGAGCGCGGTGCCGAAGTAGACGACGTTCTCGACAAAGGCGAACCCGGAGGCGACGACGGCGGCATAGACAATGCCGTTGACCGGCCCGTCGAAGGTGCGACGCCAGATCAGCAGCACCAGCAGGACGCCGACCCCCTTTGCCGTCTCCTCGACCACGGGTGCCTGGATCACCGCCCCGACGAAGTCGGATCCGCTCGGCCGCCGACCCGATGCATAGACCGCGATCTGCACCCCAAGATCGACCAAAAGCGCGATCGCCACCGACCCGGCGGCTCCCCAGAGGAACGCGAACCAGAGGCCGAGCGCGGGCTCCGGCTCCCAGCGGTCGACCCAGCGGACACCAAGCAGCACTACGGTGAGCGGCCCCAGAGCGACGACCGCGCAGACCGCCGCTGCGCTGACACCGAGCCCGCGCACGACGTGAGCCAGCACGAGCAGCAGGAGGATCCCGAGCAGCGCGACGCCGATCGAGCCGAGCACAGTGGGGACGACGGACGGGCGGCCAGGGGACGGGGCGGGCGGCGGGTAGGCGCTCATGGGGCTGAGAGTAGGGCAGGCGCGGGCTCGCGGACGACGGATGACGCGGGACGGAGCCACGCAACCCGGGCCGAGCATCCGAGTCCGGCAAATGCGCGCCGTCGGCTCGGCCTGGGTTGCCCGGGCGAGCCAACGGTCCATTCGGCCACGATGCTACGCAGGGAGGCTCTCACTCCTCCGCTGCGGGGGCGATGATCGGGAGCGCTGCGGTCATCGCCTCGATGCCGGAGAGACGTGCGGGAGAGATCAGCCGTAGCACGTCCTCGCGCGGCATCAGGCCGGCCTCGACCACCAGATCGGCGACGTTGCGGCCGGTCGCGAGCGCGGCTTTCGCGAGGGCGGCGGAGGCGGTGTAGCCGATACTCGGGGTCAGCGCCGTGATGACTCCGACGGAGGAGGCGACCATCGCCTCGAGCCGGTCGACATTGGCGGTGATGCCGTCGATGCAGTTCTCACGGAGCGTCTTGCAGGCCTGCGTCATCCAGGTGATGCTCTGCAGCAGTGAATGCGCGATCACAGGCTCGAAAGCGTTGAGCTGGAGCTGCCCAGCCTCGGCGGCCATCGTGACCGTGACGTCGGCGCCGGCCACTGAGTAGGCAACCTGATTGACCACCTCGGGGATCACCGGGTTGACCTTGCCGGGCATGATGCTCGAGCCGGCCTGGCGCGGCGGCAGGTTGATCTCGCCGAAACCGGCCTGCGGACCTGAGGAGAGCAGCCGCAGGTCGTTGCAGATCTTGGACAGCTTGATGGCCGAGCGCTTGAGCGCGCTGGAGAACGACATGAAGACGCCCGCGTCGCTGGTCGCCTCGACCAAGTCCTGCGCCATCTCGAGCTGAAGATCGGTGATCTCGTTGAGATGACGGACAGCGGCGGCACCGTAGCGCGGATCGGCGGTGATGCCGGTGCCGATTGCCGTGGCTCCGATGTTGACCTCGGCGAGCAGCCAGATGGTCTCGGAGAGTCGCGCGTGGTCCTCGCCGAGCGTGGTGGCAAAGCCGTGGAACTCCTGACCGAGAGTCATCGGCACCGCATCCTGAAGCTGCGTGCGGCCGACTTTGAGGACGCTGCCGAACTCGACGGCCTTGCGCGAGAACGACTCGCGGAGCAGCGCCAACTCGTCGAGGAGGCGGCGCAGCGACCAGGTCATCGCGATCTTGATCGCGGTCGGATAGACGTCGTTCGTCGACTGGCTGCGGTTGACGTCGTCGAGCGGGTGCACATGGGCGTACTCACCCTTGCCGTACCCGCCGATCTCGAGGGCGACGTTGGCGACGACCTCGTTGGCGTTCATGTTGGTGGAGGTGCCGGCTCCGCCCTGGATGACGCCGACAACGAACTGGTCGTGGAACTCGCCCTCGATAATCCGGCGACAGGCGGTCTCGATGAGTTCGGCCTTGGTCGGAGCGAGGCTGCCCAGCTCGGCGTTTGCGCGTGCGGCGGCGAGCTTGACGGTCGCGAGCGAGCGGACCAGATCGGGGTAGATCGAGATGGGGCGCTTCGAGATCGGGAAGTTGTCGAGTGCGCGCGCGGTGTGAATGCCCCAGTAGGCATCGAAGGGGATTTCCTTCGCGCCGAGGGAGTCGGTCTCGGTGCGAACGGCGGGGATGTCGGGGGTGTCCAGGGCTCGGCCTTCCGGGTCGTGATCGGGGAGGGTGCGCGGTGCGCGGGTCACGTCCAGCTCCATTGCTGTCGTCGTGCGGCCCCGAGGGGCAGGGGGTCCGCGAACTGCCCGGCCAGCCTAACGCCGGGCTCGCGGGAGGTCCCGGCGTCGGCGCGGGATAACAGGTGGCCTCAGAATCACGACGACCCGCGCCTCCCTCCGCTGGTGCGGGAGAGGAGGCGCGGGTCTGTGAGAGTCTGCGCCGCGACTACCTGAGCATCGCCAGGAACGGTGCGAGCAGGAGCACGGCGACGAAGGCGAAGACGAACAGCAGG
This sequence comes from Rathayibacter iranicus NCPPB 2253 = VKM Ac-1602, assembly GCF_003149025.1. Classification (GTDB taxonomy): domain Bacteria; phylum Actinomycetota; class Actinomycetes; order Actinomycetales; family Microbacteriaceae; genus Rathayibacter; species Rathayibacter iranicus. The sequence goes on from NZ_QGDV01000012.1 coordinate 77,743, forward strand.
ACAATCCCCAGCATGACGGCGTTGAGGACGATGCCCCAGATCGCCAGCGTGCGGCCCGAGGGCTCGCGACGCAGTCCGAGGATGCCGAAGACGAGACCCGCAGCAGGCGCGACGACGGTGAGGCCGAAGAAGACGGAGGTGACGCCGAGGATGAGGCTAGTCAGCGAGAAGGGCGTCGAGGGGGCGGGAGCAAGGGTGGCCGACGGGACGGGCGGGGTGCCGTAGACGGGGCGCGGCGGGACGTTCGTGGCGGTGAGCTCTGGGGCGGGACGGGCGTCGGTGAGCACGGCCGTCGTGTCGAATCTCTCGGTGGGATGCTCGTCGGCGACGGTAGAGAGGCGGACGGTGCGGTCGTCGGTGGACACGGGTGTGCTCCTTGGAGAGAGGCGCCGGTAACCCGGCGGGATGAGGTGCTGCCGGGTCCGATCCAGGTCCGATCCGGCAATGCCTCCACGCTACGGACAGCCGGGCGCCCGTCCTATCGGGAGAACCCCCGGAATCCGGGCGTCCCTAAGCGGGGCGAATGCGAGACTGGAGACGGATTCGAGGAGGAGGCGGCCGATGGATGACGACGAGCTACGGCACCGCACCCGCGACCGATTGGGCGCCCGGGCCGTCTGGTTGGCCGGGCTTTCGGCGCTCGCGGGCGTCGTCGTGCTCTCCCCCGTGATCTCACTCGCCGCGACCGTCATCGTGTGGGGTGCGCGACGTCGAACCGGCACCCTGAGCGACCGGAACGGCCTCGTCGCCGTGAACTGGCAGCTCACGTACCTTGCGCTCCAGCTGATGCTGGTACCGCTGCATCTGGCACTCGTGTCGGTGCGCGACTCCCTCGACGCGGACTGGCCGCTGGCGACCATCAGCGCGATCCTCCTGCTCTCGGTCCTGAACCTGGTGCTGTGCGTGGTGCTCGGAATCCGCTCGGGCCGCGGTCGTCCCGTCCGCCTCTGGATCGCCGTTCCTTTCGCCCGCTCCTCCCGGCCACCGCGCTGACGCTCAGCCCCCTGCCCCGCCCCTCGCGCGGAGAGAGTGCGATGGAGGGGGATCGCGTGTGCGGCCGGGACCACGCGAGCATCGTGCCGGCGCGCGCGTTCAGGGAGTGCGTGCTGGGCTTCCTCGCGGTGCAGTGCAGTGCGGGGTTGGGGCGGTGGCGCAAGTGCGATGTGCAGGGGACGGTGCGATCTGCAGGGGATGTCTGCGAGAGAACGATCTCTTCGAGATTCGGCATCGTGAAGACGTCAATTTCCCTGCAAATCGGACGGAGTCCTGCAGAACGGACGGAGGCCTGCAAATCGGGCGGACTCCTGCAGATCGGACGGACTCCTGCAAATCGGACGGAGGCCTGCACAACGGACGGAGGCCTGCAGAGGGGACCTGAACCCTGCAGATCGGGCGGGCGCGTCAGGCCGCGTAGCATCGCCCTCATGCAGGCGATCCGCGTCGAGAACCCCGGCCCCGACTCCCGACTTGTGCTCGGGGAGGTGCCGACCCCGGTGCCCGGCCCCGGTGAGGTCCTCATCAGCATTGCGGCGGCCGGCGTCAACCGGGCCGATCTCGGCCAGCGCGGCGGCGTGTACCCACCGCCGCCCGGTGCCTCCGAGGTTCTCGGGATGGAAGTCTCGGGATCGGTGGTCGCGCTCGGACCGGGCGTGACACAGTTCCGAGAGGGCGACGAAGTCTGCGCCCTCCTCTCGGGCGGAGGCTACGCCGAGTACGTCGCGGTCGATGCGGGCCTGGTACTCGCGGTGCCAGAGGGCGTCGGGCTCGTCTCGGCCGCGGCACTCCCCGAGACGACCGCGACCATCTGGTCGAACCTGGTGATGGTCGCCGGGCTCAGTGCCGGTGACACAGTCCTGATCCACGGCGGAGGGAGCGGCATCGGCACCACCGGCATCCAGATTGCCGTCGCGCTCGGCACCCGCGTCGCGGTCACGGCGGGCAGTCCCCGCAAGCTGGACGCGTGCCGGGCGCTGGGCGCCGACATCCTAATCAACTACCGCGAGGAGGACTTCGTCGACCGGATCCGCGAGGAGACCGGCGACCGCGGGGTCGACGTGATCCTGGATCCGGTCGGCGGGGACTACCTCGCTCGCGATCTCGAGGCGCTGGGGACCGGCGGCCGTGTCGTCTTCATCGGCAACCAATCCGGCGCGCTGGGCTCGCTCGATCTGGGAGTGCTGATGCGCAAGCGGGGCGCGGTGCACGCCACGACTCTCCGTGCCCGGCCGCTGGAGGAGCGGCGACTGATCATCGAGCAGGTGCGCTCTCGGGCGTGGCCGCTCGTCGCCGATGGAACCGTGCGCCCGGTGGTCGACGAGGTGATCCCGCTCGCCGAAGCGGAGCGCGCCCACGAGCGGATGCGTCACTCCAGCCACATCGGCAAGCTGCTGCTCACTCCGTAGCGACGCACCATCAGCTGAGAAGGACACTCATCGACGAGGGTGGATGAGAAGGCATCTCAGCTGACGGTGCGTCAGAGGCCCGAGCGCAGCAGGCCGAGCGAACGGTTGATGCCGTCGATGTCGACCGCGGTCGGGTCGAAGGAGGCACCGGGCTCAAGCCCGAGCGACTCCAGCGTCTCAGCGTGGTCGGGCGACGAGGGGTCGGACGCTGCGCGGACGGTGTCGATCCACGCCGCGGGACCACCGGACGCATCGAGCGGAGCCGCGCCCTGCGCACCGGTGCAGCGCGGGAGGGCGGCTGAGAGCGGCGCCATCGACTCAAGGCGAATGACGTGGCGCCACTCATCCTCTAGGTCGTAGACGTAGAACAGCTCGTCCTGCTCCTCCTCGAGCACGTCGGCCAGGGCCACGCTTGATTCGTCGATCAGATCCTCGCCGAGTTCCTCCGCGTCCGACGGCGAACCGATCGGCGCCTGCTCCTCGTCGGGCACGCCGACGCTGAAGTAGTGCGGCTGCGCGTCGGTCCAGCCGAGCGAGAGCTGCAGAGCGAGGTGCAGGTCGCGCAGCGAGGACTCGGAGGAGAGCTCGAGCCGGCGCCAGACGACGGGCTTGGTCCCGAGCAGAGCGACATGCAGGGCGTAGGCCGTGGCGGTCTCCTGGGTCGCCTCGTCGAGGATCTCGAGTCGGGTCGCTTCGCGCTCGCTGAGCAGGACGATGCTCGCGCGGACGACAGCAGCGAGCGCGGGCGCTAGTCCTTCGGGAACCACATAGCCGAAGGCGGGTGAGTGCAGCAGCAGGCCGAGCTCAGCGGCGTCATCCAGCATCCGTTCGGCAGAGCCGACCATCCGCTCGCGCTCGTCAAGGGCCTCCTCGAGCGAGACTCCGGAGTCGGCGGCCAGCTCGTCGACAAGCTCACCGACGACGAGGCCAGGATGCATCTGCGCCTGGCAGGCGACGGCGATGCGCACGAGCACGGCGTCGGTGGTGGTGACGGCCCGCTCGGCGGGCGCGAAAGCGCCGTCCTCGGTGTCGGCGGCGGCGAGCGCCTTTTGAGCGCTGAGGAGCCAGAGTTCAACGAAGCGGGCGACGTAGGCGATGCGTTCGGCAACGGCCTCAGTGGTGGCGGAGCTGCGCCAGAGTACAGCGGCCTCGCCGAGGCTCGCGGTGGCGCCCTCCGACTCGAGCACGGCGGAGCCGACCAGAGCATCCCACCAGGCGGAGACGGGAATGCGGACGGAATCGTCGCTGGGGGTCGATCCCGCGGAGGGGATACCGGCCTCACCCACGATCTCGCGGGCGGAGCGCTCGTTCAGGGTTGCCTCCTCGGTGCTCGCGAGGTGCTCGACCACGACGTCGGCGGCGTGCACGAGGGCGGTGGCCCGCACGGCGGAGAGCATCGTGTCGGCGGGGACCTCGTCGACCTCGGCGAGATCATCGAGGACCGCGTCGATGAACGATCCTGCGAGGTCGAGGACTTCGTCGAGGACGGCTTGGCACTCGTCTAGCTCCTCGTCGGTGCCGGTCCAGAGGTCTTCGTCGGTGAGGAAGTCGAGGAAATGCTCGACGACCTCGGCGACGGTGAAGAGCGTGTCGTCGAGGTCCGCCTCGCTCTCGTCCCCCGAGAGGTCGGACTCGATCTGGTCGAAGACGGCTTCGAGCAATTCAGCGTTGGGCTGCGCGAAGGAGCCACGCGGGCGAAGGTCGCGGGTCATCGCGAAGAGATCGGTGAGAACCTCGACCGCCTCGTCGACCTCGAGGTGCTCGTGCAGGGCGCCAACTTCGGCGAGGTGCGAGCGGTACCAGCTGCGGAACCGCACCATCATCGCCGTCTCGGCCGTGCGTCCGCCGCCCTGGCCGCCGGAATTGCCCTGACCCCCCGAGCCGCCCTGTCGACCGCCTCCGGGTCGACCCTGATTGCGCTTCTTGCCCATGATTCCTCCGCGACCGCTCCACTCCCGACGACGAAGCGCTCCAGCCTATCGACTGGGGCGGCACGGGCGAGCCCGGCGACGCCTGATAAAAGGCCGCTGTGGTGGGCCAGATGTGAGAAGTCTCGCAGCGATCTCGCGGCGGGGCTTGCGCTGCGGTCCCGGTCCCGCTCGACTAACCGGATGACGGACACGACGAACGCCGAAGCCTCCGCCCCCGAGAAGGCGACACTCAAGCGGGTCATCACCGGCCCGCTGCTGTTCGCCTTCATCGTGGGCGACACCCTCGGCGCAGGTATCTACACGCTGGTCGGCACCATGGCGGAGGACGTCGGCGGCGTGATCTGGCTGCCGCTGCTGATCGCGCTGGTCGTGGCGCTGCTCACCGCGGGCACCTACGCCGAACTAATCACGAAGTACCCGCACGCAGGCGGCGCGGCCCGCTACGTCGACCGGGCGTTCGGGAAGCCGTACCTGTCGTTCCTCATCGGCTTCCTGATGATGGCGTCGGGCATCACGACTGCGGCTTCGCTCGCGAACGCGTTCGCGGGCGACTACCTCGGTGCGCTGCTGGACGTCCCGCCGGTCCCCACCGCGATCGTGTTCATCGCGGTGCTCACGCTCGTCAATCTGCGCGGGGTGAAGGAGTCGCTGACCGCGAACTTGGTCGCCTCGGTGATCGAGGTGAGCGGTCTGGTCATCGTGATCGTGTGCGCCGCGGTGTTCTTCGGCAGCGGCAACGGGAATGCCGGTCGTGTGCTCGAATTCAACCCCGACGTGGCGCCGCTTCAGGGCGCGTTTGCCGCCTCCATCGTCGCCTTCTTCTCGTTCCTCGGCTTCGAGGCCGCGGCGAACATGGCGGAGGAAGTGCGCAACCCGTCGAAGGTGTATCCACGGGCGCTTTTCGGTGCGCTCATCACTGCCGCCGTGGTCTACCTCCTGATCGCGCTGGGCGCGGTGATCGTGCTGCCGAACGACGAACTGGCAGCCTCGAGCGGCCCGTTGCTCGACGTGGTCGCGGCGAGCGGAGTAGCGGTGCCGCCGTGGTTGTTCGGCCTGATCGCGCTGGTCGCGATCGCGAATGGCGCGCTGCTGTTCATGGTGATGGCCTCGCGGGTCGGCTTCGGGCTGGCGACCTCGGGCCTGCTGCCCAGCGCGTTCGGGCGGGTGCTGCCGGGCCGCCGCACGCCGTGGGTGTCGATCGTGGTGGTTGGCGGAGTGACGATGCTGCTCAGCCTGATCGGCGACGTCGGGACGCTGGCGGAGACGACCGTGTTGCTGCTCCTGCTGGTGTTCATCGCGGCGAACGTGTCGGTGCTGGTGCTGAAGAAGGACCGGGTGGGCCATGCCCACTACTCCGTGCCGCGGGTGGTTCCGGTGCTCGCGACCGTGGCGAGCGCGGTGCTGCTGACGCAGCAAACGGGCGTGGTGTGGCTGGCGACGGCCGGGTACGTCGTGGTCGGGTCGCTGCTGTTCCTGGTGACGCGACTGGGGAAGCGGAAGCACGCCGAGCGCGACGCCGACTGACGCGCCGGCTGACCTGCGGGCCGACGCGCGACTGTCGCTCGGGCATCGATTGGTCTCGAACGGCTCGTTGAGGTCGCCGGCGCGGGCCGTTCGCGACGAATCGATCGCCGAATGCCACAGTGAAGGGATGACCGTCACGCTCGCGCCGATGTCACCCTTCGCTCTCGCCTCGTGGCTGCGGGTGCAGCGCTTGGCGTACATCGCCGACCGGATGCGGGCGGGCGACGATGAAGCGGCCGCGACCCGCAACGCCGACACTTCGTACGACAAATATTTCCCGAACGGCTCCCCCGCCCCAGGGCACGACGTGCTCGACGTCCTGGAAGAGAGGCGCGCCGTCGGGTCGTTGTGGCTCGGCCCGCACCCGAGCGATCTCGAGGGCGTCTGGTACGTGTGGGATGTCGAGATCGATGCCGGCGAGCGGGGCCGGGGACTCGGCCGGGCAGCGATGCTGCTGGCGGAGCGGCACGTCCTGTCTTGCGGAGGCTCCGCCCTCGCGCTGAACGTCTTCGGCTTCAACATGCCCGCTCGGGCGCTGTACGAGTCGCTCGGGTACGAGACGACCGCGGTGCAGATGCGCAAGCCGCTCGGCTGAGCGCGTGCTCAGAGCATCGCGGATGATGCCGGAGCGGGAGTGGCGCTCGCGTCGAGGGCCGCCAGTTCCTCCTCCGTCAGCCTCACCGGCACGACCTGCAAAGCGGCGGCTCCGCGACCGGGACACCCGCGACCGCGCTGCTTCAGGGCGGCCGCATCGCAACCGGCTTCAGCCTCGGCAGCCCACGCGGCACTGTGCGCGTCGGTCACCGGCACGCCGTCGATGGTCCCTTCTGCCGCCTTAGGAATAATCGTGTCCATGGGAAAGGGCGGCTCAGCCCTGCGCGAAGGCGGACGCCAGCACGGTGCCGCCGACGAGGACGGCGACGGCGGTGGCGTAGTAGCCGAGGATCAGCGCGAAAACGGTCAGGCCCCAGCCGGCCTCGCCGGTGCGGCGAATCTGCGCGCGGGCGAGGTGGCCGCAGACGACTCCGGCGAGACCGACGACAAACGAGAGCACGAACGCCGTGATGGCTAGCGGATTCACGGTCGGGTCGGTGACGAGGCCGGCCTCGCGGCGGGCGCGGCCCTGCACGAGGGCGAGCGGGAGGCCGACCGCCAGCAGGATCACGGGCGAGAGGATGACGAGGATGATGAGCAGGTGCCAGCCCTGCAGTCCGGCGAACATCGTTCGAGGGTAGCGGGACGCGGGGGTCAGGCGGTCTGCTCGATCAGGTTCGCCTCGTCCGTGGCGAGCTGGCGGGCCTTGACCTCGCGCGCCGCGTTGATCCGGGCGACATCGGCCTCACGACGGACGCGCTCAATCTCCTGCGCGCCGAGCGCCTCGATATAGCCATTGCGGTCAGTGACGCCCTGGATCGCGAACGAATCGAGGACGAGGCCCTGAGCGAGCAGATCGCCCTTGATCCCCTCCGCAATCTCGTCGCCGAGTTTCTGCCGGTCCTGCATGACCTCCTCGACGCTGAGCTTCGCGACGACACCGCGGAGGGCACCCTCTAGCTGCTCGGTCGTGAAGACGTCGATCGACTGGTCCTGCGAGGCGAAGCGCTCGGCGGCGGCGCGCACCTGGTCGGCCGTGGAGCCGATCTTGACGAGGGCGACACCGGCGAGATGGATCGTCACGCCGTTCTTGGTCTGCGCGACCGGCTCCATCTTGATCTGGCGGGAGCGCAACGAGATGCGGTCGGAGCGCTGGGTCAGCTTGTTGACGAACGCGCCGCCGCCGGTGATGACCGTCATGTTCGAGGTCAGGCCGTCCTCGCCCTTCTGCTTCTTGCCGACGATCACGATCGCCTCGTCGGCCTGCGGCACTTGGTACCAGGCGCGGAAGAGGAAGAAGCCGACGAGGGCGATCAGCAGGAGGGCGCCGACGGGGATGCCGGCGATGACGATCTAGAGGAAATCGGAGTTCATGGACGGGCGACCTTTCGTCCGATCCGCGCGAGGCGGGTTTCTGAGTGACGTACAGAACGATCGTGGCATGAGTCGGCGCAAGGCGGAGCGTAGGCGCCACGCCCCCCGACTAGGACGACTCATTCGCCTCCTGCCGAAGACCGTCAGCGTGAGTGTCGACCGTCCGTGAATCCGGAAGTTCTATTAAAGCGCCTTCCGCCCGGCTGGCCCAGCACGAGTGGACGATCGTTTGATGTTGCAGTGGGCCGCCTCGTGCTGACGCAGAGCCGCCCCTTCTCATCGCTCCTAACCAGCAGTTGGGATCCTCACATAGTGCACAGCAAAAGAGGATCCAATTAAGCGGAACTCCTGCCTATTACGACCGAAATCGAAGGGGTTGTCGTTCGGCTTCTGCCAGATGTCCAGACCCTTCCCGAGATCGATGCGCCATCCGGTGTCGGTCTCGATGCGTCGGTCGTGGATCGTGTCGTCCAGCCGCACCGCGAGGCGCACTCCGACCGCGTCGGATGCGTCCTTGATCGACTTCAACATCAGCAACTGGCTGTGCTTGAACTCCGGCTTCGGCTCCTCCGTCGTGACGAGTTCGACCTCGACCTCGTCGGCGTCGTCCTTCTCCGCAGCGATGAGACTCAGCAGATCTGCGAGATTCCGCCCCTGATGTGACATGCGGACGTAGGGGTCGGTGATCGTGATCTTCGCGGCCCCGCGGAGGTAAGGCAGAAGAAGCGTCTCGTACGCTACACCTCGTTGCCCGGCGGTGAAGTCACGGTGCCCCACAGCCGGGGCCGGGGCCGAGGACTCCACTGAGGTCGGGGGCACGACGGCCGCCAATGGCTCGACCGTAGCGGATAGCGCAGGCGACAAAGCGGCAGGAGACCGTCGATCGGCTCGATCCGACGAGGACTCCTCCCCCGCGCTGGCACCTGCCTCGCCCTCGGGGGTGGCGCTCCAGTACCGCCGGTACAGCTGCGGGTACTGACGCTCCTCGAGAGTCGTGACGTCACGCCAGATCCCCGCCTTGTCGGAATAGCGGAAGTGCACGGGTGCGTCTCGCATCGTGGGATCGATCCGCAGGATCGAATCCTTCACACGCTTGCGTCCTTCGACCGCGAACTCCAGCAACGCCCGGACCTCGTCCTCGTCGGCTTCTGACGTCGGGTGAATGAGCTTCATCAGCCCGGAAAACGTTTTGCGAATCCCGTCCTGATCGCGGGTAGAGATGGAGCTATCGAGGGTGAAGGAATGACGATAGAAGTGCGAGAAGTCCTCCGCGCGTTTCGCACGCAGGATCTCGGCGAGGTAGTCGACAACGAATCCGTAGCCGGATGAGAACATCGCCGAGCGGATGGGTGACACCTCCCAGCCTGGAAGGTAGTGATGAATGCGGTCCAGCCAGGCAGGGTCCCGGTAGGAGTCGGGCAGCTCGTCGAACAGATCGGAGTTCTTGAGCATGTACGGCACGGTATGCGTGGTGTTCCCAATGAATGCCATCGACGCCTCGGCGCCGTAGATGCTCGTGCCTCGCGAAAAGGATTTGTTCGCGAGGTAATTCTTCATCACGTTGACGAGGTTCTGATCCGTGCGCCGGTTGGCGGCGAATTCGTCGAACGCTACGCAGTCCCAATACCCGACCAATCCGATCCGACCGCTGGAGTTGTTGACGAATAGTTTGGCGACGGTAACTTCACCCCCGGAGATGAGGATGCCGTTCGGCGAGAACTCTCCGAAGGTGTGCGACTTGCCCGTGCCCTTGGGCCCGAGCTCGACCAGGTTGTAGTTGCGTTCGACGAACGGGATCAAGCGTGTCAGGGCGATGAGCTTTCCGCGCTCGTCGAACTGCTCGGGGTTGAGACCGATCGACTGCATGAGCAGATCGATCCACTCCTCGGTCGTGAAGGCTCGGCGAGCCTCGTGATACCGGTCGATGTCGACGCCGGCGACTTGCACAGGCTTCAAACTGCCGAGGATCCACGGCACAACACGCTGATCATCCGAATGGAAATACTCGATGTCGCTGATGCACCACACGCCGCCGACGAGGAGCTTCGGGTTCTGCGTGACCGTGGCGTCATCCACGATGACGCCTTTGACCTGAAGATTCTCGAACTCCGCTTCATGCACGTCGTTCTTCTCGTTGAGCGTGACCGTGACCTTATCGATCACGCGGTGACGGCCCTTCCGGCGGATCTCGGATTTAACGAGCATGTGCTCGTTGCGGTTGACGTAGTGTTCCGTAAGGATTCGGCGCACGCTTTCGATCCCCGATTGAATCGTCGCCTCGTCATCCGAGGCTGCGTACTGACCTAAGAGGTATTCCAGGACATAGGACGGCACCACGGCATTACCACGGACCGCCGCGACGAGATCCTTCCGGACTACCGCGCCGGCAAAATGCTCGTTGATCTTCTCGTCGAGGGCGGAGGCGATGGGTGCCGCGTCGGTCATCTGTTGAATTCGTGTGACGCCCAGGTCACCGAGTGCATCTTCAAGATCCGTCATGATGTCCTAAAAATCGAAGTCCGCTGTAAACGATCGCTTGATGATGTAATTCCCCTTCGCGAAGGTCTTCCAGTGTGTCGTGTTCGGGATCCGCTCTTCGAGCCGCAACTCGACCGTGCGATTGTTGTGCTCGTCTGCTTCCTGAGTCAGGTACAGCACCACCCTTTGGTACCGATCGCGCTGTTCACCGGAAGTGCTGGCGAAAGTGACGACGGGTCGGTCGGAGATCGGCTGTTCGTCAGCGTACAGGCCGATCCGAACCTCGCGGGGCTGAATCTTGTCAGTGACGGCTTCGCGCTGCAGAAGCTTGACAGCGAGCTGTCCCGTGGTGATCTTGTCGGTCTCGGGCATGAGGTCGACGCTCACAGGACGGATGTCACTCTTCCGCCTTTTATTGACCGTGATCACCGGTACGACGATCTCCTGCAGCGAGGCACCTCCGTGCACGTAGCGAGTGCCGGCACCAGCCTGCGGTATGCGATGGATCGACTTCGGGATCTGGATGTCGATGTCCCCCACGAGCCCAACCTGCGACGACGTGAAGGTCATGAACGAGGACGAAGGCTTCAAGGAACGGCCAAGCGCGTAGCGACGGTTAACCTTCGTCACCGCCTCGCCCTGCGGGCTTGCGGAGAGGTAGTACGCCTCCTCCAGCGGTTGGTCCTGGTAGAGGAATCCGTGGTCCGCGGTGATGAGGATGTTCGTTGCGTTGGCGCTGGTCCATCTCTTCACGAGAGCCATCAATTCTCGGAGAGTGTCGTCCACCGCCTCGAACACGGTTCGCTCAGTGGCCGTCTTGTCACCGGCGGCGTCGATACGATCGTGATAGACGTAGAAGACCTGGTACCTGGTGTACAGCTCGCGCAGTTCACTCCCCGACATCGCCATCACGCTCTCCGCGGTGAGGGCGCAGCCTCTCACCGGCTCCAGGAGCTTGCCGCGGTTCGCCAGCCCGTTCGTGGGCCTCCCATCAGCGAAGACCGGAATTCCGAGGGGATCCAGCACCAAAGTCGAATGCGGCAGGAGTGACGCCATGCCGAGCTGGGTGTAGCTCGGCAGCGAGCCGAGCAGCGCCGAGACGGAAGCATCGAAGCGGTCCTCGCTGCGGACCTTCGAGGCCAGTTCCTCGGCGACCTCGTAACGCATGCCGTCGGAGATGATGACGACGGCTTTTGTGCGGCCGTCCTTGAGGACCGGTGCGACGTGTCGATCGAAGAACTTCGCCTGAGGTGTCAGTGCTGCCGATCTCCATTCAGCCAGCGGCTCGAGAACCTGCTGCCAAAGACCTCCGAAATCGTAGAGATAGTGGTTGGCGTAATGCTTGTCAATCTCCTCCTTCAGCCCCTGCAAGGGCTTCTGGAAGTCGGCCGTCTGATAAGCATGAGTGAACCAGCGATAGTGCTGATCGATGCGGTACCACTCGGTCTGGTACTTCTCGAGTCCGGCGGCGACGGAGGGGATGGTGTGGGGCAGAGCGGCGATCGTCACTAGCAACTCCGACGCGCTCAGGATGGCGTCATAGAGCTTGGCGTAGCTAGCGCTCCAGAGGCTGTGACGGCGTTGACGCACTATCTCGGCGACCTCACGGGGCGTCACCGACTGCTTGGCGACGGCGGCGGCGAGATCGACGATCACCTTCCGGTCGACTTCCTCGAAGATCGTGACTCCGACGAGCTCCCGATAGTCGCGCTCCTCGATCCGGGACTTCACATCGAGTTCGTCTCCCGCTCGAATGGCGAGCTTGGTCATCACTTCTCGCACACGGACGTCATACCGCAAGGCATTGAAATCGCTCCGGATGTTCCGGAATTCGTCGGGAGTCGCCGACGCGAAGTCTTCAACGGCACGACCGAACATCCATAGGACGAAATCGTCCATGGTCGGACTGATACTCGTATACCGGTAGATTCCGGACAATCCGCTCCAGAAGAAGCCATCGAGACCGAAGGACACCAGGTCGTCGAATCGTGCCGATCGACCCTCGGCATGATCGACGAGGAGCTCGCGGACAATGTCCGTGAGCTTGTTCCCTTCGGCTTTGACGAGCACCTGGCACATTTTGGCTCGAAGGTGGGTCGCTTCGTCGTCGACATCGACAAGAATGAGCAGCGCCTGCTTCCGGCTCGCCGCGGCGAAGAACTTCTGATGCTGCTCGAACACCGACAGCACCGCGGGGTCGCTCAGACCGAACTCCATTTGAAGCATCGAGGTCTTGTCCGCGGTGAAGACGCCGTAGGCGAGTTCGAGGTCCAGGAGCCAGTCGCCGGTGCCGCGCGCGACCTCGCCGGCGCGGTAGACGAGGTGTCGGCCGAGGTTGTCGGCGAGAATCCTGTTCTTCACCCCGAACTCGTCGTTGTCGACGCGGATGAGGTTGACGGCGTCGAGGTCGAGCGAGTCGAGGTCGGCGGCGTACTCACCGGTAGGGTCGTGCCAGAACACTATGCGCTGAGACGCGAAGCGGTTGCGCAGCGCGTCGTTGACGGACGTCAAATCGCTCATCGGGTGACCTCCAGGAACTCACGGCCGGCGTCGGTGATGCGGTAGCGCTGCGACTTGCTTCGCGGCTTATCGGGTACCGTCATCGCGAGCAGACCCGCCTCGAGGAGCGGAGCGACGTGCCGTGTGTAGTTCTGCGACAGGGGCTTGAGCCCCACGGCTGCGAGCAAGACGTCGCGATGGACAGGCCCGGCGACCGCGGCGCTCAACATGCGCACATCATACCTACCGTCATACCTACGGTCTTTGCTACTTGCGGAGGCATCTCGCTCCATGGGCCTGGGTGAGGAAGAGTGATCGACCACGTGGATCGTGACCCGGACCCGGTCCATGATCTCCTCGATCTCAGGAGCAGGCAGCCCTGCCTTCGCAATCTCGCTGTAGACCCGGTTGACGCCGCTGCCCCACTGCTCGATGAGTCCGGCATCGCGAAAGATTCGGGCGAGCGACGGGTTGCGAAGTCGTGACACCCCACGCATCGTCTCAACAGTCATCCCTGGCAGCAGTCCACCGGGACTCTCGACCACGATCCGGGTGTCGTAAAAGCCGACGCGGATCGGCGTGCTGCGCTCCGCGAAGCTCGCGTGCACGAGCGCGTTGACGACCACCTCCCGCACCGCCTCGACAGGGATCGAGTAGACGTCTTTCCGCCGGGCCGAGCCGAAGACGCCCGACCTGTAGGCGTGCTTGGTCAGGAACGCCATGACGTCTTCGACCGCCTCGGGAAGCGGCTTGTGAATCTCGATCTGATCGAACAGATCAGTACCGTCCGCGCCACGGAGCCGACCGCACTGGATCCACGCCGAGGGAAGGAATCGAGTGGGGTCAGGGCACGACGCCAGAATTCCCGCGTGAGTGGGAACGACGCGCGTCCCCTGAAGCACCGCGAGCCCGAGAGAGACGAGATCCTGAGCAGTGGTTGCTCGACCTCGAACTTCTCCAAGCCGGGCAAGATCGAGGTCCGTGAGCGAAGCGCGCGGCTCCGGCAGGTCCTCGAACGCCACACCCCGGGCCGTACGCTCCAGTTCCGCCACCAGCGCGGGATCGGCCTGTCGCGTTGTGGACCCGAGTCGCACGTACACGCCACCGTTCATCCCCTGAGCTCTGACGTAGTGCGGTCGCCGCGTGCTGAGGGGCACATCCACGATCAGCACAGTCCGATTCCCGACGGTCGCGAGATCGATCGCCGGCACGAGCTGGGGTTCGATGGTGTCGGCGATGAGGCTCGCGATCCGTTCCTCCTCCGCGAAGGGGTCAGTGACTCCGACCACAGTGCCGTCGTCGGAGACGCCGATGATCAGGTGGCCGCCGGCGGAGTTCGCGAAGGCGACGATGGTACGCAGCGGCTTGGCCGGCGACGAGAGATCGCGCTTGTACTCGCGGGTCTTCCCCTCAGGCGCGGCCATTCGACTCTGCGCGTCGAGCGCGAGGAGATCGAGCGTCACGGTCTCCTCGCCGTCACTCAGACGCCTCCAGGCCCGGGATCTTCCTCAGCGCCGCACCGAGCTTCGGGTAGTTGGTCCTGACTCCGTCATCGAGATCGATGACAACGTTCTCGGACGCCTTCGGGTAGAGCGTGTCGTGCTCGTACTCCTCGAGCTCGTGGATCATCCTGCGGAGTCGATCGGCCTCCAGGACGTTGCCCGTCCGCTCGGCGTGCTGCTGCGCTGATTCCAGCTTGGTCAGATACTCGCGCAGGTACGACAGCACCACAGACGTGGTCGACGGCGTGTACCGGTGCAGGTAGATCAGCGCGGTGAAGGAGCCCCTTGGGCTGGAGAAGAGCCAGTAGATCGGTCGCTTCTTGTAGCGCTGGACATGGTCGTTGTAGAACTTGGAGTCGGCACCACGACCCGTCGTCTTGATGAAGTAGTCGCGCACATTCCGAAGTCCGAGAGTCTCGTCGATGAACCGCAGGTTCGCCTCGAAGTGCTGCTCCCCGAAGACCGTACGGAGGAAGAGGCGGAATCGCTGGACGATGTCGTCCTCGAACCAGTCGCCGTCGACGATCGGGATGACGTTGTCGGCGTCGGGTAGGAACGTCGGCTCGGGGATCACGGCGAGATAGTCGTCGAGGGTCGATCCCTGATCGGCGAGGACGAGTCCTGGCTTGTCGAGGCTGTAACGCCCGAACATGCAGCCGACGGCGTAGGAGATCAGATCGGTGATCGCCGACTGTGCGAACAGAGCGTCGCGTTCCTCCGGTGTCTTGTTCGGCCAGCGGAACGCCGAGTTGTTCGTCAGGGATACTCGCTCAAGCGGAACGTGGGACGGGACCTCGTCTTCGAGACCATAGAGCCGAGCGACGGCCTCGTTGTTGGCGATCTCCAGGCGCTGCTGCTCGAGCGAGCGTGCCGCCCATTCTTCTCGATGCTGCGCGACCGTCTGCTCAAGTGTCTTCAACTGCTCTGCCTCACCACGTCTCGCCCGGCCACGAGAATTCTCCCAGGTCTGAGCCTCTGGGGTCGGCCTGTCTGCGTACGCTCAGACTACCCGCCGAGTCCCAGCATCGTCGCAGACCGCTCGAGCGCAGCACGCGTGCGCGCCCGATCGGTGTGCAGGTAGGACTGGGTGCTCAGCACGGAGGAGTGCCCGAGGATGGCTTTGATCGTGGTCTCGTCGATCCCACCGGCGAGGAGCAGAGTCGCCGAGGTGTGGCGCGCCTCGTAGAGCAGCGGACGACGGGTCTTCCCGTTCGGAAGAGTGATCGACACGTCCGCTCGGTCGACGATGTCGTACCACTGAGCGCGGTCAGCTTCGGCGGACTGCGGGCCGCCGTCGCTGCGCGGCCAGACGAGGTCGAAGGAGGAGGACGGCGCTCGGCCCCGCCAGGTCGCGAGCGCGTCGGCCAACCAGGGCACGAGAGGCACGACGCGGATCCCCGCGCGAGTCTTCGGCCGGACCAGGTGGTAGGTGCCGTTGAGGTGCCGCGACTCGAATCCGCGCGGCACGCGGAAGCCGCTCGCGGGGCAGCGCCGCTCGACGTAGGGCAGTGCCTTGAGCTGCCACGCCAGCGTCATCGTCGCCGAGTCCAAGTCGACCATCTCCCAGGTGAGCCCGAGCGCCTCGGCGGGACGCAGTCCTTCGACCAGCGCGGCGACCCAGCGCGAGACGTCGGAGCGCTCGGTGACGACGGCGAGGACCCGCTTCACGCTCTCCGTGCTGAGAGCCTGCCTCGAGGATCGTCCTGCGCCCGGACCTGCCGTCTCCCGCGTGCGCGGGGAGACGTGATAGCCCTCTGCGACTGCGTCCGCGAGGATCTTGCCGAGCACGGCGTGAGTGCGTTGCATCGTGGGAAGCGCGAGCCCCGCCTCCTCCTGCGCCGACGCGACTCGGCGGATGTCCGCTGGAGTCAGGGCGGCAAGGCTGAGATGCCCGAGCGTAGGTACGATCCAGCGGGCGATGGCGGACCGGTCGGCGACGTAAGTCCCCGGGCGGACGACCCGCTGGCGTTGGGCGAGCCACTGATCGATCCATCGTTTGATCGTGATGCTCGCGAACGACGCGACCGTCCCCTCCGCTGCGATACGGCGCTGCGCCTCAGCCAACCGAGCACGGACGTCGGCCTCCGTCATCGCCTTGAGCGTCAGTCGTCGCCGTGTCCCCCGCTCGGTCCACCCGGCCTCCACGGCCGCCACCCACTGGCCACGGGCGTTGCGGTAGACCGAGCCACTACCCCGTTTGCGCTGTTTGCGTGCCACTGCTTCCTGTCAGATTACCGCTGCCGACGCACGCCGACCGTCAGGGTAGCCGTGGGGGTAGCCTTCGTCACCTTCTCGCACGGCCTGCGACCCGCGAGAACTGGACGGCGAGGGCAGGCGCTATCAGGCCCGCGACCAGGCCTTTCACCCGCGCCAGACGGGTAGCCATCAGGGTAGCCATTTCAACCCGAAGCACATGAGGGTGGCGCGAGGTCTGGTAGGGCTGGCGGGTGCGGGGGCGCACCGTTGGTCGCGCCTCGCAGAGTCGCCGGGTCGCGATGTTCACAGTTCATGAAGGACGAGTACCCGACGGGCAAGTCGGACCTCATGACGGGATTCATGGTGCGTGCTCAGGCGATGGCGGAGGCGGGCGGCATGTGGGCGATGATTAATCTGCCCTCGTGGATGTCTCTGAAGTCGTTCGAGGACCTCCGACGTGATTTGCTCCGCGACCAGCGTCTCGCTTCGATGGCGCACCTCGGACGCGGTGTCTTCGGCTCCGACTTCGGCACTGTCGCGTTCGTCGTCATCAACACGCCTCCGACACCGACCGCTCGGGGCGTCTACCGCCGCCTTTTCGAGCAGCACGTCGATGTGCGATCGGTCTCAACGATCGAGGCCCTGTTTCTTGATGAGAACTACAACCGTTTCGAGGCCCCCCAGGATGAGTTCTCAGCGATCCCCGGATCCCCGATCGTTTACTGGCTGAGTGAA
>NZ_QGDV01000013.1 GCF_003149025.1 Rathayibacter iranicus NCPPB 2253 = VKM Ac-1602
AGATCATACGAACGACAGGGGGCACACGATCATGCCGAGCCCAGCAGGCCACCCACCAGAACCACTTCCCAGCGGGCATGAACAAAGTAACGGGGCTTCTGCGCTCCCCTCCGTCGCAGGACGACGTCGCATCCGCACGTCGCATCCGCACACTCACTGGGAAGGACACCCTCGTGAACGCCACAACCGGAGCGACCGCGCTCCCCCGCCCGCGCCTCATGCGGCACGTCGACAGCCTCGCGCTGAGCCTCGGCATGGCACTGGTGCGGTGGAGTCGTCGGCACCACCGCCGCCCCCTCACTGCCGCGGAAGTGACGGCGCTGCGACGCGAGCGCACGGAGCTTCGCGACCGCGAGCAGCACCGACGTCTGCAGGGTCTGCGGCGCTGAGGGTGAGTGGAGGGGCGTGCGGATGCCCGCAGAACGAAGCCGATCCACAGTGGCCCCCGGTGAGCGGTTAGGTTAGGGTAACCTTCGTTACTCCTGACGCTCCTGCCCCGACAACCCTGTGAAGGATCGCCGTGCCCGCCACCCGCACTCCCCTCCGCCTGACCGCCATCGCCTCGCTCGGGCTCGCCGCGCTGCTGCTCAGCGGCTGCTCGGCCGACGCCGGCGCCGCGGGCACCTCCGAGAGCACCGCCGCCTCCGCGAGCGAAGGCTTTCCCGTCACCGTCGACCACGCGTTCGGCAGCACCACCGTCCAGTCGGCGGAGCGTGTCGTCGCGACGAGCTGGACGAACCAGGACGTCGCGCTCGCGCTGGGCGTCACTCCCGTCGGCTTCACCCGCGCCTCTTACGGCGACGAGGACGGCGACGGCCTGCTGGCCTGGACCAAGAAGGCCCTCGACGCGGCCGGAGCCGAGACTCCGAGCCTCTTCGACGAGACCGACGGCGTGCCCTTCGAGTCGATCTCGGACCTCACCCCCGACGTGATCCTCTCGGCCTACTCCGGCATCACCCGGCAGGACTACGACACGCTCAGCCAGATCGCACCCACCGTCGCGTACCCGGGCCTGCCCTGGGCCACCACCTGGCAGGACTCGGCGAAGCTCGACGGAGCCGCGCTCGGGCTCGAGAAGGAGGCTGTCGCCAAGGTCGGCGAGGTCGAGAGCACGATCACCCAGACCCTCGCCTCCTACCCGCAACTCGCGGGCACGACCTTCATGTACGGCTGGTACGACCCGACCAACGCGAGCACCTTCACCTACTACACCCCGAACGACGCGCGAGTGAAGTTCGTCGAGGACCTCGGCCTCGACGTCGCCCCCAGCATCACCACGCTCTCGGGCGACTCCGAAGCGTTCAGCGGCACCGTCAGCGCCGAGAACGCCGACCAGCTCGACGCCGCCGTGCTCATCGTCTACGGCGACGACACAACCCTCGCCGCCCTGCAAGCCGACCCGCTGCTCTCCAAGATCCCGGCCGTCGCGCGCGGTTCGGTCTACGTGCTGAAGGACGGTTCCTCCGCCGCGATGGCCACCTCGTCGCCGAACCTGCTGAGCATCCCGTGGGTCCTCGACGAGTACACCGCGGGTCTGGCCGCGGCCGCCGACAAGGTGTCGTGAGCACCGGCTCCGCCTCTTCCCTCGGGCGCCCCGGACACGACAGTTCTCGCGGCCGGGGTGCTTCCGGGCGTGCCCGGCTCCGGATGCTCGCGCTGGCCGCGGCGCTCCTCGCCGTCGCGTCCGTGCTCTCCCTCGTCTACGGCTCCCGCGAAATCCCACTCGCCGAGATCTGGCCAGCGCCGACCGCCCCCGACTCCGCCTCGATCGTCGACGCGGCCGTGCAGGGCCGAGTGCCGCGGACGATCCTCGCCATTCTTGTCGGCGCCGCACTCGGGCTCGCGGGCGCCGTGATGCAGGGGCTGACCCGCAATCCGCTGGCCGACCCGGGCATTCTGGGCCTCAACTCCGGAGCCTCGCTCGCCGTGGTGCTTGGCATTGCGGGCGTCGGAGCGACGAACCTGCCGCAGTTCATCTGGCTCGCGTTCCTTGGCGCGGCAGCTGCGGGAGCCTTCGTCTACGCCGTGGCCTCGCTCGGGCGCGAGGGCGCGACTCCGCTCGCCCTCGCCCTGGCCGGAGCCGCCACCGCCGCGGCGCTCACCTCGCTCATCAGCGCCGTCCTCCTCACCCAGGACACGACGCTCAACCGCTTTCGGTTCTGGCAGGTCGGCGGAGTGGGCGGGGCCGAGACGGCGAGCATCATGCAGGTCCTCCCCTTTCTCGCGGTCGGCGCGGTGCTCGCGCTCTCGAGCGCCCGCGGACTCGACGCCCTGGCACTCGGCGACGATCTGGCGACGGGGCTCGGTCGCCGCGTGGGGCGCATCCGCCTGATCGGGGGCGTCGCCGCGGTGCTGCTCTGCGGAGCCGCGACCGCGATCGCCGGGCCGATCGGGTTCATCGGGCTGGTGGTGCCGCACCTCGCTCGCCGCGTCACCGGGCCCGCGCACGCCTGGCTGCTCCCCTCCTCCGCTCTGCTCGGCGCGCTGCTGCTGCTCGTTGCCGACGTGGTCGGGCGCGTCATTGCCCGGCCGAGTGACGTGGAGGTCGGGATCATTACGGCGCTGATCGGCGCGCCCGTGCTGATCGCGATCGTGCGGCGCTCGAAGGTTCGAGCGCTGTGAGCGTGGGCGTCGCGGCGGGAGTCGTCAGCGCGGGCATCGGGACGGGGCGCCGTCGCCGCCGACGCCGAACGCTGATCGGCTGCGGCGTGCTCGCCGCCCTGGCGCTCGCACTCGTCGTCGTGTCGCTCACGGTCGGCAGCACGGTGTATTCGGTGCCGCAGGTCGTCCGCGTGATCCTCGGCGAGACGGTTCCGGGCGCCTCCTTCACTGTCGGCACACTGCGGTTGCCGCGCACGATCACTGCCGTGCTGGTCGGCGCGGCGTTCGGGATGGGTGGGGTGATCTTCCAGACGATGCTGCGCAATGCTCTCGCCAGCCCCGACATCATCGGCGTCACGTCGGGGGCGAGCGCGGCGGCCGTCGTCGCCATCGCCTTCTTCGGGCTCTCGGGGGGCGCTGTCTCGGTGATCGCCGTCGCGGCCGGCCTTGCCACAGCGCTGCTCATCGCGGCTCTCGCCGAGGGCTCGGGAGTGATGGGGGCGCGACTCATTCTGATCGGCATCGGTGTCGCGGCGATGTTCCAAAGCGTCATCGCGTATGTGCAGACCCGCGCCGATTTTGAAGACGTGCAGGAGTCGCTGCGTTGGCTCACCGGCAGCCTCAATTCCGCCGCCTGGCCGGCCGTGCCTCCGCTCGCGCTGGCGATGCTCGTGCTGGTGCCGCTCGCGCTGCTGCTCGCGGGCCGACTCTCGGTGCTGCAACTAGGCGATGAATCGGCGACGGCACTCGGGCTCGACGTGCGCCGCAGCCGCCTGACGCTGCTCGCGGTCGGAGTGGGGCTCGTCGCCGTCGCGACCGCCGCCACGGGCCCGATTGCCTTCGTCGCCTTCGTCTCCGGGCCGATCGCGCGGCGTCTCCTGCCGAGCGCGCGCACCCTCCTCCTCCCCTCCGCCCTCGTCGGCGTGGTCGTCGTGCTCGCCGCCGACCTGCTCGCGCAGTACGTGGTGGGCGCGCTGTTCTCGGGCGCCCGCTTCCCGGTCGGAGTCGTCACCGGCGTGCTCGGCGCCCCCTTCTTGCTCTGGCTCCTCGCTCGCCGCACCCGCACCGGAGGCTCCCTGTGACCGCACCGCACACCCTCAGCGCCGACGCGGTGACCCTCGCGTACGACGAGCGCGTGGTCATCGACGGGCTCTCGCTCACCGTGCCCACCGGCGCGATCAGCGTCATCGTCGGTGCGAATGCGTGCGGCAAGTCGACGCTCCTGCGGGCGATGGCCCGGCTCATCACTCCGCGCTCCGGGAGCGTACTGCTCGACGGGCAGGCGATCCACCGGCTCCCGACGCGGCAGGTCGCGCAGCGGGTGGGGCTGCTGCCGCAGACGCCGATCGCACCGGAGGGGATCGCCGTCTCGGACCTCGTCGCGCGTGGCCGCTATCCGCACCGGGGGCTATTCAGGCGCGGCTCCGGCACCGATGACGATGCGATTGTTGTTGAGGAGGCGCTGCGCGACACAGGCACGCTCGAGCTCGCCGATCGCGCCGTGGACGAACTCTCGGGTGGGCAGCGGCAGCGGGTGTGGATCGCGATGGCGCTCGCACAGCGCACCGACGTGCTCCTGCTGGACGAGCCGACGACCTACCTCGACGTGTCACACCAGGTCGAGGTGCTGGATCTGCTCACCGACCTCAACCGCTCGCGGGGCACCACGATCGTGATCGTCCTGCACGACCTGAACCTGGCGGCTCGCTACGCCGACCATCTCTTCGCCATCCGCTCGGGCGCCCTGTTTGCCTCCGGAACCCCTGCCGAGGTAGTCACCGCGGACACCGTGCGTGCCGTCTTCGGGATGGAGTCGCGCGTGATCGAGGACCCGGTGTCTCGGACGCCGCTGGTGCTGCCGATCGGCCGGCACCACTCGGGGTGAGCCTCCCCCGCTGAGGGAACCCGGACAATGAAGACGCACAATGAAGAGTTGTGCACACGACGTGCACGCGCTGCGCAGGTCCTCGTGTCACGATCAACAACCGCACGGCATCGTGGGTTCAACTGATAGTGGCGACCCGTCCGGCACGGGCTGCTTGGGTTAGGTCTTAACTGGCCCAAACAACTACGGCGAGGATTTGCTCAAAATGACGCGAATCCCATCCCTTTGATGACCGTGAACCCATTTCGGGAGTCCAGTGCAGAGTTTGTCTAGTGGCGGTTGATATTTCATTGTTCGAGGACAACACTCACTGCACATAGCACCGCGTTATCCTGATGGTCTTGTTCTCACTTTATGTGTCAGAGTCCATCCTCGCCACACGACGCTCTGACTCTCCCAGGAGTTCGCAGGATTCAGTCATCTGACAATCGTGACCGAGGTGCTAGTTTCATCAACGTCGTCCATTGAGGGGATCCGAATGGCGGGTCCGATCGGCGAAAATATGGAGAAATAAAATGAGTAAAAACCTTGACGCTCTACTATCGTCCTACAGCACCTTCGTATCCCCCGAGGAATTCGCGGCTTCCGCTAGTTCGGAGGCGCCCGGCACCGTCTGGACCACCACGTTCCTGAGCCCGGCGACCCCGTCAGTCGCGACCACAGGTCTCTTCCTTTGTTGAGTCCTCGCCGGTGAAAAAGAGGCCGGGGGCATGAACAACATGCTCCCGGCCTCTTTCTAAATTTATCAGATCGAGGTGAGAAGAATGGTGGCACACTTGTGGCTGGATTCCGAGAAATCGACATCAATAGCGGCGGCCAGCATCACCTACACGGCCGGTTTCGACTCCGACCCAGAGCCCTTTGCGGGTTTTGTTCACCTGTGTGAACACCTTCTTGGCGAGAGGCTCCACATTCCCGGGCGACACGGAGGCCAGTATGACGCGGGCGCATCTGGCGTCTTCCTCTCTGCGAAGACCTACGCCGATTCGACACAGTTCACGGTGATGTCGACTCCCGACCGGATCGACGAATCCCTCGCTGCGATTCTGGACGTTCACGCCGCCGATCCATCCAACACGGCCCTCGAACATGCATTGAGGATCGTTGAGCTGGAGGCGGAGGAATCTCGATTTCGACGAGCGGGACAACGGGAGCAATGGGTAGAGGTGCGCCACGCTCGTTCTTCGAGTTGGTCCCGCCGCCACGACGGATTCGGATACGACCTCGACGCCATCCGAACGCTAGAACTGTGGGAGATCACGATGTTGATGAGGCAGCGCTTCACGCCGGATAACCGATTCGTCGCGAAGAGCGACGGGGAGTTCCGGCCTTGGCGACCACCGACCCCGTCTGTTCGTGGTGCGCCGATGCGCTGGCCATTTCCCATGGCGACGATGTTCAGTGCAGCGGGTTCAGCAGTGGTCGAGGTTGATGTGCCAGGTCTGTCCTGCGGGCTACCGAGCTACGTCGCTTGTCTCGTCGTCGCCGAATTGCTCCGGCGCACCCCGGAGCTGTCAGCTGTCGGTCGAAAGCATGACGTCGGAATCGGACATTTTGGCCCTTGGAATTCGAGAACGATCGACCAGCTTGTTCTCGCAATAGTAGGCATAGGTAACGAATCCGAGGCTATCGACACCCTCACCTTCGCGATTCACGCCGTCGCGGGTCGACTAACTGCCGCCGGCATTCGAGAGGCTCTCGAGCGTGTCCGGGCCGACTACCTCGAGCGCGTGGAGACGCCCGTGCAACGCGTCGCTCTAGCGGGCCAACTGCTCGCGGCAGGCATACTCGAAGAAGGGGACTCGTTGAGCGGCGTGATGAAGCGTGTTCCCGCTCGTGCTTTGTCGACGGACGAAGTATTGACCGTCCTGGATCGGATTGCAGGCGCGATCGAGCTGAACCTGACCGACGCACGGTCCGCCTCATGATCGCGGGAATCGCGGCGGGCGGATATGTGGCACTCGTGAAAACGACCGGTACCCTGCCAGAAGCCCGCATTTTCCTTCGCGCCGGACCGGCTGTCACGAATTTTCGACGCGAGTGGGGAGCCCTCCTTGAGGCTCGTATCGGTGCGGTCGCTCCCGCGGCGACTCTTCGTCAGCAGACCGACCATCTCGTGGTCGGTATCCGAGAGCGGAGTCCATCAGAATGTGTTCTGGCTCTGGGGGCGATTCTCGCGACCCTTGTCGAGGTGCGAGCGCTTCCCATCGGATGCCTGCTCGACCTTGAAGCGGCACCTGCGGCCGGGCCGTTCGAGTTTCTCGCCGATCAGATCTGGGCAGAGAGGCCCGACTGGGCGGAGACAGCGTTTCCTCAGTTCTCGGCGGAAGACATCGATGTAGCCTCACCGATTGGCCTCAACGACCAGATTGTCGTGCTGACAAGCGGCCTCGCCGCAGCCACCCTCACGGCGGTGCTCGAATCGATACCGGTCGAGGGCATGGCGGACCGACAGGTCCCGCCGCATCGTCAGGACACACGCCCGTCGTCGCATCGGACAATGGCCGGTGGCAACGCCCGACGGAGCGTCATGTTTGTGGCGTCCTGGACTCCCGCCCTCGGTGGGGAAACCGGCGTCGCTTACCTCGCGGCGAGCCAATATTTACTTGGCGGTGAGGGATCCCAGATATTCGATCAGCTTCGCGACCGTCATCGCCTTGTCTACTCGCTCTCGACTCAGCCATATCGTTCGCTTTCGGGCAATCTCAGCGTAGCGGATTTCTCGATCGAACTCGGCAGGGAGTCGGAAGCGCGAGACGTGGTCGCCTCTGTCTTGGCGGGAGCTTACGGGACCAACTATGCCGACGAAGCTACTGCTGCTCTGGCGGGATTCAGTCGCTGGGTGCATTTCGGTCAAGGGCGAGGCTTCCTGCTCGACATGCTGACTCAGGTGATCACCAACGTTGACCGTCCTGTGGATCTCCTCGAAGACCCCTCGACCATACTTCGGCCCTCGTCGTCGGCGATCAGCGAGGCCATCGAACACCTTCGCGATGCGCCGAATTACATCCTGAGCGTCACTCCCGAATCCGTCCATACCCCCGAGCCCGTCCATACCGTCGAAAGAGCCTCCTGATGAAGAAGATCCTCCTGGTGGTCAGCGGAGCCGCGTCTGCGATGTTCGCTCCGTTCCACATCAACTGGGCAACAGAGACAAGCCCTGGGATGGACGTGAAGGTTCTGCTCTCCCGGGCTGCTACGCGATTCGTGCAACCAGCGGCGCTCGCTTTGGTAAGTCGTTCGGAAGTCCTCCTGGATGACTGGGAAGAATGGGATGCGAGCAGATCGACCCACGTCGAGCTCTCTCGGTGGGCAGATGCGGTCGTCGTTTGCCCCGCGTCTTTCAATTACGTCAACAGCTATACCTCTGGGCTGGCCGATCGACCCTCCCTGCTGATCCTCCAAATGACACACGTACCGAAGGTGTTCGCGCCGTCGTTCCCTCCCGGGATCGAACCGGATCGCTGGCTAAATAAGCTAGCTCAGCTGCCGTCGACTCATTTCCTGAAGTTCGCCGATGCGCGGAGCGCGGGAACGGGACGGCACGAGGGCACCGCAAACCGCTCTTTTCTGGACGCGCTCCGCCTACTCAGCGACATCGAAGAAGAAAGGATCAGTGATGCGGCCTGATAATGTCTTCGCCAATCGGCGTAAGGTCACGCACATCATTCCCGTTGAGGACGCCTACGTCTGGATCCGCACGTTCTCTACGAACGCCGGTTTCCGGGCGGTGACGCCAGCCACGCAGGTCGTGAGCTTGCTGGGGCGGAGTTCTGTTTCCTTTGACGCGGGCACGCCGTTCCGCAACGGCTTTGCCTATGAGACCGCGGTAAACTCGCCGGTCGTCAAGTACGTCAACAAGCCGAACGATTGGCCCCCGGCCGGTATCGAAGTCATGGTAGACAGACTTGCGGATGGGCTCGCCTCCTTTCACGACGCGGCACGAGTGACTGGTATTACCGGGGTGACGTCGTCGATGGATACTGCTCGCTTCCTCGCAGGCCAGCCAAATTACCTCTGTAAGCAGAGTGCCGCATCCATTCACACGGCTCTCACGCGCCATCTGAGCGACATTGCCCTCGACAAATTAGCGGCGTGGTATGACGGCGCGCCTGGTCTCGTCGGACACGGCGAGTATTCCCTGGCAAATGTTCTCTCCTTCTCTGGTCGGCCCGATGAATTTACAGTGCTGACGGATCCCTACCTTCCACTCGTTCCCGAAGGATTCGACGTCGGCTGGTTCCTTGGCGATCTTTTCGAGACTTCGATGTCACCCGTTGGTGCGTTTGGCGCCCGGGCAGCCGCCTCCTTGGGCCGCCGGTTTATGGCGCGTTACGAACAATCGCGAGGTGGCGCCGTGCTCGATAACGGAGAGCTGTGGCGTTCTTTTGTGCTGCGACTACTGCACCACTACATTGAGTTTCGAGCGGGTCGGCCAGGGGCGAGCGACGAGGCGTACTACCTGGATGCGATCAGGCGGGAGTACGCCCGAGAGTCCGGTACCTTCTCCTCCGCCGTCTTCGCGTGCATCAGCGCATGAGCGCCGATTCTCTCCTCACACCCGCGATCGCACGCCAACTAGGCGTTGGTTCGTGGGCACGATCCGAGGCGCTCATCGCAGGACGCAATGAGAATTTTCTAGTTACGACGCCGTCCGGCGAATCTCTCTTCGTCAAGAGGCTCACGGATTCGATCGGCGAGACGGAACGTGTTGCTGCGCTATTAAGCGCGGATCGTCATCGATGTGCGGCCGGCTGGGCCTCTTTCACACCGCTCCTTCGCGCGGTCGATCCGGATCTCGGTATCGTCGTCTACGACGCTATTTCCGGCTTGGGGCTCGCCGCGCCCGGCGTCGCGCAAACCCTCGAGGGGGGTTCCTGGGCTGCCCTCGGGACCTTGTTGGCGCGCATCCATACGGCACGACTGGATGACGTACCGGCCGGCTCCGCGCTGGCCGATCAATTCGCGGTCTACTCGGGCTATGTCGATGCAATATCATTCGATGTCTTCTGGCATTTTACCGGTGCGGAGCTTGCTCTGTGGTCGGTCATTCAGTCGAGGTCAGATTCGCTGCTCCGTACTCGGGCAGAGATCAAGGAACCGCCCGAACGAGTGCCGACCCACGGTGACATCCGTCTCGATCAGTTCATCAAGACTGCGCAGGGTCCTCAACTCATCGACTGGGAGCGGTATTGCCGCGGTGATCCCGCGCAGGATCTCGGTATGCTTCTTGGTGACATCTTCGCGACGTTCCTCTACCAGGACTTCGATCAGAACACCGCGGCCCATTCAACCGAGTCCGAAGAGTTTGCTCAGCGATGGATCCATTCCGTCGGCGTTCGCGCCACGTCCGCCTACGCCCAGATCTGGCGAGCGTACGGACAAGTGGCCACGAACCTCGTCACGCCCGCATTCATTCAGCGGACTGGATGGATTCTCGCTTGGCATCTCATCGAACGCATCTCCAGTCGGGCGCAATATCAGTCGACACTTTCCGGTCGCGACAAGGGCGTCCTGGGAATCGCAATTTTTATTGCGTCAGCGCCCACTCAGGCCATGGCGGCGTTTGGGATCGAGGGAGACGACTCTGATGCTTGATCCGATTGCATGTTCGGTCCGAAGCTGGGCCATATCCCGCGCGCCACGAACGGCGGAGGAGTGGGCTAGCGACGTTTACCGAGAGTTTCACTCCGGCGCAACAACGCAACTCGTCTTCCCCGCCAAGGCCGAAATGCACGATGCGCGTTTCAGCCGGCTCGTCATGGAAGCAACGCCCGCCCCAGAGTCGTGGGTGAACTCGGTGTCGCCCGCACCGACGGGGACCGGTGCACTGGTCCAGCTCAACGGCCTGCGCATTTCTCTTGATGCACGTCGAGTTCGGACCATCCACGGCAGGGCGGAGTTGAGGCTTCCCCGCTTGCGACCCTTCGTGAGCCCGGGGTACATCTACTACGCGAACCCGGCGATCGCCGATCTTCGAGCCTTCTGGCGAGTGTATGTGAGCGTCGAACGGATCGGTGACGCGCTTAACTTTTGGTCGCGCGGGCTCCGCGCGGCGAAGCGACTGGTCGGTGATCGTTTCCATGCGAAGATCGCGTCGATGCCGATACTCTATCCGCGTCGTGATGCCATCGTTTTCTATCTCGAAGATCTAGACGAGGATGCTGTTGCGGCCTTTGGTCGGGTGTTATCAGGTGACCGGGCGCCGGTTTCGCGCTTCACTCGTCACATTGCGCCGGGGGTGGGTATCGCGCACGAGCCGAACGCGGCTCAGGCCGCCGGGAGCCCCGTGAGTTTTGGACAGCATCGCGCTTCGGTGCTGGCCCAGCTTCTGAGCGATGAGATTCTCTATGCCGCCGACTTCGATATTGTGGCGGCGGAAAACCTCGTGAGAAACGGCATAAATCCGAGAGCGATCTATCGAAACGTGGAGAGCATGGAAGGCGGATCATGAGAGGTCTGCGCTCGATGAAGAGAGGTGGCGTGGAGGCCGTGATGCGAGGTGAGGTCGGTATGAGGGAGCGTTCGCAGGCGATCGTGGCAGACGGGGCAGGCTGTTTCGTCGACGATCAGCCATTGCTTGCGCCGGTGGATATCGAGATTGCCTTCGGCGAGCGGGTCGCAGTCCGCGGGGTCAACGGTGCGGGCAAGACGACGCTGCTACGGATGCTGTCGGGGCGGATGCGGCCGACTGTGGGCGAGGTGTTGTTCGAGAACGCGCCAATCGACGATCGGCGGCCAGAGGTGCGGTCGGCGGTCGCGTCGTTGGTCGGCGTGCCGTCGTTCTACCCGGACCTCACGGTTCGGGAGCAGTTGCGGCTGATCGCGGCAACGTGGCGGATGGGGCGCGCTGAATCCGAGGAGCGGGTTGATGCTGTGCTTGAGGAGTTTGCGATCACAGCGTTGTCTCGCCGGTTCGCGCACGAGTTGTCGTCGGGCCAGACGCAGATGTTCTATTTGGCCTCGACATTCCTGCGTCCGTTCCGGGTGCTGCTATTAGACGAACCGGAGCAGCGATTGGACCCAGACAGGAAGGCGCAACTCGCTCGAGCGATGAAGCGCGTGTCAGAGGCAGGGGCCGCGATCGTGTTCGCAAGTCATGACAGCTGGCTGGTCGACACGGTAGCGGACCGAACGTGTCTGCTGGGGGTTGCGAATGTCGAGGCCGGAAGTGAATGACGCCGACGCGCTGCGCCTCGCGCGGTCGATCATCCGAACCCGGGCCGGACGCCCGAGCACCGGCGACACGGTGTACGGGATTTATGTCACCGTGTTCGTCGCGGGTGTCGTGGTGTTCCCGATCGTACGCGCGGCGATGATCGGTCTCGCCATGCCCCGCATCGTGGTCTTCGCCACCGAGAATCTGACGACGGAGCGGATCTCGATCGCACTCGCCGTCATCACCGGACTTGTATTCCTGCTCGGTCGGGTACGGGGGCCAGTGGTGCCGTCGGAGCCATATATCGAAACCATTGTCGTGAGCCCGCTGCCGCGGAGCCTCACCCTTCGTCGTCCGTATACGGCGGGGCGGATGACGTTGCTCGCGATCCTACTGCTGCTCGCAGTTGTCCTGGTCGGCGGTGCGGCGATCGCGGCACCCGCCGACCCGCTCGGCATTCTGCTGTTCTTCGTCGGCTTCGCTGCCTGGGCGTGGCTGCTGTCCCTGGCCTGGCTGGCCGGGCAGTGGTCGGGTCCTCGTCGTCGTGCCGTCGCCGTCGGCCTGGCTATCGCTATCGTCATCCAGGCAGGCATCGCGCTCCTGCCGGCCGCCGCGGGATCCGTCTCCTGGATCAGCCCCTGGGGATGGGCGGCATCCCTGTGGAGCGCGCTTGACGGTGTGACGATGGCGCATGGGATTGCCGTAGCCCTCCTGGTTCTCGCGCTCGGAAGTCAGTTGCTGCTACCTGCGATGCTGGACCAACTCGGCAGAGAAGATCTCGCGGACCAGGCCCGACGGTGGAACGCCGTGTTCTCGCTCGCGCTCACTGGTGACGTGAAGTCGGCGGCTAACCGACTCAAGGCGCCTCCTCGACTCGGGCGGCACTGGCACTGGCCGGCTCCGAGCGGCGCCGCCGGTGCGATCGTCCTGCGCGATCTGCTCGGAATCGCCCGCTTTCCCGCTCGTGGTTTCGTAGGGCTGGTGACCACCGTCGGATTGGGTGCGACCACCACACTCGGCCTCCGCGAGGGAGAGGGAGCGCAGCTAGTCACCGCGACGGCCGCACTTTCCCTGTATTTTGCGATCGGTGTCTGGTGCGAAGGGCTGCGCCTTTTCGGATCGACGGTTGGCGGCTCATCACCATATGGAATCTCTTCGACGATGCAAGCTGGCCTGCATCTGGTCGTTCCGATCCTGATCGGAGTCCCGCTGGCTTCGGCGGGGGCGGTCGTCGTCGCGAGCGGCACGGTCTTACCAGTCATCTGGACGACCCTTCTGGCGGTATTCGCCGTTGCGGTTCAGGCTTTCTCCGCGCTCAAGGGAGCACTTCCGGTCTCGTTGCTCACGCCCGTTCCATCACCGATTGGTGATCTCTCCGTCGTCAACGTGGCCGTGTGGCTGGCCGATGCCGTCACAGTTATGGCTCTTGTTGGCGGTGGTCTTTCCGTCGCCGTCACTGTCGCAAACAGGGCAATCGGCGCCTATTTTGCACTCGCTATTCTTTGTATTCTCATGACGTGGTGGGCATACGGGCGGCTTCGACGACTCGCTCGACCCTGAGTCTGACCAGGATTACCCCGCTTACCACCTGGAGGAGGTGCGCCGCGTGATCGCAAACGGTGTCGAGTGGGCCAGGTCTTTGCGTCCCGAGCGTCGGCTGCCGAGGATCGCCGACGCCGTCCTCGGGGCGATCAACGCGAAGCACTTGGGGGAGAGCAGCCACATCGACAAGCTTCGATCCACCCTGATTGTCGAGACCCGCACTCCGGACTCTCTCAACCCCGAGGGCGGGCAGACCGAAGAAGACGAAAGACCCTAGATCCAGTCGTCCGGCTGGGGTTCTAAGGTCTTCTTCCCGCTCCGTCGTAACGGTGGGCGATTGTGACGCTACGGGATCCGCGGTGACCCTGCAACCAATGGACGCCTTCACTCGGGGCGAAGCGGCGGCGGGCACGATGTCACAGTGGAGATTAAGGGCTGACGACGAAGGACCTCGTGACGCCGGAGGCGGTGCGCTCGTGGCCGAGGTCCGGCGCCAGCATCCCGGCGCCTCCCTAGCCGGATCGGGCCCGGTGCGAGTGCAGGCTGCCCGGCGCGTGAGGTGTGCTGCCGGAGCCGGATGTCAGGGCTCGGTGGCATGCTCGGTCCCAAGCGCGGCCGGCGGGCGGCGGCGCGGAGCGGAGCGGCAATGATCGGGTTGGATCTCACGGGGCGGACGGCCCTCGTCACGGGGTCGGGGCAGGGCATCGGGCTGGCGATCGCGACGACGCTCGCCGAGGCGGGGGCAGAGGTGATCGTCAACGCTCGCTCGGAGCGGTCGATCCGCCGGGCGATCGAGGCCGTCACGGCAGCGGTCCCGGAGGCGCGGGTGCGCGGAGTCGCGGCCGATGTGTCGACCGAGAGGGGCACGGCCGCCCTCCTCCGCTCGGCCGCCGAGGTGGACGTCCTCGTCAACAACCTCGGGATCTTTGGTTCCGCCGATCCGCTCGCCATCGACGACGACGAGTGGCGCCGCTACTTCGAGGTCAACGTGCTCACCGGCGTCCGCCTCACCCGCGCCTACCTGCCGGGGATGACCGA
Organism: Rathayibacter iranicus NCPPB 2253 = VKM Ac-1602; assembly: GCF_003149025.1. Classification (GTDB taxonomy): domain Bacteria; phylum Actinomycetota; class Actinomycetes; order Actinomycetales; family Microbacteriaceae; genus Rathayibacter; species Rathayibacter iranicus. The sequence continues at coordinate 14,226 of NZ_QGDV01000013.1, forward strand.
GCGCGGCTGGGGCCGCGTACTCTACATCGGCAGTGACTCGGCCGTCGTCACTCCCGCCGAGATGATCCACTACGGGGTGTCGAAGACGGCGCTTCTCGGCGTCTCGCGCGGCTTCGCCAAGGCGGCGGCCGGCTCGGGTGTGACAGTGAACAGCGTGCTCGCAGGCCCGACGCACACCGGCGGCGTGGAGGACTTCGTCTACGAACTGGTCGACCGCGAGCTGCCGTGGGAGGAGGCGCAGCGCGAGTTCATGCGCCTGCACCGGCCGCAGTCACTCCTCAAGCGCCTGATCGAGCCGGAGGAGATCGCCCACATGGTCGCGTACCTCGCCTCGCCGCTCGCGTCTGCCACCACGGGCGCCGCGGTGCGCGTCGACGGCGGATACATCGACTCGATAGTTCCGTGACCCGGCCGGAACAGCGCGATCAGCGGATCGACCAGCTCGGGCGGTTCCGTCCGTCGTACTGCACCAGGTTGCCGTCGTCCTGGAGCACCACGCGCTACGGTCCCACCGACGACGGCTGGTTCCCTGCGGTAGGGAAATGTGGTTCCGGCAAGCGGGCCGACACCGGCCATCAGCGCGGCGGCGCCACGGAGCCGCCCGCGCGCCAGGGGCCGCCGATGCGCTCCTGGAGAAGTGGCGCGGCGGGGTCCCCCAGACGGGCGAGCAGCGCTTCCACCCCGCGGCGGCCGAGCTCGCAGCCGGGCGCGACGAGCAGGTCGAGGGCCGGGTCGGCGAGGTCGGCGACGTCGGGGTCCGACGCGAGCAGCACGATCGAGAGGTCCGCGGGGACGCGCACACCGCGGTGCCGCAGCTCGTGCGCGAAGCCAATGGCCGCGCCCCCGTTGATGATGACGGCGGCCGTCACGGAGTCGGGGTCGAACGAGCGGGCCAACGCGCGGCCGCCGGCAGGCGACTCCTCGCAACGCAGCAGCACGCCCTCGATCCCGCGCGCCGCGCAGGCCAGCGCGAACGCCTCCTGCGTGCGGGCGTAAGGGCCGAAGTCAGCCGCTCTCTCCCGGTCGGGGCCGAGCACCAGGGCCACCCGCTCATGCCCAAGCCCCGCGAGCCGCCCGAGCGCGTCTTCGACCATCCCCTCGAAGTCGATATCGACCCAGTCGAGTGCCGACGGGTCGCGGGTGCGGCCGATCAGGGCGAAGGGCGTTCCGGAGTCGCGCAGGACTGGCACGCGCTCGTCCTCGCTGGTCACCTGCATCAGCACGACGCCGTCGATCAGCCCGTCGGCGCGCAGGTCGGCGAGCCGTTCGGATCCGCCAAGCGTCGGCCAGAGGACGATCGAGTGGCCCTGCTCAGCGGCGGCCTCCGCAGCCCCGAGGAGGAAGGAGGTCGCGGTGGTGAGCGGCCGGCTCGACACGAGCGGATAGACGACCGCGATGATCCCGGAGCGACGACGCGCAAGGGCGCGGGCCAGAGCATGCGGGCGGAAGCCGAGTTCGCGCATCGCCGCCTGCACTCGCTCGCGGGTCTCGGGCGAGACGGGTTTGGAGTCGTTCACGACGAACGAGACCGTGGCGATCGAGACTCCCGCACGGCGCGCGACATCCCTCATTGTGGCCACGCAGCCTCCTCCTGCTCAGTGCCGGCCCTCGGTTGACGCGGGGCGGACGTCTCCCGCATCCTAAGAGACGCAGGTGGTAAAGCGGTTAACCGCTCTCCCGCTCCGCGCCGTCTCCACCGTCGAAGAAGGACCCCGATGACCAGACCCTCCTCCCCCGCCCGCGTCCTCGTTTGGGGCGAGAACCGCCACGAACAGATCGAGGAGAAGGTCCGCGCGATCTATCCCGACGGCATGCACACGACCATCGCGGAGGGCATCCGCACCAACCTCGGCGAGCACGCCACCGTCTCGACCACCACGCTCGACGAACCCGAGCACGGCCTCACCGAGGAAGTCCTCGACGCCACCGACGTCCTCGTCTGGTGGGGCCACATGGCGCACGGCGACGTCACCGACGAGATCGTGGAGCGCGTGCAGCGCCACGTCCTCTCGGGCATGGGCCTCGTCGTCCTGCACTCCGGCCACTGGTCGAAGATCTTCGGGAAGCTCATGGGCACCACCTGCACGCTGCGCTGGCGCTCGGAGCAGGACCGCGAGCTGGTCTGGACCGTCGATCCGACGCATCCGATCGCACAGGGTGTGCCACATCCGTTCGTCATCCCGCAGCAGGAGATGTACGGCGAGTTCTTCGACGTGCCCGCCCCCGACGAACTCGTCTTCCTCTCGACCTTCTCGGGCGGCGAGGTGTTCCGCTCTGGGATGACGTGGAAGCGCGGTCACGGACGTATCTTCTTCTTCTCGCCCGGCGACCAGGACTATCCCGTGTACCACCAGGAGGAGGTGCGCCGGGTCATCGCGAACGGTGTCGAGTGGGCGCGCTCCTCGCGGCCCGACCGCCGCCTCCCGGTGCTCCGGCGCTACCGCACCGAGGATTTCCACAACGGCGAGGACTACGAGGGGGCGTTGGTCCGATGACGGTCCGCATCGTCCAGGTCGGCGCCGGCGCGATGGGGCGCGCGTGGATCCGCACGCTGCGCGACTCCCCCGACGTCGAGCTGGTCGGGCTCGTCGATCTCGACGTCGATCTCGCTGCGCGCGCCGCGGAGGAGGAGGGGGTCGCGCCAGTCGCAGTCGGCACCTCCGTCGCCGAGGTCGCCGCGCGCTGCGGCGCCGAGGCTGTGGTCAACGTGACCGTGCCGCGCGCGCATCTGCCGGTGAGCACGGAGGCACTGTTCGCCGGCCTGCCCGTCCTCTCGGAGAAGCCGATTGCGCCGACCATCGCCGAAGCGCTCGTACTCGCGGCGACGGCCGAAGCCTCCGGCCAGCTGCTGATGACGAGCCAGTCGCGCCGCTACTCCGCCGCGATCGCTGCGTTCCGCGAGCAGATCGCCGGACTCGGGCAGCTCGGCGGCGCCTCCGTGTACTTCGCGAAGGCGCCGCACTTTGGCGGTTTTCGCGAGGAGATGGCACACGTGCTGCTGGTGGACATGGCGATCCACGCGTTCGACGCGGCCCGGTACCTGCTCGACAGCGACCCCGTTGCGGTCTATTGCGAGGAGTACAACCCACTCTGGAGCTGGTATGCCGACGGAGCCGCGGCGAGCGCAGTCTTCGAGTTCGCCGACGGGGTGCGCTTCAGCTACTCCGGCAGCTGGTGCGCCGACGGGCTCGAGACGTCCTGGAATGGTGACTGGCGGGTGAACGGCGCCGGTGGCACGGCGCACTGGGACGGCGCCGGGGCCCCGGAGTGGCAGTCACGCGAGTCGGAGGCGGTGCAGGTCGCCTCGCTCACGCCGGTGCCGGAGGAGATCGCCGGCTCGCTCGCGGAGTTCGTGCGCGTGCTGAGCACGGGGGCGGTGCCCTCGGGCGAGGTGCACGCGAACGTGCGGAGCCTCGCGATGGTGGAGGCGGCGGTCCGCTCCTCCGAGACGCGGGCGCGAGTGCGGTTGGACGACGTGCTGGAGGAGGGTTATGCCCAGGCGCTGACCCTCGCGCGCGACCCTCGCGTTCAGGCGGCGCTCACCTCCTGGGGCTCAGCTTCGGCGGGCCTCACGCGCTGACGGCACCTCTCCTGCACCCCGGGGAGCCCTCAACCGTCCAGGGAGCCAGTTGGTCGTGGCGGTATCGACGGTCCAGGGCTCCCTCGATGGACGGGCTGCGCTAGGAGGGTGGAGTTAGCTGCCAGTGGGGCCGCACTCGCCGGGGACGGGCGGAGTGGGGGCGGTACCGGGGGCCGGGGGAGTTGGGGCGGCGGGCGCCGAGCCGTCGGTCGGGGCGGCGGGCGGTCTCGGGGCGTCAGCGGGAGGCGTCGGCCGGGTGCCGTCGGCGGGCGGGGTGGGAGCGGATCCGTCGGCGGGCGGCGCCGGAGGGGCAGGCGGCGTCGGCGGCGCGCCATCGGTGGGCGGGGCCGGAGCGTCCGCGGGCGGCGTCGGAGCGGACCCGTCCGCAGGCGGCGCGGGCGGCGCTGGCAGTGTGGCCGCGCCAGGTCCCGCAGGCCCGCACTGGCCGGGGCCTGGCGGGGTCGGTGCGCTGCCCTCGGCGGGAACGTCTGTAGCGGGAGCATCTGTAGCGGGAGCATCGCCGGAGGGGGCGCTCGGCGCCGTCGCGCCGACGGTCGGCGTGCCCAAGGGCGCGGCGAACGCAGCGGTCGAGCCCAACGCGACGATCCCGAAGGCGCCGATGGTGATGCCGAGGGTCAGGGCGCGCTTGGTCCAACGGCGCGGCCCGAAGCTCGAACCCTTCTCAAAGGGAGTGGTCGACTCGGTCATGGTGTCTCCTCGTTCCGGCCCGGTACCGACCCCGTTCGGGATCGGCTGCGACCGGTTCTCTTTTAGCCTTGAAGACGAATCTGAAGCCCGACTTAAGAACAGACCCTCCCCAGCCGACCGGGTGTGCACCCCGATCCGGTGCGCCTAGGGTCGACCCATGTCCCCCTCCGCACGCGTGCTCCTGATCGAGGACGACGACGCCATCCGCTCCTCCGTGGAGGCCGCCCTCCGCGGCGAGCGCTTCACCGTCCGCGGGCTCGCGAGCGGCGAGCACCTCGCCCGCGAACTGGCCGACTTCTCCCCCGACCTGGTGATTCTCGACTGGATGCTCCCCGGCCCCAGCGGCATCGTGCTCGCCGAGCGGATCCGTCGCAGCAGCGATGCCGCCGTCATCATGCTCACCGCGCGCGATGCCGTCGATGACCGCCTCCGCGGCTTCGACGAGGGCGTCGACGACTACGTGGTCAAGCCGTTCGTGCTCGCCGAGCTGGTCAAGCGTGTCACGGCTGTGCTGCGTCGGCGCGGGCGCGTCCCCTCCGTTGTCGAGATCGGCGACCTCGTTGTCGATCCGGAGTCAGGCAGCGCCCGCCGCGCAGGCGTCGCCCTCGATCTCACCGCGACCGAGTTCCGTCTGCTCGCCTTCCTCGCCGGCAACCGCGGCCGCACCCTCACCAAGACGCAGATCCTCACCCAGGTGTGGGGGTACGACCACGTCGACCCGAACCTCGTCGAAGTCCACCTCAGCTCGCTCCGAAAGAAGATGGAGGCGCACGGCGACCGGCTGGTGCATACGATTCGCGGGCTCGGCTACCGGGTGGAGGCATGAGCGCCGCCTCGACAGCCTTGCGGACCGGCTCTCTCCGCTTGCGCACCGTCCTCGCGGTGCTCGCCCTGCTCGCCGTGCTGCTGCTGGCTCTGTCGGCGACGGTGCAGGCTGCCCTCGGCGAACGCCTCCGCAGCCAGATCGAGGAGCGCCTACAAGACCGCGCCTCCGCCGCCGCCGCCCTCATCGGCACCATCAACGACGATGCCCTGGCCTCGCGACTCTCGGCCCAAGGCGTCTCGGTGCGGATCACGAGCCCCGACGGCGAGGACGTGGTTGCAGGCCCGAGCCCGGACGAGTTGCGCCGCGGTCCCGCAGCCAACCTGCTCGGCGCGCCACCCGCTCCGCCCGGCTCGCCCACCGACCTCGCCATCCCCCGCCCGAACGCTGCGACGGTGACCGTGGCCTCCCGCAGCATGACCGGCGACGACGAGCTGATGACCCTCGAGTCCACCCTCAGCGACGGCACCCGGCTCGAACTCACCAGCGAGGCCGGTTCGGTCGGCGGCACACTCGCGCAGCTGAACGGAATCCTCCTCGCGGGCTCCGCGGTGTTCCTCCTGCTCGCGGCGCTGGCGCTGATCGTGGTCGTGCGCGCGACCCTCCGCCCCCTCGAGCGGATGACCGACGTGGCCCGCGACATCGCGCACGGCGACCGTGGGCGGCGGCTCCGACCCTCCCACCCGCGCACTGAGCTGGGCCGCACAGCGACCGCTTTCGACGAGATGCTCGACGATCTGGAGCAGGCCGAGCGCAGCGCCCTCGCCGCCGAGGCCACCGCCGTCGCGGCAGAGCAGCGGATGCGCGCCTTCGTCTCGGACGCCGCGCACGAACTCCGCACGCCGGTCGCCGGCATCCAGGCCGCGGCGGACGCGCTGGTGCGGGCCGACGGTGGCGAGCAGGAGCGGGAGCGGCTCTCGGTGCACGTCGTGCGGGAGTCGCTGCGCGCAGGCCGGCTGATTCAGGACATGCTGCTGATGGCGCGGCTCGATGAGGGCCTGACCCTGGAGCCGCGGCCGCTGGATCCGGCGAGCTTCGCGGAGGCGGCGATCGAACGTCAGGAGCTGCGCCACCCTGGCCTCACGATCGAGCTGCACCGCCCTGCCGACGTGCCACTGGTGAGCGCCGACGCCGATCGGCTCGGCCAAGTGCTGGGGAATCTGCTCGACAACGGCGCCCGCTTCGCCCGCTCCCGGATCGACGTGTCCGTCGAGGCCGGAGCCGACTCCGTCTCGATCACGGTGGACGATGACGGCCCGGGCATCGCCGAAGGCGACCGCGAACGCGTGTTCGACCGGCTGGTCCGCCTTGATGACGCGCGCAATCGCGCCGACGGTGGCTCGGGGCTCGGCCTTCCGATCGCGCGCGGGCTGGCGCGGGCGCTGGGAGGGGACCTCGTGGCGCTGGCGGGGCCGGTAGGAGCGCGGTTCCGGGTGACGTTGCCGCGCCGAGTGAGCGGAGTCTCGTTTCGCTGAGGTACCGAGAGCTCGATCGCCACCCGGAAGAGACTTCCGTGACGTTGGCGCTCCCTCACTCAGACGCGTGAGTTCGGCTGGAGCCGTGTCGCCGCGGCGACCACCAACCCAGTTGGAGGGACAACCTTTGTCTCATTTCCAGTTACGTCATAAGATCGAAGGGACACGATGAGTGCCTCGCTCAGCGAAACCGTCACCCTGGGGGGTCTACATATGAAGTCACCCTGGGGGGTCTACATATGAAGAAGAGGTCCACAATTGCAGCATGTTTCGGGGGTCTTCTGTTGTGCGTTGGCGCAATTGCACCAACTTCCGCAGCAGCTTCGGCGGGAGAACAATGGGATGAGATGAGGGCGGGGTATACATCTCTTGGCACTCCCGAAGGAACTGTCGACACCCTCGTAGAGAAGCTGAACAGCGGGCAGCCCGTAGACGCTTTCCTCGGCGGCGCACCGGTCTCGACTTAAACATTCACGCAGATCGGAGATGGGCCGCTCGCCTCAGACGGGGAAGAAGTAACTGTCTCGACATTTCCAGATGGTTCGGCGAACACAGTAGCGGTTGAGGCCGCCACTGTCCGCGATTCTTCCACTGGCACGATAACTCCGATGGCGGAAATCGACGGATGCAGAGCCCAGACCGGATCTGGTTACTTCAACTCCTGCTCCATCACCGCCTCCTGGAGCGGAGGAGTCGTCCAGCTCGGCTTCGTCGCAAGCTACTCACTTATTCAAGGCGGTTACGACCAGATTATCGGAACAGGCATGACCTGGCAGAGATGCGCGGGCGTCCAGTGCACCAGCCCCACTTTCACCGTAAAAAAATGGTCCGAGGGCAGTAGTGGTCCGGCGGTAATCCGCGGCCAGAGCGACGTTTCCGCGCCATGGGGCAGCTGGAACGCTTGGGTTGCGCTGAACGTTGGCAGAGACCACGGATACGCAACTTCATCTTAGGAGAAAAATGTCGGACGTTACCGGCGAGATAGAACCAGACGCAGGACTCTTCGTCGCTAGCGCAGGCTGGTATGCAGCCTACACCCTTTTAACGACAATAGCCATTGTACTTATAATCCGATCCCAACGTGCTCGATCGGAAAAATTGCCGTGGCTCGCCCTTATCATTTTCGTGCCTTACTTTGGCGCACTCGCACTACTAGCATCGGTGATTATGAGAAAAATGAAAGAAAACTCGAAAAAACAGAGTTGACGCAACATATGTCATTATGTTCACCTGTCGCCCACGGCCCGCAAGATTTCGACGAGCTCCCCCACCTCCGCACTATCGATAGCGCTTTGCGGGGTTGTCGCAGAATCATGCTTACGTGATTCTGCACACTCGGGCGTCGTGGCCTTTTTCTAGGGCTTTGCCCCAGCGGCGACCGTGGAGGTGTGGTTTCCGTTGCCGTACGCGGCCACACCTGACGGCTACGTGTGGTCATCGTCATGCTTCTGCAAGAGGGGTGCTGGATCGGACACGGATACGCGGGTCCAGACGATGCGCACGAAGAAGGGACATGACAGCGCTGAGCACAACGACGATGAACCCGGCGACGCTGAGGGAGAACGCCACCATCAACGCGATGCCTAACGCTAGGGGCACGGGCTGGTTGGCGTCACGAAGATCGAACACTTGCCCCCACACGTCGATGGCAGAGACCGCGCCGGATACCCACACCACCGACGCACTGCCTGCCATCCAGGTCCACGCCCACCGATGGGTGCCACGACTGCTGAATACGGCTGCGATGACCGCGGTAGCAATGAAGGTCGCCGCGGCGAACACCAGCAAGGTGTACGAAGACGACTCCTGCTAGCAGGCCTGCCGCGGTCATTCCTGCCCCGATGTGGAGAGTCCTTTTTACCTGTTCATGTGACGTATCCATGTCTCCCACCCACATTTCACAAATGTCGATATAACTCTGGCCCACTCTGACTGTTCTTAGCGGGCAACGATCCGTTTTCGTCTCGTCCCGCAAGAGAGGGTTCAGCATCACTAAGATGCCGTATAGCCCGCGCGCACCACACGAGTGCCCGATTCATGTAACACTGGGGATATTACCCGCTCCTGAGACTTGACTGCTCACACGGTTCGAATATGCCTCCGCCCGGCTTGGCAAACACTCACCCGTCTCGTGAACGATCGTTTGGGAGCCGAGACCTACGCCGATGACGCCGACACGCCGCCTCAGGCCGGCCCGAAACGGGCGCCTGACAAATTTCTGATACTGGTCTCGCTCACATCAATCTGTATCGCGACTTCAGCGACCGTATAGCCGCCGTCACTTATGAGCGCGATCGCGTCGCGCCTGTATTCCTCGGTGAAGCTTCGGCAGGTGGAACCCCTGAAAGCAGTCTCCTATAGGTCGAGCAGCTCGGTGATGTGGCCCCACGGCAATAGTCCAACGGGTCGTTGGACAATCGCGTTCTCATCCGGCCACGCCGCCGCGAAGCGACGCATGTAGAAGATGTTCGCGCGCGAGAACCCCTTCATCGAAGGGAACTCCCCACGGACTTCTCGTTGGTGTAGTAGAACCGCGCCGCCAAACTCACGCACTTTCTTCACAAGCGAGCTAAATATTCGCATTTGCTGAGGAGCCTTCGTAGCTGTGTCGGGCCGGAATATGGTTTGCTTCTCGGCGTTGAAGACGGCGCCGAAGCGGCGGGCCGTGTCCGACGGGACGATGAAGCCGGCGTAACCTAACGCTGGACTGGTGTTGAACCGCGGGTGCGTGCAGCTCGACGTGACCCGCTCGACTGTCTACCGCGCCGTCGACCGGGCGGCAGTGACGGAAGCGCGTGCCGTCGGCGTCACCCTCCCGCTGCCCACCGCGGAGCCGAAGGGAAAGTGAAATGAGCGCGGGCGGCAATCGGCGCAAGAAGGAGCGGGCAATCGGTTCGACGTCGCCCTCCACGCCGTCGGTGGACTATCGGGCGACCCTCGCAGAGCTCATCGCGATATGGGACGCGCAAGCTGGCACACCGACCGTCCAGATCCGGCTTCTGCACAGCGGCCATGTGCCGGTTGCTGTTCGTGGTCTTGTTGCTCACGCTGTCGATTGCGGACGAGCGACGCTCACGCTCTACAACGCCAAGCAGCCTGCGCCGGCCGTTCCGGTCATCCGGACGCTGATGGATGACGCAATCACCGCGCATTGGCTTCTCACCAATCCGGAGGGGTGGAAGGGGCTGATGCTCGACGGGGCGAAGAACCGGAAGAAGGTCATGGAGGGGATCCTCAACCGAGACCCGAGCGACGACACCGTTGCCGACCTCCTCGCGAAGGCGTCGGCGCAAATGGATGAGTACTCCGCGCACGGATCGGGATGGCCGTTCGAGCAGCGCGCGAGGGCTGTCACCGGCTCCGACGAGATGTACCTCCTGTACCGACTTGCGTCACATCTCTCGCACGCTGGGGCCGGAGTGGTCGATCTGTCCACAGGAGAGCAACCCGACGCAGCGTTGCAGGTGGCGTTCATTCCGTACGCGTCGCACGGTTCTGCCGCGGGATGGTTGACGGTGGCGACAGCACTCCTTCTTCGAGCACCTCTCGCGTGGGATCATGTCGTCGTCGGGCGGCCCTTGGAGTCACAGCTGACACCGGTTGCCGAACGGCTCGGCGTGAGCAGCACCATCGTCCTCCCCGCGCCGCAGTGACAGCGCCTCGGGGCTGAGCATGCACCGAGGCCATTCATCCGATAAGCGGCGCCATGCCGGAGCGGGTGGCCGTCAGGAGTGCCCCGGAGAGGCATCCCGGAGGGCCATCCCGGAGAGGCGGAGCGTTCTTGACGGTCGGCCGGTGCAGGCAAGAGTGGAGCGTCGGATGGACGGCCGGACCGTATCCGACGTGGTCGTCGTTGGTACGGGGAGGCCCCCGCGAGCGGGGGCAGGATGCTCTAGCGGGGGCCTCGGTCGCGACGAGGGGCGTCGTCGCGCACGGTTACGCTACTTGGTCGGTCACGTTGCCCGGGCGTCGTGGCGCACGATCTTTGGCGTGCCGTCGTTCACCTCGATGGTCTTCTTCGGCACAGTGAAGCCGGTGGCGCGAGCGGACGTCGATAACGTCGTCGTCGCCATCTCCGGATATCCGGAGGCGTGCGCAGTGGCGAGTTCGCTTCAGTGAATCGTTGCCCAAAGAGAGAGCCGACCCGTTGCATTCCCGTCCCGCCGCTCGCGACCCGGCCGGATGAGCGAGTCGAGCGCGGTAAGCGTGTCTATGCCGCTAGACAGTTGCGTGTCTAGCGACATAGACTTACCATGTGGTGAACGGGACGCGGACGGCGATGCAGGTGTTGAAAGCGATCCGGACGAACGCGCGACAGCACGGTTGGTCCGTTGAGCAGTTGCCCAAGCGCGGTAAGGGGTCGCACACGATCTGGGTGGTCGTGGACGAGAACGGCAACCAGCTGGCTCGGGTGGCGTTGACCGGGTACTCCGGGCAGATGTCGCAGACGGTGACGCGGTCCAACGAAGCGGCGCTGGAAGAGATCTTCGGGAAGGGATGGCTAGACAAATGAACTATCACGTGACGGTGACCCGAGAGAAGCCGTTCTGGGTCGCGGAGGTTGAGGGGCTGCCGGGCGGTGCGACGGAGACGCGCGCCCTCGCTGATATCGACGGGGAGGTTCGGGACTTGATCTCCGGCCTCGCGGATGTCGACGAAGAAGAGATCTCGTTGACGTGGGACTACTCCCACGCGTTCCCCGAGGGCGTCGCGACTGCACTGACGGAGATGCTCCAGGCTCGTGAGGCTCTGGTGCAGACCCGCAGCGCGTACGAGCGGCTGCAGCACGACGCCGTCGTCGGGATCCGTGAGCAAGGGATCTCCGTTCGTGACGCGGCGGTCCTGGTGCAGCTCTCCCATCAGCGGGTCGCTCAGATCGCCTCCTGACACGGCCTGGGTCAGAGCTGCGGGTTTCGCGTCCCGTCGGGGAAGGGCGTCCACGAGGTGTGGTCGCGCAGCGGCAAGTATCACGTGGTCATCACGCAGACCCGGGACGTGTCGCCGGGGCTCGCGCGTAAGGCGTTGAACGCGATCGAGGCGGCAGCAGAAGACAAGCGATGAACATCACGGTCACCGCGCATCACTGGGAGCACGGCTGAGAGCTGTGGATCGATGGGGAGGCTGCGACCCAGGTGGCCACGCTCGACAAGGCCGTGCAGCAGGTACGCGACTATCTCGACACTGTCGATCCAAGCGTCGACCACGGCAAGTGGGACGTGACTGTCGTCCCGGAGATCGGTTCCCTCGGCGCTGAAATCATTGAGGCGCGACGAGCGACCGCGGAGGCTGTGCAGGCGTCCGTTGCCGCCGCCCGGGCGCATATCGCCGCCGCACACCGGCTGCGTGAAGCCGGGTACTCCGTCACCGACTCCTCGGCGATCCTCGGCGTCGCCCGGGGCCGCGTGGCGCAACTCACCGGCAGTTCGACGCGTTCGAGCGCCGTGATCGGGACATGAGGAGTGGAGGACCCACTCTCGGCACGAACGCCCCCATCGTCGTCACCGACACCGTGGCCGGTTCCTGGAGCGGCTTCCGCCCCGATAAGATCGACCAACTCAAGACCGCCGTGTTGACGGGCGTGAGATAACGTTCGAGCGGCCCTTCCCTGGCCCGAAGGCGTCGGGCCTGCCAAGGGCCGCGGTCGGTAGAATCGGAGCCGACCGAGCAGGGAGTCACCATGGGCATCAAGACCGAGCACGATACCGGCCGGAAGCTCGACGTCGAGCAGGAGATGGCGTTGATCGAGAAGGGCCAGCAGCTCGCCGGTCACTTCCCTGACGCGGAAGCTCTTGGCCGCGCTCGACGCCTCCTGGAGGGGACGCTGTCTTTGGAGGATGCACGCGCGGAGGTCGCCTCGAAGCACGGATTTCCGCTCCGCCAGCGCTGAGCTCCGGCGTCCTGCGAGTGAGTGGATGAGTGTCGACGACAAGTACACCTACCCAGATAGCGGCGGGGTGCTGATCAACGCTGCCGGGATCCGCGATCAGCGTCGGCTTGACGAGGCGATGAACGACGTCGTGTCGATCACGATGGCTGAGGTCCGCGCCGAGCGTGTCCCTGACCGGCCCGGCTACGAGTACCTGCGCAGCGTCCACGAGCGCATGTTTGGCGATCTGGTGCCTGACATAGCGGGACGCATCCGCGACGTCGATGTCCAGGCCACCGGGACCGGGATCCCGTACTGCCGCCCTGAGTACATCGTCGCGAACCTCTCGACGTTGTTTGGGAAGCTCGAGCGGGAGGACTTCCTCGCCGGACTGGACGCGGATGCGTTCGCGGATCGGCTGGCTGATCGGTGGGGGGAGCTGTCAGCGATCCACCCTTACCGCGACGGGAACACCAGATCGCAGAGCACCTAGGCGTCCGCGCTCGCTGAGCGTGCTGGGCACCCGATCGACTGGAAAAGCGTCGATGTCGACGAGCTCCGCACAACACGGCTGCAGGCCGTCGCTGGCAACGACCGCCCCCTCGCTGACTACCTCCGCGCGCACCTCGTCGAGTCTGAGCGCGACACCAGAGCCGGTAAGAGTGAATTCGACGGGTTCGAGCGCCGTGATCGGGACATGATGCGCGCCGCTGGCATGGACCCCGATGCCTGGCGCGGCGAACACTTCGGCGCACGTCCATCGCAGGCGGAGCAGTGGCTCTCTTTGCCGGAGCAGGCCCTCGGAAGCGACGGCCTGGAACGATGAGCGGCCCCGTGCCGGTCAGCGCGCACGAACGGTTCTACGTCGACTCCGGCGCTGCGCAGCCCCCAACCATCGACGTCAGAACTTCCGGACTGAGGCTCAGGGGACCGATACGGTCATAACGTGAAACAAAAGCGCTGGCAGAAGATAACAGAGTGGCCTTTGACAATGGCTGCGGTAATCTTCCTCATCGCGTACTCCTGGGAAGTCCTGGGCCGCCTCACCGGGACAGCCGCTGCACTAGCCGAGGCCGTAATCACCATCACGTGGGTGCTCTTCTTCCTGGACTACCTGATCACTGTGCTCCTCGCCGAACGACGAGGGCGCTGGTTTATTACGCACCTGTTCGACTTCATCGTGGTGGCGCTGCCCATACTCCGACCACTCCGACTCCTTCGCTTGGTGACCCTGGTGTCAATCCTGCAGCGCCGGGCGGGCGCCGCGTTCCGAGGCCGGGTCATTCTTTTCGCAGCATCAAGCACCGCGCTTCTCGTCTTCGTCGCTTCCTTGGCGATGCTCGACGCTGAGCGGGAGTCACCTGGGGCTCTCATCACGACTTTTCCCCAAGCCCTCTGGTGGGCGTTCGTCACGATCACCACGGTCGGGTATGGCGACCTCTACCCCGTCACCGGAACCGGAAGATTCATCGCAGCCGGCATCATGCTGGGTGGAATTGCGCTCATCGGTGTCGTCACCGCGACCCTCGCCACCTACATCGTGGAGCGAGTCACGCAACACGATGAGCACTCCGAATCGCGAACTCACGAACAAGTGCGAGCTCTTGCTGACGAGATCCGCCAGCTGCGCGCAGAGCTGCGCGAGCACGCTGAAACGACGCCTATCTGTGGGGAGACCGGAACAACGGTGCCAGACGAGGGGGCGCCCGGGTATCGGTAGGACTAATTGGAACCGGTCGGTGTCCCTTCGCGTCAGACTATGCACATGACAGCGCCAAACCGGTATGCACCCTCCCCCTTCATCGCAGCCGGTCTGCTCGCGACGTCGGTGCTCACCGTCCTTCACCTGATCGAGGTGTACGTCCTGACCGCTCACAGTCAGGATCGGGAAGGGACCGGGCAGGACCCAGCGGGAACGGTCGCCTTCTTTGCGCTCTACCTCATCCCGTCCGCCCTGGTCGAAGGAGTGCTTGTCGGTCTCGCCTCCTTCGCTGTCGCCCGGCTCCTCGGGCGTGTCGGCCGCGTCCCTCGGCGCTGGATCCCACCGCTGTCGGGGATCGCCGCGACAGTCACCGCCCTCGGTCTCATCGTCGTCCCACTCGTCGGATTGGCCACCGGCGGCCTCATCCAGGTGGGCGCAGGAATCGTCATCCTCGTCACCGGCGAGCCCGGGAGCGGGTCGGCGAACCTGATCGCAGCACTCGCCCTCGCCCTCCTCCTCTACGTCGGAGCTTTCACGGTCGGGGCCTCTCGGAGCAACGCCGTGACGAACTCCGACGCCCGGTAACGTGCGCACCCCTGGTCAGCGGGACGACAAGCCGGAGGCGCGTCGTCCGGCATCCTTCACCGGTGCCGCCGCCTGCCCATCCTCCAGACGATCGCGCCCGCGACGAGCACCGCGCCGAGGAGACCGAGAATGTGGAGGACCAGAGAGGCCGCCCCGTTCTCGGGGAGCAGGAAGCCGTACGGTACCCACCCATCGGTTGCCCCACGGAGAAGAACGACGTGCAGCAAGACGCTGACCCGGCGCGATGACGGTCAGCGTGCGAGACGTTCTCCGCATTGATGTCGAGACGCACGACGAGCTGCGCAGGATCGCATGACCCAGACGAAGCGAATCGGGATGACAGGCAGCGCTGCCGCACGACGATCCGCTCAGCCATTCGTCTCAGACCGTGCCGCCTCCAATTCGTTGCCCTCAACAACAAACCCGGCGCCGTACCCGACAGAATAGGCTCATGACCTCACGGAGCAACTGGGCAGGCACCTACGAATACCGCGCCGCCGACATCCTCGAGCCGGAGT
Organism: Rathayibacter iranicus NCPPB 2253 = VKM Ac-1602; assembly: GCF_003149025.1. Lineage (GTDB taxonomy): Bacteria > Actinomycetota > Actinomycetes > Actinomycetales > Microbacteriaceae > Rathayibacter > Rathayibacter iranicus. The sequence continues at coordinate 29,483 of NZ_QGDV01000013.1, forward strand.
CGATCGAGGAGGTGCAACGCCTCGTCCTCGAGAACGACCGCGTCCGCGCGCTCGGCAGCCGCCACTCCTTCAACTCGCTGCCCGACACCCCCGGAACCCTGCTGCACCTCGGCCGCCTCGCCTCCGACCCGGTGATCGACGCCGACGCGAACACCGTCACGGTCTCAGGCGCCACCCGCTACGGCGTCGTCGCCTCGCACCTGCACAGCAATGGCTACGCCCTGCACAACCTGGGCTCCCTCCCGCACATCTCGGTCGCCGGCGCGATCTCGACGGGCACCCACGGCTCGGGCGACCGCAACGCCAACCTCTCCTCCGCCGTTTCAGCCCTCGAACTCGTCACCGCCGACGGCTCCCTGCGCACCATCCGCCGCGGTGAGCCCGGCTTCGAGGGCGTGGTCGTCGGACTCGGCGCCTTCGGCATCGTCACCCGGGTAACCCTCGATATCCAGCCGACCTTCGACGTACGCCAGGACGCGTTCGTGGACCTGTCCTGGGAGCGCGTGCTCGATGACTTCGACGCGATCACCTCCTCCGCCTACAGCGTGAGCCTGATGACGCACTGGTCGAGCCCGACCGTCGAGCAGCTGTGGCTGAAGACCAAGGTCGCCGTCGGCTCCGTCGCCGAGGTCGACGCGACGCACCTGGGTGCTGTCGCCGCCTCCGCGAGCCTGTTCGCCGTGTCGGAGGGGGTCGATTCGAACCTCAACCCGTTCGGCGGCGTGGTCGGGCCGTGGTCCGAGCGCCTCCCGCACTTCCGCCTCGACCGCGAGCCGAGCGCGGGAGATGAGATCCAGAGCGAGTACATGGTGCCGCGGGCCAACATCCGCGAGGCCATCGTGGCGCTGCGTGCGATCGGCGAGCGGATCGACGACGTGCTGCTCATCACGGAGTTGCGCACGATGGCGGGCGACGACCAGTGGCTCTCGCCCGCGCAGGGCCGCGAGAGTGTCGGCGTGCACTTTACGTTTGCAAAGGACCGCGCCGGCGTCGACGCCGTACTGCCCGCGGTCGAGGGCGCGCTGCTCCCGCTCGGCGCTCGCCCGCACTGGGGCAAGCACTTCCTCGCCGGAGCCGGCGAGATCGCCCCGCTCTACCCGCACCTCGCCGACTGGCGCGCCCTCCGCTCCGAGTGGGACCCCTCGGGCCGCTTCGCGAGCGACTTCCTCCAAGCCCGCCTCCTCGGCTAAGCCTGCCCCCAACCCCGGTCCGTTGAGGGAACCAGTTAGTGGAGGCTCCCTGAACGGTCCGGGGTTCCCCCGGCGGGACGAGTCACGCGAGCGCGTCGCGGATCACGGCCATGCCGAGTTCCAGCTCGGCGAACGTGGTCGACAGGGGCGAGAGGCCCAGGCGGATGCCGTCTGGCCGGCGGAAGTCCGGCACGATCCCCTCGGCCTGCAATCGCGGAACGAGCGCCGCGAACGACTCGTGCGCGATGGTGACGTGGGAGCCTCGTTCGGCGGGGTCCCGCGGAGTCGCCACCCGCACTCCACGCGGCACCAACCACGCGTTGGCCAGCTCCAACGCGTACGCCGTCATCGCTTCGGACTTTGCGCGCACCGCAGGCATCCCCACCGACGCGATCAGCGCGATCATGTCCTGCATCGCGAGCATCCCGGTGATCGGCGGCGTGCCGCTGAGAAAGCGCCGGATTCCGTCCGCGGGCCGGTAGCCGGGACCCATCTCGAACATCTCGGCCGTCCCCATCCAGCCCTGGATCGGTTGCGCGAGCGAGCCCTGATGCCGGGAGGCGACATACGCCCACGCAGGCGCGCCCGGTCCCCCATTGAGGTATTTGATAGGAGCAGCCCACGGCGAGGTCCGCGCCCCACGCGTCGAGTTCGAGCGGCACCGAGCCCACCGAGTGGGAGGCGTCCCAGAGCACGAGCGCGCCCGCCGCGTGCGCCTGCTCGGTGAGCGCGGCGGCGTCGGCGAGGAACCCGGAGCGGTAGGCGACGTGGCTGAGCAGCACCAGCCCGCTGCGCTCACCGAGCACCGGAGCAAGGTCGTCACGGCCGACGCCGCGCTCGGGGTCGGCCGTGATCCAGCGCAGCCTGCTGCCGGTCTCGGCCGCGATGCCCTCGAGCACGTAGCGGTCGGTCGGGAAGTTGTCGGTGTCCACGACGATCTCGTCGCGCCCCTGCTCCGCCTGCCGGGCGACCGCGGCGCGGGCGAGCTTGTAGAGGAGGACCGTCGTGGAGTCGGCGACGATCGTCTGCCCGGGCGCCGCACCCAGGGCCGCCGCTCCGAGCGCGTCGCCAACGGTGAGGGGCAGGTCGAGCCAGCCCTCCTGCCAGCCGCGGATCAGGCGGCCGCCCCACTCCTCCTGAGCGAACCGCGCGAGCCGATCGACGCTCGCGCGGAGCGGTCGGCCGAGCGAGTTGCCGTCGAGGTAGGCGCGGACCTCTGGAGTGCGGACGAAGAGTTCGACGCAGTGCGCGAGGGAGTCCTGAGCGTCGAGCGGATGCATCTGCTCACCCTAGTTCGGGGCCGGCGCTGCCTCCCCGCCGCCACTGTCCAAAAGTTGTCGCACTCGGCGTCGAGTGCGACAACTTTTGGCCTCTCGCGGGGGCTGCCGGCCCGGGAGCCCGCGTTAGGGCAGAGGCGCCTCCAGCCAGCGGGTCGCGGCGCGGCCTCGCGTTCCGGGCCGGGCAGTCCACAGGCCGCCAGCGAACGGATGTTCCGCGCGCTGCTGTGCCGAAAGGTCGCGCGACGCCGACGTGACGACGGCCACATCCAGCTCATCCCCGGCGAAGGCAATGCTCGTGGCGTGCGGCGCGTCGATCCGAACGCCCTCCCCCTCCACCGCTCGGCCGGCGGCGTCGAAGACCTGCACGCGAGAGCCGCCCCAGATCGCGACCCAGACCCGACCGTCGGCGTCGACCGTTAGCCCGTCGGCGAAGACACCCTCCTCCAGCTCAATGAACGGCTCGCGCGCGCCGTGCACTCCACCCGCGTAGGAGCGGCGGTGGATCACGCCCGACTCAGTGTCCGCCGAGTACAGGACGGAACCGTCGGGCGACCAGCCGAGCCCATTCGAGAGCTGCAGGTCGTCGTCAAGCACGGTGACAGCCCCGTCGCGCTCGAGGCGCAGCAGGACGTCGTCACCGGCCGGCTCCCCCAGCGTCAGCGAGCCGATGACGAGGCGGCCCTGCGGATCGACGGCGCCGTCGTTGAAGCGGTGCCCCTCGGGCAGCAGCTCGGAGCCGCGGCTGAGCGAGCCGTCGACCTCGACGATCGCGAGCCGACGGGTCAGCGCCACCAGCACTCGTCCGTCGCCGAGCGGCAACGCGCAACCGACCTGCTCACCAACGTCCGTCCGCGAGACCGCGCCGATCCCCTCCGCGGTGAGGGGCGCCGACAGGACAGCACCCGCCTCGATATCGACCCAGGTGAGGCGGCCAGTATCCGGGTCCCAGACGGGGCCTTCGCTGAGGACGTAGGACGGAGTGGCAGCGGGCGTCGCGTCGATCATGCCTCCACGGTAGGCGGCTCCGACGCGGACGGTGTGCGTAACCGAGGTTGAGAGCGCCCGGCAGCCCCTCTCAGGCCCGAATCCGGCCCGCCAGCCTCGGTTACGAACACTCGACCGACGCGACCCGGGCGAGCGCCGACGTGACGGGCGTGGCACGTGACGACTCACCACGGAATTCACCCAGGATTTCGAGGACTCCGCGTTCACGATTGGCGTGCCTGGCACTATCCGGCCAGAACGCCGAAGCACTGGCTTTCAGTAAACTCGACGACAATTTCGGATGGAAGCACGCAGCTCATTCTGAACATCGTGATCTACCTGGTCGCGAGCAGCCTCGCCTGCCGAGAGCAACCAACCACATCTCCCGAGGCACTCGCGTGACCCCTCTCGACGGCCTCCCCACGACTGACATCGCGGGCCACACAACTTATCGGGCACGATTTCGCCGTCGACCCCACACCGAGATCAGGGCCAGAAGGTGAAGCGCCGGCCAGATGGCAAACATTTCCGCAAATCCCGGCACTCGCGCGAGATCTACTTTTTCACTGACAACAGCATCCAGCCACGTGTACGCGATCACTGAGACGACCCACGAGAGCATCGGCATCCAGGGTGAAAGTCGCGCGAGCAGTCGATGATCCCGGCGGCGAAGCGCCAACTGAACCAGCACAAGCATAATTCCGGCTATGAGGACATAGAAAAAATATCCGAAAGCGAGCACGCCTCCAATAAAAGGCGCAAGGATGAAGGCGACAATGACAGTCAGGGCACCGAGTCCGCAAAAGCGAAGATAGGCCTTCACCACTGCTCCTTCTGCCGATTCAGCTCATTATACTAATGTCGGTCATATTATGTTGGAAGATTGCCCATTGAGCAGTCGCCCCTACAAGGTATGGAGGCTTCCCCAAACCACCCGGGTTGTCATTGACGATGTGTCCGTGCACACTGCGAGTATACGTCCCCTCGCCCGGCTTCTTGAAGAAGGCGAACGTAATTCGCGAACCAATGCCGTCCACATGGCCCTCTGCCGCGTCGAACATGAAGGAGTAGGTTGGCTCATCAGGGAATGGCCCGGTCCGCTCCTGGTTGAAGGTGCAGTGCAAATTCATTGTTGCCAAATATAGAGGAAGGTCACCACCAGGCGCGGGAAAGTCCCTCGGCGCGCCGGGCACGGGGAAGTAGCAATTGAAGCACCCGTGCAGGACCTTCTTCGCCACTCCAGGTGTCGTTGTACCGATTCCATAGTCTCTCGTGTAGTTCCACGCAGGATCTGCGACCAGGGGGAACTGGACTCTGGATGGTTCGTCGATGATCTGTCGAATGCTGTCATCAGCGATCTCGAAGTGGGTCGCGAGATCCGCTCCCGACGAGTCCCTCGCCCACGGCTTCTCGACGAAGATGGTCTGGCCGTCTTCAAGGAAGAGATACACGCTCCCGTCCTCGTTCAGCAGATGGCTCTTCACATGGAAGGAGACATCCATGTCGTCGAGTTCTTCCACTCCCGCCGCCGAGAAGAAAATCTGAGCACCAGTTGCGGTGGGCCGTATGGCCGTCGAAAAGGCCTCATCTGGCGAGGAATAGGTGATATAGCCGTTCCGGTCGGTTTGTTTCTGCGTCGCGGTGGCACTCAGCGCCACATCGACGGAAGCGTCATACTCCGAAGACGTGACCACTATATTGCCGCCGGGCGCATCATCGACCGCTGAAGAGCCGGCCCCTTGACTCAGGGTCACATTCTCGGACGAAGGGAGCACAAGATCGCCCGCCAACGATTGAATGAGATCGACCGGATCGTTGGGAGCCGCGTTTGCTTGCGCAGAAGCCACTGGCGCTACACACCCAATAGTAATTACTAGCGCCGTGATGGCCAGTATTCGTTGTATCCGCATAGTTCTCCCGTAATCGAACGACGTTATGTGGCCGATTTTGGCACCTCGACCGAATGCGCACTCGGTCTTGTCGTCAAAAGCCGTTCGGCGGGCACGCCAGCGCAGTGGACCTGCCCGCGCAGCGCCCACGGCGTCATCCCACGTGTACGCCCGGGCGGCGGTCGCGGCGGGGCTCTGCGCGGCGCAAGACCTCGCGAGTGACGGGTGCAACCTCGCCGGTGCCGGTGATCAAAAACCGGAACATATTCGCCATCGGCCCGCCCTCGGTCCACTCGAAGTAGACGTCGGGGATAACGCCCGTCAGGTCACGGATCTCGAGAAGTACCGTCGCAATGGTGTTCGGGATATTCCCGCTGGTCACCGTGAGCACCCGGAAACCGTGGCAAATGCGACCCTGCACGACCAGATCCTCCTCGAAGTCGGAGGAGTCGGTGGTGTGCACCTCGAGGAACAGCACAGGCCCGCGCAGAGGCAGATTGCTGTCGCGCTGCTCCTCGGCGAGCTTGTCGCGGTACTCCGCCTCGGAGCCGTCATCGGGCTCATTCGCGAGGAGACGGATCACGCCGTAGTCGTCAGCATCGGTGGTGAGAAAGTCGAGCGCCGCGGCGTCGAAGGTCACCGAGGTGGCGCGCAGCTGGAACGAGCGGTGCACGCGCGAGGTGAGCGAGACAGCAAGGATGCCGACGATGAAGACCGCCGCGATCCGCACGCCATCGGGCCGCTCGACGACGTTGACGACCGTCGTGTAGACGAACACCAGCGCGATGGTCGCGAAGCCGATCGCACGCTTGCGCTGCTTCTTGCGCTTAGCCGAGAGGAACACCGCGACCGAGGCGGAGGTGATAAGCACCAACACACCGGTCGCATAGGCACCGCCCTGCGCGTCGACATCGGCCTGGAAGACGATGGTGATGACGAAGGCCACGAGGGTGAAGACGAGGACCAGCGGGCGAACGGCTCCGGCCCACTGCGGAGCCATCCCGTAGCGCGGCAGGTAGCGCGGCACGATGTTGAGCAGGCCCGCGAGAGCAGAGGCGCCCGCGAACCAGAGGATGCAGATCGTCGCGACGTCGTAGACGGTGCCGAAGCCCTCGCCGAGGTACTGATGCGCGAGGTAGGCGAGCGCGCGGCCGTTGGCCTCGCCTCCCGGCTGGAACTGCGCCTGCGGGATCAACAGCGTCGTCACGAAGCTCGACGTGATGAGGAACGCCGACATGGTCACGGCGGCGGTAATCAGCAGGCGCTTCGCCCCGCGGATGCGGCCGACGGGCGCGTCGTCGGTGTCGCCCGCGTCGCCGCGGATCTGCGGCATGACCGCAACTCCCGTCTCGAAGCCCGAGAGCCCGAGCGCCAACTTCGGAAACACGATCAGCGCAATACCCACCATGATCAGCGGATTGCCGTGCTGGGTCGTCAGCGCCGACCACCAGTCGCCGATCACGACCGGGTTCTCGGCGACGTGCGCGATGGCAACAGCGATCACGATCGCGTTGAGGAGGAGGAACACGGCAACGAGCACCACCGCGATCGAGATCGCCTCGCGGAAACCACGGAGGAACACGACGCCCAGCAGTGCAATGAGGCCCAGCGTGAGCGGCACCTCCGCACCGTGGAACCAGGCCGGAGCGAACGGGTTCTCGACGGCGTGCGCTGTCGCGTCGGCCGCAGACAGGGTGATCGTGATCATGAAATCGGTGGCCGCGAAGCCCAGCAGCACGAGGACGAAGAGCTTGCCGCCCCACCACGGCAGCAAACGCTCGAGCATCGCGATCGAGCCCTCCCCGCGGAAGCTCTCGCGCGCAACTCGCCTATAGACGGGCAAGGCGCCAAGGAGGGTCAGCACCACCAGCACGATCGTCGCGAGCGGCGAGACGAGGCCCGCGGCGAGCGCCGCGATCGCCGGCTGGTAGCCGAGGGTGGAGAAGTAGTCGACGCCCGTCAGGCACATCACGCGCCACCACGAGTGGGTCTTGGCCGTGGCCGCATGCGGCCCGGGGTGGGCTCCGGAGCCGTCGCGCAGCCCTTCAAGGAGCCAGGCTTTCAGCCCTTCCGCGCGCGCGGCGGAGAGGGGGGCGGGCTCAAGAGCGTCAGGGTCGCCGCGCAGGACGGAAGAGGTCACTGGACGTTTCTACTCGCCGTGACGGTCAGTCCAGCCGTGAAGGAGCGGATCCTCACGCTTTCCTCACGGGTATTTGCCTGTGGAGGGACGATCGACCGGCATCGAGCGGCGCCGTTCCGACTTCGAGAAGCGTGTGGCCGCGCGCCGACGTCCGGCGTAACAAACGAAGGAAGGATCGTCCCGCGGCAGCGTATTTCCGCGGATTCACGGCGCCCGGACTGGATCCATCCTTCGTTGGTGACGCGACACACCTGAGCTCGCCGGCTTCGGTCCCCCGACGACCGAGAGTCCTACCCTCGGCACATGGCTCAGCTGCACCGCGCGACGATCACTCCCGGCAAGCTCGAGATCGTAGAGGCATGGGCGCCGACCCAGCCGTGGTGCGCGGTCGGAGGCTTCAGCCAGCTCGGCGCTTACCGCTTCGACGATCCCGCAGGCAGGGTCGGTAGTGAGACCCTTCTTGTCCAGGCGCCCGGTCAACCGCCCCTCCAAGTGCCGCTGACCTATCGCGACACTCCACTCCCGGGCGGAGAGGAGTGGCTCCTCGCGACGGCCGAGCATTCCGTTCTCGGGCGGCGATGGGTCTACGACGGGATGCACGACCCGGTCGCCGTGGCGGCGTTCGTCGCGGCGATCCACTCCGGCGCAGGGGAGGCCGAGCAGTACGTCGAGGAGGACGGGCAGCGCGTCCGATGTCCGCCGACGGTGATGGTGCGGGGCAGCGGAACGAGTGCCGGATCGGTTCATCCGCCCGCCTCAATGAGCACCCGGAGCGACTCCCGCACGACCACGACCGAGACGGACGACGGGACGCTCGTCCTCGCGCGGGTCCTCGATGCTCCCTTCCTCCTGGGCGAGCGGATCCTGGTCGGCGCCTGGCGGGACGCCACTCCTCTCACCCTCGCGACCCTCCTTTGATCCCCCACGCGAGATGCACCTTCAGTACGCGGCACGAATACGAGCTCAAGTGGCATCGGGGCGGGCGGCGGTCAGCGGAGGGTGGCGAGGACCGCCTCCAGCGCGTCGACCGCGAAGTCGATCTCGGCGGCGGTAACGACCAGCGGCGGCGCCAGGCGGATGGTCGAGCCGTGCGTGTCCTTCGCGAGGATGCCGCGTGCCATCAGCGCGTCGCAGACCGCGCGGCCCGAGGCGAGCTCGGGGTCGATGTCGATGCCCGCCCAGAGCCCGGCTCCGCGGACGGCGACGACTCCACGGCCGATCAGCGTCTGGAGTCGAGCGCGCAGCTGGGCGCCGCGCTCGCGGGCGAGCGCCTGATACTCGCCGGTGGCGAGCAGCTCGACCACCGCGAGTCCGACGGCCGCAGCGAGCGGATTGCCGCCGAACGTCGACCCGTGCTCGCCCGGCCGCAGGACCCCGAGCACGTTGGAGTTCGCGACGACAGCCGACACCGGCACGATGCCTCCGCCGAGCGCCTTGCCGAGCAGGTAGATATCGGGCACCACGCCGACCAGGTCGCACGCGAAGGTCGCGCCGGTGCGGCCCAGGCCTGACTGGATCTCGTCGGCGATGAAGAGGACGTTGCGACGGCTCGTGATTTCGCGCACGGCCGGGAGGTAGTCGGCGGGCGGGACGACGATGCCCGCCTCGCCCTGGATCGGCTCGATCAGCACGGCCACCGTGTCGTCGTCGATCGCGGCCTCGAGAGCCTCGGCGTCGCCGAAGGGGACCGTGCGGAAGCCGGGCGTGAACGGAGCGAAGCCGTCTCTCGCCTGGTCGTCGTCGCTGAACGAGATGATCGTCGTGGTGCGGCCGTGGAAGTTGCCCGCCGCAACGACGATGTTCGCGCATCCCGGCATGACGCCCTTAACGCGGTATCCCCAGGCGCGGGCGACCTTGATGCCCGACTCGACCGCCTCCGCGCCGGTGTTCATCGGCAGGACCATGTCCTTGCCCGCGAGCTCGGCCAGCGCCGTGACGAACGGGCCGAGGCGGTCGTTGTGGAATGCGCGGCTGGTGAGGGTGACGCGGCCGAGCTGCGCGCGCGCCGCTTCCAGCAGCGCCGGGTGGGAGTGGCCGAAGTTCACCGCGGAGTAGGCGGCGAGGCAGTCGAGGTAGCGGCGACCCTCGACGTCGGTGATCCAGGCGCCTTCGCCCGTGGCGGCGACGACCGGCAGCGGGTGGTAGTTGTGGGCGGCGTGCTCCTCCTCCGCGGCGATGAAGGCTGCGGTCGCGGTGATGCTCATGTCGTTCCTCCTGTGGGGACGGTCGACTCTCCAAAAGTTGTCGCACTCGGCGCCGAACGCGACAACTTTTGGACAGTGGAGGGTGGGGTCAGCGCTAGATAGCGGCGGGTGGAATCAGCGCCGCAGCTCGAGCGTGCAGCACTTCACGCCGCCGCCGCCGAGCAGCAGCTCGGACAGGTCGACGCCGATCGGGTTGTAGCCACGCTCGCGCAGCTGGCGCTCGAAGCCGGTCGCGCGCGAGGCGATGACCACGTTCAGGCCGTCCGAGAAGGAATTGAGGCCGAGCACCGACGCGTCCTCCTCCGCCACCAGAATCGCGTCGGGGTACAGCTCGCGGAGGGTGCGGTTACCGTCCTCGTTGAATGCACTGGGCAGGTAGGCGATGGTCTCGTCGTCGAGGACCGCGATCGCGGTGTCGAGGTGGTAGAAGGACGGATTCACCAGCTCGAGCGTGACGACTTCGCGGCCGAAGATGCGGGCGACTTCGGCGTGCGAGTCGGAGGCGGAGCGGAAGCCGGTGCCGGCGAGGATCCGCTCGCCGACGAGCAGGAAGTCGCCCTCGCCCTCATTGACCTCCTCGGGGACTCGGACGTCGAAGCCGGCCGAGCGGAACCAGTCCATGTAGGCCGGGCCCTCAGGCTGGCGTTCGGGGTAGGTAAAGGCGGCGCCGTAGGCGATTCCATCGATCACGAATCCGCCGTTGGCGGCGTACACCATGTCCGGCAGGCCTGCCTCGGGCTCGATCAGCTCGATCGCGAAACCGAGGTCGACATACGTGTCGTAGAGCGTGTGCCACTGCCGGAGGGCAAGCGCGGTGTCGGTGGGGACCTGCGGATCCATCCACGGATTGATGCGGTAGACGACGGTGAAGTACTCGGGCGGGCACATCAGGATCGATGTGGCGACGGGCGTGCGGATCGGCGCCTGGGGGCGCACAGCGGTATCGGTCATTCGAGTCCTCCTGCGAAAGGATGCGGATGAGCGGACCGGGTCCAGTGGCTCCGTGCCCCGGCTGGGTGCGAGCACGCTCCCGCCCAGTCTGACACGCGACAATCCCGCAATCCCTACAGTGGGACGCACGAATCCTGCGCACGCACCCCTCCCCGCGCACATCCACGGCGTCCTGCCCGCCCAGCGGGGAACCCCGGACCGTAGTGGAAACCAGCCGGATAGGGCTCCCTTGATGGTTGGAGGGTCCCCCAGCGACACCCAGGCAGCATTCGGCGACAGTTACCCCAAAAAGGGGGACTACGGGCATCCGCCAGCCAGTGGGACGATCCTCGCAGCCCGACGTCCGTCGGTCTTCTCCCCGCGACGAAGCTGGAAACGCACTCATGCGCACGAAGACCCTCAGCGTCGGGCTCCTGCTCGCTCTCCTCCTCTCCTTTTTCGTCGCAACTCCGACACAGGCCGCGGGCGCTCCAGCCGCGCCGACAAATGTGGTCGCATCAGACAACAGCTGCACGGACGCGGTCACGGTCTCGTGGACACCGCCTGCGTCAGCGCCCGCCGGCTACCGGATCCATGTCTACGCAATCGCGTCCAACTACTGGGACGAAGAGGGCACCGAGGAGCGGTACACCGTGAGCCTCGTCGAGGTCACTGGGAAGACCAGCGTCACACTCGACCTCGGTCGTTCCTACGACCCGTATTTCTTCGAGGTCTCGAGCGTGACGAATTTCAGCGCGCCCTTCACCGGCGGCAGCGAAGGCATACGGCTTGCACCGTCCTCTTCTCAGAGCAGCCCAGCCGAAACCGCTTTCACCCATTTCTGGGATGTCCCGGCGCCGGGCAATCTCACCGTCGCGGTCGACACAGAAACGTCTCTCGCATCCGCCCGCTGGAGTCGACCCTCCGTCGACGCCAAGCTCTGCACCTTCGAGAGCTATCACTTCACGCTCGATGACCTCTCCTCGTCGGATGACGATAACGACTACGAGAACTTCGACGGCACCATTTCACAGGCCGACACCTCTTACGAGATGGAACTCGAACCGTTCCACCGCTATGAGTTCTGCATCTGGGCTTCTTCGCAAAGGGAGCGGTCCTACTCGGAATACATCAGCTACGCGGATTCTCCAGCTGCCTGCGTCAGCATCAGCACTAGCACCACCACACCGGGCGCTCCGAGCAACGTGTCCGCCTTCTCCTCAGGCAGCTCGATCACGGTTTCGTGGGATAACCCTTGGAGTGACGGCGGCACTGACATCACCGGCTACCGAGTCGGACGCAGCGGCACCGATGCTTCCGGCAGCGGTCCCTGGTCCACGGTCGTTGCCGCCGACAGGCGGTCGCAGACCTTCACCAACCTGCGCCCGAACACCCCGTACACGTTCACCGTGCAGTCGATCAACGCGGTCGGCAGCGGTGAAGTCAGCTCCGTCACTCAAGTCGCGAACCCGTACTCGCCGCCATCCGCACCCACCGCGGTCTCCGGATCCACCAACGACGCCGCCAGGACCGCGACGATCTCGTGGGCCCCGCCGACCTCGGCCGGCAATCCAGTGATCAGCGGCTATCGAGTCTCGCGCAACGGCGTCGACAACGCCGGCTCCGGGCCTTGGTCGACCACGGTCGGCTCCTCCACCCGCTCCTTTACCTTCACGAATCTCGCAGCCAACGGCACATACACGCTCACCGTCTCCGCAGTGAACGCCGGAGGCGAGAGCCCGACCGCAGCGACCGTCGTCGCCCTGCGCGGCGCCGCCCTCACTGCCGCGACGCCGACCATCGCCGGCACACCCGCCGTCGGATCAAGCCTCACGGCGAACGCTGGGACCTGGGGGCCCTCCCCAGTCACGCTCACCTACCAGTGGCACGCGGCAGGCACCGCGATCAGCGGGGCGACCGCCAGCACCTACCGGCCACTCGCGGCCGATGTCGGCAAGGTCATTACTGTCGCCGTCACCGGAGCAAAGTCGGGCTACGTCTCGACCACCCGCGTCTCCTCCGGCACGGCAGCGGTGATCGGAGGCACGCTCGCGGCCGTAACCCCGACAGTGTCCGGGACGGCGAAGGTCGGCTCCGTCCTCAGCGCTGCGCCGGGCACGTGGGGGCCGTCTCCGGTCATTCTGGCGTACCAGTGGAACGCTAACGGAGCGGCTTTGTCTGGAGCGACTTCGTCGACCTACAGGCCCTCCGCCGCCACCAGCGGGAAGCGAATCACGGTGACAGTCACCGGATCGAAGTCGGGCTACATCTCCGCGAACCGAACCTCAACCGCCACCAGCGTCGTCGCCGCCGGCGCCCTCAGCACTGCCACGCCCACCATCACGGGAACAGCCCGCGTCGGCTCTGCGCTCAGCGCGGTTCCGGGCGCTTGGGGACCTTCGCCCGTCACGTTCTCCTATCAGTGGAAGGCGAACGGCACCGCGCTGAGCGGCGCCACCTCCTCTACCTACAGACCGACGGGGGCGACGCTCGGGAAGCGGATCACGGTGACGGTCACCGGATCGAAGTCCGGATATACCGATGCTTCGACGTCATCGGCGACGACGAGCGCCGTCGTTGCCGGGACGCTCACGGCGGCGACTCCGACCGTCAGCGGCACTGCCAAGGTCGGCTCGACCCTCACCGCGAAGCCCGGCACCTGGGGTCCGTCGCCCGTCGCTCTGTCCTACCAGTGGAAGGCGAACGGCGTCACCGTCTCGGGCGCGACGGCGGCGACCTATAAGCCGACGACCGCCACGGTGGGCACAAAGATCACGGTCACCGTCACCGGCAAGAAGACCGGCTACACGACCACGACGCGCACCTCCGCCGCCACCGCCGCGGTGGTGAAGTAGCGGGGACTGTCGAGGGGGGAGCCCTCCGTTAACGGTTCGGGGTTCCCCCGATGGGGGCGAGCCGTGTGAAGATGCAGGGCAACCGCCTGCTGAGCAGGGACGGCCCAGCCACGCACCCCACGGAGAACCATGAGTGTCACCACCCTCCTCATCGGGATCGAGACCGGGGGCACCAAGGTGGTCGCCGCGGTGGCAGCGCGCGACGACCCCGAGCGAATCCTCGCCACGACCACGCTGCCCACTCGCGGACCCGCCGAAACCCTCGCGGACCTCGCCGCATTCGTGAACGGCCACGGAGTCGAGGGGAGCGTCGCCGCCGTGGGCGTCGCCTCCTTCGGGCCGCTCGATATCACTCCGAGCTCCCCCGGCTACGGCCGACTGACGTCGACACCGAAGCTCGGCTGGGAGGGCACGGACGTCCTCGGCCCGATCCGGGACGCCGCTCCCGGCGCTCGCACGGGACTGGTCACCGACGTCAATGGCGCTGCCCTCGGCGAGGCGCGGTGGGGTGCGGGAGTGGGGGTGGGCCATTTCGCCTACCTCACTGTCGGCACCGGAGTCGGCGGAGGCATCATCTCCGGCGGTCGCCTCCTCGCCGGCAGCGGCTGGCCCGAAGTCGCCCACCTGCTGCCCCGCCGCCACCCCGAGGACCGCTTCGAGGGCACCTGCCCGTTCCACGGCGACTGCGTCGAGGGCCTGGTGGCGGGCCCCGCGATCGCCGCCAGGTGGGGAATCGACGGATCGAGCCTTGGGGCGGAAGCGGCCGCGGCGAACCTCCGCTTCAGCTCCTACTACCTCGCGCAGCTCGTCATGACGCTGGCGTACGTCACCGGCGTACGCCTGGCCGTCGTGGGCGGCGGAGTATCGAAGACGCCGGGCCTCATCGACGCGGTCCAGGCGGAGGTGAGACGTCTGATGGGCGCTCCGGGAGCGACGGGGGCGGGAGGCGACCCGGTCCGTGTCGTCCGCCCGGCGCTGGGGGATGAGTCGGGTGTGCGCGGCGCGCTGTCGCTGGCGGACTCCCTCCTCGGCGACACGCAGCGCTGACCGTCGCGACACGCAGGGCCACGCCGCTCAGCCGGCGTCATTGCTCGTCCGATCTGCAAGTACCCGTCCGATCTGCAAGTACCCGTCCGATCTGCAGGTACCCGTGCGATCTGCAGGTACCCGTCCGATCTACAGGCTTTCCCGCACTAAACCCCCGTCCCCACGGCATGGACTCACTCACGGAACGCCGAATCCCCTGCAAATCGCACGGCACCAAGAAAGCCACCCGAACCCGAGCCGGTCAACGCCGCGTGTGCGCGCTGCGGCCCAGGCTCACGAAGGAGCCCCTCGGCGAGCGCGTCCAGCCGGTCCCGGGCCTCGCCGTTCAGGGCGAGCATCCGTCGCGCCGCATCGGCGAGCTGATCCGGAGTCGCGGAGTTCGGGTCAAGTACCGCCGCGACACCCGCGTCCTCGAGGGCGGCGGCACCCGCGAACTGGTCGGTCGAGAACGGCAAGACGACGAGCGGGACGCCCGCGTTCATGGCCTCCGTGACGCTGTTATTACCGCCGTGGCTCACCGCGAGATCGGCACGACGCAGCAGGGTGACCTGGGGCAGGAAGCCGCGCACGAGCCAGCCGTCGGGGATCCGGCCGAGCGCCGACGGGGCCGTCGCGCCGACCGCGAGTGCCACGCGGACCGGTCGTCCCTCGGCCTCCACCTCGGCGAGCGCGGCGACGACGCGCGCGAGCACATCCTCGCGCACCGAGAGGAAGCTGCCGAAGCTCACGTAGACGAGCGGGTCGCTCGACGCGGCGAGCCACGCCTGCACTTCAGCATCGTCTGGCTCCTCTCGGACCGCCGAGCCGAGGAACGCATACGGAGGTAGCTGCGCGCTGCGGGCGGGGTCGTGCAGCTCCCCTGGGTAGTTCAGCAGCAGCACGTCGCCGGTTTCCGCAAAGGCATCGGCGCTGGGGGGCGCGGATGGGTCGAGCGCGGCGAGCGCGGCGTTCCACTCGGCGGTGAAGGAGTCGCGCACCTCTTCGCAGAGAGCGCGCAACGCGTCGAGGTCGTCCGGTTCCGGCGCGAACGCGTCGGGCCACACGGGCGGGAAGCCGTAGACCTCGCCGGGCACCGTCAGCGCACTCGGGTGCCCGAGCACGACATCGCCGTACGGCACACGGAGCGCGCGCAGCGCGACGCGCGCCGTGAAGGCCAGGTGGTCGACCACGATCGTGTCCGGCTGCACCTCGTCGAGGATCTCGCGCAGTCGAGCGGAGACACCGGCCGGGTCCCAGAGCAGGTCGGTCAGCCGCTCACGCGCCTGGTAGGTGAGCGTGGGAACCATGCCGAGTCGCGTGGCGTCGAAGAAGCCGCGGAGCGAGGCTCCCTCGTCTGGCGCCTGGTCCTGGGCGCGGATCGTGCCCGGGTTCGACCCGCGCCCGAGTCGCAGCCGGACGTGCTCGAACCCGAAGCTGGCCACGATCGACCGGGTCGCCTCGCCCGTCGCGACGACCACGCGCTCATCCGCCTGTTGCCAAGCGGTGCCGAGCGTCGCCAGCGGGAGCAGGTGCGAGGCGTAGTCGGGACTGACGATCAGCAGGGTCACGAGGCTCCCAGGACGGAGCGAGAGCGGACGGGATGCTCCTGGTCCGCCGTCGCCTGCGTGTAGACCTCTGCCAGCGCGCGCGCCATTGCCTGCACCGTGTAGCGGTCGGCGACCATTGCCCGGCCGCGGGCCGCGGCGCGTTCGCTGAACGGTCCTGCCGCCACGTCGAGCGCGGCGGCGGCTGCTCCAGCGAGCGCCGCGGGGTCTGACGTCTCGACGAGGAATCCGGTCTCCCCCTCCTCGACGTAGGTCGCTGGTCCGCCGGTCGCGGGCGCGACGACGACCAAGCCTGCGGCAAGCGCTTCAAGCAGTGCGATGCCGAACTCCTCCTTCATGCTCGCGCAGACATACGCCCCGCCCGGCGCCGCCAGCCCTGGCCGACCGTGCCGGACCGCTCCCAGCCACCGCGAGACCGTGCCGTTCGGGCGGTGCCCGGCCACAAGGAGCCCGTCGCCCGCGACGGCGGCGATCCGATCGAGTTGCTCGCGCTCGTCCGGGCTCGGGTCGATCACGTCCCCGCCGACGAGGAGGAGGTTCGCCCGGGCGCGGAGCGCGAGATCGGCCGCCCACGCCTCCGCCAGTGTTGCCATCCCCTTGACCCGGTGCAACCGGCCGACGCTGAGCAGCAGCGGCAGGCTGCGGCGCGCCTCAGGGAGCGCGGCGAGCAGCCGATCGAGCAGCGCGAGGTCGTCGCCCTCGTCGGGGGCGACCGACTCGCCGGCCGCCGAAGCACGCGCAGCCTCCTCTCCGCGCTCGACCAGGCGCACGTCGATCCCCTCGGAGACGGTCGAGTGCCGCTCGGGATGTGCCGTGATGTCGATGCCGAGCAAATCCTGCATCGTCTCGGCGAGCTTCTCGCGCGGGAAGAGCACGGTGTGGGCGGCGTCGGCGGCAAGGCGCTGCACGAGGCGCACCCGGAACCAGAAGTGCTCGCTCACATCCCGCTCACCGAAGTCGGCGCGGGTCAACGCTCCGGAGGCGTCCAGCCCGGAGATCAGCGCGTGCGGATCCGGGGCGAGAGTGAACACGACGGGGATGTCGAGCTCGCGCGCGACCGCGGCGGCCGCCAGCGATCCGACGTCCGCCACCCGCAGGTGCAGCACGTCGACCCTCCCCGCCGCTCGAAGGATGCGGCGGATGCCGCGTTGGGCGGCGATTCGGCGGTTCCAGGCCTGGGGCATGGCCACGGCGGGACCTACGAACGGCACGGGAGCGAAGGCGTGTCCGGAGGAGGAGAGTTCACCGAGAGCGCGCTCAGCGTCGGCCGGGGTCCCCCGCGAGAGGGTGAGCACGCGTTCGATCCCGTCCTGCTCGACGAGCGCGTCGCCGAGCCGCACGAGCAGCGTCGCGATACCACCGTTGTCGCCCGCTCCCACACGGGTGAGCGTGCCGTCGATGTCGGCGTGTACGAAGAGTTGCGCGATCGTCGCCCCGGCGGTCGTGGCAGGAGCGGGGGCCAGATCCACGAGCGCCAGGCGGGCGAGTGGCCCGATCGGGGCGTCCTCCTCCGCCAGCCGGGTCAACAGCAGCTCTGCGTCATCGGATCGACGCTCGCCGAGGGCCTCGGTCGCCGCGGTTCGCGCGCTCAGACTCTCGCTGCGATCGGCGGCGATGTGCAGGAGTGTCCGCTCGGCGATCGCGCCGGGAACCAGCCCCAGGGTCTCCACGTAGCGGCCGCGTGCCTGGGCGTCACTTTCGCCGATTAGCGCGCTCTCCAGCGCCACGGCCAGCAGGTCGGGGGTCGAGGAGGCCCAGAGGAGGAGCGTGCGCTGAGCAAGCATGCCCGCGAAGTCGCCGTCACGGACCATCCGCAGCAGCGGACCTATCGCGGCGGGGCGCGGGAGTCGTCCGCCGAACGCCCAGGCGGCGTGCTCGCGGAGGAACGGGCGCTCGTGCTCGAGCAGCAGCAGCAGCGAGAGGTCCGCCTCCTCGTCGAACACCTGCGCGAGCGAGTGCACGGCGGCGATGGCCGTCAGCTGGTCGGAGGGGTCCACTGCGGCCCGGGTGAGCAGGCGCACGGCGCGGCCCCCGCCATCGCTCACCGCCGCGACGGTGAGTTCATCCGCCGCCCTGATCGCCTCAAGCAGGGTGGGTGCGCTGCGGACGGCGTCAAGAACGGTCTGCGTGGCCATGGTTCACCTGGTCTGTCGGAGTGGATCGTGCAGGGGCGCGCGGCCCCCGGGCGTTTCCGGGAGCGGCGGACCGGTATCGAGCATGCCGCGCCGTCGGCTGGGATTTCGCCACTTGCGTCGGAACTCCCGCCGCGATAGGCCCGACTGTCAAGGGGGTACTGCTGACGCCGATAGCGCCAAACGCCGTGGCCGACCTGCACGGGTGCTGAGAGCCGGCGCCCGGTCATTGCACGACGACGAGATCGAGATATATCGTGTATTTCATCCACTCGCGTTATATCGCGTTACGATCACGCGCCCCATCCGGTGCAGGAGGAGGAGTTCATGTCGCTCGAGAAATGGCTCGTGCAGGCGGGCGAATCGAAAGTCATCGACCTCGACATCGTCCGCTCGGTCTCGATTGCCCTGGTTGGCGGTCAGATCGACGTCATCGCCCACGACGAACCCACGGCTCGCGTCGAAGTGGCAGAGGTGAGCGGACGCGCTCTCAAGGTCTCGATGGACGGCGACCGTCTCGAGATCGACCACATTCAGCTGCGCTGGGACACCATCGTCGATGTCGTGAAGGGACTTGGCCGCCGTGGCGATCGCGCCGACATCAGCCTCCTCGTCCCCCGCGGTGTCGCCTTGAAGTTCGACACCGTCTCTGCCGACGGCCTGGTGTCCGGCCTGCACAGCGACGCGCGCATCTCGACGGTCGGCGGCGACATCGTCATCGACGGCCTGCATGGCGACATCGAGGTGAACACCGTCCACGGCGAGCTCTCGGTCCGCAACCACACCGGCCGCGTGAGCGCGCGCACCATCTCGGGCGACGTGGCCGCAGCCGGCGCACTCACCCGTTTCTCGGTCGATGGCGTATCGGGAGACGTCTTCGTCGATGCGGACGGCACTCCCGACCACATCCAGTCCAATACCGTCAGCGGAGACCTCACGGTCCGCGTCGACGAGGGCCTCGGCGCCCGGTACCGGATCAACACGGTCTCGGGGAACTTGCAGCTCGACGGCTCGATCGTGAAGGGCACCTTCGGGCGCGGCTTTACCTCGACCACCGGCTCCCTCGACTCGACGTGGGTCGATGTCGCCGCCAACTCCGTCTCGGGCGACGTCACTGTCGTTCGCCGCGCACCCGCCTCCGCCACGGCCTCTGTCGATGAAGGGAGCGGCTGGGGCTCCCCCGGCTCCGCTCCCTCCGATGAGCAGCGCCCAACCGACGGAGGTGTGCTGTGAGTCCCGTCTTCGGTCACGGTCGTCTCCGCCTCTACCTGCTCAGCCTCCTCGCCGAGGAGCCGCGCCACGGCTACGAACTGATCCAGGCCCTCAGCGAGCGCTTCGGCGGAACCTATGCCCCCAGTGCGGGCACCGTGTATCCGCGCCTGGCGAAGCTCGAGGAGGAGGGCCTCGTCACGAAAGAGGCCGACGGCCGCAAGACCGTCTACTCCATCACCGATGCCGGTCGTGCCGAGCTCGCGAATCGCGCGACCGACCTCGGCGACATCGAGGAGGAACTCACCGACTCCGTCCGTCGCCTGGCCGACGAGGTCCGCCTTGGAGTAGCGGAGGCAATGAAGAGCCTCCGCGCAGATCTCGCCAGCGCCGCCCGCGACGCCCGTGGCTCGAGCGGACGACGCGCCGAGCACGCTGACGAGTCACCATCGTCCCCGACGCAGGACACGAAGGACGTTCCGGGCACGCAGGACACGCATGACACGCATGAGCACGTCACGACCGACGCGCGCACCGCGTCGCGCCTCGCCCTTCGCGACGCCGAAGTGCTGCTCACCGAGTTCCGCGACGAAGTGCGGGCCGAGTTGCGCACGGCCGCTGCCACGGGAGCCGTCACCTCCGCCAGCGTCGACGCCCTCCACACGGCGCTCGCCCAGGCTCGCGCGGCGGTCCGCTCGACCCTGAGCTGACTCCCGCCCACCACCCACCCGCCCAGGGAAGCTTGAACCGTCGAGGGAGCCAGCGCTCGCTGGCCCCCCTCGACGGTTCGAAGTTCCCCCCGGCAGTGGAGTTACCGGCCGGCCTCGTGGATGTCGCGCGCCTTGGTGACGCGCGCGGGGTCGACCGGATTCATGCCGAGCACGATCTTGCCGCGCGAATGACGCTTCTCCAGGTCCTCGAATGCGTCCTGCACCTGATCGAACGGGTAGAAGCCCGAGACCAGCACGCGCAGCTTCTGGTCGCGCACGAGCCCCACCAGCTCGCCAAGGATCTCGGTATCGCGCCGGGCGGTTTCGGCGTCGGGCCAGACGGCCCGCAGTTCGATCTCCTTGCGGTCGTCGCTGGAGTGGAAGCGCCCATCGACGATGCCGAGCTCGTCGGCCAGCTCGGGATTCGTGCCGCCGAAGTTGTCGAGAAACACGCTGACTCCGTCTGGGGCCGCCGCGCGGATACGCTCCGCGATCCCGTCGCCGTAGACGATCGGCTTCACACCAATCTGGCGTAGGTAGTCGAAATTGCGCTCGCCGCAGGTGCCGATCACGGTGGCGCCGCGGAGCTTGGCGAGCTGGATCTCGAGGCTGCCCACTCCGCCAGCCGCCGCCGAGACGACGACGGTATCGCCGGCCCGCACTCGCGTGGCCTCCAGCGCGCGACAGGCCGTAACTCCGGCGAGGAACAGCGCTCCGCCGACCTCCCAGCTCACCGCAGCAGGCTTGGCAACCAGATTCTCCCGCGGCACGACGACGTGCGTGGCGTGCGAGCCGACGAGCGCGTGGCCGACCACATCGCTGCGCAGCTTGAGGTCGCTAACCCCCTCGCCAAGGCCGATAACGACGCCCGAGAAGTCGGTGCCCTGGCGCATCGGGAACGCGGCGGAGTGGTCGGAGTCGAACTCCCCCTGCCGAATGAACGCCTCCATGTGGTTGACCCCGGCGGCGAGAATCTCGACGAGCACCTCCCCGCGGCCTGGGCTGGGGCGCTCCACCTCGGCGATGTCAAGGACCTCCGCACCGCCGAAACGGGAGTATTGGACGACACGGCTGGAGGTGTGACTGAGGCGGGACATGCCTCATCATCGTCCCGCGCCGCCGAAAATCCCTACCCCCGAAGAGGGGAGTTCAGTGAGGAGGCGTCGTTCGGGCAGTACAGCTGTGTGCGCGGACCGGAGCGGTCGATGACATGCTCCGACATCGGATGTCCACAGAGCGGGCAGGCCTGGCCGGCGGGCGCTTCCTGCTCAGGCTGATCGTAGGGGCCCAGCGGCGGCGGGCCGATCCAGGGGAAAAGACGCGCGTTGAAGCGCTGATAGAGGGAGCCGCTCTTCTTTCGCGTCATATCCTTAGTGTACTAAGTATTGGCGGTGCACTCAGCATCAGCCCAGGTACTCAGCAGCATCAGCCCACAGGAGAGGAGCGCACCGTGGATCCCGCCACGCCCGCCGACCCCGACCTGCTCGCCCTGCACAACCAGGTGTGCTTCTCGCTCGCGGTCGCGGCACGCACCGTCATCGGCCTGTACCGCCCCGTGCTCGAGCCGCTCGGCCTCACGCATCCGCAGTACCTCGTGATGCTCGCGCTCTGGGAGCGCAGCCCGCGCTCGCTGACCGACCTCAGCACCGCCCTACGCCTCGAGCCGGCGACCCTCAGCCCTCTGGTCAAGCGCCTGGAAGCGGGTGGTCACGTGACCCGCGCTCGGAGCGCCGGAGACGAGCGCCGCCTCGACGTCGCCCTCACCGCCTCGGGAGCCGCACTGCGCGAACAGGCGCTGCAGGTTCCGCCACAGATTCTCGAGCGCCTCGATCTCCCGGTCGACGAACTGACGGCACTGCGCGAGAGTCTCATCCGCTTGATCCCCGCCGCCACGCAGCCGCCCACCGAACGCGGGGTCTGAGCGCGCCGCGGACCCGCCGGGAAAACTCCCGGTCACAGCGCGGGATCAGCCTCCGCTCGGCGCGCTCTCGGCCGTCTTGACTGCCCCACTGCACGGAGTAGTGTCGTCGCTCGTGACACACGAGGGTCCCCCGACTGGCGCCGACGGATCGCCGCCCGACGCGACCGAGCTGCGCACCGCCAAGCACTTCTTCATCGGGGAGCCGCTGCCCAGCGACAAGCTCGAGGGTCAGCTCCTGCAGAAGCGGCTTGCGCTCCCCATCTTCGCGAGCGACCCGCTCTCCTCCGTGGCCTATGCGCCGCAGGAGCTGCTGATGATCCTGCTGCTCGGTGGCCTCTCCTTCCTCACCTTCGCACCCTGGGTCGCGGCCTGCGTCGTCATCCTGCTCGTCGTGGTGGTGCTCAGCTACCGGCAGCTAATTCGGGCCTACCCCTCGGGAGGCGGCGACTACGAGGTCGCGCGCACCAACATCGGCGAGACGGCCGGCCTTACGGTCGCCTCCGCGCTGCTGGTCGACTACGTACTGACGGTTGCGGTCTCGGTCGCGTCGGGCGTCGACAACATCATCTCGGCGGTGCCCGAGCTGGCTCCGCTGCGCGTCGAGCTGGCGATTCTTTTCGTCGTGCTGCTCGCGGCGGTCAACCTCCGCGGCGTCTCAGAGTCGAGCCGCGCGTTCGCCGTGCCGACCTACCTCTTCGTCGCGAGCGTTTTCGTCATGGTTGTCGTCGGCCTGGTCCGCACGGCGATCGGCGATACCCCGGTCGCGGAGTCGGCCGGCTTCACCGTGCAGGGCGAGCAACTCACGCAAGCGGCCGTCGTGCTCCTCCTGTTGCGCTCCTTCGCCAGCGGCTGCGCGGCGCTCACCGGAGTCGAAGCCATCTCCAACGGCGTCCCCGCCTTCCGCGCACCCAAGGTCAAGAACGCGCAGCGCACCCTCGTCGCGATGGGCGCGATCGCGATCACCCTCTTCATCGGACTCACCGCGCTCGCCCTGCTCTCGAACGTGCACTACGCCGAGAATGCCTGCCACCTCGTCGGCTTTGCCGACTGCGCCACCACTCCGCAACGCTCCGTCATCGCTCAAGTCGCCGCCGCCACCTTCGGCAACGACACAATCCTCTTCTTCATCATCCAGGCGGCGACCGCCGCAGTCCTCCTCCTGGCCGCGAACACCGCGTTCAATGGGTTCCCGCTGCTGGGTTCGGTGTTGGCTCGCGACGGCTATGCACCCAAGTCGCTGAATACCCGCGGCGACCGTTTGATCTACTCCAACGGCGTGATCGTCCTGGCGCTCGTCGCCGCGATCATCCTGCTCGTCTACCAGGCCTCGCTGACGAACCTGGTGCAGCTGTACATCATCGGCGTCTTCGTCTCCTTCACCCTCGGGCAGTCGGGCATGGTGAAGCACTGGATGCGGATGATCCGCAACGGCGAGGGCTCGCGCACCGTCTACACGAGCCTGGGCATCAACCTGTTCGGAGCGACACTGACGTTCGCCGTGCTCGTAGTCGTCACGATCACCAAGTTCGCCCACGGCGCCTGGCTCGTCTACCTGGTGATGCCAGTCCTGGGCGTCCTGATGGCTGGCGTGTACCGCTACTACCGCGACGTCGAGAAGGAGATCGAGGTCGACCCCACCACGACCTTCGGCGCTAACGGCGACCACGCGATCGTGCTCGTGGGCCGGATGAACAAGCCCACCCTCAAGGCGCTCGACTACGCCATCGCGGCGCGGCACGAGACTCTGGAGGCGGTGCACTCCTCCATCGACGACGCCCAGACCGCGCAACTCAAGGCCGACTGGGAGCGGATGGACATCCAGGTGCCGCTGCGCTGCGTCGCCTCGCCGTACCGCGACATCTCCTATCCGCTGATCAAGTACATCAAGGCGCATCGACTCGAGCACGGCTCCGAAATCACCACGGTGTATATGCCGCAGTACATCGTCGGGCACTGGTGGGAGGCGTTCCTGCACAATCACAAGTCGCGCCGGATCCGCCAAAAGTTGCTGCTGTTGCACGGCGTGACCGTGGCGCTGGTGCCGTGGCTGCTCGACTCCTCCGAGCTGATCTACGGACGCCGCTCGCGCCCGATTCCGGGGCAGACCCGCCGCGGCGAGCCCGTGCGGCCGGTGACGCGTCGGCCGATCCCGCCCGCGTCGTCCCTCCCGCAGGGTGCTGCCGGCGAGGGCGCTCCGCGCATCGGCGTGCAGCGGCCGTCGTCGGCCGCCCGCGCTCGCTCCAAGCGCCGCTGAACGGCACGCTCCCGCGAGAAGCCAAAAGTTGTCGCACTCGGCGCCGAGTGCGACAACTTTTGGCTTCTCGGCAGCACACGGCACGGGGGGCAGGAGGCGCGCAGGCCCCGGAACGGGTAGAGGGCCCGCGGCATCCGCCGCGAGCCCCCGATTTCCCCTTGTGCCTTCCCCCGAAGGCGGCCCGCCCCAACGGGCCGTGTCCGACGCTATCGGCGGGCTATGCACCGGCACATCCTCCTCGCGACGGATGCGTATCCTCCCCCGAGTGGGGAGATGGCGCTCAGGCCCCACCGCGGCGACTCACGCCGAGAGCGGACGAACCGTCAGCCTCCACAGTGCGGCGACAACGACGACCGCGGCTCCCGCACCCGACAGGCTGAGGACCACGGCACGCGCGAGGACGACCCGGCACGCACTGCCGAACGGATCGACGTCGGCCCCCGCGAGCATGATCCCCGCTGGAACGACCGCAGCAGCGAGCACCACCGCCCCCGCCGCGATCCTCGCCGACTGACGCCCATCCGGCTCGAGCGGCCGGGGCCGGCGACCGACGTACCAGGCCGTTGCACCAATGCCGAGGCCGAGCAGTCCGATCATGCCGCTACCGCACTCCACCCACTTGTAGCCAACGAACGGCCCGAGCTGTTGCCGCAGCATCGGCACGGCCGAGACGAAGAGGCCGCCCCGATGGGTGAATCCGTCCCACAGCACGTGACTCGCTGCCCCGATCACGACGCCCACGGCAGCGAGCACGGCCAGCCGCATCCGGGCGAACATGCCGCTCGGCGGCGGACACCACGGATGGAACCGGGAGCGGACGCGGGCGGGCGCGAGGTCGCGCCAGGCCGGAGCGACGAATGAACTCCAGAGAACGAGGGCGAGCAGGCCCAGCAGAAGATCAACGGTGACGATGCCCAGGAGCGAGTGCGTCGACTCCTGAGCGGCCCCCAGGGGGAGAGAGAGCCCGACGTCCGGCACCATCGCGCCGATGGCGACTGCGGCGGCCGGAATCCGCTTGTTCGAGAACGCGAGCGCGACGACGGCATGGCTCGGCGTGAAGGGCATGACAGGCACGCTAGCTGGACCGCATCCTCACCCATCGCCCGGGCGCGTAGCGTCGGTCGCCCCTCACCGGCCTCAGTCGTCCGGCCCACTCGCCCTCGACCGTGCCGGGGACGGTGCCCGCCGTGACGAGGAGCACGATCCCCAGCCCGAAGAACCAGGCCGACTTCCCGGCAACGAGCAGACCGCCGATCAGGAGGAGCCCTCTCGTGGCCCACTCTGGCCCCCGCGCCGCTTCCGCAGCGGAAGTCCAGCCCGCCCCCTCGCCATCCCACGCTCGCATCACTCCTCGACGCTAGACCGAGCATCTGCCACACCGCTTCCACCGCAGGGGGGAGTCGGCCGCGCCATCTTCTCCGTCACCCAGAGCCAGCCGCGCCGCCTCCCCCGCCAAGGGGAGACCCACTCGGGGGACTTAGAGCGTGGCGACCGTAGAATCGCACGAAAGTCCGGCCCTCCGGGCCTAGCGGCGACGGAACGGAGCGGGTGTGCGGAAGGCGTTCGCGGTCCTCCGCATGGCCCTCGCCGGCCTCGGCGCGGTCGGGCTTGTCGGTGACTTCTTCTACACGCTCGGCTTTCGGGCGTTCCAGATCGACAACTTTTTTGCGTACTTCACGACCCAGTCGAACATGGCCGGAGTCATCGTGCTCGGCCTCTCGGGGTTGCTCTCTGTGGCGCGCGAGCGGGAGCCGCGGTGGCTCAGCGCCGCTCGGGCACTGGTGCTGACCTACATGGTCGTCTCGGGAATCGTCTTCGCGCTTATCGCGGCCGAATCGAATGCGCGCGGTATCCGCGTGGATGTGCCCTGGTCGAGCGCACTGCTGCACTTCATCATTCCCAGCCTTGCGCTCCTCGATTGGATCCTTGCGCCAGGTCGACATCCCGTCTCCTGGCGCGCAGCCCTCACTGTGCTGGGCTTCCCGATCGTCTGGGGTGTCATCACCCTGGTGCGGGGCGCCCTGATCGGCTGGTACCCGTACTTCTTCCTCGACCCAGCCCAGGTCGACGGGCCGGTGATGTTCGTGCTGTACGACGTGATCGTGCTGACTCTGATCTCGGGCATGGCGGTGTTCGTCCTCGCACTCGGGCGCGTGCGTCCGCTCCGGGCCGCGCCCTCGCCGGACTGGAACGGCCCGCTGGCGAGCCTGCGCGAACTGGTCAGCCGGGGACGACGGCGAACGGCTCCAGCGCCGCCCGCGCGAGGGTAAGCAGCTCGTCGTCGCTCAGCTCCTGCACTGAGAGCGCCTGGTCCGCGCCGACCAGCCCGACGAGCACCGGCGCGCCCGTGGACGGCTCGAGGTTCAGCCACTCGGTGATGCCCGCCTCAGAGCCGACGAGCGACCAGCGGGCGGGAGCGGCGGTGTCCCAGAACGGCGCATCGAAGCGCAGCCAGAGCGTGTCGACGACTCCGGAGCCCAGAGCGGCGATCGCGGCGCGGTGCGCAAAGGGCAACGGCGGATCGAATGCGATGGCGTCCGTCTTCAGCACGCCGATCGGCACGGTCACCAGGACACGGTCCGCCGTGAAGGACTCTCCCGTGCCCAGTCGGATGCTCGCTCCGGTCTCCGTGTAGCCGATCCCGCTCACCGCGACGCGCAGCGAGACCTCGACGTCAGTCAGCAGCGCGTCGATCAGCGGCGCGAGTCCGTCGGTGAGCAGTGCGGCGGAAGCCTCGCCCGCATCGGCCGCAGCGGCGGAGACATCGCCCAGGCCGTACCAGGACGAGAGCTCGTCGGTCGCGGCGCCGGTGCGCAGAGCGGCGCCTCCAGCGAGGAAGGCGGCGACGCGTGCGCCGTCGCCGAAGTCGGCGTCAGCGGGGTCGGGGGCGCCGGAGCCGACGAACGACTCGGCGAGGGACAGGTCCTCGGGCTGCTCCGCTCCCCACGCCAGCGCGCGGGCAAGAGCCTCAGCCCCGGTGGACCCGGTATCGAGGACACCACCGTCTGCGTCGGTCGCGCGGGGGCTCGTCAGGTCGACCGCCGTTGTGACGACTCCCGCATCGGCGACGCTCTCGCGCAGGGCCGCGCCGGCGCCGGTGAGCGCCCAGGCTCCGCCCTCGACGGCAATCGGCCAGCCGTCGGGTCTCGACGTGGCAATTCGGCCACCGGTGCGCTCGCGCGCCTCCACGACGGTCACATCAAAGCCGGCGTCGAGCAGGCGCCGGGCGGCGACGGCTCCGGCGAGCCCAGCGCCGACGACCGCGATCCGCTCGCCTGAATCGGCGACGGCGGTGATCTCGGCCGCCGCGCGCACTCCAGAATTCCACGCTCCCTGGAGCGTGCCGGGGGCGCCGGCGTCGGTCGCCTCCCCCGCGAAGAAGAGGCGGTCGAATACAGCCGCGCCGAGGTCGCTGCGATGCTCGGGAGTCGCCCCGACGGGGAGGTAGGAAACGGAGCCGAGCGCGTAGGGGTCGGAGCCCCAATCGGTGCGAACGAAGGCGGCAGCCGGTGGGACGGCGGTGGTGCTCACGGTAGGCACGGGCGCCTTCGTCACCGATCGTGAGGGTGCCGGACGCGACGGCGTGCATCCGGAAAGCGCGACAAGACCGGCTCCCGAAACGGCTCCCGAGAGGAAGAGGCGGCGTCCGATCGTCATCCCGGCCATCCTACGTTCCTGCCCCTCTCAAAGGGGACGCCACTGGTCACCGTCCGGCAGCACCTCCTCGGGGAGTCGCACGTCGCGGTCCGCGTCCTGCGCCGCCCTCGTCCCCTGCTTCGGCACGGAAGGCAAGGCCGCGCGGGCGGCACACAGCGAGTGGTAGGACTGGGACATGAGCAACGACATCCGCGAACTTCCCGAGGGCGAGACGTATCTCGCCCTCTTCCAGGGTGGCCCCTTCGATGGCCAGACCGACACCCGTGTCAGCACCGATGGGGGGTACGAAAAGGAGGTCGACGTCTACGCTGCCGTCGACGGCCAGGAGACACACCTCGTCTACACCGCCGTCGCCGCGAAGGAGGTCGGCGAGTCGGTGCACGTGACCTACACCATTGATTCCAGCGACTCCGACCCGATCGAGGACCCAGAGGACCGCGGCGGCGGATTCCAGTAACCGCCGACGTGTCGGATGCCGCCCCCGCCCCGCACTCTGCGAGGCCGGGGGCGGCATCCGCGTCTGGGGACGCGCCACTCGGTGGCCATCCATCCTCTGGCGCATAGGCTGATGCTTCCTCACGTCGCGGTGGATCCCCCACCGCCGCTGCCCCCTGGAGCCACTGCCTTGCCCGATCCCGTTACCCGCCCGTCACTCCTGCGCGCTGCCGCAGCCCGAGAATGGCTCCGCCACCGCGGAGGCGAGGCTGATGACGACCCCTCGTTCACGCTGGTCGGCCACGAGGCCGTCGCCGAAGACGTCCGCCTCTGGCGGATCTGGCACACGTCCGGCTGTGTCCGACTCACGCCAGGCGCGTGGAGCGACTCCGCCGTGCTGCTCCTGCTTCCGCTCGAGGGCGCGTTGACCGTCACACTCGGAGGGGAACGGGCGATCGTCGGCCACGGATCCTTCGCCGCCCTGCCTGCCGACTCCACCGCAGAGATCAACACCGGTGGGTCGACGGCACGACTCTCCCTCTTGATCCGGTCGTCGGCGCCGCCGAGCGGCCTGGTCGTGTCCTCTTCGTCCGCTCTTCCCGTCTTAGTGGCCGCGGCGAACGCGATTCTCGAGGCTCCGCCCGTCCTCTCCGACCCGACCGTTCCCGGCCTGCGAACGGCCCTGCAGGGGCTGGCCGCCGCCGTGCTCGCTGAGTAAATACCGACAGTGCGGCGGCACTGTCAAGCCTCCTCGCCCGACCCATCCGGTCGGTCGTCGTCCTCGAACATCGAGTGACGCCGATCGGCGGCGTCGGAAGGAGCACGGACGCATGACCGAGATCACCGCCCACCACGGCCTCGTTAAGGACACGAACCTGCACGTCGACGACACCGGCGGCTCGGGTCGCCCGGTCGTCCTCATTCACGGTTGGCCGCTCTCCGGCGAGTCCTGGAAGGAGCAGGTTCCGGCGCTCGCCGAGGCCGGCTACCGTGTCATCACCTACGACCGGCGCGGATTCGGCCGCAGCGACAAGCCACTCACCGGCTACACCTACGAGACTCTCACCGAGGACCTGCACACCCTGCTCACCGAGTTGGACCTCCAGGACGTCACCCTCGTCGGCTTCTCGATGGGCGGCGGAGAAGTGGCGCGCTACTTCTCGAAGTACGGCGCCGAGCGCCTGCACAGCGTCGTCTTCGCCTCCGCCGTTCCGCCCTACCTCATGAAGACCGGCGACAACCCGGACGGTCCACTCGAGAAGTCGCAGGCCGCCGCGATGACGGCCGGACTCACCAAGAGCCAGGACGACTTCTACGACCAGTTCACCACCGAGTTCTTCTCGGTCAACGGCGAGCTCAAGGTCACCGAAGCGCAGCGCCAGGAGGCGCTCACTCTCGCCAAGCAGTCGTCCAAGGTCGCCGCACTCGCGTGCCTGACCGCGTTCGCCAGCACCGATTTCCGCGACGATCTGACCCGCGTGTCGGTCCCGTCGCTCGTCATCCACGGCGACGGCGACGCCACCGTCCCCTTCGAGGGCTCGGGAGCGCGCACCCACGTAGCCGTTCCGTCCTCCGAGCTGTACGTGGTCAGCGGAGCGCCCCACGGCGTGAACGTCAGCCACGCTGGGGAGTGGAACCGCGTCGTCCTGGAGTTCCTCGCGAAGTAGACGCTCGTGCTGACGCGCTCCGCTCCGCTGGTGTGCCCTGTCGGGTGTTCGTTACCGAGGTCGGATGCGCCCGGGGGGACCTGTTTCGGATGTCCCGATGGGTCTCCGCCTCGGTAACGAACGCTTAGGACAGTCGCGCGATGACTGACCGAGCGATCCGCCGGCCCGAACGGTTAGCTCCAATCGTCGACGCTGTCGGTCCGTAGCCGGCAAAGAAGATCCGGGGGTCGGTGAGGGAGGCGCCGTCTTCGACCGCGATCCCGCCCTCCCGCTCGCGCAGGCCAAGCGGGGCAAGGTGCCGAAGCTCGGGCCGGAAGCCGGTCGCCCAGATAATCGCGTCGACCCGGGTGAAGGAGCCGTCCGGCCAGCGCACGCCGTCCTCCTCGATCGCCGAGAACATGCCGCGCTCGCGCAGCACTCCGCGCTCGATCCCGGCCACGACGCGGCGGGTGCGCTGCACACCCGTCCCACCGACGATGCTCGGGAGGGGCATCCCCGCGCGAGCGGCTCGGTCCTGCTCCGCGACCGCCTCCACTGCGGACTCGAGCGCGAGCTGCTCTCCGTCGTGATAGGTCACCGGACGACGCGTCGCCCACGTCAGCGAACGTGCCACCCGCTCGAGTTCGAGCAAGAAGCCGATCGCCGAGGTGCCACCGCCCACGACGAGCACCTGCTGTCCCGCGAAGTCCGCCGCGCGCACGTACTCGGTGGTGTCCACCTGAGCCCCGCGGAACCGGTTCCGCCCGGCGTAATACGGGACGAACGGCGATCCCCACGTGCCCGTCGCATTGACGAGCACTCGCGCCCGCTCGGTCGCCCGCTCGGATTCGATGACGAGCGGAGAGCCTGTGTCGCGGAATGACGCACTCGTGACGCGCCGAACAGCCTCCGGTCGCCGGACCTCGAGGCCGAACTCCTCCTCGTAGCGGCCGTAGTACTCGCGGACGACGTCGCGCGCCGGACGCCGACGATCCGCGGAGGCAAACGACAGGCCGGTGCGCTCCATGCCAGGGAGGTCGTGCACGCGGTGAGCCGAGCCGAGTCGGAGCGCTTCCCAGCGGAATTGCCAGGCGCCTCCCGGCTCCGGTCCGCGATCGAGGATCACCAGGTCGCGCCCGGGAACAAGACCCAGGCGCCGCAGGTAGTAGGCGACCGAGAGCCCCGCTTGGCCAGCGCCGATCACCACGACGGACCGCGCCTCGAGCACACTGTTCACACTGCTCCTGACACGGTCGGGGACGGACGAACGGCCGCCCGGCAGATCGTGACCCGGGGTGGCGTGTCCCCCGTCTGCTAAACTACCGCGTAGATTTGAACTTTCCCTGTCTGCTCTTTTCCCCAGCCGGCTCACCATCCGTCTGGCCTGTCATCGTGAGGGGGTCACCCATGGGGCGCGGCCGTCAAAAGGCGAAGAACACCAAGATCGCCCGTGAGCTGAAATCGTTCAGCCCAGCGGTCGATTACAGCGCGCTTGAGCGCGAGCTCAGCCACCCGGACGAGCCGGATTACTCGAAATGGATCGACGCTGACGACGAGAGCGACGACGCCGACCTCGTCGAGGAGCCGCACCAAAAGCGTGCCTGACCCGTTGCCGGGCTCTCTCGCTCAGAGTGGGCCCGAATTGCAGGACAGCGTCATCGAACAGATTTCGTCGCGGATCGCCTACGAGACGCCATGGATTCGCGTTCGCGAGGACGACGTGCGTTGGCCGAGTGGCAGCCGTG
The DNA here is from genome assembly GCF_003149025.1 of Rathayibacter iranicus NCPPB 2253 = VKM Ac-1602. Taxonomy (GTDB): domain Bacteria; phylum Actinomycetota; class Actinomycetes; order Actinomycetales; family Microbacteriaceae; genus Rathayibacter; species Rathayibacter iranicus. The sequence goes on from NZ_QGDV01000013.1 coordinate 61,255, forward strand.
GCGTTTACTCCGTTGTCGAGCGCGACGACTACTCCCTCGTGCTTCCCCGCGAACGCGGCGGGTTTTGGCTCGTTGAGCAGTTCCGCTACGCGATCGGACGTCGCGCGTGGGAGTTCCCGGCAGGGGGCTGGCCGCACGGTTCCCCTGGCGGCGATCCCGAGGCTCTCGCCCGGGCCGAGCTGCGCGAAGAGACGGGACTGCGGGCCGGTCGGCTGACGCACCTCGGCCGACTCGCCGAGGCCTACGGCTTCGTCTCGCAGTGGGTCGACGTCTTCCTCGCGGAGGAGCTGGAGCACGGCGAGCACGAACGCGAGGACACGGAGCAGGACATGCGGCAGCAGTGGTTCTCCGATTGCGACGTCGCGGCGATGGTCCGCTCTGGCGCGATCGCCGAGACCGCAGCCGTTGCCGCGCTGGCGCTGTTCTGGCTGGAGCACGGTCCGACCGGCTGAGCACGTTCTCCCGAGATTCGCACCGGCGCGAAGAATGTCGGGTGTGCCTGCGACACTGATTAGATGAGTTCTCCCTCGCTCACCCGGCTACCGGTCTGGCAGTCGGAGCGTCGCGGGAGCGACCTCGACGAGGCCCGCGAGTTCTTCGCCGGCTCCTACAACGGCACGGGGTTCCGCGCCGAACGCACGGCGGTGCCGTTCGGCTACCGCTACACGTCCACAGGTCCGGGCCCGGTGAGCCTGCACTCCGCGTCGTTCCTCGGTGCGGTGCGCGGCACCGTTGATCCGGGCGGCGTGTACGTGGCCCTCTGGCTCAACGAGGGCCGCGCCGCACTCGACCTCGGCCGGAACGAGCGCCGTCTAGTGGCGGGCCGGCCCGCGATGTTCCCCTCCGGCCGGCCCTTCGGCTTCGAGGCCCTCGAGTACCGGGACGCACTCGTGCACTTCGAGGCCGCGCATCTCGAGCGCGTCGCCGCAGAACTCCACGGCACCGAGCCGGGCCCCTTGAGCTTCGCGGCCCTCGCTCACGACGCGGCCACCTGGTGGGGCGCGATCCGTGTCCTCCGCGACACCCTCGCTGCGACCAGAGCGCCGTCGACGCTCCAGCGCGACTCCGCCGCCCGTGTCGCCTCCCTGGCCGTGCTGCACTGCTTCTCCCACCGCATTGCTCCGCTGCCCGCCGTGCCTCCCTCGGTCAGTGCGCGACGCCTGCGCCGCGCTGTCGAGTTCGTCCAGGCCAACGCCGACCTGCCGCTGGGAGTGGCCGACATTGCGGAGGCGGCGGGGCTCACCATCCGCGGCGTGCAGCTGGCGTTCCAACGCGCGTTCTCCGAGACGCCGCGCCACTATTTGCGCGGTGTGCGCCTCGACCGCGCGCGAGACGAGCTGGTTGCCGGTGCGCCGGGTGGGCTCGTTGTCGGCGATGTCGCAGCCCGCTGGGGCTTCGTCAGCGGCGGCCGCTTCGCCCAGCACTACGCGGCCCGGTTCGGCGAACTTCCGAGCGAGACGCTGCGCCGCTGATCCAGCGACCTGGAGCCCTACCCTGAGCGCTGGCTCGCGGGATCGGCGCGTCCTGTGGACCCACAGCGGGTCCTGCGAGCCACAGCTACTCGGGAGAGCCGGAGGTCCGCCTGGTCAGCCCGCGTAGGAGCCGACAAGGCGGACCGCGCCGCCATCGACGCCCTTCGCGCCCTGCTCGAACCCGTCGAGCGCCCGCGTCGCGGTCGAGACCCGGCCCGCGACCCACGACGGGACGCCCGAGCGCTCGAGGCTCGCAACGACATCCCTGGCGGAGTCGGCAGCGACCACGGCGACCATGCCGATGCCAAGGTTCCAGGTGCCCTCCGTGCTCTCCAGCGTCGCGCCCGAGAGTCCAGCGAGCGCGCGGAACACATCCGGCGGGCTCCAGCTCGAGCGCTCCATCTCGACCCAGGAACCCCGGGGGAGCACGCGGGCGACGTTCGCCGCGATCCCGCCTCCGGTGACGTGGCTGATCGCGTGCACGGTCGAGCCGAGTTCCGCGTCGTCGAGGATGTCGAGCAGTGGGCGGGTGTAGAGCCGGGTCGGCTCGAGCAGCACCTCACCGACGACGCCGCCCAGCTCGTTGGAACGCTCGGTGAAGGCGATCCCGCGCCCGGCGAGGATGTGGCGCACCAGCGAGAACCCGTTCGAGTGCAGTCCCGAGGAGGCCATCGCCACCACGAGATCGCCGTCCCGCACACGGTCGGCGCCGCGCACCTGATCCGCTTCGACCGCGCCCACCGCGGCGCCCGCCACGTCGTAATCGTCGGGCCCGAGCAGGCCCGGATGCTCGGCCGTCTCGCCGCCGACGAGCGCCGTGCCGGTGGCGGAGCAGGCGCGGGCGATGCCGGCGACGATGTCGGCGATGCGCGACGGGATGACCTTGCCGCAGGCGATGTAGTCGGTCATGAAGAGCGGACGTGCGCCGACCACCACGATGTCGTCGACGACCATGCCAACGAGGTCCTGCCCGATCGTGTCGTGCTTGTCGATCGCCTGCGCAAGCGCCACCTTGGTGCCGACGCCGTCGGTCGAGGTCGCCAGCAGCGGTGCGCGGAAATCGCGGAGGAAAGAGACGTCGTAGAGGCCGGCAAAGCCGCCAACTCCGCCGAGGACCCGGCTGTCGTGCGTGGCCGACACCGCCGACTTCATCAACTCGACGGCACGATCCCCCGCCGCCGTGTCGACCCCTGCGCGCGCATAACTGCTCATCTCTTCACTCACCCCACGACCCTACCGACTCCCCCCTCCCCCTCCTCCCCCTCCCCGCTCCCCCGCTCCCCCGCGAAATGTCGCGAGATGCCCCCGCCCGGACGAGACCGCCCGCCGCAGCACGGCGTCTCGTCCGTTCTCCGACATCTCGCGAGCCGCGCTACCCGGGTGCGGCAGCATCGACGTCATGACCTTCGAGCGCGTGGGGCCGGCAGACGTGGATGAGGTGCGCGGCTTCCTCCGCGCGGCCGACCTGACGCTCGCGGGGCTCGACTCCCCGACCGTGCGCCTCTGGCTTGAGCGGAACGGCGACGGCCACGTCGTCGGCAGCACGGGCTGGGAGTCGAGCGCCGACGGCCGTCACGCGCTGATCCGGAGTGTCGCCGTCGCACGCCGCGGCACCGGAGTGGGGACTCGCCTCGCCCGGCATGCCCTTGCCGACGCCGCCGCGAGCGGTGCCCGCCGCGCCTGGCTCTTCTCCCGCCGCTCCGGCCCCTTCTGGCAGTCGCTCGGATTCACGCCCGCCGACCGCGACGAACTCGCCGCCGCGCTCGCCGACACTCACCAGGTGCGCCTCTTCGCCGAGACCGGGCAGCTGGCTCGCGAGATCGCCTGGTCCCTCCCGCTCGCCCCGGGAACGGCGGCCGGCCGGGCGATTGAGTCCCCGTGACGCGCCTCGCGGCCAACCCGGGGACCAGCGGACCCGGCCCAAGGCACCCACGCGCCAGGCCAGATTCGCCGAGAGTGAACCATTAGGGGATGCGCTCCCCTCATGTCAGGATGGACCGTCAACCCCCCTGCTATCCCCTTGGGAGCCCCTCCGGCATGTGCGGAATCGTTGGAATCGTCTCCTCCGGGCCGGTCAACCAGTCCATCTACGACAGCCTCTCGCTCCTGCAGCACCGCGGCCAGGACTCGACCGGCATCGCGACGGCCGACGGCAGCACTCTGCACATCAGGAAGGCGGCGGGGCAGGTCCGCGAGGCATTCCGCACCCGCGACATGCGCTCGCTACTCGGCACGATGGGCCTCGGTCACGTCCGCTACGCGACGAAGGGCAATGCCGAGCGCGAGGAGGAGGCGCAGCCGTTCTACGTGAACGCGCCGTACGGCATCATCCTCGTGCACAACGGCAACCTCACGAATACCCGCGAACTCACCGAGGAACTCTTCCGGGTCGACCGTCGCCACCTCAACACCACCTCCGACACGGAGCTGCTGGTGAACGTGCTCGCGAACGAACTCCAGGCCTCAATGTCAGGCCGCGACCTCGACGCCGACGAGGTGTTCGACGCCGTCGCCCGCGTGCACCAGCGAGTCGAGGGCTCCTACGCGACGATCGCATTGATCGCAGGTGTCGGGCTGCTCGCCTTCCGTGACCCGTTCGGCATCCGCCCGCTCATCGTCGGTCGCCGCAGCAACACTGGCGCGCCGGATGACTGGGTGGTCGCCTCCGAGTCGCTCGTGCTCGAGGCACAGGGCTTCGAGATCGTGCGCGATGTCGCTCCGGGCGAGGCCGTGTTCATCACCGCCGACGGGCAGATGGCCAGCCGTCAGTGCGCGAAGGACCCTCGTCTCATCCCGTGCTCGTTCGAGTACGTCTACCTCGCCCGCCCCGACTCCGTGATGTCCGGGATCTCGGTCTACGAAGCGCGGCTGCGCCTGGGCGACCGTCTCGCCGGCACCGTCGCCCAGTACACCCCGAGCGGAGCTATCGACGTCGTCATGCCGATCCCCGACTCCTCTCGCCCCGCCGCAATGCAGGTGGCGAAAAAGCTCGGGATCGAATATCGCGAAGGCTTCTATAAGAACCGCTACGTCGGGCGGACATTCATCATGCCGGGGCAGGCGGTCCGCAAGAAGTCGGTACGGCAGAAGCTCAACGCGATGTCGAGCGAGTTCGCGGGCAAGAACGTCCTGATCGTTGACGACTCGATCGTGCGCGGCACGACCTCGAAAGAGATCGTCGAGATGGCGCGCGCGGCTGGAGCGAACACCGTAACCTTCGCCTCCGCCGCTCCTCCCGTGCGCTACCCGCACGTCTATGGGATCAACATGCCCTCGCGCCAGGAGTTGGTGGCACACAATCGCCCGATCCCCGAGATCGCGGAGGCCATCGGCGCCGACCACCTGATTTACCAGGAGGTCGCCGATATGAAAGCGGCGATCCTCGAGGGCTCCACGGTCACCGACCTCGAGACGAGCTGCTTCACCGGCGAGTACATCACCGGCAGCGTCACTCCGGAGTACCTCGACTGGGTGGAACGCACGCAGCTGAGCTGAGATCTGAGCTGAAATCGCCCCTCAGCGGCGCGACCCGATCTGAGCCGGGCGGGTCAACACCTGCTCGGGAGTGTCGCAGGACGCGTCCGCGAGGAGCTCATCGTCAGTGGTTCCTGTCACTATCGGCGTGCGGCGCGAGGCGAGCGATGCAGGAAGGGTCGCAACTTTGCCGCACATTGCGGCTTACGCAAAACTCGCCTGAGCGTCACAATACCCCAGGTCAGGTGAGCCGCCCAACGTTTTCTGGACCATGTGAATAGTTGGTTATGCGGCGGGATTCGAAGAATGCGGACGCTTTTCCCAGGAAACGGTTCTCCTCCTCGAGTTCACGTACCCTGCGCTCGAGTTCTGTGATTCTTGTACGGTCGGCGACGGTCAGCTCTTCCTCCCCTTCGGTATTCGCGCGGCGGTACGCCGCTACCCGATTCGCGAGGGTTTGCGGAGCGAGTGCGAGTTCACGGACAACGTCCGCGACAGCACGCGACTTATCAATCACTTCGCGCACGGCCTCCGCGCGGAACTCCGGAGAATACTTACTACGGGAACTGGACATCCCGATAATCCTTTCGGTCAACGCGTTAATACTATCACTTCCGCGGTGGTCCAAAAAAGAATGGGGCAGCTCACGGATCGCTTTCTCTTTCGTTGGATAGTGGGTCCGGTTGCATCGTTCGTTCTTGAGGGTGCCGTTGAAGGATTCGGCCCACGCAGTGTCCCAGCAGACGCTGGTTCGACCCATCGATTGTCGGATGTTGAGCTTTTTCGCGACCTGTCCGAATTCGGCCGAGGCGGAGACGGATCCGCGATCGCTGTGGAAGATGGTGTCGCTGAGCCTGTCGGGTTGATTGCGGGCAGCCATGTCGAGTGCTTCGGTGACTAGTTCGGTTCGCATGTGGTCAGCGAGCGCAGATCCGACGACTTTCTTCGAAGAGCAGTCAAGAACGGTCGCGAGGTATACCCAGAGGCTTATTCAGACCACACGATCCGCGGCTTGGAAACCCGCGCTGATCAGGGGTTTCGTAGCGACCTGGCAGGGCTCTGAATAAGCCTCCCAGCCTTCCCAGGTGCGACGAGAGGTGATGTCGCCGACCCACTTGGAACCGGGTCACTCTGCCGTGAAGTCACGCTTCATGAGGTCGGGGATGTCTGCCGGGTCACCGGGGATCGTCGTCGTGGGTCGCCAGGGCTTGGGCTGACAGGGCTCCAGGCCTGCGGCGCGCATGAGCCGGCGGACGGTCTCGTGGGCGACTGGCCGCCCCAACGCGCGAGCTGTGCGGCGATGCGACGGTAGCCGTAGGTGCCGTCTGACGCGTCGAACGCTGTCCGGATGAGAGAGGTGATCTCCCTCTGCCACTTCGCTGTTCTCGAGGTTTTCCGGTCGCGCCATTCGTCGTAACCGGACCTGTTCACGCCGATCAGTCGACACATCTCGCGGGTCGATATCGTGGGGGTGAGGTCGCGTTCTTCGCGACGAATCAGTTCCAACTTGGTAGTCAGCGGGACTTCTTCGCGAAGAACGCGGACGCTTTTCCCAGGAAACGATTCTCCTCTTCCAGTTCACGTACCCGACGTTCAAGCTCTTTGATCCGCGCGCGGTCTTGTACCGTCAACTCTTCTTCGCTCTCGCTACCCGCGCAGCGATGTGCTGACACCCAATTCGTGAGAGTCTGCGGGACGAGTCCGAGCTCCCGGGCAACATCGGCGACAGGTCGCGACTTATCAATGACTTCGCGCACGGCCTCCGCGCGGAACTCCGGGGAGTACTTCCCACGGGAACTGGACATCCCGATAATCCTTTCGATCAACGCGGTAATCCTACCAATTCCGCGGTGGTCCAGAAAGAATGGAGCACCTCATGGCGTCGGTGCGCTCAGGAGTCATCTCAACTTCATCGGCGCCCATGCGTGGTTTCTCCCGTCAACGGCTCATCTACTACTAGTAGTGGTATTTCCTGATCGCCCAGATAAGTTCGAAGCTTTCGGCGTGCTGCGAACAACCGCGACTTGACGGTCCCAACCGGGACATCCAGCACTGACGCGGCCGAAGTCATCGTCAGCTCCTCAATGAGACACAGGTCGACGACCACGCGCTCTGATTGGCTCAGACGACGGATCGATTGAGTGAGCTGGTTGGTGCGCTCTCGGAGGTCGAGTCTTTCGTCGAGCTCGGGCACCGGATCGGATTGCGGCGCCTCCGGCACCTTGGCCAGCAGGCGACGGTAGCGCCGCGCGGCACGATCGTTGTTCAAGGTCACGTTGGTCGTCACAGCAAGCAACCAAGGAAGTAACGAACCGTCGACAATCCGGACCTTCGCTCGCAGGCACCACGCTTCAAAGAAGACCATCGCCACGACGTCCTCCGCGTCGTGAACGTTCCGCACCCGGGCGTACGCCTTCCGGAAGACGCGGGCACGATGCCGGCCAAAGATCGCCGCAAAAGCACGTTCAGCGCCAGCAACCGCTTCGAGCCAAAGTGCTGCATCCGACTCGTCAGCATCCAAGACCGCTCCTCCCGAACGGCCAAGCCTACCCGACCCACGGGGCAGCCTCCCGGCAGGGCACGCTCGCTCGACACGCCCGGGCTGTGCCGAAGTCGAACCGCTAACTAGCCGCCGGACATACCGCATTGAGACCGTCGGAGGCGGGACCGACGGCGAGCGAAGGGGCACCAGATCTCCGTCGTGCCAGAACGACCAGGCAGATACCGCCCGACTGACTCATGAAACGACTGGGCACGACCACGCTGCAGCGAGTCAGAATCGTAATGAAGCAACCACCACGGCGAGGACCTACCCAAGAAATAAGAAATGGAAATAATGAAGTCACTTCGAAATGTTGAATTATCTCGCCGCGCTTTGGTTAGTGGAGTTGGCATAACGACCACGACGCTGTGGGGCCTAAGCCCGCGAGTCGCGAGCGCAGCCGAGACGCTCGACATAGAAGCCGCCGTCTCGACGTTTGCGCCGGCGGCCATGTCACTTACGACGGCAAAGTACTACTCGGATGATTGGGGCACGGAATCCACCGCCGCACTTCCCACGCGTGTTGCATTCGATCCTCGAACTGGCCCTCTCCAGTTCTCGATGACCTGGGACAGTCGCCTATTCTCCGTTCGACAGCCGGCCTATTGTGTCGGCGGTAACGAAACAGAACAGGTGCAATACGACGTTTCAGGTGACGGGAGGGCGAGCCTTGAGGTGCCTGAGGGAACATCCGAGCTCGTATTTCGGATCGAGACTATCGACCTGTACCCGAACGACAACCTGAGCGATGTGAAGCAGTCTGCGATCGCCCTGCAAGACCTCGATGAATTGAGGACCGAGAGCTGGGCTGATGAGCTGCAGCGTGTCGAGTGCTCTCCCTGGGGAGTCGAGGCGTCGGTGAGCTGGATCTGCTACCGCGGTGCGATCGTTCCAGCGCTCACGTCGGTCGTCAGTGTGGGCCCTTCGGACGCACCCGCGGGTTCCACAATCAAGCTGAACCACGCTGATGTGGTCAACGCGCCGCAGCTTGTTCAACCACTCGACAAAACGTTCGAACCAGGAAGAGATGCGGCCGCAACTAAAGCGCGGCCGGACGTCTTGGAAGATTCCTCGGCCACCTCCATCGAATCGACTTCGAGCAGTGGAATCCGCGAGGTCATCATCACCCTATCGGAACCTCTCGCCGCGGGTGATCGCCTCGACTTTGCAAACGCAGTCGAAGTATCGGACTCCGAGCCGACGGCCTACAGCACCTTCGTGCCTCGAATGGCGGTTCTCCCCGCGGAGTCAACAGCGGGTATGCGTATGACCGGGAAGCTGGCGTCTATCCCGCTGACCGGCGCAGGCATGCAAGAGAGCATTTACCTCGCGGCGCCGACCGCGTAGATTACTGGACACGGCGGCCAGAACTAAGAGAGAGAAACAACTATGGGTGATCCCTGGGTTCAGCAGACACAGCAATGGTACATGGATACCTACGGGTATCGACCCGGCTTCCTTCCCATTTTAGTAAACGGGCAGACCGGCTGGGACACGATGTTCGCCCTGACGAGAGCACTGCAGTTCGAGCTAGGTATATCTCCCCTGTCAGACAATTTCGGTGATGGAACTCTCGCAGCTCTTACTGCATACGGCTCAGTCACAGCGACTAACCCGTCTCCGGCGGCACCTGCCTCGAACATCGTAAAGATTGCCCAGGGCGCGTTGTATTGCAAAGGATACAACGCGGACAATGGTAGCCTGTCGGGCCGCTATAACGTAACGACGCAAGAAGCTACAAAAGCGCTTCGTGACGATCTCGGTCTTAGTTCGACCTCCGCTGAACTACCGCCGAAGCTATTCAAATTCCTGCTCACAATGGAAGCGGCAACGCTCCTCTCAGGTGGAAGCTCGGTCATCCGCGACGGTCAACGGGCTATGAACGGGCGGTACCTTGCCCGTAAAGACTATTACCTTGTAGCGGCCGACGGAATATTCCTCCGAGACACGCATCGTGCCGTCATGTATGCAATCCAGTACGAAATCGGCATGCCAGACGGGACTGCGAATGGACTGTTCGGTCCGGGCACAAAGTCAGGCCTCACGACAAACGCGAATCTGGTCGCGGGAACCGTAGACTCAAGCAAAATATTCGTGCGCTTGTTCCACTTGATGCTCAAAGTAAACGGGTACGCAACGACCTGGAGCGGAAGCTACACCTCAACGACTGCCGGCTTCGTAAACACGTTCCAGGCGTTTGCCGGCCTACCCGTAACTGGCACAGGCAACCTACAGACGTGGGGAGCGTTACTGGTCAGCACCGGGGATCCGGATCGGCCCGGTACTGCGGCTGATTGCATCACCACACTTTCGGCGGAGAAGATCTCGCTGCTTCGCAACCGCGGCTACATATACTTTGGCCGTTACTTAACGAACACGCCGGACCAGGATCCGGACAAGTGTCTGAAGGTCGGCGAGGCGGCCAGGATTATCGCCGCGGGAGGCAAACTGTTTCCGATCTTCCAGACCGGTGGAGCGGAGCCATCGCATTTCACCGCTGCGCGCGGGAAGGAAGTCGCGGAAGAGGCCGCGGCCGCTGCGATCGCGTACCAGATTCCGGCAAACACGGTGATCTATTTTACAGTTGACTATGACGCATACGACTGGGAGGTGACGGATAAAATCATCCCCTATTTTCAGGCGGTAAACGCGAATCTGAGCGCGCTTGGCCGCTCGTTCCGTGTCGGTGTGTACGGACCGAGGAACGTATGCAAACGAGTAAGTGCGGCCGGTTACGCGGTCTTGAGCTTTGTTTCAGACCTGTCCACCGGATACAGCGGGAACATCGGCCAAACACTCCCGACGAACTGGGCATTTGACCAGGTCCAGACGTGCACCGAAGCGTCCGGCCAGAACTCGATCGAGATCGATAAGAACATCGCGTCGTCTCGCGCCGCCGGTGTCACAGCACTCGCGGCCGCCACGAATCTTGGAGCTGATCCTCTCATTCCCGCGGCACAGAAGGATTCTTTCGAAGCCGCGTGGTTTGCAAATTCGCAGACGTGGGCCGACGACGATCTCAAGCGAACTATTCAGTTGCCGAATCGCCAGAGCGTGAAGGACGCGGTATTCCGGCACGACGCCTTTATCAAAGGACTCGCGCAGACGTACAGCGTGTACAAAGCACTGATCCTCACGCCAATGATCTGGGAGGGATTGGCGTGGACGCCGGCCGATGCAGCAGCGGACAACTTGGTGGTGCAGTACTACGCGTGGAAGGCCGGTGGTCCAGCGCCAGCAATCATGCATGACGATTCTTCGACCGAACTATGCCAGATCTTTGCTCGGACGGCTATCAAGTCCCGTAATTGGGCGGTGTCTGCGGGCATTCTTACTGACCGTGTCTATGATGCGAACAAGTGGCAAGACGTTTGGGAGATGTGGCAGAAGCTCGGCGATGAGCAGTTCAATATCCGTACGGCAATGTTCGTCATGATGTACGAGGCCAACACGCGCACGCTGGTTGCTGCGACCGCAATGCGCACGCTTTCGCCAAGCCAGGTGATGGCCGCATTGGTTGGCTACAACGGAGACTTGGTTTATGGCCGAAGGAGGATGTACTTGTACTACCTGATTCAGCGCTGGCACCAGAGCTTCCGTTGATGGCCGCTCCAGTGCGAAGTCAAGTTAATGCTGTGCGGGCGGTCGGCCTATCTGCAGCCGGGGCGGTGTTCTGCGGGGCTGTCCTGGTGCTCTTTTATGCAATCCTCGCGCTCCGCATCACCCTGCCCGCGGGCACAAGCGAACTAGGTGTGCCTGGCATTCTCGCCGCATCGGGTCTATTTGGCGTAGCCTTGGGTGGGTTTTTCTGGACAGCTGCAACGCTGCGAAGGCATGGCGTAACCCGCACCTACTGGTCGTTCCCGGTGCTGGCCGTCGCCGGGGCCGGGTTGAATATCGCGGAGGTCACGCTGTTGAATGGTCCGTATGGTCAGTGGCTTTCTGGAGCCCCGTGGCCGGTCGTCATCTGCCTATGGTCTGGGCCGTCGATTCCTGCGGGGCTGGCTCTTCTGGCGACGTATCTTGTGCTGCGCTCTCGACGCTCAAACGGATAGGAGTTGCAGTGCGGATTCAAGTAGGGAGATGGCTGAGTGGCTGTGACGCGCCTCGAGGAAGCCGGGTACTATGAGGCTCACACACAACTCGCCCGAGCGCCACAAAACCCCTGGTCAGGGACACCCTCGTTGAGCGCGTGAAACTATTTTGCATAAGCCTCTATGAGGTCTATTCAAAACGTTTCCTGTAGAATTCGAGGCTGATTATGGTGGTGATGGTTTCTGCGAAGGTTTCGTAGGGGCGGCGGCAGTCGTTGTGAAGGATTCTCCAGGTCTTCAAGTTTGATGGCGGACGAGCTGTCGGCTTGGGCGGGCGGTCGTAGCCCGATGTTCCTTCGCATGGACCAGGCGACGCTACCGAGCCTCGCCGCAGTCTCGGCCTAGGCAAACAGTTCGAATTTCACTCCGGTCGCCGTAAGCCAGTTCCTCAGCGTCGGGGACTTCCAGCTTGTGGCGTACGCTCACGCGCATGGTCACACAGTGGTGACCCACGAGAAGGCGGCGCCGAACGCAACCCGGAAGATCAAGATCCCGGATGCCTGTGCCGCTATGGCCGTCCCGTGCATCGACCCCTTCACGATGCTTCGAGTCGAAAGCGTCCGTTTCGTTCTGCCCGGGGCATCGACAGCTTGAGCTTCCCCGTACAGAGGTTTTGCAACGTGACCGACTTTCCGGGGACGATGACCACCCCAAGATCGCGGACGCGATCGGCGCCGACCACCTGATCTACCAGGAGGTCACCGATATGAAGGCGGCGATTCTTGAGGGCTCCGCACAGGCGAGGGCTGGGCACAGGCACAGGCTGGACGCAACCGCTGCCGGGGATGGACGGGCCGCTCCATGATCGGAAGGCGCGACGTCCGCGCATCCAGACGAGGAGTTCCCGTGTCTTACCGCATCTTGCCGTTCCTGCTTACGTACATCGCCCGACGCGTCTCGAAGACGCAGAAAGCACAGCGCGCGGCCGGTGGACGCTCCGGCTCGAGCACCCGTCGCCGCGCATCGCGCCGGGGGCGCTGAGGCACCACGCGGCGGACCGGGTGGGGTCAGTCACGCTCGGGCGGAGTCGCCGCGTCACCCTCGTCGGTGATCAAAGCCGCCGACTCCTCCCGCTCGATGATCCGCTCCGCCGTCGTGCGCACCACGCGCCGACCGACGACCCGATCGAGCAGCACGACGACGAGCCCCGCGAGCGCGCCGAACAGAGTGACGAAGAGCAGCAGGCTGAACCCGAAGACCTGAGCCTGCGAGAACCCCTCGGTCTCGGGGAGCGCAAAGGTCAGCACAAAGGCGACGATTGCGCCGAGCCCGACACCGAGCGCCAGGATGCGCCACACGCGCGGGGAGCGCCGGACGTCGACCTCCTCGCGGGAGACCTCAGGGCGCGGCGACGAGTCGAGCGGTTCGGTCATTCCTCCATTGTCCCCCGCCAGGGCACGCGCACCGAACTCCCTGAGCCGGCCCACGGACGCTCAGAGCGCATGGACGAGTCGTGCAGCCTGCGCGCGCAGCTCTCGGACGACGGTGCGGACCGAGAGCCGTTCCGCCCGGTCCGGTCGCATCAGCGCAACGATGTGCCGCACCGAGTTCACCCCGCGCAGCGGCTTCACGACGACACCCACGCCTCCCGCGGTGTAGCGCGGCAGCACCGCGATGCCCAGGCCGGCCGCGACGAACGCCTCCGTGACGCGCGTCGAGGCGAAGCGCTGTTCCACCCTGACTGCCTCTCCCGACGCGGTCTCGATGTCCTGCATGACACGTTCGAAGGGGAAGCCATCCGGGACACCGATCCAGGTCTCGCCGACCAGGTCGGCCGCCGAGACTGTCGCGCGGTCGGCGAGGCGATGACCGACCGGCAGCCCGATGTCGAGCGGCTCGACCATCAGCTCGGCCATCGCCAGCCCGCGGCCGGCCCATGCGCTCCGGCCCGTAGGTGAGTGCGCGAGGACGATGTCGAAGTCGGCGGTCAGATCGGCGAACTCGTCGGTGCCGGGATCGGCGTCCTCGCACTGCACGACGAGTCCCTCGACGCTGCGCAGCGCGACGAGGGCGTTCGGAAGGAGCATCTGGCCGGCGGTCGGGAACGTCGCGATCGTCACCTCGCCGATCGGGTTGTTCTTGAACGTCTGCCAGACCGCGTCCGCCCGCTCGAGCGCGATGGCGATTTCGGTGGCACTGCGGGCTAGCTCCCGGCCCGCCGCGGTGAGCACGACTCCCCGTCCCGACCGCTCGATCAGCGGCACGCCCGCCTCGCGCTCGAGCACCTTGAGCTGCTGCGAGACCGCGGAGGGGGTGCGGTGGGTGGCCTCCGCGACCGCCGTGATCGAGCGGCGCATCGACAGTTCTCTCAGCAGTTCTAATCGGCGCACGTCCATGTAGGAACGCTACACGTCAACGCAAGAACAGTTCGATTGTCCTAAGGAACGCGCGGGCTGATAGTGGACGTTGTACCCAGCATCCCGGTGGATGGTTCACATACCGCCGCAACGAAAGGCAGAACACTCATGAGCATCGCACTCCTCGTCGTTATCAGTGGCCTCGCCGCATGGGGCACAGTCTCGACGGTGCTCGTCGCCCGCCGCGACGGCTACCGTCAGGTCCCCGCGCAGCGCTGAGCCCGCGCTCCGCGATAGCACCTCATCACGTTTCGACGCCGTCTCCCTTGAGGGAGGCGGCGTTCTCGCGTTTCGCAGCCCGCGCACGACGAAGGGCCTCCGACCGGAGTCGAAGGCCCTTCGTCTCTACCGGCGCTACTTCGAGGCGGTTCGGCGACGCAGGCGCGCCACCGTCATACCCAGCCCGAGCAGGAGTGCCGCGATCCCGGCAGTGAACGCGGGCGTCGCATCGACCCCGGTCTCGGCGAGGTGGTGCGTCGATCCGCCAGAGGCCACCGGCACTGCCGGGACGGTGGTCACGGGGTTCGTCGGGGCGACGGTCTCGACCGGCGCCGGAGTGGGCGACGCAGGGGCACCCTCCGCGACTGTGAGAGTAGAGAGAACCGAGACGCCAGTCGTCGGGAGCGAGAACCGCAGTTCGTGCTCGCCGGCGGTAAGCCCGACCGTCGAGAGGCTCACGGAGGCGCGGCCCTGCTCGTCCGTAGTCGAGACGACAGCGTGGTCGATCGCGGCGCTGGCGACCTGCGCTCCGTCGATCAGCACCTGCACCTCGTCGTCGCGGACGGCGGAGTTGTTGACATCGAGCGAGGACAGGGCATAGGAGAGCGTGTCATCGCCCTCGGCGCTCGTCTCGGTCACACCGATCGAGCGCGTGGCAGGGGCCGGTGAAACCGGCGAGAACGCGGCCATGTACTCGGTGAAAGCGTTCAGGTCGACGCGGCCGGAGTCGGCCTTATCGGTCCCGTTCGCCAGCTCGGTGAAGCTGTCGCCGCCGGCCGCGAGGAATGAATTGGCGACGACCTTGAAGGTCTGGTCGTCGGTGATCCGCTCGCCCTCGAAAAAGACGCCGGTGATGTGAGAACCGACCTCGGCGGCCGGATCGTAGGTGTAGGACAGGCCGGCCGAAATACCCAGGTGCAGCTCCGGACGCGTCTTACCCGGCTGCCACTGCTGCTCCAGCACCGTCGTGATCTGGGCGCCGGTCAGGGTCTGGGTGACGAGCGTGTTGGCGAAGGGCTGGACGACCGCCGCCTCCTTGTACGTGACGGTGCCGTCGGGGTCGTTCGCGCCGCTCGACGCGAAGAGGATGTCCTGGCGCATGCCGCCCGGGTTCATGAAAGCGATTTGCGTGCCGAGGTCGGCCTGCGTGGCCCAGAGCTGCGCGTCGGCGACCAGGTTGCCGATGGTCGACTCGGCTCCGCGATTCTCGGAGCCGTCGGACTGCACACCGCGACGCACGTCGGCGGTGACGGAGCCGATCGGAACCGCACCCTTGACCTCCGCCACCGCGACAGCGTCCGCGACGAGCGCGGCGACATCGCGCCCGATCGGAGTCGAGTCGGCGGCGTAGCGGGGCTGATACACGGTCGAGACGACGCCCGTCTTCGGGTCGGTCACCTCGACCGGCGCCAGCGTGTCGATGAGCTCGGAGGTCACCGAGACGAGATCCCTACTGGCCGGGTCGACGGTAATGGCGAGGTGCCCGAGGTGGTTGCCATACTGGCCGGCCTGCAAGACCGGGAGCGTCTTGCCGCTCGGGAGGGTGACGTCTTTGCTGTACGCCTGGTGAGTGTGGGCCGAGACGATGCCGGCGACCTGGTCGCCGATCCCGTCCACAATTGCGCCGAAGGTGCTGCCCGCGTCGGCGAAGTCAGCGTCCGCGGTCTCTGCGCCCTCGTGCACGACGGCAACGACGACGTCGGCCTCCAGGTTTTTCTGCGCCGTTGGCACGGAGGAGTCGGCAGAGTCGTCGATGCCGTCCTGCAGGCGGGCCGCCTCGGCGTTCACCGAGTCGACAACCGGAGCGACGTCGAGGGTTGCGATGCCGGCGGGGCTGACGAGGTCCGGCAGGCTCGCCGTGGTCGCACCGACGAAGCCGACCGTCACGCCGTCGAAGTCCTGGACGAACGAGGGGGCGTAGGCGTGCTCGCCCGTGCCCTTCTCGAGGAGGTTCGAGGAGAAGTACTCAAAGTCGGCGCGCGGGATGATCCGGCCGTCGAGGTCTTCGCGGGTCTTATCGAACTCGTGGTTGCCCACGGCCGAGGCCGAGACGCCCATCAGGTTCAGCGCGTCGATGGTCGGGTCGTCGTTCTGCACCAGCGAGGTGAAGGTCGAGGCGCCGACGTTGTCGCCCGCAGACACGAGCATCGAGCCGGTGGGGTTCCCCGCCGACAGGGTGGCGTACGCGGAGGCGAGCGACGCGGCGCCGGGCACACTGCCCTCGACGCTCGAACCGGCCGAGGCTTCGAGGCGACCGTGGAAGTCGTTCATCGTGTACACGTCGATGACGCGCTCGTCGGCCGCCGAGGCGGGGGCTGCTCCGAGCAGTGCCGCAGCGGCGACAACGCCGACGATCGCAGCGGAGAGGGAGCGGGAGTGGCCGGGGCGGCCGAAGGCAGAGCTTCGCATCTGGTGGAGTTCTCCAAGCATCGAGCGGACAATCCGAAGCGGATTCGCGCCGCGTGAGGGGGATATTCCCAGCCAACCTGACGGCGTACTCCAGGTCAAACCCTCCGGCCTCGGATCGACACCGCGTTTACGAGAAGTTAACTCGGCGTCGGCCCCGTGGTTCGGAGGATCGGCAGGAACGGCGAGAGGTCAGCGCGGACGCCCGATGCGTGGATCCGCCCGCTCGCGAGGCCGTCGTTCCAGGAGAGGGCGCCGGTGGCAAGTGGAAGCCAGGTCGCCGCGTCCATCTCGATCACGTTCGGCGGCGTGCCGCGGGTGTGGCCCGGTCCTTCGACGCACTGCGCGGCCCCGAACGGGGGGACGCGCACCTCGACGCTGCGCCCGGGGACGGTCGTCTCGATGATCTGCAGCAAGAACCGCACGGCAACCGCCGTCGTGTTCCGGTCCGCTCCGCCGGCGAGCGCCGCCCGCACCGCCGCTTGCCCACCCATCTCATCGATCCTGCCCTTAGCCACACCCCATCCTCCCCCGCTCCCGCCCTTCGTCCACTCCCGCGAAGGGCGGCAGGGCGGGCCTATCCTGTGAGGGTGAAGATCCTTGTTCTCGGTTCCGGTGCCCGCGAGCACGCCATCATCACCGCTCTACTCGCCGAGCAGGCGCAGCACGAGATCATCGCCGCCCCGGGCAATGCGGGCATCGCGCGCGACGTCGAGGTGATCCACTTTGACACGAATAGCCCGCGCCTCGTCAGCGAGTTCGCAGTGGAGCAGGGCGTCGAGCTGGTCGTGATCGGCCCGGAGGCGCCGCTGGTCGCCGGTGTGGCCGACGCGCTCCGCCGCCGCCGCATCCCCACCTTCGGACCCGACCGCGGCGCCGCGGCTCTCGAAGGCTCGAAGACTTTCGCCAAACGCGTGATGGACATGGCCCGCGTCCCCACCGGCCGGGCTACCCGCGTCTCGACCCTCGTGGACGCGACGCGCGCCATTGACGAGTACGGACTCCCGTCGGTCGTCAAAGCAGATGGGCTCGCCGCAGGGAAGGGCGTCCTGGTGACCGAGTCGCGCAGCGCCGCGATCGCCCACGCCGAGTTCTGGCTTCAGTCGGGCGACGTCCTGATCGAAGAGTTCCTGGCCGGCCAGGAGGTCTCGCTGTTCCTCCTCTCCGACGGTCACGACGTGGTCCCCCTCTCCCCCGCGCAGGACTTCAAACGCCTCGGCGACGGCGACGAGGGTCCCAACACCGGCGGCATGGGCGCCTACTCACCGCTCCCGTGGCTCGCAGACCGGTGGAGCAGCGAGCGCGCCTTCATTGACGAGGTCATCGACACGGTCGCCATTCCGACGATTCGACAGCTGGAACGCGAGCGAACCCCCTTCATCGGGCTCCTCTACTGCGGTCTCATCGTCACGGATGCGGGGCTGCGCGTGATCGAATTCAATGCCCGCTTCGGCGACCCCGAGACGCAGGTCGTCCTCCCCCGTCTCTCCTCGCCGTTGTCCGCGCTACTCCATGCGGCCGCCACTGGCTCGCTCGCCTCCGTTCCCTGGCCCGCGTTTTCTGACGACGTGGCCGTCACCGTCGTGCTGGCCAGCGAGGGCTACCCCGAGAACGCCGTCACCGGGCGCACGATCACCGGGCTGGACGCGGCGGCCGCGGTCCCCGGAGTCACGCTCGCCCACGCCGCTACCCAAATCGTCGATGGTCGCTTCGTCGCCACCGGCGGCCGGGTGCTGAATGTCGTGGCCCGAGGAGCCGACTTCACCGAGGCGCGCGAGCGGGCCTACCGAGCACTCGACCTGATCCACCTCGACGGCGGGACGTATCGGCGCGACATCGCTCTGCGCGTCGCGCGGCACTAGTCGTCCGTCTCGCTCCCTGCACGGCATGGCGCCGGCGTGACCAGGGTCAGCGGGAGGCGACGACGGCGCGGAGGGCCTCGGCGAGGTGAGGGTGAGCGAAGGAGAATCCGGACTCCTCGAGGCGGGCGGGAACGACCCAGCGGCTCTTGAGCAGGAGTTCGGTCTCGGTCCGGAGCAGGAAGGTCGCGGGCTCGAGCACGAAGCGCGGCGCGGGCAGGCCGATTCTGCGCCCGACCGCGGCGCGAAGCAGGCGAGAGAGTTCGATGTTGTCGCTGGGATTCGGCGACGCGAGGTTCACTGGTCCCGTCAAGCGTGATTCCTCCAGGAACAGGAACAGGATCGAGCGGTAGACGTCCTCGACGTGGATCCAGCTGAAGTGCTGCCGTCCGAGCGTGCGCCGGTACTCGTGGTGCACCCCCGCCTCCCGCCGCTCGCGCGTCGATGGCCACGGCCCGTCGAACTGTGGACCGCCCAGACCGATCCGCGCCAGCCGCAGCAGGATCGCCGTCGCCGGCCCCTCGCCGAGCACGATCGTCATCCGCAGCGCGAGACGCCGCAGGCCGGGCGTCTCCCCGGAAAAGAATTCCGCCTCCCACGCCCGTGCTACCTCGACCGAGAAGCCCTCGCCGAGCACGCCTTCGTCCTCGGTGTTCGCCCGCTCCTCCTCGTGCCGGTAGATCGTCGCGGTGCTGGCGTTCATCCACACGAGCGGAGGCGTCGCCGCGGCCGCGACTGCACGGTGCAGCTCGGCGGTCGTCTCCACCCGGGAGCGGAGGATTTCGGCGCGGTTCGCCCGTGTGTATCGGCAGTCGACGCTCTTGCCTGCGAGGTTGACGAGCAGGCGCGCACCGTCGAGCACGCGGGTGATTCCGGCCGTGTGACCCCACTGCCCGTCCGGGCCGGAGCGGCCGATCCGCTTGACGTTCCAGCCGTCGGCGGTGAAACGCCGGGCGAGATCCGTCCCGAGGAAACCGCTCGCCCCGGCGAGGACGACGACGGGCTGGTGTCTAGCGCTCATCGGCCCATCGTGGCACTGCGCGCGGCCGTCCGTGAATTCTGACAACCGGATGACACCCCAGCCACGGTCCACTGTCGAGCACTCGAGCTCGGTCACCGCACGCCCGCCGTCAACCCCCTACGCGCTCCTGCGTGCACCGGCTTGCATGGAGCCATCACACGAGGGAGAGCCATGACTCCGGAATTACCCGAGCAGACGCCGCCCGGCACCGAGGCCGAGCTGACGCCGCAGGCCGACCACGGCGAGACGAGCTACATCGGCACTGGCCGCCTGAGCGGCAAAGTCGCCCTCATCACCGGAGCCGACAGTGGGATCGGCAAGGCGGTCGCCATCGCGTTCGCCCGCGAGGGCGCCGACGTGGCGATCTCGTACCTCGACGAGCATGAGGACGCCCAGGACACCGCGAAGTGGGTCCGCCAGGCGGGCCGCGAGGCGCTGCTGCTGCCCGGCGATCTCCAAGACCCGGCGCACTGCCGCTCCGTCGTGACCGAGACGGTGGAGCGCTTCGGGCATCTCGAGGTGCTGGTCAGCAATGCCGCGTTCCAGATGAGCCGCGAGAGCGTCACCGATATTCCCGACGAGGAGTGGGACCGCACGATCGCGACGAATGTCAGCGCGTATTTCCACCTGGTGAAGTCAGCTCTGCCGCACCTCACGGTGGGCGCGTCGATCATCGCAACGAGTTCGGTGCAGTCGGACCAGCCGTCGTACCAGTTGCTGCCCTATGCGGCGACGAAAGCGGCGATGCTCAGCATGACCGCCTCCCTCGCCCAAGCACTGGGCGAGAAGGGAATCCGGGCCAACTCCGTCGCCCCCGGCCCGATCTGGACGCCGCTCATTCCCTCCACCATGCCCGAGGAGGCTGTCGCTGAGTTCGGCGAGCAGGTCCCGCTCGGTCGACCCGGCCAGCCAGCCGAGGTCGCGCCCGCCTACGTCCTCCTCGCCTCCGATGACGCGAGCTATATCAGCGGGGCGACGATCGCGGTCACCGGCGGAAAGCCGATCCTCTGATCGCGGTCCAGGGCGTCGCTCACTCGCGCGTTCCTGCGATAGGTTCGCGCAGGTGAGCGTGCATATCCGCAGTATCGAGACAGCGGTGCCGGGCACCGTCCTGCGCCAGCCGGAGGCCCGCGACCTCTTCCGCAAGCAGCCCGGGATCAGCCGACTCGGCTCCCGCCTGATCGGAGCCGCGTTCGACGCGTCCGGAATCGACACCCGAGGCACCGTGGTCGACGAACTCGATGGCGTCGAGCGGGAGGGGGACAGCGTCTTCTACGACGCGGCCCAGGGTCGGGTCCTCGATCCGGGCACCGCTGCGCGCAATGCTCTCTACACCCAGAGCGCTCCCGAACTCTTCATCCAGGCGGCTGACCGCGCGCTCACGGCAGCGTCGGTGAGCGCGGAGGACGTCACCCACGTCGTGACCGTCTCCTGCACCGGCTTCTACGCGCCCGGCCCCGACTACCAGCTCGTGCGTCGGCTCGGCCTCGCTCCCTCGACGCAGCGCTTCCACCTCGGCTTCATGGGCTGCTACGGCGCGTTCCCCGGGCTCCGGGCGGCTCGACAGTTCTGCGAAGCGGATCCGGAGGCGGTGGTCCTCGTCGTCGCGGTCGAACTCTGCACCATCCACCTGACCAGTTCGAACGATCCCGAGCAGATTGTCGCCACGTCCGTCTTCGGCGACGGCGGCGCCGCGGCAGTCGTCACTGCGCGCCCGCCCGCTCCCGGCACGCCGGTGTTGGAGCTCGACGCACTGGCGACGACGCTGACCGATGAGGGCGAAACCGAGATGGCGTGGACCATCGGCGACCACGGTTTCTCGATGCGACTGAGCACGTACGTGCCGTCGATCATCGGCGCGAACATCGAGGCGGCGGTCGCTCCGCTTCTCGCGAGCGCCGCGGTCGGGATGGACGACGTGGCGCGCTGGGCAATCCATCCCGGCGGTCGGAGCATCCTCGACAAAGTGCAGACCTCGCTCGGCCTCGACGACGAGCAGATGCATCCCTCCCGCGAAGTGCTGCGGACGCACGGCAACATGTCGAGCGCGACAGTCCTGTTCATCCTGCGGCGGCTCCTGCACGGCGAGGCAGCCGACGGCGAGCGGATCGGCGCGATGGCTTTCGGTCCGGGCCTCACCGTCGAACTCGCTTTGCTGACCAAGTGGGGCGAGGAGTGACGATGCGCGCTCCCCTCGTTCCGGACCTGCGCCGCCGGGAGGTCTCGGCGCAGGAGCTGATGGACGATCCGGACTGCGACCGGGCCCTGCTCGACGCGACCTACGCGCGCTTCGGCACCGTCAACCGGCTCGTGGCCGGCTGGCGGGGCCTGTACCGCTCGCGCGTGCGGCCGCTGCTGCTGCGCAGTGACGCGCCGTTCCGCCTCCTCGACATCGGGTCGGGAGGCGGCGATGTCGCGCGCGCGCTCGCGGGCTGGGCGCGCGAGGACGGCCTGCGCCTGAGCATCACCGCCGTCGATCCGGACGAGCGCGCCTCGGCCTTCGCCACCTCGACACCCGCCCCGGCCGGAGTCGAGTTCCGCCTCGCGAGCAGCACCGACCTCGTCGCCGAAGGCGCGCGATTCGACCTCGTCACCTCCAACCACGTCCTGCACCATCTGAGCCCCCAAGCCCTCGCCGCGCTCCTCCGGGACAGCGAACGCCTCGCTCCGCGCGCGCTGCACAACGACATCGAGCGCTCACGCCTCGCGTACACGGCCTACCTCCTCGCGACGCGCCCCCTCGCGGCGGGCTCGTTCCTGCACTACGACGGCTCGCTCTCGGTTCGGCGCAGCTTCACCGCTGCGGAGCTGCGAGCGGTCGCACCCGAGGGCTGGCGGGTGGAGCGCGCGGTCCCCTACCGGCTGCTGCTCACCCGGGGCGAAGTCTGAGCGGAGCAACATCCGCCGGCCGCGGCGCCCGCCCGCAGAAACCCGGCGCTCACTCGGTCGCGTCGCCTGCGCGCTCTGCCGCCGACTCGCTCACCCAGCCGGAGACGAGCGCGGCCAGCTCCCGAGCGCCACTCTCGGAGAGGTGGATTCCGTCGCTCAGCGCGACGAAACCCTCGGCGACGGCGCACTGCGTAAAACTCCACCGCAGGATCCGACGTCGGACGGCGGCGCGCATCATCATCCGAGAGCCGCAGAACGACGGCCCCGCGGCGCTCGCATACCTCTGCCGCAATGCCACCAAGCGCTCGTGGAGGGGGAGAACGGTCACACCCGCGTCGCCGCAGACTGCCCGAATCACTGCGTTCACGGCACTGACCGCCCGGGCAGCGTCGTCTGAGCCGTGCTCTCCCACCGGAGGGAGCGAGCCCACAGCGACCGCGGCGGTCGACTCGTGCCGCAGTCGGCGAACCAGCTCGGTGAGGTCCCTCCGGAAAGCCTGCTCGAAGACAGCCCGGCCGGTCCGCTTCACGAACCGCCCGCGTCGGCGTGCGTTCGAGAGTTGCCGGAGGATGTCATTCGTGCCGAGGAGGACCACGACGTGGGTCGCCTCCCCGAGCGCGCGGCGCGGCAGGCGTCGGAGCGCGGAGCTGACGCGGTCGCCGTCCACACCCGCGTTGGTGGTCGCGGAACCGGGAGGCAGCGCCGCGCCGACCAGCGGCAGCCACGGCGAGCTGGACCTCCCGCGCGTGATGCTGTCACCCACGGCGACAAGCCTGACGGCGTCCCCCCGCGCAGCGGTCATGAGAGCCCCGCAGCCCGGTCGATGCGGTCGGCGAGCGCGGCGCCCGCGGTGCGAGCGAAGCTTGCCGTGAGGTGGTCGTCGTCGCGGTAGACGACGACCCCGCCAATGACGGAGTGGCAGGTCGCGGCGTCGCAGAAGAGATCCGTCGTGTCGATCAGCGGGAGACCGAGTCTCGCGGCGATCCGCTGGGACTCGTGGTCGTCGAGGGGCGCGTCCTTCCCGCGGGAGACGGAGCAGGGGTCACTCCGCGCGCCGGCGGAGACGGTCGACGCTAGACAGCGCGGGACATCCGACCCCGGATTGGGCACGTCGCGGAGAATCAGCACCCGGCGGGCGGCGTCCTTCCACGACGAGATCGACGCGACGGCCGAGTCGACGACGTCCTCCGACGCGTCCGGGACGCCGGTCCGCTCCTGCACGTAGGCGGCGGCGTGGGAGCCGTAGACCACCGTGTCGAGGTCGTCGCGATGCCGCAACTGGTCACCGACCCAGGCCGACCACGCACTGCACGCCGACGAGACGACGGCCTGGGATGCGCGACCGCTGACATCTGACAGCAAGCAGCCGCCGTGGAAGTACACCTCGACATTCCAGTGGCGTGCGTCCGCACCCTCGAGCAGACCGTCAGCCCACATGGCCGCGTGGGAGTCGCCGACGAGCGCGATCGTCTTCGTCGCCCCCGGTGTCCTCCAGACGCAGTGCTTGTTCAGGACGTCGGTCCCGATGAGGTGGTGCGCGCATCCTCCGAGAAACGGAGGAGTGCCCTCGACCACGCCGACGTCGGCCGCCGACACGGCCGGTTCCAGGTCGCGCGGAAGCTCGAAGCGGTCGGAGCACGACTGCCCACTCATCGCACGCGCTCCCGCGCAGGGGTCGTCGGCGGCGAGCCGCGCGGAGACGTCGGTGCGGAGGGAGGCGAGCTCGGCCTGCGAGCGCGCCAACTGCACGGCGCTCGCCAGGACACCAACGAGGGCGAGGACGGCGACCATCCGGAGCGACCGGTCGATCGGCGAGCGGAACTTACCCAGCGGGCCGCGGGGCGGGAAGCGGTTCATCGTGCACCCGCCCGGAACCGGTTCTCGACCAGCCGATGCGTCAGCTCTGCAAGCATCACGGCGATGGCCAGGACAACGAGCAGGGACGCCGCGGAGAGCGGACGGGACTGCCCGGCGCCCGCAACGATCGCCGGCGCGAAGATGAGGACCGGCCAGTGCCAGAGGTAAATCGCGTATGACCGGGTCGCGACGTAGTCGATGATCGGATGCCCGCACGCGCGAGCGAGCCGGGAGCCCGCGGCGGGAGTCCCCGCCGCGATGACGAGCATCGCTCCTGCGACGGGAATGGCCGCGATCCAGCCGGGGAAGGCCAGAGCGGGAGTCACAAACACCAGGGCCGCACCGAGCAGCGCGGCGCCGACCAGCGCCAGAGGGAGTCGCGCGCGCGCCGGCGGCTGTGGGAGGAAGCAGAGGACCGCCCCGCCGAGGAACTCCCAGGCACGCACACCCGTGTTGAAGTACGCGGCTCCGGGAGCCGTGGCCGTCAGCCAGATCGACAGGAGGAAGGAGCCGGCGGCCAGCACGAGCACCGCGGCCCTGACCCGTCGGCGATCAATCCGCAGTACGCGAGCGGCGGCGGCCACTCCCACGAGTGCCGCGGGCCAGAGCGCGTAGAACTGCTCCTCCGTCGACAGCGACCAGAAGTGTTCTAGCGCCGTGGGCGCGGCCCCGGCCGAAAGGTAGTCCACCGCCTGAAAGACCAGGGCCCAGTTCTGAACGAGAAAGATCGAGGACAACTGTTGCACGGCGGTTCCGTCGCGGTCGATCACGGGCAGGATGATCGGGGCGAGCAGCGCGACCGTGGCGATGACCGTCAGCGCGGCCGGAAGCAGCCTGGCCGCCCGACGCAGCCAGAAGCGACGGAGCCGGATGCGGCCCGTCTCGTCGAGCTCGCGGACGAGGTGCGACGTAATCAGGAAGCCCGAGATCACGAAGAAGACGTCCACCCCGACGAAGCCGCCCGGTAGCGCAGTAGGCCAGTAGTGGTAGACGACGACGCTCGCGATGGCGAGCAACCGCAGCGCCGCGATTTCGGACCGGTGACCGCGCGGTGCGGCGATCGATCGGGGCGAGCCCAGGGGTGCGAGCCGCCCGGGAGCGGCGGCGCGGGTCGGATGTCCGGGGGTGAGCGCCCCGCTGGCAGGCAACCCGGGAGCCGGGAGCCGTGGGGTGACGAGCGCGTGAGAAGTCATGGCTTCATCGCACCAGAACGCGGCGCGGCCGTCAGTGCAGCACGGTGGACATTCGAGGTAGTGCCCGGTCTACCGAACCGGTCGTGGTTCTGTCAGCGGGGAGGCTCGACATCGCGGTCGGAGGAGTCGGAGCGCCAGGAGCGGGCGGCCTGCCAGCCGGCGATAGCCAGGATGAGGACGCCGCAGAGCAGAGTCAGCAGATTCGGCACGGAGAAGCCGGTGCTCGCAACGGAATTGATTCCCGCGCCGAGCACGAACACACCGCCCAGAAGGTAGAAGATGACCCTCGTCTTCACCGCTCCACCGCTTCCGTCGACCTGCACAGGACAAACCGATTCTAGTGCGTCACCGCAAAATCGACTGCTTCGGGCGGACCGTCATGGAGAGAGGCTGGCTCCCGTCACCAGCAGCCCTCCGATGAGCAGGAGTATCGCTTTACATCCCTGAGTCATCGTCGTCTCTCTTTCTCGTTGTGATGTCCAGGCACTTGATGGGCGAAGAGCGGCCGTCTCGTCCCAAAAGGCCTTGCAGGGGCCGGTGGTGGCCGAATTCGCCGATCCGATCGCTTTAAGCACTCCCGCCCACGACCTCGACGCTAGGCCTGCAAGCGCGCCCGCGACCTGAATTTGACAATTAACCATGTCATCCCGCTCCTGCGCCGTCAGGTTCGCTGAGTCCGGAGCATAAATATTCTTGCCATCGAACTGATCAACGAGGCTTATGCAAAATTCAGGGCAAGTGCCGCAAATACGCAGGTCGGTGGGATCTTCGTTGAGCATTCAAGAGTATTTTACATAGGCCTCTGTTCCGTTCGCGATCGGGTTCTCCGAGATGCTAGGTCCTTCGCGGTCTGCGCCATTGGTGTTTTACTTCGTGCCTGGGTGGCGACGTCGTGGCGGACCTTATCCTGCGATGGCTGGGGCACTAGTTCGGGTGTCCTCTCCGGCAGCGATCGGCGGTTGCCGTGCCTCTGGAGTCAATTGAATTTTCTGGTGGAACGCCGGGATGACGGGGAATCTGCCTGCGGCCGCCGCAGCAAGCTGTGTGCATGTAGGCGGAGCCACCGAGAGCAGCACCGCTCTGAGTCCTTGGCCGAGGTGTGGGGATGCACAGTGACGATTGCCGGGGTTCCTGTTCGTGTGTTGGCGGCGTGCTACGGTCTCGGCCAATATCACGAAGGGGAGCGTTTCATGGCTCAGATTAGTGTGACGCCGGAAGAGTTGAAGCAGCAGGCTCAGGTGTATACCCGCTCGAAGGAAGAGATCGAGCAGGCTCTTCAGAAGGTGAATCAGATGAATTCGATCATTGGTGAGGAGTGGAAGGGTCAGGCGTTCCAGGCGTATCTCGCGCAGTACAACCAGCTGTCTGAGAGCGTGAAGAAGTTCGAGGAGCTGTTGGTGAACATCAACGAGCAGTTGAATAAGTATGCGGACACTATCGCTGAGCGTGAT
>NZ_QGDV01000014.1 GCF_003149025.1 Rathayibacter iranicus NCPPB 2253 = VKM Ac-1602
TGAGCTGCCTTACGTTTTCTGGACCGGGTAAATAGTTGTCTATGCGGCAAGATCTCGGGTGAGCCATGCCTGTTCGGCTTCGTTTGGTGTTCGGTAGTCGAGTCCGGAGTGAAGTCGTTTCTGATTGTACTGCAATTCGATGTATCGCGCTACATCTCGTGTGGCTTTTTCCTTCGTTGGATACTGCGTTCGATTGCATCGCTCGTTCTTCAATGTCCCGTTGAACGATTCGGCCCACGCGTTGTCCCAGCAGACGCCGGTGCGACCCATTGATTGCCTGATGTCGAGCCGTTTGGCGGTTTTCCCAAATTCCGCTGAGGTGTATACGGATCCTCGGTCGCTGTGGAAGATGGTTGTGCTGACGCGATAAGGTTGATTTCGTGCGGCCATCTCGAGGGCTTCTGTAACGAGTTCGGTCCGCATGTGGTCCGCGAGGGCGTACCCGACGACTTTCTTCGAATAGCAGTCGAGAACGGTTGCGAGGTAGACCCATCCCTCCCAGGTGCGGATATATGTGATATCGCCGACCCACTTGCATCCGGGCTGTTCGGCCGTGAAGTTCCGCTTGACGAGATCGGGGATATCGGCCGGGTCGCCCGGGATCGTTGTCGTCGGACGCCAGGGCTTGGGCTGGCAAGGCTCCAGGCCCGCGGCGCGCATGAGCCTGCGGACGGTCTCGTCGGCGACAGGCCGACCCCACCGCGCCAGCTGGGCGCTGACGCGGCGGTAGCCGTAGGTCCCGTCCGAATCGGTAAATGCTTTGCGAATAAGCTTTGTGATATCGGTGCGCCATTGAGCGGTTGCCGAGGTCTTCCGATCACGCCATTCGTAATAACTTGACCGGTTCACGCCGACGATCTGGCACATTTCACGGATCGACGCCGATTGGCGGGGTTCGCGTTCTTCGTGTTGAATAAGCTCGAGCTTGGTGCTCAGTGCAACTTCTTCGCGAAGAACGCGGACGCTTTTCCCAGGAAAAGGTTCTCCGCCTCGAGTTCCCGGATCCGACGCTCAAGCTCTTTGATCCGCGCCCGGTCTTGTACGGTCAGCTCTTCTTCACCCTCACCATTCGAACGGCGATACGCAGCCACCCAATTCGTGAGAGTCTGCGGAACAAGTCCGAGGTCTCGAGCGACATCGGCGACAGGGCGCGACTTATCTATGACTTCACGCACGGCCTCGGCGCGGAACTCCGGAGAATACTTCCCACGGGAACTTGACATCCCGATCATCCTTTCGGTCAACGCGGCAATCATACCAATTGCGCGGTGGTCCAGAAACAATGGGGCACCTCAGGCTACCGGAGCGTTCATCACAACCTGTAGCTGTTGTCAGGTTCCATCCGTGGCTCGGACACGGAGTGGTTGGCACGCGTGGTCTATTTGACGGGGTGGTCTCAGGATGAACAAGGGAAGAGCAGGCAGCCGCACCTCGGTACCATCGACGCAGTGGTCCTCCCTTTGATGGCCCTGAGCGCACAAGGGCGACGAGACGTCGAAGGGACGCGCTATGAGCATGCGTATGTATCCCAGATCGATGTCCGCGCAGGGAGCGCACCCTGGTTGGACCTCGAAGCGGAAACTCAGCTCCCGGTCACAATGACGTCCTCGTCCGGGATCGAGTCAGCAGCGTTCGTCGGACTTCGGATCGAGTATCAGTTTTTTGGGGTTGTGCAGACGTTTCAGGAGATCGGGCGCTGATAGATGCGTGGGTGTGTCGACTTGATAGACGCTATGGATTTCACCCTCGGTCCATCCGCTGATGCAGAACGCGGACGATGTCCACGCCTCCGGTCTCGTCGTTCGAGCGATAGAACCGCGCACCGCTGCGCTGCCGACGCTGCAGTCTAAGCACCCCTCGCGGATCTCGTCACGCGACGGCAGGTATTCTCCATGCCCTGATAAGCGCGATTACCATAGACCAACCGCCCTACTGAACCCGCACGGCGCGGACGACATCGGCGGCCCGGATCTCGCGCATCGTCGCCTGAAGTGGCACGTCTTCTCGCCACGCCACCGGGTCGAAGATCGCCTCCCAGGATGCCTTGAGCTCGGCCCAGAGCGCGTCGGGCCAGTCAGCGAGCGGCAGGCGCTCATACGCCTGGGCGCGAGACCGAAAATCATCGTCAAGCGCAGTCCAACGCGCGTCCCACGCCTCGTCACTCTCACCAGGGCGAACGGGTACGTGGAGGAAACGGTTCAGCACCGCATGCCAGTCCGGTCCGGATGGGCGGATCACGCCAATCTGCGACGACACTATCCTCGCTGGCCTGGTGGGCGCTGAGCTCGACAGGGCAGGCGCGTGATGAGCGCCGACGTCCTCCGCAACTGGGCCAGCGGCGACCTCGCTCTCGAAGCCGCCATCGAGCTGCTGATCCGGTTCAACCGGGGGCAACTCCTCAGCGGCCCCTGGATCCGCCGCAACACGGTCGGCGGGTTCTGGTTCGACGCGGAGATGGCCCTGTCCGAATGCGGACACCTGAGCGGCGGCGAACGGCGCGTGCTGGCGATAGTCTGCTCTCTAGCCAGCGGGGACCATCCGGTCGACCTCGGAGACGCAATCACGGGCATCGACCATGACGCGCTGGATTATCAGATCCGAGTCGTCGAAGGCCTTCACGGGATCCTTGGCATCGAGCTGCTTGACATCAGCTTTGCACTCGATCAGCACCACCATGTCCGGTGTGCCAGGCGCTGTGATGATGAACTCGGGATAACCGGCGGCCTTGCCCTTGCCGGTCTTCGACGCTCTAGAGAGGCCTTTTCGGATCTCCTGGACGACCGACTGCTGCTTCTCAACGACGATCTCGTCCGGATCGTCGTAGTAGCCCAGCTCGCGAAGGCGGCCCTCCACCAGGTCTTCGGTGATTCGCTCGTTGGCCATCGGTCAGGCGTCCCGGCCTCGTACAAGCATCACCAGGCGGAAGTGCTTCGTCACTTGTTCCCGCTGCCAGACGTTCCTCCGTGACGAAACTCCACCACGTCCCCGTCCTGCATCACGTAGTCCTTCCCCTCGATCCGCGCCTTCCCCTTCGCCCGCGCCTCCGCGATCGACCCCGTCGTCACCAGGTCCTCGAATGAAATGACCTCCGCCTTGATGAAGCCCTTCTGGAAGTCCGTGTGGATGACCCCCGCGGCCTGAGGAGCCGTCCAGCCCTTCCCGATGGTCCACGCGCGCGTCTCCTTCGGCCCAGCCGTCAGGTAGGTCTGCAATCCCAGCGTGTCGAAGCCGATCCGCGCGAGCTGGTTCAGGCCTGACTCCGTCTGCCCCGTCGACTCCAGCATCTCCGCGGCGTCCGCCTCGTCCAGGTCGATCAGTTCCGACTCGATCTTCGCGTCGAGGAAGATCGCCTGCGCGGGCGCCACGAGCGCCGAAAGCTCGGCCTTGCGCGTCTCGTCCGTCAGCACGGCCTCGTCCACGTTGAACACGTAGATAAAGGGCTTCGCCGTCAGCAGCCCCAGCTCGCGGATCGGCTCGAGATCGAGCGAGGAGGCGGACAGCGGCTGACCTGCGTCGAGGAACGCACGCGCCTTCTTCGCGGTCTCGACCACGATCGGCTCGATCTTGCGACCCTTCAGCTCCTTCTCATAGCGAGTCTCGGCCTTCTCGAGAGTCTGCAAATCGGCGAGGATCAGCTCAGTGTTGATGGTCTCCATGTCACTCGCGGCGTCGACCCGGCCGTCAACGTGCACGACGTCCGAATCCTCAAAGCCGCGGATGACCTGCGCGATCGCATCGGCCTCGCGAATATTCGCAAGGAACTTATTGCCCAAGCCCTCGCCCTCGGACGCGCCGCGCACGATGCCGGCGATATCGACAAAAGAGACGGGGGCCGGGAGGATGCGCTCGGAGCCGAAGATCCCGGCGAGCACCTCCAGGCGGGGGTCGGGCAGGTTCACGACTCCGACGTTGGGCTCGATGGTCGCGAACGGGTAGTTCGCCGCGAGGACCGTGTTCTTGGTCAGCGCGTTGAAGAGCGTCGACTTACCGACGTTGGGGAGACCGACGATTGCGATAGTGAGAGCCACGGGCATCCATCCTACGGCGTGGCCGCGGAGGGCCAGGGCGGTGACCGCGCGCCGAGGCGGGTGGCGTCCGAGGTGCGTGAGACGCTAGAGCGTGCCCATCGACTTCACCGCCATCGACTTCGAGACCGCCAACTCACACGGAGCCTCCGCCTGCTCGGTCGGGCTCGTGAAAGTTCGCGACGGCCGCGTCGTCGACCGGGCCGGCTGGCTGATCCGGCCCCCGCTCGGCTTCGACGACTTCCTCGAATGGAACACGCGCATCCACGGCATCCGCAAGCACGATGTGCGCGCCGCCGCGTCCTGGGTCGACCAGTTCGCCGACCTCGTCGCCTTCGCGGGTGATGACGTCTTCGTCGCACACAACGCGGGCTTCGACATGGGAGTCATCCGGGCAGCGTGCGCCGCGACCGCCCTCGAACACCCCGAGTACGACTATCTCTGCTCGCTCCAGCTCGCCCGAAAGACCTACGAGCTCGAGTCCTACCGCCTGCCCGCCGTGGCGATGGCTGCGGGCTTCGAGGACTTCCGCCACCACGACGCGTCGGGCGATGCGGAGGCGTGCGCGGCGATCGTGATGCACGCCGCCCGGCGCCACGGAGCGGCGAGCATGGCCGAGCTGGGCGAGTTCGCCGGTGTCTCACTGAAGCGCTTGCGACCGAAGGCCACCGTTGCGGCCTAAGCGCGCGGATCGCCGAACCAGATACTGAAGATCCGCCAGAAGTTGCGATTGCCCAAGGCCGAGCACGCGTCGCCCTCCCCGTACAGATTCGCGAGGGCCGCTGCATTCGGCTGGTACGGCGTGTAGTAGTAGAGCCCTGCCGTGGCGGCGTTCGCTATGGTCACCGGCGCCGTACCGCAACCCTGGCCGGGCGAGTAGCGGATGTCGCGCGTCTCGCCCACTGGGTACCAGTCGAAGCTGCTCTCGGGGCTGCGGTAACGCTGGAATTGCCAGGCCGCTCCATAGACCTGAGCCGCGAATCCATACAAACCGCTGTCGCAGTCGGCCGTGTCCGGGCAGCCATAACCGGTGGCGCTGCGGAATTGCCGTTCGCTCGGCGCTGGATCCGTGACCAAAGACTGCTCCTTTTGCAGCAGCACGAGCAGCACAGCCGGATTCACGCCGCACGCACCCGCGACCGTGCTGATGATCTCGGCTGCCGAGCGCTGCCGCCCTGCGGGCACCCCATCGCACTGCTCGTCGCCCATGATCGCGGCGGTGTCCTCGGAGTAGTCGCGCAAGCACGGCACGGCCCCGCCCTGACACACGGGCACCCGGGCGTTGAGGAACGCCTGCACGGTCAGAGGTCCGAGCGCGTCGGCGTCGAAGAAGACCTCGTCCGAGACGATGTCGCCTGGGTCGAAGTCGGTGGCGACGGGCCCGGGTTGCAGGAACGTCCACATGCGCACCGTCTGCGACTCCCCTGGTGCAGCGGCGTGCCGGGTCGAGTCAGCCGCTCCTCCGACCAGGAGAGACATCAGCGCCGCGATCACGAGCGCCCCTCCCCGCCGGCGTCGGGCGCCGGTCGGGGACGGTGCGGTCGGAGTCATCCCTCCCCGCCAGTGGTGCGACCCGCGGGCGATCAGCCGCAGGGGGTGAGGCGCGCAACATCCTCCGAGAGGGTGGTCGGACCGCCCAGCAGGACGACTCGCTTCGCTCCCGACTTGGCGATATCGGTCAGCACCGCCCGCGGCACACAGGTCGGCGGCACGGCGAACAGAGGACTGTTCGCATAACCGGCGGCCGTGGCTCCGGCCAGGGCGTCCGGGAAGTTCTCTCCGGTAGCCAAGAACACTGTCTTCGCGCTCGTGAACGCCGCGCGGTTGAGCTGCTCCGACGTGTCATAGCGATCCACACCGCCGATCCGCTTCACGGTCGGGACGCCAAGAGAGGAGACAATACCGTCGCTGACCGAGAGCGCGTTGCCTGCAACAGTCAGTGTCTGCACCTTGAGACCCGAGACGATCCCGCGGGTCACTGCATCGGCGGAGGTTCCGGTGCCATTGACGAGGATCACCGGAGCGTCGGCCGAGCCTGCCGCAGCGCTGGCACCGAGCGCATCCGGGAACTTCTCGCCCGTGGCGAGCCAGGCGCGCGAGGATCCGCCGGAGAAGGCGTACTGGATGATCCGCTTCGACGTGTCGTAGCGGTCCTTCCCGCCGATCCGCTCGACCGCCGGCGCATAGCCTGTGAGCTCGTTCAGGAGGCTATCGCCGACGCTGAGTGCCGAGCCGACGACGACGATCTTCCCAGGCTTGAGGCGGGCGAGTTCATCACGGACCGGCTGCGACATCGAGTCGCGGTCGACGAGCAGCAACGGACCGCCCTGCTTGGCCGCGGCCGGCGCGGCGCTCAGAGCATCAGGGAAGTTCGCGCCGGTCGCGATATACACGACCGGGACGTTGGCGCCGAAGACCGCCTTCGAGATCTCGACGGCCGTGCCCTGGCGGTCGGCGCCAGCCAGCCGAGTGACATCGACACCGGCAGAGGTGCTGACGCTCGAGCAGCCCAACTCCTTCGACCCCGGACCGCGAGAGTCGCCCGAGCCGACCCAGCGGTTCCACTCGACGGAAGCGGCACTGACGCACACCTGATAGGTGCCGGGCGCCGAAATGGGCGCTGTGGCGGTGAAGCCGTGCGCCCGGCCGGCGACCGCGAACTCGCCCGGAATATCGCCGCGATCGGAGTTGGCGCTCTGGGTGCGGACCGTCTTCGAGCCGTCTGGCGCCGTCACAGTGACCGTGGTAGAGAGCGCGGCTTGCTGCGTGGTCGGGTCAACGGCCCAGCCCGACGCGGTCAGCGTGCTCCCCGAGATGCGCGGGGCGTCGATGCGGCCGGCCGGCGCGATGCCGGCGTTCGCGAGCGTCCCCGCCGGGTTCCAGTCGCTGAAGAGGTACCAGAAATTGATATTGCCGTAGGTCGCGCAGTTCGAATTCCCACTGCCCGTGAGCGCGTAATCGTTGGGCTGATACGGCGTGTAGTAGTAAAGATCGGCCGTGGCCTGGTTGCGGATCGTCACGGGAGAGGATCCGCACGCCGCGTTCGGGTAGTACAGGATGTTCGGCGTCGTTCCGGGTGTGAACGCGGTGAAGTTCGAGCCGGATCCCGGCGGGTTGGCGTAGCGCTTGAACTGGCGGGCGGCGCTGTAGACCTGGGTGAAGAAACCCGCGGAGCCGGGGTCGCATGCGGCGGTGTCGGGGCAGTTGTACCCGGTGGCCTTGGCGTAGTCCTCGGGGGTCGGAGTCGCATCGGTGACGAGACTGCGCTCCTTCTGCACCAGCACCACGAGGGCGAGCGGATTGATGCCGCAGGCTGCCCCGACGCGAGTAAAGATCGAGGCGGCCGACTCGCGGCCTGAGCCCGAGTAGGCGCCGCACATGGCGTCGGCGGCCTTCGACGGAGTGGCCTGCGCGAAGTCCTTCAGACACGGCGCACCACCGCCCGTCGTGCACCGGCTGCCCTTGTCGTCCAGGAGTGACTGCACCTGCGTAGCGCTTAACGCGTCGCCGTCAAAGAAGTTGGCGTCGCTGATGATGAAACCGGCACGGAAGCTGCGGGTCTCGTCCGGGTCGTATGCCTGCGTACCCTGATCCGGCACGCCGAGGTCGGCATGGTCGAGCGACGGGTCGAGAGCGCCCGTCTCGACTGAGACGGACGATGGCGTCGGTGCATCCTCGGCCGCCGAGGCGGAACCGAGCGGAACAAGTGCGGTGCCCAGCCCAACGGCCAGTGCGAGCGCCGCCGTGAGCAGACGCGATGAGCTGTGGTGATTCCCCATGGTTGCGAAGCCTAACCGCCGCCGACCCTCTCTCGTGTCCCCCTTTTAGAGGACGTGGCGCAACGGGCCGCCGATGTCGGAGGTACATGATCTCATCAGCGGCATGGAACTCTCTTTTGTCGTCGGCCTGCTGGTCGGCGCGCTTGTCGCCGCCGTCGTGTCGATCCTGCTTGCCCGGTCACGCACTCCCGATGCTGCCCTCGCCCTCGAACTTGCTACTGCCCGAGCACGGGCCGACGGGCTCGAGGAGCGGCACGAGGCCGTCGCAGAGCAGCACCGCGAGCACCTCGGCTCCGCCCGCGACCAGATCCGTGAGCTACAGGAGCAACTACGCGCGGTGGCGGAGCGGGAGCGCCACGACGCGCGCATCCTGCAGACCCTCTCCCCCGTCGCCGAGAGCCTGCGCGGAATGCAGGAGGCGGTGGGTCGCCTCGAACGCGAGCGCGCAGCGCAGTTCGGCGCGATCACCGAGCAGCTCGAGGGCCAGCGAGCCGCGGGTGAGCAGTTGCGGTCGACGACCGAGACGCTCGCCTCCGCACTGCGCTCGAATACGAGCCGCGGCGCGTGGGGCGAGACGCAGCTGCGCAACGTGGTGGAGGCTGCCGGGCTGGTTCAGCGGGTCGATTTCGACGTGCAGTTCAGCCTCGAAGGCGAGGCGGGTCGCGGCCGCGCCGACATGGTGGTGCGTCTGCCGGGCGGCAAGGCGATCGCGGTCGACGCGAAGGTCCCGTTCGATGCCTACCTCGAGGCGAGCGCGATCCCGGCGGGCGCAGGCGGCGAGGAGGAAGCGCGCCGCGCCGGGCTCCTGCGCGCGCACGTCCGCGCCCTCCGCGGTCACATCGACGCGCTTGCAGCCCGCTCCTACTGGACGGGCCTGCCGGCCAGCCCCGAGTTCGTCATCGCTTTCGTGCCCAGCGAACCACTGCTCGCGAGCGCGCTCGACGCCGATCCGAGCCTCCTCGAGTACGCGTTCGGCAAGAGGGTGGCACTCGCCTCGCCCGTCACCCTCTGGTCGGTGCTCAAGACCGTCGCCTACACCTGGCAGCAGGACGTCTTGACGGACGACGCGAAGCGCCTGCTCGATCTCGGCAAGACGCTCTACGCCCGGCTGGGCACTCTCGCCGATCACGCCGAGGGGCTGCGCCGCTCGCTCGAGAAGACGGTCGACTCCTACAACGCCTTCGCTGGCTCGCTCGAGAGCCGGGTCCTGGTCACGGCGCGCCAATTCGAGTCCCTCGATGAGTCGCGGGTGATCGCACCGATCGGAGGCGTCACCGCGTCGCCGCGTCGCCTGACCGCGGTTGAGTTGCGCGGGTCAGAGGACGAGCGAAGTGCCTAATCGCCGGCTCCCGTACGCCGCCCTCAGGCCTCTCGACCGGCGGGTTCCTGCTGGTCACACAGTCCGCGTGAAGGGTCCGAACTCTTCGACCAGGCCGAGCGTCACGACAGTTCTAGACCCACTTTTCCGCGAGGTGCTGGGCTGTGACACGGCGGATGGTGCCCGAGCGCGAGCGCAAGACGATCGACTCCGTCGTGATGACGTGTCCCTCCTTGCGCACGCCCTTCACGAGCCCGCCGTTGGTGACCCCCGTCGCCACGAAGTACGTGTTGTCGCTCCGGACCAGATCGTTCGCGTGGAGCACGCGGTCGAGGTCGTGCCCTGCGGCAATCGCCCGCTGACGCTCGTCGTCGTCTTTGGGACGGAGGATCCCCTGGATCACGCCGCCGAGCGCACGGATAGCACACGCTGTGATGATCCCCTCCGGCGTCCCTCCCGTGCCAACGCACATGTCGAGTCGGGAGTCGTGCCGTGCGGCGTTGATACCGCCAGCAACGTCGCCGTCGAGAAGCAGCCGGGTCCCTGCACCCGCCGCACGGATGTCCTCGATGAGCTTCGCGTGGCGCGGGCGGTCGAGCACCGCGACTCGCATCTCGTCGACCGGCTTGCGCTTGGCGCGGGCCAGCGCACGGATGTTCTCGCCGATCGGTCGCTCGATGTCGATGATGCCGACGCCCTCGGGCCCGGTGACGATTTTCTCCATATAAAAGACAGCGGACGGATCGAACATTGCGCCGCGATCGGCCACCGCAATCATCGACAGCGCATTCTGGCGCCCGGCAGCCGTGAGTGACGTGCCGTCGATCGGGTCGACCGCAATGTCTGCGGCTGGCCCCGAACCGTTGCCGACGTGCTCGCCGTTGAAGAGCATGGGCGCGTTGTCCTTCTCTCCCTCACCAATCACGACGACGCCGTCGAAGTTGACGGTGCCGAGGAAGGTACGCATCGCGTCGACGGCGGCCCCGTCGGCGGCGTTCTTGTCGCCCTTGCCGATGAACGGCACGGCGCGGATCGCGGCAGCCTCGGTGGCGCGGACGAGTTCCATGCCGAGGTTGCGATCGGGGTGGAGGTAGAGCGAGTCGCTGTCCCTCATCGAATCGTTGTCGATCACTGAATCGTTGTCGGTCACTGAGCGGAGTCCTTCGTCGTCGAGTTCGTGCACGTCGTCGCAGGACCCGCGGTGCGGATCCCCATCCCGCTCGAAGCCTAGCCCAGCGGCCCTCCACGACAGGAGGGCCACCGCAGGGCCTCCTCGCTAGACTCGACCGGGTCGCGGGCCTTGCCCGACCCCTCCCGTTCATCCGTCAAAGGAGATGCCATGCCCGTCGCTACCCCGGACCAATACGCAGAAATGCTCGACAAGGCGAAGACCGGCGGATTCGCCTATCCGGCGTTCAACGTCTCTTCCTCGCAGACGGTCAACGCTGTTTTGCAGGGCCTCACTGAGTCGGGTTCGGACGGCATCATCCAGGT
The DNA here is from genome assembly GCF_003149025.1 of Rathayibacter iranicus NCPPB 2253 = VKM Ac-1602. Taxonomy (GTDB): domain Bacteria; phylum Actinomycetota; class Actinomycetes; order Actinomycetales; family Microbacteriaceae; genus Rathayibacter; species Rathayibacter iranicus. The sequence goes on from NZ_QGDV01000014.1 coordinate 10,617, forward strand.
CACGACCGGCGGCGCCGACTACTTCGCCGGCCACACCGTCAAGAACCGCGCCGCAGGCGCCATCGCCTTTGCGAAGTTCGCGACCGAGGTCGCCAAGAACTACCCGGTCACGGTCGCGCTGCACACCGACCACTGCCCGCAGAACGCGCTCGACGGCTTCGTTTACCCGCTGATCGCCGCCTCCGAGGAGGAGGTCAAGGCAGGCCGCGAGCCGCTGTTCCAGTCGCACATGTGGGACGGATCCGCGGTCCCGCTCGATGAGAACCTGGCCATCGCGAAGGAGATCCTCCCCCGCGTCAAGAACATCAACGCCATCCTCGAGGTCGAGATCGGTGTCGTCGGCGGCGAGGAGGACGGCGTCTCGCACGACATCAACGAGCACCTCTACACCACGCTCGACGACGCGATCGCGACCGTCGAGGCACTCGGCTTCGGCGAGCAGGGCCGCTACATGGCCGCGCTCACCTTTGGCAACGTCCACGGGGTCTACAAGCCGGGCAACGTCCGTCTGCGCCCTGAACTGCTTCGCGAGATCCAGGACGGCCTCCAGCAGAAGTACGGCACCGATGCCCTCCCGCTCGATCTCGTCTTCCACGGAGGCTCCGGCTCGACCGATGAGGAGATCGCGGAGGCGGTCCGCAACGGCGTCGTGAAGATGAACATCGACACCGACACGCAGTACGCATTCAGCCGCTCCATTGCCGACACTGTGTTGAAAAACTACGACGGCTTCCTCAAGGTCGACGGCGAGGTCGGTAACAAAAAGGTTTACGACCCGCGCGCGTGGGGCAAGATCGCCGAGACCGCCATGGCCGCGCGCGTCGCCGAGGCGACCCGTCAGCTCGGCTCGGCCGGCAACTCCGGGAAGTAGGGCTCCTCTCCGTGACGAACGCACACGATCAGCCGGGCGCAGGGCGTCCGGAGCCGCAGTACGGCGAGTACGCGCCGCCCGGCTGGTCGTGGCGACCCCCGGAGGACGCCGTGGTGGTGCCCGATCCCCGCGGATCAGGGACCGACCGGCGACCCGCGTCGGCTCCGGCCAAGCCCGTGGTCGCGCATCCCGTCGACCGACTGCTCACCATCGTGCTGCTCGCGCTTGGCGTCTTCTTCGCCGTGCCGGCACTCCTCGATCCGTCGAGTTTCGCCGTGACGCTGCAGGAGTTGTATCGGACGCAGGGCATCGGCAACTATGCCTCGCCCGAGCTCGCAAGGATCCTCGGGGTCGTCGTGGCGCTCGCGCAGTCGTTGATCGTCGCGTTCGCGGTGTGGATCTCGATCCGGCGCCTGCGTGCGGGCAAGCGCGCGGTGCTCGTGCCGATCCTCGGCATCGCCGCGACGGTCCTGCTCTCGTTGATCGTCGCGGCGATCGCGATCCTTGGCGACCCGACCTTCGCCGAGTACGTCACACGGATGTCGTCCTCGCAAGCTGGCACGGCCACCTGACCCGCTGAACACCAGTGGATCGCCACCTGTCGCCGCCACCTGCTTCACCGACTACTGAACTCGCGATGCCGGATAAGGACATCACAGTGACCCTAATTAGGCGTAGTGGATATTAGAGGACGCGTTAGCGGAGACTAGAGGGCGCCGAACAGGAGCGCCGCCATGACCGCAGACCTTCCCGCCGCTGTACGCACCTCAGCGATCGAGATCGGCGCCAGCCTCGCCGGGTGGCGGAAGATCCTCGGGCTGACCGCCGAGCAGGTCGCGGACCGCGCGGGCGTCACCCGAGTGACCCTCCGGAAGGTAGAGCACGGCGACCCGAGCGTCGGTTTCCACGTCGTCCTCCGCGTCGCCCGGGCTCTCCGCGTCCTCAGCACCCTCACCGAAGCACTTGATCCCTTGAAGACCGACGTGGGTCGCGCGCGCTGACCTCCTCGTGCGACAGCGCGTCCGATGACTGCGCGCGACTCACTCGAGGTCCACGTCGAGATCGACCGCGCTCCTCCGCGCTGGACCCACAGCTCAGCCTCTTCGTCGGCACCCAGCAGACCTCTGGCCTGCCCGGTGCCGTCGCCGATTCCGCTCCCGATCGCTGGGGTCGAACCCTGATCGTGAAGCGCGAGCTGGCTCTGGCGCGGAACGAATCGCGGACGCGCCGCGCTTTGGAGTTGTTCGACACCGGTCTTCGGACGCTGCGGGATGCGGCGCGCTAGGCGCCGGCGCCCGCGCTGATCCGCCCGCCGACCCCGCGCGCGTCGCGCTTGCCCGCGACATCCTTACGCAACTCCTTGGGGAGCGAGAACATCAGGTCCTCCTCGGCCGTCTTGACCTCCTCGACCTCGCCGTAGCCAGCGGCGGCCAGGTCGTCGAGGACCTCCTGCACCAGTACCTCGGGCACCGAGGCACCGCTGGTGACGCCGACGGTGCTGATGCCGTCGAGCCACTCCTGCTTGATCTCGCTCGCATAGTCGACCCGGTAGGCCGCCTTCGCGCCGTATTCGAGCGCGACCTCGACGAGACGCACCGAGTTGGAAGAGTTGGCGGAACCGACGACGATGACCAGCTCGGCACCCGCGGCGACCCTCTTGATCGCGACCTGGCGGTTCTGCGTGGCGTAGCAGATGTCGTCGCTCGGCGGGTCCTGCAGGTGAGGGAAGCGCTCGCGGAGGCGGCGCACCGTCTCCATCGTCTCGTCCACCGAGAGGGTGGTCTGCGAGAGCCAGACGACCTTGTCCGGGTCCTTCACCACGATGTTCGGCACGTCGTCGGGGCTGCCCACGAGTGTGACGTGGTCGGGCGCCTCCCCAGCAGTGCCCTCGACCTCCTCGTGTCCCTCGTGGCCGATCAGGAGGATCTCGAAATCGTCGCGGGCGAAACGGACGGCCTCGCGATGCACCTTGGTGACCAGCGGGCAGGTCGCGTCGATCGCCTGAAGATTGCGGTCGGCCGCGCCCTGCACGACGGCCGGCGAGACGCCGTGGGCACTAAAGACGATGTGCGAGCCCTCGGGAACCTCGTCTACCTCGTCCACAAAGATCGCGCCCTGGCTTTCCAGCGTCGACACGACGTGCACGTTGTGCACGATCTGCTTGCGGACGTAGACGGGGGCGCCGTAGTGCTCGATCGCCTTCTCGACCGCGATGACCGCTCGGTCGACTCCTGCGCAGTATCCGCGCGGGGCGGCAAGAAGCACGCGCTTCTGACCACTAACAGGGAGATCGCGCAGACGCCCGGAGGCGCGGGGCATGCGCGGCATGGGCAGGCTGATCGGGACGTGGCTCACCCCCTGATTCTACGTGCTGCATTCCGTGCCCGGCCGTCGCAGTGTCGGAGGCATCCCGTACCGTGGTCGGCACAGGAAAGCACTCCCGTTCCCCGTCCCGCAAGCAAAGGCAGCGATGACCGACGCCCCACCCACCGCCGACGCCCCGTGGCCGGTCGGACTGCTCGCGAGCAAGATCAAGGGCTGGATCGAGCGGCTTGGCACTGCGTGGGTCGAGGGCGAGATTACCCAGTGGGGCGTCTCGGGCGGCAACGTCTACGGCAAGCTGAAGGACCTCTCGGGCGACGCGACGGTCGGCTTCACCATCTGGTCGTCGGTGCGCGGGCGCCTCCCGACCGATCTCGCGCAGGGTGACCGCGTGATCGCGCTGGTCAAGCCGAACTATTGGCTCAGGGGCGGGACGCTCTCGATGCAGGTGTTCGAGATGCGGCACGTCGGTCTTGGCGACCTGCTCGAGAAGCTCGAGCGTCTGCGACAGCAACTCGCATCGGAAGGCCTGTTCGAGCCGTCCCGCAAGAAGCCACTGCCGTTCCTTCCGCACGGAGTGGGCCTGATCACCGGCAAGGACTCCGACGCCGAGAAAGACGTCCTGCGTAACGCTCAACTCCGCTGGCCCGCGGTGCGTTTCCGCGTCGTGCACTCCGCCGTACAGGGCGACCGGACGGTGCCCGAGGTGCTCTCGGCACTGCGGGCTCTGGACGCCGACGAGAGCATCGACGTCATCGTGATCGCCCGTGGCGGTGGCGACTTCCAGAACCTTCTCGGCTTCAGCGACGAGACGCTTGTGCGCGCGGTCTCGGCCTGTACCACTCCGGTCGTCAGCGCGATCGGTCACGAGGCCGACCGCCCACTGCTCGACGAGGTCGCCGATCTGCGCGCTTCCACCCCCACCGACGCCGCCAAGCGTGTGGTCCCTGACGTCTCCGACGAGCTGCTGCGCGTGCAGCAGGCGCGTCTGCGAATGACCGGCCGAGTCAGCGGACTCGTCTCGCACGAGATCGACCGGCTCTCGCAGCTGCGCTCGCGGCCCGTGCTCGCGCAGCCCCGCGTGCTGGTCGAGCGCCACTCCGAAGAACTGACCCGCTGGGTCGCCCGCGGTGCCGAACTCGTCGAACGCCGCCTTGAGCGCGCGCACCTCGAGGTCGAGCGCCTTCATGGGCACCTGCGCGCCCTCTCGCCGCAGCACACGCTCGACCGCGGGTACGCGATCGTGCAGAATGCAGCCGGCCACGTCGTGCGGGCACCCGGAGACGCACCACTAGGCGACGCGCTCGTCCTCACGCTGGCCGAGGGAGCCGTCGGCGCCCGCTCGGAGGGCCCGACCGGCGATCCGGCGGGCCGCTCCTGAACTCGTCACGCCGCCTCTCCCCCAGCCCCGATCGATAGGATCACACCTATGCCCGACTCCCCCGATGCCCCGGCGACCGACTCCGACGTCTCGGGATTTTCGTACGAGCAGGCGCGTGACGAGCTGGTCCGTGTCGTCTCCGAACTCGAGCAGGGCAACTCCACCCTCGAGCGCTCCCTCGCACTGTGGGAACGCGGCGAGGCTCTCGCCGCCCGCTGTGAGGAGTGGCTGATTGGCGCGCGTGCCCGGCTCGACGCGGCGCGCTCGCCAGAAACGAGCGCCGGATGAACCGCAGCAAGCCCGCGCGAATCGTCGCCGAACTCGGCCGCCCCGAGACGCCGGAGGAGATGGCAGCTCGCAAGGCCGAGAACTCGCGCCTGTACCGCCAGCGCAAGACGGTCAATAACCTCGTTTTCTCCCTACTCGCGACGGTCGGCGCCGTCGCGCTCATCGTGCTGCTCGTTCCCCGAGGGGACACCGTCAACCCCGTCTCGGTCGACATCCCGCGAGTCGCCGCCCAGGTGCAGCTCGGCGAACCGCAGACCCTGGCTGTCCCGTCCCTGCCGGAGGGCTGGAAATCGAATGCGGCCGAACTCCGGCGCGACGGCGGCACCGACTACTGGTACGTGGGGCTGCTCACTCCACGGGCCGGATACGTCGGGATCAGCCAGGGCCTCGACGCCGACGCGTCCTGGGTGTCGGCGCAACTCGACCGCCGGGCTGCAACCGGGGTCGAACAGATCGACGGACACGAGTGGACGATCTACGATCATCGCGACTCCGGCGCCGACACCGGCAATACTCCCTACGCGCTCGAGACGACGGAGGGGTCGAGCACCTACCTCGTCTACGGCACGGCGTCGACGGACGAGGTCCGCGAGGTCATCAACGCCATCACCCCGCAGCTCGGCCTGGAGGAGTCCCGATGAACCTCGACACGAGCACCGACGTCCCCCGCGAATCGCGCCCACCAGCCTGGGTCTGGAAGGAGATGCTGCGCGGCAACCAGCGATTCGTCGCAGGCGAACCGCGGCACCCTCGCCAGGACGTGGAGCGCCGCGCCGAGCTTGCCGCCGCCCAGGCCCCGCTCGCTGCGCTCTTCGGTTGCAGTGATTCCCGCCTGGCGGCTGAGATCATCTTCGACCTCGGGCTGGGCGACCTCTTCGTCGTCCGCAACGCCGGTCAAGTGATCGCGGACTCGATCGTCGGCTCACTCGAGTACGGCGTTGCCGTGCTCGGCGTGAAGGTTCTGCTCGTGCTCGGCCACGACGAGTGCGGGGCCGTCCGCGCGGCGATCCAGTCGCAGGCGCCCGGTGCCGAGCGCCTCCCGCCGCACATCGAGCACCTGATCGAGCCGATCATCCCGGCGGTGCGTCGCCACGTCGGCCCGCAGCCCGACGGCCGCGTACTTATCGACCCATCCGTCACCGACGCGCTCGCCGTCGGGCGCGAGCACCTGCGCGACACCGTCGCCGAGTTGCTCCAGCGCTCGCCACTCATCGCGGACGCAGTCGCCTCGGGCGAACTCGCCCTGGTCGGAGCTAACTACCGACTCTCGGACGGCACCGTGATGTCCGACATCGTGCTCGGTATCGACCCTCCCGAGCTCAGCCCGTACGTCTCTGAGCTGGAGCGCGGCTCTCGCTCATCCACCTCTGCCGCAGCCTCTGCGGCAGAGGGACCGGATGCCGCGTGAGCGGCTCCCAGCAGGACAGCAGCAACCGATCAGATAAGGACGAACACAGCGTGGTGGATCACTCCCCGACCGACGACTCCGGCGATTTCCGCATCGAGCACGACACGATGGGCGAGGTGCGAGTCCCACGTGATGCCCTGTATGCCGCCCAGACGCAGCGGGCCGTCGAGAACTTTCCCATCTCGGGAGCCGGGCTCGAGCCGGCGCAGATCGCGGCCCTCGCCCGCATCAAGAAGGCCGCGGCGCTCGCGAACGCCGAGCTGGGCGTCCTCGACTCCGACATCGCCACCGCGATCGCCGACGCGGCCGACCTCATCGTCGGCGGCGGCTACGACGCGCACTTCCCGATCGACGTCTACCAGACCGGCTCGGGCACCTCCTCGAACATGAACATGAACGAGGTCCTGAGCTCGCTCGCCACCACCGCGCTCGGCCGCACCGTGCATCCGAACGACCACGTCAACGCCTCGCAGTCGTCCAACGACGTCTTCCCGACCTCCGTGCATGTGGCCGTCACCGGTGCGCTGATCGAGTCACTCATCCCCGCGCTCGAGCAGCTCGCCGAGTCGCTCGAGGTCAAGGCCGAGCAGTGGGCCGAGGTCGTCAAGGCAGGCCGCACCCATCTGATGGACGCCACGCCCGTGACCCTCGGGCAAGAGTTCGGCGGATACGCTGCGCAGATCCGTCTCGGCATCGAGCGTGTGCACTCGGCGCTCCCCCGGGTCGCCGAGGTCCCTCTTGGGGGCACGGCCGTGGGCACCGGGATCAACACCCCGGCCGGCTTCCCGCAGAAAGTCATCGCGCGCCTGGCGGAGGAGACGGGCTTGCCCGTCACCGAGGCCCGCAACCACTTCGAGGCCCAGGGTGCGCGCGACTCGCTCGTGGAGGCCTCCGGCGCGCTCCGGGTGCTCGCGGTGAGCCTGACCAAGATCAACAACGACCTGCGCTGGATGGGCTCGGGACCGAATACCGGCCTCGGCGAGCTGCGCATCCCCGATTTACAGCCCGGCTCCTCGATCATGCCGGGCAAGGTGAATCCGGTGATCCCGGAGGCCGTGCTGATGGTCTGCGCGCGCGTAATCGGCAACGACGCCACGATCGCCTGGGCCGGCGCCTCCGGAGCCTTCGAGCTCAACGTCGCGATCCCGGTGATGGGCACGGCGCTGCTGGAATCGATTCGCCTGCTCTCGAACTCGGCTGTGTTGCTCGCCGACAAGACGATCGACGGCCTCGAAGCCGACGTCGCGCACGCCCGCGCGCTCGCCGAGTCGTCGCCCTCCATCGTCACTCCGCTTAACAAGGTGATCGGCTATGAGGCTGCCGCCGTGGTCGCGAAGAACTCGGTCGCCAAGGGCATCACCGTGCGCGAATCGGTCGTCGATCTCGGCTTCGTCGAGCGCGGCGAGGTGACGGAGGAGCAGCTCGACAGCGCCCTGAACGTCATGTCGATGACGCACCCCGGCTGAGCCCCGGTGGCCCGTGTCCGGCGCGAGGGGCCCTCAGAGCATGAGCCAGAACGCCGCGAGCTGGAACGGCCCGAAGGCGATCCGGTCGCGGCTGCGCAGGGCGAGCGCCCACAAACCCGCCAGTACGAAGGCGAGGGTGGGCGCCGCCGCGACCCGATCGGGTCCGAGAGCGGCAAGCGGCGGTGCGAGCGCTGCTTGAAGTTTCACGTCGCCGAACCCGAGCCCGCCGGCCGCGTGCAGCGTCCCACAGCCCAGCACGGTCGCGAGGATGGCGAGCAGCGTCCCTCCGGTCGGCGCGAACGCGACGCCCGCCACCAGCAGCGGCAGCGTGAGCGCGTTCGGGAGCCGCCTCCCGCGGACATCCGCCACCACCAGCGGAACGCTCACCAGCGCCACGGCTGTCAGGCCCGGCGACTCCCGGAGGCGCGGCGCCGCGATCATGAGCAGCGCCAGGGCGCCCAGGACCAGGGCGGCCCGGTCAAGAAGAGGTCCGCGGATCATTCGCCGAGGTTAGAGCCCACCGCCTGTGCCGCGCTGGCGTTGTCCACAGGCTCAGCCGCGCGGAGGAAGCGGCCCGAGGAGGAGCGCCGCCCAGGCCCCGTGCGCCGAGGACTCATCAGAAGGGTGGAACTGCCCCGCGAGTACGTCGCGGTACAGGCGGCCGAGTTCCGATCGGCGGGCGTAGGACGAGCCGCCCGCTATCCGCACGGCACCTTCGACGACGCGCAGTGCCCCTTCCGTGGTCCGGATCTTGACTCCGACGAGCGCGGGGAACCAGCGTGCGCCACGGTCGACCAGCGCGTCCACGTCGGCCGCCGCCGAGCGCAGTGGTGCCTCGAGCCCGTCGAGCAGCACGCCCACCTCGGCCACCCGGTGGCGGACGTCGGGGTCCTCGGTGAGCGGGCGCCCGCCCGAGCGGAGGGATGTCCGGCGCCGCACCGACGCGACCGCCAATTCCAGCGCCCGCTGCGCGACACCGAGGTAGACCGACGAGATCAAAAGTTCGAAGGCCGCGAAGACGGCGAAGACGAACGGGTCGGCAGTGGGTCCGACAGGCAGTGAGCGGATCATCCGCTCGGCCGGCACCACGACCCCGTCGAGCACGGTCGTGCGGCTCTGGGTAGCCCGCATGCCGAGCGTGTCCCAGTCGTCGCGCACGTCGAGACCGGCGACCGGCGACTCCGGGCCCTCCCGGTCGACGAAGCCGTGCACGAGCCGCGGCTCCACGCCGGTGTCGTCGCGGCCGAAGACACCGAGCCGCGTCCAGGCTGGCGCGAGGGAGGTGAAGACCTTGGTTCCGGTGAAACGGTAGCCGCCGTCCCCGAGCGGCTCCGCCTGCGTCAGCGAGTCCGAGAGGACGAGATCGTTGCCCGCCTCGCTGTTGCCGAACGCGAAGACGTGGCCGGCTGCGGCGTCTGTCAGCACCGAGCGGAGGGAGTCGTCGCCGCGGTCGAGCAGGATGCGGGCGATCGCCGTCCAGACGAGATGCATGTTGACAGCGAGCGCTGTGGCGGGTGCGGCGGTCGCGAGCCGCGTCTGCTCGGCCGCCGCCTGCTCCAGACCGAGGCCCGCGCCGCCGAGATCAGCCGGGACGAGCAGGGCGAGGTAGCCGATCGCGCGCAGCTCGTCCAGGTCCTCAGCGCAGAAGGCGTTGCGCTCGTCGTAGTCGGCCGCGCGGAGTCGGAAGCGCTCGAGGAGCGCGTCGTCAAGAATGCTCACCCAGCCAACCGTACGCGCCGCGGCCCGCGGCTCACGCACCCGCGTCCGGCTCGCAGCACGTGACGGATTCTGCGAGCCGGACGCCATTTCGACGAGTCGGAGGCGGGCTCACGCCAGCTCGTTCGACTCCAGCATCTCGGTCACGAGCGCCGCAATCGCCGAGCGCTCCGAGCGCGTCAGGGTGACGTGTGCAAACAGCGGGTGCCCCTTCAACGTCTCGATCACGGAGGCGACACCGTCGTACCGGCCGACGCGCAAGTTGTCACGCTGCGCCACGTCGTGCGTCAGCACCACCCGAGAATTCTGGCCGACGCGCGAGAGCACAGTGAGCAGGACGTTGCGCTCGAGCGACTGCGCCTCATCGACGATCACGAAGGCGTCGTGCAGTGAGCGACCGCGGATGTGCGTGAGTGGCAAGACCTCGAGCATCCCCCGTGCGATCACCTCATCGAGCACGTTCTGCGAGACCAGCGCGCCGAGCGTGTCGAAGACGGCCTGCGCCCACGGGTTCATCTTCTCCGCGGCGTCCCCCGGTAAAAAGCCGAGATCCTGGCCGCCGACGGCGTAGAGCGGACGGAAGACCATGATCTTCTTGTGCTGGCGCTTCTCGAGCACCGCCTCCAGCCCGGCGCACAGGGCGAGAGCCGACTTCCCGGTGCCGGCCCGACCGCCGAGCGAAACGATGCCCACTTCCTGATCGAGGAGCAGATCGATGGCGAGGCGCTGCTCCGCCGACCTGCCGTGCAGGCCGAAGACGTCCTTATCGCCGCGCACCAGCGTGATCTGGCGCTTTCCGGTCACCCGCGCGAGCGCAGAGCCGCGGTCGGAGTGGACGACCAGCCCGGTGTTGACGGGAATGTCGGCCACGACATCGGTGAAGAGCCGCTCGCGATCATAGAGTTCGCTCATCGCGTCGCCGCTGAGAGTCACCGCGTCCATGCCCGTCCAGCCCGACTCGGGGGCCAGCTCGGCCAGGTACTCCTCGGCGGCGAGCCCGATCGAGGCGGCCTTGACCCGCATCGGCATGTCCTTCGACACGACGGTGACCGACGCCCCCTCGCTCTGCAAGTTGAGCGCGACGGCCAGAATTCGGGCGTCGTTGTCGCCGAGCTGGAGACCACTGGGGAGCACCGACATATTCGAGTGGTTCAGCTCGACCCGGAGGGTGCCGCCCCTGCCGACCGCGATCGGGAAGTCGAGCCGCTCGTGCTGCACTCGCAGCTCGTCCAGGTTGCGCAGAGCCTGACGGGCGAAGTACCCAATCTCGGGATCGTTGCGCTTGCCCTCGAGTTCGCTAATCACCACGATCGGAAGCACGACGGCGTGCTCGGCGAAGCGGAACATCGAGGACGGATCCGAGAGCAGCACCGAGGTGTCGAGGACATAGGTGCGCTGAAGCTGATCGGTCGATTCCGCGGAGCCGTGCTGCGCGCGGCGGTGGAGGCCGCCCTGCGCGCCGGTCTGCGGATTCATGCCCTGGGAAACTGTCACGACGACTCTCCACACTTCGGGGGCCTGGACCCCCGACTCATGTCCTCGAATCGGCCTCGTCGGTGCAACCTGTGCACCGCGCAGTGTCCCTTCGGTGTCTGCGCGATATCGAGCCGTACTTCTGTGGCCGTCTCGACCAGGCGCTGTACCTGATGACTCGAACCTAACCCGGCGAATGACATTCGTGTGCTTCCGCACCGCTACGAATGTGTAACCAACACGTGAACGCGCGGCGTGCGCTCGTGCTCAGTCACGGGAGCCGAGGACCGCCAAGCCGAACTCATCGGCGACGTCCACGACGGCGCTGACCCGCTTGGAGACGAGCAGCCTCTGCTGGTCGGCACAATCCGAGCGCACAGTACACGAACGAGGCTCTCGCGGCCAACGAGTGGCGCCGGACGCTCGTGCGCCAGTGCATGTTCTTGTGTCGAGCGAGGAGCCGACCGAGGCGTGCCCAGAAGCCAGAAGGGCTTCGCTCGCGACACAGTCAGACAGCGGCCTACGTGGGGTTCACATCAGGGGTAGCTGACCCGTACACTGAAGTTCAGGTCAGTGAAAAGACATCCAGGGGACGTCTTCCCGAAAGGGATAGCTGGCCGCCTTATTTCGTCGCCTTTCCCCACGGGAAGAATGGCGGTGAGCAGGATGGCTCGATGAAGTCCTGGTACCAGGTACCCGAGCGGCCTTCGACGCTCCGCTGCGTAGCCCACAAGCCATAATCGGCTACCTGCAGCCCCCAGGATGTGCTCGCATCCCAGACGCACAGCACGAACTGGCGGTCGACCTGCGAGCAGACGTCGCGCAAGGCAGCGTCGGCCTCGCGCTGCCGGGCCTTGGTACCAAGCGTGGCAACCACAACGACAAGGGTGTCTCCACTCTTCGAGACCTGCCGAGCGAGATGCCTAAAGTGAAGGAACCAAGCCATCTTGCACAGGTGCATCTCGCCGAGCGTGCGTACCCGCTCATAAGCGTTGGCCTTCATCAGAAATGTGCTGTCGAAACGCGGCTGCTGCTCCTTGATAGCCGTGAACATCGCCGTTTTCGTCGCCCATGTGTCCTGGACTGCGTGGAAACCCTTCGGCAGCGCGACGCCTGGCCGCCCGTTCTGCCCTGCGGCAAGGGAAGCACGAAGTGAGAGACCACCCCATAGTGCCTCGGGGTGCTCGGAGCGGAAAACGGCGGTCCCAAACCCGAAGTACGGCGACGCGCCAGGTTTTGTCCCATAATCGAGATTCCCCGTCTCGTCGGCATAAATGTAGACGTTCCCCACACTCTCCCCTTGCTGTCATCGTCCCCGTCATCCTCCCAGAGCGCTCCCGCTCCGAGCCGGTGGTCGGCCACCAGAGCGTGATGCAGGTGGTGCGATAGGAGCCGCGCCCTCAACTGCCGAAGCGACGGTGGCGCCCGGCGTAGTCGCGCAGTGCACGGAGGAAGTCGACCTCGCGGATATCCGGGCCCAGCGCCTCCATGAAGTAGAACTCGCTGTGCGCGCTCTGCCAGAGCATGAAGTCCGAGAGTCGCTGCTCCCCCGACGTGCGAATGACGAGGTCCGGGTCCGGCTGCCCGCTGGTGTAGAGGTGCTCGCCGATCAGCTCGGGCGTGAGCAGGCCGGCGACGTCCTCGATCGAGGAGCCGCGCTTGCCGTGGTCGTCGAGGATGCTCCGCACGGCCTGGGCGATCTCGTGCCGACCGCCATAGCCGACGGCGAGGTTCACGTGCAGGCCTGTGTGAGTGGCGGTGCGCTCCTCCGCCGTGTCGAGCGCCAGCACCAGCGATTCCGGCAGCCCCTCGTCGGAACCGACGTGTTGCACGCGCCAGTCAGGCTGCTGCGACACCTCCTCGGCGAGGTCGGCGATGATCGCGATCAGCTCCGTCAGCTCGCTGCTTTCACGCCCGACGAGGTTGTCTTGCGAGAGCAGGTAGAGGGTGACATGTCGGACACCCAGCTCGTCGCACCACTGGAGGAACTCGTGCACCTTCGCGGCACCGGCGCGGTGGCCGTGCGCGGCCGTCTCGAGCGCTCGTTGCCGCGCCCAGCGTCGGTTTCCGTCGATGATCATCGCGACATGGTTCGGCAGGGAATCGGCCGGGAGACTGGCACGGAGCCGCTTTTTATAGACGCCGTAGAGGAGGTCCCTTCCCATCGGCAGTCTCGGCTTTGGCACAGTGACACGGTAGTCGACGCGAGCGGTCGTCGAAGCCCATCGCCTCCCGGTGTCGCCCACGGAGCGCGTCGTAAGCTATCGCGCATGAGTCAGCGGCCGATGCCTCCTCTGCCCGACCCCTCCGAGCGCCGCGTCGGCGAGACTGCCGTGACCCGAAACGATGCCGAGGGCGCGGACCTCCCGGCCCTTCCGCTCGTTGACGACGCCATCGACCTCAGCGCGGCCGCCGAACTGCGCCCCACCTGGCGCGGCTGGATCCACGCGGGCCTGTTTCCCCTCGCGATCATCGCCGGAGTAGTCCTGATCGCGGTTGCCGACGGCGCGGCGGCGAAGTGGGCCGCCGCTGTGTTCGCGACCACGTCGCTCCTCCTCTTCGGCACCTCCGCCCTCTACCACCGGTTTGATTGGTCACCGCGCACGAAAATGATCCTCAAGCGGATCGACCACGCCAACATCTTCCTGTTGATTGCTGGCACCTACACGCCACTCGCCGTCCTCGCCCTGCCGCCCGCGCAGGGCTCGCTCCTGCTGGTCCTGGTCTGGTCGGGCGCGCTACTCGGCATCGGCTTCCGCGTCTTCTGGATCTCGGCTCCGCGGTGGTTGTACGTGCCGCTCTACCTGCTGCTCGGCTGGGCCGCGGTGATGTATCTCGGGCCACTCTTCGAGGTGAGCGCGGCGATGATGGTGCTGGTCCTCGTTGGCGGCCTCTGCTACTCGGTGGGCGCCGTGATCTACGGCATGAAGAAGCCGAATCCCGTGCCCGGAGTGTTCGGCTTCCACGAGATCTTCCACGCGCTCACCGCGGTGGCGTTCCTCTGCCACTGGACGGCGGCGCTGATCGTCTCGATCCATCCCGCCTATAACGCGTAGCCGGGCTCAGCGCTCGCGGCGCTCCGCCTCCTCGGCGTCGAGTCGCTCCTTCACCTGCGCGGTGTAGGTGGTGCGGCGGACCCGGCGCACCATGTCAAGCGCGAGCAGCACCGCCGCGAGGGCGATCACGAGCATGGTCACGAAGCCGAACAGGCCCGGCGTGACCGTGTCCTCGTTGAACTCGGGGCCCGGGGTGGGTACTGGGCTGGAGCTGGCGGCGAGGACAAGCGCTGTTCGGCCTTCCTCGAGGACGGTGGCGATCATATGGCGGCCCGGCTTTCATTGACTGCGACGGGCGTTCCCGCAATGGCGACCCCGGAACCGGCAGGCTCGGGAATCACCGGGACGGAGTCGGTCGGCTCCGGATCCGGCGGGATCGGCGGCACGACGGCCGTCGGCCCCGGTGCCAGCTCGGCAAGGTCGATGCCCGCGAACAGGTCGGTCTCGGGCGTCGGAGCCGACACGCGGCTCTCGACCAGCTGGAAGTCGTCTGTCGGCCAGGCGGCGTCGATTACGTCGTGCGGCAGGAAGAAGAAGGCGTTATCGGGAGCGACCTGGCTGGCGTGCGCGAGTAGCGCGGCGTCTCGGCGGTCGTGGAAACCTGAGATGACAATGCGCGTCGTAACAAGGAACGGCGAGTCCTCGTTCCAGTGCGCTATCTCCTCGAAGACCTCGAGGCGGGGATCCTCCGGGTCAAGCGAGCGGAGATGCTCGGCGATAGCCAGCAGCTTCTGCAGGCTGTAGACGCGGTCGTAGTACAACTTCGACACACTCCACGGCGCGCCGAGTCCGCGGTACTCATCGACGACTCCCGCAGCGCGGAATGCCTCGACCGCGACCTGGTGGGCGCGGATGTGGTCCGGATGCGGATATCCGCCCTTCTCGTCGTAACTGATGATGACGTGCGGGCGGAACCGGCGGACGAGGCGCACGAGCGGTGCGGCGGCGGTCTGGAGCGGAACGCCGGCGAAGGAGGAGGGGTCGACAACGCCGTCCTCGGGCATCCCCGAGTCGACGAAGCCAAGCCAGGTGTGTTGGACGCCCAGTGCTTCACGAGCGGCGGCCATCTCGTGGCGGCGGAGTCCGCCGATGTCGCGCTCGGCGTGAGCGCGCGGCTCGAGGCCCTCGTTCAAGATGGAACCGGCCTCGCCTCCGGTACACGAGACCACCATCACCTCGGCTCCGCGCGCGGCGTAGGCGGCGAGCGTCGCGGCGCCCTTGCTCGATTCGTCGTCGGGATGGGCATGCACGGCGAGGAGGCGTGGGACGTCCCGCACCTCCGAATCGACGGAGACCTCGACGACCTGGGACACGATGGCTCGATTCCTCGGGGTTTAATGGAATTTGCGCGTCCTGAAAGGATTCGCGCTACCCGTCCAGAGTAGACGCATCACCGAGGGAGATCCGTGGCCGCCCGCATGTCCGAGAGCGTCGAGCGCGACCCTGCGCTCGATCCCGACGCGGTGCGTTCTGCGGGCCCACTCGCCACTCGGTACGGCCGCACAAGCCGGACCCGCCGCGGCAACCGCTGGCTGTTCGGCGGTGTTGCGCTCGCCTTCGTCGCCGTCTTCGGCGCGTGGGTGATCTGGGCCGGCCTCGATGGCGCTCGGAGTGGGGTCGACGTGCAAGACACCGCCCACCGCGTCGTCGACGACCGAACCGTCAGCGTCTCCTTCGACCTCACCGCGGCTCCTGGTAGCGACGTAGCCTGCGCCGTGCAGGCCCTGAACGAGCAGTCGGCGGTCGTCGGCTGGTTAGTGGTGGAGTATCCAGCGTCGACCGAGCGCTTCCGCTCCTTCACCGAGACCGTGCGCACCACGGAGCTGGCGAACACAGGTTTGATCTCCTCCTGTTGGCTCCCGTAGGGTTGCCGGGTGCCCTGACGGACTCGTCGGGGCCTCGTCATTTCCACCGCCGCCGGACGCCGGCCGTTCCGACCGTCCGACGCGGACGATCCGCAGATCGGGGCGCCGCGAGCGCGGCACTCACGTGAGGAGCCCACCATGGTCGAGCAGTCACAGGTGACCTGGATGACCCAGGAGTCGTACGACCGCCTCGAGGCGGAGCTCACCGAGCTCTCCACCGCCGGACGCGAGGAAATTGCCAAGCGCATCGAGGTTGCTCGCGAGGAGGGCGACCTGAAAGAGAACGGCGGCTACCACGCGGCGAAGGACGAGCAGGGCAAGATCGAGGCGCGCATCCGCCAGCTGACCTCGCTGCTGCGCGAGGCCGAGATCGGCACCCCGCCCGAGAGCCACGGAGTCGTCGAGGCCGGCACGATCATCACTGCCGAGATCGCCGGCGACGAGTCGCGCTTCCTCCTCGGTAACCGCGAGATGGCTGGCGAGAGCGACCTGGACGTGTACAGCCCCCAAAGCCCACTCGGCTCCGCGATCATGGGCCTCAACGTCGGCGATGCGACCCAGTTCACTGCCCCGAACGGTCGAGAGATCCAGGTCACGGTCACCAACGTCGAGACCTGGTCCGGCCACTGATCACAGCCCGCGAGATGCCACTTGCGAACGCCTCCTTCGGCGTGTCGCGTACCAAGAGGCATCTCGCGGAAGTGTTGGCCGGGTGGCTCAGCTGCGGGAGACGCGGGGGGCGTAGCCCGCGTCGGTGAGGGTCTGTAGGACCAGGTCCGCGTGCTCGGGGCCACGGGTCTCGACGCTGATCTCGATCTCGACCTCGCTAATCTGCAGGCCATGCCCATGGCGTGTGTGCAGCACCTCGACCACGTTCGCGTTCGCCTCCGCGATGAGGTCAGCGATGCGCGCCAGCTGGCCGGGGCGGTCCGGCAGGCCGATGCTCATCTTGAGGTAGCGCTCCGAGGCGGCGAGCCCGCGGCTGATCACGCGCTCCATCATCAGCGGGTCGATGTTGCCGCCCGAGAGGATGACAGCGGTCGGCCCGGCATCGCGAATCTTCCCAGTGAGGATCGCGGCGATTCCTGCCGCCCCGGCCGGCTCCACCACGAGCTTCGCCCGCTCCAGCAGCACCAGCAGCGCACGGGCGATGTCGTCGTCCTCGACCGTGACGACCTCGTCGACGAGATCGCGGATCATAGCGAAGTTGAGCTGCCCGGGCTTGGCCACAGCGATACCATCGGCGATGGTCGGCGTGATTGTGATCGCGGTCGGCTCACCGCTCGCGAGTGAGAGCGGGTACGGAGCCGCGTTCGCCGCCTGGACGCCGATCACGCGGAGAGTACGCCCCTCGCGGGCTGCCATCTGCTTAGCCGCCGATGCGACTCCGGCGATAAGACCACCGCCGCCAATTGGAACCACGATGGTCTCGACTCCGGGCGCCTGCTCGAGGATCTCGAGCCCGAGGGTGCCCTGACCGGTAATGACGTCGGGGTGATCGTACGGAGGCACGAACACCGCGCCGGTGCGCTCGGCGAACTCGGCGGCGGCTGCCAGTGCCTCGTTAAAGATGTGGCCGCTCAGCACCACGTCGGCCCCGTAGTCGCGGGTCGCCGCAAGCTTGGGCAGGGCAACTCCGATGGGCATGAAGATGGTGGCTGCGATGCCGAGTTCCCGCGCCGCGAAGGCCACGCCCTGGGCGTGGTTGCCGGCCGACGCAGCGACGACTCCGCGGACACGCTCCTCCGCAGACAGGCGAGAGAGCCGGAATACTGCTCCGCGAATCTTGTAGGAGCCAGTGCGCTGGAGGTTCTCGCACTTGAGGAAGACGGGCGAGCCGAGCACCTGCGCCAAGAAGGTACTCGTCTGCATAGGGGTGTCGGTGATCACCGGCGCGATGACGGCGCGGGCCGCCTCGAACTCGTGGAGCGAGGGTCCGACGACGCGGCTAGTCTGCATGCTCTGCGGCAACTTTCTCAGGGGTAGGGGCGGGCGGGCGCCAGGCTCCGCTCGCAACATAATTGACCATGACGTTGAGGGTGGCGACGAACGGCACCGCGAAGAAGGCGCCGGCGATACCCGCGACGATCGAGCCGCCGGCGACCGCGAGGACGACGGCGAGCGGATGCACCTTCACCGCGGAGCCCATGATGAGCGGCTGGAGAATGTGGCCCTCGAGCTGCTGCACGCCGAGCACGACGATCAGCAGGATCAAAGCGATCCATGGTCCGTTATAGATGAGCGCGACGAAGACGGCGAGCGCGCCCGTCGCGACGGCACCGATGACCGGAACGAACGAACCGAGAAAGACGAGCACGCCGATCGGGATGGCGAGGGGGACGCCGAGGAAGAAGGAGCCGAGTCCGATGCCGACCGCATCGACGAACGCGACCAAGATCTGCACCTTGACGAAGTTGGTGAGAGTCACCCAGCCTGCGCGCCCCGCGCCGTCGACGGCTCCGCGCGCGCGGTGCGGGAACAGGCGCACCACCCAGGCCCAGATGGCGGGGCCGTCGATCAGGATGAACAGGGTCGAGAACAGTGTGAGCAGAACGCCGGCCAGCACGTGCCCGACGGTCGAGCCCACACTGAGCGCTCCGTTGACGAGCATCCCTGAGTCTTGCTGAAGCGCCATCAGCGCCTGCTGCCCATACTGGTTCAGGTCGCTTTCAGACAGGTGCAGCGGCGACTGCAAGAGCCACGACTTCAGGGCGTCGTAGGACTGGACGGTCTGCCGGCTGAGGTCATCGAATCCCGCGTACACCTGAGTGACGACCAGGAAGAGGAGCCCGCCGATGACGAGGACGATTCCGAGTTCCGAGACGACCACGGCAAGCCATTTCGGCCAGCGGTGGCGCTGCAGGAAGCTCGCGAACGGCACGAGCAGCGCCGCGATGACGATTGCCACGAGCAACGGGATCACGATCAGCCGCAGCTCGATCACCAGCAGGGCGAGCACGGCCAAGGCCGCGACGAGCACAAGGATCCGCCAGGCCCATGCCCCGGCAATTCGCACGCCGTCAGAGACGAAGGCGGAGTCGCTCACGAGGACTGGAGCAGGCGAGGTCGGGTGAGCAGGAGCGGACGCAGCACGGTCGACGGCGCGCGGGCGGGAGGTGCGGCGGGACCTGCCGAATCTCATCTGCTCAGACTAGGCCCCGGCGCATTCCGCGGGCGGTATCCACGGGAGTCCTCAGAGGCTGCGCCCTGCAATGCCTCGTTAAGCGGCGCATCCGCCCAGCGACTGTCGGAAGCGTTCGCTAGCGTGGGCGGACCATGACCGAGCAGCTCTCCCCCGCGCTCGCGCGCCGCATCGCCCTCGCCGCGCAGGGCCTCGGTGCGCCCCGGTCAGCGCGGGTGGGTGCCCGCCAGGTGCAGGCAATTGTTGACCGTATCCGCCCGCTCCAGCTCGACTCGGTGAACGTCTTCGAGCGGAGTCACTACCTGCCGCTCCTCGCCCGCCTGGGACCTTACGACCGCTCACTCCTTGACACTCTCGCGTTCACACCCGACGGTCCCTATCTCGAGTACTGGGCGCACGAGGCCACCCTTATTCGCCGTGACGACATCCCCCTCTACCGCTGGCGCATGGAGCACTACCGCCGGAAGCGACTCCCTGAGCATGAGGGCTGGGCCGCGGACAACCGCGCAACGCTCGACTGGTTGCGTGCTGCGTTGGCCGATGGGCCGCTCCGCGCCTCCGACATCGAGCACGAATCGAATGTCCGCACCGGCCCCTGGTGGGGATGGTCTGACATCAAGCGCGGCTTGGAGGTGCTGTTCCGCTGGGGTGAGGTCGTGACCGCGGGGCGCACGCGCTTTGAGCGCTCGTACGGACTGGCCGAACAGCTGCTCTCTCGCGAGGTGCTCGAGACCGAGCTGCCGGTCGCCGACGCCGTCCGTGAGCTGGTGCGGCGGGCCGCTCAGGCGCACGGAATCGGTACGATCGGCGACCTTGCCGACTACCACCGGCTGCTGCAGGCGCCGACCCGCGTGGCGGTCGATGAGCTGGTCGAAGCCGGCGAACTAGAGCGCGTCGAGGTACGCGGTTGGGAGCGAGGAGGACGACCGATCCAGCTGTGGCGGCACATCGAGGCCCGCCGTCCGCGCGCACTCCGGATCGACGCGTTGCTCTCGCCGTTCGATCCGGTCGTCTGGCATCGCCCACGAGCCGAACTGTTCTTCGACTTCCACTATCGGATCGAGATCTACACGCCGGCCGCGCAGCGGGTGCACGGGTACTACGTCCTCCCGGTCTTGCTCGACGACGTGATCGCCGCGCGGGTCGACCTCAAGAGCGACCGTGGCCGTCGCGTTCTGCTCGTGCAGGCTGCCTGGGTGGAGCCGGGAGCACCCGCCGAGACTGCCGAGCGTCTCGCCGTGCTGCTCGTCGAGGCCGCGATCTGGCAGGGTCTCGAGGCCGTCGAGGTAGTCGGGCGAGGCACCCTCGCTGCCGCACTCGCTACCGCACTCGCCGCTCGCGGAGTCCTCCTGTGAGCCGCACTACCCCTGGCGAGGGGATGCTCGCGCTCGCGCTCTCCGAGAAATGCGTCACGCTGCTGCTCGAACGAGGCACAGTCTCGGGTGTTGGTACGAAAGAGCTGGCGCACGCGGCGGGCATCTCGCTGCGGACCTTCCACCGCTACCTCGGTGGTAAGGAGGACTGCGTCCGACCGGTCCTCGCCGCCGCCATCGCCGCGATGGGGCGCGCCCTGCTCGGGCGTCCCGCAGCCGAATCGCTCAACACCGCACTGGCCGAAGCCTTCGCCGTTGCCGCGTCCGGACCGCAGCTCGACCGCACCCTCCGCCTGATTCCGCTGCTCACCGAGACGCGGGCGATGCGCTCGGTGTGGGCACAGTCCCTGCACGATGGCGAGGAAGCGCTGACTCCGTTCCTTGCCGAGCGGATGGGGCTGGCGTCTGCCTCCCTGCCCCGCGCGGCCGTACTCGCCACGGTCGTGCTGGCCCTGGTGCGCCGTGCGCTCGTCGATGCGGCGGTGACCGGCGCCGATCCCGCTCCGGTGTTCGCCGAGTACCTGGCGACGCTCGACGGCGGTCCCCTCGCCCCTCCTGCCGCGTGACTTTCCCGTCCGCTGACGTTCCGCGCCACTTCTCCTGCACTCCTTTCTCGACCGGCTAGCGTGAGGTGATCTCGCGTACTGGCGAGGCTCCGCGGGGGCGGGAAGGACAACGGGGATGATCGCGTTCGACGACGACGTGGCCAGGAGACTGGCTACCGGAGCCCGCACGCTCGACGAACTCCTTTATGCGCAGTCCCGCGCGCGTCTCGAGGCTGTCGGCGATGCGCTACACGACTTCGCAGGGGGGCACCGCGTCCTGTTTGAAGCAGCCGTCGCCGCGGAGGCGCTCGACCGCACGATTCTCGCGCGCCGTCTCGACAGTCTCGCCCGGCAGATCGAAAGGATGCGCGCCGCGGCCGAGCGCGAGCGGCAGCGACAGGCGGCAATCGCGCTCTGGGAGGCGCAATGCGCGCAGTGGCACGAGCACGCAGAAGACATGCCCGCGGCGGAACGCGCCTGGGGACCGCCGCGCGAGCCACACGAGTCGGTCGAGGCGCTGCGGCCGCTCACAGCGGCGTTCTCCGCGCGGTCCCGCGAGCGCTCCGGGGGTCGGTCGGGCGATCGCACCTCCGCTGATCCCGAACGGCTGCGCTCCTTTGCTCAACGGACGCGGTCGAGCGGCGTGCGACTCCTCGAACTCCTCGACGAAGTACAGGTGGTGTGGCGGCGCTTCCAGGAACAGTGCTCGTGGGCGCCGGTGGGCAGAGTCACAGCGTTCAACGGTCTGCGCGAACTGATCGCCGAGAACGACGCCGACGCCGACTGGATGGACCGAGTCGCCGCCGCGTTCGAGGCCGCGGGTGGCGGAAGCCTCTCCTCGGCTGCCGTGCAAGTGGCCTGCGCTCCCTCGCTCCACCTCTCCGATCCGCTCCTGCTCTCGACCCTCGCGACCCTCGACCCTCACGACGTGAGTACCCTCTGGGCAGCCCGACCCGAGCTGCAAAAGGAACTGCTCGCTCTCGACGCCGCGGGCGTGAACAGTTGGTGGCACACGCTCGACGGCGAGCCCGGAACGCTCTCGCCGCGGCAAACCGTGCTCCTCGATGCCTGCCCGTCGCTATTCGGCACCCTCGAAGGCATTCCGTACGGCGCCCGCGACCGCGCGAACCGCGCCGCACTGACCGCCCGGATCGACGCCCTTACCGCCGAGCGTGACGCAGCGCTGCTCCGAGCCGAGGAGGTGCGAGACCGGCCGGGGGCATCGACGCTCGAGATCGCAGCGGCCACCACCGCGGTCACCAGGGCGAACGAACGCCTGCGGCCGCTCCTGAACATCCGAAAGAGCCTTAACCGGGAACCACTCTCGGCCACCCGTTATCTGTGCTCCTTGACGGACGATGAGCCGCCGCTCGCAGCGGTGAGCATCGGTGACCTGGATACGGCGACGACTGTCGTCTACGCGGTACCCGGGATGGGAACCACGACGAACGACATGAGGTCGTGGTGCAAGGCCTCCCAGAACATCGCCGATCTCCTCGACGAGCAGAGCGCTATCGTCGCGTGGATCGGATACGAGACTCCGCCAGTACCGGACGTCACCGACCCGGATCCCGCTGTGCTCGACAATCACCACGCCGAGATCGGTGGCGCCGCTCTCGCAAACTCCCTCCGCGGCCTCGCCGCGGTCCGCCATGACGATCCCGTCGTGCCCGACATCATCGCGCACTCCTACGGCAGTACGACCGCCGCCTTCGCGATGCTCGAGAACGACGTCCACGTGGATGCTTTCGTCACTCTCGGTTCCGCAGGTCTGCCACCCCAAGCAGACGAGGCGTCCGACTTGCACGCGAATGCGGTCTATTCCGGTCAAGCCCGCCCCCGGTTGCTGTGGGAGCAAGAGAGTGGCGATGAAGCAGCGTGGATGGGACGCTCGCTCCTCTCCGAACATCAGGTAAATCCGATGAAGCTCAGCTTCGGCGGCCATCCGTTCGGTGTCGAGACTGGAGGAGACGCTGGCCGGGTCGTGACAGACCATGCCGCCCTGATGAGCGACAGCGGGCCTCGTGTCGGGTACTTCGATAAGGGCAGTGAGGCGGTCTGGAACGCCGCGCGGGCCGTCACGAGGCGTGATGACCTCATCACAGAGAATCGCCCACTTGGATTTACTAACCACCAGCACGCTGTCACGGAAGATTTTACCCATGCGCCGTGACGCGTCCCTTATCACTGTCGTCCTGATCACCCTCGCCATCCTCGCGATCGCACTAATCACACGATTCCCCCTTCGTGCACAAGAAGAACGGCTGATCATGACACCGCAGCAGACTCGCATCGCCCTCGTCTCGTTCGTCCGGGACAGCACACAGCAGCTCGACATCGACGGCTGGTGGCCCAGAAACGGACCGGCGAGCCCCTCCGACTGCACCTTCGCGAACGGCGACCCAGGTGCTGTCTACGATTTCGACCTCCTCGCACCCCGCGGACCGGACGAACGCACCGACCCCACACGAGCAGCGATCCGCGAGCATTCCGCAGACGTCGTCGCCGACTACTGGCGAAGCCTCGGCATGACCGTCACCATCCTCAGCACCGACGCACGGTACCCCACCGTCTACGCCGACGGCGGACCCGTCCACCGAGCCAGCTTCGCCACCGACGGACCGGACGACTCTTACTTCATCGGAGCAACCTCCATATGCGTCCCAGGCAACGCCGATGAGCTTTTGGACGACGACGACGCAAAGCGGGCAGCAGGCGTCGTGCTGCCCGGCGACGAAGGAACCATCGACCGCAACGACCCACGATGGTCCGAAATGTCCAAACCTCGACCATAGCGAGCCTGCGGAGAATCCGGTCGCCCCATGCTCTGCCCGCAGCCCTTCATCCGACGCGACGACATCAGCAGCGCACCCTCCGCCGACACGAAGACCGAGCGCCGGGAGCTGTCGCTCGTGCCGCTCCTGGTGATCACCGCCGTCCTGCTCGCAGGCGCGGTCATCACCACCGTCAGCTCCCGCCCACCTACCGAGGAGAACCCGATGAACCCGCAAGAAGGCCGCGCCACCATCGTCGACATCATCGTCAGCACCAGTCAGAAGCTCGACGTCCGCGGATGGTGGCCCCGCAGCGGTGCTGCCGCTCCGAGCACCTGCACCCTCCCGGACGAGACCCGGGGTGCGAGTTACGACTTCGACCTCTGGGCACCGCGCGAACGACAGGGCGAAAACGAGGAACTCCGCGCCGAACAACGTGAACGTGACGCGCAGATTGTCGCCGACTACTGGACAGAACTCGGCATGACCACCCGCATCGCCGCCACCCCGACACGCTTCCCCACCGTGTACGCTACCGGCGGACCAATACGCAGCGCCTCCTTCGACACCGGAGCGGCCGAGCACGCCTATTAGATGAGCGCGCAAGCACAATGCTCACGCGGCGACGTCACGGATTTATTCGCGGCGGACGCGGCACAGCGCGACAAAGGAATCAGCCTCCCGGGAGACGAGGGCGCCCTCAAGTGGGACGACCCCCGCCGGGCGGACAAGAACACCCCCGTCCCGTGATCCTCGTTCAGCGCAGTCTTCCGACAAGCCCGCGCGCTCTCGCTGATATCCGCTCAGACCACGCCGGCGCTATCGAAAAACCGGGATGCTGTCACGGAAGATTTCACTCGTGCGCCGTGACATGCCTCTCATTACAGTCGTTCTGATCACCCTCGCCATCGCACTAATCACACGATTTCCCCCTCAGGCAGAAGAAGAAAGGCCGACCCTGACACCTCAGGAGAATCGCATCGCCCTGGTCCAGTTCGTCCGCGACACGGCACAACAGCTCGACATCGACGGCTGGTGGCCCAGAAACGGATCCGCCTCCCCCTACGACTGCACGCAGGCGAACCGCGATCGCGGTGCCCGGTACGACTTCGACCTCCTCGCACCCCGCGGACCGGACGAACGCACCGACCCCACACGAGCAGCGATCCGCGAGCATTCCGCAGACGTCGTCGCCGACTACTGGCGAAGCCTCGGCATGACCGTCACCATCCTCAGCACCGACGCACGGTACCCCACCGTCTACGCCGACGGCGGACCCGTCCACCGAGCCAGCTTCGCCACCGACGGGCCGAACGACTCCTACATGGTTGGAGCGACGTCCTACTGCCAACCGGGCGACGTGACGAGCATCCGCGACAACGACGACGCAAAGCGGGCAGCAGGCGCCGTGCTCCCCGGCGACGAAGGAACCATCGACCGCAACGACCCACGACGGTCCGAAATGTCCAAACCCCGACCATAACGGGCCGGAGGAGAATCCGGTCGCCCGGCGCTCGGCAAGCAACCTTTCATCCGACGCGACGACATCGGCCATGCACCCACCGTCGACGCAGCGCAGCTAGAAGCGCGAGCTCATCTCGCTCAGGCGGGACACACGATCTGCGATCGGCGGGTGGGTCGCAAACATGCGGGCCACAATGCCCGGCCTGGACGGATCCGCGATCCACAGGTGCGCCATCGAGCTGTTCTGGCGGAGCATCGGCCGGCCCGTAGCCTCGAGTTTCAGCAGGGCGCGGGCCAGCGCATCAGGGTGACGGGTGGTCAGAGCGCTCGTCGCGTCGGCTAAGTATTCGCGCTGGCGCGAGATCGAGAGCTGCACGACGGTCGCCACGACCGGAGCGATCAGCATCGCGACCAGGCCGACGATGAGCAAGGCAGGGTTGCCGCCTCCGCCGTTATTGCCACGACCTCCGAAAAACGCTAGCCGCAAGAAAGCGTCAGAGAGGAAACCCACCGCGACGACCAGACCGAAGACAACCATCGAGACGCGGATGTCGTAGTTGCGGACGTGTCCGAGTTCGTGAGCCATCACGCCTTCCAGCTCTGCGTCGTCCATGATCGCGAGGAGCCCGGTCGTCGCAGCGACGACTGCGTGTTCCGGGTCACGGCCGGTCGCGAAGGCGTTGGGTGCCGGATCATCAATGATGTAGACCTTCGGCATCGGCGTTCCGGTGGCGATCGAGAGGTTTTCGACGATGCGATATAACCGAGGCTCGTCAGACTTCTCGACCATGACGCCGCCACTCAAAGCGACGGCCTGACGCGCAGCGAAAAAGTACTGGAAGAAAGCATAGGCGGCGGCCGCGACGAGAACCACAACGACGATGGTCGTGCTGCGGTACACGGTGGCCGCCAGAGCACCGAGCCCACCGATGATCGCTAGGAAGAGCACGACGATGAGCACCGTGTTGCGCTTGTTGCGAGCAATCGCGCTGTACACGGGGGCCGCCTAGAACTGCACGCGGGGAGGTTCCGAGATTGCGGCGAGATCGCCGACCTCGAAGAACTCACGCTCGGAGAAGCCGAGTCGACGCGAGAACAGCGTGTTCGGGAAGACCTTCACCTTGGTGTTCATCTCGCGAACGCCGCCATTGTAGAAGCGCCGGGCAGCCTGGATCTTGTCCTCCGTGTCGACCAGCTCACCCTGCAACTGAAGGAAGTTCTGGCTCGCCTGAAGCTGGGGATACGCCTCCGCCACGGCGAAGATCGACTTGAGCGCCTTCTGCATGTGGTCCTCGGCGACCGAGGCCTCGGCGGGGCCCTGTGCCTGAAGGGTCTCGGCGCGTGCCTGCGTGACGGACTCGAACACCTGCCGCTCGTGCGAGGCGTAGCCCTTCACCGAGTCGATCACGTTGGGGATCAGGTCGGCCCGCCGCTTGAGTTGAACGGTGATGTCGCTCCACGCCTCGTCGACGCGGACGTTGAGCGTCACGAGAGAGTTGTACGTCGCCCAGAGGTAGACCCCGAAGAGCACGACGAGCACCACGACGACGATGAGCGGGACAAGCCATTCCATGGCATCCAGTGTAAGGAGAGGATACTTCTCGACGCTCTCGATGAGGCGCATTCGCAGGAGGCGGCAGCGCGGCGAGAAGGTGAGGCGAGTCCCGATGCGAGCTACTCGTGAAGCAGGGCGAGAGCGCGGTCGAGGAAGGCGAGGCGTTACTTGAGAGTCTTTTGCAGCAGGACCGTGCTGAGCCAGCGCTCGAACTTGAAGCCCACGCGACCCATGCGGCCAACCTCGACGAAGCCGAACTGCGCGTGCATCGCGAGCGAGGCCTCCGCGCCCCTATCGGCGATGACGGCCATGACCTGCCGGATGCCGACGGCTTGTGCACGCTCCAGCAGCTCGGTCATGAGCACCTTGCCGAGCCCCTTGCCCGTCGCCGCCGCACGCAGATAGATCGAGTTCTCGACCGTGAACCGATAAGCGCGCTTAGACGACCACGGCGATACCATCGCGTAGCCGAGGATCTGGCCGGAGGGCGACACGGCGACGATAAAGGGGTGCCCGAGCTTGTTGCTGCGAGCGAACTTGGTACGCCACTCCCTCAGCGTCGAGTCGTCCTCGTCGAAGGTGACGACGGTGTTGCGCACATAGTGGTTATAAATCTCACGGATGTCCGGCAGGTCGATTTCGCGGGCCTCGCGGATCTCGAATGAGAAGTCTGGTTCCGGCGGCAGGGCCTTCCGCAGGTGCGGCGGCAGCACGCGCCGCTTCTCGTACTCTTCCTCAAGCATGTGTCTCCCTGTCGACTCCGCCCGTCAATCCGAGCCAGCGTAACCGCCCGGACATTGCCCCGCTCATGCGAGTGCACTCCAGTCGACCGGCTCCGCCCCGCGCTCGATCAGCAGCTCGTTCGCGCGGCTAAACGGGCGAGAGCCGAAGAAACCGCGCGACGCCGACAGGGGGCTCGGGTGCGCGCTTTCGACTACTCCTGCGCCGCCGAGCAAAGGACGCAGCGACGCAGCGTCTCGGCCCCAGAGGACTGCGACCAGAGGGCTCTCCCGTGCAGCAAGGGTGCGAATCGCATGCTCGGTGACTTTCTCCCAGCCTTTGCCCCGATGAGACGCCGGAGCACCGGGCGCTACTGTCAGGACGCGGTTAAGCAGCATGACTCCGCTCGTCGTCCAGCCGCTGAGATCGCCGTGCTCGGGAGCGGGGACACCGAGATCATCGCGAAGTTCACGGTAGATGTTCTGCAGACTCCGGGGCAGCGGGCGCACATGTCGCTCGACGGCGAACGAGAGGCCGATGGGGTGCCCGGGCGTCGGGTACGGATCCTGCCCGACGATGAGCACGCGCACGTCCTCGAGCGGAGTGGCGAAAGCGCGAAGGACGTCGCGCCCCGCGGGGAGGTACCGTCGCCCTTCCGCCACCTCGCCGCGAAGAAAGTCACCCATCGCCGCGATGTCGGGGCCGACGGGAGCGAGTGCGCGCGCCCAGCCCTCATCAATGAAGCCGGCGGCGGCGAGTTGCGTGAGGTCCACGGGTCAGCTCGCCGCGAGAGTGGCGACGACCACTCCCGCGTCGCTCCCGCTCACGCGCCAGGCCGACCCGGCGCCGCCGACGCGGAGGGCGCCTGTCCCGACGATGAGCACGGTCGACTCGTCAAGCGCGACTCCGCCGTCGACCAGTCCGGCCTCGACGGCAGCCACGAGACGCCCGAGCGTGCCCCATTGGGCAGCGTGCACATCGATCGAGACGTCGACCAGGCCGATACCCTCACGCACTGTCACCTCGTCCAGTTCCTCAGCCACCGCCTCCGGAGCGACATCGACGCCGCCGATGCGATGGCCGCCGACGATCGCCCGGTCTGCCGCGACAGCCGCTCCTGCGGAGTAGCCCGCGTAGGGAACGCCGGAGGAAACGAGGTCGCGCAAGCGGGGGAAGCAGGCTTCGAGGGCGTCGCGATAGGCAGGAGTGAGACCGCCACCGACGAAGATCCCGTCGACGCCGTCGAACACCGAGGGATCGATTCGCCCGCCCTCCGGCTTCATGACGGCACACGGCTCCAGCGCCCCGACCGAGGCGAGCAGCGCAGAATAGGTGGAGTACGCCTCGAGGCCGAGGCCGTCGTGCACGACGACGATCGCGATGCGGGGGCCCTCGATGCGGCCGGCGTTGACCGCACGAGCACGCGCCTCCGCCAGGAAGGCTCCGTACAACTGCTGGTCGTGCTCGGCGCCGCCTCCGCCGCCGATCAGGTGGACGCTCATCGGTCGTCCTCGGCAAGGGCTCCGTCCACCGGGGGCAGAGCCGACCAGGGGAAGACGATCCAGCGCGGAGTGCGGCGCCAAAAGAAGTCAGGCTCGAGAACCGTCCGCGGCTTCGTATAGAGGGTGACGGTGCGCACCTCGGCGCCCATCGCGCGAAGTAGCGTCACCGAGAGGGCGAGGGTGTGGCCGGAGTCGGAGACGTCGTCGACCAGGAGGATGCGCTTGCCGCGGACCGACGCCTCGTCAAGCAGCGTCGGCAGCACGACGGGCTCCGCCAGACGCGCCTCGACGCCGGTGTAGAACTCGACGTTCAGGGCCCCGCAGCTCTTAATGCCGAGCGCATAGGCCACGGCGCCCGCGAGCAAGAGTCCGCCGCGGGCGATGGCGACGACCAGCTCCGGGCGGTAGCCGGACGCCACGACGTCGTCGGCCAAGTGGCGTGCTGCATCACCGAATTCGAGCCAGCCGAGCACCTCCTTCTCCGCGGCGGCGAGGAGGGCGGCGGAGTCGTCGGCGTCGGAAACCATGAGGGACAGGCTAGGCCGTCGCGGGCCTTCGCGTCACATCGCTCAGGCGCGCGGTGCCAGAGGCGCCCGCGCCACCTTGTGCGCGGCCGCCTGAGCGACCGGCTTGATGGTCACCAGGTCGAGGTTGACGTGGGCGGGCAACTCGACGGCGGAGACGATCGCGGCGGCGACGTCCTCGGCGACGAGGGGATCGGTGACACCCGCGTAGACGGCGTCGGCGAGTTCGCGGTCGCCGCGGAAGCGCAGCAGCGCGAACTCATCGGTGGCGACCATCCCGGGAGCGATCTCGATCACGCGGATCGGCTCCCCGGCCAGCTCCAGCCGTAGCACGCCGACGAGCGCGTGCGCGGCGAACTTGGAGGCGTTGTAGCCGCCTCCGCCCTCGTAGGAGGTGTGCCCGGCGATCGAGGTGACGGTCACGATGTCGGCGGAGGAGCCGCTCCCCTCGATCCCCGCACGCAGCAGCGGGAGCAGCGCGCTGATCACCAGCTTGACCGCGAGCACGTTGATCTCGAACATGCGGCGCCAGTCCTCGGGGTCCGACGTCTCGATCGGATCGAGTCCGAGCGCGGCGCCCGCGTTGTTCACCAGGGCGTGCACAGGCCCTGACGCGGCGAGATGGTCGCGCATCGCGTCGACCTGGGCGGCGTCGGTGAGGTCGGCGACGAAGAACTCGGCGCCCGTCTCGGCGGCGAGCGCCTCCAGACGGTCGCGCCGGCGCGCGACAGCGACGACCTCCCAGCCGTGCTCTCGGAACAAGCGGACCGTCGCCGCTCCGATCCCCGAACTCGCTCCTGTCACCACAACGCGTCGACCCACGCCCGTTCCCTTCCGTCAAGCCTTGGACACCCTCGACCCCGTCGTCGCAGCCCAACGCTAGTCTGGCCGCGTGCCGCCCGCCGACCCGGCCCCCGCGACCGCCGGGACAGCCGTTGCTCCCCAGCGCCGCGTGCCCCTCTGGGACAACGCGCGCTTTCTCTGCGTGACTCTCGTCGTGATCGGCCACGGGATCCAGCGGCTGACGGCCCATTCGGACACCTCGCTCATCGTCTACTTGACGATCTACGCCTTCCACATGCCGGCGTTCGCGATCATCTCGGGCTACTTCTCCAAGAGTGGGGCGCCGAGTGCACGGGCGATGCGCCGGGTTCTCACGGACATCCTGCTGCCCTACCTGATCATGGAGACGATCTGGACGCTCGTACAGTTCCTGGTCGAGGGCAAGCAGGAGTTCAACCCGACCACGCCGAGCTGGACGCTGTGGTTCCTGCTCGCTCTGGGCATCTTCCGCCTGGTCCTCCCCTATCTGACGCTGCTGCGCTGGCCGCTGCTGATCAGCGTGATGCTCGCGGTCGGGGTCAGCTACTACGACAACATCGACTCGACCTTCTCTCTCGCGCGCGCGATCGGGATCCTGCCGTTCTTCGTCTTCGGCTGGCGGCTGCGCGGATTCGCACCGGGCGGCCGCTCCGTCGTCGAGTGGTGGCTGGCACAACCGTCCGCGCGAGTACTGGGAGCCCGGGTCGCCGCGGTCCTCCTCTTCGCGGTGGCGACGGTCGTGATGACGGTCAACATT
Source organism: Rathayibacter iranicus NCPPB 2253 = VKM Ac-1602 (assembly GCF_003149025.1). Classification (GTDB taxonomy): domain Bacteria; phylum Actinomycetota; class Actinomycetes; order Actinomycetales; family Microbacteriaceae; genus Rathayibacter; species Rathayibacter iranicus. The sequence continues at coordinate 41,641 of NZ_QGDV01000014.1, forward strand.
GAGGCGTTCCGCGCGGTCGACCTGCGGTTCTGGTTCTTTTACGACCGCCCCTACGACGCTCTCGGCGAGACGCAGTGGTGGGCCGGCCTGGTGCGCCTGGCGCTGATGGTGGCCGCCGTGGTCCTCTCGCTGGCGCTGTTCGCCCTCGTTCCGCGCCGACGTACGCCGCTCACTGCGTGGGGCCAGTCGACGATGTACGTCTACCTCTTGCACAGCTTCGTCCTCTATCCGCTGCGGGAGTCGGGGCTCCTGTCCCGGACGGAGAGCACGCTCGCGCTGGTGCTGATGATCCTGTTCTGTATCGCCGTCTCAATCGCCCTCTCGCTGGGCTGGACGCGCACCGTCTTCCACCGGCTGGTCGAGCCCCGCGCAGCCTGGCTGTTCGCCCCAAACGCCGACGCGCGACCGCCGCGACCGGACCGCGCCGACCCCACCGGAGCAAAGCGCGACCGGCAGCCCGAGCGACGCTGACCGGCATTACCCCGTGTTTCGGGGACCCTGGCCGCCGTGCAGGGGCGCGCGTACGCTCATCGCGACGGAGAAAGGCCCCGTCCTCGACCCCGATGATCCGATGGGAAGAATCATGACCGACTCCGAGAAGTGGCAGTTCGAGACCAAGCAGATCCACTCGGGAGCCGCACCGGACCCGGTGACCAGGGCCCGCGCGACACCGATCTACCAGACCACCTCCTACGTCTTCGACAGTGCAGAACACGCGCAGAACCTGTTCGCGCTGGCCGAGTTCGGCAACATCTACACCCGCATCCAGAACCCGACTCACGCGGTCGTGGAGGAGCGCCTCGCTGCTCTTGAGGGCGGCTCCGGCGCCCTACTGCTTGCCTCGGGACAGGCTGCTGAGACGGCGGCTGTGCTCAACCTCGCGCAGGCCGGCGACCATATCGTCTCTTCCTCTTCGATCTACGGCGGCACCTACAACCTCTTCAAGTACACCCTCGCGAAGCTGGGCATCGAGACGACCTTCGTCGAGGACCAGGACGACCGGGAGGAGTGGCGCCGCGCGGTCCGCCCGAACACGAAGCTGTTCTTCGCCGAGACCATCGGCAACCCCAAGATCAACATTCTCGACATCCGCACCGTCGCCGACGTGGCGCACGACGCGGGCGTGCCCCTGATCGTCGACAACACCATCGCGACGCCGTATCTGATTCGCCCGTTCGAGCACGGTGCCGACATCATCGTGCACTCCGCGACCAAGTTCCTCGGCGGGCACGGGACCGTCATCGGCGGCGCGATCATCGACGGTGGCCGCTTCTCGTGGAGCGAGAACGCCGAGCGCTTCCCCGGCCTGACGACCCCGGATGAGTCCTACCACGGCGCTGTTTACACCGCAGCGGTCGGCGACTCCCTCGCCTACATCGTCAAGGCCCGCGTGCAACTGCTGCGTGATCTTGGCGCCTCCATCGCTCCGGCGAGCGCCTGGCAGCTCATCCAGGGCATCGAGACCCTCTCACTGCGGATCGAGCGCCACGTGCAGAACGCGCAGGAGATCGCGGAGTATCTCGAGAACCACTCCGACATCGCGTCGGTCAACTATTCCGGCCTACCGACCTCGCCCTGGTACGCGGCGGCGAACCATTACGCCCCGAAGGGGGTTGGCGCGGTCCTCTCGTTCGAACTCACGGGCGGAGTGGATGCCGGGCGCGCCTTCGTCGACTCGCTCACGCTGTTCTCCCATCTCGCGAACATCGGAGACGTGCGCTCGCTGGTCATCCACCCCGCGTCGACCACGCACTCGCAGCTCTCGCCCGAGCAGCAGCTGACCGCCGGCGTCACCCCCGGTCTGGTGCGCCTGTCGGTCGGCCTCGAGAACATCGACGACCTGCGTGCCGACCTCGACCAGGCCCTCCGCGCCGCACATACGTTCGTCGAAACCTCCCGCGCGAACGCCTAACCCCTACCAGCCGTCTCGCGAAATGTCGCGAGATCCCCAGGGCCGGACGAGGTTGCCTGCCACTGCGTGGAATCTCGTCCGTTCGGTGGGATCTCGTGCAATGCGGGCGGCCCACCCGGCCGCCACGAGAAAGGACGCTCCGCCGTGCTCTGCCACGATGGACACCGCTATGGACTGGCAGCAGACACTCGAAGACACTGTCCCCTCGGCGTTCGTCACCGAGCGCCAGCTCCGCTCGATGCTGGGGAAGCCCCCCGCCACCGGCGCCTGGCGCGACGGCGACCACCCGGGCGGCCGACGCTTCGCCGACCTTGGACCGTTTGACTTCGAGGCCGGCGGGCACCTCCCCCATGTGCGGATCGCCTACGAGAGTTGGGGCACACTCGCGCCCGAACGCGACAATGCCGTCCTGGTCCTGCACGCCCTGACCGGAGACTCGCACCTCATCGGCCGCGATGATCCCGGCCACGCGACCGACGGCTGGTGGTCGGGCCTCGTCGGACCAGGCCGCGTCCTCGATACCGACCGCTGGTTCGTCGTCGCCCCAAACATGCTCGGCGGCTGCCAGGGGTCGACCGGTCCGGCTTCCCTCGCCCCAGACCGGCACGAGTGGGGAGCCCGATTCCCCTACACGAGCATCCGCGATCAGGTCCGAGCGCAGGTGCTGTTCAGCGACCTCCTCGGCATCGAGCGCTGGCACACCGTCGTCGGCGGGTCGATGGGCGGGATGCAGGCGCTCGAATGGGGGATCGACTATCCGGAGCGTGTCGCTCGCCTCGCCGTGCTCGCCGCCCCGCCGCGCGCCACCGCTGACCAAATCGCTCTGAATTTCGTGCAGCTTGAGGCGATCCGCAACGATGCTGCCTTCGCGGGCGGCGCCTACTACGACGCCGGCGACGGGAAGGGCCCCTACCACGGCCTGGCCCTGGCCCGGCGGATGGCGCTGGTGAACTACCGCAGCCCCTCGGAACTCAACGACCGTTTCGAGCGCAGCTGGCAGTCGGGGCTCAGCCCTCTTGGCGGTGGCGGCCGATTCGCCGTGGAGTCGTACCTCGACTTCCACGGCAACAAGTTCACCCGCCGCTTCGACGCGAACAGCTACATCACACTCGTCGAGGCGATGAACTCGCACGATGTCGGTCGCGGGCGCGGCGGTGAGGCGGAGGCGCTGCGCCGCATCACCAGTCCCACGCTCGTGCTCGGGATCGACAGCGATCGCCTGTTCCCCGTCGCGGGCCAGCGGATCATCGCCGCGCACGCCCCCGGCGCCCTCGACGACGGCACCGTCGCTGTAATCGCCTCGACCTTCGGGCACGACGGGTTCCTGATCGAGGACGACGCTGTCGGGGCCCACCTCGCCCGCCTGCTCGCGTCTCCCGACAACAGCGCCGGTCGCTGAAGCTGACGCGCCGGAGCTGCCACTTCAGATCCTTCGCATCCGGCCAGTGGCTATCGTGAGACCGGGGGGTCAACCCCGCGTCGATGACCGGAGGGAGTCCACAGCGTGCCGATGATCCGCAGCGCACGCGAGCGCGACCGACTCCTGCGTCACTCCGCATGCGGGATCGGCGTGATCATCGACGTCGCCGCGCTCACGATGGCGCTCGTGCCCGGCACACTGCGGCCCGCCGCTGTCCCGTTCGCCGTGCTGCTGCTCCTGGGTCTGGTCGCCGCGCATATCGAACTCGCCCGCACCGGCCGCCCGAGCAGCCTCATCGCCGTAGCCGTCGGTGGACTCCTGCTGGGGGCGGGTCTCGCTGTGGGCATCACGCCCGAGAGCGGTTTTGACGGGTTCGTGCTGGTCAACACGGCAAACGCCGTGACCGCCAGCATCGCCATGGTCGTGACGACCTCTCTGCGCCGCCTCGCCCTCCTGCTGCCCGTGCTGATCCTGAGCATCATCCCCTCGGTCCTCGCCTCGAGCGGCACAACGATTCCCACCGTCGTCCTGCAGAGCCTTCTACCGTGGGGCACCCTGAGCGGCTTCGCCCTCTGGATCAGCACAGCCGTCCCCCGCGTCATTCGCCGGATCGACAGCATCGGCAATGCTCACCGCGTCGAGCGACAGGCCAGCGAGATGGAGGCGCGGCGGCGGCAGGGCGCCCGACTCCTGCACGACACCGTGCTCGCGACGCTCACTCTCCTGGCGCATTCCGGCTTCGGCGTCTCGAGCGAAGCGCTCCGCCAGCAGGCCGCTCAAGATGCGCAACTCCTGCGCCAGCTTCGGCTCGGCGCTACCCCGACTCCGAGCGCCTCCGGCTCCTACCGGCTCACGAGCGTCACGACCGCGCCCGCGGCCAATACGCTCGAGACCGTCCGCAGCCGCTTCGGCAGGATGGGCCTCGAGGTGATCTGGCACGGATCCGGCCAGGTGGCGCTCTCCGGCGTGGCACTCGACTCTTTCGTGCTCGCCTTGGCCGAATGCCTCGAGAACGTGCGCCGGCACTCGGGCGTCTCCACCGCCGACGTCACCATCACGGAGGACGAGACGACCGTGCGCGCGATGGTCACCGACGCCGGGTCGGGCTTCGACGTCACCACAGTGCCAGCCTCAAAGCTCGGCTTCAGGGAGTCGGTCGTCGCTCGGCTCGGCGATGTGGGCGGTCGGACACGACTGTTCAGCTCCGCCGGTTCGGGAACGACAGTGGTACTCGAGGTGCCCAAGTGAGCGACGCGCTGCCGGACTCCTCCGCCCCTTTGCTCACGGGGGGTACCGCCGCGCCGGGTCGTCTCTCACGGGCCGCCCGATCGTTGCGCCGTCGGCAGGAGGGGCTCGGCACCAACTATCTCGGCAGCGGACTGAACGGGATCGCGGCGGCCATCATGGCCTACGAGCTGCTGATCTTCCTCGCGACATCGAGCCGATACACCCAGCCCGGTCTGACCGTCGTCGCCTGGATTCTCGTGCTCCTCGCCTTCGCCACGACCATCGCCGTCGTGCACCTGCCGGGACGACGCCTGCCGACCGGCGTGTACGTGGGCTTTCTCCTCCTCGCCGCGACGGCCGTTGCGCTCGACCTGCTCGCGATCACCGGATCCGACTCCGCCCGCACCGTCCCCACCGCCACCGTGGCCGCGGTCGTCGCGCACTCCGCCCTCATCGTGCATCGGCGCGGTTTCGAGATTCTCACCGTCGGGATCCTCGTCGCGGGCGCCGAGGTGATCGCTTTTTGCACAATGGGCTCCGGAGAGGCGGACATCCTCTCGGTTCGGATCGGCGCGCTCGTGGTCACTATCGCTCCCGCCGTCGTCGTGGTGGTGACGATGCGCGGCTTCCGTCGGATGGTGCAACTCGAGATCGATCGCGCCCTTGTGCAGAGCACCACTCTCGGGCCGCGCTACGCAGTGGGAATGCTCGCCTCCGAGGAGCTGGCCCGCCTCGATCTTGCCGCCGAGCGTCTCCTCACCGACGTCGGTGACGGCTCCATCGACCTGCCACTCGATACACAACGTGCAGCCCAAGCGGCGTCCCTCGCCACGCAACTCCGCCTGCACCTGATTGACAGGCGCCACGAAACCTGGCTGCACCACGCGATTCTCGAGTCCGAACTGCTCGCGCCCCTCGTCGACCTGGACGATCCCGACGGAAGCGCCGGCCTGTTGAACCATCGCCAGCGCGATGGCCTCCTCTCGGCGGTGTGGCTCATCGCCGATAGCGCCACCGGCCTCGCCGTGGAACTGCAAGTCGAGGCCGGCAGAGCACGCGCGACGGGCAGCGATGCGGCCGGACGCCACCTGCTGGTCCCCATCACCCTCCGCTCCTCGGGCGCGCCTTTGCGCGGAGTCGATCCTGCGACGTGGGAAGCTATCGCTCAGGTCGGCGTCTTCCGCGACACCTCGCGGGATGGAGAGCTATGGATCGAGATCGACTGCCTTGTCGAGAATCCTGCCGACCGGTGAGTGGCCGAGATCCCGCAGACGACAGCCGACCGAAGGACACCGATGACCCACACCCCTGACTCAAAGATCACCCTCGCGGTCGTCGACGACCACAAGATGCTCCTTGGTGCATTAACCGAGTGGATCCGCGGAGCCGCGTCCGATATCCAGCTGGTCGCGGCCGTCGCCTCCTGGCCCGAGCTCCTCACGCATCCCGAATTCCCGGTCGATGTCGTGCTGCTCGACCTCGACCTCAAGGACAACATCCCGATCTCGGTGAAGCTGTCGACCCTCAAGACGACGGGCGTGAAGACGGTGCTGATGAGCACCTACTCCGAACCGGCTGTCGTGCGTGAGGCCCTGGCCTCCGGCGCCCTCGGATACCTCGTGAAGACCGAAGACGCCGACATGATCGTCGAGGCGATCCGCGCGGCGAAGGACGGCCACTCCTACATCTCGCACGAACTCGACATGGCTCTGTCGACCGGCGACTCGGACGGTGCCCCGAAGCTGAGCGCTCAGGAGCGCCGCGTCATGGCCCTCTACGGGGGCGGCGAGCCCGTGAAGTCCGTCGCCTTCGAACTCGGCATCTCGGAGGAGACCGCGAAGTCATACCTCAAACGCATCCGCGAGAAGTACCGCGTGGTCGGCATCGATGTGGGCACCAAGGTGGCGCTGCGCAAACGCGCCATCCACGACGGAATCCTCATCGAGACGGATTGAGTTGTCGTGCGCGGCAGGCGGCGCCGCCGTTGGCTGTTCGAAGGGGACGCATGGGGAAGAGCGGGGGGCGGGGCGCTAAGGAGCGCGGCGAGTCAGGACCGGGTGGGGGCGACCGCGACGGTCATGCCGGCCGAAGCGGATGGGCCGTCCATCGCGACCAGGGCGGCGGGGAGGTCCTCGAAGGGGATGACACGCCCTACGGAGTCGCCGAGGCGTAGTCGTCCCGCGACGATCTCGCCGAGCAGAGCCGCGTACTCGCTGCGAGCAATCCCGTGGCTACCCAGCAGCTCGAGTTCTTGGGCGATGACCCGGCCGAGCGGGATCGCGGGCGCAGCCTCCGCGTCAAGCAGAAGACCCACCTGGACATGCCGCCCGCGTGGCCGCAGGACAGCGATCGACGCCTCCGCCGTGGCCCTGCTCCCGACAGCGTCGATCCCGAGGTGGACTCCGCCGCCGGTCGCCGTCAGAATCGCTTCGACGGCGCCGTCACCGGCCACGACAGTGACCGCACCGAGCGCCGCGACCACCTCGAGTGCCCGAGCGGAGACGTCGGTGGCGATGACCCGCGCTCCCGCTGCCAGTGCGACAAGCACTGCCGATAAGCCCACTCCTCCGCAACCGAAGACGGCGACCCACTCGCCACGGGCAACGCGACCCCGGGCGTGCACCGCGTGGTAGGCCGTCCCGAAGCGGCAGCCGAGCCCGGCGGCCTCAACGAAGCCGACGGCGTCGGGGAGGGCCACCAGGTTCAGGTCGGCGCGGGGGACGACCAGCGCCTCGGCGTGTGATCCGTCGAGCGTGAACCCCGGCTGCTGCTGGCGAAGGCAGACCTGCGTCGCTCCTTCATGGCACTGGTCACAGTCGCCGCACGCGAACACGAAAGGCGCCGTGACCCGGTCGCCGACGGCGAAATTCACCACTTCCGCGCCGACCTCGGCGACGGTCCCGGCGAACTCGTGACCCGAGATCTGCGGAGGCACGACGGAGTCGTCGTGCCCCTTCCAGGCGTGCCAGTCGCTCCGGCAAACCCCGGTCGCGGCCACGCGAACCACGACCCCGTCACGTGGGCAGACCGGATCGGGGACCTCGACGATCTCGGGAGGAGCTTCGAAATCCACGTATCTGACGGCGCGCATGACGCGAGTCTTCCAGAGCGCGGACCCGACCCGTTGACCGCGTCGCAGTCGGAGCTGTGTGGCGGCGCTACGCCACGGTGATCGGGATCTCGCGCGCGCCGGGTTCCGTCGATTCGCGGTACACCGGGTACAGAGTGCCGCGAGCGCGGTCGATCCCGATGCTGGCGAGAGTAAGGATGACGCCGGCAGCTGTCAGGCCCACTCCGACCCAGATGGGCGAGAGGTAGCCCAGACTCGCTGCGATCGTGACGCCTCCGAGGGCGGCTCCGATCGAATTGCCGATGTTGAGGGCGGAGTGATTCAGTGCGGCGGCGATGGTCTGGCTCTCGCGTGCAACATCCATCAACCTGGTCTGGATCGCAGGAGATGCCGCTGCCGAGAATGCCGCGGCGAGGAAGGTGAAGGTGATGAGTCCCGCGAGCGTCGATGCGGTGAGCGCGAGTCCCATCAGCGAGACGCCGACTCCCACGAAGAAGACGACTAGCGCGCGCCGCACGTTCCGGTCGGCCGCCCACCCGCCCACGAGGTTGCCGACGGTCATCCCCAGGCCGATCACGACCAGGATCCACGGGACCGCGCTTAGCGGCAACCCGGTCACTTCGGTCGAGAGCGGGGAGATGTAGGTGTACATCGCGAAGAGACCGCCGAATCCGATCGCACCGACCAGCAGGGTCATCCACACTTGAAGTCGGCCAAAGGCCCGGAGCTCGTTGCGCATCGTCGCGGCCGGGTTTCCCGGCTGGTGTGGAACGAGCACCTGCACGGCGACGACCGTCAGCGCGAAGAGCGCGGCGACCACCGCGTAGGCACTGCGCCAGCCCGCCACCTGACCGACCCACGTGATCGCCGGCACGCCGACCACATTGGCGATGGTGAGGCCCGAGAGGACGAACGCCACACCCTTCCCGCGCTTACCCGGCCCCATCAGATCCGCGGCGACGAGGGAGGCAATGCCGAAGTAGGCGCCGTGCGGCAACGCTGCGACGAATCGCGCCACAAGGACGAGTGAAAAGGTCGGCAGCAGCGCTGACCCGATCGTGCCCACAGGGAAGGCGACCAGCAGCGTCAGGAGGAGCCGCTTGCGCGGCCAGCGCGCCGCTGCGGCTGCAATCGTCGGAGCGCCGACGACCACGCCGAGCGCGTAAGCCGAGATCAGCATCCCGGCCTGCGACATGGCCCGCTCCGAACTCTCGGCGTAGACGTCGGGCAGAAGGTCGGCAGCCAGCTGCGGCAGAAGTCCCATCGCAACGAACTCGGTACAGCCGATGCCGAATCCGCCCATCGCGAGGGCGAGTAGGGCGAGTCGGGTGCGGGCTGGGGTGAGTGTCACGGGCCAAGGGTACCGAGGATCGGCGCAATGTCGAATCGATTCGAGCACCCATGCGGAAGAGAGGTTTCCGCGAGCGCCGCTACTCCTCCAGCGCCCGGTTCAACCGCTCGAGCTTCCCGTCTATCTCGCCCGAGTAGCCGGGTCGGATGTCGGCCTTCAGCACCAGCGAGACACGCGTGCCATAGGCGCCGACGGCCTCTGTCGCCCGCTTCACCACGTCGAAGACGTCGTCCCACTCGCCCTCGATCTCGGTAAACATGGACGTGGTGCGGTGCGCGAGCCCGCTCTCGCGAACGATGCGGACGGCGGCGGCGACGGCGTCGTGCACGGAGGCGTCGGGCGCCTCACCCCCGGACGGAGCGACGGAGAAAGCAACGAGCATGAGAGCCTCCCTCAACGCAGCCGCGTCTCGGTTGCGCACTGCGAGCCTACGAGGCCCTGGTTCTCAGGCCGAGTGCGCGGCGAGAGCCACCGCAGGCAGGCTGGCTTCGCGCTCCAGAGCCCGAGGCGAGCCTGCCCGCCAGAGTTCGCGCACGAGCCAGCCGAGGAGCACCACCAGCAGCGCGTTGCGCGCGGTGAGCACGAGGACCATCCACCACTGCGACCAGAGAAGGAGGAGGTACAGGTAGGGGTAGATGACCTGAGTCAGCGCCGCCGTCACGAGGGTCAGCGCAGCGGGACGGTCGAAGGAACCATCGCGGCACGCGATGAGGCCCGCGATCACCGGCGGGGCCAGCCAGACGATGTACTGCGGAGACAGCACCTTGTTCGTGTCGATGAACACGACGACGAAGGTCAGGGCGAGCAGTGGGAAGAGCCATGTGGGCTCCGCCTTGCGCGCGAGGGCTCGCAGACCGAGCAGCGCCACGCCGAGCATCGCCAGTGCGAGCAGCGGGGTCATGAGGCTCGCCGCCCACTCTGTGCCGGGCCCGTGCATCTCGAAGGTGTTGATATCGGCCGCGTAGTAGACGTAACTGCCCGTGCCGGGAACGACCGACAGCCACATCCACGGCGTGCTGACGACCGCCTCGATCTGGAGCCCCCGGTCGGTCTGGTCGGTGACGAAGCTGAAGACCTGGTCGCCGCCTCCGATCAGCACGACTCCGAGCACGATCAGGACGGACGTGACGGCGGGGACGAGCACCATCCGGACGCGACCGCGAAGAACCAGTACGGCGGCGGCGAGGATCGCGGCCGGCCAGACCTTGATCCAGGTGCCGATGGTGAGCAGGAACGCGGCGACGCCCGGCCGTGTGGAGGCCCAGAGCATCCCCGCTATCGCGGGTGGCGCCGTGAACGCGTCGATTCGACCGATCGTGATGGGACCGAGCAGGACGAAAAACAGGAGCCACCAGCGCGCAGCGGCGAGACGTGCCGCCGTGCGTCCGCGCAGCAGGAGGGCGAAGGCCGCCGCGTCGGCGAGAGCCACGAGCACGAGCCACGTCAGGTCGTAGCCGTCGGCCCCGAAGAGCCAGGAGGAGGCGATCGGGCCCCAGGCCAGGATCGGGTAGACCCAGCCGGTGTCGATCCCCGCGACAGCGCCTCCCTCGACGGCCGCTTGCATCCATCCTTTGTAGTGGATGCTGACGTCGCCCAGAGGGAGTCCCGGCGCGAACAGCGCCAGGAGTGAGAGCAGCACGTGCACGAGCGCGAATCCGCCCCAGAGGACTCCAACGGAGTCGCGGTTCTCACGCAGCCAGGCGAGGGGGCGGGAGAACGCGCGGGAAGGGGAGGACGGCACCGCGACAGTGTAGACGGCCAGCCGGTCAGAATGCTGGAGCCTGTACCCCGAGCGGGCGTCAGTCCCCGACGGGAGCGCCGGAATCACACTAACCGTCAGTACCCCGTGAGAGCGTCAGTACCCGGCGAAGGCATCGGTGCGGATCCGCTTCGCACCCGCGTTGCGGAGGGCTCCGCGAACGGAATCGACGAAGGACGGCGATCCCGAGACGTAGCCGACGCGTCGACCGGCATCCGGTACTGCGTCCGCCAGTAGTGCGCCGGTGAGCCGCCCCGACACGTGCGACCAGCCCGTCGGCAGCTTTGTAGGCGCCTCCGAAGCAAAGAGGACGACGCGTGCGCCCGACTCCTGCAGCAGATCGCGGTAGGCGACATGCTCGAGACTCGGCGCGGCCACCACGACCACCACGTCCCGCCCCTGGCCGTTGGCAAGGGAACGCAGATGACTGGCGAACGGAGTAATGCCAATCCCGCCTGCGACGAGCAAAAGGGGCACGGAGGGGTCGGCCGGGAGCACGAAGTCGCCACCGACACTCGTCGCACGGATTGTGCCACCGGGCTCGAGCGCGGCGAGAGCGCGCTTGAAGCTGCTCGCGCGCTCCGGCATCCGCAGGGCGATCGTGATCTCGTTGTCACCGGGCGCGGAGGAGACGGAGAAGGTTCGCCTGCTCCCCCGTCGATCAGCGCGGTGCGGCAGATCGAACTCGAGCCACTGCCCCGCCTCGAAATGCAGCGGTGAACGCGTCCGGAATCGATACTCCGCAATACCGGGGGCCAGGGTCCTGGTCGCGGTCAGTTCGAGCGCGAGATGTCGGCGCTGACGGAAGGCGAAGACGAACGCGAGCGCGTTGCCGACCACGAGGCCGAGTTCGGGAGTAGCGGAGAAGACGCCGAATCGGAACGGGACACTGGCCAGCAGCGCAGCGACGACGGCGACAATCACTTGCTGCGAGCGCCGCGGCGCCAGCGTCAGCGGTTCAGTCAGCATGAACGCACCGGCGAACACGAGGGGGTAGGTCGTGACGACCTGCGCGAGAGCCGGTCCCGGGTCCTGGCCGTGCTGCACCGCCTGCTGAACCGAGACTCCGCCCGCGACGAGCACGAAGACGGCGAAGACCGCCCATCGGCGCACCCGTGCCACGACAAGAAGGGACCCGAGCACCACCCAGGGCCAGATCACGCCGCTCGCAATCCACCAGGCACCGGCGTTCAAGCCAGTGACGCCAATAATCAGCACGGCGATGGCTGCCGGATTGAAGAGGTGGCGCCCGCGCCAGGCGAGGACGTACTTCGAGGCGGCAGCGATAGCGCCGACCAGGGCGATGATGGCGAGCCCGCTGGGATCCGCCGTGGGGAAGAGCAGGCACGCGATGAGAAGGCCCGTCACGAGCGAGGATTCGAGGTGCGCGCGCCTGCGGAAGATCCGTGCGAGCCCAGCGCTGACGAGGGCGGTCGAGCCGACCGCGACCGCGCTGCTGGCGACGATCTCGAGCGGCGTCGAAGACACGAGTCCCGCGGCGGCGTAGCCGATGGTGACGATCAGGAGCGCGGCGAGCGTCATCCAGACCAGTCGATAAGTGGTGACGCGCCCGAGGGCGCGGTCGAGGGTGCCGATCATCGGAAGACCTCTCCGGGGAAGGAGGATGAGTAGTGGAGGGTGCCGTCGCTGCGGACGCGGACGAAGTCGAAGTCGAAGCGTTCGGCGAGGGTCTCGGGTGGGCAGACGAACAACGCCGTCGCGAGGGCATCGGCGAGCAGGGCACTCTCGGCGACGGCCCACGTCGCCACGATCGTCTCGACGGGCATCCCCGTGCGACCGTCGAGGACGTGGTGCAGCCCGTCCCCCCAGGCCCGGCGGTTACTCGCAGAGCCGCACAGCGCGCGCTCGCCGGGGACCGCCACACCCAGGGCGAGGGCGGGATTCCACGGGTGTTCGAGCCCGACCCGGTACTCACCCGCGCCAACTCCGCGCATGTCGCCGCTCGCGTCGACGAGGGCGTGCTCGACTCCTGTCGCCGCGAGTTCGGCAAGCACGAGATCGACGAGCTGCCCCTTGCCTGCGGCGCCGACATCGAGCACCGTGCCCGCTTCGACGCGGAGTTCATCCGGTTCGCCACCGCGGGCCGCGCTCCAGGACGGGGCGGGAGCGGCGGGCCCTCGGGGGACGAGGCTGTAGGCGGGGTCGTAGCCGAGCTGCTCGAGCGCGCCTCCGACGAACGGAGTGATGCCTCCCCCGGTCAGCTCGTCGAGCGCGTCGTAAAGGGCGAAGAGTTCACCGGCCTCGGCCGGGAAAACGTGCGCGCCTCCCGAGCGTAGGAGCGAGACCGTGGAGTCCTCGCGGAAACGCGACCATGTACGGTCGTAGTCCTCTATACGGGCCGACACAGCTGAGCGCCGCGCGTCGCCGAGCGGTTCGGCCGTGTCGATCTGCCAGACGGTCCCTATCGCGTCGAACCGCCAGGCGTGCTCGAGAGCGAACGAGGCATCACGCCGTGGCATCGGCCTTGATCGTCGTGACGGCGTCGTTGAACCCGCCGGAGGTGAGTGAAGAGCCGGAGACCTTCGACACTTTCAGCTCGTCGAGCTGCTTGCCCACGACCTCTCCCGAGATGCCGCTTGCGAAGCGCTCCTGGTACTGCTGCCCGGTCGGGTTCTCGGACTCGGGGGTGACGGTGACCGCCGTGACAACCCCGTCGGCAAGGGTCAGCGAGACGCCGACCTTTTCGTTGCCGCCGGGCGAGGTGTAGGACCCTTCGGCCTGGTAGGTGCCGTCCTTGACAGTGCTGCCGCTCGCGGCGGCACCCGTCGCCGGACTGGAAGCGGTGCTCGGTGCGGTCGTCGCGTCCGTCGAGGCGCCGGTGGTCGTGCTCGAACAGGCGGCCAATGTCGCCAGCGTTCCTGCTCCGGCGAGAAGGGTCAGGGCGTAACGGGCGGGTGTTGTGATCGTCACAGTCATGTCTGTACTCCTGGTTCGGGGCGGACGCGGCGGATCCGACAGTAGGGGCGCACTCTTCGAGCACTCGATGAAACGACACTGCACAACCGGGGAGCCGGCTCGCGGGTGGCGCTACTTCCTGGACAACGGCGCTGCGGACACTCCGGTTCAGCCGTTCAGCTGAGCAGTGGCTGTGAGCAGCTGTGCAGAATCCGCGCGATGACTCCGGGGAGATGCTCCGCGATGTCGAGGGCGGCGATCGGACCACCCTGCGACGCGGCCCGTCCCGCCTCCGCATGCAAGACCGCAGCCGCAGCGGCGACCGGAGCGAGGTCCTCCGGAGTCAAGTCGGCGTCAGTAGCCTCCGCGTCGGCCGCACGGCCCGCGAGCAGGGCGCCGAGGATTCCGCCGAGTACATCACCGCTGCCGGCCGTCGCCAGCCAGGGCGTCGAGCCCGCGACCGCGAGGGAGACGCCTCCCGCGACAATGTGTGTCGTGTTGCCCTTCAGCAGCACGCAGACGCCAAAGCGGTCAGCGGCCCGCCGCGCCCATTCCCCCGGCTGGGCGGCGATCGCGGAGGCATCGACATCGACTCCCGCGCGGTTAAGCATGCCCGCCAGCTCGCGGTAGTGCGGAGTGACGACGACCGCGCCGGCGATCTCGCCGGCCAGGTCAAGAGCCCCCGCGTCGAGCACCGCGGGCACTCCCGAGTGTAATTGGTCGAGCAGCGTACGCCGCTGGTCGTCATCACGGTCATCGACACTCGTCCCGGACCCAAGGAGCCACGCCTGCACCCGCCCCTCGGACGTCACGACCTCCGGCCGTCGGGCGAGCACCAGGCCAGACGGTTTCTCCGGACCGAGGTAGCGGACCATCCCGACCCCCGCCCGCACCGCCGCCTCCACGCCGAGCACGGCCGCGCCCGGGTACCGCGTCGACCCCGTGGCCACGCCGAGCACCCCCCGCGCATACTTGTCGTCGTCCTCCCGCGGCACACGAATGCTCCGCGCCGCCTCCGCCGCCCCCACCAACTCCACTCCACCCATCACCCCGCCACCCTACGACCGCCACCCCCCCTCTCCCCCTCTCCCCCTCTCCCCCCTTGCTCCCCCGTGCCGGCGCAGCCGCACCCCCTTCGCGTCGGCGCAGCCGCGCCCACCCCCGTGCCGGCGCAGCCGCACCCCAGCGTCGGCGCAGCCGCGCCCACCCCCTCACCAAACGGTGGAGGCGCGGGTCGCGGAGGGGTCGTCTGCAAGGCGGAGGAGGAAGCGATACCGGCGGTATCGCGCCCGACGACAACGCCGCAGACGACCCCTCCGCGGCCCGCGCCTAGCGTCGGGTGGCGTCGTGGACTTCGCCGACAAGCTCCTCAATGATGTCCTCGAGGAACAGCACGCCCGTCGCCCGTCCTTGCTCGTCGAAGGCTCGGGCGAGGTGGGCGCCGGTCCGGCGCATGATCGCGAGGGCATCCTCCAGGTCGGTGGCTTCGAAGATGGAGGCAAGTTGGCGGATCCTCTTCGTGGGCACCGGGAGGCGGAACTTCGCGCCTTCGGTGTCACCGTCGAGGTCGAGGACGTCCTTGAGGTGAATGTAGCCCTCGGGGGTGCCGTCGTCGCCGAGGATCACGTAGCGCGAGAAGCCGTGCTTGGCGACGGCGCGCTCGACGTCGGCGGGCGTCGCTCCGCTGGGCAGGCTGACGATACCGTCGAGCGGCAGGGCAACGTCGCGGACCTTCTTTTCGGTGAACTCGAACGCGGCGAGGAGGGTGCCCGTGGAGTCCCGGAGGGTGCCCTCGCGAGTCGACTGGTCGACGATCGTCTGCACCTCCTCGAGCGTGAAGGTGCTGTTTGCCTCGTCCTTGGGCTCGACCTTGAAGAGCCTGAGCACGCCGTTCGAGATCGCATTGAGGGCCACGATGATCGGGCGGAGCACGCGGGCGATCGCGACGAGCGGAGGCGCGAGAAGCAGCACTGCGCGGTCGGGCATCGAGAACGAGATGTTCTTGGGCACCATCTCACCGAGCACGACGTGCAGGAACGACACGATCAGCAGCGTGATGACGAAGGCGACCGTGCCCGAGAGTTCGTCCGGGATTCCGACGGCGTGCAGAGGCACCTCGAGCAGGTGGTGAATGGCCGGCTCGCTCACGTTCAGGATCAGCAGTGAGCAGACCGTGATGCCCAGCTGGGTAGTGGCAAGCATCAGCGTCGCGTGCTCCATCGCGGCGAGCGCGGTGATCGCGCTGCGGCGTCCGCTCTCGGCGAGGGGCTCGATCTGGGAGCGGCGCGCGGAGATGACCGCGAACTCCGCTCCGACGAAGAAGGCGTTCGCGGCGAGGAGCACCACGAGCCAGGCGATTCCGGCCCAGTCACTCATCGTCGGACTCCTTGTGTCCACGGAGGCTGTGGGTGACGTCAGCGAGAGGGTCGGGGATGCCCTCCGGGACGGCCTCAGGGTTGGGGGTGAAGCGCAGGCGGTCGATGCGGCGTCCGTCGAGGCGTTCGACGCGGAGCGATCCGCCCTCCACCTCCACCTCGTCGCCGATGGTAGGGAGGCGGCCCAGTTCTCTCATAACGAAGCCCGCAACCGTCTCGTACGGGCCGTCCTCGGGGATGTGCACGCCAGCGCGGTCGAGGACCTCGTCGGGCCGGAGAATGCCGGGGAAGGTCGTTGACCCCGGCAGCTTCACGACATCGGCCCGTGAGCGGTCGTGCTCGTCTGCGACCTCGCCTACGAGTTCCTCGACGAGGTCTTCGAGGGTCGCGACGCCGGCCGTCCCGCCGTACTCGTCGATGACGACGGCAAGCTGGAAGCTACGGCCGCGCAGCTCAGTGAGTAGCACGTCGAGCTTCATTGTCTCGGGGACACGGAGCGGCTCGGAGCGGAGAGCCGTCACCGGCACCTCCGAACGCTTGCCGCGCGGCACGGCGACCGCCTGCTTGACATGCACGACTCCGACGATGTCGTCGATGTCGTCATCGGTGATTGGGAAGCGCGAGAGCCCGGTCGTGCGGGCGAGTTCGAGCACGTCCTGCGCGGTGCTCGAGCGTTCGACGGTCGACAGGCGAAGGCGCGGAGTCATCACGTCACCCGCGGTCAGGGCGGAGAAGCGGAGGGTTCGCCCGAGCAGGTCGGCCGTGTCCTCCTCGAGCAGGCCAGCGCTGGCGGAGTGGCGCACGAGGCTTGAGAGCTCCTCGGCGCTGCGGGCTCCCGAAAGCTCCTCCTTCGGCTCGATGCCAACGAGTCGGAGCAGGGCGTTGGCGCTGCCGTTGAGGAGTGCCACCGCGGGGCGGAAGACGGTGGTAAACGCGGTCTGCAGCGGCACGACGAGCTTCGCCGTCGCACGCGGCAGAGCCAGTGCGAAGTTCTTGGGAACGAGTTCGCCCAGGATCATCGACAGCAGCGTCGCGATGACGATCGCGACGACGGTCATGATCGGCGTGAGCACGTCGTCGGAGATGCCGAGTCCGCTGAACGGCCCGCGAAGGAGCGTCGAAAGCGCCGGCTCCATCGTGTAGCCGGTGAGCAGCGTGGTCAGCGTGATGCCGAGCTGCGCGCTCGAGAGGTGCGTCGAGGTCACCCGCAGCGCGGCAATCGTCATGCCGAGGCGCGTCTCGCCACGGTCGCGCCGGGCCTCGAGGTCCGCACGATCGAGGTTGACCAGTGCGAATTCGCTGGCCACGAACACACCGGTACCGAGCGTCAGCAGTAAACCGACTCCGAGGAGAAGCCACTCAGTTCCCACCGTGGCCCCCGTTCACGTCAGGGGAGCACGAGGGGTACGGGACGGGCCGGTCCTCGTGGGCGTCAACACAGCGCGGATGGGCAGAGGGAGGGTCGTCCATTATGCGGGCGAGTCTATCGGGACTCCGCGCTCCAAAAGGATCTCACAGCCACTTCTTGCGCTTGAAGGCCGCATAGAGGCCGAGGCCGAACAGCACCATGAGCCCGAGCGCCCACGGGTAGCCGAGGCGCCAGTGCAGCTCGGGCATGTCATTGAAGTTCATTCCGTAAATGCCCGCGACCAGCGTCGGCGCGAACAGGATCGCCGCCCATGACGAGATCTTGCGGACGACGTCGTTCTGCGCGAGCCCTGCCTCGGTCTGCCGCCGCGAGACGAGCGTCGAGTGCACGGTCAGCGCCTTGTCGAGGATCGCCCGCAGCGAGTCGACACCCTCCGTCACCCGGATGGTGTGGTCGAGCACGTCGCGCAGCGAGCGGTGCAGCTCGACGCGCTCGGGCACGGGCTCCGCCTCGCTGGCCGTCGCCTCCTCGAGGAGGCTCTGCAGCAGCGCGGTGAGCGGCTGAACCGCGCGCTGGAAATGGATGACTTCACGCGACAGCCGGTAAATGCGCTCGGACAGACCTGCCTCCGTGTCCTCACCGAAGAGCTGGTCCTCGATCTCGTCGACGTCGCCCTGAACGCCGAACACCACGGGTGCGTACTCGTCGACGACCTGATCGAGGATGGCGTACAGCACCGCCTCCGGTCCGCGGGCGAGCAGGTCGGGGTCCTCCTCGAGCCGACGCCGCACACGGGCGAGGTCGGGCGAGTCAGCGTGCCGAATGGTCACCACGAAGTCCGGGCCGACGAACACGTGCAGCTCGCCGAAGACCACTGTCTCGGCCGCGTCCACGTAGCGGGCGGGGCGCAGCACGACGAAGAGCCCGTCGTCGTAGTGCTCCAGCTTGGCCCGCTGGTGCCCACTCAGCGCATCCTCGACCGCCAGCGGATGCAGGCCGAACTCCTCCGCGACCGCCTCCACCTCCTCGCGGGTTGGGCGATAGAGGCCGATCCATGCCATGCCGCGCTCGTCCCGCATCAGCTCGAAGGTGTCCTCGAGCGAATCCGGGTCGCGGATCCGGTGGCCGCCGACGTACACGGCGTTGTCGACGATGGTCATGGGCTCGGTTCTACCACGCGAGGGCCGGTCACCAGCTGACCGGCAGAGCCTTGCCCTCCTCGTAGCCCGCGGCCGACTGGAGGCCCACGACCGCACGCTCGTGAAAGTCGGCCACGCTGCGCGCCCCCGCGTAGGTGAAGGAGGAGCGGACGCCGGACGTGATCATGTCGAGCAGATCCTCCACAGAGGGGCGCAGCGGGTCGAGGTAGATGGTGGAGGAGGAGATGCCCTCGGCGAAGAGGCGCTTGCGAGCCAGCTCGTATGCGTCGAGCCGCTCGAAGCGCTCCTCGACTGCCTTGGCCGACGCCATGCCCCAGCTCTCCTTGTAGACGCGGCCGGCCGCGTCGCTCCGCAGCTCTCCCGGCGCCTCGATCGTGCCGGCGAACCAGGAGCCGATCATGACGGAGGCGGCGCCCGCCGCGAGCGCGAGGGCCACGTCGCGCGGATAGCGCACCCCGCCATCGGCCCAGACATGGGCACCGAGCTCGTGCGCGTGTTCGGCCGTCTCGAGGACCGCGGAAAACTGCGGCCGCCCGACAGCCGTCATCATCCGGGTCGTGCACATCGCGCCCGGTCCTACGCCGACCTTGAGGATGTCCGCCCCCGCGTCGACAAGGTCGTGCACCGCGTCGGCCGTCACGATGTTGCCCGCGGCGATCGGTACTCCGAGATCGAGTGCCGCGACGGTCCGCAGCGCCCGAAGCATCCCCTCTTGGTGGCCGTGGGCCGTGTCGAGCACCAGCACATCGACGCCGGCGGCGACCAGCGCGCGGGCCTTGCTCTCGACGTCCCCCGTGATGCCGATCGCCGCAGCGACCCGGAGACGCCCCGCGGTGTCCAGGGCCGAATCGTAGATGGTCGCGCGCAGCGCACCGGTGCGAGAGAGGGTGCCGACCAGCGCGCCATGATGCAGCACTGGAGCGAAGTCGAGGTCGGCCGCGACCATCAGGTCGAAAGCCGCTCGGGCCGTCGGAACATCGTCGGCGTCGATCGATGCGGTCGCACCGTGCACCAGGTCGCCCAGCGATGCATCGGGAAGTGCGGTCGCGAGGCGCGACGCCGGAACGCAGCCGAGGATCGTGCCGTCGGCCTCCTGCACGACAAAGCCGTGGCCGGCGACCGCGGGGAGGATCGCGAGCGCCTCCTCGACGGTCGTCGCGGGAGCGGCGGTGAGGGCTCCGGAGAAGGGCACCGGCTGGCGTTTCACCCAGCGGATCGCGGCGTCGAGAGCTTGCAGCGGCATGTCCTGCGGCAACACTCCGAGGCCGCCGCGGCGGGCGAGAGCGGCGGCTAGTCGCGGTCCCGTCACCGAGTTCATGTTCGACGAGATGATGGGGATGGTGGCTCCCGTGCCGTCACCAGGGGCGAGCGACACGTCGAGCCGACTCGTCACCGACGAGCGGCCGGGGACGAGGAACACGTCCGAGTAGGTGAGGTCGCCTGGGGGTGATCCGCCGGAGAAATGCATACGGGAAACGCTACTCCGGCGCGGCCCACGGTCAGCCCCTCGGGGATCGGGGCTAGGCTGGATGATCGGGACGGGACCAGGCGAGGGCACCACTCCCCGCGGTTCGAGGATGACCTCCTCGTCCGCGGTGGCAGGCGCCGGGGGGCTGCGGCGGGCCCGTCCGGATGATCGAGGACGAATCAACGGAGAGAGTGGGCGATCGGCTGTGTCGAGCCAGTTGACCGGAGTGGGAACAGACCAGGGCGCGGAGGACTTCGGAGCCAACGAGTGGCTCGTGGAGGAGCTGTACGAGCAGTACAGCACCGATCGCGCCTCCGTGGACGAGTCCTGGTGGCCGATCTTGGAGCGCTACGGAGCCCAGCTCGCGCGCACCGGCTCGAAGGCGGCGGATGATGCACAGCCTGCGCAGGCGTCTGCCGCCGAGCGCGTCTCGACGAGCGCCGGAGGCGCGGTGAACCATCCTGTCACCGCCCCGTCCGAGACTGCACCCGCTGCGCGCACGACATCGAAGCAGCCGAAGGCCCAGCCGATCCCCGCCGACGCACCAGTAGGCAAGCCCTCGACCGACGACTCCACCCCTAACGAGGACGTCGTCACTCCGCTGCGCGGCATGGCAAAGAGCCTCGCCACCAACATGGACGCCAGCCTCACAATCCCGACCGCCACAAGCGTGCGCACCATCCCGGCGAAGCTGATGATCGACAACCGCATCGTCATCAATAACCACCTGCGCCGCACACGCGGCGGCAAGGTGTCGTTCACGCACCTGATCGGCTGGGCGCTGATCCGTGCGCTGAAGGACTTCCCGAGCCAGAACGTCTTCTACGACGAGGTCGACGGCAAGCCCGCCGTCGTCGCGCCGGCGCACGTGAACCTCGGCATCGCAATCGACATGCCGAAGCCCGATGGCACCCGAGCCCTGCTCGTCCCGAGCATCAAGCGCGCCGACACCCTGACCTTCACGGCCTACCTGTCCGCCTACGAAGACCTGGTGAAGCGGGCCCGCGGCAACAAGCTCGTGGCCGGCGACTTCGCGGGTACCACACTGTCCCTGACGAATCCTGGCGGCATCGGCACCGTCCACTCCGTGCCCCGTCTGATGAAGGGTCAGGGCTGCATCATCGGCGCCGGTGCCCTCGAGTACCCGGCCGAGTTCCAGGGTTCCTCCGAGAAGACGCTGGTCGAACTCGGCATCGGCAAGACGATCACCCTCACCTCGACCTACGACCACCGCGTCATCCAGGGAGCGGGCTCGGGCGAGTTCCTGAAGATCGTGCACGAACTCCTGCTCGGCGGTCGCGACTTCTACGAGGACATCTTCGCCGCGCTGCGAATTCCCTACGACCCCATCCACTGGTCGACCGATATCGCCGTCGACCTCGCCGAGCGCGTCTCCAAGACCGCTCGAGTGCAAGAACTGATCAACTCGTTCCGCGTGCGCGGCCACCTGATGGCCGACGTCGATCCGCTCGAGTATGTGCAGCGCTCGCACCCGGACCTCGCGATCGAAAGCCACGGCCTGACGTTCTGGGATCTCGATCGCGAGTTCGTCACCGACGGCTTCGGCGGCAAACGCCAGCTCAAGCTGCGCGACATTCTCGGAATCCTCCGCGACTCCTACTGCCGCACTGTTGGCATCGAGTACATGCACATCCAAGACCCGGAGCAGCGCGCGTGGGTGCAGCAGAAGCTTGAGCGCGGTTACGAGAAGCCCGGCCACGACGAGCAGCTGCGCATCCTCGGCAAGCTCAATCAGGCGGAAGCCTTCGAGACGTTCCTGCAGACGAAATACGTCGGTCAGAAGCGCTTCTCCCTTGAGGGTGGGGAGTCGCTGATCGCACTCCTCGACGCCATCCTGCAGGGCGCGGCCGACGAGAACCTTGACGAGGTCGCGATCGGTATGGCGCACCGCGGGCGCCTCAACGTGCTGACCAACATCGCCGGCAAAACCTACGGTCAGATCTTCCGCGAGTTCGAGGGCACCCAGGATCCGCGCACGGTCCAGGGCTCCGGCGACGTGAAGTACCACCTCGGCACGGAGGGCACCTTCCGCGGTGCCGGTGGTGAAGAGATCCCGGTGTATCTCGCTGCGAACCCCTCGCACCTCGAAGCGGTAAATGGAGTGCTGGAGGGCATCGTCCGCGCCAAGCAGGACCGCAAGCCGATCGGCACGTTCACGACGCTGCCGATCCTCGTGCACGGCGATGCTGCAATGGCGGGCCAGGGCGTGGTCGTCGAGACCTTGCAGATGTCGCAGCTGCGCGCCTACCGCACCGGCGGGACGATCCACGTCAACATCAACAATCAGGTCGGCTTCACGACCCCGCCACACGAGGCACGCACCTCGATTTACTCGACGGACGGCGCGAAGACCATTCAGGCGCCGATCTTCCACGTCAATGGAGACGATCCCGAAGCCGTCGTTCACGTCGCCCAGATCGCGTTCGAGTACCGGCAGCGCTTCCACCGCGACGTCGTCATCGACCTCATCTGCTACCGCCGCCGCGGGCACAACGAGGGAGACGATCCCTCGATGACGCAGCCGCTGATGTACAGCCTCATCGAGGCGAAGCGCTCGGTACGCAAGCTGTACACCGAGGCTCTCGTCGGTCGCGGCGACATCACCGAGGAGGAGTACGACCGCGCCCACCAAGACTTCCAGGACCGCCTCGAGCGTGCCTTCGCCGAAACTCACGCGGCGCAGACCGGCGCGATCCCAGTGATCTCCGACGACGGTTCGATCGCCGATCTCGAGCTGCCCGATGCGCAGCGGGGCGAGGACTACCCGGGCGAGCCCGACGTGACCGGAGTGAAGACCGAGGTGATCACCCGCATCGGTGACGCGTTCATGACTCCGCCCGAGGGCTTTGCGGTGCATCCGAAACTCCAGCAGCTCCTCGCGAAGCGCCAGGAGATGAGCCGGTCCGGCTCGATCGACTGGGCGTTCGGCGAGCTTCTCGCGCTCGGCTCGCTCCTGCTGGAGAACACTCCGGTCCGCCTTGTCGGGCAGGACACCCGTCGCGGCACCTTCGTCCAACGCCATGCCGTGCTGCACGACCGCGAGAACGGCCAGGAGTGGCTGCCGCTAATGAACCTGTCGGAGCAGCAGGCAAGGCTCTGGATCTATGACTCCCTGCTCTCCGAGTACGCCGCGATGGCGTTCGAGTACGGCTACTCCGTCGAGCGTCCCGACTCGCTGGTGCTGTGGGAGGCGCAGTTCGGCGACTTCGCGAATGGCGCGCAGATCGTGATCGACGAGTTCATCTCGTCGGCCGAGCAAAAGTGGGGCCAGCGCTCATCGCTCGTGCTCTTGCTCCCCCACGGCTACGAGGGCCAGGGCCCGGACCACTCCTCCGCCCGGATCGAGCGCTACCTGCAGATGTGCGCCGAGCGGAACATGACCGTCGCGCGCCCATCGACGCCGGCGTCCTACTTCCATCTACTGCGCCGCCAGGCGTACTCGCGGCCGCGGCGACCACTCATCGTCTTCACCCCGAAGGCGATGCTCCGCCTGCGCGGTGCGTCGAGCCCCGTCGAGGACTTCACCTCGGGACGCTTCGAGCCCGTGATCGACGACGCCCGCGTCCAGGATGCGTCGGCCGTGAAGCGCGTCCTGCTGCACGCAGGCAAGGTGCACTACGACCTCAAGGCGGAACTCGACAAGAAGCCCGACGACGGTATCGCGCTCGTCCGGGTTGAGCAGTACTACCCGGCACCGATGGAGGAGCTGCGCGGCATTGCCGAGCGCTACCCAGACGCCGAGCTGGTTTGGGTACAGGACGAGCCCGAGAACCAGGGGGCGTGGCCGTTTATCGCTCTCGACGTAGCGCCGACGCTCGGTCGCCCGATCCGCGTGGTCTCGCGCCCCTCGGCAGCCTCTCCCGCGGCAGGCTCTGCCAAGCGTCACGCCTCCGAACAGGCCGACCTGCTGTCACGAGCGCTCACTCGCTGACGCTGCGCCGGGGGGAACCCTGACCCGTCGAGACCGTCCGCTGTAGCGGAATCCCTCGACGGGTCAGGATTTACCCCGAAAAGCCCGATTTACAGGCTGGCCGACGCAGGGACGTGAGCCGCGTGCTCGTCGCGAAGCATGTCGAGCACCTGGACGCGGAGGTCCTCCGGCGCGGTCTCCTTGCAGGCACGCTGGACGGCGATGGTCAGTACGGCACCGACCTTCGCTTCGTCGGTGCAATCGACGCATCCGGCAATATGATCGCGAATGTCAGCGGCATCCTCCTTGCACAGTTCATTGTGCAAATACTCCTCGAGTTCGGCCTTCGCCTTCGTGCAACCGCTGTCGGTCATTTCGTGCTCCCGGAAGTGAATGCGGCGCGATATCCGCGCTCGCGTGCATAGTCGGTCAGTCGTTCACGCAGCATACGGCGACCGCGGTGCAGCCGACTCATCACGGTCCCGACGGGGGTTTTCATAATGTCTGCGATTTCCTGATAGGAAAAGCCTTCGACATCGGCGAAGTAGACGGCGAGCCGGAAATCCTCCGGAATCGCCTGGAGGGCTTCCTTCACCGCCGTGTCGGGGAGGTGGTCGATCGCCTCCGCCTCGGCAGAACGACTGGAGGTCGCCGTGGTCGACTCTGCTCCGCCGAGCTGCCAGTCCTCGAGTTCGTCGATTGCGCTTTGGTACGGCTCGCGCTGCTTCTTGCGGTATGAGTTGATGAAAGTGTTCGTCAGAATGCGGTAGAGCCACGCCTTAAGATTCGTGCCCTGCTGGAACTGGCGGAACGCTCCGAAAGCCTTCGCGAACGTCTCCTGCACAAGGTCCTGCGCATCGGCGGGATTCTTCGTCATGCGCAAGCCAGCCGCATAGAGCTGGTCAATAAAGGGCAGAGCCTGCTCCTCGAAGAGCACACGAAGATCGACAGGAGCGTCGGCGCGGATATCGTCCAGCGACTCCTCGACGGTGTCCTCGATTGTCTGCTCCGTCTCGGCGAGCGCAGAGACCTTGTCGGCCGGGCCGGTGCGGGGTACGTCATCGCGAGTCATCGGAAGCGATTCTACGGCGGTGACGCTCGCGGCGACCGGGGTTGCGGGACAACGGCGGCTGCGGGAGGCGGCTCGTGCGCGAGTGGTCGTCGCCACCGGGGACGCCGCCGAGGGGGTCGTCATCGTCGGCGTCGTTATCGCCACTACCGCCATGCTCTGCCTCCGTCACTCCTGCCGACGCCCTGCTGGCCGACTATCCTGACAACCGATGGTCTTCTCGCGTTATTCCGCTCCCGAGTTCGATCCGTACGGCGATGCCCGTGCGCTCCCCGACGACGATGCCTGGCCCGCGCCGCTCGCGGCCGGTGCCCTCGACGCCGAGTTGGGGCTGCCCGGATCCAAGTCGCTCACCAACCGGGAGCTGGTCCTCTCGGCCCTGGCCGAGGGTCGCTCCACGGTGCGCGCACCGCTGCGCTCGCGCGACACTGCGCTCATGATCGAGGCCCTGCGCTCGCTCGGCACAACGATCCGCGAGTCCAGTGCGACCGGCGACTTCGGCGCCGACCTCATCGTGGAGCCGGCGGAGGAACTGCTGGGCTCCACCACCATCGACTGTGGCCTCGCGGGAACAGTGATGCGTTTCCTGCCTCCGCTCGCTGGGCTCGCGCTCGGACCGACCACCTTCGACGGCGACGCGTACGCGGCGAAGCGGCCGATGGGTGCGACCATCACGTCCCTGCGCTCGCTCGGCGTCGACGTCGCCGATGACGGCCGCGGCACACTCCCCTTTACTGTGCACGGGTCCGGGTCGGTTCGTGGCGGTGAGGCGATCATCGACGCCTCTCGTTCGAGCCAGTTCGTCTCGGCCCTGCTCCTGGCGGGTGCTCGCTTCGACGAGGGGCTCCACTTGCGCCACGAAGGCGGTCCCCTCCCCAGCCAGCCGCACATCGACATGACCATCGCCGCGCTGGCGGCCCGCGGAGTGGCAGTCGGCGCTCCCGCTCCGGGCGAGTGGACCCTCGCTCCGCAGGACATCGCGGGAGCCGACGTGCTGATCGAGCCTGACCTCTCCAACGCCGCTCCGTTCCTGGCCGCGGCACTGGTTACCGGGGGCCGCGTCCGGCTGCGGCGCTGGCCGGCCTCGACGACTCAGGTCGGTGCGTACCTCGAGCGGATCCTCCCGCTCTTCGGCGGCACCGTCGAGCGGGACGGCGACGTCCTCGTGGTGACCGGAGGCGACGAGATCCTCGGAGTCGACCTCGACCTGTCCGAGGGCGGCGAACTAGCCCCAGCCCTGGCCGCGCTCGCCGCGCTCGCGAGCACGCCCAGCACGCTCACCGGCATCGGCCACATCCGCCACCATGAGACCGACCGCCTCGCCGCCCTCGCAGCCGAGATCACGGGGCTGGGCGGGATCGTCACCGAACTCGAGGACGGCCTGCGGATCGAGCCAGCGGAGTTGCACGGCGGACGCTGGCACACGTACTCCGACCATCGGATGGCGCACGCGGGCGCCCTGATCGGGCTGGTCGTGCCTGGCGTCGTGATCGAGGACATCGCCACGACCGCAAAGACGCTCCCGCAGTTCCCCGAGCTGTGGACCGCTCTCGCCGGATCGATCTGACCCGTGTCGTGGTGGACGGACAGCGGCCTCGACGCCGACGGCGTGCTCGACGACTTCGACGGCTACGACGAATCGGACGCCCGGGTACGGCCGAACCCGAAGGGCACCAAGCCACGCACCAAGAACCGGCCCGCGTACGAGGACGCTGAGATCGCGATGGTTCTCGGTGTCGACCGAGGCCGCTACACCGTGATGATCGGCGACGGCACTCCCGAGGAGCACGAGTTCACCGCCGCCAGAGCACGCGAACTTCGACGCCAGGCCATCGTCGCCGGCGACCGCGTCGACGTGGTCGGTGACTCGAGTGGTGACGACGGCACGCTTGCGCGCATCGTCCGGATTCGGGAGCGCTCAACCCTCTTGCGCCGGAGCGCGGATGACACGGACGCGATCGAGCGCGTCATCGTCGCGAACGCAGATCAGATGCTGTGCGTCGTCGCCGCTGCCGATCCAGAGCCACGGACCCGCCTGGTCGACCGCTACCTCGTGGCCGCCTTCGACGCCGGTATCACGCCGATACTCTGCATCACCAAGACCGACCTCGCCGACCCGGCCCCATTCCTCCGGAACTTCGAGGGACTGGATCTGCGCGTGTTCCTGTCCAGCCAGGACGAGCCGCCGGTCGACGAGATCGCGGAGGCGTTGCTCGGGCACGAGACGGTCGTGGTGGGGCACTCGGGGGTCGGCAAGTCGACGCTGGTGAACAAACTTGTGCCGAACGCCCACCGCGCCACGGGGCACGTCAATACGGTGACCGGCCGGGGCCGGCACACGTCCTCGTCCACTGTCTCCTTGCGCGTCCAGCGCGATGACCGGCACGGCTGGGTGATCGACACTCCCGGCGTACGCTCGTTCGGCCTCGGCCATGTGAACACCGACAACATTCTTGGTGCTTTCACCACCCTCGCCGAGATCGCCGAGGGCTGCCCGCGGGGCTGCACACACCTCCCCGACTCCCCCGACTGCGCCATTATCGAGGCGGTCGCGGAGGGAACGCTGGGCGCGAGCGGACCCGAGCGTCTTGACTCCCTTCAGCGCCTCCTGACCACCTTCGCCACGACCGACGGAAGCAGACGATGACCGATCTCTCCCCCCTCCCCACCGACGCGCGCCTCGGCGCCGGCGACGCTGCACCCGGTTTCACGCTCCCGGACCAGGACGGACATCCCGTCTCGCTCGAGGATTACCGTGGGCGCCGGGTCATCCTCTTTTTCTACCCCGAGGCCGATACACCCGGCTGCACCACCGAGGCGTGCGACTTCCGCGACAACGCGGCCTCGCTCCGCGACTCCGGCTACGAGGTGCTCGGGCTCTCGCGCGACACTCCCCAGGCACTGCGCCGTTGGGCGGACGCGCAGGGCATCACCTACCCGCTGCTGAGCGATCCCGATATGACCGTGCATCGCGCCTACGCCGTGTGGGGTGAGAAGAGCCTCTACGGCAAGACCGTCGTCGGCGTCCTGCGCTCGACGTTCGTGGTCGGAGCCGACGGCGGGGTCGAGTTCGCGCAATACGGCGTGCGGGCCACAGGCCACGTCAACGCTCTGCGGAAGAAACTCAAGCTGGTCTGACGCGCGCTCGGACCCGTCGTCCCGCGCCAAATCACCTCCCATCCCCGTCATCTCTGCGAGCATCACTCACAGTCGATGAGTGTGGCGCCGACCGGGCGCCCTGGCGGGACGAGGGACGGCGATGATGCGCACAAAAGCACGGATGACGCGGGCGGGCTTGACGGGCGCGGCGAGCGCCCTGATCGTCGGTCTCCTGGCGGGCTGTACCCCGTCGCCTCCCCCGCTCCCCTCGTCTCGTCTCCTGCAGTCGGTCTCCGTCGCGGCGACGACCGACGGCAGCGTGCGAACGATCGACGCCACGACGGTCGGAGTCGGGTCCGACGTGTCGCAGACCACCACCTCGACGACCTCCTACGACCCCGGTGCCGTCGCAGGCGACCTGCCGGTCCGAGTGCGTACCTCGTACCGCACAGCCGACTCCGCAGGGACCAATCTCGCCGACCTTCGCGGCTACGCCGGACGGGTCGAAATCTCGCTGGCGGTCGAGAACCTCACGGTCCACGCCGAGGACGTCACCTTCGACGTCGCGGGTGGCGCGACGAGCCGATCTGCTCTCGTGGGCGCGCCACTGACCCTCGCCGCCTCGACGGTCCTCCCGGGCGTCTCGCCGAGCCGGGTCGTCACCGCAGCCGAGACCGGCGCGGTGACCAACGGCGTGCTGAGTCGCGACGACGCGGGTGATGCGGTCCTTCAGTGGGCGTCGCTCCTCGCACCGCCCACGGGAGGGGCAAACGCCACGCTGACGCTTGTCGCCGACGTGTCCGACTTCGCCGTGCCCTCCTTCGACCTGGCGGTGCAGCCAGGGCTCGCGACAGATCCGACACCCGCGGGCGCGCTTGAGGCGGCCTTCGACACAAGCCCGGCCTCCGCGCTCGCGCTCCAGCGCCGCACGATCGACGTAATCACCTCCGTCGACGAACTCTTGACCCGCGCCGGAACGACCGTCGCCGAGGTGCGCACCGCGCTCGACGCGACCTCCGAGACGCTGGGCGTGCGCACCGCGGAGGAGCTGCGGCAGAGCACGGCCTCGACGGCCTCGTCGATGCAGGGCCTCTCTGGGCAGCTGACCGCGCTCCGCAGTGAACTCTCGACGACGGTCTCCGGCACGGAGTCGGGGCTGCTGCAACAGCTCTCGCAGGCGATCGCCGCGGTCGACGCGATGCTCGGGGACACCTCGGCGACCGTGCCCAAGCCGGTGCTCTCGGGCAACGGCTGCGCCGTGGCGGTCGAGAACCCGGGCGGATCGGGCGCGATCCACTCCGAGCTACTACGGCTGACCGCCGAGCTGGACGCCTACGGCACGGCCGCCGACTCCTGCCGCGAGCAGGTCGTCGCATCGCTGCGCAGCGCTGTCG
The DNA here is from genome assembly GCF_003149025.1 of Rathayibacter iranicus NCPPB 2253 = VKM Ac-1602. Classification (GTDB taxonomy): domain Bacteria; phylum Actinomycetota; class Actinomycetes; order Actinomycetales; family Microbacteriaceae; genus Rathayibacter; species Rathayibacter iranicus. Next base: position 71,161 of record NZ_QGDV01000014.1, read on the forward strand.
GCCCCGTGTCGCCCACGGCCGAGAGCTGCACGACCTCCTCGATGACGTGCTCGCTCGCCGCCTCCGGGACCGCCGTGGACACCGTGCTGGTCGGGCTGCTCCGACAGGGCGGGGAGTTGGTCGATTCACTGCAGCCCGAGCTGATGGCGGGAGTGGAATCGGAGTACACCACGCTCTCGACCCGGGTGGACGAGGCCACGAAAGCCACCGACACAGTGTCCGCCAACACTCCCGACGGCTCCGCTGCGACGACACTCGCCGGGCTGACCACCACGCTCGACGGGATCGACGGCCACGTAGCCACGCTGGAGAAGGCCATGACGTCGGTGGGGAGCACCGCAACGGCGGCACGCGAAGAGCTCGGCACACCCGACGCAGAGGGCTCACTCGCGGCTCAGAACCAGGAACTGGCGGACGAACTCTGTCGGCTGGTGCCCACTCTCCCGCTACCCGGAGCGACACCCGGATCCACTCCCGGAGCCACGACCACGCCGACCGCGACACCCGCACCCGCCGGTACGCCGACCACGAGCATCGATCGTTTGCGCGCCTACCTGACAGACACCCCCTGCTCCGGCACCGGCCGACTGGCGACTCCGAAGGGCTACTCCGCTCCGATGGCCGACCGGCTCGACGAGCAGGCGAAGTCCTGGAGCACGGTCGAGACGCTTGCCGGTAAGACCGGCGCCGGAGCAGACCTGACTGCGCTGCGCACGTCGCTCGCCACCCTCCGCACGACCGTGTCGGAAACCGCGGCGGCGCTCGGGGCCGATGACGCTCACCTCACGGAGCGGATCACCGCACTCCGCACTGCCTCCGCCGCCCTCGTTACGCAGCGGGACTCGCTCGGCTCACGTATCGACGCGCTCTCCGTCCAGCAAGAGGCCCTGGCTCCGGCGATTCAGGAGGCATTCGCGCACGCGGACGCCGCCGCCTCCTCCGCGGTCGCCGCGATCCTGGACGATCAGATCCGCCGTGTCTCTGCTCGCTCCGTCGTCGACACCGAGGCGGTCACGACAATGTTCGATCGCTCCGTCTCCGGACTGCACGAGACGGCCGCTGACATCCGAGCCGACGGCACAGCGACGGTCGACGCGGAGCACCAGGCGCTGAGCACGGCCGAGGCCCGAATCGGTAGCGCAATCTCCGAGCGCACCCGAGACTCGCTGACAAGGATCGCCACGACGATCGACGCGTCCACCCGCGACACGGACGCCGCCTCCGCACTGCTGGCGGCCGATCTGCACAAGGTGCTGCTTGACCTCGGCGACCGCTCGGTCGGGGGCTCCGGCCTTCTCGGGTCGATGACCACGAGTGCCGCCAAGGTCGGCACCGCCGACGTGCAACTGGCCCTCGCCTCGCAGAGCGCTCAGGGCTACGCAGGAGTGCGCTCGGAGGACGTCTCGGGCATCCTGCTTGCCCAGGCGCAGGAGCGGGCCTCGCTCGCCGCCGCGGACACTCTCCCCGCCTTCCATCTCAACGTTCCGGACGGTGCACACACGCAGACCGTGTATTCCTTCCGGATCGGTGACGAACGATGACCCGGCTCGGGAAGCGGGCTGCCCCACGGACGAGGCCCAACCGACGGCTCCTGCTGGCGGGAGGCGCGGTGCTGGCGGCGCTGCTGATCCTCGGGGGCGTCCTGGTTGCACTACTGCCGCCGCGTCCGGCTCCGACCACAACGGTCGCCGAGGTGCCGGTCGGGTTCTCGTGCGCTCGAGTGCCCGAAGGGCTGACCCTCGGAGTCGTTGTCTCGCTGAGTTCAGCTCCCGGCGAAGGGGCGGAGTGGAAGGACGCCGCAAACGGAGCCGTAGTGGCCGCTCGACGGTTCGCAATGGGCGGCTGCGCGGTCCGGCTGATCGCCGTCGATGACCACGGCACGGCAGATGGTGCGCGCGCGGCGGTCGAAGAACTCGCCAGCCAGCAGGTGTCCGGTCTGGTGATCGCCACCGACGGCTCACACGCGGCGGCGGCGGTCGACGCGGCGCGCGCGAGCGGGATCGCGGCGCTCCTCCCCTACGGGGGCGATGCGATGTCAGCTGGCGAGGGTGCATGGCCGACCGCCCCCGACGCCGCGCGGATCGACGCTGCACTGGTCGAGGCGTCCGGACCGGGATCGAGGACTCTCCTCGTCGATGCCGGCGGGACCGCTCCCCAAGGAGTCGCGCCCGAAGCGACACTGGTTTTCGCCCCCGGGGGTTCGACGGCCGACCTCGTCGATGCCGCGCGGCCGCACCTCGGCGGTGAGCACCCCGTGGACCGCGTTCTGGTCTCAGGTCCGGCCGAGACGCAAGCGACCGCTGTCGCTGCGCTGCAGGCCGCGGGAACCGCGACGCCGATTCTGCTGACGCCTGACGCGCAGAGCCCTCACTTCGCCTCCACACTCGTCGACGCCGGCGGCACGCTGTCGGGCGACCTGACGACGGCCGGAGTCGATTCCGGCGACGCAGTAGCGCTCCGTGGCGACGAGGCGGGACGCGCCATGTCCGCGTACCTTGCCGCCCTGCGAGTGGCGGCCGACGACTCCGCACAGACAGCTCTCCTCGGCGACCGGCCATTCCGCGAGGTCTCAGCGGTGGCCGACACCCCCAGCCACGATGCGGTCGTCGCGCTCGTGCGTGCAGCCGCGGCGGCGGGTCGCCGGGATCCATCGGCGGTCACAGCGGCGCTGAGCGGCTCCGTCGTGGGCCCGGCCGAGGGCCTCGCCGGGCCCAGTCTCGATTTCAGCGCGCCGACCGCCCTCGACGCGCCGGTCGTCCCACTCCACGCCACCCCGCAGGATCTCGGCCTGCGGCCGACCACCGTCCCGCTGCTCTGGTTCGCCGGACAGCCTCAACCCTGAGGACACAGGATGCGACTGCTCCTCGAACTCGACGATGCCCGCCACGATGTCGACCTCGGCCGGCACCGCTCCTCTGCGACCCTCGGCGACCTCGTTGAGGCCGTGACCGGGCGCCGCCTCGACGCCGGCACTGTGCTTGCCGTCGATTCCGCCCTACACCCCGTCGAGACTCCGATCGACGAGATCCTCGTGCTCGAGGGCACCAGGATCGCTCGCTCGGCCCAGCCCCGGCCACGAGCCGTCGGAGGCTGGACCGCCACGCTCTCGGGCGGCCTGTCCGCCGGGGCCGTGGTGGAGATCCCGAGGACTCGGCCGCTGACGGTCGGCCGAGCACCGCAGGCCGATCTCGTCCTCGACACGGCCAGCGCATCCTGGGAGCACCTCACGGTCGTCCGCGAGAGCGACGGTCTGCGGGTGCGCGACGCGGGAAGCACGAACGGCACTCTGGTCGACGGCGTGTCGGTCGGCAGCGACGGCACGGTCGTCACCGGGCCCGCTGTCGTGATCGCCGGAGGAGCCGCGATACTCCTTCGCCCCACGCAGGACGAACCGCGCGCTCCCGAGCCCGGCACGCTGAACAACCTGACTGCGAACGCGACCGTACCCTTCAACAGGCCGCCGCGTCCTGGCAGGTCCGCCCCCGCCGACCCCGTCGTCCCACCCACGCGGATCTCCGTCGCCTCCGCCACGAAGTTCAGCATTATCACGGTCGCCGCACCACTCGTCCTCGCCTTCGCGATGGTCCTCATCATGGGCGACGCGCGTTACGCCCTCTTCGCGGCCCTCAGCCCGGTCGCGGGAGTTGGCATGTGGTTCGAGCAAAAGCATCGGCACACCCGCTCCACGCGGACGGAGGAGCAGCGATTCGATCAGGCGCTCCAGGAGTTCCGAGACGACATCGCTCGGGTGGCACGGGTCGAGCGGACCCGCCTTGAAGAGGAGGCTCCCGACCCGGCGACGTCGCTGCGCCGCGCCGCGCTGCCTACCACCTCGCTCTGGCAACGCCGCTCGACGGCAGCCGACGTCCTCACTCTGCACGCGGGCGTCGGTGATGTGCCGTGGACACCGACGCTCGACCAGCGCTCAGGGTTGCGGCCGGAGGACCAGGTGCGCGAGATCCTGGCGAGCACCGTGATCCCGAGCGCGCCGGTCGCCGTCGACCTCTCCGACGCAGGCGTGGTTGGGATTGTTGGCGACCGCGAGGGGGCGTTGGCACTCGCCCGAAGCCTGCTCTGTCAGGCAGCGGTGCACTGCGGCCCCGCTGACTTGACGATCGGCGTCTTCTGCGACCGCGGCCGCGACAGCGAGTGGAGCTGGGCCTCATGGCTGCCGCACACGCGACGCCCGGGCGGTGAGCGCTTGCTCTCCGACCACCGCGAGCGCAGCACCGAGATCCTCCGCGGACTGCGCGACGCACTCGGCGAACAGTCGCGGCCACGCACACTCCTCGTCCTCGACTCGGACGTACTCACCGAGGGCCGGGACGCTCCCGCGCGCGATCTCCTTGGCTTCGGCCGGGGGGAGCGCGACGCCGGAGCTCGCGTGGCCGGCATCGTCCTCGCCGCCTCAGAGGAGCAGCTCCCCGCCTCCTGCAACGTCGTCGTGCGGATCGAGCCCGACGCGTCCGCCACGCTCTCCCGACCCGACGAGCGCATCACGGTAGAGGATGTCGTGCTCGCCGGACTCGACCGCACGAGCGCCGAGCGCTGCGCTCGTGACCTCGCCCGCTTCGAAGATCCCGAACTCGTCACCGCCGGGGCCGCGCTCCCCGGACTGGTGCGCCTCCCGCCGCTGCTCGGAGTTGATCGCCCGACCACGGCCTCGGTCAGGGAGTGGTGGTCGACGGCGAAAGGAATACGGGCTCCGGTCGGCACTGGCGAGGGCGGCACGCTCGTCCTGGATCTCGTCGCCGACGGGCCGCACGGACTCGTCGGCGGTACGACAGGCTCGGGTAAGAGCGAATTCCTGCGCTCCTTCGTCGCGGGTCTCGCCGCGCGCAACGATCCGACCCGCCTTAGCTTCATCCTGATCGACTTCAAGGGCGGCGCGGCTTTTGCCGCGTGTGAGCGCCTACCGCACACCATCGGAACGATCAGCAACCTCGACGCGCAGCTCGCCGACCGCGCCCTGCGCTCGCTCGAGGCCGAAATGCAGCGGCGACAGCGCGTGTTCGCGGCCGCGGGCGAAGGGATCGACAACCTCGACGCCTACTGGGCGACATCGCCGGCCGAACCGATGCCACGGCTCCTCCTCGTCGTCGACGAATTCGCCATGCTCGCGAAGGAGCACCCTGATGTCCTGAAGTCCCTGGTGAGCGTCGGCGCCGTCGGGCGCACACTCGGCGTGCACATGATCCTCGCGACGCAGCGCCCCGCCGGCGTGGTAAACGACGACATCCTCGCGAACACCAATCTCCGCGTTGCGCTCCGGGTGCAGAGCCGCGACGACTCCGTGAACGTCATCGGCGTGCCGAGTGCCGCCGAGATCTCGCGGAGTCAGACCGGGCGCGCCTACGTCAAGCTCGGCCAGAACGACATCACACCCGTGCAGACGGCTCTGGTAACGGGGCGGGCGGAGGCGGAGGTCGTCAACCTGGTCGAGGTCAGGCCCGTCGGCTTCTCCGGGGTCGCCTCTGCCGAGTCCGACCGTGGTGCGGCGGAGACGGCCCCGACCGACCTCGACCTTCTGATCGACGCCGTGGTCGAGGCGAATGCGGATGCGGGGTTCGCTCCGCCCCGTCCGATCTGGCCGGAACCCCTCGGGGAGTCCATCGCGCTCGGAGGCTTTGGCGCCGAAGAGTCCGACCTCGGCGATGTCGTCGACGACGTGCTGCGCATCGCGCTCTCGGACGACCCGGACAACCAGCGCCAGGTCACGAGCGGGTGGGACCTTCGCGAGGGCAACCTCCTCCTGCTCGGCATCCCCGGCAGCGGCACCAGCACGGCGCTAGCCTCGGTCGCGCTCACCGCGACCCGTCACTTCTCTCCCGGCGAACTCGACCTCTATGTCCTCGACGCAGCCTCTCGTGACTGCTCAGCGCTCGCGGATCTGCCGCACACCGTCTCCTACGTCGGAGCGGGCGCGGGAGCGCAGGAAAAACAGACCCGCTTCCTCCGACACATCCGCGACGAGGTGAAGACACGGCGCGCGGCCCACGGGGAGCACCGTCGGACGCTGATACTGATCGACGGCTTGGCAACGCTCAAGGACGAATTCGAGGATTGGGAGAGCCAAGCTCTGCTGGAGGCGCTGGCACGGGCCTACGCCGACGGTCCTGAGCTGGGACTGCACTTCGCCGTCACGAGCACCCGCGTCAAGGGCCTGCCGTCGGTCATGGAAGAGGTAACGACCCAGAAGTGGCTGTTCCGTTTCGCGGATCCACAGGATTACTCGATCGCCGGGGTGAAGCCCCGCTACGCCCCGCCGCCGGTGCCCGGCCGGTGCGTACTCACGTCGTCCCTCCTCCAGACACAGGTCGCGATACCCGCCGCGGGTCTGCACGCCGCCGTCGCCGAGGTGGTCGCCGCCTGGCCCGAGACGACCACCAAGACCACCGCGATCGCCACGTTGCCCCAGCGGGTGGCGATCAGCGCTCTCGACGTCGAGGCCCGATTCGATGGCGAACCCTGGCGGATCCCCATCGGACTGGGCGAAGCCGATCTGGCGCCGCTCGCCTTCGAACTCTATGAGGGCGAGCATGTGTTCATCTGCGGTCCGGCCCGCTCCGGAAAGTCCACCGTGCTACTCGCGCTCGCCGAGGCCGCCCGCGCCGCCGGGACCGTCGGGATCTGGGGCGCGTGCGACCGCCGCTCGCCCCTGGTCGGCGCCGATCTCGACCGGCTCGCCGTCGGTGCCGAGGAACTGCGCGCCCTCCTCGCCTCCCTGCTGATGGAAGAGGGGCCGGTACTGCTGCTAATCGACGATGCCGAACGCTGGGACGACCCCGGCCAGGGCCTGACGACCCTGATCTCCGGGTCACACCCGGGACGGTGCGTCATCGCCGCCGGACGTTCGGTCGAACTGCGCTCGCAATTCGGGCACTGGACGAAGGCCCTCGGCCGATCCCGCTCCGGCCTCTTGTTGCAGCCCGACTGGGAGCACGACACCCAGCTGTTCCCCGCGCCGATCCCCCGGCGCCTCCCGGTCCCGGCCACCGTCGGCCGCGGTTTTGTCAGCCTCGCGGGAGACGTGCACTTCCTACAGGCGGTGTCGCCGACGCCGGAGCAAGAGGGGGACGACTAGGGGCGGAGCCGTTCGAGCGACGGCGTGATCGACGACGACCTGTCAGAACCACCACCGGAACGACGCGGAGCGTATCCGAACGTTCTCGACAACCTCGTGGAGTCGGGCGGTGGCTTCGCGGTCCAGCGAGCCGTCTTCCTGAACGATTCGGTGGCTGTCGACACCTCAATCCTTCAGTCCGTAGGACTGTCGTACACGCTTACAGAGCAGCCGCATGTCTTTTCGTGTCGTCGCTTCGCGTGCGCGTTGGGCATGTGCGGCGAACAGGCCCGCAGAGAAGTCCTTCCGCGGCAGTCGAGCCGCGAGATACGCCAATGCCTCAGCGTACTCATATCGACGTCGGTCACTCAGGCGGAACAGGTCCATCGCTGCATTTCCTTTTATCGAAACAACAATCTAGCTTGGCTGCCAAGATGGCGTATCTGTCCCGGGCGCCCGGGTACAGCGCGCGAGCCACGAAGAACTGTCTTCCTTTAAGAGGCTCTTCGCAGTTGAGGGTGTAGCCGTACGGGTGTGGGGTTGGCGCGTCGTGGCCGGGAGTGGGGTCGAGGTCTTCCGATGATGGAGGTTCCTA
>NZ_QGDV01000015.1 GCF_003149025.1 Rathayibacter iranicus NCPPB 2253 = VKM Ac-1602
ATACGACCAACGCGATCGAGTCCCTGAACTTCCAACTCCGGAAGATCATCAAGAACCGCGGCCACTTCCCGAACGACCAAGCAGCTGTGAAGCTGCTCTGGCTCGCGATCTGCAACATTGAGGACAAACGAGCCCGCGACCGCGCCAACGAGCGCGGCCTCTCCCACGGCGCGAAACGCAAAGCCGAAGGACGCCTCGTCGAAGGACAAGTCGTGACGAACTGGATGAAAGCCCTCGAACAGCTCTCCCTCGTCTATCCCGAACGCATCAACCGCTACCTCTAAACCCGAGACTCCACCCACTTACACACACAACTTGACAAGCTCGACGGTCTACGTCGGACACCCGCACCCGCAGACAGACCGGTACATCGAAGTGATCGCCGCGATGCGACCGCCGCGGACCCTGACGATCTTCCACGTCATGGAACTCAGCGAACTGTACCGGCACCTACTGAACTAAGGAGACGACGTGCACGACTACGACGACCTCGCCGCACGCGCAGAGCGCAGCGAACTCGCGCCCCTCCCCGGCACCCAGCTCCGCGGCGAGGAAGCCGCCGAGCACGCCCGCGCGGCGCTACTTGCAGCGACCGGCGCCGACACTCTGGACGATGCCGTGATCATCGCCCGCGGCCGACCCCGGCTCGACGCCGAGGAGCCGGTAGGACCCATGTGGAGGGTCCGTTCGACCAAGCCGCTCGATCAGAAAATCAGCCAGCTCGCCAAACGCCGCGGCGTCAGCAAGTCGCAGATCCTCCGCGAAGCCGCCGCCGCCTACGTCGAGGCCTCCTGATGAGGATCCCGCGGCCTGCTTTCGACCTGTGCTACTCAGCCTCGCAGACAACTCGGACGTCGTCGCTGAGCCGCTGAGTCGCTGAGCCGTTGAGCCGTTGAGCCACCGAAGGAAAAAGCCCTGCGATTCAGCCGCCCGATCGACCGAGACGCTTGCCGTGCGAGCAGTGCAACGGACGAGAAAGCTGAAAGCAACAGGTGAATTACCGGATAGATGGGGCATGAGGCACGCCACATGCGTGCCGCGCGCCTCATGCGCCTTAAGTCAGCCCTCGAATGAAAAGATGAGTTCTACGCCAGTGGGCGTCGTCTTCGCAGTCACTTCGTCCGTTAGCGCCTTATCGCTCGTCCAGGCACCGCTCGCCTCCGTTGTCTGAGCGGATCGACTGCTGCCGCAGGCGGTGGGGATCCACGGGGAGTACATGATGTTGGATGTATAAGCCGGCGACACCCCGGGCGGAGACGTAAATGAATACGAAACCCGCGTCCGAAAAGTGGCAGGTCCTTCCGAGCAAGGTGCGTTCGCGAAGCTGCTGTAGGTCTTGTTTGCTGGCGTGCCAAGCCAGGACTCTGTGTCGCCTGCCCAGCTTGCACCGTTCGATTTTTCTAAATATGCACGAATGTAGATTTCAGTCATGCCGACCGTGCAGATCATCGACCCTTCAGTGTTGATCCGCCCGCTGACATGCCCCGATGGGTGGGGATTGTTGGCTTTCATTGTACAGGCCCCAACTACTGCTGCATTAGCAGGCGTGGCCGTCATCCCTACTCCTATCGCCGCTAGTGCCACAGTTAGAGTAACTGCTGCCACTCGCCTGAATCCTTTATTTCCGTCGTTTTGCATGACTACACCTCTCCGCTATCTTATGGATTGGTGCGCAGAATTACGTCTTCTTGAGCGCCCGCCTCGTCGGCTGGGCTTCCTTTCAAGCGGTAGAAATCCATTGAACCAGCCCGCACGAGCAGCTCGAATGGATTCCCATTTGACTTCTCTTCCGCCCACTCAAGAGCCTCGTCGAGATTACACTCATCAAGTTCCCAGTCGTCCACCATCCACGAATACCCCTCGATTGGTGGTGGCGACCATAGGCGCACGCGAAAAATTGGACCGTCTTGAATCGTTACCGGTTCAACAACTCTCGCGTCCATACGCCCCCCAGTGCACGTTACCTCGACATGCGCGCACGCATTCGTTGCCCCAATTGGTGGACTCTGAGGAACCCACCGATTGATGACCATCAAACCCCCCTGAGCGGCCGAAACAACAGCTTGTATACCGCCGAATAGTGCGCTAAAAGGGGTCGTTTGCTCGAGTGACGGGACTTCGTGACCATCGCCATACGTGTCGTGTGGGTGCCTTCGCGCCCGGCGGGAAGCCGTCCGCGACACCCCATCTCATCCGCGCCATCACCGCCACGGAGGTGTTTCTCGTGAAGCACACGCTCGTCCAGCAACTCCGCACCGCGAGCGGGCGTGTATCGGGCCGCTCACGCGATACGGATGAGCTTCTTGTTCACGAACTCCTCCAGCGCGAGCCGGCCCATCTCGCGGCCGGTGCCCGAGCGCTTCACGCCGCCGAAGGGGAGCTCGGCCGCGTCGCCCAGCACCAGGTTGACCCAGACCATGCCCGCGTCGATCCGGTCGGCCAGACGCAACGCCTGCTCGGAATCGGTCGTATAGAGGTAGGAGCCGAGGCCGTACGGAGTGTCGTTCGCGAGCGCGATCGCCTCGTCCTCGTCGTGTACGCGGTAGAGCGCGGCGACGGGGCCGAAGAACTCCTCTCGGTAGGCGTCCATCTCGGGCGTCACATCTTCGAGCACGGCCGGCGGGAAGAAGTTGCCGGTCACGGTACCGCTCGCGCGCACGGTCGCGCCCTGCTCGCGCGCGGCGGCCACTTGCGCTTCGAGGCGCGCGGTGGCAGCAGAGGAGGAAAGCGGGCCGAGAACGGTGCCCGAGGCGAAAGGATCGGCCGGCTGCGCCCGGGTGAATGCCGCCGTGAATTTCTCGGCGAACGCGTCGTACAGCTCGTCGATCACGATGAAACGCTTGGCCGCATTGCAGGACTGGCCGTTGTTGTCTAGGCGCGCGGCGACCGCATCCTCCACCGCCTTGTCGAGGTCGTCGGTCGAGAGCAGCACGAACGGGTCGGAGCCGCCGAGCTCGAGCACGACCTTCTTGAGGTGGCGTCCGGCCAGCTCGGCCACCGCGGCGCCCGCGCGCTCGGAGCCCGTGACGGACACGCCCTGCACCCGCGGGTCGGCGATCACGGTGGCCACCTGCTCGTTCGTGGCGTAGAGGTTGACGTAGACGTCCGCCGGAGCGCCCAACTCGTCGGCCGCGGTGCGGAAGATGTCGGCGATGGCGGCCGCTGACTCCGGGCACTGGGGTGCGTGCTTGAGCAGGATGGTGTTACCGGCAACCACGTTCGGGCCGGCACAACGGGCCACCTGGTAATAGGGAAAGTTCCACGGCATGATGCCCAGCAGCACGCCCAGCCCAGCGCGGCGGATCAGCGCGGTGCCGGTGCCCTCGGCCACCTCGATCGGCTCGTCGGCGAGGAACGCCTCGCCGTTCTCGGCGTAGTAACGGTAGATGTCGGCCGCGAATCCCACCTCGCCCTGCGCCTGGTCGAACGGTTTGCCCATCTCGCGGACGATGATGGCAGCCAGCTCGTCGGCGCGCTCGACGTGCAGGTCGGCGACCCGGGCGATCAGGGCGGCGCGCGTGGCCACGGGCACGGTACGCGACCAGGTGGAGTAGGCCGCCTGCGCGGATCCGATCGCATCGGCGAGGGCTTCGTCGTCGATTGTGGGGTAGTCGCGAAGGGTCTCGCCCGAGGCCGGATCGATCACGGCGTAGTGGGTACTCATACGGACTGTGCTCCTTCGCTGTGCGGGGCCGGTGCGGTCGCGCCATACCGGGTCGGCCCGCCCATTTCGTCGGTGCTGGCAGGAGTGAACGCGTGATTGCGGGCTATTTTGGCACACGAACGGAGGAGAACGTGAGTGAGCGCGGGGCCCTGTGGGGATATATCGGTCTGCTATATTCTTCGAAGTGTCCTCCTCTTATTCCTCCGCGCAAAATCCGATCCTGAAGCAGCCGCTGGCCGTCTGGGCCGTCGCCTTCGCCGCGGTCATCGCCTTCATGGGCATCGGCCTGGTCGATCCGATCCTCCCGGCGATCGCCGAAAGCCTGGAGGCGACTCCAACCGAGACCTCGCTGCTCTTCACGAGTTACCTCGTCATCACCGGAGTGGTGATGTTTTTCACGAGCTGGCTATCGAGCCGCATCGGCGCCAAGAAGACGCTGATGATCGGGCTTGTCCTGATCGTCGTCTTCGCTGCACTCGCCGGCACCGCGGGCAGCGTCGAAGGCGTCATCGGCTTCCGTGCCGGCTGGGGCTTTGGCAACGCGCTCTTCATCTCGACCGCGCTCTCGACGATCGTCGGCGCGGCGAGCGGAGGCTCCTCCGCCGCGATCGTGCTCTACGAGGCCGCGCTGGGAATCGGCATCGCCATCGGCCCTCTGCTGGGCGGCCTGCTCGGCAGCGTCTCGTGGCGCGGACCCTTCTTCGGTACCGCCGTGCTGATGGCGATCGGGGTCATCGCCATCACGACACTGCTGCGCGAGGACGGTCCCCGGCCCACGCCGACTCCGCTCTCGGCTCCGTTCGCCGCACTCAAGGTCCCCGCGATCCGCACGCTCGCGGGCGCCGCTCTCTTCTACAACATCGGCTTCTTCGTACTGCTGGCCTATACGCCCTATCCGCTCGGGTTGGACGAGATGGGCCTCGGCTTCACCTTCTTCGGCTGGGGCTTGGGCGTCGCGATCACCTCGGTGTTCGTCGCGCCGCTTGTCACCGCCCGCCTGACGCGCACCGTGGTGCTGCGCTCAGTGCTGGTGCTGCTCGCCCTCGACCTGGTCGCCGGCGGACTGGCGATCTCGTCGCGGGTTGGCCTGATCGTCTGCATCATCGTCGGCGGCCTGCTGCTCGGCGTCGTCAACACGGTGTTGACCGAGTGCGTCATGGAGGCGACCGACCTGCCACGCTCCGTCGCCTCGTCCGCCTACTCGGGCGTCCGCTTCCTCGGCGGAGCGATCGCCCCGCCCGCCGCCTCCGCGCTGGCCGCTGCCATCTCGCCGGCATTTCCGATGTACGCGGCGGCTGGCGCCGTGGCCGCCGCCGCGCTGATCGTGCTCCTCGGCCGCCGCACCCTAGCCCGAGCCGACGCACACGAGCCCGAGCCCGAGCTCGTTGAGGCCCAGGCCATCACCTTCGGCGAGTAACGCGCGTCAATGCTCCTCTGCGTGCCGACTGATTCGTCGCGAAAGGTCGTCATCCGAGCAGAGTGACGACCGTTCGTGACGAATCGAACTCCGCGGACAGGGTGTGTTCGCGATCCGGCCTGTGGAGAACGGTTCGGGAGGCGCGGGAGGCGGCACAGTGGCCGGATGCACGAGCCCTCCGCGCTTCCGGCCGAGTTCCAGGACCGCGCCTTCACCGTTGCCGAGGCGCGCGCCGGCGGACTGAGCCGGGGGCGTCTGCGCAGCTCCGATCTCGGTCGCCCCTTCCACGGGATCCGCACCGCCGATCCGGACCCGGCCCTGCGTCTGCGCGCCGAGGCACTTCTCACGGCGGCCGGTCCGGGAGCTGTCCTCAGTCATCTGACGGCGGCGTGCCTCTGGCCGCTCGATCTCCCTCCCGCCGCCGCGGACGAGCCGCTGCACATTTGCGTCCGTTGGCCGAACCGTGCACCCCGGCATCGGAACGTCGTCGGCCACGCCGTCGCCGATCCCGAGGTCCGCCGCGTCGTGCGCCGCGGGCTCCCGGTAACCGACCCCGCGTCGCTCTTCTGCCACCTCGCTGCTCTGCTCGAGCTGGACGATCTCGTCGCGGTGGGCGACGCGCTGGTGCGCACGCCGGTCGTCGGCGATCCGGCGGATCCACGCCCCTGGGTTCCGCTGCCCGATCTGCAGGCGCGCGCGGCCGCCTTCCGCGGGCGGGGCGCCGTGCGGCTCCGCGAGGCCGCTGCTCTCGTGCGCGACGGGGCGGATTCGCGGCCGGAGTCGCGGTTCCGGGTCGCGTCGGTGCGGGCGGGAATTCCGGAGCCGCTGCTGCAGGTACCGCTGTACGACTCCGCCGGGAGGTTCGTCGGTCGGCCGGACGGCTGGTACCCCCGGGAGCGGGTGGCGTGGGAGTACGAGGGCGACGGGCACCGCACAAGCAACCGGCAGTTTGCGCGCGACCTCGGCCGCTACGACGACCTCGCCTCGATCGGCGTGCGGGTCGTCCGCATCGTCGGCGCCGAGTTCCTCCCCCACCCTGAGCGCGCGATCGAGCGCCTGCGCCGCGCACTCGCCGAGCGATCTCCGCGCCGGTGACCGTTGATTCGTCGCGAAGAGTCGTCACTCGGGCAGAATGACGACCGTTCGTGACGAATCAGTCGGGGCGACATCAGCGGGGCGACATCAGCGGAGTGACATCAGCGGAGTGACATCAGCGGAGTGCGTGCTTGATGTTGGTGCGGGCGAGCGCAACGGCCTCACCGGCTCCTCCGTTCATCACCATCTTCGACAGCGCCATCGTGAAGCCCTTCACCTGCGCGCCCGTGACGGTCGGGGGCAGCGAGAGGGCGAGCGGATCCGTCACCACGTCGACGAGCACCGGCCCACCCTCCGCAAGCGCCTCGCGCAGAGCCCCCTCCACCTCGCGCGGGTCCTCGACCCGCAGACCGCGGATGCCGACCGCCTCCGCCACCTTCGCGTAGTCGACCATCGGCACATCCACCGCAAAGTCGGGGAACCCATCGACCAGCATCTCGACCTTCACAAGCCCGAGCGTGGAGTTGTTGAACACGACGATCGTCACCGGCAGCCGGTACGCCGCGACCGTCACCAGCTCGCCCATCAGCATCGAGAGGCCCCCGTCGCCGCTGAGTGAGACGACCTGACGACCGGGGTAGGCGAGTTGCGCACCGACGGCCTGCGGAAGGGCGTTGGCCATCGAGCCGTGCGAGTAGGAGCCGATCAGACGGCGGCGGCCGTTGGGCGTGATGTAGCGCGCCTGCCAGACGTTGCCCATGCCGGTGTCCGCCGTGACGATCGCGTCGTCCGAGAGCAGGCCGTCAAGGGTAGAGGCGACCAGTTCGGGGTGGATCGGACTGCGGGTGCCGACCTCGGTGTACTTCCCGACGACTCCGGTCACTAGCTTCTCGTGCTTCTTCAGCGTCTTGTCGAGGAAGCGGTGGCCCTTGCGCTGCACGAGCGGGGTGAGGGCGGTGAGAGTCGCGGCCACGTCGCCGTGCACGGGATGCGCGACGCTCACGCGGCGGCCGAGCTTTGAGGCGTCGGTGTCGACCTGCGCGATGACGATCTCGGACGCATCCGGGAGAAACTGCTCGTAGGGGAAGTCGGTGCCGAGCAGGAGGAGCAGGTCGGCGTCGTGGATTCCGGCGTGCGCGGCTCCGTAGCCGAGCAGGCCCGTCATGCCGACGTCGTAGGGGTTGTCGTACTGGATCCACTCCTTGCCACGCAGACTGTGGCCGATCGGGGCCCCGACGAGCTCGGCGAACGCGACAACGTCGTCGTGGGCATTCCGCACTCCGGCACCGGCGAAGATCGCGACGGTCTTCGCCTCGTTGATGGCAGCGGCGAGCGCCGCCACGTCGGAGGCTGCGGGAACCAGCACGGGAGGCGCGGGCAGGACGAACGCGGGGAAGCCATCCACCGCCTCCAACTCCGCGATGTCGCCGGGAAGCGTGATGACGGCGACCCCTCGCAGGGCTACGGCGCTGCGCATCGCGGCGTTGACGACCCGCGGCGCCTGGGCCGCGGTCGAGATCAGTTCGCGGTAGTTCGAGCACTCCACGAAGAGCCGATCCGGGTGTGTCTCCTGGAAGTAGGAGGATCCGATCTCGACGCTCGGGATGTGGCTGGCGAGAGCGAGCACGGGAGCGGACGAGCGGTGCGCGTCGTAGAGGCCGTTGATCAGGTGCAGGTTGCCGGGTCCGCAGCTCCCCGCGCAGACGGCGAGCCTTCCGGTGAGCTGCGCCTCCGCGCCCGCGGCGAAGGCAGCCGCCTCCTCATTGCGCACGTGGATCCAGTCGATGCCTCCCTTCGCAGAACCGCCGCTGCGACGCACGGCATCGACGACCGGATTCAGAGAGTCCCCGACGATCCCGTAGATCCGGGATACGCCGGCGTCGATGAGTTGCGCGATGAGCTGGTCCGCGACCGTCTTGTGAGCCATGCAGCCCATTCGAACCGATCGTGTCGGCGTCCACCACTCCCTTGCATTTTGCGCAACGGGCGCAAAGAGAGGCTCCCTCAGTCCTACTCTGGGAGCCCACCGAGCGTCTGGAGTCGCCCATGCACCGTCGTCAATCCGCCCTCGTCCTGGCCGGAGCGGCCCTCACCCTCGGCCTGACCGGCTGCTCGGGCATCAACGCCATGATGGGCGGCGAGACGCGCGACGAGGAATCGGGGCAGATCATCAAGGGCGGCACGACCGAGGTGTTCCAGCTCCGGGTCGGCGACTGCCTGAACGGGGAGCTGAATGAGACGGCCACCGAGGTGACGGATGTGCCGACCGTGCCCTGCACGGAGCCCCACGTCTATGAGGTGTTTCAGAATCTGACCATGGCCGACGCCGGGTCGTACCCGGGTGAGGCCGTCGCCACGAAGCAGGCCCAGACCGACTGCGTCACCGCCTTCGAGTCGTTCACCGGCACGGACTATCTGGACTCGCCGTACGACTTCAGCTACTACTACCCCACGCAGGAGAGCTGGCGCAGCGGCGACCGCACGATCAACTGCCTGATCAGCAATCCGGACGGGCCGAGCACGGGAACTCTGGCGAGGACCGCCACCTGAGCCGGCGGCTCTGCGTTCGCAACCGAGGATGAAACGCGCCACAACCCCCCGGGGAGCCCATTTAGCTCCTCTCAACCTCGGTTGCGAACGGGGAACAGGCGCAGCAACAGTCCCGATCCGATCCACACGACCGCGATCCCCGCAATGAGCCAGGAAGCGCCGAACCCCGAGGCCGCGCCGGCAAGGACGGCGCCAACGGCAGCGGCCGCAGAGCGCAGGCCCGCGCCGATCGTGAACACCTGCGAGCGCACGGCCGCCGGGCTCTCCTGATCGCGCAGAAGGAACATCGCCGCGTTGGCAGGAGCCGTGAACACCCCGGCGACCGCGAAAGCGGCGATCGCGACGACGAGGCCGAAGTCCGGCGCGGCGACGAGCAGCGCGGTACCGGTCGCGATGTAGGCCGCTCCCATCGTCCAGGCGGGCGGCCGGCGAGTCCAGCGCCGAGCTGCGACCGCAGCCGCCCCGACCAGGCCGCCGACCGCGTAGGCAGTCAGGATCCACGCGGCTGCGGTGGCGGTACCGAGCCGTTCCATCGACAGGCTGATCGCGGCGACGCCGGCCGCGCCTCCCGCGACCTGGCTGAGCGTGCCCGCCGACGTCACGATCGCGATCGGTCGGTGCCGGACCAGATGGCTGACACCCGCCACGACCGTCCTGAGCACGCCAACGGTGGGCGCCGGACGCGCCTGCATCGCGAGGCCGAACGAGCCGACCACCCCGATCAGCGCGAGCACCGCCATCGCGAGCATCGCGCTGCGCGCTCCGCCCAGACCGACCGCGATGCCCACGATGGAGGGTCCGCTGATCGAGGCGACCGTGTACGAGAGCGAGTCCTGCGCGTAGGCGCGACGCGCATCCGGGATGGCACTGGTGACGAAGCTCGACATGCCGCCCATGTACACGGGCGTGGCGAGGCCGGCGATCAGCAGCAGCACCACGATCAGCGGAGTCGGCACGTCGCCGAGGAACGCGGCCACCCCGAAGGCCAGTGCCGTGGTGACGGCGGAGGCGATGAGCAGGCGGCGCGGGTGGCGCATCCGGTCGAGTACCGTGCCCACCAGCGGCGCCGCGATCACACTGGGGAATAGTGCCGCTCCGGTCAGCGCGCCACCGAGCGCGACGTCGTCGAGCCGCTCGACGGCGAGAACGGGGAGGGCGACGATCATCCCCGCGCCAGCGAGGCGGAGCGGGATCGACGCGGCCTGGTAGCTGACCGCACTCATGCGGCAGAAAAGAGGAACATCACGCTCGATGGTGCCACGCAAAGAGGTGACGGCCGACCGGGGCTCCGCGTCAGGACCGGGGCCGACGCCCCCGCAGCACGAGCTGCACCGCGGCCAACAGGAGCAGCGCCGCGAAGAGGATCCCGGACACGCGCGCGGGCAGGAGGAACGAGAGGGCGACTCCGGCGAACGAGAACGCCGTCGCGGTCAGACCCACGACCAGGCCGCCGCGGACGTCGAGCAGCCCCCGCCGCGCGTTCGCGATCGAGCCGGTGATCGCCGTCGGGATCATCGCGGCGAGCGAGGTGCCCTTGGCCAGCAGGTCGGCGAGGCCGAACGCTCCCACCAACACCGGGACGGCAATCGCTCCGCCGCCGATGCCAAAGAGACCGGAGGCGACGCCCATCGCACCGCCGAGGCCCGCGAATCCCGGCCAGACACCCCAGCCCTCCGCAACCTCGCCCGACTCGTTGGAGCCGAATACGGCCATCCTGACCGCCGCCGCGAGCAGGAGCGCGACGAACAGCCAGCGCAGCACGCCCAGCGGGAGCCGGGCGAGCAGCCACGACCCCGCGACGGCGCCGAGCATCGCGAAGGCCGCGATGACGGCGGCGGGGATCCACGCGACCTGCCCGGCGAGTGCGTAGCCGAAGGCCCCCGCGACAGACGTGGGCGCGATGGCGAGCAGCGACGTCGCGGAGGCGCGGCGCTGGTCCATCCCGGCCCATGCGATCAACATCGGCACCATCACTATCCCGCCGCCGACGCCGAAGGCACCGGAGAGGGTCCCACCAACAGCGCCGATGAGGGCCAAGACCACGAGGGACCGCGAGCGGACGCGCGTGTCATCGCTAGGGGCGGGTGCGGTCGTCTCGTTCGTCACGGCTCCATGGCACCACAGCGGGAGGGGGAGGGCGAATCGTCCGGCTCGCTGACAATTGCCTGGGCAGCGCTGACGTGACCGTGACGATCAGGGGAACCCGAGCGTCTCACCGGCATACCTCCCGGTCGATCGATCGGGTACCGAGCGAAATGAGGAGACCATGGCCACGAGCACCTCGACCACCACAGCCACCGCCGCCGCCGGCCGCACCGTGATCGACGACGGCGTCATCGCCAAGATCGCCGGTCTCGCGGCGCGCGACGTCGCCGGAGTGCACGCCCTCGGCGGAGGCGCGGCCCGCGCGATTGGCGCCATCCGCACGGCCATCGGCAACGATGACCGCAGCCAGGGCGTCAAGGTCGAGGTCGGCGAGCGCCAGGTCGCGGCCGACGTCACCATCGTCGCGGAGTACCCGGCTCCACTCCAGGACGTTGCCGAGAACGTACGGAGTGCCGTCGCCGGCGCGATCCAGCACATTGTGGGCATGGAGGTCGCTGAGATCAACGTGACCGTACAGGATGTGCACATCCCCGATGACGAGAATCGCGAGTCCGAGTCGCGTGTCTCCTGACCGCTCCCCCGCCGGTGCCCCGGGCCCCACGGCGCCGGGGCACCGGCGTGCTTGGACTTCACGGCTGTTCTCGTTCACTCGCGCAGTGGCGCCTTCGGGCAGAGGCAAACATCGGCTCGCCACCCGATCTGCGGCGGACGCAACATCCGCGGCACGTCCCGAACCTACGGCAGAACCAGAACAGGAGAAGCGACATGGAGACGTTATCTAGCCATCTTCTCGATCTCGATGACGCCGTTGCCCTCATCGGCGTGCTCGCCGCCGTGCAGGTGCTTGTCGACCGCGGCGAAGTCTCCCAGGAGGGGATTCGTGCCCTCCGCCACAGTCTCGAGCAGGGCTGTGCGCTTCTTCCTGGCAGTAATCGGAACGAGATCGCGATCGCTTTGGGAAGCCTGAATACGCGGCTGCGCGCGACGCTCGACTGAGGAACGAGGTCCTATAGCGTGCCACTGTCGTTCTGTCGACCTACCCGACAGGCCGGTATTTTGTCCGGTAATGTCCGATCTGGTCCTTGACGGCATTCGGGATCGATCACCCCGGCAGCACGAGGAGGCCCGACCGTGGACGGTGACCACTTCGTGCTCATGACCGCAACACCCTGGGACGACAGGACCGAGATCATCGGCGTGTACGCCTCCGAATCGTGGGCGCGCGAAGCCGCCTCCACCTGGATGGGAGCTGACGACCGTGAGGCCTTCCCACGGTGTGTGATCGAGGCCTGGAGCGGAGGGCACCGGCTCGACCGCGAGATCGTCGAGGGCATCGGGCTGGACAGCGAGGGCGACGAGAGTCTCGACGGACCCAGCCGGATCTGAGCGAGTTCCCGCGTGGCACCCAGCGCAGATGCCCGGGAACGCAGATGTCCGGGATCTGGGCGGGTCAGTAGGAGCCGGAGTCGACGCGAGCGGCGGATGAATCGCCCGCCAGCCGCGCGGTGAGGTCACCGAGGATCGTCGCGGAGCCGCTCGTACCGAAGCGGGTGACGCCCAGATCGCGGTAGGCGAGGAGCGTGTCGAGGTCCCGAACGCCGCCCGAAGCCTTCACCTGCACGGCCTCAGAGACGGCGCCGCGCATCAGGCGCAGGTCGTGCTCGTTGGCGCCGCCGCCGGCGAATCCGGTTGCTGTCTTCACGAAGTCGGCGCCTGCTCGCTCCGCGGCACGGCTGCCCTCGACGATCTGCTCGTCATCCAGGAAGCTCGTCTCGAGGATGACCTTCACGACGTGCCCGCTTGCCGCCTCGACGACCGCGCGAATGTCGTTCTCGACATCCTGGAGCAGGCCGGAGCGAAGGCGACCGATGTTGACGACCATGTCGAGTTCGACGGCGCCGTCCGTGAGCGCCTGGCGCGCCTCCGCCACCTTCGCCGCGGTGGACGTGGTGCCGTGGGGAAAGCCGATGACCGTGCCGACGAGGACGCCCGAGCCCTCGAGCCGGGCGACGGAGTGCGCGATGTCGGAGGGGCGGACGCACACGCTGAAAACGCCGGACGCGCGCGCCTCATCGAGCTGGGAGTCGACATCGCCGCGAGTCAATTCGGGCTTGAGGATCGCGTGGTCGATGAGCGCAGCGATCTCGGCGACGCTGGGCAGTCTGGAGTCGGTCATCCGGTCATTTTACGGCCCCACTCCCTCGATCACTCAGGGCCCGTCATCCATCGGATCACGGGCCCTGAGTCGTTCACACAACGAAATCGCTACCAGCTGGACTTGGTGATGCCGGGCAGCTCGCCGCGGTGGGCCATGTCGCGGAAGCGGACACGCGAGATGCCGAACTTCGTGAGGTTGCCGCGGGGGCGGCCGTCGACGGCGTCGCGCGAGCGGACACGGACGGGCGACGCGTTGCGGGGGAGCTTCTGCAGGCCGACGCGGGCGGCTTCGCGGGACTCGTCGGTCCCAGCCGGGTCGATGAGGGCCTTCTTCAGCTCAAGGCGCTTGGCGGCATGGCGCTCAACGACCACCTTGCGCTGCTCATTGCGGGCAATCTTGCTCTTCTTAGCCATATTTAGCGCTCCTCGCGGAAGTCGACGTGCTTGCGCACTACGGGGTCGTACTTCTTGAGTACGAGACGGTCGGGGTCGTTGCGGCGGTTCTTCTTGGTCACGTAGGTGTAACCGGTCCCGGCCGTCGATCGGAGCTTGATGATGGGACGGACGTCCTGCTGCTTTGCCATTAGATCTTCACCCCACGAGCGAGAATGTCTTTGACGACGGACTCGATGCCACGGGCGTCGATGACCTTGATGCCCTTGGCCGAGAGGGTCAGGGTGACGTTACGGCGAAGCGACGGAACGTAGTACGTCTTCTTCTGCACGTTCGGATCGAAGCGGCGCTTAGTGCGCCGGTGCGAGTGCGAGATGGCGTGCCCGAAGCCGGGGACGGCTCCGGTCACCTGGCAGACTGCTGCCATGGTTTCCTCCGTGTGTGGTTACCGTGGATCACGCGCGGCACGCAGCCTCGCCCGACCCACCCAAGGTCACTTGTCGGCGTACCGCCGCCCAGCCGGTGGGAGCCGCAGCTCCCGCCCGCGAGGGCAGCACGCAAGCGCGTGCAGATGCACGCAACTTTGTTACCCTACGCGCCCGCCACACCCCGCCGCAACACCTCCCCCACCGCGAGCTGGTCTCCGGGGCGAGCGGGTCTTACGGTCAGAGGGTGTCTGCGATTCTCGCCGGGTTTGGCTTTGGTCTCTCGCTCATCATGGCGATTGGCGCGCAGAATGCCTTCGTGCTTCGTCAGGGACTGCGTCGCGAGCATGTGCTGGTCGTCGTGGCGATCTGTGCGCTGTGCGACGCCGCTCTGATCGTGGTGGGGATTGCGGGGATCGGCGCGGTCCTTCAGTCGGCGCCGTGGCTGCTGGTGGTGATCCGCTGGGGCGGCATCGTCTTCCTCCTCGCCTACGCGGTGCTCGCCGCCCGACGCGCTCTGCGCCCAGGAACGCTTGACGGCGACCCGGCCGGCGCGTCCACCTCGCTCCGCACGGCGATCGGCACGTGCCTGGCGCTCACGCTGCTTAACCCGCACGTGTTCCTCGACACGGTCGTGCTGCTGGGCTCGGTCGCGAATTCATACGGCGAGGAGCGCTGGTGGTTCGGGGCGGGCGCCGCGGCGGGGAGCGTGCTGTGGTTCACCGCCCTCGGGTTCGGGGCTCGGGCGCTGCGTCCGCTGTTCCGGAGCCGCGTCGCGTGGCGGGTGCTCGACGCGGCCGTGGCGGTCGTGATGGTGGCGCTGGCGGTGTCGCTGGCCCTGCACTGAGACGGCGCGGCGGACTCGACCGCGCGGCGCACGGCGGCTTCAGGCCAGCCTCGGGGACGAGATCGAGAGGAGCAGCAGGGACTCGGCGTGCTGGACGTCCGGCGCGATCATCTGATCGGGGCCCTGCGGCGGGAGGGCGTGGGTTGCACGAGAGCGTCTCCGATGCAAGGGTCGGGGCGCGCGGGCGCCGTGTGCTGGGATGAAGGCGGCCGCCTCCGCCCCCTCCCGCTCCCCACTGTCGTGGCGCGGCCGATCCGACAGGACGCCCGTGTCCACGAGCCCCCGCTTCACTCTCTTCGCCCTGCCCGGACTCGGGCTCGACGGCCGTGCCTTCGACGCGCTGCGCCGTGAGCTCGCCGACGTCGCCGACCTCGTTGCGCTCGACCTGCCCGGCGGCTCCGGCACCTCGCTCGAGGCGATGACCGCCGCCACGATCCGCCGGATCCGCAAGCACGGCGCCTCCCGCTGGCTGCTCCTCGGGCACAGCATGGGCGGCAAGATCGCCTCGCTGGTCGCCTCTCGCACGATCACCGGCCGGTCGGGCCTGTTCGGGCTGGCCGGAGTCGTGCTGCTCGCCGGGTCGCCGCTCTCGCCCGAGCCGATGGCGGAGGAGCGCCGCTCCACCATGCTCGGCTGGGTCGATGACGGCCCACTCGACGAGGCGCAGGCGCGCGAGTTCATCGACCAGAACGTGGGATCGCCGTTGCCCGCCGAGACTAACGCGGAGGCGCTGGCCGAGCTGCGCCGCTCCTCCCCCGAGGGCTGGCGCGACTGGCTCGAGCACGGCAGCCGCGAGGACCGCACGGCCGAGGCCGCGCTCGACGCCGTACCGGCGCTCCTGATCGCGGGCGGCGAGGACGGCGACCTCGGTGTCGACGCACAGCGCCGCCTCAACGGCTCCCTCTACTCCCGCGGCCGGCTGCTCACGCTCGCGGGGGCGGGCCACCTGCTGCCGTTCGAGCGTCCGGCAGAGGTGGCCGCCGCGATCCGGCGGTTCTGGGAGGAGGAGGCCGGGGTCGCGCCGATCGTGCCGGCCGACGTGGGCGCGATCATCGCCTCCGCCCGCACCTCGGCGCGGGTGCGCGGCCTGCTCGCCGTGCGCGCGCTTGCCGACGACCCGGAGTACGCGCCGCGAGCCCTGACCGCCGCGCAGCTCACCGACCTCCGCGCGATCGCCGACCGGGTGGTTCCGCAGGAGGGCGGCCGGATCGACCTGGCCGCCCGCGTCGACACGCAGCTCGCGAACGGCGAGGGCGACGGCTGGCGCAACGCGGACCTGCCGGCCGACCCGGTCGCCTACGGGCTCGCGCTCGATACTCTCCGCGGCTTCGCCGACCTCGGCGCCGACGAGCAGGATGCCTGGCTGAGGGCGGTCGCCGACGGGACGGCCACACCAGGCCAGCTCAGTGCCGACCAGCTCAGTGCCGACCAGCTCAGTGCCGACCAGCTGACCGCCTGGTTCGAGGACTGCCGCGTCGACCTGGTGAAGCAGTGGCTGGCACACCCCGCCTCGATGGCGCGGATCGGCTACGACGGCTACGCCAGCGGCGGCGACACGCTTGCGCTCGTGACGGGCTTCCGGCTGCTCGGCGCCGACGATCGCGAGAACTGGGAACCGACCACGAGGGATCACCGATGAACACGACCGGCATGCGCCGCTTCCCGCTGGACGAGACGGTCGACGCCGTTGTGATCGGCACGGGAGCGGGCGGTGCGCCGCTGCTCTCGGCGCTCGCCGCTCGCGGACTGCGCGTGGTGGCGCTCGAGGCCGGGCCGCACGTCGATCCGCTCGGGCACACGGCCGACGAGACGGCTGCCGTCGAGACGGCGGCCGTGGAGATCAATTGGATGCAGGAGCGCCTCAGCGGAGGCGAGACCCCCACCGCCTTCGGGCAGAACAACAGCGGCCGCGGGGTCGGCGGCTCAACGCTGCACTGGGGGGCGTTCACGCCGCGTCCCGACCCGCGCGACCTGCGGCTGCGCAGCGACTGGGGGGTCGGCCGCGACTGGCCGATCGAGTACGCGGAGCTCACCGCGTACATCGAGCGGGTCGAGGCGTCGATCGGAGTGGCGGGGCCGGCGGAGTACCCGTGGGACCCGGCGCGCCCGCCGCCGTGCTGAGCGGGGCGCGGGACGACGGCCGCCCCGCCTGCGTCAACTGCGGCCAGTGCCACCAGGGGTGCCGGACCGGCGCGAAGACGAGCATGGACGTGACCTCTCTGCCGGAGGCGGTGCGGGCCGGCGCCGAGATCCGCGCCGACTCGTTCGTGCACGGGATCAAGCTGGACACCGCGGGCCGGGTGCGCGCCGTGGTCTACACGAGCGGCGGAGTGGAGCACCGGCAGCGCTGCTCCGCTCTGTTCCTCTGCGCGGGCGGAATCGAGACGCCGCGGCTCCTGCTGCACACGGGTCTGGCGAACAGCAGTGGGCAGGTGGGGCGGAACTTCCTGACCCACGGTGCCACCCAAGTGTGGGGGACGTTCGAGAGCGAGATGCGCGGCTACCGCGGGTATCCCTCCTCCGCGATGAGCGAGGAGACTGTGCGGCCGGTCGACGCTGACTTTGCGGGCGGGTACCTGATCCAGAGCCTCGGCGTGATGCCGTTGACCTACGCCACGGCGCTCGCCCGCGGTGGCGGACTGTGGGGCCGTGAGCTGATGGAGGCGCTCGACGGCTACCGTTACGCCGCGGGGGTCGGGATCAACGCCGAGTGCCTGCCCGCGGACGGCAACCGGCTGGAGTTGACCGACGAGCTGGACGAGCACGGGGTGCCGAAGGCGCGTGTCACGTTCTCGGCGGGCGCGAATGAGGAGGCGATCGACCGGCACGCGATTCGGACGATGACCGCGATCGTGGAAGCGGCGGGCGCGACGAGCACTCGGGTGCTGGCGCGCACGGCGCATACGCTCGGTACGGTGCGGATGGGGACGGATGCTGGCGACGCGGTGGTCGACTCCGACGGCCGTAGCTTCGACGTGCCGAGCCTGTGGGTGTGCGACACCTCGGTGTTCCCGAGCTCGCTGATCGCGAATCCGGCGCTGACGACGATGGCGCTCTCGCTGCGGACGGCGGACCGCTTCCTGGCGGCGTAGGGCAGAGTTCAGGCAGGGCAGGGCAGGGCATCAGAACGGCGGTGGGCGGTCGTCGAAGCTCGGGCGGGGGCCTGATCGCAGTCGCGCCTCGAGGGCCGGTGGCCGGGTCGTGATGCGGCGACCGGTGGGGGTGGTCCAGTCGGCGGTGCCGTCGGGGTGAAGGACGTAGATCCAGCGATCGCCGTGTCGCACGTGGTGGTGGGCGACGCAGAGGCTGGCGAGGTTGCCGGGATCGGTGCCACCTCCGTTGCGCCATTCGATGACATGGTCGGCCTCGGCGCCGCTGGCGGAGCGGGTGCAGCCGGGGAACCTGCAGGTCACGTCACGGAGCTGGAGGAGGAGGCGCAGCTCGCGGTGCGGGAGTCGGCGGGTGCGACCGACCGAGAGGACGGCGCCCGTGCGTGGCTCGGTCATCACCCGGGTGACGGTCGCGGGGAGGAGGTTCCGGGCGGTGCCGGCGGGGATCGGACCGTAGCCGTCGAGTTCGGCGGGGGCGTCGTCGAGGCCGGAGGCGGTGCTCGCGGCCAGGGTGACGCGCACCTCGGCGCGCACACCCGGGACCAGGGTCGGAGCGGGGCGATTGGCGCCGGCCTCGTCGGGGATCGTGCCGATGACGTCGGCGTCGCAGAGGATGTCGGCCAGGGCGTCGGCCCGCAGCTGCGCGAGGGTGCGCTCGTCGCCCCCGTTGAGACCAGGGACGGGGGCGCCCTCGGCACCCGGTTCGCTTCCTTCGGCCCGAGCACTTTCCGCGGCACCAGCACTTCTCGCGGCACCATCGCTTCTCGCGGCACCAGCACTTTCCGCGGCACCAGCACTTCTCGCGGCACCATCGCTTCCCGCGGCACCATCGCGGAGGATCCGAGCGATCCGGTCAAGACGCGCGTACACCCCCACCGCGACCGATGCCGGGAGGAGAGCGCAGAGCGTCGCCATGCCGTCCACTTCGGGGCTCAGCCACACAGCGCGGTCCTCGCGGGCGCGTCGGTGGCGTTCTGCGAGAGGCTGCTCGTGAAGCTCCTCGCGGAGCCTCGCCAGAGCACGCCGCAGTTGCGTCGGGGTGGACCGGGCGGCGAGATCGGCGGCCCGCGCGT
Organism: Rathayibacter iranicus NCPPB 2253 = VKM Ac-1602; assembly: GCF_003149025.1. Taxonomy (GTDB): domain Bacteria; phylum Actinomycetota; class Actinomycetes; order Actinomycetales; family Microbacteriaceae; genus Rathayibacter; species Rathayibacter iranicus. Next base: position 18,778 of record NZ_QGDV01000015.1, read on the forward strand.
CGAATTCCGCCCGGGAGCCCGGTGGCAGGGTGGCCGCGACCGCGCACACGGCCTGGCCCGCCTCCCAGCGCAGCCGCGCCTCGGCGAGCGCGGAACGGGTGGCCGGCAGATCCTCGACGAGGAGCCGCGCATTCTCGAGCTCGCGAGAGGCGACCCGCTCGGAGACTCCGAGGGCGACCGCGAACTCGGCACGGATCGATCGCTCGGCGAGCTCGCTCGAGACGTGCGGCGCCGACCCTCGGGCGAATGATTCCGGACGCTCGAGCGCGATGCGGTACCCGGCGTACAGCTCCTCGGCCGACGCCAGGAGCAGCGGAGACGCCGAGCGGGCGAGCGCTGCGGCCCGATCGCCGCGTGCGCGCACCTCGCCGAGCGCCGCCTCCGCCGCTGCCAGTGTCGCTCCGTGTGCTCTCATACATGTATTGAACCAGTGACCACCGACAGCGGGGCGCGAATCGTCCTGTTCCGGACAATCTCCCCCTGAATCGGCCCTGTGGAGGGACGTATTCAGCACTCACAGAGCAATCGACCCTCCGTCCAGCTCAAGGCGCCGACGGCTCAGGCGTACCGCCCCGCCACCTCGGCCAGGCACTCGCGGAAGACCCGGACGGCGGGCGAGGACAGGCCCGCCTCGCGCTGGGCCGTGAAGATCGTGCGGAGCGGAGTGCCCGGCAGGTCGAGGAGGCGACAATCCGGCTCCTCGCCTGCCCAGACCAGGTCGGGCATCAGGGCGACGGCGTGGCCGGAGGCGGTGAGGCGGATCTGCGCCTGGAGGTCGGCGGTCTCGAAGCGGACGTCAGGTTCAAAGCCCGCGACGCGGCAGGTCTGCTCGGCGAAGTGGCGGCTCGCGGTGCCGCGCGGCTCCATCACCCAGGCGCAGTTGCGGGCGGAGGCGAGGTCGCGCACGGCGGAGTCACGGCTCACCGCGAGCCGGATCGCGTCGGTCGTGAGGTCGCTGCGCACCAAACCCGGGAGCCACGAGGTGGAGTGCCCGGGGTACTGCTCGGCGACAACCAGGTCGAACTCCCGCGCCCAGGAGGTCTCGTGCAGCGCCCCCTCCGGCTCACGCTGCACCATCTCGACGCGCACCTCCGGGAAGCGCTCGGCAACCGCGCGCAGCGCCCCCGGCATCAGCGCGAGCGCCGCCGACTGAAACACCGCCACGCGCACCCTCCCCGTCACCGACTCGCCCGACGCGGCGAGCGCCGCCTCCGCCCGCTCGAGCAGGGCCAGCACCTCGCCCGCCGCCTCGACCAGAATCTCGGCCTGCGGTGTGAGCTGGACGCGCCGCCCGGACTTGCGCAGTAGCTCGACGCCGGTCTCACGTTCGAGCACGGCGAGCTGCTGCGAGACGGCAGACGGACTGTAGGCAAGGGCCTCGGCAGCGGCGGCCAGGGTCCCGCGGATGGCGACCTCGCGCAGGAGGACCAGGCGGCGGACATCGAGCACGCCGCACCTCCCGACGTTCAGCTGAGCTAACCGGTACCGGTAAGGAACGGTCGCTTCTACTCAACGATACTCGGCCCGATACTGGAGGGATTGACTCTCAGAGCAGAAGGACCGCACCATGACGGATCTCGCCAACCCCGCTCTCGCCACCGGCGCCCCCGCCCCCGACTCCGTCGACCCCCACCTCATCGACGAGAGCGTCGCTCTGGTGCGCCGCTGGCTGTGCGAGGCCTCCGCGATCCCCACCGACGCCTCCGGGACGCAGCTCGCGGGCGTGCTAAAGGATCCGTCGGGCCTTGACTTCACGGTCGGCTTCGTCGACGGCGTCGTCCGCCCCGAGGACACCCGCGTGGCCGCCGCGGCGCTGCGCTCGATCGCGGGCCGGGTCCCCCGGTTCCTCCCGGCTCCGATGCGCGGTGCGGTCGCCCTGGGTGGCGTAGTGGCGCCGCTGCTCCCCGACGTCGTGGTGCCGATCGCGCGCCGGGTGCTGCGGCGGATGGTCGGCCACCTCATCATCGACGCGACCGACTCGCGCCTCGGCCCGGCCATCGCCGCGATCCGCCGCGACGGCGTCAGGCTCAACATGAACCTGCTCGGCGAGGCCGTCCTCGGGTGCGCGGAGGCGCAGCGCCGGCTCGAGGGGACGCACCGCCTCCTCGCCCGAGACGACGTCGACTACGTCTCGATCAAGGTCTCCTCCAGCGTCGCTCCGCACAACCCGTGGGCGTTCGAGGCGGCGGTCGAGGACATCGTCGAGGAACTGGCGCCGCTGTTCGCGCGGGCCGCCTCCTCCACTCCGGCGAAGTTCATCAATCTCGACATGGAGGAGTACAAAGACCTCGACCTCACCATCGCGGTCTTCACGCGGATCCTCGACCGGGCGGAGTTCGCCGACCTCGAGGCCGGCATCGTGCTCCAGGCCTACCTGCCCGACGCGCTTTCGGCGATGATCCGCCTCCAGGAGTGGAGCGCGGCCCGTCGCGCTCGCGGCGGAGCGGGCATCAAGGTCCGGCTGGTCAAGGGCGCGAACCTGCCGATGGAGCAGGTCGAAGCCTCCGTGCACGGCTGGCCGCTGGCCACCTGGAGCACGAAGCAGGACTCGGACACCAACTACAAGCGCGTCATCGACTATGCGCTGCACCCCGAGCGGATTCGGAACGTGCGGGTCGGCGTCGCGGGGCACAACCTCTTCGACGTCGCCTACTCGTGGCTACTCGCGGGCACGCGCGGTGTCCGCGAGGGGATGGAGTACGAGATGCTGCTCGGCATGGCGCAGGGCCAGGCGGAGGCGGTGCGCCGCACGGTCGGCTCGCTCCTGCTCTACACGCCTGTCGTCGCGCCGGCCGAATTCGATGTGGCAATCGCCTACCTGATCCGTCGGCTGGAGGAGGGCGCGTCGAGCCAGAACTTCATGTCGGCAGTGTTCGAACTCGAGGCCGACCCGGCGCTGTTCGCCCGCGAGGAGGAGCGGTTCCGCGCCTCCGTCTCTGCACTGGATCGCGCCGTGCCCTCGGCGCACCGCGTGCCGGAGCGTTTCGCCGCCGCCGGTCGCCCCGGTTTCGGCGACTTCCGCAGCACCCCTGATACCGACCCGTCGGTGGCCGTGAACCGCGAGTGGGCGCAGGCGATCCTCGCGCGCGTCCCGGAGTCGCGAGCGGGCGTCGATGCGATCGAGGCGGCCACGATCACGACTCGCGACGAGTTGGAGCAGGCCCTCGCGGTCACGCGCGCGAGCGGCTGGAGCGACGTTTCGGCCGACGAGCGCGCGCGCATCCTGCACCGCGCGGGCGACGAGCTGGAAGCCCGTCGTGCCGAACTCCTGGAGGTGATGGCGGCCGAGGGCGGCAAGACCCTCGACCAGGGCGACCCAGAAGTCTCAGAGGCGATCGACTTCGCGCACTACTACGCCGAGCGGGCCCGAGAGCTCGACGCGATCGACGGCGCGCGCTTCCACCCGGCCGCACTGACCCTCGTCGCTCCGCCGTGGAACTTCCCGGTCGCGATCCCGGCCGGCGGCACCCTCGCGGCGCTGGCAGCCGGCTCCGCCGTGGTGCTCAAACCCGCAGGTCCGACCGCCCGCTGCGGAGCCGTCGTGGCCGAGGCACTGTGGGCGGCAGGCGTGCCCCGTGAGGCTCTGCGGCTGCTCCGCCTGCCCGAGGACGACCTCGGCCGCCACCTGATCGCGTCCTCCGCCGTCGACCGCGTCATCCTCACGGGGGCCTACGAGACGGCGGAACTGTTCCGCTCGTTCCGCCACGACCTGCCGCTGCTCGCCGAGACGAGCGGCAAGAACGCGATCATCGTCACCCCGTCGGCTGACCTGGACCTCGCGGTGAAGGACGTGGTCGCGAGCGCGTTCGGTCACGCCGGCCAGAAGTGCTCGGCCGCTTCGCTCGTGGTGCTGGTCGGCTCCGTCGCCCGCTCGAAACGGTTCCGCGCGCAACTGCTCGACGCGGTCGCCTCGCTGACGGTCGGCTACCCGACTGACCCCGCCTCGCGGATGGGACCGGTGATCGAGCCCGCCGCCGGCAAGCTGCTGCGCGGGCTGACGATGCTCGGCGCCGACGAGACGTGGCTGCTGGAGCCGCGTCGACTCGACGGCTCCGGCCGTTTGTGGAGCCCAGGCGTACGCGACGGCGTGCGGCGCGGCTCCGATTTTCACCGCGTCGAATACTTCGGGCCGATCCTCGGGATCATGACCGCGCCGACCCTCGACGAGGCCATCGCTCTGGTCAACGAGGTCGAGTACGGCCTCACATCGGGACTGCACGCACTCGATCCGGCCGAGATCGGCACGTGGCTGGAGGGGATCCACGCCGGCAATCTCTCCGTGAACCGCGGGATTACCGGCGCGATCGTGCAGCGGCAGCCGTTCGGCGGCTGGAAGAAGTCGGCCGTGGGCCCGGGCACCAAGGCGGGTGGGCCGGACTACCTGCTCGGGCTCGGCTCGTGGAGCGCCGTTCCAGCGAAGGCGACCGCACCGGTCCCACCGTCGGCCTCGCGGCTGGTCGCGGCGGCACTGGCCGAACTCTCGGCCCAGGAGTCGGCGACCGTCGAGCGCACCGCGCGCAGCTGCGCGGCCGCGTGGGCCGAGCACATCGGTAGCTCCCGCGATGTCACGGGGCTGGAGGCGGAGCGCAACGTGTTCCGGCACCTGCCCTACGACTCCGCCGTGCTGGTGCGCCTCGCCGTCGGGGAGCCAGTGGGCTCGCTCGTGCGCGTGGCCGTCGCGGCGGCGACCGCGCAGGCGCGCGTGGTGCTCTCGAGTGCGTCGGCGCTACCTCCGCAGCTCGCCGAGGCGCTCGGCGCGGCGGCGACGATGGTCATCGTCGAGGACGACATCGCCTGGGAGGCACGGGTGCGCGCCCACGGGGCAGGGCGGATCCGGCTGCTGGGCGCCGACGCCGCCTCCATCACTGCCGCGACCGGCGGACGCCCGGACCTCGCGGTCTACGCGGGTGAGGCGACAGAAGCGGGCCGCCTCGAGCTGCTGCCGTTCGTGCGCGAGCAGGCTGTCTCGATCACGGCCCACCGCTTCGGTACGCCGAACCACCTCACGGACGCGCTCCTCTAACCCCGCCCACCGCCCGCGGGGTGTTGTCCGTGTATGGGGAAAGGGCGACGCCGGGGTAACACGGGGTGTTCTTCACTGGGGGGATGTTCGACACGATTCATGCCGCGCCCCTCGTTGCCTTCTTCGGCTGCGATCCCGAGGAGGCGCGCGCGATCACGGAGGCGGCAGGCCGACGGTCTGTGTGTTGCCGGGTGGAGCACGTTGCCCTCAGCCCTGAGAGTGCTGGGCTGGCTCGTGGAGTTCCCTGCGTCAGCGTCAACCACCTGACGCCGGTCACCGGAGAGACGCTGCGCGCCCTCGCCGCGAACGGGGTGCGCACCCTCCTGACGAGGAGCATCGGCCTCGATCACGTCGATCTCGACGCCGCCGCCGAGCTGGGCATCTCGGTCGCGAACATCGACTACGAACCCGACGGCGTCGCCGATCACACCGTGATGCTGATCCTCCTGGCCCTGCGAAACACCGCGCCCACTCTTGCCGCGGTCGCCCGGCACGACTTCCGCGCACCGGCGGTGCGGGGACGCGAACTCCGCAGCGTCACCGTCGGCGTGCTCGGCGGCGGACGCATCGGCCGAGCGGTCGCGGAGCGCCTGCGCGCCTTCGGCTGCCGGATCCTGATGGTCAGCGGCTCCGGTGCCGATCTCGAAAGCGTCGAGCGGGTCCCGCTCGAGCAGGCACTGGCCGAGAGCGATGTCATTACCCTGCATCTCCCCCTGACCGACGGCACCCGCCACTGCATCTCGGCCGAGGGGATCGCCCGCATGCGCCCCGGCGCGCTCCTGGTTAACACCGGGCGCGGCGCGCTGGTCGACACCGACGCGCTGATCGATGCCCTCGAGGACGGTCGGCTCGGCGGCGCCGCCCTGGATGTTCTCGAGGGCGAGGAGGGCTGCTTCTCCATCGACCTGTCCGCGGGGCCGATCCCGCATCCCTCCCTGGAGCGACTGGTCGCGATGCCGAACGTCATCATCACGCCGCACCTCGCCTACTTCACCACCCGCACCCTCCACCAGATCATCGAGACGACGCTCTCGCGCTGCGTGGACCTCGAGAGGACGACCACCCATGTCTAAAACCACCATCGCCATCCTGTTCGGTGGCCGCTCGGAGGAGCACGACGTCTCCGTCAAGTCCGCGCTCGAGATCGCTGCGGCCCTCGATCCCGAGGCGTATGACGCGCTGTGGATCGGGATCACCCGCTTCGGCGACTGGCGGCTCTGCGAGCGCCCGAGACCCGACTGGGAGTCACAGCCCGGCCGAGCCGCCGTGATCTCGCCGGATCGCTCGACGCACGGCCTGCTGGTCGAGGAGGCCGACACATTCCGGCGAGTCCCGGTCGACGTCGTCCTGCCCGTCCTGCACGGCACGGGAGGCGAGGACGGCTCCATCCAGGGTCTCCTCGAACTCTCCGGCCTCCCCTACGTCGGCTGCGACATCCAGGGCTCGGTCGTGTGCATGGACAAGTCGCTCGCCTATACCGTCGCCGCGCAGGCCGGTATCCCCGTCCCGGCGTTCACCGTCGTGCATCCGGGCGACACAATCGACGCAAGCCTTCTGGCCTACCCCGTCTTCGTGAAGCCGGCGCGCTCAGGCTCCTCGTTCGGAGTCACGAAGGTCGAGTCCCCTGACGCGCTCGACGACGCGGTCGCCCTCGCCAGGCGCTACGACCAGAAGGTGCTGATCGAAGAACAGGTACGCGGCTCGGAGGTCGGCTGCGCGGTCCTCGGCGACGGAGCGGACCTCGTCGTCGGCGAGGTCGACCGGATCCGCCTGGAGCACGGGCTCTTCCGCATCCACCAGGAGGCGGAGCCGGAGAAGGGCTCAACCAACTCCTCCATCACCGTCCCGGCCGACCTCCCCGAGGCGCAGCGGGCGTCAATCCAGGAGCGGGCGAAGGCCCTCTATCGGGCGCTCGGCTGCCGGGGACTGGCCCGCGTCGACATGTTCCTGCTCGACGATGGCCGGATCGTGCTCAACGAGGTCAACACCCTGCCCGGGTTCACCTCCTACAGCCGGTACCCGCGGATGATGGCCGCCGCCGGTCTCAGCGTCGCCGACCTGATCGACCGCAGTGTCCAGCTGGCGGTGAGCCGATGAGCCCGGGATTCGTCTATCTCGACGAGGCCGTCGAGGGTATCCACTGGGACGCGAAGTATGCGACCTCGGACAACTTCATCGGCGGCCCCGTCGATGGGTATGCGGCCGACCGGATCGTGACGGCCGCAGCCGTGGCAGCCGCGCTGCGGGTCGCTCAGGCCCAGGCCTCCGAGCGCGGGCTGGGGCTCCTCGTCTGGGACGCCTACCGCCCGCAGCGTGCCGTCGACCACTTCGTCCGCTGGGCGCGGGAACCAGAGTGCCCGCGCGTGAAGAGCATCTTCCATCCGAGGATCAGCCGGGCGGCGATGTTCGAGCACGGCTACATCGCCTGCTCCTCCGGGCACACCCGCGGCGGCTCTCTCGACCTGACGCTCGTCGACTCGGCGAGCGGACGCCTGCTCGACATGGGTGGTCGGCACGACCTGATGGACGTCACCTCGCATCACGGGGCGGAAGGAGTCGCTCCCTCCGCGGCCGCGAACAGGCGGATCCTCTGCGACATCATGATCGACAGCGGTTTCCGTCCGTATCCGCAGGAGTGGTGGCACTACACGCTCGAGCGGGAGCCGTTCCCCGATCGCTACTTCGACTTTCCGATCGAGTGACGACCTGTGTGTGGTGCTGACAGGGGGCGAACCTCGGCGCTGACCCGCTCGGCGCACCCAGGAGGCGACAGCCCAGGCGCAGGGTGCGCCCCAGCCGCCCGGGCGACGTGGCGGCGGCATACGGTTTACGCATGCGGGTACTGATCGTCGAAGACGAACCGTACCTCTCCCGATCCATCGGCGACGGGCTCCGGCTCGAGGCGATCGCCTCCGACATCGCCGCAGACGGCCACCAGGCGCTCGCTCTGCTCGACGTCACCGCGTACGACGTCGCGATCCTCGACCGCGACGTCCCCGGCCCCACCGGGGACGACGTCGCCCGTGCCATCGTCGCCTCCGGCTCGGGGACCCCGATCATCATGCTGACCGCGGCCGACCGCCTCCTCGACAAAGAGAGCGGCTTCGAGATCGGCGCCGACGACTACCTGACGAAGCCCTTCGACCTCCGCGAGCTCGTCCTCCGAGTGCGCGCCCTCGCCCGACGCCGCACGCAGGCCCGCCCCCCGGTGTACGACCGAGACGGCCTGCGGATCGACCCGTTCCGTCGCGAGGTCTTCCTCGACGGGCGCTTCGTCGCTCTCACCCGCAAGCAATTCGCCGTCCTGCACGTCCTCGCCGAAGCCGACGGCGGAGTGGTCAGCGCGGAGGAACTGCTCGAGCGCGCCTGGGACGAGAACGCCGATCCGTTCACCAACGCGATCAGGATTACTATCTCCGGTCTGCGCAAGCGGCTCCCGGACCCCACACTGATCGCGACGGTGCCCGGCTCGGGCTACCGCATCGCCCCTCGCGCACCCTCCGCTGCCGACCAGGCCTGACCGGATGACCGCCGACTCCCCTCGACTCACGCGCTGGGTAGTCAGCATCCGCACCCGTCTGACGCTGAGCTATGTGCTGCTGGTCGGGCTGGCGGTCACCGGGCTCCTGGGCGCCATGTCGCTCTTTCTCCTGCGCTACATCACGGACGAGTACTTCGTCGCGTACTCGCAGAAGACGGACGAGCAGATCTTCGTCCCCAACCGCACCGAACTGCTGAGCGCCTTCGTGCCGGTCGCCGTGGGCGTCATCGTGGTCCTCCTGCTCGTCGGGACGGTCGGCGGGTGGCTTCTGGCCAAGCGGATACTCGCTCCGCTGGACGAACTCACCCGGGTGACGCGGCTGGTCGCCTCCGACGGCTACTCCCATCGGGTCGCGAGCCCGGATTCGCGGGACGAGTTCCAGGAACTCTCGGACGCGTTCAATGCCATGCTCGAAAAGATCGAGACGCACGTCGGCGAGCAGGAGCGGTTCGCTGCGAATGCCTCGCACGAGCTGCGGACGCCGTTGACGATCTCGAAGACGATCCTCGACGTCGCCCGGCAGGACAGCGACCCGGACGTCGATGAGGTACTCGCGAATCTCTCCGTCGTGACGGCTCGCGCGATCGACCTCGTCGAGGCGCTCCTGCTGCTGAGCCGCGCCGATCGGCCCGCCCTCGAAGAGGAGCGCGTCGACCTGTCGCTCCTCGCGGAGGAGGCCCGCGACACCGTTCTGACACTCGCCGAGCGCAGCGGCATCGCCCTCCAGCTCCGCGCCGAATCGTGTTTCGCGGTCGGATCACCGTCGCTGCTCCTCCAGCTGCTCACGAACCTGCTCCACAACGCGATCGTGCACAACGTCCCGTCCGGCTTCGTCGTGCTGACGACGAGGCCGACTCCGGACGGCGCGGTCATCACGATCGAGAACAGCGGCGCGGTGCTGGAGACGACGATGCTTCCGAACCTTCTCGAGCCGTTCGAGCGGGGCGGGAACCGGGCGCGCCGGACCGACGACGGGCACCTGGGAGCGGGCCTCGGCCTGACGATCGTGGCCCGCATCGTCGCCGCGCATCGCGGCAGCCTCGCGCTGGCGGCTCGCGAGGAGGGCGGCCTCCTCGCGACGGTCACGCTCCCGCAACAACCCTCACGCGCCTTCTAGCCCACCCCTGTCCCCGCGATGGGAGCGGGGGCAGGGCGGACTAGAAGAGGCCGCGCGGGGGCTCGACCGAGGCGAGGATCCCGGGGGCGGCGGTCACGGTGAGACGGCCGACCTCGGCGGGGGTCAACTCAGGCAGGCGTTGCGCGAGGTCGAGGAAGCGCTCGATCTCGGGCTCCTCGAGCACGTCGGCCGCGAGGGTGCGGAACTTCGCGACGTACTGTTCGCGCGTGAACGGGTGCGCGCCGAGCGGATGCGCATCCGCCACCGCGATCTCGTCGACGATCGTCGTGCCGTCGGTCAGCACGATCTCGACGCGAGCGCCGAACGCCTTCTCGGCCGGGTCCGTCGAGTGGTAACGGCGCGTCCACTCCGCGTCCTCGAGCGTGCTCACCCGGTGCCACAGCGCGATGGTGTCAGCGCGGGCGGCCCGCTCGGGGGCGTAGCTGCGGACATGATGCCAGGCACCGTCCTGCAACGCGACCGTGAAGATGTAGGGCACGGAGTGGTCGAGCGTCTCGCGGGAGGCGGTCGGGTCGTACTTTTGCGGGTCGTTCGCGCCCGAGCCGATCACCGTATGCGTGTGGTGCGAGGTGTGCAGGACGATCCGCTCGACGCGCTCCGGGTCGGTGGCTTCGGGATGCGCGTGGTGCAGGCGGCGGGCGAGGTCGATCAGCGCCTGCGCCTGGTACTCGGCCGAGTGCTCCTTCGTGTAGGTATCGAGGATGGCCCGCTTGGCCTCGCCGCGATCGGGCAGCGGAACGTCGTAGTTCGCGTCGATCCCGTCGAGCAGCCAGGCGATCACGCCGTCCTCGCCCTCGTAGATCGGCGACGGGCTGGTCTCGCCGCGCATCGCCCGGTCGACCGCCTCGATCGCCATCTTGCCAGCGAAGGCGGGGGCGTAGGCCTTCCAGGTCGAGATCTCGCCCTTGCGTGACTGGCGCGTGGCGGTCGTCGTGTGTAGCGCCTGCGCGATCGCCTGCTCCGTCGTCGCCACGTCGAGACCGAGCAGCGTCCCGATCCCGGCGGCGACGGAGGGGCCGAGGTGCGCGACATGGTCGATCTTGTGCCGGTGCAGGCTGATCGCGCGGACGAGATCGACCTGCACCTCATAGCCGGTGACGATTCCGCGCACGAGCTTCGCGCCTGAGACACCGACATGCTGGGCGACAGCGATCAGGGGTGGGATGTTGTCTCCCGGATGCGAATACTCCGCCGCCAGGAACGTGTCGTGGTAGTCGAGCTCACGCACTGCTACCCCATTGGCCCACGCGGCCCACTCTGGCGAGACGCGACGTGCAGGATCGACGCCGAGCACGGCCGAGCCCTGCCCACCGATGGAAGCGGGGTGAGCGAGTGCTTGCGAGCGCGCGGCGACGACGGGGCGGCGAAGCAGGGAGGCGGTGGCCACCGCGGCGTTGTCGATCACCCGGTTGACGACCATTTCGGTGACCTCGTCGTCGATCTCGACCGGATCGGCGGCGACCTCGGCGAGCGCATGGGCGAGCTGTCCGTGGCGCGGAAGCTCCTCCTCGCTGCGGTGGACGCGGACGTGGTGTTCGTGCACAGATGGCTCCTTCGGCTCTCCCCCAGGCTATCCCCGCCCTCCGCCGCGAAATGTCGCGAGATCTTGCCGCCCGGACGAGATCCCCCGCCGCGGCGAGGGATCTCGTCCGGATCAGGGCATCTCGCGAACCGGTGCCGCGCGGGCAGAATGGCGGAATGGTCTTGTCCACGCGCGTCGCGGCGATCGACTGCGGCACCAATTCCCTCCGTCTGCTGATCGCCGATGTGAAGGAGGGGACGCTGGTCGACGTGCTGCGGCGCACCGAGCTCGTGCGCCTGGGCCGCGGCGTCGACCGTACTGGCCGCTTCGACCAGGTCGCGCTCGAACGGACCCTCGCCGTCACTCGCGACTACGCGGCCGCCGCACGCGAGGCCGGCGTCGAGCGCCTCCGCTTCGTCGCGACCTCAGCCACCCGCGACGCGGCAGACCGCGAGGACTTTCTCGCTGCCGTCGAGCGGATCCTCGGGGTTGTACCCGAGACGATCACGGGTGACCAGGAGGCGCGCCTCTCGTTCCGCGGCGCGGTCTCGGCCGTCGATCCTGAGCGCCCCGTCCTGGTCGTCGACCTCGGCGGAGGTTCGACAGAGCTGGTCCTCGGCGGCTCGGAACCGGAGCAGGCACATTCCATGGACGTCGGCAGCGTCCGCCTCACCGAGCGCTACCGCCGAGCCGCCGCCCCCACCGATGAGGAGCGCGCCGCAATCCGGGCCGACGTGCGCACGGCGTTGGCCGCCTCGCCCGTCGACCTGACCCGCGCACGGAGCGTCGTCGGCGTCGCCGCCACGGTGCTGACGATCACCGCGCACGTCCTGCGCAGCACCGACCGCGCGGCGCTCGAGGCGACCCTCCCGCTCGCCGATGTCGTTGCCGCCTGCGACGAACTCTCCGCCCTCACGCCAGCCGAAACCGCCGCGCTGCCGTGGGTCCGCGCCGGACGCGAGGACGTGCTGGCGGCCGGCGCGCTGATCTGGAGCGAGGTCCTCCGCGCGGTGCAGGAGGCATCCCCTACTGTCACCGAGGTCGGCTCGACCGCGCACGACCTCCTCGACGGCCTCGCCCTGGCCTGACCCCGCCGTCCTCCGCGAGTGGGAGAAACGGGGCGGGCGGGGCGGCGGGTAGCGTTGAGGGATGGCAGGTGTAGGGGAGACCAGGACCGTTCAGCTCCGACGCTACGAGTTGGAGGGCGGGGTGATGGACGACTTCCTCACGTGGTTCTCGGCGAAAATCGTGCCGGCCCGCGAGGCGCACGGCTTCCGGATTGAGTTCGCCTACGCCGACCGCGAGGTGAATGAGTTCGTCTGGGCCGTCAGCACTCCGGGCGATGCGGAGTCGTTCGCCGCGGTCGAGCAGGTCTACCTCGCGTCACCCGAACGCGACGCCGCGTTCTCGGGCGAGCCGAAACGCGTCGCGGTGCAGCACGTGCGACTGATCGACCCGATCGTCTGAGCAGACCCTCGACCCACCCCGTCAGCTTTTCGCGCGATGGCTCGCCGCCAGCAGGGCACGCAGAGCGAACGAGACGACGGCGACCGAGACGGCGGTACCGAGCAGGCGTGGCCAGACGTGCTTCCCCGTGTCGAGCCCCGCGCGGTCCTTCGCGGAGGGAAGGGAGGTCGGCGCCAGTGTGCGTCCGGCGGCCCCCGCCTGAGCCATGTGCGCGAGGCGTCGCAGGGTCTCGATGTTACGCAACCAGAGACCGGCGTGCAGCAGCGGCTTGGGGATGAGGGTGCCCGGTCCCTTCACCGCGGCCTCGTGGATCCGCACCTTCGCGCCGCGCGGGTGCGGCTTGACCTCGAGGCGCACCCGCGCCTCGCCCATCGGCCAGCCGGCTGCCTGGATGATCATGCGTCGCGGCGGATCCCACTCGAGCACCGTGGTGCGGTCATCAATCACCAGTGGCCAGAGCCCGAACGAATGATGCAATTGCGCGCCTACGTGCGGGAAGTCGGCGTCGACCGTGCGCATCCGCGAGGCGCCGACAACCCAGCTCGGGAACAGCCATCCGGAGGCGAGCACCGCGAAGACGGACTCTGGCGGGCAGTGGAAGACGCGAGTGTTGCGGGACATTGCAGGCTCCTTCGGGTCGAAGCGGGTCGTAGTGGGCGGCGGCGAGCGGCGACCGCCTCCACACTGCCAGAAGGCGGGAGCGACGGCGCCACTCACCCCGCGGGCGCATCCGGCGACAGATCGGACGCCTCGCGCACCCCGAACTCGTGCCGGAGGGCGCTGCGGGCGGCGTGCCAGCCGGCCATCCCGTGCACGCCGGGGCCTGGCGGTGTGGATGACGAGCAGAGGTAGAGACCCTTCGCGGGGGTGCGCCACGGGTCAGTAGTGGGTACTGGTCGCGCGAGGAGTTGCACAACGCTGGCCGCGCCGGCTGCGATATCGCCGCCGAGATAGTTGGGGTTGTAGGCCTGCATGTCACGCGCCGTCATCGACGAGGCAGCGAGAATGCGGTCGCGGAAGCCGGGCGCGAAGCGCTCGATCTGGTGGGTGATCGCCTCACGCTGGTCGGCCGGCGAATACCGGGGAACGTGCGTATAGGTCCAGAGAACGTGCTTGCCCTCCGGCGCGCGTCCTGGGTCGGCGACCGACGGCTGCGCCGCGAGGACGTACGGGCTGCGGCTGTGCCGGCCCCGGACAACGTCGCGTTCGGCCGCGGCGATCTCGGCCCGCGTTCCTCCGATGTGCAGGGTCCCGGCATAGGCCAGCTCAGGGTTCGTCCACGGCACCGGGCCGTCGAGTGCGAAATCGACTTTCGCCACTGCATTGCCGTAGCGGAACCGCTGAAGCGCGGCCGCATAGGCGGCGGGGAGACGCTCGCCTGCCAGAGCGAGGAGCGCGGTGGGCGTGCTGTCAACGAGCACTGCGCGGGCGGGAGGCAGCTCTGCGAGCGAGGTGACCTCGACGCCCGTCTCGATGCGGCCGCCATGCGCGCGCAGATCGTCGGCGAGCGCGTCGACGATGGCCTGGCTGCCGCCGATTGGCACAGGCCAACCGCGCGCATGCGCATAGGCACCGAGCGCGAGCGCCGCCGCGGCGGTCGACGGGCTGGGCATCGGCCGGATCGAATGCGCCGCCAGTCCGGAGAACATCGCGGGAGCCACATCACCGGCGAAGCGGAGGTTCCACGCTGGGCTGCCCTGTTCGAGCACGCGCAGGCCAAACCGCACCAGCACGCCGGGATCGGTCGGGACCCGCAGCAGCGCATCGTTCGTGAAGCCGGCAACGCGGTCGGCCCGCTCGGCCAGCGGCCCCATCAACGCGTGCCACGCGGGACCGTCGCGGCCAAGCCGTTCGACGGTCCGGTCGAGGTCGCGATAGGCGATCCCTGCTCGGCCGTCGTCGAGCGGATGTGCGTACGAGATCTCGGGGACGACCAATTCAATGCGCCGATCGAGCGCGAACGCTCGGAAGAACCCGGAGGCCAGCGCCATCGGATGCACGGCCGAGCACACGTCATGGTGGAAGCCGGGCAGCGTCAACTCGGCCGTACGCGCACCGCCGCCAATCGTCTCGTTGCGCTCGAGGACCACGACCGAAAGCCCTGCCCGCGCGAGCGTGACGGCGGCCGCGAGCCCATTGGGACCCGCGCCGATGACGACCGCGTCGACCATACTCACCTCCTCCGGAGGGCGGAGACCACGCCAACGGCACCGGCCGCAAGGGCGGCGGCGGCCCCCGCAGAGCTGAGGGCGCGGTGGCGGATCATCCAAATCTGGGGAGTCATCGTGTGCGCACGGTCGCTGAAGAGCCCGCGGGCTCCGTGGTCGCCGGGCACCGGCTCGTACACGTTGTTCGGCAGCATCGGCTCTTTCGTGTCGGGAGCCTGCTGACCATCGAAGGCGCTGCGGGCGAGGTACCAGTCCATGAAGGTTCCGGCGAAACGGTCGCCCAGGATGGTACCCGCGGTCGGCTCGCCGACCCAGGTGCGTCGGCGCGGCTTATCGGCGACGTCGGCGATCGCGATGGCCCCCACCTCGGGCTCGTAGATCGGAGGGACGGGCTGCGGGTGGTGCGGCAGCTGCGATTTCACCCAATTGAACTGGATCGTGTTGAGCGCGGGCATGTCGACCTGGGAGAGTCGCACCTTGCTTCTCCCGTGGATCAGCTCAGCGGTCACCGCCTCGGTGAAGCCGCGCGCACCGAACTTGGAGGCGCAGTACGCCGCCTGGAGGGGAATGCCCCGGTGAGCGAGCGCGGAACCCACCTGGATCACGTGGCCCCGGTCGCGTGGAGTCATCCGCGAGAGTGCGGCCCTGGTGCCGTTGACAAAGCCGAAGAAGTTGACCGCGACCGCGCGTTCAAAGTCGGCCGGTTCGGTCGAGAGGAACTCCCCGAACACGCCGACCATCGCGTCATTGACCCAGAGCTCGATCGGACCGAGTTCGGCCTCCACGCGATCGGCCGCCGACTCGACCGCCTCACGGTCGGCGACGTCGGTGGGGATGCCCAGCCCGCGCCGGCCGGCCTGCTCGATCTCGGCGACGGTCGCGGCCAGGCCGTCCTCGCCCCGCGCCAGCACAGCGACGTCCCAGCCACGGGAGGCGAGTTCACGGACGGTCGCGCGACCGAGCCCAGCCGTGCCGCCCGTCACGACGGCGACGCCGCGAATCATGCGCGAGCCTCGCGGAATGCGGCGGTACGGCGGTTCTGCGTCATGGGGCGGGCTCCTTCGTGAGGGATGCATCGAGAGTCCCACGGTAGGCGGGAGCGCACCCCAGCGCGCGGGGTTGCGCGTGATCTGTGGAGAGCACGGCGGACCCACGCCTGGGGAGGAACCTTTTCGGAGCGCGTCTAGACTTGCTCCAGAGATCAACGCCAAACTGACGCCAGCCCGACGATTGCCGACCGGGACGACCTCTGACTCGGATCGACACATGACTTTCCTCCTCGACGTGAGCCTTGTCTCCGGCCCCACCGTCGTCGCTGTCTACGTGCTCACCGCCATCGCCCTCGTCCTCCTGCTCACGGTCTTCGTCCGCGCACGCCCCACCGGCCGCGTACGTCGCCTGGCCGTCGCCGTTGCGGCCCTGGTCCTCGGCGTGCTGGGCGGAGTCGGCCTAGCGGCCTTCGTCGACGGACCCGACGGTCCGTTCGGCATCGACTTCACCCCGGTCACCCGCGCCTGGATCGGCCTCGGCTTCGGCGGTGTCGCCGTCGCCGTGCTCGTCCTCGTGCACGCGGTCGGGCATCGGCGCCTTCGCCGGGCGCTCGCCTCGCTCGGAGTCACAGTGCTCGTCGTCGCAACCGCCGCGATGAGCGTCAACATGGACTTCGGGCAGTATCCGACCGTGCGCAGCGTGTTGGGCATTAGCGCCTACTCTGACGCGCCGCCTCCGGCGATCGCCCCGAGCGGCCTGCACTCCGATCTCGCGACATGGACCGCGCCGCCCGGGATGCCCAGCGTCGGGACCGTGTCGCCGGTGACGATCCCGGCAACGGCCTCCGGATTCCCCGCCCGCGAGGCCGTGGTCTACCTCCCTCCCGCGGCCCTCACCCCGAATCCGCCGCTTCTCCCCGTGATGGTGATCCTCTCGGGCCAGCCGGGCTCCCCCTCCGACCCGCTCTCAACCGAGAAGTTCGAGGAGGCCCTCAACGCCTACGCGGCCCAGCACGCCGGGCTCGCGCCGATCGTCGTCTCACCGGATCAGCTCGGCGACCCATCGAAAAACCCGATGTGCATCGACTCCCCGCTGGGCAACTCCGCCACGTACCTCACGGTCGACGTGCCGAACTGGATCCGCGCGAACCTGCCCGTCCTCAGCGACGCGCGGCACTGGGCGATCGGCGGGCTCTCACAGGGCGGCACGTGCGCGATCCAGCTCGGGGCCGGCTACCCGACTCTCTTCGGCAACATCGTGGACGCCTCGGGCGAGATCGCACCGAGTCTCGGCTCCCCGGCCGCAACCGTTGCCGGGGGCTTCGGCGGCAACGAAGCGGCCTACGAGGCTGCGAAACCCCTCACCATGATGGAGAAGCACACGCCCTATAAGGAGACCTTCGCGCTCTTCGGAGTCGGCGCCAACGACGGCACGTTCCGACCTGGAGTGAAGACTCTCTACTCCGCAGCCCTCGCCGCTGGGATGGACGCCACCTACTTCGAGGTGCCAAACGCCGCCCACGACGTCGCCGCCTGGTCGGCCACTTTCAACCACGGACTCGAACTGCTCGCCGCACGCTGGAAGCTCGTTCCCGCCTCCTGACCGGGCGGCAGACTGTCATCCTCGTCGTGCACGTCACACTCGGCGGGCCGCCTCGTCCTCCAGGAACCGCGGGCGGGACGCGATGACTCCGCTGAGCAGCAGCACCGCAACGCTCGCAAACAGCAGCGCATAGGCACCTCCCCAGCCGCCCTGCGCCTCGTAGAGCACGCCGATCAGCAGCGGACCGAGGCACGCGAGACCATAGCCAAGACCCTGCGTCGCTCCCGAAAGGGTCGAGGAGCCGGTGGTCGTCCGGGTCCGCGCGTTGACCAGCGTCAGCGTCATGGGGAAGGTGCTGACGCCGAGCCCGAGGCAGACCACCCACACCACGGCGCCGGCCAGCGGAGCCACGACGAGTCCCGCGTAGCCGAGAGCGAGTAGAGCGCAGCAGACCACCACGACGACGACCGGATTGCGCATCCCGAGCGTCAACGGCGGCACGATGAACGCTGCGGCCAGCCCAAACACCGAGAACAGCGCGAGTAGTGCGCCGCCCTGCGCCGGATCCGCGCCCGCGTCGACCAGGATCGTCGGCAGCCAGGTGATGATCGCGTAGGTGTTGAGCGCCGTCATCCCCAGCATCAGCACCATCGCCCAGAGCAGTGACGTCCGCCAGGCCCCCACGACGCGCCCACCGACCGCCGCGGGTGCCGCCGCGCCTCGTCCGCGGGCCGCGAGGGCCGCCCAGAGCAGGCAGGCGACGGCCGTGAGCACAGCCCAGGCCCCGATCGCCCAGCGCCAACCCGCCACCGAGGCGAGCGGCACGGCGACCAGTGGAGCGACGAACTGGCCGACCTGCAGCAGTGCAAGGTAGAGGGAGCTGACCGTCTTGATGCGTTCGGCGAAATAGCGCTTCACGATCGGCACAATGAGCACGTTCGACGTCCCGACTCCTGCGAAGGCGACCACGGTCGAGAGCACCAGCGCAATCGGGCTCGGGCTGAGCGCGCGCAGGGCGATGCCGAGGGTGGTGACCAGCGTCGCAGCGGCGAGGGTGCGCTCGAGTCCGAACCGGCGAGAGGCGGTCGCGGCGACGAAACCGAAGACGGCGAAGGAGGCGGTGACGATCGTGCCGAGCGCGCCGTAGAGGGAGGGGCCGAAGCCGAGGTCAGCGCCGATCGTGTCGAGCAGCGGACTGAAGCCGGTGACGGCGGTGCGGAGGTTGAGCGCCGTGATCGCGATGGCAGCAAGGGCGAGCAGTGCGGTAGCGCGGGGCGTCGGCGCAGCAGTCATGGGGGCCTCGAGAGGTAGGATGATGGGATGAATCTTGGCGAGTCTAGCCCCACCGTGCCCTTTCAGCGCGAGAGCGTGATCGACCACGTCACCGCGCTGTTCCACGAGGAGATCCGCTCGGGCCGCTGGGCCGTGGGCGCTCGAATCCCGGTAGAAGCCGAACTCGTACGCTGGACGGGCGCCGGCCGCAACTCCGTCCGCGAGGCAGTGCAGACCCTTGTTCAGTCGGGACTCGTGCGCCGGGAACAGGGGCGCGGAACCTTCGTCACGGCGCGATCCCAGCTCGCCGAATCGCTGCGCCGGCGTATCCCGAGCGCGCAGCGGAGCGAAGGGCTGGAGCTGCGCTTCGCGATCGACGGAGCGACGGCAGCGCTGGCCGCCGAGCGCCGTAGCGCCGACGACGTCGCCTCCCTCCGCGAGCTGCTGGAGCGACGAGCCCGCTCGTGGGCCGGCGATGACCGAGCCGAGCGGATCGCGGCAGACACCGCCCTGCACCGTGCCGTGGTCGTCGCGACGCACAACGACCTTTTCGTCGAGCTCTACGACGGGCTCACCGGGATGTTCGAGTCGGTTCTGGAAGAGGATGTGGTCGGCACTGAGGATGTGCACGCGCGCCAGCACGCGGAGCTGGTCGACGCGATCGCCGCGGGCGATGCCGACGCAGCGAAGCGGCGGATCGAGGAGTTGCTGGCACCACTGCTTGCGGCGGCCGCGTCGCACAGCGTCAGCTGACGTCGCGCCGCCGTCGCGTCAGCCCCGCGGACGGCGCGTCGACCAGAGCGCCCACGCCACCAGCACCGGCTGGAACGCCAGGCGGACGGCGCGCTTGCGATCGGTGTCGAGGCCGAAGGCGCTCGTGCGGGTCCGCCACTGCGAAATGTTGCCGGGGAAGATCGCGGTGAAGAAGGTTGCGGCCGCGGCTCCGACCAGCGGAGCACTGCGGCGCGCCAGAACCAGCGAGGTGCCCAGGCCGATCTCCACCACCCCCGAAGCGAGCACGACCGCGTCCTTGCCTAACGGCACCCACTCCGGCACCTGCGCCTGGAACTCCTGCCGCTTGCGCGTGAGGTGGCTGACTCCCGCGACAACGAGAGCGGAGCCGAGCAGCACCTTGGCGCCGGTGCGGAGGAGGGACGGTGAGGAGGTTCGCATGATTTCCATCGTTCCCGATCGCGCGCGCTCGGAACGCCTCCTTGCGCCACAGCGCACGAACGTGCTCGGGGTGTCGGAGGCGGCACCTACGCTGGTCGGGTGACTGACCACATCCTCGTCCTCACCACCGGTGGCACCGTCGACAAGCAGTACTCGCTCGCGGGCGAGCTCGAGATCGGCGCCCCGATGGTGCCGCGCCTGCTCGCTCCCGTACTCAGCACCCTCGAGTTCCGCATCGAGTCGATCCTCGCGAAAGACAGCCTCGACCTCGATGACGACGACCGCGCGCTCATCCGCGAGCGGGTGCTCTCAGCCGAGGAGGACCGCATCGTCCTGACCCACGGCACTGACACGATGACCGCGACGGCCGAAGCCCTCGGGGCGGTCCGCGATCGCGTGGTCGTGCTGACCGGTGCCATGCAGCCCGCACGGATGCTCGAGAGCGACGCCGCATTCAACCTGGGCACCGCGGTGTCCGCCGTGCAGCTCCTGCCCCCGGGCGTGTATCTCGCGATGAGCGGACGCGTGTTGCCCGCCGGCTCCGTCGTGAAAGACCGGTCGATCGGCGTGTTCCTCCCCGCCTGAGCGCCGGCGCCGTGCATGGCAGATGCCGCACCGCACGTTGGATCCGCGCATCGAGCGTGCGCGCGGGCAACGAGCGTGCGCGCTAGCCCTCCGCGAGTTCCGCTGTGCAGGCCGCACACAACCCGAACACGTCCACCACGTGGTGCGCATCCGAGAATCCGTTCTGCGCCGCGACCGAGTGTGCCCAGGTCTCGACCGCGTCGGCCGCGATCTCGACGGTCAGCCCGCAGTGCCGGCAGATCAGGTGATGGTGGTGGGTGCCCGGCGTGCAGGCTCGGTACAGGCTCTCTCCCTCGGGCGACTGGAGCGAATCGGCCTCGCCCTCCACCGCGAGGTCGGACAGAGCCCGGTATACCGTCGCGAGACCGATCGGCGATCCGGAGGCGTGCAGCGCGCTGTGCAAGCCCTGCGCGCTCACGAAGTCCTCGCGGCGGGTCAGCGCATCCCGCACCGCCTCCCGCTGCCATGTGTTCCGCTTCACCACAGGATCACCTCCACTCCGCACGACCCGGGCCACGCTACCGCCCCCTGCCGACGGCGAGCCGGGAGCGCCGGACGCCCTTTCTCCCCATGATCCGGCAGACCGCGTAGATCGCGAACGAGATCGTCGTCACGTAGGGGCTGATCGGGATGGACCCGCCGAGCGCAAGCAGGATGCCGCCGACCAGCGCACCGACCGCGAAGAGCACGCTCAGCAGCGGGACGACGACGGGGGAGGCGGAGACGCGCAGCGCCGCGGCCGCCGGCGTCACCAGGATCGCCAGCACCAGCAGCGAGCCGACGATCTGCACCGAGACGGCGACGGCCAGGCCGAGCAGGAGCATGAACGCGATCGAGAGCGCCCGGGTCGGGATGCCGCGCGCGGCCGCCACGTCGGCGTCGACGCTCGCGAAGGTGAGTGGCCGCCAGATCAGCGCGAGCCCGATCACCACGACCACCGAGATGGCGATCAGCCAGCCGAGCTGCGGATCGTCGACGGCCACGATCTGCCCGGTCAGCAATCCGAACTTGTTCGCGCTGCGCCCCGGATACAGCGCCAGACAGAGGATGCCGAGACCGAGGCCGAAGGGCATCAGGACGGCGATGATCGAGTTGCGGTCGCGGGCGCGCGAGCCGAGCAGACCGATCAGGACGGCCGCGATCAGCGAGCCCACAATTGATCCCTGCACCACCCCGACGCCGAGCAGCAGACCCGCGGAGGCGCCCGCGAACGAGAGCTCGCTGATCCCGTGCACCGCGAACGCCATGTCCCGCGACATCACGAAGACCCCGATGAGCCCGCCGACGACTCCGAGCACCGCGCCCGCGATGACCGAGTTGATCAGGAGCGCGAGCAGTGCCCCGTAGTCCGAGAAGTCGAAGATCTGCGACCAGACGTCGGTCACGAGTGCGCCTCCTCGTGCACGTGCGAATGGTCGGGGGCGCCGACCACGATCACGCGCCCCCGCGCTCGGATCACATCGACCGGCGCGGCGTAGAGCTCGCTGAGGACCTCCGAGCGCAACACCTCGTCGGGCGTGCCGATCCGGAACCGGCCGCCGGCGAGGTAGAGCACCCGGTCGACCATGCCGAGCACCGGATTCACATCGTGCGTGACGAAGAGGACGCCGAGATTCCGCTCGTGGCGGTGCCGGTCGATCAGCTCGCTCACCGCCCGCTGGTGCGCGAGGTCGAGCGCGATCAGCGGCTCGTCGCAGAGCAGGAGCGCCGGGTTCCCCGCGAGGGCCTGGCCGACGCGGACCCGCTGCTGTTCGCCTCCGGAGAGGCTGCCGATGGGCGCGTCGGCGAAGGAGGTGGCGCCGACGGCTTCGAGCAGAGCGTCGACGGCCGCGCGGCGTGAGCGCGAAGCCAGTGGCAGACCGAAGCGGTGGCCGTCGATCCCGAGCCCGAGCAGGTCGCGCGCACGCAGCGGAGTCCCCTCGTCGGCGAGCTTCTGCTGCGGGATGTAGCCGATGCGGCGGTTGCCGCGGTGCACCGGGGCACCGAGAACGTGCAGCTCCCCCGCACTGAGCGGCTGCTGGCCGAGCACGGCACGCAGAAGGCTGGTCTTGCCGGAACCGTTCGCGCCCAGCACCGCGACGAACTCCCCCGCCTGCACGTCGAGGTCGACGCCGCTCCACAGCTCGCGGTCGCCGAAGCGCAGACCGGCACCTCGCAGGCGCAGCACCACAGGGCCCGCCTCCGAGGAGACGGGCCGGATCGTGGAGTCAACGCTCACGGGGAGAGGGCTCCCTCGATCGCGTCGAGGTTGGCGGTCATCCAGCCGATGTAGTCCTCGCCGTCGGGGAGGGTCTCGGTGACTCCGACCGTCGGGATGCCGGCCGCCTTCGCGGACTCGAGCACTGCATCCGTCTGGGCGCCCTCGGTTTGCTCGTTGTAGATCAGTGCGGCGACCGTCCTGTCGCCGAAGAGGGCGAGCGTCTCCTGCAGCGTCGTGGCGGGGACGTCTGTACCCTCCTCGACCGCCTCGCTGAACGCCTCCGGAGTCGCGTTCATCAGGCCGAGCGCGTCGGTCAGAGCGAGCGGGACGGGCTCGGTGATGGCGATCGAGCGGCCCGCGAGCGTGCCCTTCAGGTCACCCTCCCGTGCGATCAGCGCGGCGAGCCTGCCGTCGAGAGTGGCGACGTTGGCGGAGTAGGTGGACGCGTTGTCGGGGTCGACAGCGGCAAGCTCGTCGCCGATTCGCGCGACGACCTGGCGGACGACCGAGAGGTCATACCAGACGTGCTCGTTGAAATCAGCGTGCTCGTGCTCGCCGCCGTCGTGGTCGTGGTCATCCTCGAGCCCGGCGACGACGGTGGCCGTGACGACCGGGGCCGTGGACGACGCTGCGCTGAGCATCGTGTCGATGAAGGAGTCGTAGCCGCCGCCGTTCTCGACGATCAGCGCCCCGCCCGAGACCGCCAGCTGATCGCGCGCCGTGGCCTCGTACTCGTGCGGGTCCTTGTCCGGGCTGTCAATGATGCTCGTCACCTCGACCAGGTCGCCGCCGACGCTGCGGGCCAGGTCACCGTAGACGTTCGTCGAGGCGACGACCTTCACGGTGCCGCCGACAGTCGCCGCACCCGCGGCGCCTCCCGATCCGGAGCAGCCGCTCACCATGAGCGCGATCCCCCCGAGGAGGGCGAGGAGAGCGGGAAAACGGTTCTTCACAATGAGTCCATAACAGTGAGTCCATCTGAGTCAGCTTCGGGGTAACTCGCCCACCGTACCCACTATTGATAACGATTGTCAAAATCGCCCTCCCGCTCCCCTCCCGTCCCTCCCTCCCTCCTCCGCGAAATGTCGCGAGATACGCCCGGGCGGACGAAACGGCCCACCACGGAGGCACATCTCGACCGCGCCGCCACATCTCGACCGCGGGAGCACATCTCGCGACATTTCGCGACAGGACGGCGGTCGAAATCCTGCACACCCGCATCGACGGCTCACGTGCGGATCCGCCACACCGCAGGAGGCCGCTTTCGCGGTGGTGTGAGGGAGTCGACCGGCCCGTCCTCATCGCAGATCTCGCAGCGGATCCACTCGCCCGCCTCGGCGACAGAGAGTTCGCCTCGGCGTAGGAGGCGGCTCCACTCGATCGCCCGCGTCGTCAGGCGGTCATCGGCCGAGCCGGGCTCGTCGCCACCGATCGTGCGGAGAAGGACGTGCGTGACCGGGCCGCCGAGGAGGAGCGTAGCGCCCGCGACCCCGGCAAAGTGGCGGGCCTGGCCGCGGGTTCCGTCATCGTACCGAGGGCGAAAACCCCGCCCGCGGACCCGGTTGGCTCCACCTCGGGCGAGGTCCAGCACTCCAAGTGGGGCACGACGAATGCCCGCGGCCTCCCTCGCAAGGGCGGCGATAAGCGCTCGGGGCGAAGGAGCGGAGGCGGCAAGAGCCTCGGCGTGCTCGGCGAGTTCGGAGCAGGCGTCGGAGGAGGACATCCGCCCAGTCGAACACAGGCCGGCCGGGCGGGGGAGTCGGGAAGCATGACCTTGACAGCGGCGGAAAAGGGAGCGCTGAAGAACTCCGACCGGGTCACCTCAGCCTCCCCCCTAGACACGCTCGCCCGCAGGGCCGAGCTCACCGCCGAATCGCGTTCCAGCGATTCGCGGTAGCGGTACGCACCCCGCTCTACAAACCGCTACCACCTCCCCCAGCCAACCGCGGAGCGGACGACGACGAAGGAGGAGTCCGCTCACTCCAACACAACCAACGCTCAATCCAGCAGCAGCGCCGGCTCCTCCAGCACACTCGCGACGTCCGCCACGAAGCGGCTAACGACGTCGCCGTCGACAACGCGGTGGTCGAACGATCCGCCGACCGTGGTGACGAAGCGGGGACGGACCTCGCCGTCGACGACCCACGGCTTCTGCTTGATCGTGCCGAGCGCGATGATCGCCACTTCACCAGGGTTGAGGATCGGGGTGCCAGTGTCCATACCGAAGACGCCGATGTTGGTGATCGTGATGGTGCCGTTCTGCATGTCGGCGGCAGTGGTCTTGCCGTCGCGGGCGTCGAGGGTGAGTTTCTCGAGCGCCTGGGCAAGTTCGAGGAGGCTCATCGACTGGGCATCCTTGACGTTGGGCACGAGCAGGCCGCGCGGAGTGGCCGCGGCGATACCGAGGTTCACGTAGTGGCGCACGATGATGTCGGTGTCGGTCCAGGCTGAGTTGACCGTCGGGTTGCGGCGAACGGCCCAAATGATGGCCTTGGCCATGATGAGCAGCGGCGAAACCTTGACCCCGGCGAAGTCGGGCGAGTTCTTCAGGCGCTTGACGAACTCCATCGTGCGGGTCGCATCGACGTCGACGAAGACGCTGACGTGCGGCGCGGTGAAGGCGCTGGTCGACATTGCGGCCGCGATCGCCTTGCGGACGCCGCGGACCGGAATGCGCTCCTCGCGGTCGTCGCCCCAGGCGGGGGTCTGGATGTTTCGGAAGACGCTGGCCTGGGAGGCGTGTCGGATGACGTCGTCGCGGGTGACCTCGCCGGCGAGGCCGGTGGCCTGCACCTCGAGGAGGTTCACGTCGAGATCCTTCGCAAGCTTACGGATCGGGGGCTTCGCGATGATGGGGAGCGCTGCGGCAGCGGGGACCGAGGTGGGACGGACCGGCGCATCCGGCCGAATCGGTGCCGAAGCCACAGTTCCAGGACGGCGACGGCGAGTGGCGACCTGTCCACCCGCGGCGCCGTAGCCCACGAGCGCTGCTCCCGAACCCTCGCCCGGCTCGGAGGTGGACGGAGCCGGCGGGGTGGTCGCCTGCGCGGGATGCGCGGGGATGGCCGGCACCTCGGAGCCGACGACTCCGGCTCCGGACTGGACGGAGATGATTGCGGTACCGACGTCGACTGTCTGGCCCTCGTTGACGAGCACGTCGACCACAGTGCCGCTGAACGGCGACGGCAGCTCGACCAGCGACTTGGCGGTCTCGATCTCGACGAGGACCTGGTTGACAGCGACCTCGTCGCCGACCTTGACCTTCCAGGCCACGATCTCGGCCTCGGTGAGGCCCTCGCCCACGTCGGGAAGGAGGAACTGTTCGGTCATCGGGAAAACTCCTGGTGGCTCGTGCGGGGAATGTCGCGCGCGTCAGTACGCGAGCGAGCGGTCGACGGCCTCGAGCACGCGGTCGACATCGGGGAGGAAGAGCTTCTCGACCTTGGCGGGCGGGAAGGGAGTGTCGAAGCCGGCCACGCGCAGAACGGGAGCCTCGAGGGAATAGAAGACACGCTCCGTGACGGTCGCGGCGATTTCGGAGCCGACGCTCACATGCGCGGTCGCCTCCTGAGCGACGACGAGTCGGCCCGTCTTGCGGACGGAGGCGAGCAATGGCTCCCAGTCGATGGGCGAGAGGGAGCGCAGGTCGATGACCTCGATGCTCGTCCCCTCCTCGCCCGCGAGTTCCGCAGCCTGAAGCAGCACAGCGACCATCGGGCCCCACCCGACCAGCGTGACCTCGGTGCCCTGGCGGACGACCCGGCTGGAGTGCAGCGGGACAGCGGAGGTGCCGAGGTCGACGTCGCCCTTGGGCCAGTAGCGGCTCTTGGGCTCGAAGAACATCACTGGGTCGTCCGACGCGATGGCCTCCTGGATCATCCAGTAGGCATCATTCGGAGTGGACGGACTGACCACACGGAGGCCGGCGGTGTGCGCAAAATACGCCTCGTTGCTCTCCTGGTGGTGCTCGACCGCCCCGATGTGTCCGCCATAGGGAACGCGGATCACGACGGGCATCGTGAGCGAGCCCTCGTGCCGGTTCGTGATCTTGGCAAGTTGCGAGGTGATCTGGTCGAACGCCGGGTAGATGAAACCGTCGAACTGGATCTCGCACACCGGCCGGAACCCGCGCATCGCAAGCCCGATCGCGGTGCCGACGATGCCCGACTCTGCGAGCGGAGTGTCGAGCACGCGCTTCGCGCCGAACTCGGCGTGCAGGCCCTCGGTGATGCGGAAAACACCGCCGAGCGGACCGATGTCCTCACCCATGAGCAGGACACGGTCGTCCTGGGTCATCGCGCGGCGGAGGCCAGCATTGAGCGCTTTGGCCATGGACATCGACGCAAGCTGCTTCCCGGTGTGGGGCGGCTGCAGGGCCGTGGTCGTGGTGTCGATCGTCATCACTCGCCTCCGAACGATTCTTCGTAGCGCTGGAGCCACGCCTTCTGCTCCTCGACAAGCGCGTGCGGCTCGGAATAGACGTTGTCGAACATCACTCCGGTAGGCGGTGCCTCGAGGGCGAGCAGGCGGCGTCGGATGTCGGCGGCGAAGTCCCGCGCCTCCTCCTCGGTCTCGTCAAAGAAGGACTGCGGTGCGCCGTTGCCGCGCAGGAAGGCGGCGAAGCGGGTGATCGGATCCTTCGCGACCCACGAGGCGAGTTCATCGTCGGTGCGGTACTTCGTGGGGTCATCGCTCGAGGTGTGGGCGCCGATGCGGTACGTCAGCGCCTCAATGAACTGGGGGCCACCACCGGAGCGCGCGTCCTGGAGGTGCTTGGCGGTGACGGCGTAGCTGGCGAGCACGTCGTTGCCATCGATTTGGACACCGGGAATGCCGAAGCCGGACGAGCGGAGATAGAGCGGACTGCGCGACTGCGTGGCGACAGGGACGGAGATCGCGTAGTGGTTGTTCTGGAGGAAGAAGACCGTGGGTGCCTGGTAGCTCGCGGCGAAGACCATCGCCTCGCTGACGTCGCCCTGGCTGGAGGCGCCGTCGCCGAAGTAGACGATGACCGCGGCGTCCTTCTCGGCGTCTCCCGTGCCGGTGGCTCCGTCGAGGGTGAGACCCATCGCGTAGCCGGTGGCGTGCAGCGCCTGCGAGCCGAGCACCAGCGTGTAGAGGTGGAAGTTGCCGTTCGTCGGGTCGCTCGGGTCCCAGCCTCCGTGTGTGGTGCCGCGCAGCAGGGCGAGGACGCCGAGCAGGTCGATACCGCGGATCTTGCCGACGACGTGCTCGCGGTAGGAGGGGAAGACGTGGTCCTGCGGGCGCAGCGCGATCGCGGAGCCGACCTGCGCCGCCTCCTGCCCGTGGCTCGGGACCCACAGGCCGAGCTGACCCTGCCGCTGCAGGTTGGCGGCGTCGATATCGAACTGGCGGACCATCGCCATCTCGCGGTAAAAGGAGCGGTGCTGAGTCTCGTCGATCCCGTCAAGGAAAGAGGCGTACTGCTCGGCCGCAGGTGTGGGCGAGAACCGACCGTCCGCGGAGAGGAACTGGACCGTCGGCGACTCCGTACTGGTGGCTACCATCCGACTAACTTATCCGCCTCGCGGGATGCCCCTCGGGGAGGGATCGCACAATCTCGCCCGCCGCACTGAGGAGCTTGTCGACAGAGCTCGCATCTCCGATAGAGACCCGGATGCCCTCCTGAGGGAATGCGCGAACGATGACGCCGGCGCGCTCGAAGACTTCGGCCGCCCGCGCCGTCTCGTCGCGGGTCTCGAACCAGAGGAAGTTCGCCTGCGACTCCGGGATCGTCCAACCCTGGTCGAGCACTGCCCGCCAGAGATCGTCGCGCAAGCGCATGATGCGGTTCGCGCGCTCAAGCAGCTCCTCGCTGTGCTCGAGGGAGGCGACGGCGGCGGCCTCGGCGAAGCGTGTCACCGAGAGCGGGATGGCGGTCGAGCGGGCGGCGTCGAGGATCCGCGCGTGCCCAATCGCATAGCCGACGCGCAGGCCGGCGAGGCCGTACGCCTTCGAGAAGGTGCGTGCGAGCACGAGGTTCGGGTGCGCGGCCAGGAGGCGAGTGCCGTCGACCGCGCGCTCGTCGCCAACGAACTCCACGTAGGCCTCGTCGAGGAGGACGAGGACATCACGTGGCACCTGCGTGAGGAAGGACTCGACATCGTCGGCCGTCGCGACCGTGCCCGTGGGGTTGTTCGGGCTGCAGACGATGACCATCCGAGTGCGCTCGGTGACGGCCTGGGCCATCGCGTCGAGGTCGTGGGTGTCGTCGGGGCGCAGCGGCACCCGGACGCTGGTCGCTCCAGCGGTGGTCACGAGCGACGGATACGCCTCGAACGAGCGCCAGGCGTAGACGATCTCGTCGCCGGGACCGGCGGCAGCGCTGATCAGCTGAGCGATGACCGCGACAGAGCCGGCGCCGACGATCACCTCGTCGATCCCGACCGCGTATCGGGCGGCGAGCGCCGAGCGCAGGGCGGTCGCGGCGGCGTCCGGGTATCGATTGAAGTCGTCGACCTCACGAACTTTCGCGAGCACGGAGGGCAGCGGGTCGAACGGATTCTCGTTGGAGGAGAGCTTGAAGGCGTTGGCCGAGGCAGCGCGGCCCTGCTTGTACGCGGGGAGCGCCAGGATCTCGGGGCGGAGGCGGACGGGAGGCTCCTGCTGGTCGGTCACTCGCCTCATGCTAGGGGGAGGGACCGACGCTGCTCGTGTACCGTCGCTCGACTCAGACCGTACAGGGGTCTGAGCTTCCCTGCTCGAGGGTCGACCGCGTGTGCGCCCCCCGATTAGGGTGCAGAGATGCGGAGTCGAAGGCGGTCCGAGCGGCGCGGGCGTGCGTGGTCGCTCATCCACGGCACCTCGGCGGCGCTCGCGGTGCTCGTCACGGCCGGGGCCCTCACTGCCTGCGCTCCTTCCGGAGTCGACTCGCGCCCCACGACTACCCCGCGCGAGACCTCGATCGACATCGCCGCCCCACCCGAGTACACCGCGGCTCGGGAGGCGGCCCTCGCGGTGCGCGACGACTCCCTCGCACTGCTGAGCGCGACGGACGGCGCCGTGGTGGGGGCGACCCGCACCGATCTGCTCGTCGCGATCGGCTCGCTCAATGACGCGCTCGCCGGAGTCTCGGCCGAGGCAATTATGATCGCCGCCACGGCGGCCTCCGACCGTCGGACCACCCTCGCCGAGCGCGTCCTCGGCCTCGGCGCCGCCGCGCTCGCCTCGGGCCGCGGCTCCTCCGCACGGCGCAGCACGCTGACAGCGGCAGTGGAGACGCTGCAGAACACTCTCGACGCCGGCGGCGCGCTCGCTCCTGCCGCGATCGCCGTCCTCGAGGCGCGTGGCCCGCTCGTGCGCGTCCGTGGTGACGACGTCGATCCGCCCTCGCGCCCCGCTCCTCCCGCTGCCCCCAGGCCTGTGCGGACTCCACCTCCAGCCACGACCTCCGCTCCTTCTCCCCAGGCCCCCGCCCCGACAGCGGAGCCCGCGCCTGCACCGGAAACGACCGCGCCCACCCTGGAGCCAGAACCAGAACCAGAGCCGGAGCCGGAGCCAGAACCGGAACCGGAACCGACCGTCGCACCGGAGCCCCCGCCCCCGGTCGTCCTCCTTCCTTCGACGTGCGACGTCGACCCTCGGACCTGCTTCCCCGAGCCCACGCCGACCGTCGGCGGCCCGCTCGACTGAGCGTCCTTCCGCCTCGCGCAGCACGGCGACCAGTCTGCGTCCGCCGCGTGACCGGTCGAGGAGGAACCGGGGGCGGGTCACGTCGTGGTCGCGCACGGCGACGGCGTCCGCGATCCAGCGCCGGACGCAGCGACACGGCCCGAGCGTCGGCTCGCCATGAGCGTCGGCGCCCGGGATAGTGGAGGGATGCGCAGACTCCTCTTCGGCCTCGTCACCAACGCCGTCGCGATCTGGCTCACGACCCTCGTCGTGGCGGGGGTGCGCGTCGACCCGTATGACGACGGGCCGGTCGCGGCGATCCTCACGTACGTGCTCGTGGCGGTGATCTTCGGAGTCGTCAACGCCGTAGTCGGCGGGGTCGTGCGGGTGATCGCGTTCCCCCTGTACCTGATCACGCTGGGTCTGATGTCCTTCATCGTCAACGGACTCCTCCTGTTGCTCACCGCGTGGATCAGCGGTCTCTTCGGACTTGGCCTCGTCATCGACGGCTTCTGGTGGGGCGTGCTGGGAGCCCTCGTGCTCGCGCTCGTCAACTGGTTCATCGGTCTCCTCCTGCGCCCCTTCCTCCGCCGCGATCAGGACTGAGGTGGCGCCTGCGGGACCAGTCTGCGCGGGTCCTTGCGCGGCCCCGATGTCGCTCCGCGGATCTGTGGACAGCGTCGGAAATCGACCTGCTGTGGAGGAGCCTTCGTGCGTCATGATGGGCGGGTGACCCCCAACTCCCCCGCGCCTTCGGCCTTCGCCGTGTGCTTCGTCTGCACCGGCAACATCTGCCGGTCGCCGATGGCCGAGGTGGTGCTGCGCTCGCTGGCGGAGCAGGCGGGACTCGGCTCCGCGATCCAGATCAGCTCGGCCGGCACCGGCGAATGGCACCTCGGCGAGCACGCCGACCACCGTGCTCTCGACGCGCTGGAGCGGCGCGGACTCGACGGCGGACGCCACCGCGCGCAGCTGTTCGACCCGTCCCGGTTCGCCGAATTCGACCTTGTCGTTGCCCTCGACCACGGGCACGAGCGGGCACTTCGTTCCTGGGCTCGCACCGAGGTCGATCGACAGAAGGTCCGCCGCCTGCTTGCCTTCGAGCCCGCGCTCTCGCCGCAGGGCGACGTCCCCGACCCTTACTATTCCGATGCAGCGGCGTTCGACTCGGTGCTCGCACTCATCGAGCGTGCCTGCCGAGCGCTCTTCGCCCAGATCGAACCCGGACTGCGCGGCAACCTCTCGGTCCGGGCCGACCCCGCCGAGACGCGCGCCGTCCTCGCGCAGGACTCCTGAGAACCGAAAGGCACCACCGCATGACGCTCTCCACCCAGCCGCTGAGTCCCCTCGACGGCCGCTACAGCGGCGCCGTCTCATCTCTCGGCGAATACCTCTCGGAGGCGGGGCTGAACCGCGCGCGCGTGCACGTCGAGGTCGAGTGGCTGCTGGCCCTGACCGACCGTCGTCTCTTTGGCTCCGAGCCCGTCGATGCCGCGTCCGCCGAGGAACTGCGCCGCCGCGCCCGCGACTTCGGCCAGCCCGAGATCGACGAACTGGCCGTCCTCGAGGCGCGCACTCGCCACGACGTGAAGGCTGTCGAGTACCTCGTGCGCCACTGGCTCGAGGAGCTGGGGCTCGAGCGGATCGCCGAACTTACTCACTTCGCCGCGACCAGCGAAGACATCAACAATCTCTCCTACGCGATCGTCATCCGCCAGGCGGTGGGCGAGATCTGGCTGCCGAAACTGCGGTCCGTCGTCGACTCCCTGCGCGGGCTCGCGGTCCGCTACCGCGACGAATCGATGCTGAGCCGCACCCACGGACAGCCCGCGACCCCAACCACAATGGGCAAAGAGTGTGCGGTCTACGCGTACCGGCTGGAACGCGTCATCGCTCAGATTGAGACCACCGAATACCTGGGCAAGTTCAGCGGAGCGACGGGCACCTTCGCCGCGCACCTCGTCGCCGACCCGGGCACCGACTGGCCGGCCCTCGCCGAACAGTTCGTCACCTCTCTCGGCCTCGCCTTCACTCCGTTGACGACTCAGATCGAGTCGCACGACTGGCAGGCCGAGCTGTACGGCCGCGCCGCGCACGCGAATCGGATCCTGCACAACGTCTGTACCGATATCTGGACCTATATCTCGCTCGGCTATTTTCGGCAGATCCCGCAGGCCGGGGCGACCGGGTCGTCCACGATGCCGCACAAGATCAATCCGATCCGCTTCGAGAACGCCGAAGCGAACCTCGAACTCTCCAGCGCCCTGCTCGACTCGCTGGCGCAGACGCTGGTGACCTCGCGTCTGCAGCGCGATCTCACCGACTCCACCACGCAGCGCAACATCGGAGTCGCCTTCGGGCACTCGCTGCTCGCCCTCGACAATATTGCGCGGGGCCTGCTCGAGATCGACCTCGATCCGGCGGCGCTCGCGGCCGATCTCGACGGCAACTGGGAAGTGCTGGCGGAGGCGATTCAAACCGTGATCCGCGCAGAGGTGGTGGCGGGGCGTTCGGCGATCACCGATCCGTATGCGCTGCTGAAGGACCTGACCCGCGGCAAGCGGCTCCGTGCCGAGGACCTCGCGGTCTTCGTGCAGGGTCTCGACATCGGCGACGCGGCGAAGGAGCGCCTGCTGGCGCTGACCCCGGCCGGGTACACGGGGCTCGCCTCCGCGCTGGTCGACCGCCTGCGCTAACGCGGCCCGCCGTGCGCGGCCCCGCGCCGCGAGAAGCCAAAAGTTGTCGCACTCGGCCTCGTGTGCGACAACTCTTGGACACTCGCAAGGCCGGGCGGCGGACAAGCGCCGCGAGAGGCCAAAAGTTGTCGCACTCGGCGCCGAGTGCGACAACTTTTGGACAGTGGCGGGCAGGGTAGGCGGGCAGGGGGGCGCGCAGCGCGGGCGGCCAGCACGCCGCGGGAGAAATCAGTGCGCCGAATCCTGCTCGTCGATTTCGGCGATTTCGGCCTCGTCGGGCTTGAAGGTGAGCGAGAACATCGCGATGGCGACGAGCACGATGATGAACGTGACTCCGAAGGAGAGGAGAGCGACGACCAGCTCTCGGGTGGACAGCAGCACGACAACGCCGACGAAAGCCGCCATGGCGGCGGAGAAGCCGATGAGCTCTAGCGGCCGGAGGCGGTCTTTTCGAGTGGGCTGAAAGGTCCGAGGAGCGACGTCCGCAGGCTCGGCGGAGCGCTCGGGCCCGCGCTCGGGGTTCTGGCCTTCGGCGGTCATCGGTCTCCTCCGGAGGTCGGTGTCGTGGGAGTGACGGGATCGTGTCCGGTGGTGGCGCCGGCGGCCCATTTGAGCGAGAACGCCGCGATGGCGAGAAAGACGGCGACCATCACGGCGTACGCGCCGAGAAGACCGACCGTGACGACGGGGTGGGGCGGGAGCAATCCGAAGGCGGCTCCGAGCAGCATCGTTCCGGCTCCCACGATCACGGCGTCTCGTGCGGCGAGGCCGTGCCCGCGGCGTCCGCTCGAGAACTCGAGGAAGCCGGAGATGAGCGCCCAACCGGCGACCAGCGCAACGAACGAGAGCAGGTGCGCGACGGGCAGCACGATCAGCGCGGCAATTCCGGCGACGAGAGTCAGCACCGCTGAGCCGACCGCGAGCGGACGGGAGCGCCCGATCCACACGGGCAGGCCGAGGGCGAGCGAGAGAGTTCCGGTTGCCAGAGCGAAGCCGCCGAAGACAGCGAGGCCGAAGGCGGGGCCGTGGTCCGGTGAAAAGGTAATCACGCAGCCGGCGACCGCCGCGATCACTGCGCGCGCGAGGGGGAGGATCCACAGGCGGCGGTCGGAGTCAGCGGCGTTGGCCACGGTCGAGCCTCTCTGATGTGGTGTCGGTGGGGGCTGTCGACGGGTCCGGTCGACGCTGGGGTGTGGTGGGCGCTCACGCTCGAGACGGTCGGCGGGCGAGATCGTACGGCGACACAACGACGCGGACTCCAGCGATTTTACGCTCCCCACTCGCTCCGCCGCGCCCGTCGATCATCTGGCAGGGCCCGGTCGACGCCGCGGTCCCCTCAGGCGCGCCGAGCAGACGCCCCAGCCCAGCCCCAGCCGAACCCCGTCAGCCCAGCCAGACCTCCTCCACCCGCGGGAAGACCGCGTCGGCGGAGTAGCGCTCGCGGAAGCGCGCACCCGCGTTCTCGACCACGGCCGCGCGAGCGTCGGGGTCCACGATGAGTTCGGTGAGCGCGGCGGCGAGCGCATCGACGTCTCCGGGCGGGACGATCCGGCCGCAGCCGTCGCCGAGCACCTCCGGGATGCCGCCGACCGCGGTCGAGACCACGGCCGCATCGCGGGCGAGAGCCTCGAGAATGAAGATCGGCATCGCCTCGTCACGTGAGGGCAGGACCGCGATGGCGGCCTCGTCGAGCAGCGCCAGGAGCCGCGCGTTCTCGAGCGAGCCGAGGAACTCGATCCCCGGAACGCTCCGGTCAACGACGTCGGGTTCGCGGATCGGCCCGGCGACCAGCAGCCGCCAGCCCTCGGCTCCCTCGACCTGTGCCCACGCCTTCTGCAGCACGTCGACGCCCTTGCGGTGGCTGACGACTCCGCCGAAGACGACGATGCGGGTCTTTTCTCGGGGCGTGCCCTGCTCAAGCGCGTTCGGGACCAGGTGCACACGAGCGGCTGGGACGTAGCGACGGCAGATCGCCGACGTCTCCTCCGAGAGCGTGATGATCTCATCGGCGCTGCGGAGCACGTCCTGCACCAGGCGGGGGTGCGCGGCGGTGAAGGCCGCGAACTCGCTGCCGTGCAGGTGGGCGACGGTCCGCAGCCCGAAGCGGTGGGCGAGGCGGAGCAGGGAGCCTTCGCGGAGGAACGATCCGCGCTCCGAGAGGTGCACGACGATGACACTCCCGGGTTCGCGGCGCGAGAGCGCGACGATGCGGGCGGCGGCTCCGGCAGCCAGACGGGCAGCGGCGACGTGCTCGCCCGGTGCGGTTCGGGAGGAGATGACCCGGACATCCGAGCGGGCGAACGGCCAGCGCAAGTACCCGTTGACGACCTGGGTCATCCCTCCGGGGACCTCGCCGGCACGGCCGACGTGGTAGACGCGGGTTTTCGGGCCGACGGGAGCAGTCGGACGCGAGCGCGGCGGCACGGCGAGCAAGGCCTGGATGTCGTCGCGGACACCGCGGAGGCGTCCGCGCGCCACGAGGAGCTTGTCGAGCAGTTCGCTCCGGCGGACGGCGACGGCGCTGATGGTCTCGAGACCGCGCTCCGGAGTCGTGCTCGCCATGTCGACGGTGACGTCGTGGATCCCAATCGTCTCGAAGTGGCGCGAGGCCTTGGTGGACGCGTCCATTTGAAGGCTCACCGGGGCCGCGCCCTCGGTGAACGCCATGATGATGACGTGCAGGCGGTCGCTCATCGCAATGCGTGCCGTGCGGTACAGCTCACGCAGCAGAATTTCGTGCTGGTCGTGGGTGTGCGAGGGGTCCCAGTCGAGGAGGTCGGCGTCGAGGTCGGCGGCGAGGCGGCGGGAGCGCTCTGCGTCGACCGCGACCTGCGTCACGACGACGATGTCGAGGTCCTCGCGCTGGGCGAAGCCCTTGATAGCAGCCAGCCACTCCGCGCCCGGGTACGGGCGGGCGTCCACCTCGTGATCCTCTCGGAGGGAGAGGACGAGGACGCGCCGCTCGGCGTCGGGCTGCGCCGCGAACGACCGCAGTTCCTCGTCGCTCGCACCTTCGCCGTACCCGAGGTCGGGCATGGCGGCACCCACCCTCATGAAGTCGGCGGTCTTGTCGTCGCGCCAGCGGGTGTAGCTCGACAGCGCCATCGACGGCCACATGATCGCGCGGGGCAGCGGAGCGAAGTTGCGCGTGCCGACTCCGGCGCGGATGACCCGGCCACCGCCGAGGCGGACGAGCACGATGCCGGGGAGCATCACCAGGTGCTCCTTCATCCCGATCAGCGTGAGTTGAATCTCGCCCGGCTTGAACACCGAGTTCGCCCGTCCGGCCAGCGCCTCGCGGGCGAGCGCCGCGTACCAGCGCAGGAGCGAGCGGTAGACGCGGTCGTCCCGACCAAGACGCAGGCCGTCGTCGTAGCCCCAGGGCGAGTTGCCCACGTAGACGTGCAGCGGGCCCGACTCGCGGAGCCAGTCGAGCAGCTGGCGACGAAGGATGATGTCGCCGATGTTCTCGTACTGGCCGCGGCCGACGGCGAAGATCGATCGGGCAGGAGTCACGGGCGGGCCTTTCGGAGGGGGTTCGCGGGGGCGACACGAAATGCGCGGGAAGTGGCGCGGTTCTTCGGCAGACTAGCGCAGGCGCGGAACACGCCCGACGTCAGACAGGAGTGGATGGATCAGCAGGAGCTGGTCACGAACAGTGCCTTGAGGAATCCGCCGGTCTGGTAGAAGTACTGGCCGATCAGGTAGTTGAGTCCCATCGGCTCGCCCGAGGGCACCATCGAGATCTCGCCGGAGTAGCACCGCTCGAGAATCATCCGGGAGCGGGCTATGTGCGGTGCGTTGGTCATCACGATGACGTGATCCCAGCCGTTCTCCGCGGCCATGTCGCGCAGCTGCCTCGCCTCCCCCTGAGTGGTGAGGGGATCGGCGGCATAGCAGAGCACGTCGCCACCCGGCTCGTTGCACTTCTTGTATGTCTTGTCCTCCAGGGGCGCCTTCATCTCGTCAGGGCCCACGGAGAGGACCATCGTGTCGGTCGCTCCAGAGGTGATGATTCGACGGGCGAACTCGACGCGCGCGCGGGTCGAGGGGCCGAGGACGAACACGGCGTCGGCCTGCTTCGGGATGGGGTCGATCGGCGGCGTGACGTAGAGCGGGATGCCCGCGCCGAAGAGCGCGAGGACGATGACAGGGATGAGGAGCAGGCCGGCAACGAGGTTCCGGAGGCGGTGCCGACGTCGCGGGCGCTCGCCGCTGGACTGTGCGGTCCGATGATCCCCGGTCGTCACCGTGTCCATCGCGTCCCCTCTGCCGTTCGGATTCCCGATCTGTGACCGCAGCCTGTCCGGAGCAGGACGGAGATCGCCCAGATAAAGCCTGCCATCGCAGTGTTTCGGCTCGAAGACGGGCCGATGAACGGGTAGTCAATTTTCGTCTGGCTCCGACGACCACCACGACAATACCCCCTGCATGGGGGTACAGTCGCCGTTCGCCCGATCGTGAAGAACCGAGTCGTTTGGCCCTCGTATGAATCCGTCCCTCACGTCCTCCCGGAGCACGGGAATGCCCGCTCATTCCTTGGATGTGCAGCGTGGCAGCCCGATCGGTCACCCCACTGTCGTCTCCGGTGGCCGGCTGTCGACCTCCGCTGACGAATGGCGGGGAGGGCGCTCAGCGCGGGCAGTGGCGCGTCTGATTGATTCTCCCCGCCCGAATGGGGTACCAGGACGCGAATCATTCTCCTCCAGGGGGGCGCGGCGAGGCGCGTCTATAGCGTCAAGGAGATCGACACGACCGCCCTAGATATCCCCGGCACTCCCCCTCGCACCACCCGACGCACCTCTGAAGACCCGGAGCCGATCGTGACTACTCGAACGACGACCAACCCAACCCACCGACCTCGACGCTTTTCCCTCGCCACTGCCCTGATCGCCGCCCTCGGCATCCTCGTCGCTCCGCTCACCGCTCCGGCCGCCTCGGCCGCCACTCTCGATCCCGGCGCCGGCCAGAGTGTCCGCGTCGAGGAGACGCACTCCTCTCTCTCTTACAGCGGCTCGTGGCGGAGCATGACCGGCGGCGATAGCGGCGGCGGGATCAAGTTCCTCAACAGCACCGGCTCCGTCTCGTTCAGCTTCCGCGGCACTGGCGTGAGCTGGATCAGCCGCACCACTGCCTCCGCCGGCATCGCCACCGTCACCGTCGACGGCGCCAGCACCTCGGTCGACCGCTACACGACGGCGACCGCCTATCAGGTCCCCGTCTTCTCGAAGAAGGGCCTCACCGACTCCGTGCACACGGTCAAGATCGCGTGGTCCGGACGGGCCAACAGCTCCGCCGACGACAAGAACCTCGTCATCGACGCCATCGACGTCATCCGCTCCACCGACGTCGTCGGCGAGCCCAGTGGAGGGAGCAGCGCACCCGTGCTCGATCCTTCCGGCGCCAGCAGCCTCACCGCTCAAGAGACCGATCCCGCGCTGGAGTACACCGGCTCGTGGAAGTCGATGTCCGGCGGCGACAGCGGCGGTTCGATCAAGTACCTGACCTCGGCCGGATCCGTCTCCTTCACCTTCGTCGGGACCTCGTGGCGCTGGATCAGCCGGAAGACCTCCTCCTCGGGCATTGCCGCGGTCTCAGTCGACGGCGGACCCGTCACGAAGGTCGACCGCTACAGCTCGACCGCCCAGTACCAGGTGCCGGTCTACGAGACGACCGACCTCGCTGAGGGCCGGCATACCGTGACGATCTCGTACACGGGGACGAAGAACTCCCAGTCGTCGGATAGGAACCTGATCATCGATGCGATCGTCGTCGCCGACGACGGCCTCGCCATCGACACAGTCCAGCTCTCACCCCTGACCGACGGCTACACCGTGGCCTGGAACGCACCGTTCAGTTCGCGCGTCGTCTCGTACGATGTGCACCGCTCGGCGCAGGACGGCTCAGACGACGTCGTCCTCGGCACGGTCTCCGACCCGGTACGTCAGTACCGCGACGAGACCGTCGCGGCCCGCGGCACCTTCACCTACTGGATCTCCGCGACGGATGACGCCGGCCGCCACTCGCGCCTGAAGGAGACCGAGACCACCTCCGCCGACCTGCTCGACGCCCGGGCCTCTCTGGCCGCGGCCTTCGCCTGTCCGACCCCGACCAAGACGGTCACGAACTCGGCCCAGCTGGCCGCCGCCCTCGCCACACCCAGCGCGGGAGACGTCATCCGTTTGGCCGACGGCTGGTACACCGGAAAGTTCACCCTGCGCGGTGCCGCCGCCGCGTCCGGCTCGATCTGGATCTGCGGCTCACCCAACGCGGTCCTCTCCTCCGGCTCGACCTCGAGCGGCACTGCGCTGCTGATCAACGGGGCGAAGAACCTCCACCTCGTTGGATTCTCGGTCCGCAGTTCGTTCCAGGGGATCCAGGTGCTCGCAAGCACTGGTGTACAGATGGCCGGCCTTACCGTCACCGATATCGGCTACGAGGCCGTCCACTTCCGCAGTCAGACGACCGACTCGTTGATCGTGGGCAGCACCATCCGCCGCACGGGTCTCGTCACGACCAAGTTCGGCGAGGGCGTCTACATTGGCACCTCCGACCGCAACTGGTGCGAGTACAACGGCTGCAACCCTGACCGAACCGCCAGGATCGCGGTGGTCGACAACACCATCAGCGACACCGGCGCCGAACCGATCGAGGCGAAAGAAGGGACCCTCGACGGGAACATTCTCGGCAACACGGTCCTCGGAGGCTCCCGACTCTCGAGCGAGGTCACGTCGATGATCCTCGTGTCGGGTAACGGCTGGCTGGCCGCGGGGAACTCCGCCTCGGGCACCACGACCTACGGGTACCAGGTCATCACGCGCGCCGACGGCTCGGGCAACGACAACACCATCAGCGGCAACCTCGGGCTGAAGACGACGGACGCGACGGTGTACCTGCACCAGCCGTCGGGCTGGTCGACCAGCGGCAACACGCTGGGCTGCTCCAACTCGGGGATGGACAGGATCGGGAACGTGGACTGCACGCCCTAAGGGGCTGCGAGCGACCGCTCGGGCTGCTTGGAGCGCTAGGACCGCCGCCGTCGAGTCGACGGCGGCGGTCCGGCGTTGCGAAGGTGTGCGATTTGCAGGACTGCGCGGCACGAGAACGCTCTCTTGGCGAAAGACTCGTAGTGGCGGCGGCCGATCCCCTGCAAATCGCACGATGCCTCCGCGCCGGATGCGAGCGCGTGGCCGCACAGCATGAGACCGCACCGCATCCGGGACACGATGAGGAACGTGCCCTGACCCATCTTGCAAGCATCCGCCGCGACCGGATCGGGGCGTCTCGATAGTGACGCCGGTGCGATGTGCAGGGGATCCGCTCGGGAGAGCGCGTTCCGGCGCGTGCGATGGCCGAAGCTGAGCCGATCCCCTGCTAATCGCACACGAGCCTGCACAACGCACGCGAGCCTGCAGATCGCGCGCGAGCAGGCCAGCCCCGCGCGTCAGACGATCGCGGGGGCCTTCTGGAGCTTGTGGCGGGCCAGCAGGAGCGCGCCGACGACGGGGGTGCCGGCGGTCTCGATCCAGTGCACGTCGGCAGCAGCCTGCGGGGAGTCGACTTTGCCCTCGATCAGGACGAGGACGGCGCCGTCGGCCACTCCGCGGAAGGCGACGGACTGCTCGGTCGCACCGAGAGTCCCGGTGATGACCAGGACGATGTCATACACCTTCTCGAGCTCCTGGACCAGCGAGCGCAGCGGGTCGGCGCCCATCGGAGTGCCTCCTCGGGCGCCGCCTGCGGGGAGGAGGTCGACGCGATCGGTCGGGCGCTTGATGATCGCCTCGTCGAGCGAGGCGGCGCCGGAAAGGACCTCACGCAGGCCGGGTCGGCCGGCCGAGGCGGACGCGAGCGCGGAGCCCTCGGCGGTGCCGTCCACGAGAACGACCGACGAGCCGAGGACGGCCATGGCCTTGGCGAGCAGCACGGCGCTGGCCGTGTGCGGAGTGTTTGCGGAGGCGGGAGCGACCGCGAAGGAGGAGAACGAGCGGGCACGGGCAATGGCCGACAGCTCGAAGGCCACCGCCGAGTAGCGAGCCGGGATCTCGGTCGAGTTGAGCATTTCGTCGAGCTTCGCGGCCTTGGCCGGGACGATGCCGAGCAGCGGGCGCTCGAGGGAGGTGCGGACGTCGTCGCCGGTGCGGAGCCGACGGTCGAGAGCCGTGAGCACGATCGCCACGCCGGCTCCGACCACTGCGCCGCCGAGGAGACCGAGCGCGAGCAGCACCAGAAGGCCACCGGTGACGGGCAGCTTGGGCGGGGTCGCCTGGCTGAGGACCTCGAGCTGAATCTGCGGGACGGCCACGCCATTCGTGGTGGTCGCCGGGTCGGTCCCCTGGACGGCGGCGTCGAGCTGGGCGGCGACCGCGTTGGCGATGGTCGCGGCCTGCTCGGGCACCGGGTCGGTCGCCGAGATGGTGATGACCACCGACTCCGGCTCGGAGAGGACGCTGACCCGCTTGGCGAAGTCCTCGATGGTCTCGTCGAGGCCGAGGCCGTCGATGACGCCCTGGAGGACGGTGTCGGAGGTGCCGAGGGCGACGTAGGTCACGGTGGCCTGCGCGGCGGCGCTATTCGCGGCCACCCTGTCGGCCGTAGAGAGCACTCCTGTCGAGGAGACCGCGACATAGACGCGTGCATCCGCCTTGTACTGCGGAAGCAGGAGGGAGTTGAGTACCAGTGCCGCGACGACGCCGAGCAGAGCGAAGGCGACGATGACGACCCACCTCCGGCCGATCCCGGCGAACAGTCCGTTCAAGGTCATGATGTCAGTGGTCCCTTTCGTCATCTGCACCGAGGTGCGGAATGTGTGAGTGCAGCGTTGTGAAAAGTCGTCCGGTTTCCGCACAAGCGCGGACCAGAGGGATCAGAGAGTGGCCTGCAGGAAGGCGAGGATTGCCTTCTTGTTGTTCGGAGTGTTGTTCTGCAGGCCGTGGTGCCCGGAGCCGTCGATGCCCACTTCGGACTCCACTCCGGCGTCTTGGAGCGCGACCTGCATCGCGTCGGCTTGCTCGACCGGGACGAGTTCGTCCTCGGAGGTGAGCCAGATCTGCGGGGCGTCGGTGGGGTCGACGGAGCTGAGGGGCGAGGCCTCGACGCTCTGCGGGCAGGACGAGTCATCGATCTCCTTGCAGCCGAGGTAGGCGAGAATCTGCTCCTTCGCCTCGGGCAGCGGGGTGCCGAGCGACATCCCGGCCTCGGTCATGTCGGCGACCGCCGAGAAGGCGACGACGGTCTTGACCCGTGACCCCTCGGTCAGTGAGCCCTCGCCGAGCGTGCCCAGCGTGGCTCCGATGATCGCCCCGGCAGAGCTGCCCAGCACGCCGATGCGGGCGGGGTCGAGGCCGAAGCGCTCGACCTGCGCGGGGTCGCGCAGCCACTCGACGGCGGCCTGTGCGTCCTCGATCTGACCCGGGTAGCGGCTCTGCTGGAGCAGGCGGTAGTCGAAGGTGACCGAGACGAAGCCGCGCTTGGCGTAGTACTCGCAGAGTTCGGTCATGCCGCCCTCGTTGCGGGCGCCATCGACGAAGCCGCCGCCGTGCAGCATCAGCAGCGCGGGTCGACCGGCGTCGCCCTCGGTGGGGAGGCAGGCGTCGGCCTTCAACGACACGCCGTCCACTGAGCGGTATTCAATCGCCTTCTGCGTCGTGAAGCCGTCAGGGGTTCGGGAGGGCTCGGGCGGAGCAGTGCAGCCGGTGAGGCCGAGGGCGACGGCCGCGATGGCCGCCAAGACTCCAGCTCTGCGTGCTCGTATCGACGTCACTCGTGGGACTCTGCCTTCTGCTCGTGGCTCACTGACTTTGGCTCGTAACGGGGTGAGGTGCCCGGCTCATCGGCGGGGACGGCGGCGGGGTCGGACACGACGCCCGCTCCTCGTGCCGGAACCGCGGCGGGCTTGCGCTTTTTGGCCCCGGGGCCGCCGAGCGCGGCGGGCGGAACGTAAATCCAGCGGATCTTCGAGAGGTAGCGCGTGACGATCAGCGACACGATCACCGCCAGCGCCATGACGACCAGCAGCAGTGGAATCTCGAAACCGCCGATCGCCGAACGGTCTTCGGGCAGGATCACGCGTAGAAGCGTGATGCACACGACGATGACGTAGAGGTGCAGCAGGTAGATGTGCAGACTCCGCTCTCCGCAGAGAGTGAAGAAAGAGAGCAAGCGCAGGCGAGAGAGCGCCCGAGAGACCAGGATCCCCATCGCGACCGCCGCCATCTGCGCGGCGAGACCGAGGAATGGTATCCAGCGCACCGGGAAGAGGAAGAGGACGGCGCTCAACAGCACGAACACCGGAGTGACGTAGAGGAACGCCCGTGCGCCCTTCTGCTCGACGAAGTCAATGATTCTCTTCGAATAGAGAGTGCCGACCAGGTAGAAGACGAAGAGGGCGCCGATGCGATTCCAGCCCACATTGGTCGTGTTGATGATCCCGGTGGTGAACAGCGTCCCCATGATCGCGGCGAGGGCCACCTGCACACGGTGATCGACGCGACGCAGGAGCCACGCACCGAGAGTGAAGAGGAAGAGGCCATAGATGAACCAGTAGCTACTGCTCGGCCAGAAGAAGAGCAGGAGCAGGTTGAGCGGATCGGTCGCGGGGAGTTCGCCGAGTCCGCCGTTCGCCAGCGGCACGACCAGGTAGAAGACCATGCGGAGCACGGACCAGACGACATAGAGCCAGAGCAGCGGATAGAGCCGGCGGCGCCAGAGGTCGCGGAAGCTCCACGTCGTGATGCGGGAGCCGAAGAGCCCGGAGACCAGGAAGAAGAGCGGCATCGGGAAGAGCTCGAAGACGATCTTGATGCGTCCGAGAGTGTTCTCGACTCCGATATCGCCGAGGTACAACGATGTGTGGTAGTAGACGACCATCAGGATGGCCGCACCCTTGGCGAAGTCGACCCATTCGCGTCGCGCCCCGCCCGTCGGCTTCAGCAGCTTCATATTCTCCCCCTTGCGCCGTGCAGAACCACTCGTGAATCATATTCGTGATGAACACGGTTCAGAGAAGGACGTGGACGCGGTCGCTCACGGCGACCGCTGATTAAGACTAAAGGCGTCCGGGCCTCTCCGCATATTCCCACCAGAGAT
The DNA here is from genome assembly GCF_003149025.1 of Rathayibacter iranicus NCPPB 2253 = VKM Ac-1602. Taxonomy (GTDB): domain Bacteria; phylum Actinomycetota; class Actinomycetes; order Actinomycetales; family Microbacteriaceae; genus Rathayibacter; species Rathayibacter iranicus. The sequence goes on from NZ_QGDV01000015.1 coordinate 62,815, forward strand.
GAGGGATATCCGAGAAAAGCGGAATGCGTGGCACTTCCCTCTCTGGGCACTCGCATGGTCATCGGCGTCCACGTCCCGCCGTGAGAGCGACGCGATAGAGCGCGGGAGCCGCATAAGCCAGACCGAAGAGCGCAGAGCGTTTCGCGTCGCGCCGGCGGGCGAGGGCGGCGAGATGCCGCAACCCTGCCTCGCCGCGCGCTGCCTGCCAGAGTCGGCTCTCGTCCTCGGCCGAGTGCGCCCCGGATGTGGCGTCCTTGAAGCGAGAAAGAAGCCAGAAGCGCGCCTGGTAGTAGGCGTAGTCCTGCGATTCGAGAATGCGGGGATCGAGATCACGAGCGGTGCGCTCGATCACCGCGGCGAGAGCGGCGAGCGAGTCGGCGCGCTTCGCTCCCGAGCGGATGATCGAGCCTGAGCGGAGGTGGTACTCGTAGACGACGTCGGGGATCACCACGACCTCGTCGGCGGCAGCGAGCAACTGGGCCACCTGCGCCTGATCCGAGTGCTGACGGATCCGGGTGAAGTCGATGCCGGCGAAGAGTTCGCGACGGAACAGCTTGTTCCACAGGTGCCCGGTCAGCTCGCCGACGAGCAGCGCCGTGAAGGCGCCGCGCCCCGAGAGCGCGAGGGGGCCGCGGAGGGAGCCGACGGGTGTGGATCCGCTCGTCTCGACGGTGTTCGCCTGAGCGACGACCACGTCGGCGCGCGTGCCCGCGGCCAGCATGACCTCGACCGCGGTCTCCGGCCACTCGTCGTCGGCGTCGACCAGCCACACCCAGTCGCCGGTGGCTTGCCCGACGGCGCGCTCGCGGGCCGTGGCGACGCCCTGGTTCTGCTCCTGGCGGAGGTAGTGGATCCGCTCGTGCTGCTCGGCGAACGCGCGACCGATCAACGCGGTGCCATCGGTCGACGCGTCGTCGACCACGAGGATTTCCAGCTCGGAGTGAGTCTGCCGCAGCAGCCGCTCGAGCGCGCCCGCGAGGTGTGCCTCCTCCTGATGCGCGGGGAGCACCACCGAGACGAGGGTCATTTCTCCGCCACCACTCGGCGCAGCACGGTCTCGAGATCGCGGCCGCTGGAGGCGAGCGAGAAGCGGTCGAGCCAGCGGTCGATGCCGGTGATCTCGAGGTCGCTGGCGCGGATCAGCGCGTCGGCGAGGTCGGAGGCGGAGGGAGTCAGGGCAAGCTCGCCGGTGAGGCCGGGGACGATTGCGTCCGCGACTCCCAGCGCGCCCGAGACGGCCACCGAGGGGACGCCGGCCGCGGCGGCCTCGACCAGCACGTTGCCGAAGCCCTCACGTAGCGACGGGAGCAGGACGACGGCGTTCTCGTCGAAGTGGTGGAACCAGTCCTCGACCCAGCCCTTGTCCTCGAAGTCGACGCCCCTGGCCGAAGCCTCGACGCGCAGCTTCTCGAGCAGGGGGCCGCCGCCGAACGAGACGACGCGCGCGGGGATGCCGCGGCGCTCCAGCTCCTCGGCCGCGAGAATCGCGAGCTCTGGCCGCTTCTGCACGACCAGGCGGCAGGGCAGCACGATCTGCAGGCCCGCGGCGGTGCCTGGAGTGCGCGAGACCTGGCGCGAACGGTCGACCTTGGCGGTCGCGGGGTTGGGCACGACGGTGCAGCGCTCACCCGAGACGCCGAAGCCGGCGATCAGCTCCCCCGCAACGGGGTGCGAAATGGCGATGACGTGGTCGGCGCGACGGTAGAGCGTCTTGGCGAGCGCGAGCTGCACCTTCTGGGTCCTCGAGAAGCCTGGGATGCCCAGCGAGACGAGGTTGCGCTCGCTCACGATGGTCTTCGGGCGATCGGCGCGGGCCGTCATCTCGGCCGAGGCGAGCAGCACGATGTTCGGGTAACCCTGGAGGGCGACCGCGACGTCGGGCGTGCGGCGGCGGAACAGCTCCTTGAGCAGCTTCGCCTTGCCGACGTGGCCCGTGCCCTCGCCGATGCGGTGCAGCACGGCGCCCTCTGGCAGGTATTCGTCGGTGCCCTTCACCGAGGTGGTGACCACATCGACGTGGTGGCCCTGTTCGAGGAGCCAGCCCATCCAGGTGCGGGCGACGAACTCGGCCCCGCCGCCGTGCAGCGAGGTGACGACGAACATGATCCGCATCCGCGGTCCCTTCTCCTGGGCCGCGCTCATCGCACGACCTCCGCGCCGAGGCCGCGGGTATTAAGCGCCGAGAGCCGACGGACCTCGGGCAGGGCGTTGTCGATGGTGGTGCGCACGCCCGGCTCCGCGAGGATGCGGTCGATCACGGGGAGGACGCGGTCGGCGAAGCCGGGTGTCGGCTCGACGCAGAGCTGCGGCAGGCCGATCAGGCGCATGATGCCCTCGACCTTGCCCTGGGTGGCCAGGGTGATCGCGGGGACGCCGAGGGAGAGCGACATGATCGCGAGGTGCATCCGACCGGTGACGGTCAGCAGAGCATCCTCGGCGAGGCCGCGGATCTCGGCGGGCATCAGCACGCGGTCGACCACGGTGAGGCCCTCGGTCCCGACACGCTCGGCGACGGCACGCACGGCGACCTTGTCATCGCCGATGGGGCGAGAGACGTGCGGGAGGAGCACGACGTGCACGCCGGCCGAGCGGAGGCGGTTGACGATCCGCTCATACTCGGGCACCTGGTCGACCATCATGGCGACCAGGGCGCTCGCGTTGACGAGGGCGAAGGGGACGCCGACCGGGAGTCCTAGCTCATCGCGGAACGCACCGTCGCGGGTGCGGGCCGAGAAGACGATGTCGGTCACCTCCTCGACGCGCTGCACGCCGACCCGGCGAGCGCGCTCGGCCGAGAGCGGGTCGCGCAGCAGCGGCACGACACCGGCGCGGGAGGCGGCGACGAGGGCGAGGCGGGCGGCGAGGCGGGCCGACGCATTCCAGCTGAAGCCGAGGATGCGCGTGGGCACTCCGGCTTCGGCGGCCGCCTGCGCGAGCAGGGAGCGACGGACCGAGCCGCGGAGGCTGTACTTCCCATCCATCATGTCGGCGCCGACGACCGACACAGAGCGGGCGCGACGAATCAGGGCGGCGTAGCGGCGGAGGTCGTCAGCGTGCGCCTCCCCCACTCCGTAGATCAGGTGCGGGAGCTGGACGACCTCGACGCGGACCACCTGCTCCTCGGGAATGACGACGTCGCCGGCGTAGCGCTCGATGACGACGACGGGGCCGGTGGTGTTCTCGAGGAATGCCTCCAGCATCGCCTGGTCGCCGATGTTGCCGTCGCCGGGAGCGGCGAGCACGAGGTGCACGTCGGGCTGGGGGCGGAGGGTCGCGAGGGTGGCGCGGAGCAGCGCCGCATCGCGGCGGGCGGGTAGGCGGGTCGTCGTGACGAAGTCCTTCTTCCAGGACTTCACGACGCCGAGCTTGAGTTTCATCGGTCTCTTTCGGTGGGGGGAACGGCGGCGTGGGACCGCTCGGAGTCGGGGATGCCGGCCGTGACGGCGCCGTCGACCAGGGCGCTCTCGCCGGTCGGGCTCGTAGCGTCGGCTGTGGTCGGGGCAGGGCTCGCGGCCGGGCGGCTGCGGCGGAAGTGCCGACGGAGGTCGGAGAGGCCGAGGATCTGGCGGCGGAAGGACGGGAGGATCAGCATCCAGAGCCCCATGCCTGCGAGCACGACGGCGCCGCCGACGAGCAGGCGCAGGACCGGCTGCTCCGCGGGGAGGGCGACAGTGGAGAAGTAGGAGCCGACGGTGATCGAGCCGAAGACGATCAGGCTGCGCAGGCCGTTGGTGAACATCTCGCGCACCGGGGCATCGGAGGAGCGGCCGATCCAGATCAGCGCAATCGGCCAGGTGAGCGCGAGCGAGGCGGCGTACGCGACCGCGACGCCCATGACTCCCCAGTTCGAGCCGACCAGGATGAGCACGACCATCAGCGGTCGGGTCGCCAGGCTGTACCAGACGCTCTGGCGCACCAGGCCCTTAGCCAGGAACACCCACCACGAGCAGTACGCGGTGGCCTGGAAGAACCCGGCGACCAGCAGGATCTGGAAGATCGGCACCGAGGCGAGCCAGCGCTCCCCCAGCAGGATGCGGATAACCGCATCGGACTGCGATCCGAGCACCGCGAGCACCAGGCCCATCACCGTCAGCATCGCCGACTGGCCGAAAAGGATGAATGTGCGGAAGCGCTCACGCTCGTCCTGCAGCTTCGAGAGCACGGGCAGGGCCACGCGCTGCGCCGGCGCGTTGAGCTGTTGCAGCGGCAGCATCATCAGCTGGAACGCACGGTTGTAGAGGCCAAGGTCGACCGGGCCGAAGCGCGCACCGATGATGACGGAGTCGACATTCTTGCTCGCGTAGGTGAGCGCCTGGGTGGCGAAGACTCCACCTCCGTAGCGCAGGAAGTGGCCCATGGCCTCGCCGCGGCGGTAGCGGCCGGGCCGCCACCCGGTGATGAAGACGAGCATCAGCACGCCGATGAACGGCTGCACCACCTGGCTCGCAGCCAGCGCCCAGTAGCCGGCGCCGCCCAGCGCCATCAGCACGCCGACCGCCAGGCCCAGCACCTGGCCGACGATGTCGACCAGGGTGAGCTTGACGAAGCGGAGGTGCCGGGCGAGGTCGGCGCGGAACTGCGTCGAGATGCCGTTCAGCAGGAACGTCGAGGAGAGCGCGACGGTCAGCAACTGGAGCCGGTCGTCGCCGTAGAGCGCCGCGATGGGCCAGGAGGCGGCAATCACCAGCAGCGTCAGCGTGAGGCCGATGCCCGCGTTCATCCAGAACAGGTTGCTCTTTTGGCCCGGGGTGATCTCCTTCGCCTGGATCGCGGCGGAGGAGAGGCCGAAGTCGCGGAAGATCTCGCCGATGCCGATGATCGCGGTCACCATCGCGAGCAGGCCGTAGTCGGCGGGGGCGAGCAGGCGCGCCAAAATGACGATGCTGCCGAGCTGGACGGCGATGCGGATCACCTGGCCGCCGATCGTAACGGCGGCACCGCGGCTCGCCGAGCGGCCCAGGCTCGGGGATGGCTTCTGCATGGTCGCGCTCATCGTGTCGAGCCCTTCTTGGTGGCGATAGCGCCCTCGTAGGCCTGCTTGAGTTCACGGCCGAGCACGTCCCAGTCGCGGCCGGAGAGGGCGGGGAGCCCTTCGGGCGGGCGCACGCGGATGCGCTCCAGAGCGGCAGTGACTCGCTCGGGAGTGAGGTCGCCGTCGTACTCGAGTACCCAGTCGCTGCCGACCTCCTGCGCAAGCGCCGTGTTGGCGGGCGTGCGCGGCACCAGGATCGGGCGGCTCAGCGAGAGCGCGACCAGGATCGATCCGGAATTGTGCATCTCGCGGTAGGGCAGGACGACCAGCTCGGCCCGGCCGATCTCGTCCACCATCTCGGCGTCGTCGACGCGGCGGAGCGTCGTATGCACGCGGGAGTCGCGGGTGGCCCGCTCCTCGACCAGCTCACGCTGGCCAGCGCTCGGGCTGCCGACGACGTGCAGCGAGAGGGAATCGTCGGGCACTCCGCGGAACACGTCTATCAGCTCCACCACACCCTTGTAGGGGCGGATGATGCCGAAGTACAGCAGCCGGCCCCGCTCGCTCTCGGGCAGCGGATGCTCCGCGAACTGATCGCGGTAGTGGCCGTGCAGCACGGTCACCGCGGGCGTCGCTCCGGGAGTGACCGTGGTGGGGTTGAGGCGGATGAACAGGTCGGTGGCGCGGTCGATCCGGGCGAGCGAGCGGCGCTCAGCGGCCGGCCCGAGTTCGTGTGGCTCGAGGTTGTGCACCGTGCGTACGAGCGGGATGCGCTGGAGGGCCAAGCGCACCAGGAGCGCGTCGAGCGCACGGCGGCGCAGGAAGCGGTGCAGCGGACTGCGTCCGCGGATCATCAGCTCGGGCCAGTGCACGTGCAGGACGTCATAATCGGCGAGCAGGGCGCTGCGCCACGAGAAGAAGAGCACTTCGACGCCGGGCGCGAGGCCGTCGACGATCGAGTCGACGTACTGGGTGGTCGAGTCCGGCGGTGCGAGCGACTGCTGCACGACGAGGTCGGCGGGAGACGAGTCCGGCCTTGGGGAGCGGCGGCTCATCGCTCGCTCCGCATCCCGGCCGCCATCGGCGCGTCGAAGATCCGGGCGCCGAGCGGCTGGCGTATCCGGATGCCCTTGGAGAAGTCGGGGACGTGCACCGGGTTGAGGCAGATGATGACCAGAAAGCCCAGGAGCAGGTGGCTCGGACGGACCGCGTCGATCGCGTTGTAGCCCGCGAGGCAGATCAGGAAGCCGAGCAGCCCGGCCGCGGGAGCGACATCGCGGCGGCTGAGCGCGCTGCCGACGAGCGCGACCATCAGGATGACGAAAAAGAGCAGCCCCGGGATGCCGACGCTGATCAGCAGTTGCAGGAACGAGTTCTCGATGACCACGTCGGAGAAGTTGCGGCCGCTGATGCCCGAGGTGGCCGCTCCAGAACCCAGCCAGTTGGAGAGTTGGGCAGCTTTGACGGCCACGGTCACCGCAAGGTCGCGGGCGTCGGCCGAGATGGAGGCGTCCAGGTTGTTATTGCGGGCGGTGACGGGCTCGAAATTGAGCACGCCGACCGCGGCGATCAGACCCGCGACCAGGATGGAGCCGGGCCGCAGCAACGAGCGGTCGGGGTTCATGACGCTGACGGCGACGAGCGCGACGACAACCGCGACGGCCACCGCCGCCATCGGACCACGCGAGACGGTGGCGACGACTCCGGCCGAGGCGAGGATCCCGAGCAGCAGGTCGGAGCGGCGCGAACCCTGGAGCCAGGCCCCGAAGGCGAGCGCCGCGCCGACGGTCAGGAAGGTGCCGGCGAGCAGCGGATGGCCGAACGTGATCTCGGCGCGGTACAGCGACCAGTGCTGGTCCTGCTCAACGCCGAGCACCTCGTAGACGGCGCCGATAATCGGCGAACTCTGCGCCACCAGCTCAAGGCAGGCATAGAGGGCAAGCAGGCCCGAGAGGATGACCCAGGTCCGGCGCAGCAGCACGGCCTCGCGCTGGGCGTCGAAGACGAGCATCGGCAGCCCCACGCAGATCGCGAAGCTGAACATCCACGAGACACCGGCGGAGGCGAAGGAGCCGCGGACCGTCGCGATCGCCGCCCAGATGAGGAAGGCGGCGAAGGCGAGGATCGCGATCGCCCGCCAGGGCGTGAGCACCAGCTCGCGCATCCAGTCGCGGATCGGCGCGCGCCAGAGTTCGGGGGTGAGCGCGCGGCGCACCGCCCAGACGATCAGGATGATTCCCCACAGCGTCATCCGGAACGTGAAGCTCGACGGGGTGAGCGGCGTGGGGACGACCGCGAAGAACGCCAGCGCCATCGCCGGCAGCCAGTGCGCCGGAACGCGCAGCAGGACGAACGCGCCGACGATGCCGCCGATACCGAGCGCAACCACCTGCACGCCTGCACTGGGCGCACGGCTGGTGAAGATGTAGCCCATGCCGGCCACGATCACCACGGCGACCGCGAACAGCGAGACGACGACGAGCCGCCGCGGGAGGAGATCGATCACGTGGTGGGGTCCTTCTGGCATCGGGAGGAGGGGCGGGCGGAGGCGGGCAGTGCTCGCGGCAGTGACACCGCGCGAGGGCTTCCTCCTTCGTGGGAGGTGATCGGGAACTCCCCCTGAGGAGAGCCCGCGGCCTCGATCAGGCCGGACCTTCCCGCAGCCAGCGCTGGAAGGTCTGCACCATGTCGTTATTGGTGAAGCTGGGCACGACGTGGCCGTACTGCCCGCCCTCGCCGCTGTGATAGGCGATGGTTGCCTCCCGCGCGACAGGCAGAGCGAGGCGGCGCAGGCGTCCGCCGTGAATCTCGGCCGGAACGAGTGTGTCGGCCGAGCCGGCGGTGATCCGCAGGCGTGAGCCCGCCCAGACCGACTGCGGAAGGCGCGACGGGTTGCTGGCGCGGAGTGCGGTGCGGTCACCGCCATAGACCGCGAGCACGCGGCCGGGATCGCGCGCCTCCGTGTCTTCGAGGTCGTAGACGCCGCTGGAGTGGTAGGCGCCGTAGATGGTGGGAAGCATCCGGTTCGCGTAGGCCCAGCAGAGCAGTGCACCGCCGCCGGAGTTGGAGCGGAGGAAGCTGGCCTGCACTGTCCAGAGACTCGTGACCCAGTTCACTGCGGCGACCTGTGCGGCAAGCGCGACAGAGCTGGTGTAGGTGGTGGAACCGCCGTAGTTCGGGCAGATACTGACGATGCCCTGATCGACAAGCTGGTCCGCCGAGTACTGGTAGGCGCCCGACAGGGCCGTGTAGCTGCTCCCGCTGGCGTGGTAGTACCAGACGACCGGCACCGAAATTCCCTTGTTCGGGACCGCGGTGTGCGGGACGAAGAGGCGGGTGGAGTCGGAACCGATCTTCACATCGATGATCTCGTACGGCTTCTTGCCGAACCGCGAGATCGTGGTGCGGGTGCGGGAGATTTCGCCGGGCAACTTCGGGATCACGGAGTAGGCCGGCGCGGCATGTGCGGGAGTGGCGACGAGGGCCGTCGCGGCGACTCCGGCCGCAGAAGCAGCAAGGAGAGAACGGCGCGACAAGCCGCGAGTCGTGTCAGTCATATCGAGATTCCTTCGGAGCATTCGTTATCAGTGTCGAGCTGGTCGACTGTGTCGATATCGACGGATATATCGACGCACGAGAAGTCCCGTCCGGCCCCCAACCCCATCGAAAGTGTACGGGCCGTAGATGACGTTCAGATGACGTCTCGATCACAGTTGATCGCAGCTTCGGACTCACCGCGATGCGGTGGACCGACGCCAGTATCGCGCCGATGACTTCTCGGCCGGCGTCTGCAATACGAAAGGAGGAGCACTCTCGGCAGACACGACTCGGCGAGCGGAGGCGAGATCGAGCGTCTCTCGGGAGAGGCTCTCGATATCGACATTCACTGCCAGACCGGAGTCGGCGAGACGGGTTGCGATCTGCACCTGGTGATCGTCGACATGCTCGCCAAAGGCAGCCCGGCGCGGAATGAGCACCGGCACGTGGCCCTGCTCGATAGCGCTGAGCGCGGTCCCGACTCCGCCGTGCGCGATCACGATGTCGGCCGCCGCCATCGCCGCATTGAGCTCGTCGTGCGGGACCGAGTGCCGGCCCTCAATACCGACCTGCGAGACGTCGTTCGCTCCGGTCTGCCACAGCACCTCGACTCCCTCAAGGAGCGGCGCCAGCGCGGCGAAAAAGCGCGGGAACGGGTAGCTATCCTGCGTGCCGACAGAGACGACGGCCCGGCGGATGGGCCGTGGGGCGGCCTCCTCGACCCCGAACGTGTCGAAGATCGAGCCGCCGAAACGCCAACGCTCATCGGCCCACGAGCTGTATTGGGTGTAGGTCGCCACCGCCGGAACCTTGGCCAGGAGACGGCCGGTGACCGATGGACCGAGCACGCGGGCAGCGCTCTCGATGTAGTGCGCGGGGATGCCCCGCGTCGTCGCCAGCGGAAGAAAGGAGAGGGCCGGACTGGCACCGGTGCTGAAGACCGCGTCGAAGGATCCGCGGGCCAGGAGCGAGCGCGCGATGGCCCCGTTACGGAGCATCGGCACGACGGCTCGGGGCGGAGCATCGGTCAGATGGGTGACGCGGCGATCGCTCAGCAGAGTGCGGCTGAGCGCGCTATCCACGGTCGCCCAGTGTTGATCCGCGGGGTCGACTCCGAGGAGTCCTGAGAGAGCGAACATCTCCTTGAGATGACCGCCCCCGGAGCTGACGAACAAGTATGAAGCCATACGCGCCTTTACTGGTGATGGTGACAACAGGCGTGTGGATGATCGATCGTCCGCCGAGACCGATCATCCCTCTGCGGGTGCAGAAGTCGCATGAGCATAGCAGGCGGAGAAGTCGCCGTGTCCTTCATGAAAAAGACGCCATATTCTCGCGAAAGACGCATCAGAAAGGGCGGTGGAGGCGATATCCGCTCACCTCTGCTAAGCCTGCTGATCATTCCGTATTGCAGAACTCCGGCCGAGTCAATCACCTGCGCTGTCGCGCCGCGGATGGGTAGCGTCGAGGACTCCGGCACGCGTGCCGGAGATTCCCCACGCCGGACATCCCCAGGAGGCAATCAGATGAGCGAAAGCGAACAGGACGGGCCGGTCATGGCCGGCAGCGACGATGCGGGCAATGACGAGAAGCTGAGCGGATTGATCGAGCAGGTCGAGCACGACCATGGCGACGAGGGCGCGGGAGCGATGGCCGAGGCTCTGCGCGACCGGGCCGACGAGACAGACACCGACATCGCCTCCGACTCCGACGCCGAGCCCGGATCGACGGAGGACAGCCGCACCGCGCAGGTGTAAGCGCTCGCATCTCGCCGGTCGACTCGTCACGAATGGTCCCTGCGCGACTGTGGTGACAGCCGTTTGCGACGAGTCGATCGGGTTCGTCGCGGGGAGGGAGACGGTGGGCGAGGCGCGGGCTAGCTTGGGGAGATGACAGAGTCCGCTCCGCGACTGCGCTCTGACCGGCTGATCGCACTGGACGTGCTGCGGGGTGTCGCCGTCCTCGCCATGCTGATCGCGCATGCGATGCCGCTCGTGCCGAGTGCTCGGTCGGGACTGACCGGCTCCGTCGCCTCGAACATCAACGATCTGGCGTCGCCACTGTTCGCACTGGTGATGGGCATGTCGGCGGCGCTGGTGCTCGCCCGACGACCTGCTGGTGCTGGACGCGTGATCCTGCAGAACCTGATCCGCGGCGCGGTGCTCGTCGCGCTTGGCCTGTGGCTCGACGGCTGGGGCAGTTGGATCGCGGTCGTGCTGCAGTACCTCGGACTCCTGCTCGCAGTCGGCACCCCGCTGCTACTCCTGCCACCCCGCGTGCTCGCTGGGCTCGCCGCGGCACTGGCCCTCGTCGCCGGCCCACTGAATGCCGCGGTACTGGCCGCCGGCGGGCCGGTGCGACCGTATCCGCCGGGGCCCGCCGATCTGGTGACTCTTTGGCTCTTCACCGGGCCGAACTACCAGGTGACAAGCCTGCTCCCCTTCTTCCTCCTTGGCCCCCTGCTGCTCCAACACCGACTCCGCCGCGACCGGTGGCTGGCGGTGATCGCGGTCGTTGCCGCCGTCACCTACCCCGTGCGTGTGCTGGTCGAGCAGGTGAGCGGAGTCGAATTCGTCCCCGGCGGTCTGCCGGACACACTGCGCGACATCGGGCTCGTGCTGATCGCGTATGTCGCGGTGGCGCTGCTGACCAGCTGGCACTCGGCCGTCGTTGACCGAGCACTGCTGCCGGTGCGAGCGGTGGGCACGGTCGCGCTCTCGGTTTACGTGCTCCAGGTGGCCGTGGTCGCCACCTTCGCCGCTGCCGAACTCGGCTACACAGCCGACACTCCGCTCGCAGCCCTCGTCCTGGTCTTCGGAGTCTGGGGCGCGGGCGTCCTCTGGTGGCGCTTCGTCGGCCTCGGCCCGGTCGAGTGGCTGACCGCGCGGCTTACCCGCCTGGTCCCCGCGGGCTGACGGCCACCTCAAGGAGCGCCCTCACGATCGTCCCGGAGGCGGAGCCGCATTAACAGATCATCTCAGGAGAGGCAGCTACTTCTTTGCTCGCCTCTTCCTTGAATTCCAGAATTCTCGCGCAGCTTCTTCGCCGTGCCGCTTCCTGATGACGTTAAATCTCACGATCTTGACGATCGCACCGATAATCAGCCAGGCAATAAGTACGACGACAGCAACTTCGCCAACGATTTTCCCAAGTACATAAGCATCCATAACTCTTACTGCCTTTCCTCTTCTTGAATCACACAATTGAAAAGCGGGCACGTGGGGCCTGCCGGATGAAAATCTGTTCCACCAAGACTCCTTTGATGGCGCACTCGACTACGGTCGGCAACACCCGAGGAGACCAGATGTGACGCGTTCGCGCGAGGGAGCGCAGATCGGTCGCGACGTCCCGCACCTGTTCCATATTGGCATCGCTGCCGAGATAGTTAGCGTCGCCGGCCTGGTGGGACGTACATCCTCTCGGGTGTCAGTTCTCGACCGGTCGGCGTGTCGACAATACGTTTGCCCTGCTCGTCGATGACGATCTGCAGATCGCTTCCCACCGGGAGATCGTAGATGCCGATCAGAGCGGGCTCGATCTCGCAAGCATCGTTGAAATCGGTGATGCGCCAGTTGTTCGAGTCTGCGAGATACTCGCTGCTGTCCGCCGCGCTCATAATCCGCCAGCCATTGTCGACAGGTGCGTTCGAGGGCTCACGCAGCATCCACCGCACCGGAGCGCGACCCTCCCACGCGTTCACCGTCATCAGACATGCCCCCGCCTGCGGAATAATCTCCATACCCTGCTCCCGTCTCATGAGATCACGTCGATATCTTGCCCGGACGCCGCAGCATACGCGCGAACCTCATCGCGCATGAAACCAAACATGTTATCCGCAAGATACTGCCCCACGCTGGCCTGACGACGCCGATCGACATGCGCTGTCAAATCGGGTCGAGAGTGCGCCGTGACCACAGCAAACACGGCCCGAATGTATTCGCGGCTGGCAGAAATATCCGTGAGAAGCATCGTCAGTGGAAGGCCGAACCTGGGTGAGCGCAGATTGATGTCCGCCCCG
>NZ_QGDV01000016.1 GCF_003149025.1 Rathayibacter iranicus NCPPB 2253 = VKM Ac-1602
AGCGCAGACGCCGGCGCTCCTGCTGCGGAAGAACATCCTCTCGCGCGTGCAGGACTGGACGGCCGCATGAGCGCTGACGCTGGGCGTCTGCTCACTCGGGACGAGATCCTGTCGCTGCTCGAGGAGGTCGCGGACCGGCTCGACGCCCGAGGCGTCGGTGTCGATGCGTACATCATTGGCGGGCTCGCCATGGCGGTGCAGCTCGACGCACGACGCGTCACGGCGGACGTCGATGGGCTGTTCCAACCATGGGAGGAAGTTCGGGCCGTCGCCGAAGACCTTGCCGCCGAGCGGGGTCTTCCAGCGGACTGGCTGAACCGACGTGCGTGGTCGTTCATGGCTTTCGACGTCGATGGCGATCACGAGGCCACTGAGGTCCAGATCGGCAAGATGCGGGTCCGAGTCGCATCTCCTCGCGTGCTCCTGGCGATGAAGATCGCCGCCGGGCGCCGTAAGGACACGGACGACATCACCGCTCTCATCCGGCACCTCGAGATCCACGACCCACAGCAGGTCGTCGACATCGCGTTCGACATCTTCGGCGACGAGTCCATGACCTTGACCGATTCCCGGGAGAGCATCTTCTGGCAGGCGTCGGAGGCGATACGGCAAGCCTGGGATGCTCCGGTGACAGCGAGACCAGAAAGCACCTCCGGGCCCGCGCGCCGTCCTCTAGACAGCCCTGCCGCCACCGGGGGACAGTTCACGAGCCGGGATCATGGCGAACCCGAGACCAGCCTGTAGGAGCGCGGCCCCGCCCGTCATCGCCTCGCCTGCTCCCCGCGCCCAAAGCGCTGAGACGAACGCATGACGACCACCCCGAACACTCCGGCCATCGAGTACCGCGTCGGCCTCACCAACGGCGCCTTGGCCCGCGCGTGGGTTCCAGAGGGCAGCTCCGAAGTCCCAGCTCGCTCGATCTTCGCAACCGCCCGGCACGCCTGTGCACGGTCGCAGCGGCGGCGGGTGACCGTCCCTATCGTCGACGTGGTGGATGCGATCCAGAGCCTGAATGGGTGGGAAGCCCGTGTCCATCGAGGGCCGCTTCCGGTGGCGATGCTGCCGGGCGGCGGAGTGTTAGTGCTCGCCAGCCTGCGGCGCGTCCTCGACAACGTCCAGCACTCCGGTGAGACCTCGACGTCGTCCTCATTCGTTTCGACGAGTGGGAGGACGTTCCCGGCCCCACGGCAACGCTTCCGCTCATCGAAGACGTCGAGCTCGAGACTGCCGCCTGAGCCGCGCGCATCGAGGGTATGAGCATCGGCGATGAGCGGCGCCCGCGCGGCCACGCCTCCCGTCCCGGCCGTTTCTCCACGAAGCCGCAATCGGACCAAGAAGGCTCCCTCGCAGAGCAGTCGCGGCCTGCCCCAGACCGGTCCTTCGTCGTCGGGGCAGGATGAGGAGGTGGAGCCCGCGGGAACGACGTTCCGGACCGAAACGACGACGTTCACCGACGGGTAAAGGGGCCTCTGGCACATCGACCCGTGTTCTCGAAGCGTGGGAGCCCGGTGACTGCGACGAAGATCGGCGACACGGTGGATGTCAGTCGATCATGAGCACGAGCGTGACGCCGCCACGTACATGACCGGCATGACCATCTTCAATCCGTCGCTGCATCCGCGCAACCACGCCTCCCACTCCGGCCGTTTCAGCGAGAAGCCGCAGTCCGCCCCTGAGACGTCCCTCACCACGTCGCCCGCGCGGCCTGTCCTGTCCGAGAGGGAGTACCGACTCGTTTGGTCCGATGGGACACCCGTTGGAGTCCCGGTCGATGCGCACGCCACCGTCGAGGAACGCCTCGAACAGCAGCGCACCCTCGACGCGTCCAGCACCGGCCGCACCCGCATGCAGCTGCGCGCCGTTTCCGTCCCCGAGGACGTCGATGTGGACGAACTCACACTCAGCCTCTCGAGTGCGGAAACCCAGACCTACCGGAACGGGAAACCGTGGCTGTGGATGTCTGCCGGGTCCGGAGACGAGCCGGTCGACATGCTCAGGAAGTTGATCGCCCGCGACTCCCGCCCGAGCGACACCATCCGCGTCCAGGTGAAACGCACCGGCACCTGGGAGGACACGACCGCGACCACCCCGGGCGAGGTGAAGAACGCATGACCGGATTCGACGAGTATCAGCACCCGCGGCCACCCGTCGAACCCGGGCGCCTTCGCAGAGTAAGGACAACACCAGCCCGGAGACGAACCTCGCCGGTCCCACCCGTGCATTCGTCAGCGCCCCCAGGCCTGCCATCGCGCTCGCCAGGCGATCCAGACGGCCACCTACCAGGCTGGGTAGGGCGGAGCGATGCCGGGCGTGCTGAACGTGCTCGTAGACCGGTACTCAGGACGATCCCGACATGCTCGACCGGCTCGCTATGATCGACGCCGCGGACGTCGAGCACTGGTACAACATCCACGTCGGCCCGGCGCTGAAACAGATCGAGGACGACATCCGATGCCGATGCCGCTGACGCTCGACGGGCGCCGCGCAGATGAGGAACCATGACCGATGCCATCCTGGCGGCGCCGCCCGCTCCCTTCGGGCGTCCGTTGCTCGTGCTCGACCTCGACGTCGTCCTGAACCTTTTCGGGCCCTACACGGCCAGCACGACCGTCATCGTCTCGACCGACGGGCGCGAACTTCGCCGCCTGCACTTCACCCCGGCTGCCGCCCCGCTCCTTGACGCTCTGACCGTGGCCGGTCACATCGACAATGTCCGCTCCCGTAAGCACTCCCGTCTTGGGCTGCGCAGCTCTGTTGCGGCGACGCCGGGGCTGAGCGCGGCAATCGCGGACGGGACCGTCGCGGCGACGACGGAGACGCTCGTGCGCACCGCCGACGGTCGGAAGTTCGTCATCACCTTCCGGGAGGACGTCGTTGACTCTCTGCACGCCCTGGTCGCATCCGGCGCCGTTGAGTTCGGTTGGTTGACCACCTGGGGCCCGAACGTTCGGGCGGTCGTCGAGCAGGCCTTCAGCGGCCGTCTCGCAGGCGGGTACGTCCTCGCGAAGAAGCCCAAGAAACTCCGCGGCTACTGCAACCCCGACTGGAAACGTGACGCGCTCGAGAACCGCGTCGCCGAACTCGGTACCCGGTGGGTGTGGGCGGACGACGAGGAGGTCCCGCGCGCCCGCACTGACGGGTACCTCGACGACGACACCCTGGCCGGATTCCCTGGCCTGGCGTTCGGGACTGAAGAAAGCGCCGGACTGACGCCGGCGGACGTCGTCCGGGCGGCAGCGTTCCTGCCCGGTTGACGCGCACCGCCGCCTACATCCGCGGTATGAGTTCCTTCTCCGAATCCGACCACCCCCGAGGCCACGCCACCAACGCCGGCCGGTTCGCTACCAAGCCGCAGTCAGACCCGGAGTCGAACCTGCTCGCCACCCTGCAGGCAGCACAGGCCGCTACCGGCAACGCTCACGAGCACGAGACGCGCGTCGCCGCCCGCGCGATCGCCGCGTCGATCCTGGCCGAGTACCCGACCGCCGACCACCTCCGGATCACCCCGTTCCTGGAATCCGACGAAGGCTACTTCCCCGAAGACGTCTTCGACGCGGACGGGAAGGAACTCGGCGCAGCGCCGGACGAGGTTGCCGACATGCTCTACTCGATCCCGCAGCGCGTTCCCACGCTCGACTACGACCCGGCGACGAAGTCTTACCCGGCGGATCCCGCGTACGGATGGCTCACCGCGGCTGCCAGGGAGTTCGACAGCGGACGCATCTCGCTCCGGCACGAGGCGATCGCACCGCCCATCACACCGGCGGAGCGCATCGCGGCTGCCAAGGAGCGCGTGAAGGCAGCGCAGCAGGCTGCATTCGCGGCGAGGGTTCAGGCAGGCCTCGCGACGCGAGAGATGGTGACGCTGATGTACCAGGCGGCATACCCAGGCGGCACGCAGGTCCTCCTCGCGCAAGCATGGGACGACGACGACGGGCCGCAGGTCCTTGCTGTCATCGGTGAGGATGGGGTCCTCGCCGACTTTACCCAGGACAAGGACCTGCCTGGCGCCGACGTCCGTTACGACATGTCCGAGTACTCGGACCGGCTCGACGACGGCGACGCCTTCCGCCAGTACTTCACCGAGTTCGGCTACGGCGAGGAGCACAACGTGTTCGTGATCCCCCTCAGGTAGGGGAGGAAGGTGATTTTTGGCGCAATCGAGATAGGAGGCGTCGCGCCCATGCCCTCTCGGGCCTGAGGTGCTCCATTCTTTCCCGACCACCGCGGAATTAGTAGGATTACCGCGTTGACTGAAAGGATTATCGGGATGTCCAGTTCCCGTGGGAAGTACTCCCCGGAGTTCCGCGCCGAGGTCGTACGCGAAGTAATTGATAAGTCGCGACCTGTCGCCGATGTTGCCCGGGATCTCAGAATCGTCCTACAGACTCTCACGAATTGGGTGATAGCACATCGCCGCGCGGATAGCGAGAGCGAAGAAGAGTTGATGGAGGCTTATGCAAAACGGAATCACGCGCTTAACGAAGGTGCCTTTGACCTGGGGTTTTGTGACGCTCAAGCGAGTTTTGCATAAGCCTCATGGTACAAGGAGGCTTATGCAGAATTCCCTCGCACGCTCAGCGAACAAGCCTCTGACCGGGGCGTTTGTGAAGTCCTAGCCGAATTTTGCATAACCCTCAAGAAGGCCTATCCAAAACGCTTGACCGATGAGATGCTGATGCGCGTGGCATAACAGCGGGAATTCCAGTTCGGGCGGCGCTTGCAGGACCTTGATGGTGCGGCGCACCCGGATGCCGTGGTTGGTGTTGACCTCGGACGGGCCGGGCAGCTGCGCCCACGGTAGGTTCTTGCACACACGGTGCAGCCAGGGCTGGTTCTTCTTTCACCGTCAACAGGTAGTCTCCGCCGGCCGTGACGATGTGTGCTGCGGCATCGCGTTGGGTGTGCATCGCGTCCGCGGTGACGACAACACCCTCCAGGGTGAAGCGGTCCAGCAACTCGCGCAGCACCGGGATCTCCTTGCTTTCCGCGGGCGTCTGAACCTGCCCGAGCACCGTCTCTGAATCGTGATCCAGCGCGGCGACCAGGTGCGGCGCGGGCGAGGTGCGGGAGCGGGCACCGCGGACCGTTTTCCCATCGACGGCGATCCCCCGTCGCCCACCGATGATGCCGGTGCGTAGCCACAAGTAGGCGCCGATCACCTGATCGAGGATGTCCGCATCAATGCGCCGGATCGCGCGACGGATCGTGGCCTCTGATGGGCGCCGTCCGGCCGTGACGCCCAAGCCAATGAGGATGTCCGTCGATGCGTCGGCCGCCCATTCGCCGATCGCCACGAACGACCGCGACCCGGCCAGAACGGCCGCGATCCCGACCGCGAGGATCGCGTCCACCCGATACCGGATCCCGCGACGCCGACGCGGATCAGGGACCGTGGAGAGCAGATCCAGCAGACGCCGGGGTGTCAAGCCGACCGGTCCTGATTCGACGGGCGTGGGAAGCGTAAGCAGAGATGGCATGGGAGGTGTGGTGTCTCTCGCGGATGGTGAGCGTCAAAGAACTTCCATCCTCACCGCGAACACCACGCCTGCCCCGCTACCCCAGCACCGGCGCGTCACACCCGAAAATCCCTGGTCACGTCACCCACCAACGACTCTGACGGGGCTCGGTTCGCTAGCCTATCGCCTGCGTGTCACACCCAGAAACCCCCGGTCAGACCATATACGGACAACTTTGACCGGCCCCTGGCTACACACCCAACTGCGAAGAGCAACTTGGAGGACCGCGCGATGATGTAGGTTTACGTATCGTAGGACTTCTGCGGGTTCGGTCTCAAACTTGTTGGCATCGAGTGCATCGGCTGGATGTGCTGCTGATGATGTGGTGAATATTCGGCGAGCCGCGGATGGTCCTCTCGGACCTTGAAGCATGATAATCCCTTGTTGGCGGTAGCAGATTTTAGAAAAAATATTCCAAAGATACGGAGGCTAGAGTTCCATGCTGATTCGTTCTTTTGAACATGCTGCGCACCACCTGCAGGTCGTAGGGATCTCGACCTCTAATCTCCGGCGTAACAACTGGCGATCGTCAACTCTCATTCAAGCCGACCTGTCCGCGCCGCGGGGGTCGAAGTAATGGGGGAGCGTAAGCGGATTATCCTTGTGGGCAGCGGAGCTGCGGAGGCATACCGACGCTACTCGCTCGAAGCTATCGCCAAAGAATTCGACATTATCCTCCTTGAGGACACGCCAGTTACATGGCAGTGGCCATTCATTCTTGCTAATATCGTCACTGATTTTGCCCTAGCGGATGCGATCATCGCTGTGGACAAGCTTCGGGTTACCATGCCAATCGATGGTGTCCTGACATGGGATGAGCGCCGGGTGGAGCTCGTTGGCCAGCTTGCGAGATATCTTGGTCTACCGGGCACGAGTCCTGAGGTTATTGCAGTGTGCCGCGATAAATGGCAGAGCCGGATGGCGTTCGCCAAGTCGGGTACGCCGTCCGCGCAGTCGCGCCTTACGTCCTCACTTGGGGAGGCCGTCGCCGCTGCCGAGGTGTTCGGGTTCCCCGTCGTTGTGAAGCCCCGTTCGCTGGCTGGCAGCATTGGCGTCCGGCGCGTTGAAACTAAAGACGAATTGGTCGAAGCGTGGGACATGGCCGACAAGGCAACAATGGCGTCCGTCCGTGAGAATACTTGTGGAGTCCTGGTGGAGGAGTTCCTCGAGGGTGAGGAATACAGCGTCGAGTGTGTCACATTTCGCGGGAATACGACACCGATCGCTGTGACGATTAAACGAGTTGGGTTCCCGCCATATTTTGAGGAACTTGGGCATATCGTTTTCGCCCGTGATCTCGACCGAGAGTGGGGCAGTCGCCTCGCCGCTGTTGCGGTTGAAGCGATCCAGGCTGTCGGCATTACCGACGGAGTCTCGCATGTCGAGTTGAAGGCGGGAGAGGGCGGTCCCAAGATCATAGAGATCAATGCCCGCTTGGGGGGCGACCTCATCCCGCACCTCGTCAAGCTGGCGACAGGTGTCGACTTGTCGCTGGCTGCGGCCAACTGTGCAGTTGGTGAAGAGCCAAAGCTTGACCCTGTGTCTTCGGGGGCTGCAGGTGTCTACTTCTTTTACCCGCCCACAGCGGGCGAATTCACCGGACACTCCGTTGAAGAATGGGTGGGGGAGGACTGGGTTGAAAGATGCGTGTGGCTCCAATCCTATGGGGCGCAGATGGCTCTTCCGCCGGAGATGTTCATGGCCAGGCTAGGTTTCGCCGTCGTGTTCGCGGACGATTCTCGAGGTGTCGCGCAGCGATTCGAAACGATTGAGGAAAAAACTGTCATCACGATAGGTGGGGTGCGGACAGCGTGACGGACAGGGCGATTTTGGTGCTTTCTACGTTGCGATCTTCATTGGAGGAGGAGCTGGTGGGCAAAGGGGCCCACGTCATAGTGCTCGTACCCCGTGCCGTCGTCACTGCTAGAATGAGACAGGGCTTTGATGCCATCCCGATTGATCGGTGGGACGATTACACAGCTCTCGCCGACCTTGTCAGTGTCCTTGAAGCGCGAGGAGTTATCGGTATCGTCACTGAGGACGAGCGCTGTATCCGAGCGGCAGCCTTCCTCCGTGCGTGTCTTGGATTGGGTGGGCTGACCTTCGAAGATGCGATTGCCTTCACGGATAAGGCGATAATGAAGGAACGTCTTCGCGCATATCGGGTTCCTGTTGCCGATTGGCGTGTCGTGACCTCGCCTGCTGCTGTCCCCGATGTGGCCGAAGAGCTCGGTTGGCCGGTCATTGTTAAGCCTCGAGTGGGATTCAGCGCAATCAACACCTTTGTCATTAAGGACTATCAACACTTCGCTCGTGTCGACGAGGAGGGTGTCTTCTCCGCGTCTCCATCGATCGGAGTTCAACATCCGGCACTGACGGCCACCGATGGTCTGGGTCCCCTCGTCGATGCGCCCCGCGGGTTCCTCGTGGAGGAGTTCGTTGATATAGCCGCCGAGTTCCACTGCGAATTGATGGTGCGGGGTGGTGAGGAGATATATTGCCTCCCCTTCGTGTATCCAACCCCGTTGCTTAAGAATGCGGGGGTGACAGTCGGATCTGCACATATTCCCTTGGCGTCGGAAGACGCCGAGCAAGTGCGCGAGATCTCGCGCGTCAGTGCGTTCGCGCTTGGGTTGAGGGACGGCTTCGCCCACGCGGAAGTATTTCGTACTAGCGACGGACGATGGCTTCTCGGCGAGATTGGCGCGCGCCCGGGAGGCGCACAGGTCCCCGCGATCATGGATCATCAATACGGAATTGGCGTCACTCGGCTCTCCGCTGATCTTGCGCTGGGAGCCGACTTAGAGGTCACGGTTGAAGAGAAGGACGGATCGGTTGCGTGGATCACGATTCCAGCGCCAACAGGTGTGATTGTCTCAATGACTGATGAGCGAGATCTCCGTGCTCTGCCGGGTGTGATCGACGTGCACATGGAGCTTTGCGTAGGCGATTCCGCATCCGGTCCATTCGGTTCTCTGGCCTATGCCGGATATGTGTTCTGCGAAGCAGAGTCGACTGCTGAGGCGATCGCGCTGGCCCGATCAGCCGCTGACCGATGTCGCATCACCGTTGTCCACGAGGCGGTGACCTGACCGGGTGTTGTCGACGCAACTATGCACAGGGTCTCTCAAGCAAAGCAGATAGCCAACGAGGAGCAATAATATTGAGCTATGCACTTGCGAACAGTCAGATTCCAGCCGATGTCGCATTGAGCGGTCAAAGAGCGAATCTAGTTCGGGTTGCCACCGTCTCCGCCTCCAACATCGAACCTCGCGAGTGGGCGAGCATCATCGGCGTGCTGATGTGCGTCCACTCTGGCAGTGACACCGCGGCCGTGGATCTCGAAACGGCTGGCGGCGAGCACCCGCTGACCGTCACACTCGATATGTCAGAGCGACCGCGGCGACAGCCCCAGGAGCCTCGTTTCGACCACTCGATCTCGTCGTCGGCGTGCGTGACGGACAACCATGCGCTGGCGGGGGATGCCCATGTACTGGTCGTGCAGCTCCACGGTGGCATGGCCGTGCTCTGGCTCGACTCCAACTCGTTCTCTCGACCGGTGCGAGAACGTCTGGCTGTCCATGTGCAGCTTTTGGCGAGCAAGGATGTCGCAGTCGCCGCAATTGAGCTCCCGGTAGTCACGTCGCCGCGGTCGAGCGCGGCTGTACCCGGTGCGAGCCACGCGCGTGCGGAGCCGGAGTGGGGGGCCTGCATCATTCGTCGGCTTCTCGATGTCGTCAGGGCTTTTCCCGATACGGTGGCGCTGGCTTCTGAGGGACTGTCTCTCACGTATCGAGAACTCGCTGCGCGGGTGGGAGGCCTAGCCGAAGAGATCCGACGCACCGCTCCTGCTGGTGCGCAGCTTGCGATCATGGCCGAACATGGAATCGAACCGGTCGTGGGGATGCTCGCATGCCTCGCCGCCGGCATGTCGTATATACCGCTTGACCCGCGCATGCCCGACGGTCGGCTACGCCGGATCCTGGATCGGTGTCAGCCGGAGGCGGTCATGTATGGTGTCGATCTCGCAGAGCGAGCGCGCGTGCTCTCTCCAACGAGGAGGCTCATGGCACTGACGTCGCGTGTGGCGGACCTAGTTCCGCCACCTTCTTCGGCGGTCGCGGAGCCCGCTGCCTACGTGCTCTTCACCTCGGGTTCGACCGGAAACCCCAAGGGCGTGGCGCAGTCAGTTCCCGCGATCATGCAACACGCACGGAATTACCGCGACAGCATCGGTCTTGTCGCAGGAGAGGTTGTGCCTCTCCTGGCAGCTTTTTCTTTTGACGCAGCCGTCATGGACCTGTATGGGGGGTTGCTCTCCGGGGCGACATTGCACGTCGTTGATCCGATGCAACCCGCCGACTCCCTACGTGAGCTGTTGGAGGAGCGTCCGCCAGACGTCCTCCACGGTACTCCGACTCTTCTTCGGCATGTGCTGGACGGAGTGAACCAGCCGTGGACCGCGTTGGCGAAGGTTCGCGCGGTCGTCTTTGGCGGCGAAAGAGTTCTGACTGCTGATGTAGAGCGGGTCCGGCTCGCGCTGCCGGCCGCATATGTCATTAACGGTCTTGGCCCAAGCGAGTGCACCGTGGGCGTCCAACATGTCATCGTTCCTGACGAGCCCCTTGATGACCGCGACATCCCGATTGGCTCCGCCGCGCCAGGGGTGACGGTCGAGCTCGTGGATTCACACGGTAGACCCGCACAAATCACAGGCGAGCTGGTGTTTACTTCGGCGGCCGTGGCGTCTGGCTATCAGAACGAGCCCGAACTCTCCGCAAGGCGGTTCACGGCTCGGAACGACCGCCGAGCCTTCCGTACCGGCGACCGGGCATGGATACGACCAGACGGCAGTTTGATCTTCCTTGGTCGGACCGACCGGCAGATCAAGGTCAGAGGGCAACAAGTCGATCCGAACGAGATCGAGTCCGTACTCATGGAGCATCGGGATGTTGACCAAGCATGGGTAGGTATCGACGCGGACAATCATTGGACGGCGTACCTGACGTCGAATTCGGCAGCGACGCCCGACGGCGAGGAGATAAGGCGGTTCGCGAGGCGGTCACTACCCGCGATAGCCGTTCCGACGAGGATTGTGGTGGTCAGCGAGCTGCCAATTGGGTACACCGGAAAGATCGATCTCAACGCGCTGGGAGACCTCACAGCGGTGGCAGAGTCTGGAGTACTGGCCGCTGTCCCCACGCCAGACGGACCGCTGGATGATCCGGTGACAGCGCCTGATCGCGCTCCAATGACCTTTGGCCAGCTTTCCGTCGTTCGATCATTGAGAGGAAAGATCCGGACCGAACCCGCGAACGTGAGTCGCGTGGTGGACCTGCCAATTTCGGCTACTCTCGATCGCGTCGAGCAGGCTGTTCGCCAGCTCGTCGTTCGCCACGCATCACTCCGGACGACGTTCGAACTCACGGAAAGCAGCGGGCTGCGCCAGATGATAGCGGCCGAGGGCACAGTGCCATTGCGAGCCGTCGAGCTTCCCGAAGACACGCCTCCCGCTCGACGGGCCGTAGCCGCAACTCTCGAAGCCGAGACCTATGACATCGAGCGGGAACCAGGATGGCGTGCCGCGGTGATCACCAGCGGGGGTGCGGCGGTGGCAGTCGCGCTGTCACTCCACCACATTCTCGCCGACGCGTGGGCACTCTCCATTCTCGAACGCGAGCTGATCGGACTCGTGAGCGAACCCGACCGGGATCTCGGAAGAACGTCGATGACCCCAGCAGACCTCGCACGACGCCAGCGCGGCGACGGATGGCAGTCCCATCGCGCGATGTTCAACGACCATTGGGAACCGATATTCGATGATCCTCGCCGGTTTCCGTCGGCGGGGTTGACCGAGGCCGGGCCACGCACCGTGATCGGGATGACGCTGGATCTTGGCCGCGCGGAACTCGCGCACATTGCGCGGAGATGGAGTGTGTTCCCGTCGACGGTTCTCACCAGTCTGGCCATGGTCTCCTGGCCCTCGATTTCCAGCCGAGCTGAACCCTCATTGCTATCCGCGACAATCATGAGCGCGGGGCGTGTCGACGAAGATCTGCAGCACCTTGTCGCATCGCAGAACCAAGTGGTTCCTATCAGCGTCGATCGCCTTGACGCCGAACCTTTTGCGAAGATGGCGTGCCGGGTGCAGGAATCGCTCTTCGGCGCGATTATGGCGGGCGTCTACGACGTCGATGCGGTGTGTGCGCGCGCTGGTGTCGAGGAGATGGGGCATCTGCTCGACCACTGGGTCAACGTTCTCGAAGAGAACGGTGCTGAGGCCGATGCTGCAGAGGCCCCGCGGCATATGCACCACCACGAGAAGTTCACGATCGTGCATGCGTCGCATAAACCCTGGCCGTACTTTTACTATCGCATCAGGATTGCGCAGCGATTGCGCGTCGAACTGGTCGTTCCCCCGTCGTCGAACTCCGTCGGGGCGCTCCGGCAGGTCCTCCACGGCTGGGACGCCGCACTGGACATCCTTCGCCGTGACGACTCGTCCACTGTTGACGAGATCATCCAATGCTTTGCGCACACCCACGAAGGAGAGCTGTGACGATCCTAAACGGAAAAGAAAAAGTGCGCGAATTAAGGGAACCTCGTTCCCCTGGGATGCTGCTCATCCTCCAGGCTGCAAAAATCGCTCCCTGGCCGACGGCTGTCCTGGCGCTGTTGATGGGCATTGCGGCTCTGCTCCCTCTTTCCCTGGCAGTATTCAGTGGAAAACTGATCGGACTACTTGCAAACTCTGAAGGAACGGCGTTAGGGATTGGTCGTGGTCTGTTTTTGACGATCCTCACCATCGGATTCTTCTTCTTCTTACAGCAGGCGTTGACTCCACTGCTGCTAGGCACGGCTGAAATTCTGGGGCGCAAGGTCGACCGCGCTCTGCGAATCCGAGTACTCGATTCGTTGGCGGCACCTGAGACTATGGCTGGGATCGAAGCCGCCGATATTCGGAACCTGCTCGGTGGCATCAACGGGGGACTGGGGTCGGCAAAAATCGTCGACGCTCTTACTGGGCTCGTGAACATCACGGTGGTTCGATGGGGTGCATTGGCGGGACTTCTGCTCTTCATTCCCTACCGGTGGTGGGTTGCGCCGCTTGCGGCAGCCGCATACGTCGTCGCAATGTCTCTCGGGTCGAGGGTATATCAAATCGGTCTCAAATCTTCTGAAGGTGATCCTTCGTCCGGCGTCCGGTCCCGCTATCTGCAGGCGTTGGTCGCCACTCCGGCCGCGGCGAAAGATGTGAGGATTTTCGGGCTGACAGACTGGCTTCGAGCCACACGTAACATCGAATGGCTGCGGGGCATCAAGGAGGATCGATCGGCGCGATCGGGAGTACGTAGCGTGAGCGTGATCAGTGGTGTTCTTGTGTTCGTGGTGCAAGCATCTCTCCTGCTGATGCTCTACTCGGACTTCAGGGCGGGGCTGCTGTCCGAGGACACCTTCACGTCACTTCTCGTGGTGGTTGTCGGGCTGGGAACCGCGCTGAGCCTGAGCTCAGAGATGGTCAGTGTCTCGACGGGAGGAGCGAAGATCTGGGCTGTGCGTCAACTCGAGGCGTCGTTGAAAACCGGTGCTCCCCGGGCAGGCAAGGCCAACGAACCCTCGCAGGCCTCAGACCGACAGCGTCCCCGAAAGACGCCTTCGATCCTTTTCGAGGATGTCTGGTTCACCTATCCTGGATCGATGTGCCCTGTGCTTCGTGGCCTGTCATTCGAGATGGGAGCCGGGGTCTCCACAGCTTTAGTCGGCGTGAACGGTGCAGGAAAGAGCACCGTAGTGAAGCTGATGGCTGGCTTCTACCGGCCGGACAGCGGTCGTATTCTCATCGACGGCGTCGACGTCGCAGACATGGACCGCTCCGAGTGGCAACGACAGTGCGCCATTCTCTCCCAGACCTGGATCCGATGGGGCTTGTCAATCAGGGAGAACGTGCTGTGGGGTGCTCCGGGCGCGGCAGCCGACGAAGCAGTCCTTTCCGCCGTGTCGCTCGCCAGCGGCCTCGCGGACATCGTGGCTCACCTGCCCCAAGGCTGGGAGACGCCGCTGAGCCGGGGGTTCGGCGGTACCGATCTGTCCGGTGGGCAGTGGCAACGGGTGGCCTTGGCTCGGGCGCTGTATGCGCAAGCGAGTGGTGCGCGCCTGCTCATCATGGACGAGCCGACGTCAGCGCTTGATGTAGGGGGAGAGGCCGAGATCAACGCCAACCTCATGAATGCGGCCTCTGACGACACACTGCTGCTTGTCTCGCACCGATTCGCCGGCGTCCGCCAGGCAAAACACATCGTGGTGCTGGAGAACGGGCAGGTGACCGAGCAGGGGAAGCACAAGACGCTGATGGAGAGAGACGGCCTATACGCGCAGATGTTTCGTACCCAGGCTGAACGATACATCGACGATGGGCAGGCTCATGATAACTAACGGCACGCGAGGACCGCTCCGCGCGGCGGTGAGACTATCCTTCGAGGCTGACCGCACGGCAACTCTGATCTCTTTGATCTCTTTCGGGCTGCGTCCAGCGGCCGCGGTCATCTCGCTCGCTCTGAGCGCCGCAGTGGTGGACGCTGCTGTTGTCGGCGATCTGGGCCGTGCCTTCACCTCTCTCATCACGCTGGCGGTGATCGCCGCTGTCGTGGCCGGGACCACTCCGCTGTCCATGGCGATGTCGCAGCGAATGGTCGAAGCATCTAGCTCAACGGCCGATGATCGCCTGATGAGCGTGGTAGGCGGGTTCACCGGGCTGGAGATGCTCGACGACCCCGCGCTCCTCGACCGCATCTCGATTCTCCAGCAGAATCGGGTCTACCTGGCGATGGGCGCCGATGCCCTATCGCTGGTGCTGGGGACTGTCATCCGGGGCGGAGCGACCGCCGTCTTGCTTGCTTTCATCAACCCGCTCCTTCTTCTGGCGCCTCTGATCGCGATACCGTCCGTCTACTTCGCCAGCTATGCACAACGAAAGCGCGCCGATGCGCAACAGGCCACCGCAGCCTCGTCAAGGCTTTCCGAACACCTTTACGCCACCGCGACAGATCCGTCTGCTCTTGAGGAGATCCGCAGCTTCGGTCTGGCGGACACGGTCCGAGACCGACAGAATGACATCCAGCAACGCGTGGACTCTGACATCACCAGCGCCGTCGCGAAGGGTGCCGCCTTGAACATCGGTTCAGGTCTGATCTTCGCCGCGGGTTTCGTCTTCGTGCTGCTTGTTGTCGTTCGAGATCATCTGGCCGGCTCGACATCTTTCGGGGACATCCTGCTCACCCTGACATTGATCACCAGCCTCAATCTGCAGATCTCCTCGACGATCCGGTTCCTCCGATTCCTGCATCAAGCGCGAGACGTGTCAGCCCGTCTACTGGAACTCTTGGAAGTCCAGCGACAAGAAAACACCCGGTGGGCCGGGACAAACGAGCCACCGAAGTTGCTTCGATCCGGAATCGACCTGGCCGGCCTAACTTTTAGCTACCCTGAGAGCGACCGACACGCGCTACACGCTGTCAATGCGCATTTTCCTGCGGGGTCGGTCGTCGCACTGATTGGCGACAATGGGGCAGGAAAATCGACCTTGATCAAACTGCTGGCAGGTCTGTACCAGCCGACAGGTGGGCACATATTGATCGATGGGCAATCATTAACGGAGCAGCGCCCTGATCTCTGGCGCTCTCGCGTCACCGCATGCTTCCAGGATTTCGGACGTTACGAGTTCGAGGTCGGGCAGGATATCGCGTTAAGCGATCTTTCCCGTTCGAACGACGTGACGGCGCTCACCGCCGCCGCGCGGGAGGGTACTGCTCTCGACTTCATTGAACGGCTACCTGCTGGTCTGAGAACACGCCTTGGCAGGTCTTTCGATGATGGCGTTGAGCTCTCCGGTGGCCAGTGGCAGCGACTGGCCCTGGCCCGGGCCAGAATGCGCCGGGAGCCGCTTCTTATGGTATTGGACGAGCCTGCAGCGGCAATCGACCCCCTGGCGGAGGATGAGCTCCTTCGCGGCTACGTTGCCGCTGCCCGCCATAGCGCGAATAGGACCGGTGCGGTCACGCTTTTCTCATCGCATCGTCTCTCGACGGCGAAAGAGGCTGACGTCATCGTTGTGCTGCACGAGGGAAGCATTGCCGAAATAGGAACTCATCGAGAGCTGCTCTCCCTAGAGGGTGGTCGGTATGGCGATATGTTCAGAGCACAAGCGCTGGGATACCAGGATCGGGGTGTAGCGGATGAGTAATCCTGCACACAACAAGTACGGCGATGAGGACACGATCGTGCCGAGCCGGGATCCTATTGCTGTCGTGGGAGTCGGGTTGCGCCTACCGGCAGGGATCTCCGATCTCGCTCAGCTCTGGGATGCGCTTGCCGGGGAATTCGATGCAGTCAGAGACCTCCCCTCCGCGCCATGGTCTGCGTTGGCGGAGCGGACTGGGCTCGGGACGACCGCGGTAGCAGTGTCCGGAGCGTTCTTGGATGAGGTCATTGGATTCGATGCCAAGTTCTTTGGAATATCTCCACGGGAAGCTAGCAATATTGATCCGCAACACCGCCTTCTTCTGCAAACAGGTTGGGAGGCGCTTGAGAACGCCAATATTGCCGCCGACTCGCTGGCAGGAACCCCTACCGGTGTCTTCGTCGGAATTGGCGGATCCGACTACGGCGAACTCTCTGCCGGACCAGCGCGTGCCGACCTCTGGGATGCCTACACCTTGACCGGCGCCAACCGTGCGATGGCAGCCGGTCGGCTGTCCTACTTTCTGCGTGTGCACGGGCCGGCGATGTGCGTCGACACCACATGCTCATCGTCGCTCGTCGCTGTCCACTTGGCGATCCAGAGCCTCAGAGCGCGAGAGTGCGATGTCGCCCTCGCTTCGGGAGTGAACCTCGTACGCGCCCCCGGGAGCATCGAAGCGCGACGTCTCTCTGGAGCGTTGTCCCCTTCTGGCCGCTGTCGGGCATTCGACGCTGAAGCGGACGGATTCGTTCTCGGCGAGGGGGCGATCACGATCGTGCTCAAGCGCTACGAGGATGCGCGTCGCGACGGGGATCCTATTGTCGGTGTCATCAAGGGCAGCGCTGTCAACCAGGATGGGCCGAGCAGCGGACAGGCAGCACCTAACGGGTCTGCGCAACGAATGGTCATTCGTTCTGCGCTCGCCAACGCAGGAGTAGGTGCGCACGAAGTGGGATATGTCGAGGCCCACGGCACGGGTACGGTCCTCGGAGACCCGATCGAGCTGGAAGCCCTGGCATCTGTCTACGGACATGTCGAGAATCGGCGGCGTCCACTGCGAGTGGGCTCTGTGAAGACGAACTTTGGACATCTTGAAGCGGCCTCAGGGATACTGTCGCTCGTCAAGGCGCTTCTCATTGCCGACCGAGGCCAGATACCGGCAACCCTTCATCAAAAGCTTCCCAATCCTCGGGTCGTGTGGGACAGGAGCACACTGCTCGTTCAAGACCGACTCACCGCCTGGGACGGCATTGGTCCGATCCGGCTCGTCGGCGTCAGCGCTTTCGGGCTTAGCGGCACCAACTGTCACATCGTGGTGTCGAACGTCGACCGAGTCGCACGCGAAGACCCCTCTCCCGACGATGGACCGACGTTGCTCCTCGTGTCAGCCAAAGACGACGAAGCACTGCGTGATCTCGCCGAGGCCTATACCGAGGAGATCCGCACTGCGTCGATCCCGCTCCAGGATTTCAGCGTGAGCGCCGGAAGCGGCCGCTCACAGTTCCGCCATCGCTTGGCGATCGTTGCCGACAACCGCGCGGACATGGAGATCCAGCTCACCGACTTCGTCAGGGAACGTCCTGACGAGCCGACCTCGTGGGAAACGACGGGATTCCATGCCGGGAATGTCCCCGTAAGAAACACGACTAGGCCGGTGATGCTCGTGCTGCCGGATGGGCCGTCACTGCTGTTCGACGAGTTCGTGGCGGAGCTGAGCGCCCACATTCCAGCATTTTCCGAAGGCGTGCACCTAGTCGATGAGGCAGTACGAATGATCGATATCGCCGTCGACTCCAAGCATGCCGTCACGATACGTCGTTTCACAATGCAATTTGCGTTCGCGCGCATGTGGAGCAGCTGGGGGCTCAACCCGAGTGTCTGTGTTCTGTCGGAACGTGACCAGCCGGTGTTGGCGGTGCTTACGGGGCGCTATCCGTTGGCAGCAGGTCTTGCCTGGGCCCTGGGCGTGGGCCCAGCGCCCCAGGGCCCGCATCCGGAACATGGCCCGGAGATGATCCTGCTTCCTCCGTCGAACGATGATGCGTCAGCCTGCGACGCTGTCCGGTCATACCAGGCAGGGGAAGAATGTCTCGTCATCCAGATCGGCGGGTGGCGTTCAGTCCTTCTGGGCGACTCTTGCCTCGCCTACTGCCATCCGCGCGATGTTGCACCATCCACGGTGCTCAATCAGCTGGCCGGACTCTACGTCCGCGGCTATCGCGTCACCTGGAACGGCGTATTGCACGGTGCCCGTACCGCACCGCTCCCCAAACACCCGATGCGGCGGACGCCGCATCTTATGACCCTCCCAGCAGCCGATGATGGCGATTCGGGAACAGCAGAGATATCGATTCGAAAGGCAACTCCATTGGATGAGGTAACTGGCTACTTGCGTCGGCAGCTCGCGGATCTGCTCGATATGGAGGCAGACGAGATCGCGTCTAAGCAGCCTATGTTCGAACTGGGCGCCGATTCCATGGTGTACGCGGGTCTGCTCGAACGCATTGCCAGACAGTATGCAGTGAGGATCGAAGTCCGCCAACTGTTCGAAGAGCTGCACACGCTCGCGGACCTGGCCGATGCTGTCATCCGTGGCGCCCAGGCCGTCCCGGAGCGACCGGCTACCCCGCAAGCCGCGGCGCCGGAGTCTGATGACGCCCCGCGGCCGCCGGCGCCGAAGAGTGGTGGACCCGCCGCCCGCACGGTTCTCGACGACCGACAGCCGACCCTGCCCCCCGTCTCGGTGCGGCGGAGCGACCTCGAATCGTACTTCGACGACGTCGTGAGGCGTTACCAGCTGAAGACCGGAGCGTCCCGCGAATACGCCGAGCGGAATCAGGCGCATCTCGTCAACAATCGACGTTTCGTCGCCCCGTCCAACCGCTATGCAGCACAGCTGCGCTACCCACTCTGCGGTGTGCGCTCCGCAGGTTCGAAGCTGTGGGATGCCGACGGGAACGAGTATGTCGATCTCTCCATGGGATTCGGGGCGCACTTGCTGGGCCACAGCCCGGCACCGGTCGTCGCTGCGCTGGACAGTCAGCTGTCGACGGGGATCCAGCTTGGTAGTGCGAGCCAGCGTGCTGGCGAAGTGGCTCAGCTCCTGTCCGGTTTCACCGGCATGGACCGCAGCCTCTTCTGCGTTTCCGGCACCGAGGCCATGATGACCGCGATCCGCATCGCGCGGGCGGCGACGGGAAAATCAAAGGTGGTCTTCTTCAACCACGCCTATCACGGGCACTTCGACGGCACGTTAGTCACGCCCGACCTGGGTGACCCCAACTTCTCCGCATTGCCTATGGCTGCCGGAGTAACCCCTTCGCAGGTCCAGGACAGCTTGGTTCTCCCGATTGGCCGACAGCGATCCTTGGACGTCATTGACGCGTTGAGAGACGAGATCGCAGCGGTCGTCATCGAACCTGTCCAGAACGCGAGTCCGGGACAGCACCCCGTCGAATTTCTGAAGCAGCTGCGCGAACTGACCTCGCAGACAGGAATCGCGCTCGTCTTCGACGAGATCTTGACGGGGTTCCGGGCCGCGCCCGGCGGCTGTCAAGAAGTCTTTGGCATCCGCGCTGACATCGTTGCCTACGGGAAGTGCCTTGCTGCCGGACTGCCGATAGCTGCCGTGAGCGGTCGTCGCCAGTACATGGACCTCGTCGACGGCGGAAACTGGATCGGCAGTCCCAGCATCTCGGACACCGAGAAGATGACCTACACGGCAGGGACCTATGCCAACCATCCGCTTGCGCTATCCGCAGCGTCAGCCGTACTGCGTCATCTGAGAGATGCGGGCCCCGCGTTGCAGGAGAACCTCAATCGCCGAGCCGATGCCATGGTCAGCCGACTCAATGCATCGTTCGAAGAACTTAAGGTGCCCATCCGGGTACCGAATTTCGGATCGTTCTTCCGTTTCGTCGAGCGCAACAACTTCAGTTTTGTGAACCAATCGGTGGAAGCCGACGTTTTTAGGGTGAACCTGTCCCTCCACGGCGTTTACGTCGCCGAGACGGGGGCATCCTTCATCTCAACGGCCCATACCGATGATGACATCGATGCCATCGTCCGCGCGGCTACCGACGTAGCGAGTGAGATGAAGCAGGCGGGGTGCTGGAACGGTCAAGCGGATCTCGGTGGCGGGCGTCGATCGACGGCGCAATCCCCTGGTGCGACGGTCACGGTGACCGAAAGAACCGGCCAAAGCAGTCCGACGGCGCATCGCTTCAGTTCAGGCATCCCGTCACTGAGCCTGTCGTACTTCGGTGACAGTGAGCATCTCCGCCCGGATGAGCACCTGGAACTCCTGATGGAGGGGGCGGAGTACGCCGATACTGCTGGATTGGAGGCGCTATGGCTGCCTGAGCGCCACTTCCACGGCTTCGGCGGATTCTCCCCCAACCCAGCGGTGCTCGCTGCGGCCGTGGCCCAGCGGACGAGCCGTCTGCAACTGAGGGCGGGCAGTGTCGCTGCGCCGCTCCACCATCCCGCGCGCATCGCTGAGGAGTGGGCGATGGTCGACGCGATGTCCGGCGGAAGGGTCGGGCTCTCGTTCGCATCCGGGTGGAACGACCGTGACTTCGTATTCGCCCCCGGCGGGTTCGAGGACCGACACCGGACCGTCACACAGCACATGGATACGGTGCGGCGGCTGTGGAGGGGCGAGGAGATGAGCTTCTCGAACGGGTCGGCGGAATTCTCCCTGCGCACATATCCACGGCCGCTCAGACAAGAGCTTCCTGTGTGGATGACCGCGCTCAGTAACCCCCAAACTTTCACCGCGGCGGGACGCTCCGGTGCAGGCGTCCTGACAAACCTCGTGCGCCAGGACATAGACCAGCTCGCTGATAACATCGCTCTCTACCGGAGTGCCAGGTGCGACGCTGGACTGGATCCTGCGGCAGGCCGCATCACGGTCTTGGTGCATACCCTGCTCGGCCAGGATTCCTCTGAGATCAGGGCCGCAGCGAGGGGACCCTTGACGGAATATCTGCGCTCGGCGCTTGATCTCACAGGCCGGATGTCAAACGAGGCGCGACGGGCCGACGTCACGAGCCTGAACGGCAGCGACCGCGACTATCTCGTAACACGTGCGGCTGACTCACTTCTGGACACCAAGGCCCTCGTCGGCACCGTTGAGACGGTCGTGCCGCTTGTTCTCCGTCTTGGCGCTGCCGGCGTCGATGAGATCGCGTGTTTCGTTGACTTCGGTGCGCCTAGGGAAGCTGTGCGCGAGGGCTACGAACGGCTCGGCGAGTTGAATGAACGGCTCCGCCGCATGTCAGAAGCCGAGCCACGAAATTACGCGGACGCTATCCCATCCCGCGGCTCAGGCATCATGGCCGGGCCGTGTGCGCCTCCGCTCGGCATGCGCCGAAGCGAAGTAGATCTCCCGACGACAGCGAATCAACGCCTTGTGTGGGCGGCGTCACAGCTCAGTGACGAGGCATCCAACGCATACAACCTCCGCCGGGTGCTTCAGCTCATCGGGCAGGTTCACGTTCCGGCGCTAAGATCGGCTGTTCGGGAACTGGCCAACCGTCACGAATCTCTGCGGGGGGCCTATAGTGACGACGGCACTAAGGTGCGCATCGCGAATCCGCGGGACATCACGCTCGTTGTGCACGACCTGACCGGTAGCTCTGACATCGACGGGGAGGTCACCCGCTTCCTGCGGGCGGAGTCGACGGAGACGTTCGATCTGGCACAGGGTCCGCTCATCAGAGCCAGCCTCCTGAAGATCGCCAGCGACACACATCTTCTGGTCATGACGACCCACCACGTGGCAGTTGACGGCACGGCCGAGAACGTGCTTCTCAGAGAACTCGGCGCGCTCTATAACTATTTCCGCGGAGGGGCGGTCGGGCGTCCTATCCTGCCTGAGCCTCGCGCCCTGGGCGACTATCTCAACGGTGCCGGAAGTCGGCCGGCATCTCACGACGACCTTGAGTACTGGCGTTCCCAGCTGTCGGACCTTCCCGAGCCCTTCCGTCTTGAGGTCCCTCGCCGGGAAGACGGGCTGGTCGACCCTGCGGGCGGGCGCCGGTATTTCGACTTCCCTTCTCATATTCTGGATGCCGTCCGGCTTCGTGGCTCAGAATCGCGAGCTACGCCATTCATGGTGCTGCTGGCAGCATTCATGGCATTCCTCGGTCGCACCAGCGGGAATGATGACGTCATCGTCGGTGTGCCTGTGTCCAGGCGATCGCATCGGGCCGCAGATCCCAGCCTTGTGGCGTACTGTGCCAACACCCTGCCTATTCGACTGCGCACCGCGCGCCACGAGGACTTCTCCGCGGTACTTGCTGATGTACGTTCGACGCTGTTGGACGGTTTCGAGCACGAGCAGGCACCCTATGGCGATATCTTGAAAGCGATTCCGCGTCAGGGACCGTGGGGGCGCCCGTCGGCGGTGACGACAGTCTTCGGCTGGGACGAGGTGGCCACGCCAGCCTTTGATCATCTTCATGTCGGACATGTCGAGAGCGATACCACTGCGGTCAGATTTGATCTCGGCTTGAACGTGACGCGTTCCAGCGACCGATACCGGCTGGCGTGGGACTACAACGAGAGCCTGTTCAGCGAGAAAGACGTGCAGCGGCTTCAGAATGAGTTCCTTGACTTCCTCGTCTCCGTAACTTACGCCGACACAGATCAGGGAACAAAAGACCGTGAGGCCATCGTCGAGAGACGGTCGACGTTTGAGGCTATTAAAGATCGCATGGCGTCGAACAGCCACGACGACTCCCTTGCGCTGGATCGGACGCGGAGTCCGCTCGGGGGCCTCCCTCCCAAGATGGTGGTCAGGCGCTCCCTCGCCCTGGCTGCTCGCCTCGGACAGTACGGCGTCTCTGCCGGCGACAGGATCGCGATAGACGTCACACCGGGTCCAGACCTCTTCACCGCGTTCCTGGCAGCCGTACGCATCGGAGCTGTCGTGCACCTCCGGCCATGGACGGGACGAGTGTCGATCGTCCTCGACGACCGACTCGGGACGAGGGGCGACTCAACGGTGACGCGCGTCCCACTCAACGAGTGGAGCGTGGAAGGCGAAGGCCCCTCGGACCCGCCGTCGGTTGCTGGGGCAGTTCTCGCCCAGCCCGAGGGCGAGACTCTGAGCGGAGAGGAACTCATCGACCGGGTCGATCATCTGCTCCATGATTCGTCTTTTCGGACGCAGAGAATAGCAGTCGTTCTGCCGACGAGCATGGAGAGCGTCGACAATTGGGTGAGCTTCGTGGCCGCCGTGATTGCAGGTTGCCCCACGCAGTGGGAGGGCCTCTCCGTTCGTTCCGATGGAGAGCGCAGCGAGACCTCTATTATCCCGTCACCCGACGGTCGAGACGATGCTGAACCTGACATCCCGACGGGCCGAGCCGGAGACGTGCAGGTTCCTGGAGGTGCCGACGGGGTGAACGACATCGGTAAGGTTCTAGCGATCTGGCGGGAAGTCTTGCGCGACAGCAGTCTCACCGCCGATTCGAACTTCTTCGAGGCGGGCGGTGATTCGATGCAGGCCATCCAAGTTCTCGCGAGGATTCGGCGGACTTTCGGGATCCGTGTATCCGCGAGCCTCATGTTCCGGGCCCAGACCCCCAGGGCGTTCTCCCTTGGCCTGCGCGCCCGGTCCGCCGTGACCATCCCGAACGCGAGCCTTGAGGCAGGAGTCTGAACCATGCAGAATCACATGCTGCAGAACGGAATGGTGCCTCCGAGCGATGCCGTCGAGGCCGTGACGAGAGCAATTCGCCAGTCGGGCGTCGTGAGCGATTGGTTCGTACACGAGCCGATCGACCAGTCTTTGCGGAGAATGACCGCGTATGTGGTGCCGGCGAAGCCGGTGACGGCGGAGCAGATCGAACGGCTCATTGAAGAAAGGGCGCCTTCCGACCATCTGGTCACCGTGGTAAGGATGAGCACGCTGCCTCGGACGCCACATGGTGACATCGATGTCGCCGTCCTGCGGGACGTGCCGGTCCTCGACAGAGCGGTGCGGCGCCGCGCGACGAACATGCTCTACGGAACAGGGCTGAGGCGCGTGCAGGTGGGTGTCGGTGACCTGCCGCTCAAGGACCCGGTCGGGATCCTCGAGGCGTCAGCGGTGAGGCCCATCGTCAAGCTCTCCCAGCCCGGCCGCGTCGGCTGCAGAGCGCAGGCCATTACGCACGGACCGCTCCGGGACCAGACTGACACGGACCTGCTTCTGTCCTTGTCGCAGGTTCTGGACCGGGCCGCCGACGGCGGCGAGCACGGCATCCGTTTCATCAGCGGCTTCGGTGACAGCCGATGGGTGGCGTACGACCAGATACGCGACCGTGCCGCCCGCATAGCGGGCGGCCTCCGCGAGGCGGGGATAAAAGCGTCGCAGCCAGTGCTGATCCAATGCGGTGACCACGAGCAGTTCTTGCTCGCCTTCTGGGGCTGCCAGATGGTCGCAGCCGTTCCCGTGCCGTGCACGGCCCCATCTACCGGATTCACGGATGCCGTCAACGAGAGGCTGGAGGGCGTATGGCGGACACTCGAGCGTGCTCCCGTCATTACTGACGACGTCGGGAGGCTCCCGGAGGGCATACGTGCCACGGGTCTGATCATGAGCATGGACGACCTGGAGCAGAGCGCCCCGATCGAAGCTGTCGCGGTCTCCGGCACAGCGACCGCTCTGATGCTCTTGACCTCCGGGAGCACCGGTACCCCGAAACTCGTCACTCAGACACATCAGGCCGTACTCCACGCCGTGATCGGTATGCAGCAGGACAACGGCCTGGCCGAGGAGGATGTCTCCCTCAACTGGTTCCCCCTGGACCATGTCGTTGGACTCCTGATGTGCAACATCCGTGATACATGGACGCGCTGCGAGCAGATCCATGTATCAACCTCGTTAGTCCTCAGCGAGCCACTCGTCTGGGTGGACCTTCTCTCACAGCATTCGGTCACGATCACATGGGCGCCGAATTTTGCGTACTCCTTGGTGGCCTCACGCGAGGCGGAGTTTTTGGGTCGCGGATGGGACCTCTCTTCGCTGCGCGTAATCATCAATGGCGGTGAGATGGTGGTCGCTGAGCAGACGACACACTTCCTGCGGGTGCTGGCTCCATTCGGACTGCGCGGAACGGCGATGCAGCCCATGTGGGGGATGTCGGAGACCTGTTCCGGCGTGACCTATTCACACACACACGTCGCTCTTCCCGGTTCCACGGCAGAACTCGATACTGGGCCTGTTAGTGTCGGGCGGCCGATCTCCGGTCTATCGCTGCGAATCGTGGATGACGCCGGGCGCGTGGTCGCCGAGAGGGAAGAAGGCCATCTCGAAGTCGCCGGAGTTGTGGTGACGCGTGGCTACTTCAACAACGCTAAGGCCAACGCAGACTCCTTTACAGAAGACGGTTGGTTCCGCACGGGTGACCGGGCCTTCTTGGACGACGGCGCGCTGACGTTAGCGGGTCGGACGAAGGATGTGATCCTGATCAACGGAGTCAACACTCCGGCCACAGAGATCGAGACGATCGCCGACCGGGTCGGCGGCGTTCGTGCGAGCTTCACGAGTGCTGTCGCATACCGCTCCGCCGGTGCGGCAACTGACGAGCTCGTGATCTTCTTCAGCCCGGATGACGGCAAAGACTCGCGGAGGATCAGCCGCCTGATCAGCCAAAAAGTGAACCAGCACTTCGGCTTCGCTGTGAAGCAGGTTATCCCGGTCGCCCCGCACGAGATACCGAAGACCGCAATCGGGAAGATCCAGCGCAGCCAGCTCGCGGAGCGGTTGAGGGCTGGCGAGTTCAGGATGAACACGAATGACCGGGGCAGATCAGATCCGCCGGGGGTCTGGCTCAGCCGTCCGACGTGGCTGCCAGCTCACGCTGCCCCCTTCGGAAGCAGAGAGCGACGCCATTTTGATGTCATCGGCATGGAGCAGCCTGATTTCCACCGGCTCTCACTCCTGCTCGACCGCGAGGGCTACACCTCGTCCGCTGTGCGCTGGGGAGACGAGGCCGCACTCGATCCTGCATCGACCGATGTGGTCCTCGTGCTGAAGTCTGCGTTCGGCTATCTACCCGCTCGCATCGACGACCTGGTCGAAGAGCAAGCACGATGTATCGAAGAGATTGGTTCCATCGCACGCGCTCTTGAGCGCAGGCGGCATTCCGACGCTAAGGGGCTACGCCTGACCATCCTCACGACAGGAACAGTTGCGCTCCAAGATGGAAAAGCGTCCGATCCTGTCCACGCCGCCGTTCGCGGCTTTCTCCCGAACCTCGCAGCCGAGCACCCATGGTTGCGGGTGCGCTCGCTGGATGTCGAGCCAGGGCGGGCGGAGGACGGATGGGCCGAACTCCTGAACGAGGTGACTGATCAGCGGGTCGCGTATCGTCGCGGTCTCCGACAAGTACTGCGCTTCCGTGGTCTTGATTCGGTGAGTCCCGACGCTGCAGAGTCGATGCTAAAATCCGACGGCGCGTACGTCGTCGTCGGCGGTATGGGGGGCATCGGCATCATGCTGTGCCGTCACCTCCTGACGCACTACGGCGCACGCCTCCTCATCGTGGGACGCCGACCGCACAGCGAGGTCAACGTCTCAATGCAGGAGCTCCGTCGCGCGGGAGAAGTCCATTATGTGCAGGCCGACTTCGGCGATGAGAGCGCCCTGGAGCAAGAATTGACCGAGTACGAGGAGCTCTGGGGCCGCCGTTTCTCCGGCGCCTTCCACCTCGCGGGCCAGTTGGACAGCGTCCCCTTGAGGGAGTTCACCCGATCAGGCCTGCGCCAGGCGCTGTCTTCGAAAGTAGGCC
Organism: Rathayibacter iranicus NCPPB 2253 = VKM Ac-1602; assembly: GCF_003149025.1. Classification (GTDB taxonomy): domain Bacteria; phylum Actinomycetota; class Actinomycetes; order Actinomycetales; family Microbacteriaceae; genus Rathayibacter; species Rathayibacter iranicus. The sequence continues at coordinate 26,541 of NZ_QGDV01000016.1, forward strand.
CGGCAGAAGTCCTCGCCGATGTCATGACTGCCCGAGGCGCATTCGTCGTCGCGTTCTCTTCTGTCAACGCTCTGTTCGGCGGTATCGGTGTGGGCGCATACGGGGCTGCAAACGGCTACCTCGACGCCTGGCTCGATGCGATGAGCCGACGGGGTATACCTCACCATTCGATCCTCTGGTCTCAATGGTCAGGCCTCGGGATGAGCGCAGAGGGAACAGACGACGAACTGCTCGGTGCCCTCGGGTATCGGCCGATCAGCGTCTCGGAGGGGATGGCGGCACTGGAGACAATCCTGAGACATCCGAGTGGATGCAGTGTCGTCGGTCTCGTCCCTACCAACCCGTTCATCGCGGGGCTCGTCGCGCGAGATGCCGTTGCGTTGGATCGGCTGACGGCCACTGCGGAGGTTGCCGAGAATGCATCCTACGAAGGCCCTCATCTGGTGACGGACGAATACGGCACAAGCGCCGAGATCCAGGTCGCTCTCTCCGAGGCGGCCATCGACGAGAGAACTGTCGATCCAGATCTCCTGACAGCGGTCAGGGGGATATGGTCGGAAATCCTCGACGGCGTCGAGGTGACGGCCGAAATCGGGTTTTTCGATGTCGGCGCCGAGTCACTGCACCTGCCACGGGCCCAGCGCGTTGTGGAAGAGCGGCTCGGAGTGCGACTGGAGATCGTCGACTTCTTCCGCTATCCGACATCGGCCGCGCTGGCCGCACGTATCGCACGGGATGTTCCCCTCTCCGATAAGGAGGTTGCGCAGCAGCCTGGCCAGGTCAGGTCCGCGGAAGCGGTACCCACAGCAGACAAGCATGGGTACGAAAGCGCGGCGGCACGGATGCGTCGGCTTCGTTCAGTGAGACAGGAACGGAGAGTATGATTGACGTCGACCGGAAGGACGCAGTGCCTGATGGGTCGGGCGAGTTCGATATCGCGATAACGGGGATGTCTTTACGCTTTCCCGGCGCGCGGAGCCCCGAACAGTTTTGGCAGAACCTGAACTCAGGCGTCAGCTCCATCCAACGCTTCGAGGAACAAGAACTCCGCGACTCGGGTGTGAGCGCGAGCGAGATAAACGATCCGCGGTATGTGCCGGTCAGCGGATATTTGGATGGAGCCGGTGAATTTGACGCCGAACTGTTCAACATCCCGCGATCAGAGGCCCGCATCATCGACCCCCAGCATCGTCTCTTCCTGGAATGTGCGTGGGATGCGCTGGAGGATTCAGGGTACAATCCGCAACATCTCGATGGACGCCGCGTAGGCTGCTACGGCGGATCCGGGATGGCAATTTACTCGGGTTCACGGGTGAACTCATACTTCAGCGAGTATCTAGAGGGAGACTCCCTCGACACTCTCGCTCCTTTACAGGCGTTTGTCGCGACCCAGAACGACCACATGTGCATGAGAGTATCGCATCGTCTTGGGCTACGAGGTCCGAGCATCTCGGTGCAGACCGCATGTTCCACGGGGTTGGTCGCGGTGCATCTGGCAGCGCAATCCCTGCTCGTGGGAGAGACGGACATGGCTCTCGCCGGAGCTTCTGGCATTCACTTCCCTGTGAAGCGCGGCTATCTCTACGAAGAAGGCGGCATCTTGTCCCCCGACGGGGTTTGCCGCCCTTTCGACGCGCAGGCGTCCGGCACTGTTGGTGGCAGCGGCGCCGCCGTCGTCGTGCTCCGACGGCTCGAGGACGCCATCTCGGACGGCGATCCGATCTGGGCGGTCGTCAAGGGCAGCGCGGTAAACAACGACGGTGCTGCGAGAGCCGGCTATCTCGCCCCCAGCGTCGAAGGCCAGCGGGAGGTCATCCTCAGAGCCCAGAGCGTCGCCGGAGTGTCCCCTCAGGACATCGGCTTCGTGGAGGCCCACGGCACAGGAACATCCTTGGGCGACAGCATCGAACTCACCGCGCTCAGCGAGGTATTCGGCGCGAGCGCCCCCCGCTCGGTCTTCCTCGGATCCGTTAAATCAGGCATCGGTCATCTCGATACAGCAGCGGGAATGGCAGGGCTCATCAAAGCGGTTCTCGCAGTGCGTCATGGAATCGTTCCAGGCACGCTCAACTTTCGAGAACCGAACGGAATCCTCGGAAGGGATGACTCTCCGTTCAACGTTTCGGCTGCCTCAGTGATGTGGCCAGCTACCCGCGCCGTGCGCCTCGCGGGAATCAGCTCCTTCGGAGGCGGCGGGACAAACGCACACGTTATTGTGGGCCCGCCTCCCTCCCCACGAAAGCTCCACGAGTCTGGACCATACGCGATGGTGCTTTCGGGGCGAACTCCGGACGGCCTGAGGGAACAGGCATCGGCGTACGCCGATGCCGTCAGATCATCGGAAGATGGCGCGCTGACCGCGATATGTCACACCACACACGTCGGACGACCCCAATTTGCGCAGAGAGCTGTCGTCGTCGCCGTCGACCGCGACCAGCTAGGTGTTCGGCTTGCCGCGTTGGCGGAGGCGGTCTCCGGTGCGCCATCGGCCTCAGCCGAGGGTTGGGTCGGCTCCTCATCCGACCCTGCGGCGCCGGTGAGACCCGTTTTCCTCTTCAGCGGCCAGGGGTCCTCGATCGGCCCCGCGGCTGCGGCCCTTCGACAGTCTCCGATCTTTGCATCTGCCTTGGAGGAATGCCGTGAGGCATCGACCGGGGATGCCGACTGGTTCGACGCGTTGCTCGTCGACGCCGGCCCCCTTAAAACTGAGGCACGGTTGGCTCAACCGGCACTGTTCGCATTCCAATACGCACTGACAAGGGTCTGGGTATCGGCGGGAGTCACGCCGTCGGCGGTCCTCGGGCACAGCCTGGGTGAATATGCTGCTGCGTGCGCGAGTGGCATAATGACAATGGAAACGGCGTTAGCACTCGTCAGCGCCAGGGGCGCGCTTATGGACAAACACTGTCCCCCGACGGGAATGCTTGCCGTCATGGCTAGTGATGTCGACGTAAGTGCACTCCTCGAAGAGCACGGGATCCAGGCCGAATTGGCGGTCATCAACGGCGACAGGGCGGTCGTGATCGGCGGTGCCGTAGAAGCCCTGGCAGAGGCGAAGGTCGCGTTCGGCCCCGACGTGATGACGATTCCGCTCCCCACCACTCATGCCTTCCATACCTCGGCGATGAATCCCATGATCTCCGCCTTTGCAACTCAGCTTGATGCGGCTACCCTCCGGCGCCCGACTGTGCCGATCCAGCCAAGCAGTCGAGGGAATCAAATCCCCATCAACGAACCCGGCTACTGGGTTGACCAAGTACGAAACCCTGTCGATTTCGCAGAAGCGTTTCGTCTCACGGCGAAAAAGAGCAGGTTTTTCCTCGAGGTAGGGCCGACCGGTGTCTTGACTAATCTGAGCAGACGCCTTGACCGCAACGCGACTATCATCGCCTCGCTCGGCGGTGATGGGCCGGTCGTGGAACAGCTGCTTCGGTCGGCCGGCGAGCTTCACGTCCATGGTGCCCGGGTCGATTTCGCTTCCATCGGAAAGGGCGCCGTGAAGCGAGGGCGAGCGCGGTTACCGCTGTCACAGCGGACGCGCGACGATCTCTGGGCGAAGCGCAGCACATCGGCGATGCGTCGCCCTTCGTGTTCCGACGGCCCGCCCGCACCTGCGGAGGCCGCATCCGACACGGTTACGACGCGCGATCGCGAGATTCTGCCGGAGAATGCCGTGGAATCAAGCGCTGTCGCCACACCGGCGGAAACGCTATTCGGTGAAGTCAGCTGGGATGACACGGTCGCATCTCTCGCGAGCCCAGACAATGCGCCGGTGCAGTACTGGATCGTCATCGTCTCAGCGGGTCACCCTTATCGCGCATCCGTACTCTCCGCACTCTACGAGCACGGGGTCGTCCATTCTGCGGGAGAGGCAAACCAGTTGTCCTCTCTCCGAGCGGCGAGCGTGGAATTCGGACGCCTCGGTATATTGTTCCTGCCGGACATCGACGCTCTCGACCCGTGGCGGGCTGTTGCGGACGCTGCGGCAATCTTGTTAGACATCGTCGAGCCGCCTCCTAGCGAGGCGGTCACCGACCGCGTGATCGTGGCGCGGTTCGGTGCAAACGAAGATGATCTTAAATTGAGCGAGGCAGGCGAAGCTGTCGATGCGCTGGTCCGTTGCGCCTCTGTGGAACACAGTCAGGGCAGCATAACGTCGGTGTCCGTCGTCGCAGAGGAGGTGCGATCGACCATCGTTCCACTGTTGCTGTCTCAGGGGCATGAAGTGCGATGCTTCGGGGGGCGTGTGTATGCCCGCCGACTTCACAGGGTCGGGTGGTCCGATCCAAATCGGCCGCGTCTCGATGAAGACTCCACCTATGTGGTGAGCGGTGGCACAGGAGGACTAGGGCGTCACGTTCTCCGCTGGCTGGTCGAACGCGGAGCCCGGCACATCGTTGTGATCAGCCGCAATGTCTCTGACCCGGCGAAAGTTCTGCTCGACACGCTCCGAGAGGATGGAATCGATATTCTGATGGCACGTGCGGATGTTTCAAATCCTGAGCACATGCGAGGCCTTTCCGCCTTTATCCATTCTTCGATGCCACCCATCCGCGGCGTTTTGCATCTCGCAGGGATACTAGAGGATGCCACGCTCATGAATCTCGACATCGCGGCAGTACAGCGAGTTTTCAGACCGAAACTCCTGGGTGCGCGAGAACTCGCGAGTATGACGTCTTTCGACGATCTTGACTTCTTCATCGCGTTCTCCTCGGTTGCGTCGACAATTGGGTCGCCGGGGCAGAGCGCTTATGCCGCGGCGAACGCCTCCATGGAGGCCGTCGTCCGCCGCGCTCGCGGTGAAGGACGGCGAGGTTTCTCTTCCGTGAGTTGGGGTCCGTGGTCCGGGGCTGGGATGTTCGCATCTACTCGGGGACAACTCAGTCAAAGTAGCAGTGTCCTTCTGGATCTAGCACCGCAGCGGGCTGAGGAACTTCTCGATCACATCGCCCTGTCAGTGGGCGGAGATTTTGTCGCGGCTCGAGTGGGGCTTCGGAGCGGATCGCGTATCACCTGGCCGATCAATGTCAGTCAGTTGGCTGGCGAAAATTGGACCGCGACGGCTGATAGAAACAACGTCAACGCCGTTACATCGCCGGATGGCAGCCTCGCTGCCGCACTCAAAAACGCGCCAGCATGGAAGAGGCTGCGGATCTTTGAGAACTACCTATGTCGAACCGTGTCCGAACTGCTCGAGCGCCCGGAAAGTGAGATCGATCCCCAAATCCCGCTGAGAGATTTTGGGGTCGATTCGCTTTACTGGGTTCGTCTTCGTAATCGCATGGTGGCTGACATGGATTCCAATGTCTCTCTTACCTTGATTTTCAACTATCCAACCATATTAACGATGTCGGCGCATCTTATCGGTGAGTAGTTGTCAGGCATAATCAATGTGACTCGTGAAACGTTATTCATAAGGTCTTATTCGGGCGTGTCGTTCAGAGGCACCGGCTTCCCGTTCGATGGAATAGAAGTTCCATGGCTCGCTATTTTCGGAACGGGAAGCCGATGCGGTACGACTGTACTACAGGCCTGGATGCGGAGCAATTGACGGAGCTTATCTCTCGGAGATGGCAGATTGTCGCGGGAAGGGTGAGCGGTCGGGACGGCCGGGGTTGTTGAACATTCGCGTGCAAGTCGTTGTTACTCTGAACTTGTTACGGCAGAACGTGAACCAAACGACGGTTGCGGATATGTTCGGTGTGTCGCAGCCCACGATTTCTCGCGTATAGCGGAGGACCGTCCCGCTGATCGAGCAGGCCGGCTGCCTGCCGGGTGTGCGTATGGAGACGGCTGTGCCGGGCCGAGTGGTTCTAGTCGACGGCACCGAGGTTCTCACCGGAAACCGTGCCGCGACGGCGAGCGCGAGCTACTCCGGGAAGCGACATCGTCGAGGGCTGAACGTGGACGTCGCCTCGGACATGACCGGTAACGTGCTCTTCGTGTCCGATCCGACCCCGGCGCTCGACACGACTGTGCATCCATCAGCCTGGGTGGGCGGGAGGCGATTCTCGATAATGCGGAGTGGAGAGCAGACCCAGCGCACGTCGGAACCAGCGCAGTCACTTCCCGGGGAAAGCCTCTTCACGGGCAACATGATGACAACACCCGCACAGCCAACCGGTACATCTCCCCTCTCCGTTCGGCCGTCGAAAGATGCATCGCTCACTGGAAGAACTGGAAGATCCTGAAAAGAGGCTACCGAGGACCCCTCGCAGAAATCCCCAATCGCATTCGCACCATCACCCGCCTCGAACTTGATCGACTCGGCTGGTAGACACTTGTGAATAACGCTCGTGGGATTCTTTCGGGGATCCTCGACGAGGAAGGGCGATCGCTGTCGCGAGTATTCCCCGTCCGACCTTCCATCTGCCGGCGAGACCGGGGATGCGACGACCTTCCACCAGGGGACCGTCCACGAGGAACGTCGCTTCGAAAGATCCATCGAGATGAAATGTCACTATGACGTCTTCGAAGCCGAGCCAGGATTCTGTGAGAGGGAACCATGTCTTGTATACTGATTCTTTAGCGCTGAATAATAGTCGATCCCAAGCGACCCCCAGATCGGGTAATTTGTTAAGTCCGATGCGATCTTCCCGGACGCTGATCACGTCGAAGACGCCTGGTGGTGTCGGCGCATTCGGTTCGGCGTCTATGCCGATAGCGGCGATGGTGTGTTCGAAAGCGACGCTTGCTGCGCTGTACCCGTCGCAGTGGGTCATGCTTCCCACTATTCCTATGGGCCACTGTGGCGCGCCACTTTCGCCCGGGACGATAGGCGTCGGTGTAGCTCGGAGTCTTGCCAGGGCTTCTCTGGCGCACGCGCGGACCGAGGCGAACTCCCTCCGACGCTTCTCAACGGAATTTGCGATCACTGCCATCTCCTCTGGAAATAAGAACACGTCCTGGCGGTAGCCGAACACCTCCGACGACTGCACTTCCTTCGGCAGAAGAGCCCTCATCACCTGTGACACCTGCCCGAGAATGCATGTGCATACTTGGCGCCGCATCCTCTGGATCTTCGTTCCTTCAGCACAATCTTCCTTTTCGCAGCTTCACATACTCAATCGGACTAGGCGGCTTCGTCCGCAAGCTTCTCGCTCTCGGTCTCTCGCGGCAGTTTCGCGGGAGATCAGTCCATCTCGGGTCGTCGCCGCGGCCATCTATACTTTAGGTGAGTTTTCGCAGAAGGGCGTACCCGTACAGGTTTGAGATTGGCACGTGGGGTCAAAGTCCTTCGATGGACAAGGTTCCTACGTCGGCCGTCCGGAAGAACTCGACGTACTCCCCGCTACTGTAGATGGTCCGGGCGTGCCCGGTGGCGCCTCTCGAGGCTGCGATTGCGGTGGGAACGGGCACAGCGATGATGCGGACCTTGGGGCGTGCCGCAGACGGTCACAAATACCGGTTGACGTGTCGCGAGTGCGTCGAGGATGTCCTCCGCGACCTCGTGAGCAGCGGAGCGGTGCTTTGCGGGTGAGCGATCCCGCCGGACGCCGCGTACGTAACTGTCATGATGACCTTCGATTCTTCCCTGCACCCTCGCGGCCACGCCTCTAACCCCGGCAGCTTCGCTGCAAAGCCGTAGTCCGACCCGGAGGCGAGCCTTCTCGACGCGCTCCACAGTTGACGCGCACGAGTAGGAGACCCAACTCGCCGCGAGTGCCATCGCCGCGACGACCCTCGCCGAGTACCCGACCGCGTACTCTTTCCGCATCAGGCCTGGACTCGAGTGGGACGAGGGGTACTTCCCCGAGGGTGTCTTCGACGGGGACGGGAACGAGCTCGGCGCCGCCCCCGATGAAGTCGGCGACATGCTGCACTCCATCCCGCAGCGGGTCCCCACCCACGATGGAGAACGGCCTGCCCGGTGAGGACATCCGGTACGACATGGTCTCGTATGCGGATCAGCTCGGCCACGGCGCCGATTACGCCGGCACCGAAGCTCGGCTACGGCAGGGGGCCCAACGTGCTCGTGATCCCGCTGCGGTAGGGGAGTGGGCCCGCTATTGCCGCGCATATAGATTGTACCCAGTGCAAAAGGATCGCATGTTTGCCACTGATCTACGGGGCGCGCGATTGGCAGCCGGGCTCAGCGTGGCTCGGCTGGCTGAACTGGCCGGCACGTGGGGTGCGGTCATCGGCGAGTACGAATCCGGGCGGAAGCGTCCCCGCGTCGACACCGCTGAACGTCTCTTCGAGGTGCTCGGGCTCACCCTCGCTCCCGTGCTGCTAGATCGTGCGCCGTCGTTCTGGTTCGCCTCAGGCGTGCTCGAACCGTTGGAGCAGTGGGTTCCAGATCGCGCTCGAGCGCTCGCTGACGCAGACCGGAACTTCGCGCTCGCTGTCGACGCGGACGCGAACGCGGAAGGTCTGTCCGTGCGGTGGGCGCAGGTGAGCACCCTCGCCGATGGGACCACTGTCGATGGGGACTCCTAGGCGGTGTGGCGGTCGACCCAGATCGTCCGGTCCGCGCGGACCGTGCTGCGCGAGGTGACCGTCGCGGACGTCCCGTTCGAGCTCCGGATTCTCGCCGGGTCGACCCTCGTCACCGCCGACGATACTGTCTCTGTCCCGCAGCGGGCTCTGGACTTCCTCGTCCGCGCGACCCGCGCCGGCGGGGACGCCACCTTCGTCCGCCATCGCACGAACGGATTCCTCGTCAGCCACGGCTACCCGTGGTTGCGCGTGCTGCATCGGCACCGGGACGAGTACACGAGAGCGCTCGTGGCCTGCCTACCCCAAGGCGACGGCAACCTGATGGCCAGCACGCTGCTGAAGAGCGTGACAAAGGGGAGCGACAATGAGTAAGACCGGCGGCGGGCGCGGGTCCAACCATTATAGCATCCGCGGGGTCGGCAAGATCGCGGCTGCGCCCGCGCCGGGGAGGGAGCCCGAAGTCGTGCTAAGCACCACAATCAGCGACGGCACGCACTGGGACAATCTCCTCGCGCAGTTCCCGAGCTACCCCGGTGACGTGCTGGCGGTACCGGAGCCGGCGTGGGACGACCTGTCGGACCTCGTCGCTCGCATCGCACCGAAAGGGCGCGATCGCGCGGTGGCCCGTTACTTGGCTTGCGAGTCCCGCGCCCTATTCAACGATGCCCGGTTGGAGGGATTCGCATACACCGAACCGGAGATCGCAACCCTCATCAACGGCGGTCACGTCGCAGGCCACACCCTCGGCGAAGAAGCTCAGGTTGCCGGCATGAAGGCCGCGAGCGACCTCATGCTCCGCAGGGTCGAGGACGGACCCCTGGAACCAACGAAGGCTCTGTCCGACGACCTTCACCTCCAGGTGGCCCTCTCGCTCGGGTTGAAATCGCTGGCCTTCCGCGGAGACCAGCGCAAACAGTACGCGGGGCCGCTCGTCACCTTGGATTACGGTGAACGATTTCGAGCGCTGGACGCGCGGGTGACCCCCGCCGTGCTGGACAGCGGCCTGCGAAGGATCAAGCAACTCGACCACCCGGTCCTGCGCGCCGTCACCTGGGCCGCTTTCGCCACATACTCGCAGTTCTACCTCGAAGGCAACAGACGCGCAGGCCGGTACGTCATGAACGCCGTCGTGATGTCGCACGGCTTCGACGCCATCCTGATCCCCGACCGACTGAAAGCGGAGTACCAGGACGCCCTCGTCGAGTCCTACCGGTCTGGAAACGTCACGAGTCACATTCGATTCCTGCTTGAGCTGTACAACGATCAGTGACGAGGCTCAGCCGGGCCTGCTCGGCCGTACGCCGAGCTGTGCCGTCCTGTCGCAACGTTTCCCGACCCCAGTGCAGCGATCACGGCCGGGACCGTCGCCGCGACGACCCAGGCCCTCATGCGCACCGTTCATGGCCAGAAGTTCGTCATCACCTTCCGCGAAGCGTTCTTTGACGCCCCGCACGACCTGGTGGCGTCCGGCGCGGTCAGGTTCGGCTGGTTGATCACGTGTGGTGCGAACGCTCGGGTGATCGTCGAGCAGGCGTTCAGCGGACGCCTCGCCGGCGGGTACGTTCGCGATCCCACTGAGATGAGGCGGGAAGGCGCTGCCGGGGGAGATTGAGGCTGGTCGGGTCGGGCGCTGACAGTCGGACTGCCTGAAGCGCCGCTGTCGTGCTCTCGCCTCCCTCGGGCGCAGCCACCGGCGCGGCACCGCGCATAGTCCTGATGTCGGCGGCTAGGCGTGCTGACCGACCCGCAGTCTCGAGTTGAGACATCGGACTGGGACACACTCGATTGGAGCCGCCTACATGGATGTCGTGAGCACGAATAGCGACGAAACAATTCCGGAAATCACGGCTGACCTCCTCAAGGCGAAGCAGGTCGCTCGACGGCTGGGGGTGACCGAGGGGAGCCTCAGCCAGATGCGCTTCCACAGCCGCGGACCTGCCTACGTGAAGCTCGGGCGAGCCATCCGCTACCGAGAGGTGGACATCGTCGAGTACATCAACCGGTCCGTGCGAGCCACCGTCGACGCGCAGAATCCGGTCGACGCCGCGCCGTACGCGCAGTCCGCCTGACGCCACGGTCGCGACAACACCCACTGAGGACTGGACATGGCGAGTATCAAGCCCTATGCGACCAAGGCCGGGCAACGATGGGAGGTTCGCTACGTCAAGCCGGACGGGCAGGGAACGCGCAAGCGCGGCTTCCTGACGAAGCGTGACGCGACGACCTGGCAGGCTCACGCGCTGGTTCGCATCCATGACGGTGAGTTCACCGCCCCCGCCGCGCGTAAGAGCCTCCTCGGCCCGCTGATCGAGAGGTACGTTCAGCGCACAGCAGGGCTCCGCGCGACGACAATTGCATCTCGGGAATCGACCGCGAAGACATGGGTGTATCCCAAGTGGTCGACGTGGCAGGTCGGGAAGGTGCTGAAGACCGACCTGCAGGACTGGGTCGAGGAACTTGCGAAGCAGAATTGCGGCGCGGCGACGATCGAGAAGGCCCACACGATGGTGTTCGCCGTGATGCAGGCCGCTGTCGACGACAAACTCATCTCCGGGAACCCCGCGATCGGCGTGAAGCTCCCGCCGGCCATCAGACGAGCACACCCGTATCTGAGCGCAGCCGAGGTCACCGAGCTTGTCTCGCACATGGATGAGCGCTACCGACTCTTGGTCTCCTTCCTCGCCTGGACAGGGGTCCGGTTCGGCGAGGCTGCCGCTCTGCGAGTCAGCGATCTCAACCTCGACGGTGCGTCGATGGTGATCAGCCGATCGGTCACAGAGGTCCGTGGGTACCTGATCGAAGGCCCGACGAAGAGCGGCGAGTCACGCGTCGTCCCCATTCAGCCCCAGCTCGTCCCTGCGCTGCGCACCCAGATTCGCGGCCTCCCCACAAACAGTCTTGTGTTCCAAGCCGCTCAAGGCGGTCAGCTGCGCGCGAACACATGGCGAAACCGATATTTGTACCCCGGTCTCGAGCGAGCGACGAAAGCGCGGGCCGAAGCGAACCGCCGCGCGTACGGCTCCGCGCAGGCCGGGAAGCCGTTCCCGCAGATCACCCCGCATGATCTCCGTCACACTGCCGCTTCGCTCGCCGTGCAGGCTCAGGCGAACGTCCTCGGTATCCAGCGGATGCTGGGCCACGAAAGCGCCTCGATGACGCTCAACGTCTACGCCGACCTCTTCGACACGCACCTGGTTGAAGTCGGCTACAGGATGGGCCAGCTCCTGGCGGGAACCAACCTGCTGTCGTTTCTGCCGACGGACGGTTCCGCACTCCCCGCCTGACCACAGCCCGCCGCGCCAGCGATTCCCCGGCGTACAGGAGCATCGACGCGCTCGCCGAGTCGGTTCGAGGCGCCCAGCGAAGCTGAGTACGGCCGACGTCGTCACGCAGCTTTGACGGCTACCGCGGCCCATTCGGCCTGGGGCGTGTTACGAGCCAGCGACCTGGCAGAGGTCGTGAGCATGGAGTTCCCGACCTCACCTGTCGCGAACGCCGAGCGCGGTGGCCTCTCGCGGCCCCGAGGCATCCTCGGACATGGTTTGGACGCCGAGATCGTCGTTCCCAACTGGTATCCAAACCCGACTAACGAGCGATGACGTCGCAGGAAAGTGGCCAAACTGTGTCCAAAATCCGAACTGACGGCTGGCACTCAGTGCCGGTGAAGCCAGAATTTCCAGGCTGACCAGGTTTTTCCTGCGGTGGGCGATACCGGACTCGAACCGATGACCTCTTCCGTGTGAAGGAAGCGCGCTACCAACTGCGCCAATCGCCCGAACGGGCCGCTTGAGGCGACCCGAGAGACGATAGTAGCGGATCCATCGGCCCCGTCTGCGTCACGACGCCACGCCGCGCCCGCACTCCGTTCGATTTGGAAACTCGGCCGCGGGTCGTATACATTCTTCTAGGTCGCGTCGGGAAGCGACAAAAGAAAACAGCATCACCGAAACAGCATCACCAGTACGACCTACATGCGGATGTGGCGCAGCGGTAGCGCATCACCTTGCCAAGGTGAGGGTCGCGAGTTCGAATCTCGTCATCCGCTCGAATACCCGTCTTATGACGGGTGTCATCGGGAAGGCACCCCAGGGTGCGTCCCACCCGGTCGGTCCTCGGGCCACCGACACCGAATCCCGTACACGGTGGAACATGCACGGTGGATTGGCCGAGAGGCGAGGCAGCGGCCTGCAAAGCCGTATACACGGGTTCGAATCCCGTATCCACCTCGATCGTTCACCGAGCGAGGCGCTCCGCAGGGAGCAACGGGCGATTGGCGCAGCGGTAGCGCGCTTCCCTGACACGGAAGAGGTCACTGGTTCGATCCCAGTATCGCCCACCACCAGAACCCCCGGCTTCGGCCGGGGGTTCTCGTCTAGGGTGAGCGGCATGACCACGCGGAGCATCGGCGGACGCGCGTTCGACTTCGAGCGGCAGGTCGCCGTGATGGCGGTCGTGAACCGCACGCCCGACTCCTTCTACGACAGGGGCTCGACCTTCGCCCTGGACAGGGCGGTGGCAGCGGCCATCCGCGCCGCTGAGCAGGGTGCCGACTGGGTCGATATCGGCGGAGTGCCCTTCGGCCGTGGGCCGGCCGTCTCGCTGCAGGAGGAACTCGACCGAGTGGTGCCGGTGGTGTCCGGCATTGCCGAGCGGAGTGACGTGGTCGTCTCCGTCGACACGACACGTTCCGACGTAGCCCTGGCGAGCATCGCGGCGGGAGCCTCCGTCATCAATGACACCAGCGGTCTGCACGACCCGAGGATGTTGGCCGTGCTCGCCGCCTCCTCCGCGTCGCTCGTGATCACCCATAGCCTCGGTGCGCCGCGCAGCGAGCCCGCCCGGCCCGAGTACGACGATGTCGTGTCGACCGTCGTCGAGTACCTGCGCGCCAAGGCGGAGCAGGCGCGGGCCGCGGGTGTGTCCGCCGAGCGGATCATCGTCGATCCGGGGCACGACCTCAACAAGAACACGCTGCACACGCTGGAGTTGACTCGGCGTCTTGCCGAGCTGACATCGCTCGGGTATCCGGTGCTCGCCGCCGTCTCAAATAAGGACTTCATTGGCGAGACTCTCGATCGGCCGCAGGGGGAACGGCTCGAGGGCTCTCTCGCCGCGGCCGTGATCTGCATCCTCCACGGTGCGCGGATTGTCCGAATGCACGATGTGCGTCAGGCAGTCGACGCGGTCCGGCTCACGGAGGCGGTACTGGGCTGGCGAGCGCCGGCGTACCTCCGCCACAACGTGGAGCCGACGGCGTGAGCGCCCGGATCGACGGGCTCGTGCCGGCCGCGCTGAACCTCTCGGACGAGTCATTGCTCGCGCTGTATGCGGACGAGTCGAAGAAGGAGTGGCTGCGGGTCAACTTCGTCTCGAGCATCGACGGAGCGGTCACCCGCGGCGAGGTGTCGGGGGACCTGGGCGGCGAGGCCGACCTGCGCGTCTTCGCCCTCCTCCGCCGACTTGCTGACGTCGTGCTGGTCGCTGCCGGGACCGTGCGGGCGGAGGGATACGGTCCGATGGTCCTCGGGGACGAGGCCGCGGTGGCGCGTCGCGTGGCGGGCCTGCCGCCGCATCCCGTATTTGCGATCGTGTCGGGCTCACTCGATCTCGATCCCGCCTCACGAGTGTTCACCGAGGCGCCGGTGCGTCCCGTGGTCGTGACCATCGGCTCGTCGCCGGCGCGCCGACGCTCGGAGCTGGCGGCGGTCGCGGACGTCCTCGTCTGCGGTGAGGACGCACTCGATGTTGGGCGGATGCGCGCGCAGCTCGCCGAGCGGGCTCTCGGTCGGATTCACTGCGAGGGCGGACCGTCGCTGCTCGGCGCGCTGCTGGCCGCGGACGCCGTCGACGAATTGTGCCTGACGATCAGCCCGACACTCGAGGCGGGGGAGTCGGGCCGGGTGGCACGCGGGCCGATTCCGCACGCGCGCGAGCAGCGCCTGGCGCACGTCCTCACGGCGGGAGACGTACTCCTGCTGCGCTATCTGCGTCGGCGCTGAGAGACGCTGCTGGCGCGCAACTACTCCCGCCAGCGGACGTTGTCGTCACGCTTCGCTTCGGAGGCCGGCCGCGCGGCGACGACGGGGTTCGCCCCGGTGAATCCGTCGCGGGCGGCAGCGATTGCCAAAATCCGCGGCTTCGCGACGTTCCAGCCGATGATGAGTGCGGGCACGCCGACGACCGCGACGATGCCGACGGTCCAGGTACCGGTCGGGAAATCGGCCGCGATCAGCAGCACCACCACGACCAGGAACGTCAACGTGATCCACGAGGTGACCGGGGCTCCGGGCATTCGGAAGCTCGGACGCGTAAGCCGCCCCTGCGCGGCCCAGCGCTGCAGCTGCATCTGGCAGAGCACGATCATCCCCCAGCCCGTGACGATGCCCAGGGCCGAGACGTTCAGCACGATCTCGAACGCCTGTTTCGGGACGAAGAGATTGAGCACGATGCCGACCAGCGTGATGCTCGCGGTGAGGAGAATGCCTCCGAACGGTACTCCCTGCGCGTTCATCTTCCCGGTGAAGCGCGGGGCGGAGCCGTTGAGCGCCATCGAGCGCAGGATGCGGCCGGTGGAGTAGAGCCCGGCGTTGATGCTCGAGAGGGCGGCGGTCAGGACCACGAAGTTCATGATCGAGCCCGCGATCTCGCCGAAGGAACCGTCGCCGAGGCTGCTGAAAAAGGTGACGAACGGGCTTTGGTCTTTCGAGTAGGCCGTGAAGGGCAGCAGGAGGGTGAGGAGCAGGACCGAGCCGACGTAGAAGACGGCGATGCGAAGGATCACCGAGTTGATCGCGCGCGGGATGACCTTCGCCGGCTCGGCCGTTTCGCCCGCCGCGGTGCCGACGAGTTCGACGCCCGAGTAGGCGAAGACGACACCCTGCACGACGAGGACGCTGGCGATGAGGCCGCCCGGGAGGATGCCTCCGTTGTCGTTCCACAGGCTGATGCCAGGCTCGACGGTCGTGCCGCCGGCGTGAAGCGGCCAGCCCGCGGCCAACACGACCACGCCGACAATGAGGAACACCACGAGCGCGGTGACCTTGATGAGTGCGAACCAGAACTCGAGTTCGCCGAAGACCTTCACCGAGACCAGGTTGAGCGAGAGCACGACGACCAGGGCGATGAGCGCGAGGAGCCACTGCGGCACCGAGGAGAACATCGCCCAGTACTTCACGTAGAGGGCGACCGCGGTGACGTCGGCGATCGCCGTCATCGCCCAGTTGAGGAAGTACATCCAGCCGGCGATGAAGGCCGCTTTCTCGCCGAGGAACTCGCGAGCGTAGGAGATGAAGGACCCGGAACTTGGCCGGTGCAGCACGAGTTCGCCGAGGGCGCGAAGGATCAGATAGGCGAAAACACCGCAGACCGCGTAGACGATCACCAGCGAGGGTCCCGCCGACGCGAGGCGACCGCCGGCACCGAGGAACAGGCCTGTGCCGATGGCGCCTCCGATTGCGATCATCTGCAACTGCCGGGGCTTGAGTCCGGGGCGGTAGCCCTCCTGTTCCCTCGAGAAGTCGGGCTGCGAGGGCCCGTCGTAGTCGGTGTCGCTCTGCTTCACGGAGGCTCCCTCGTCACCGGGTCGCGCCGGGCGGCTGCCCGGCACGACCGACAGGGTACGACTGCGAGGCAGAGAGGATGCACGTGGCGCGAATTGCAGGACGTGAATCCTCTCAGATTCGCGCTTTTTGGCCTCCTGAGCCGGCTATTGCGCCTCAAATCAGTCTTTTTGCGCCGCTTCGTCGTCCGTGCGCGGCCCTGCTCCGTCGCGGTTCTCACTCGTGAGTCGGAGCCAGCGGCCGTCACGCACATCCTTTTCGTGCGCATTCGCCTTTTTGTCGCTCGCTGCCGTGTCGCGCGGGGGCAGCTGGATGGTTTCCTCCGCCTCGATGCCCGCCTGAAGCTCCCGGCCGCGCTCGAGTTCGGCATCGAACTCCGCGCCGAAGAGCAGAGCGATGTTGGTGATCCAGATCCAGAGGAGGAAGACGATCACGGCGCCCAGGGACCCGTAGGTCTTGTTGTAGTTGGAGAAGTTGGCCACGTAGAAGGCGAAACCAGTGGAGGCGACGAGCCAGATCACCAGTGCCAGGACCGAGCCGAGGCTCATCCAGCGGAACTTCGGCTGACGGATGTTCGGCGCCCAGTAGTAGAGGATCGCGACCGTCAGGACGGCGATGATCACGAGTACCGGCCACTTGGCGATGTTCCAGACGGTCAAGGCTGCCGGGCCGAGGCCGATGACGTCGCCCACAGCGGTGGCGACCGGTCCGCTCACGACCAGGATCAGCGCGGCAATCACGATAAGCACGACGGTGACAACGGTCACTCCGAGCATCGTGGGGCGGAGTTTCCAGAACGGACGCCCCTCGTCGATCTGGTACACCCGGTTCATAGCGCGGCCGAAAGCACCGACGTAGCCCGAGGCGGACCAGAGAGCGCCGACCACACCTGTCACGAAAGCGAGGCCAGCGGCGGAGGATCCGGTGAGCGACTGGATCGGCTCTCGCAGCAGGTCGACCACCTGAGCGGACGCGAGATTGCCGACCAGGTTGAGGACGAGGTCGGTCGTGGCTTGCGCCTGCCCGAAGAGGCCGAGCACCGAGACGATCGCGAGCAGCGCAGGGAACAGGGCGAGGACCGCGTAGTAGGTCAGCGCGGCGGCAAGGTCAGTGCACTGGTCGGCGCCGAACTCGCGCGCCGTTTTCTTCAGCACGTAAAACCACGACCGCTTCGTGATGTCGGTGATGTCATCCGGCTTGCGGGCATCGTCAGGGTCGGGAGCGGTCTTCTCGCGGGTCGTGCTCTGCTCGGACATGCGGACACGCTACGGGTCAGTGGGGGGAGGCATGGCCCCCTTGACGGGAGGGGCGAGCGGCGAGTGCGCCGAAGAGGAGGAACGAGCAGGTGGCGGCGAGCACCGTCAGCAGTGGCACGTCCCAGCCACCGCTGGCGTCGTGAGCGAATCCGATCACCGTCGGTGCCGTCGCAGCGACCGCGTAGCCGATGCCCTGCACTGTGGCGGAGAGCCGTGAGGCGTGTGCATCCGAGCGCGAGAGCCGCACGACGAGCACGAAGACGACGGTGAAGCCGCCGCCCTGCGCCACGCCTCCAAGCACACACCAGAGTGCCCAGAGGTGCGGCGCCAGGAGTAGCCCTGTCGGAACCGTGCACCAGAGTAGGCCGACCAGGACGATGCTGCCACGAGGGCCGAGCCGACGCACCAGGAGGGGGATCCCCAGCGCACCGACGACCGCCGCGAGCTGAAAGACCGAGGAACTCGCTCCGGCTGTCGCGATCGAGAAGCCGTTGCGGTCGACCAGCAGGGAGGGAAGCCAGGCGGTCACCCCGTAGTACGAGAAGGCCTGACTCGAGAAGCACAGCGCGAGCGTGAGAACTGTCGCGCTGCGCCAGATCCTCGGCGCGGGCTCCGCTTGGGTGCCGCTGCGGACACGTCGCGGTGCCGGCCGCAGAGCCGCGCGAGGGCCGACGGCGAGGAGCCAGCCAGCGAGGGCCAGCACGTTCAGGCCGAGCCAGACCAGCAGGGCGCCACGCCACCCGAGTGCGAGGGCCAGGGGTGCCGTGCCGAGCGACGTGATCGTCGAGCCGAGGTTGAGTGCTGCGGTGTAGACGCCCGTGGTCAGGTCGACCCGTTCGGGAGACACATCGCGGCGGATCACGACAGGGAGCACGACGTTTCCGATCGTGATGAAGACGCCGATCACCACCGTGCCCGCCACCACGGCGACGATATCGCCGGCCGAGCGGACGATCGTGCCCAGTGCCACTCCGAGGACCGTCACCGTCACAGCCGCATCCGGACCTGCTCGGCGGATCACGAGGAGAGCGAGTGGAGTCGCGAGGGCGAAACAGAGCACGGGGATGCTCGTGAGCACTCCCGCTTGGCCGGAAGAAAGGGCGAGATCGCCGCGGACGGCGTCGATCACCGGAGCGACGGCGACGAGAGGACCGCGAAGAATCAGAGCGGCGAGGGCGACCGCGACGACGAAGAGCCAGGGTGCGCGCACCACGGTCAGCCGGAAAGCTCGGAGAAGATGTTGCTGACGAAGTTGACGACGCCCGAGACCAGGCCGAGGATCCCGATGACCAGACCGGCTGTGGCGAGTCCCCGTCCGCCTCCGACGATCGCGGCGGCCGCCCGGCCGCGCGCGGCAAAGACGATCGCCAGGATCGAGGGCACCAGCAGCGGATTGATCAGGAGGCTGATGATGCCGAGGACAAGGCTCGCGACAGCCATCGGATTGCGGCTGGCGGACGACGACGGAGCGGATGGGTAGGCGTATAGCTCCTGCTCCACAGTCGCCTCGGGAGTGCCGTCAGCAGGCATCGGAGTGGGAGAGGACGGCCGGGAGCGGTCGGTCCAGGCCGCGCCGTCCCAGTACAGCTCCGAGCCGACGTCGGCGGGGTGCGGATACCAGCCGGGCGGGGGAATGAAGACGGAGTCGTCGGGCATGCGCCGAGTCTAAAGCGGAGCGAAGGGCGGCAGAATGGGCGTGGTCGACGCCCTCGGCGCGTCCGGGAGGAGCCGCGATGACGTGGACGATCGAAGAGGTGGCTTGGACGCACGCCGACGCGGAGCGCCTTCGCGCCGCGCAACGCCGTGAGCTGGACCTGCGCTACGGCACCGACGACCACGAGCCGGGCATCGCCCCATCGGCCGAGGACGTCCCCGTCTTCCTTCTCGCCCGCGATGAACGGGGCACGGCACTGGCGTGCGGGGGCCTGCGTCCGCTCACGGAGGACGTGCTCGGCGCGGGTGCGATCGAAGTCAAGCGGATGTTCGTTGACCCGTCAGCTCGCGGCACCGGAGCGGCGACCGCCGTGCTCCGGGCCCTTGAGGAGCGGGCGGTGCGGTGGGGGACGATGCGCCTGGTGCTCGAGACCGGGACGCTCCAGCCCGACGCGATGCGCTTCTACGCCCGCGAGGGCTACACGCGGATCCCCCTGTTCGGTGCCTACACCGGCTCCGAGCACTCGGTGTGCTTCGCGAGGGAACTCGATTCCCCGATCTCAGCGCTCCTCCCGCCGACTACAGTCGAGGGGTCAACCGAGCCCGAGGAGTGTCCGCCCGTGTCGAACGAACCGTCGAATCCCGCAGAGATCGAGTCCCACTCGGTTGTCACCGAGGCGGGCACGGGATTCACGCACTTCAGCGATCGGGCGGTCGTCGCGATCCGTGTCAACGGAGAGCTGAAAGACCTGGCGGCGGACGTCGTCCCGGGCGACCGTATCGAGCCCGTGCTGATTTCCTCGCCCGACGGTCTGAACATTCTCCGCCACTCCGCGGCGCACGTGCTCGCGCAGGCCGTGCAGCAGGTGAACCCGGAGGCGAAGCTGGGCATCGGCCCGCCGGTCACCGACGGCTTCTACTACGACTTCGACGTCGAGGAGCCGTTCACGCCCGAAGCGATGAAGGCGCTCGACAAGGCAATGGATCGGATCATCCGCCAAGGCCAGCGCTTCGTGCGCCGCGTGGTCACGGAGGAGGAGGCACGCACCGAGCTCGCCGACGAGCCGTACAAGCTCGAGCTGATCGGGCTCAAGGGTGGCGGGGCCGACGACGAGAACGTCGAGGTCGGCGGCGCCGAGCTCACCCTCTACGAGAACGTCGACCCGCGCTCGGGCGAGACGGTCTGGAAGGACCTCTGCCGCGGCCCGCACCTGCCCAACACCCGCATGATCGGCAACGGCTATGCGCTGACCCGCAACGCTGCTGCCTACTGGCGCGGCTCGGAGAAGAACCCGCAGCTCCAGCGCATCTACGGCACGGCCTGGCCCACCAAGGACGAGCTGCGCGCGCACCAGGCGCGGCTTGAGGAGGCGGCGCGCCGGGACCATCGCAAGCTCGGCCACGACCTCGACCTCTTCTCGTTCCCGGACGAAATCGGGTCCGGACTGGCGGTGTTCCACCCCAAGGGAGGCATCATCCGCTACGAGATCGAGCAGTACATGCGGGAGCAGCTGCTCGCCCACGACTACGAGCTGGTCTACACGCCGCACATCACCAAGGGTGACCTGTTCATGACGAGCGGGCACCTGCAGTGGTACTCCGAGGGCATGTTTCCCCCGATGCACCTCGACGAGCTGCGGGACGAGGACGGCACGATCACTCGTCAGGGCCAGGACTATTACCTCAAGCCCATGAACTGCCCGTTCCACAACCTGATCTTCCGCTCGCGCGGCCGCAGCTACCGCGAGCTGCCTCTGCGCTTAGCCGAATTCGGCACCGTCTACCGGTACGAGAAGAGCGGCACCCTCCAGGGTCTTACTCGGGTGCGAGGGCTCACGCAGGACGACGCGCACATCTACGTGGCCCAGGAGGACGTCGCGGCCGAGTTGACGCGCAACCTCGAATTCGTTCTCCAGGTGCTCCGCGACTACGGCCTCAACGACTTCTACCTCGAGCTCTCCACCAATGAGGAGGGCAATCCCAAGTTCGTCGGTGCGCCCGAGCAGTGGGAGGAGGCGATCGAGTCGTTGCGGGCGGTCGCCGTCGCCTCCGGGCTCGAACTCGTCCCCGACCCGGGCGGAGCCGCGTTCTACGGCCCGAAGATTTCGGTGCAGGCCCGCGACGCGATCGGTCGGACGTGGCAGATGTCCACGATCCAGCTCGACTTCAACCAGCCTGAGCGCTTCGAGCTCGAGTACACGGCGTCCGACGGATCGAAGAAGCGGCCGGTGATGATCCACCGCGCGCTCTTCGGCTCCATCGAGCGCTTCTTCGCCATCCTCACTGAGCACTACGCGGGAGCGTTCCCGGTCTGGCTGTCGCCGGTGCAGGTGGTGGGCATCCCCATCGCCGACGAGTACCTGCCCTACCTGGAGGAGGTCGTGGGCGAACTCAAGCGCTCCGGCATCCGCGCCGAGATCGACTACTCCAGCGACCGGATGCAGAAAAAGATCCGCAACGCCACCCTGGCGAAGGTGCCGTTCCAGATCATCGTGGGGGAGAAGGACCGCGACGCCGGAGCTGTTAGCTTCCGGTTCCGCGACGGGACGCAGGAGAACGGCATTCCGCTCGCCGAGGCTGTCACGCGCATCCGCGAGGCCGTCGCCACGAAGGCGCAGGTCTGAGCGTGCCGGACCTCGCGCCCGCGGGAGCGGAGGGCTCGGCCCACCTCGCCGGCGTGCCGGATGAGTTCCAGCGCCTGTGGACGCCGCACCGGATGGTGTACATCCAGAAGGGGCAGCCTGGAGCCGACGACTGCCCTTTCTGTGTCGCTCCCACGCTGAGCGACGAGGAGGCGCTGATCGTCGCCCGCGGCGAGCACGCCTACGTCCTGCTGAACCTGTTCCCGTACAACTCCGGCCACCTGCTGGTGTGTCCGTACCGTCACATCCCGCTGTACGACGAGGCCACTGATGAGGAAGTGGCCGAGATTGGATCGCTGACGCAGACCGCGATGCGGGTGGTCCGCTCCGTGTCTCACAACGATGGCTTCAATCTGGGGATGAATCAGGGCGCGGTGGCGGGAGCCGGGATCGCCGCGCACCTGCACCAGCACGTGGTGCCGCGCTGGGCGACCGATGCCAACTTCTTCCCGATCATCGCGAGGACCAAGGCGCTCCCGCAGCTTCTGGGCGATGTCCGGGCGAGCCTCGCGGCGGCCTGGCCACGCGAGGAGAACTAGCCACATCTCGTAGACTCGCGAGCATGACCGACACGACCACCTCGTCCTCGTCCGCCTCGGAGCAGTTCGGCTCGAGCCGCGTCAAGCGCGGGCTCGCCGAGATGCTCAAGGGTGGCGTCATTATGGATGTCGTCACCGCCGAGCAGGCGCGTATCGCGGAGGATGCTGGCGCAGTCGCCGTCATGGCGCTCGAACGCGTTCCCGCCGACATCCGCTCGCAGGGCGGCGTCGCCCGGATGAGCGATCCCGACCTGATCGACGGCATCGTCTCGGCCGTCTCTATCCCCGTCATGGCGAAGGCGCGCATCGGTCACTTCGTCGAAGCGCAGATCTTGCAGGAACTCGGCGTCGACTACATCGACGAGTCCGAGGTGCTCTCGCCCGCCGACTACGTAAACCACATCGATAAGTGGAAGTTCACCGTCCCCTTCGTCTGCGGCGCGACCAACCTGGGCGAGGCGCTGCGCCGGATCACCGAGGGCGCTGCCATGATCCGCTCGAAGGGTGAGGCTGGCACGGGTGATGTCTCGGAGGCGACCAAGCACATCCGCACCATCTCGGCCGAGGTCAACCGCCTGAAGGCGATGACGAAGGATGAACTCTACGTCGCGGCCAAGGAGTTGCAGGCGCCCTACGATCTGGTCGTCGAGATCGCACAGACCGGCAAACTTCCCGTCGTCCTGTTCACTGCGGGCGGGGTCGCTACTCCGGCCGACGCCGCTTTGATGATGCAGCTTGGCGCGGACGGCGTCTTCGTCGGCTCCGGTGTCTTCAAGTCGGGCGAGCCCGCCAAGCGGGCCGCCGCAATCGTGAAGGCGACCACCTTCTTCGATGACCCGAAGGTCGTTGCGGAGGCATCGCGCGGCCTGGGCGAGGCGATGGTCGGTATCACTGTGGCCGACGTGCCCGCGCCCCACCGCCTCGCCGAGCGTGGCTGGTAGCGCCGACGCGCCGCTCGCCGGCGCCGGCCTGACGCGGGAGTCCCTCGAAGGGCTCCGCGTCGGCGTGCTCGCGCTACAGGGCGACTTCCGTGAGCACGCCCAGGTGCTGCGCGAACTCGGCGCCGAGGTGGTGCTCGTGCGTCGTCCGGAAGAACTCGCCTCCGTCGCCGGTCTGGTCATTCCGGGCGGAGAGTCGACCGTGATGGACAAGCTCTCTCGCCTCTTCGGCCTGGCTGAGCCGATCGTCGCGGCGATCGAGGCGGGGCTGCCCGTTTACGGCACCTGCGCCGGCCTGATCATGCTCGCCGACCGCGTGCTCGACCGGATTGACGGGCAGCGCAGCTTCGGCGGGCTCGATGTGGCGGTGCGACGCAACGCGTTCGGGAATCAGCTTGACTCCTTCGAGACCGATCTCGACGTGCCGGCCGTCGGCGACCCTCCTGTGCACGCCGTGTTCATCCGCGCGCCCGTCGTGGAGGAGCTGGGGGAGCGGGCGACTGCGCTCGCCAGTGTCGCTGACGGCAGGGTCGTTGCCGTCGAGCAGGGCAACCTGCTCGGCACGGCGTTCCACCCGGAGATCACCGGCGACTACCGCTTCCACGAACTGTTCTTGCGAAAGGTCGCAGCCACGCGTTTCGGCACGGGAGGCTGATCGGATGCCAGAGCTTCCCGAGGTGCAGGCGCTCGTCCTCGACTTGGATGCGCGTCTGGGCGGCCGAGTGCTCGCGAGGCTCGACGTCTTCGCGATCTCGGCGCTCAAGACGGTGGCGATCCCGCCGTCTGCGCTATCCGGGCAGGTGGTCCATGCGGTGACGCGGCACGGGAAATTCCTCGATCTCGCCGTGGGTGACGCGCACGTGCTCCTCCACCTCGCCCGCGCGGGCTGGGTGCGATGGCGACCCGAGCGTCCGACGGTGCCGGTGAAGCCGGGGCGCGGACCGCTCGCCGCGCGGTTGGTTCTCGACGACGGCTCGGGCTTCGACGTGACGGAGGCGGGCACCAAGAAGAGCCTTGCGCTCTCGATCGTCGCCGATCCGCTCGATGTTCCGGGTGTCGCCCGGCTCGGTCCGGATCCGCTCGATCCCGCCTTCACGAAGGAGGTCTTCGGCGCGATCCTTGCCACCGCAGGCCGGGCGAAGCTCAAGGGCGTCCTCCGCGACCAGTCTCGGATCGCGGGCATCGGCAACGCCTACTCCGACGAGATTCTGCACGTGGCCCGCATATCACCGTTCAAGCCCGCCGCGCTCACCCCCGAGGAGCTTGAGCGCCTGTACACGGCGCTCCGCTACACCCTCGAGGAGGCGCTCGCTCGGGCCGAGGGCCCGGCGAAGCGTGCCCCGTCTGTGGTGACACGATTCGCCAGGTGATCTTTGCCGACTCCAGCCTCCAGTACTGCCCCACCTGCCAGACGGGCGGGAAGCTCCTGGCCGATCGTGTCCTCTCGCGCTTGCTGAAGTGAATCGAGCGGGGCTTGTATCTGCGCCGGTCCCAAAGCCGTATGACGGCGCGTCGCAGCTGTGTCGGGGTCATTGAGGCTGCGGCTTCGACGGCCTGCTGATCGAACAGGGCCCGGGAGTCGACGGGCAGGGTGCGCGCGACGGCGCAGATCACCTGACCGGCCTCCCAGCGGATGCGCGCCGCCGCCAGGGCCGCCCGCAGGCAAGGCAAGTCCTCGACAAGCCCCTGCGCCTGCTCCAGCTCCAGCGACGCGACCCGCTCCGACACTCCGAGCGCTACTGCGAACTCGGCCCGGATCGACCGCTCCACGAGATCGCCCGCCTCGGTGACGGTGCGCGATCCCACCGCCGCGCTGGTATCAGGCCCTGCCCTCGGGCGCGGCTCCGACCACCCCGGCAGTGCCCGATTACACTGGTCGAGCCATCAGCGGCGTCCTGCGGGAGTCGCACGAAACGAACTTTCCGAGGGAGCACCGTGTCCGGGCATTCCAAGTGGGCCACGACCAAGCACCAGAAGGCGATCAAGGACTCGCGCCGCGCAAAGTCCTTTGCCAAGCTGATTAAGAATATCGAGGTGGCCGCCAAGATCGGCGGTGCCGACCTCTCCGGCAACCCGACGCTTGTCGATGCCGTGCAGAAGGCGAAGAAGACCTCGGTCCCGAACGACAACATCGACCGCGCGATCAAGCGCGGCGCGGGCCTCACCGGCGAGGTCATCGATTACACGACCATCATGTACGAGGCCTATGGACCGAACGGCATCGCCCTTCTGGTCGAGTGCCTGACCGACAACAAGAACCGCGCCGCAGCCGACGTCCGCACCGCGATGACTCGCAATGGCGGCACCATGGCCGACCCGGGCAGCGTCGCCTACAACTTTGCGCGCAAGGGCGTCATCTCGGTGCCGCACGGAGACAGCGTGACCGAGGATGACGTGCTCGGCGCCGTCCTCGACTTCGGCGTCGATGACGTGATCGACCACGGCGAGAGCTTCGAGGTCCGCACCGAGCCGAGCGAGCTTGTGCCTGCCCGCTCGGCCCTCCAGGACGCAGGGATCGACTACGACTCCGCGGACGTCGAGTTCGTCGCCTCGCTCCAGGTCGAGGCCGACGCCGAGACTGCCCGCAAGGTGTTCCGCCTGATCGACGCACTCGAGGACTCCGACGACGTGCAAAACGTGTATACCAACCTCGACATCACCGCCGAGGTCCGCACCGAACTCGAGAACGAGGAGTGACCCGGTGAGCCCGGCCCATTCTTCGCGGATGCCCTGATGCGCGTCCTGGGGATCGACCCCGGGCTCACCCGATGCGGCGTGGGCATCGTCGATGTCGCCCGCGACCGCCGCGCGACCCTCGTGCATGTGAGCGTCCTTCGCACTCCGGTCGGCGACCTCCTCGAGCGCCGCCTCCTGGCCCTCGGTGACGGGATCGAGGCGTTGCTCGATGAGTACAGGCCGGACGCGGTCGCCCTCGAGCGCGTCTTTGCGCAGAATAACGTCCGCACCGTCATGGGCATCGCGCAGATCAGTGGAGTGGCGCTCGTCGCCGCCGCTCGCCGCGGTCTTCCTGTCGGCATGCACACTCCGAGCGAAGTGAAGGCCGCGGTCACCGGCTACGGAGCGGCCGATAAGCGCCAGGTGACCGCGATGGTCCAGCGGGTCCTGCGCCTCGACGCTCCGCCGACTCCTGCCGATGCTGCGGACGCTCTGGCGCTCGCCGTCTGCCACGCCTGGCGCGCGCCCCTCGTGGCCGCGCCCGGAGCGAGCGGTGACGAGACCGCGGCGCAGCGGGCCTGGCGCGCCGCGGAGGCCGCGACTCGAACGCCTGTTCGAGCATCTAGACTGGCGCGGTGATCTCCTCCCTTCGCGGCACCGTCCTCTCCGCTCGGGGGAGTCTCGTCGTGCTCGATGTCCACGGCGTCGGATACGCGGTCAACGTGACTCCTCAGCACGCGCTCGAGATGCGCGTCGGCGACGAGACGACCGTCAGCACCGTG
Organism: Rathayibacter iranicus NCPPB 2253 = VKM Ac-1602; assembly: GCF_003149025.1. Lineage (GTDB taxonomy): Bacteria > Actinomycetota > Actinomycetes > Actinomycetales > Microbacteriaceae > Rathayibacter > Rathayibacter iranicus. The sequence goes on from NZ_QGDV01000016.1 coordinate 53,025, forward strand.
CTTCTCGTGCGCGAGGATTCACTGACCCTCTATGGCTTCCCGGACGAGGAGCAGCTCGAAATCTTCGAGCTGCTGATTGGAGTCACGGGCGTGGGCCCAAAGTCGGCGCTCGGCGTCCTCGGCGCAGTTGAGCCGGACCGCATCGCGCAGGCGGTCGCCGACGAGGACGACGCGGTATTCCGCAAGGTCAGCGGCATCGGCCCGAAGACGGCGAAGCTCATCGTCCTGTCGCTGGCGGGCAAGCTCTCCGTCCGCCCGCGAGCCGCGCGGGGCTCTGGCACGACGGCGACCGCTGCGCAGAGCGTCCTCTCGGCCCTCGTCGGACTGGGTTGGCCCGAGCGCACGGCCGCCGACGTCGTGGACGAGATCCTGCTCGACGCGCAGGCCTCGGACGCCGCGAATGTGCAGGCCCTGCTCCGCCTCGCCCTCGCCCGCCTCGGCCCTGCGGCGCGCTCGTGAGCGAGGACGACGTGCTCGGTCCCGAGGTCGCCTCCGAGGCCGAGATTGCGTTCGAGGGCGCGCTGCGCCCCAAGAGTCTCAGCGAATTCGTCGGCCAGCGGAAGGTGCGCGGCCAGCTCGAGCTGCTGCTCAAGGCGGCGGCGATGCAGGGGCGCACGCCCGACCACATCCTGCTCGCCGGCCCGCCCGGTCTTGGCAAGACCACGCTCGCGATGATCGTCGCGGAGGAGAGTTCGTCGCCGCTGCGCCTGTCCAGCGGACCTGCGATCCAGCACGCGGGCGATCTCGCCGCCGTGCTCTCGTCGCTCCTGCCGGGCGAGATCCTCTTCATTGACGAGATCCACCGCATGGCGCGATCAGCGGAGGAGATGCTGTACCTCGCGATGGAAGACTTCCGGATCGACATCATGGTGGGCAAGGGAGCGGGAGCCACGTCCGTCCCGCTCGATCTCGCTCCGTTCACCCTCGTCGGGGCGACGACCCGCTCAGGTCTGCTGCCCAATCCGCTCCGCGACCGTTTCGGCTTCACCGCACATCTCGAGTTCTATGCGGAGGACGAGCTGCGGCAGGTGCTCGCACGCGCGGCGCGACTGCTCGAACTCGACATCGACGCGGACGCGGTGGCCGAGATCGCCGGTCGCTGCCGGGGCACCCCCCGCATCGCGAACCGCTTGCTGCGGCGGGTGCGCGACTTCGCGCTCGTGCACGGGGGACGAGCCGACGTCACCGCCGTCCGCGCCGCCCTCGATCTCTACGACGTGGACGCGCTCGGCCTCGACCGGCTCGACCGCGCCGTGATGGAGATCGTGCTGACCCGCTTCGATGGCGGTCCCGTCGGGTTGAACACCCTGGCAGTTTCGGTGGGGGAGGAGGCCGAGACCGTCGAGGCGGTCGTCGAGCCATTCCTGGTTCGGATCGGTCTGCTCACCCGCACGCCCCGAGGGCGCGTGGCGACGTCGGCCGCCTACCGGCACTTCGGGATCGATCCGCGCGGGGCAGTGTCTCCGCAGTCGTTGTTCGAGGATGACCTATAATTTCGTAGGCCCGACGGGCCACTCGATCTGCTCTTCCTCGACCCGAGGTCGTGCGGCAGATCGCCACTCCACTCCGGAAGGCCCACCCATGGATCCGACGATCATCCTGCTCGTCCTGCTGCTCGTCGTGATGGTCATCTTCATGTTCCGCAACAACAAGAAGCGCCAGCGCGACGCGGAGAGCATGAAAAACAACCTCGTTCCCGGTGTGGAGCTGATGACCGGTTCCGGGCTGTTCGGCACTGTCGTGTCGATCGACGACGAAGCGAACAAGATCGTCATCGAGTCGACGCCCGGAACGCTGCTCACGATCCACCGTCAGGCCATCGCGCGCCTGATCGATCCAAGCGAGAACGACGTCGTCACCGAGGCCGACGACGAGGTCGAGCCGCTGACTGCGACCGGTTCGCCCGAATTCGGCGAGCGCGACTCCGCGCACCGCGACCCGCTGGTCGACCCGGTCGAGCGCGACCGCCGACCGGACGCGCAGTAGTGTCCTGGGCGGGCAGGGCGCTTCGGTGCCCCGCCCGCCCTTCTCCGTGTCCGGGCGATTCCGGGCCGATGACCGACGACCGAAGAGAAAGCTGAGCCCTGGGTGGCCGCATCAACCCCCGTCCGGAAGGCCCGCCGCTCGTTGAGCTGGCTCGGTGTCCTGATCCTCGCTCTCGTCGGACTCAATACTGCCGCTGTCCTTTGGGGTGGAGGGTCGTGGACGCCCAAACTCGCGCTCGATCTCGAGGGCGGAACGCAGATCGTCCTCCAGCCTCAGCTCAACGACGGCGACACTGTCTCCTCGGAGCAACTCACCCAGGCCGTCTCGATCATCCGCCAGCGGATCGACGCGTCCGGCGTCTCCGAGGCCGAGATCACCACTCAGGGCTCCAGCAACATCGTCGTCTCGATTCCCGGCACCCCCGATGACGAGACGCTTCAGCGCATCGAGGCCTCGGCGAAGCTCGACTTCCGGCCCGTGCTCGTCGCGAGCCAGGCCACGAACGCCGCGGTCGGGGGTGATGCCACGTCCTCGCCCACACCGACTCCGGTCGATCCGTCACTGGCCACCGAGCCGACGTCCTCGCCGACCAGCGCGAGCGACCTTGCCTACCTGACGCCGGCGCTCCAGGCTCAGTACACCTCGTTCGACTGCGCCTTCCTGAACAACCAGGACCCGAACCTCGCGCCGGCCGATCGGCCGCTGATCACCTGCGATCCGAGCGGCGCCGTCAAGTACGTGCTTGGTCCGGTCGAGATCACCGGCGAAGACATCTCCGATGCCTCCAATGGCCTGATGACCACGTCGTCGGGAGCGAGCACCGGCACGTGGGCGGTCAACCTGTCGTTCAGCGATCAGGGCACCCGGGCCTTCGGCGACGTCACCTCGCGCCTCGTCGCACTGCAGGGGGCGCAAAACCAGTTCGCGATCGTCCTCGACGGCCGCGTCATTTCGGCGCCCTCGACGAATGCCGCAATCACGGACGGTAATGCGCAGATCTCGGGATCGTTCACGCAGGAGTCGTCGAAGACTCTCGCGGACCAGCTGAAATACGGCGCGCTGCCGATCGGCTTCCAGGTCCAAAGTTCCGACAGCATCTCGGCCACGCTCGGCTCGGCACAGCTAGCCAGCGGCCTTCTTGCGGGAGTGATCGGTCTCCTCCTGGTCATCCTCTATTCGATTGCGCAATACCGTGTGCTGGGTGCCGTGACCATTGCGTCGCTAGTGGTCGCCGCGGTCGTCACCTATCTGGTGGTGACTCTGCTCTCATGGCGGGAGGGACTGCGCCTCTCACTCGCGGGAGTCGCGGGCTTGATCGTCGCGATCGGCATCACGGCCGACTCCTTCATCGTGTACTTCGAGCGGATCCGCGACGAGCTGCGCGACGGCCGCGGCCTGGAGTCGGCGGTGGAGGCGGGCTGGCGACGTGCGCTGCGCACGATCTTCGCCTCGGACATGGTGAACCTGCTTGCCGCCGTCGTCCTGTTCGTGCTCGCTGTCGGCAGTGTGCGCGGCTTTGCGCTCACACTGGGCATCACGACGCTGATCGACCTGGTCGTGGTCGCACTGTTCACGCACCCAATCCTGCAGCTGATGGCGACGAGACCGTTCTTCGCCGAGGGACACCGGGCGTCCGGGCTTGATCCCCGTGCGCTCGGAGCGGTCTACCGTGGTCGGGCGGCGTTCCGTCCGCAGGACCAGGTGGTCGCAGGCAAGCGCGCGTCGGCTGCCCGAGAGGCGGCCAGGCGCCACACCATCGCCGAGCGCAAGGCCGCCGAGGCGGCCCGCACGCGCACCAGCACCGAATCGACCGGGAAGGACGCGTGATGGCCAGCTTCTCGCAGTTCGGGAACGACCTCTACACCGGTGCGCGCTCGATCGACTTCGTCGGACGGCGCCGCACCTGGTACCTGATCTCACTCGTGCTCATCCTGATGACCGTGCTCGGCACGGTCGCGCGCGGCGGGTTCAACTTCGGCATCGAGTTCACCGGTGGTTCGCAGTTCACGGTCTCCTCGCCGTCGAGCCTTGACCAGGCCACGGCGACGGAGGCGGTGACCTCGGTGGCTCCTGAGACCGTGCCGCGCGTCTCCATCGTTGGCGACAACTCGATCCGCGTGCAGACCGGTCAGCTCTCGACCGATGAGTCGACCTCGGTGCGCAACGCGCTCTCGGAGGCATACAGCGTCCCGCCGGAGCAGGTGGCTTCCTCCTTCATCGGCGCGGCGTGGGGGAACGACATCACTCAACAGGCGATCCGCGGCCTCGTGATTTTCGTGGTCCTGGCGGCTCTGGCGATGTGGGCGTACTTCCGCACCTGGAAGATGTCGCTCGCCGCCATCGTTGCGCTGCTGCACGACCTCGTGATCGTCGCTGGCGTGTATGGCATCACCGGCACCGAGGTTTCGCCCGCGGCGGTGATCGGTTTGTTGACAATCCTGGGCTACTCGCTCTATGACACCGTGGTGGTCTTCGACAAGATCCGGGAGAACACGGCGGAGGCAATGGGCAGCACGACGCGCACGTTCTCCGAGACGGTGAATCTGGCCGAGAATCAGACCCTCGTGCGCTCGATCAACACGTCGATTGTCGCCGCGCTTCCGGTCGCCGCGATCCTCGTGATCGGTGCCTTCGTCCTCGGTGCCGGCACGCTGCGCGATATCTCCCTCGCGCTGCTGATCGGCATCATCGTCGGCACCTACTCGACGATCTTCGTCGCGGCTCCGCTCTACGCTCAGCTGCGCAGTCGCGAGTCCGAGATCGCCAAGCACGATAAGCGCGTGGATTCGGCGCGCGCGAAGGCCACCGCACCTGCCATGCCGGCAGTGCAGGGCTGACCGATGGCCGACTACGCCCAGGTGTCCGCCGCCGACGCGGTCGGCCTCGTCGAACGCGATGAGGTCTGGCTGCTCGATGTCCGCGAGCCGCACGAGTGGGCGCTCGGCCACGCTCCCGGTGCCCACCACATTCCGATGGGCGAGATTGGACAGCGACAAGCCGAATTGCCGGCCGACGTGCCGATCCTCGTTGTCTGCCACTCTGGCGTGCGCTCGGCGAGAGTCGCGCAGGCTCTCGCCGGTGCGGGCTACGAGACGGCGAACGTCGAGGCGGGGATGACCGCTTGGGCCGCGGCCGATGGCTCCGTGATCGACGACGACGCTCAGCCCGGGCGTATCGACTGAGAATCGAGCTGTTCGCGAGGGGCGCAGCGGTGATTCGCCTCCTCCGCACGGGCGATAATGGGGCGATGGAGACCCTCGCGTGACGGAAACGACGTCGACGTCCTCGACCGCTGCGCTGCGCAGACTGGTCCCTCGAATCTTCTCCCGCGCGCAGCCCTCCGGCGCCGTCGACACCCTCGTCCGCACTGTCAGGACGCACCATCCCAAGAGCGATATTGCTCTGATCGAGCGTGCGTACTCGGTCGCGGAGCGCGCCCACTCGAGTCAAAAGCGCCGCAGCGGCGAGCCGTACATCACCCACCCGCTCGCGGTGGCGCAGATCCTCGCCGATCTTGGGATCGGCTCGAAGACGATCGCGGCGGCACTGTTGCACGACACTGTCGAGGACACGGACTACACGCTGGACGAACTGCGCGCCGATTTCGGCGATGAGGTCGCGATGCTTGTCGACGGAGTCACGAAGCTCGACAAGGTCAAGTACGGCGACAGCGCCCAGGCCGAGACGGTCCGCAAGATGATCGTGGCGATGTCAAAGGACATCCGCGTCCTGATCATCAAGCTCGCGGACCGGCTTCACAACGCTCGCACCTGGGGCTTCGTGCCGGCGGAGTCGGCCGCCCGCAAGGCGACCGAAACCCTCGAGATCTACGCGCCGCTCGCGCATCGACTCGGCATCCAGGCAATCAAGTGGGAGCTCGAGGACCTCTCGTTCGCGGTCCTGTATCCCAAGATTTATAACGAGATCGAAAGCCTGGTGAAGCGGCGGACGCCGCAGCGTGAGGAGTTCGTTCAGAGCGTTATCGACCTGATCAGCGAGGATCTTCGTGCAGGCCGAATCCGCGGCCGTGTCGTCGGTCGGCCCAAGCAGTACTACTCGATTTACCAAAAGATGGTCGTCCGTGGTCGCGAATTCGACGAGATCTACGACCTCGTCGGCATCCGCGTGCTCGTCAACTCGGTGCGCGACTGCTACGCCGTGCTCGGCTCGATCCACGCGCGCTGGACGCCCATTCCCGGCCGTTTCAAGGACTACATCGCCACCCCGAAGTTCAACCTGTACCAGTCACTGCACACCACGGTGGTCGGGCCCAAGGGCCGGGCAGTCGAGATCCAAATCCGCACCAACGAGATGCACCAGCATGCGGAGTTCGGTATCGCGGCGCACTGGAAGTACAAGGAGCAGATGGCTACCGGCAAGGTGCCCATCTCCGGATCGAATGACAACGACCTGGCCTGGCTCGCGCATCTGTCCGACTGGCAGTCCGAGACGACCGACCCGAACGAGTTCCTCGACTCCCTCCGCTTCGAGATCGGCGCGAAAGAGGTGTATGTCTTCACGCCGAAGGGCCGGGTCATTGGGCTGCCCACCGGAGCAACTCCGGTCGACTTCGCCTATGCCGTGCACACCGAGGTCGGGCATCGGACGATGGGCGCCAAGGTTAATGGGCGTCTCGTACCGCTGGAGTCGTCGCTGACGACGGGCGATGTGGTCGAGGTCTTTACGTCGAAGAATCCTGATTCGGGGCCGAGCCAGGACTGGCTGCATTTCGTGCAGAGTCCACGCGCGCGCAATAAGATCCGCCAGTGGTTTACGAAGGAGCGGCGCGACGAAGCCATCGAGCAGGGCAAGGACTCCATTGCCCGAGCAATGCGCAAGCAGAATCTCCCGCTACAGAAGCTGATGAGCCAGGACACCTTCACCGAGGTGGCCAGCCAGCTGCGGTACAACGACGTCGAAGCGCTTTACGCGGCGGTCGGCGAGGGCCACGTCTCGACCCAGTCGGTGCTCGAGAAGGTCGTCTCCTCGATCCAGGGCGATCCGGAGTCGGATGAGAACGAGGTCACGCTCCCGCGATCGCCCCGTCCACGCAGCCGCAGCAGCGAGTCGGGCGTCCTGGTCAAGGGTGCGCCAGACATCCTGGTGAAGCTCGCGAAATGCTGCACTCCGGTACCCGGCGACCAGATCGTCGGTTTCGTCACCCGTGGCGCCGGCGTTTCGGTGCATCAGGCGAACTGCCACAACGTGCAGGAGCTCTTGAAGGAGCCGGAGCGAATCGTCGACGTGGAGTGGGCGCCCTCCTCAAAGAGCATCTTCCTCGTCCAGATCCAGGTCGAGGCGCTTGATCGCTCCGGCCTGCTGAGCGACGTGACGCGCGTCCTCTCCGAGCACCACGTCAATATCCTGTCGGCCACGGTCTCGACCTCGAGCGACCGACTGGCGATCAGCCGATTCGTCTTCGAAATGGGGGACACGACCCATCTCGATCGTGTGCTCAACGCCGTCCGTCGGATCGACGCCGTCTACGACGTCTACCGGGTGAGCGCGGGCTGAGCCTCGAGCGGCGCAGGGGAGAGCGCCGCCCGCAGTCGGCGTTCGATTCTGTGGGGCGCGGCGACCGGTCCTCCGTTCCCGAGACGCGCCAGCACCGCCTCCAGCTCCGTCCGTGTCGCGAGGGCGACGGAGCGGATCAGGCTCTCGCCTCCGCCGGTGCGGGCCAGATCAATCAGGGTCCGGACGGCGGTCGTCACTGCGATGCCGTCGGAGACCAGCACATCGCCGTCGTCCAGGAGTACCTCGTGACAGCGGAGCCGGGAGGTGAGCGGCGGACGCAGTCGACGCCGCCGGTCGACGGAGGCGCTGTGTACCTGAGGCGGGTCATGCATCGCTCCGTGCACCCAGGCCGCCGAGAGACGGTCGGCGACGGCCCCTTGGGGGAGGACCGCCGCGAGTGCGGCGAGCCGCTCAGGAACGCCGAGTGGCAAGTCCGCGACGAGGAAGCCCTCGTCGAGGCCGACGAGTTCGCCGTCGAGTTTCGCGGCGCACAGTTCGGCGAGCGGCAGATATCCGGGGAGAAGAACGGCGGGAAGACGCATTCGGCAAGAATGGCCGATGCGCGGGCCTCGCAGATCGCCCGCGGCGGATCTGTGGAGGGATCCGCCGCGGCGGCGCTCAGCCGATCGCGTCGAGCCACACCTTGCGGGCGTCGAGCGCCTCTTGCGCCTGGGCGATCGCCGCGCGGTCGCCGCGGGCCTTCGCCTCGTCGAGTTCGTCCTGCAACTTCTGGATTGCCGCGGTCAGTTGCGAGGCGAGCCCTTCCGAGCGTGCCTTGCGCTCGGGGTTGCTGCGGTTCCAGTGCTCCTCGTCGAGCTTGCGAACATACGCCTCGACTGTGCGCAGGCGGTCTTCGACGACGCGCACCTGTTCGCGCGGCACGCGGCCGACCGCATCCCAGCGCTCCTGGATCGAGAGAAGCGCGCGCTTGGCCTTCTCGCGGTCCTGTTCCTTGAGCAGGGGCTCTGCCTCGTCGAGCAAAGCGAGCTTGAGGTCGAGGTTCTCGGTGTATTCGACGCTCTCCTGCGCAACGACCTCGGCCTTAGCGCCGTAGATCGCATCGCCAGCGGCCTTGAACCGCGCCCAGAGCGCGTCATCGAACCGCTTGCCTGCGCGGCCGGCGACCCGCCAGCGCTCAAGGAGCGCCCGATACTCCGGAATCGCGTCGGCGCCCTGGGGCACCAGAGCCTCGGCCTGGTCGATGAGCGCCTGCTTGGCCTGCTTCGCCTCACGGTGCGCCGAATCGAGATCAGCGAAAAACGCCTTGCGGTTCTGCTCGATGGTGGTGCGGGCACCGCGGAACCGGCGCCACAGTTCGTTCGCGTCGTTCTTGGGAAGACGGGGCCCCTGCTGCTGGTGGTTCTGCCAGCGCGCGAAGAGGTCGTCGATCGCCGCGCTGGCCTGCTTCCACTGTGTCTTCGCCGGATCGACGGCGGCGAGCGCCTCGGCCTCGGCAACGATTGCCTCGCGGTAGGCGAGGGCATCCGCGAGCGCGGCCTTCGTCTCAGCGGCCTGCTGTTCGGTGAGGTCCTCGACGGAGCCACTCAGAGCATCAATGCGGGTCTGCAATGCCCCGAGGTCGCCGACCGCGTGAGCTTGAGCGATGGCGGCAGAGAGCGACTGGACGGTACGGGCGACATCGCCGGCTGGCGCGCCGCGCTTGGCGCGCTGCTCGAGCAGAGAGACTTGCCCGGCGAGTTCGGTGTACTTGCGCTCGTAATAGGCGAGCGCCTCCTCGGGAGTCGCATCCGGGTACTGGCCGACCTCGCGCTCCCCGTCGCCGACACGGACGTAGACCGTCCCGTCGTCGCCGACCCGTCCCCACGGCTGCTGGTCACTCATCGCTCGGAGCCTCACCTTGCTGTTCGATGTCGTGCTTCTCGGTGCCCGCCTCATCGTCGGCCGGTCGGCCTCGACGGCCGGAGGGCCGAAGACCGCGCTCGGCGGCGAACGGGCAGTGACGATCAGCCTATTGCACTCCCTGCACGGACGGTTCGTGCCCTGCGGATGCTCGCTCTGAGGCTCGCACTACTCGAGGGTGACGGAGGCGATCGAGATGGGCTCGGCGGGTGCGCCATCGTCGGAGCCATCAGCCGTGCCCTTGGCGACGACGTCGTTCACGAGAGTGTCGAGGCCGGACGTGATTCGGCCGATCACGGTATAGCCGCCAGCGGCGTCGGTCGGCAGGCTCGTGTCCTCGTAGACGATGAAGAACTGGCTGCCCTGGCTGTAGCCGTTGCCGCCCTGACGCGCCATCGCAATGGCTCCTGCCGGGTAAACGCCGTCTCCCGGCGCATTCTCGACCGGGCCGTAGCTGTAGCCCGGGCCGCCCGTGCCGTCGCCGTTCGGGTCGCCGCATTGGAGGACGTAGAGACCCTTGGTGGTGAGGCGGTGGCACGAGAGTCCGTCGTAGAAGCCGGACCTGCTGAGAGAGAGGAAGGAGGACACGGCCTGCGGAGCGGCGCCGCCCGTCAGCATGATGCCGAGGGGGTCCGCGCCGATGGTGAGCGTGCCCGTCCAGTCGCGGCCCTCGGCAATGTCGGAGGAGGGGACGTCGCCGGTGTTCTCCCCGGACGGCGCCGGGGTCGGCGATGCGGTGTCGGAGGAGGAGACAGCGGCAACCGGGGCGCCCGGTCCGTCAGAGAAGTAGAGGAGCTGGGCGACGACGGCGAGGGTGATGACGACGACGGACGCGATCGCGGCAAGAGTATTGTCACGAACGCGTCGCCTCTGTCTCGACCGGTGCAGGCTCTGGCGGGCCTGGTACGCCCGGAGCCGGGTGCGCGCCTCGCGGTCGTTCGACTTTCCCCTGTCGTTCGACTTTCCCTGAGCCACGTGTTCCTCCGACGTCGTCTTCCGCGCTCGGACGGCGCGGCGACCCGCGCGTGCAGGCCGGGTCGAGCCTACGAGACTCCCTGGAGGCTGGACAAACGCTGCTCCGTCACGGTGTCGGTGGCCGTCGTTACGCTGGTCGCATGACCATGCAGCAGGCCGGGCTCCGCTCGGGCGCGACTCCGCTCGCCGTGCGGATGCGCCCGCGCAGCCTCGAGGAAGTAGCGGGGCAGCGGCACCTGCTCACCCCGGGTTCTCCGCTGGTCGCCCTCGCGGCCGATACCACGGGCGAGCGCGGAGCCGTCTCGGTGATCCTTTGGGGCCCGCCTGGCACGGGCAAGACGACGCTGGCCCAGGCCGTCGCGCATTCGAGCGGGCGGCGCTTCGTCGAACTCTCTGCGGTCACCGCGGGAGTGAAAGACGTGCGGCAGGTGATGGAGGAGGCGCTGTCCACTCGCGACCTCTACGGCACCTCCACGGTGTTGTTTCTTGACGAGATCCATCGCTTCACGAAGGCGCAGCAGGATGCACTGCTTCCCGGGGTCGAGAACGGCTGGGTCATCCTGATTGCGGCAACGACCGAAAACCCGTCGTTCTCGGTGATCGCTCCGCTGCTCTCGCGTTCGCTGCTGCTGACGTTGGAGCCACTGAGCGATGACGACCTGGGCGTTCTGGTCGACCGCGCGCTGCATGATGAGCGCGGGCTGCGCGACTCCGTCGTCCTCGATGAGGAGGCGCGCGCGAGCATCGTGCGCCTCGCGTCGGGCGATGCACGACGGGCGCTCACAGCCCTCGAGGCGGCTGCCACGTCGGCGCGGTCGGAGGCGCGCGAGGCCGAGCGAGTGGCGCGGGCGTCGGCCGCCGAGGAGGACGGCGAGGAGGACGAGACCCCCGCCGATGTGGCCCAGGAGCCTGCGCTGCCCATCATCACGACGGAGGTGGTCGCTCGTGCAGTCGACCGTGCGCTGCTGCGGTACGACCGCAACGGCGACGAGCACTACGACGTCATCAGCGCCTTCATCAAGTCGATCCGCGGCTCCGACGTCGACGCCTCCCTGCACTATCTGGCGCGGATGATCGAGGCGGGGGAGGATCCGCGCTTTATCGCCCGCCGCATCATCGTCTCAGCCTCAGAAGACATCGGTATGGCCGACCCGCAGGCGCTCGTGGTCGCGATCGCCGCGGCCGACGCGGTTCAGTTCATCGGGATGCCAGAGGGGCGCATCCCGCTGGCGCAGGCCGTCGTGCACCTCGCCACCGCGCCTAAGTCGAACGCCTCCTACTCGGCCATCGACGCCGCGATCGCTGATGTTCGCGCGGGCAAGGCCGGCCGGGTCCCGGCGCACTTGCGCGACGCGCACTACCCGGGAGCCAAGCGCCTCGGCCACGGCAAGGGCTACCGCTACCCGCACGACGCCGACCTCGGCGTGCTCGAGCAGCAGTATTTGCCGGAGGTGCTTCAGGGCTCCCGCTACTACCGGCCCACCGAGCACGGCAACGAGCGAGATGTCTCGGCGCGGCTCGCCAAACTGCTCCGGATTGTCCGCGGGTCGCGGGGCTGACGCGCTCCCTCCACTCCGTGTGCCCCGAGCGCTGCGGCCTGATAGTGTTGCGAAGTTGCCCGTCGCTCTGTAGCCGAGCGGAGCAGCACATCCCTCTGAATCGCGCAGTTCGCTACCGCGGTCACCCTTCCTTCGCACCCGCGGAGGACACGACCGCGGCGTTCGCCCTCCTCTCCGGAGCCGGTGGATGAGAGCTGCGACCGAACCTCTCAGACCTTGGAAGGACCACAGTGTCGACCACCTCACGTACCCGCTCGAAGACGCGCCTCTCGCGCGCCCTCGGCATCCCTCTGACTCCGAAGGCCGCCCGCTACCTCGAGAAGCGTCCCTACGCTCCCGGTGAGCACGGCCGCTCGAAGCGCAAGGCCGACTCCGACTATGCGGTCCGCCTGCGCGAGAAGCAGCGTCTGCGCGCCCAGTACGGCATCCGCGAGAAGCAGCTGCGCATCGCCTTCCAGGAGGCGCGCCGCACCCAGGGTTTGACCGGTGAGAACCTGGTCGAGCTTCTCGAAATGCGCCTCGACGCCCTCGTCCTGCGTTCGGGCTTCGCCCGTACCACCGCGCAGGCGCGCCAGTTTGTCACCCACCGCCACATCATGGTCGACGGCAAGACGGTCGACCGCCCCTCCTTCCGCGTGAAGCCGGGCCAGGTCATCCACGTCAAGACCCGCTCTGAGGGCACCGAGCCTTTCCAGGTCGCGGCCGCCGGCGGTCACGTCGATGTCCTTCCCAAGACCCCGGGCTACCTCGAGGTCGAGATCGACAAGCTGCAGGCGACCCTCCTGCGCCGCCCGAAGCGCGCCGAGGTCCCCGTGACCTGTGAAGTACAGCTCGTCGTTGAGTACTACGCGGCTCGCTGAATCCAGTCCTGCGCGCGAGAGGCCCCGGTGTTCGCACCGGGGCTTCTCGCGTTGCCGGGCATGTACCATTTGCAGGCTTCGGTGCGATGTGCAGGGGATACCGACACGAGACCCGCTTGTGCGCGGCGAAACGGTGGATCCTCGTGCGAAGACCTGCACATCGCACACGGACCTGCAAATCGCACACGTCCCTGCAAATCGCACAGGTCCCTGCACATCGCGTGAGTCCCTGCAGAGCGCGGGGGGTGTCCCTATGTGGTTTGTCAAGCGGCGGTGGCTGGCAGTGGGGTTCGGGGGTGGTAGAGGCTGCCGTCGCGGATCATGGCGTGGAGGAC
>NZ_QGDV01000017.1 GCF_003149025.1 Rathayibacter iranicus NCPPB 2253 = VKM Ac-1602
AGCGCGCAGAGTTCCGTTATTTCCGTCGTCGTGAAACCTGTCGTATGATACATCCGTGGCGGTTCTTCTCGAGGGTTTTTATCGTAAACCAATCCTCGCAGAAGAACCGCCATCTCCTGTTATGCCACGCGCATCAGCATCTCATCGGTCAAGCGTTTTGAATAGGCTTCAATCTCTCGGACATGGCAGATTGTCGCTGGAAGGGGTGAGAGGTCGGGACGGTCGGTGTTGGTGAATGTTCGCGAGCAGGTCGTTGAGTAGCGCGGGAACTCGCCTGCGCCTCGATCGCACCCAGATCTGCCACAGCGACTCCTCCCGCACCCGGCAGTGAGACCGACACTCGACGCACGAGCGGGAGCCGGCGCCCTACTCCCGCTCCGCTGAGGGGCCCAGACGGGTCGGATCGGCCGAGGAGCGCACCGAGGAAGGCTCGTCGACGCTAGTCGCGCACAGACAGGGCTGCCTAAAATGGCGCCCCCCTTGGGGCGGACCACCGGACGATCGCGTGGTTCGTGGAGGTCAGAACCTCCTCTCGGAAGGGGGCTCTTCGACTACACTCAACGGGTCAGCCGGACCGGCCGATATCGCCGCGCCCGCGGACCGGGCTCGCCGGCGCAGACTTCCACCGAAACGGATCCCCCTTCGCATGGCCTCTACCACCGACATCAAGAACGGCACCGTCCTCAACATCGACGGCCAGCTCTGGAACGTCATCGACTTCCAGCATGTGAAGCCGGGCAAGGGCGGCGCCTTCGTCCGTACCAAGATGAAGAACGTGCTCACCGGAAAGGTCGTCGATAAGACGTTCAACGCGGGAGCGAAGATCGACACGGCGAACGTCGACCGACGCGACTTCCAGTACCTCTACCGCGATGGCGCGGACTTCGTGTTCATGGACACCTCCGACTACGACCAGGTCACGGTCCCCGAGGCGGTCGTCGGCGACGCGGCGAACTTCATGCTCGAGAACCAGAACGTGACGCTTGCGCTGCACGACGGTGACCCGCTGTACATCGACCTGCCCGCCTCCGTGGTGCTCGAGATCACCTATACGGAGCCGGGTCTCCAGGGCGACCGCTCGACCGGCGGCACCAAGCCGGCGACCGTCGAGACCGGCTACCAGATCCAGGTCCCGCTCTTTCTCGAGCAGGGCACGAAGGTCAAGGTCGACACTCGCACGGGTGACTACCTCGGCCGCGTCAGCTGAGCCGGGCCGTCCGTGAGTGCTCGCACGAAGGCGCGTAAGCGTGCCCTCGACATCCTCTACAACGCCGACGTCCGGCAGATCCCTTTCTCAGAATCTCTGCGGGCCGAGGCGGAGCGCGCGGTGAACGAGCCGGCGCGTGAAGCGTCCTGGCTGTATGCGCGCGAGATCGTCGATGGCGTCATCGACCATGCCGACGAGATTGACGGGTTGATCGCGCAGCTCTCGAAGGGGTGGACCCTCGCGCGCATGCCGCTCGTCGACCGGGCGATCCTGCGCATCGGTGTGTGGGAGATTCTGCACAACGACGAGGTGCCCGACGGCGTCGCCATCTCGGAGGCGGTGGGAGCGGCGACGGCGCTCTCGACCGACGATTCTGCCGGCTTCATCAACGGGCTGCTCGCCTCTGTCGTGGAGACACGCGCCACCGCCTGACCCGCAATGGAGGTCGTGTCGAGCGACTTCGTGGCGGCCCTATACTCGTCACGGCTTTTCCTTTAACAGCCGTCCTGTGAGGCGGGGAAGGAGGTCGGTGTGACGGCACGAATCGTGCTGAACGGCGCTGACATCACGCGTGCGCTCACGCGCATCGCTCACGAGATCCTCGAATCGAACCGGGGCGCTGCGTCGCTGGTCATCCTCGGCATCCCCACCCGCGGCGTCGCCCTCGCTCAGCGCATCGCCGAGACGATCGCGCGGATCGAGCCCGGCGCGGAGCTGGTCTTTGCCGGGTCTCTCGACGTGACGATGTACCGCGACGACCTCTCTCGGCAGCCCGTCCGCACGCCCGCGCGCACCGCCGTCCCGGCGAGTATCGACGGCCGCACCGTGATCCTCGTCGACGATGTCCTCTTCTCGGGCCGGACCATCCGCGCCGCCCTCGACGCGCTGAGCGACATCGGCCGCCCGCGGGCCGTCCGGCTCGCGGCGCTGGTCGACCGCGGCCACCGCGAGCTGCCCATCCGCGCCGACTTCGTGGGCAAGAACCTGCCCAGCAGCCTGAGCGAGCGGATCAACGTGCGCCTGGTCGAGACGGACGGCGAGGACCTGGTCGCCATCGAGTCGAGCGACGCGGAGGACCTCCGGTGAAGCACCTACTTTCGACCCGCGACCTCGACCGCGCGAGCGCCATCGCTCTCCTCGACATCGCCGAGGACATGGCGGACGTGCAGAATCGCGAGGTCAAGAAGCTGCCGACCCTGCGCGGGAAGACGGTGGTCAACCTCTTCTTCGAGGACTCCACCCGCACGCGGATCTCGTTTGAGGCGGCGGCGAAGCGGCTCTCGGCCGATGTGATCAACTTCAGCGCGACGGGCTCCAGCGTCTCGAAGGGCGAGAGCCTGAAGGATACGGCGCAGACACTCGCGGCGATGGGCGCAGACGGGGTCGTCCTCCGCCACAGCGCCTCCGGTGCCCCCGCGGTGCTGGCGGCGAGCGGCTGGATCGACGCGTCGATCCTGAACGCGGGCGACGGCACGCACGAGCACCCCACTCAGGCGCTGCTGGACGCCTTCACGATTCGCCGCCGCTTGCATGGGGCCGCGGCCTCGCGCGGAAAGAGCCTGGACGGAGTCGCGGTCACGATCGTCGGCGACATCCTGCACTCGCGGGTGGCGCGCTCGAACGTGTGGCTGCTGACGGCCCTCGGCGCCGAAGTGACTCTTGTCGCGCCGCCGACCCTGGTGCCGGTGGACACCCGCGACTGGCCCGCGACCATCCGCTTCGATCTCGACGAGGCGATCGACGCGGGGCTGCCCGACGTGGTGATGCTCTTGCGCATCCAGCTGGAACGGATGTCGAGCGGCTTCTTCCCCAACGGGCGCGAGTACGCGCGGATCTGGGGGCTCGACGACGAGCGGCTGGCCCGTCTGGGTCCGGATACCATCGTCATGCACCCGGGGCCCATGAACAGGGGCGTCGAGATCTCGTCGGCCGCTGCCGATTCGAGCCGATCGACGGTGCTCGAGCAGGTCACGAACGGCGTCTCCGTGCGGATGGCTGCGCTCTACCTGCTGTTGTCCGGCGAACGGGAGGTCCACCGATGAGCACTGCGCCCACACAAGGCACTGCGCCCACACGAATTACTGCGCCCACACAGAGCACTGCACTGACGCAGCGGTACCTGATCTCGGGGGCGACGCTCGCCGACGAATCGACCGCCGACCTCCTGATCGACGGGGGCGTGATCGTCGAGATCGGCGCCGACCTCGATTCGAGCGGAGCGAGCGTGATCGACGCCGATGGCCTCCTCGCGCTGCCGGGCCTGGTCGACCTGCATACGCACCTTCGCGAGCCCGGTTTCGAGCAGAGCGAGACGATTCTCACGGGCACCCGTGCCGCAGCCGCGGGAGGCTTTACCGCGGTCTTTGCGATGGCGAACACCTCGCCGGTGCAGGACACGGCCGGGGTGGTGGAGCAGGTGCAGAGCCTGGGTGAGGACGCCGGTTACGCGACGGTTCGCCCGATTGGCGCGGTCACCGTGGGCCTGGCGGGGGAGTCGCTTGCCGAACTCGGCGCGATGGCCCGCAGCCGCGCGGCGGTGCGCGTCTTTTCGGACGACGGGAAGTGCGTCTCGGACGCCCTGCTGATGCGCCGCGCGCTCGAGTACGTGAAGGCGTTCGACGGAGTGGTCGCCCAGCACGCGCAGGAGCCGCGTCTCACGGTCGGCGCGCAGATGAATGAGGGAGCCGTGTCTAGCGCTCTCGGGCTCCAGGGCTGGCCGGCCGTGGCGGAGGAGGCGATCATCGCGCGCGACGTGCTCCTCGCCGAGCACGTTGGCTCGCGCTTGCACGTCTGCCACGTCTCGACCGCGGGCTCGGTCGACGTCATTCGCTGGGCGAAGGCGCGCGGGATCGACGTGACCGCCGAGGTCACTCCGCACCACCTGCTGCTCACCGAGCAGGCGGTCGCCGGGCAGGACGGCCCGAGCTACGACGCTCGCTTCAAGGTGAACCCTCCGCTGCGCCGCGACGAGGATGTGCTCGCGCTGCGTGAAGCTCTCGCGGACGGGACGATCGACATCGTCGCGACCGACCACGCCCCGCACCCGGTCGAGGCGAAGGACTGCGAGTGGGACGCCGCCGCGTTCGGCATGGTCGGCCTCGAGAGCGCGCTGAGCGTCGTGCACGCCGCCGTCATCGAGGACGGCCGGATGAGCTGGGCCGACGTCGGGCGCGTGCTGTCCTCCGCCCCCGCCCGAATTGGCCGGCTGAACGGCTACGACCGGGGCCTCGTCGTCGGTGCCGCCGCGAACGTCGTGCTCTACGACCCGGAGGTTCGCCGCCGCTTCTCGGCCGGCGACCTGCGCGGCCGCAGTGGCAACTCGCCGTACCTGGGCCGCGAGCTGCCGGGCCGCGTCGTCGCGACGCTGCACCGGGGCTACCCGACCGTGCTCGACGGCGAACTCGTCGACTCCGCCGTTGTCGCCGCCGCCGCGAAGGCCTCCCGTGGATAGGGCCGCGATCACGATCATCATTGCCGTGGTCGTTGTCCTCGTCTTCGTCGGGATGCTTCTCTCGTGGCGCTCTCGGCGTCGCCGCTCCGCCGACCTTGCTCCGGAGCCGGTGCTCGCCTCCGCTCTGGGCGCCGAGGTCGAGCGCGTCGAACTCCCGTATGTGGCCACGACCCGGTTCGAGCAGCCTCTCGAGCGCGTCGTGCTGCCGGGGCTCGGCTTTCGCGGTCGGGCGACGCTGCGCCTGCACGAGCGCGGAGTCGTGATCGCCCCCGTCGGCGAGCGCGAGACCGTGATCCCCGCGGCTCTCCTGCGTGGAGCCGGCCAGGGCAGCTACGTCATCGACCGCGTGGTCGAGGAAGGCGGGTTGCTCGTCATCTCGTGGTCCCCGCGCGGCGACGAGAGTGTCGACAGCTACCTCCGCGTGGCCGAGCCGGCCCTCCGCGCGCACCTGGTCACCGAACTGCAGCGCCTCGCCGCCCCCGATTCCCCCTCCCGCCCCGGAACCGCCGATGGCGGCCCCGACACGACCCAGAAGGGCTCTTAGTCCGTGCCAACGACACGCCTCAGCACCGAACCCACCGCCGTCCTCGTCCTCGAGGACGGGCGACGATTCCGGGGTCAGGCCTACGGCGCCCGAGGCCGCACCCTGGGTGAGATCGTCTTCGCGACCGGCATGACCGGCTACCAGGAAACGCTGACCGACCCGAGCTACGCCGGCCAGATCGTCGTGCAGACCGCGCCGCACATCGGCAACACCGGAACCAATGACGAGGACAGGGAGTCGCGGCGCATCTGGGTCGCCGGCTACGTCGTGCGCGATCCCTCCCGCGTCGTGTCCAATTTCCGCGCGCAGCGCTCGCTCGACGACGATCTGGAGGCCGACGGGATCGTCGGGATCTCGGGCGTCGACACCCGAGCGATCACCCGCCATATCCGCTCGGCCGGGTCGATGCGCGCCGGGGTGTTCTCGGGAGAGGACGTGGCGCTGGGCGAAGACGAGCAGCTCGCGCTGGTCCTCGGCGGCCGGCAGATGCAGGGGTTGAACCTCTCCTCCGCCGTGTCGACCGACCAGCAGTACACGGTCCCCGCCCGCGGCGAGCGCGTCGGCTCGGTCGCGGTGATCGACCTCGGCGTGAAGACCTCGACCGTCAGGTACCTCTCGGAGCGTGGTTTCGACGTGCACGTCCTCCCGGAGTCGGTGACGGCGGAGCAGGTGCTCGCGCTCGACCCGTCCGCACTCTTCTTCTCGAACGGCCCTGGCGATCCCGAAGCCTCGGATCGCCACGTGGAACTCCTGCGCACCACGCTGCGCGCCGACCTGCCCTTCTTCGGGATCTGTTTCGGTAATCAGCTGCTTGGCCGCGCGCTCGGCTTCGGCACCTACAAGCTCCCGTTCGGCCACCGCGGGATCAACCAGCCCGTGCTCGACAAGCTCACCGGTCGCGTCGAGATCACCTCGCAGAACCACGGCTTCGCGGTGGACGCGCCGCTCGAGGGCGAACTCGATTCGCCCGAGGGTTTCGGCCGTGTCGAGGTCAGCCACTACTCCCTCAACGACTCGGTCGTGGAGGGGCTGCGGTGCCTTGACATCCCCGCCTTCTCGGTGCAGTACCACCCGGAGGCGGCGGCCGGCCCGCACGACTCCAACTACCTCTTCGACCGCTTCCGGGCGATGGTCGTGCAGCGCACGGCTGAGCAGGGCGGCGCCACCACCACCACGGGAGACCAGAACTGATGCCGCGCAGGGAAGACATTCAGAGCGTTTTGGTCATCGGCTCCGGCCCGATCGTCATCGGGCAGGCCGTCGAATTCGACTACTCGGGCACCCAGGCCTGTCGTGTGCTGCGCGCTGAGGGGGTGCGCGTGATCCTCGTCAACTCCAATCCGGCGACGATCATGACCGACCCCGACTTTGCCGACGCCACCTATGTGGAGCCGATCACTCCAAAGGCCATCGAAGCGATTATCGCCAAGGAGCGGCCCGATGCGATCCTGCCGACCCTGGGCGGTCAAACCGCGCTGAACGCGGCCATCCAGCTGCACGACCTCGGGATTCTCGAGAAGTACGACGTCGAGCTGATCGGCGCGAGCTTCGAGGCGATCAATCGCGGCGAGGACCGCCAGATCTTCAAACAGCTGGTGCTCGACGCGGGCGCCGACGTCGCCAAGTCCTCCATCGCGCACACGGTCGAGGAGGCGATAGACATCGCCGACGACCTCGGCTATCCGCTCGTCATTCGCCCGTCCTTCACCATGGGTGGTCTCGGCTCCGGCTTCGCCTACACCCGCGAGGAGTTGGTGCGGATGGTGGGCGACGGCCTGCACCAGAGCCCCACCACCGAGGTTCTGCTCGAGGAGTCGATCCTCGGCTGGAAGGAGTACGAGCTCGAGCTGATGCGCGACACCGCCGACAATACGGTCGTCGTCTGCTCGATCGAGAACGTCGATCCGGTCGGAGTGCACACCGGCGACTCGATCACGGTCGCCCCGGCGCTCACCCTGACCGACCGCGAATACCAGAAGCTGCGCGACATCGGCATTCGCATCATCCGCGATGTGGGGGTGGACACCGGCGGCTGCAACATCCAGTTCGCGATCGACCCCGCCGACGGCCGGATCATCGTGATCGAGATGAATCCGCGGGTCTCCCGTTCCTCCGCTCTCGCGTCGAAGGCGACCGGCTTCCCGATCGCCAAGATCGCCGCGAAGCTCGCCATCGGCTACCGCCTCGACGAGATCCCGAACGACATCACCAAGGTGACCCCGGCGAGCTTCGAACCGACGCTGGACTACGTGGTCGTCAAGGTGCCGCGGTTCGCGTTCGAGAAGTTCCCGGCCGCCGACAAGACGCTGACGACAACGATGAAATCGGTCGGCGAGGCGATGGCGATCGGCCGCAACTACGCGCAGGCGCTCCAGAAGGCGCTCCGCTCGCTGGAAAAGCGCGGCTCGTCGTTCCACTGGGGCAGCGAGGAGCGCTCGGTGGACGAGCTGCTGGAGATCGCGAAGACGCCGACCGACGGCCGCATCGTGACGGTGCAGCAGGCGCTGCGCCTTGGAGCGAGCGTCGAGCAGGCGTTCGCGGCGACGAAGATCGACCCGTGGTTCCTCGACCAGATCGTGCTGATCAACGAGATCGCGGAGCTGGTGCGCGAGCGCGACGGACTGGACGCGGGGCTGCTCCGCCTGGCGAAGGACCACGGCTTCTCGGACGCGCAGATCGCCGAACTCCGCGGCCTCGAGGAGGACGAGGTGCGTCACACGCGCCACGCGCTCGACGTCCGCCCCGTCTACAAGACCGTCGACACCTGCGCGGGGGAGTTCCCCGCGCTCACGCCGTACCACTACTCCTCCTACGACGAGGAGACGGAAGTCGTCGCCGCCGACCGCCGCAAGGTCGTCATCCTCGGCTCCGGCCCCAACCGCATCGGGCAGGGAGTCGAATTCGACTACTCCTGCGTGCACGCCTCGTTCGCGCTCTCGGCCGCGGGCTTCGAGACGATCATGATCAACTGCAACCCCGAGACGGTCTCGACCGACTACGACACCTCCGACCGCCTCTACTTCGAGCCGCTGACGCTCGAGGACGTGCTCGAGGTGATCCACGCGGAGTCGCAGTCCGGCGAGCTGGTCGGCGTCGTCGTGCAGTTGGGCGGCCAGACCGCTCTGGGCCTCGCGGCAGGGCTCGAGGCGGCCGGCGTGCCGATTCTCGGCACCACTCCCGCGAACATCGACCTCGCGGAGGAGCGCGGCGCCTTCTCGCGCATCCTCGACCAAGCCGGCCTGCTCGCTCCACGCAATGGCACGGCCACGGACCTCGACGGCGCCCGTGCCGTGGCGGTCGAGATCGGCTACCCGGTGTTGGTTCGCCCGTCGTTCGTGCTCGGTGGCCGCGGCATGGAGATCGTCTACGGCACCCCGCAGCTCGAGGACTACTTCGAGCGGATGGCCGGCGAGGGCATCATCGACCAGACGCACCCGCTCCTGGTCGACCGCTTCCTCGATGACGCGATCGAGATCGACGTCGACGCTCTCTACGACGGCGAGCAGCTCTACATCGGCGGGGTAATGGAGCACATCGAGGAGGCCGGCATCCACTCCGGCGACTCGGCCTGCACTCTGCCTCCGGTGACGCTCGGCCGCCGCCAGATCGACCAGGTGCGCGAGGCGACACGTGCCATCGCCGAGGGCGTCGGCGTCCGCGGCCTGCTCAATGTGCAGTTCGCGATCGGCCAGGGCGTGCTCTACGTGCTGGAGGCGAACCCGCGCGCCTCCCGGACGGTGCCGTTCGTCTCGAAGGCGCTCGGCATCCCGCTCGCGAAGGCCGCCTCGCGGGTGATGGTCGGCGAGAGCATCGCGGCGTTGAAGGCTGAGGGGCTTCTCCCTGAGCGCGACGGCTCCGACGTCCCCATGGATTCGCCCATTGCCGTCAAGGAGGCCGTCTTGCCGTTCAAGCGTTTCCGCACCAAGGAGGGCCAGATCGTCGACTCCCTGCTCGGTCCCGAGATGCGTTCCACGGGCGAGGTGATGGGGATCGACCGCGACTTCCCGCGCGCCTTCGCCAAGAGTCAGGAGGCGGCCTACGGCGGTATGCCCGCGAGCGGCACCGTGTTCATCTCGGTCGCCGACCGCGACAAGCGGGCGATCGTGCTGCCGGCGCTGCGCCTGCGCCAACTCGGCTTCGAGATCCTCGCGACCGAGGGCACTGCGGAGGTGCTGAACCGCAACGGCATCCAGGCCCGCGTCGTGCGCAAGTACAGCGAGACGGTCGAGGACGACGCTCCCTCGATCGTCGAGCTGGTCAATCGTGACGAAGTGGACGTCGTGATCAACACTCCCAGCGGAGGAGCGACCCGCGCCGACGGCTACGAGATCCGCGCCGCCGCGGTCGCCGCCGACAAGCCGCTCTTCACCACGATCGCGCAGCTCGCGGCCGCCGTCGCCTCGCTCGATGCCGCGAACGAGCCGTTCGAGGTGACGAGCCTGCAGGACTACGCGCTGCGCCGCGCGGAGCGGACGGAGTGAGCGCCGACGCGGCGGGCACCGCCTCCTTCGGCTCACGCCTGGAGGCGGTGTTCGCCGCGTATGGACAGCTCTGCGTCGGGATCGACCCGCACGCGTTCCTCCTCGACGCGTGGGGGCTGGCCGACGACGCGGCCGGGCTGGAGAGCTTCGGCCGAACCGTCGTCGAGGCCGCCGCGGGCCGCGTCGGCATCGTGAAGCCGCAGGTCGCGTTCTTCGAGCGCCACGGCTCCGCCGGCTACGCCGCCCTCGAACGGGTGCATTCCGACGCGCGGGCAGCCGGGCTGCTCGTGATCGCCGATGCGAAGCGCGGCGACATCGGAACCAGCGTGACCGCCTATGCCGAGGCATGGCTGAGCCCCGGCTCGCCGCTCGAGGCCGATGCCATGACCGCCGCCGCCTACCAAGGCCTCGGCTCGCTGGAGGGAATGCTCGCTCTGGCGGAAGCGGCGGGCAAGGGCGTCTTCGTGCTCGCGGCCACCTCGAATCCGGAGGCGCGCCCCGTGCAGCGCGCGGTGGTTCAGGACGGTGAGCGCGTAGGGACGACGGTGGCGCGCGCCGTTCTGGCGGACGTGGCATTCTGGAACGAGGGACACGCGCGCTCGCCGATCGGCTCGATCGGCGTGGTGCTCGGCGCCACACTCGCCCTGGGCGACTACGGCATCGGCACCGGCGAGCCGCTCCGGCCCGCACTCCCGGTGCTCGCACCGGGCTTTGGCCACCAGGGCGCTGCCGTGGCGGACGCACGTCGGCTGTTCGGGGCGATGAGCGTCAGCACCATCATCAGTGAGTCGCGCAGTGTCCTCAGCGCCGGTCCCGAGGGGATCGCCGCCGAGATCGACCGCCGCGCCACCGACATCCAGGAGAGCCGTGTCCGCTGAAGCCGTCAGCCCCGTTCCCGGATCCGATGCGGCGCACGAGCTGTGCACGCAGGTCGTGCCCGCCGTCCGCCGAGCATCACCGCCGGAGGTCGACCGGCGCGCCGCCTCCGAAGCCGCCGTCGCCGCCCGCCGCGCACGCGCTGTGGTGAAGAAGGCGGTCGCCTCCGGCCATCGGTCGGCGAGTTCGGTACTCGCCGCCGCTCAGGCCGAGCCGCTCGGGATCGAGGGGCGGATGCGGGTCAGCGAGCTGCTGCGGGCGGTGCCGGCTCTCGGCGTGGTCAAGACGCCGCGGGTGATGGAGCAGTTGCACATCGCGGACTCGAAGCGGCTCGGCGGTCTCGGTCGGCGCCAGGTCGAGGGCCTGCGCTCCTTCCTCCAGGAGCGTGAGTCGCGCCAGCGCCGCTCCGACCGCAACCGCCTACTGGTGCTCGCCGGTCCGACCGCAGTCGGCAAGGGCACGGTCTCGACCTACATCCGCGAGAACTACCCCGACGTGCTGCTCTCGGTCTCGGCGACCACTCGGGCACCGCGGCCCGGCGAGGTCGACGGGGTGAGCTACTACTTCGTCGACGACGCCGAGTTCGACCGGATGGTCGAGGCGGGGGAGTTCCTCGAGTACGCCGTCGTCCACAACGCGTACCGCTACGGCACGCCGCGCGGCCCGATCGAGACTGCACTGGAGCAGGGCCGCCAGGTCATGCTCGAGATCGATATTCAGGGCGCGCGACAGGTCCGTGCGCGGATGCCGGAAGCTCGGCTCGTCTTCCTCTTGCCCCCCAGCTGGGACGAGCTGGTGCGCCGTCTGGTCGGCCGCGGCACCGAGAGCGCCGAAGAGCAGGAGCGCCGTTTGGCCACGGCGAAGGTCGAATTGGCCGCGCAGGACGAGTTCGATGTCGCCGTCATTAACACGACCGTGCCCGAAGCCGCCCGAGAGGTCGTAGAATTGATGTCGCCTCGTGCCGATGGCGTCCCCGCTGATCCGGGTCGCTGAGCCCGGGCCACCGACCATTTCCGGGTCGACCTCCCAGACTCCGCAGGGCCCCGCCCTCCGGAGTCGTGGGGCCGTTTCGGAGCCGCAGATCGGCGCCCTAGGCGCCCCGCAAGGAGACCCTCATGGCTAACAACCTCGGCATCATCGACCCGCCCATCGACGAGCTGCTCTCGAAGGTCGACTCCAAGTACGCGCTGGTGATCTTCGCCTCCAAGCGTGCGCGTCAGATCAACGACTACTACGCCGACCTTCATGAGGGCAGCCTGTTCGACAACGTCGGCCCGCTGGTTGACTCCACCATCGACGACAAGCCCCTCTCGGTCGCGCTGCACGAGATCAACGAGGACAAGCTCGTCGCCCAGCCCCTCGCCGAGTAATCCGGCTCGGGTGCGCTCCTCCCGTAAGGCCGCTCGGCGGCTCACCGTCGTCGTCGGCATCACCGGTGGCATCGCCGCGTATAAGGCAGTCGGAGTCGTGCGCGCGCTGGTCCTCGCCGAGCACGACGTGCACGTTGTCGCGACGGAGGCGGCGCTGCGCTTCGTCGGTAAGCCGACGCTCGAAGCGATCTCCCGAAATCCCGTGCATACCGATCTCTACGAGGGGGTCGCCGAGGTGCGGCACGTCGCGATCGGCCAGGCCGCCGATCTCATCGTGATCGCTCCGGCGACGGCGCATACCCTCGCCAAGCTCGCCGCGGGGCTCGCCGACGACCTGCTCGGCAACACGGTGCTTGCGAGCACCGCGCCGCTGGTCGTCGCTCCGGCGATGCACACCGAGATGTGGAAGAACGCCGCGACCGTCGCGAACATGGCAACCCTCCGCTCGCGCGGGGTGCACGTGATCGGCCCGGCGGTCGGCCGCCTCACCGGTGCCGACTCGGGGCCCGGACGGATGGAGGAGCCGGAGACGATCGTCGCGGAGGCGCTTGCCATCCAGGCGCGCGCGGCAGGCGCGCGCCGTGACCTCGACGGCCTGCGGGTGCTCGTGACCGCCGGTGGCACCCGCGAGCCGCTGGACCCGGTGCGCTTCGTCGGCAACCGCTCCAGCGGGCGCCAGGGCGTCGCGCTGGCGCTAGCCGCGGCCGCACGCGGGGCGCGGGTCACCCTCCTCGCGGCCAACCTTGACATCGAGACTCCGCAGGGCATGTCGGTGCAGCAGGTGGGCACGGCGCTCGAGCTGCGGGAGGCGGCCCTCGCTGCGGCTGCGGACGCCGACATCGTCATCATGGCCGCAGCCGTCGCCGACTACCGGCCCGCCGCGGTCGCCGACGCGAAGATCACCAAGGAAGAGCAGGGCGACCGGCTAACCCTCGAACTCATCAAGAATCCAGACATCCTCGCCGAAATCGCCGCCGTCAAGCGACAGGGACAGCTCGTCGTCGGCTTTGCCGCCGAGACCGAGCCCGATCGCGAAGCGATGCTGGAGCTCGGCCGCGCCAAGATTGCGCGGAAGGGTTGCGACCTGCTCGTCGTCAACAGGGTCGGCTGGGCCGAGGGTTTCCAGAGCGACAGCAATACCGTCGTGGTGCTCGATCGAGCCGGCGATATAGTGAGCGAGGCTTCCGGCAGCAAGGCCTCGGTGGCTGATCGCGTCCTCGACGTGGTCGCGCGCTAGGCCTCTCCGACCCGCTCGCCGAGACGCCGAGCGCCTGCCCGTCCCGCCGACCCCGGCACGAACGACCCCGGCCCGCACGGTGCCGGGATGAGAAGAGAAGCATGATCTCCGGTCCCCTCCGCCTGTTCACCTCCGAGTCGGTCACCGAGGGCCACCCGGACAAGATCTGCGACCAGATCTCGGACCGCATCCTCGACGCCCTGTTGCGCGAGGACCCGCACAGCCGGGTCGCGGTCGAGACGCTGGTCACCACCGGGCTCGTGCATGTGGCCGGTGAGGTCTCGACCACCGGCTATGTCGAGATTCCAAGGATTGTCCGCGAGACGATCGTCGAGATCGGCTACGACTCCTCCGACAAGGGTTTCGACGGCCGCTCGTGCGGCGTCTCGGTCTCGATCGGCCAGCAATCGCCCGAGATCGCCGCGGGTGTCGATACGGCGCTCGAGGTTCGCTCGTCCGAGGCGGGGGAGGACGCTTTCGACCGCCAGGGCGCAGGCGACCAGGGTCTAATGTTCGGCTACGCGACCGACGAGACCCCCGAGTACATGCCGCTGCCCAGCTGGCTTTCGCACCGCCTGGCCGAGCGGCTCGCGGCCGTGCGCAAGTCGGGCGAGCTCGACTACCTCCGGCCGGATGGGAAGACCCAGGTCACCATTGGCTACGACGGCACCACCCCCTCGACCATCGACACCGTCGTGCTCTCAACCCAGCACGCCGAGCACGTCAGCACCGAGACCATCCACGCGGACATCGAGGCACACGTCATCCGCCCCGTCCTCGAGACCGTCGACCTCGACTCCTCCGCGGTGCGCCTGCTGATCAACCCGACCGGCCGCTTCGAGATCGGCGGCCCTCAGGGCGATGCCGGGCTCACCGGCCGCAAGATCATCGTCGACACCTACGGAGGGGCATCCCGTCACGGTGGCGGCGCATTCTCGGGTAAGGATCCGTCGAAGGTGGACCGCTCGGCGGCCTATGCGATGCGCTGGGTCGCGAAGAACGCGGTCGCCGCGGGTCTTGCCTCCCGAATGGAAGTGCAGGTTGCCTACGCGATCGGCAAGGCCGCGCCCGTCGGCCTCTACGTCGAGACCTTCGGCACCGGCACTGTCTCGGACGAGACGATCACCGCGGCGATCCGCTCGGTCTTTGACCTGCGCCCGGCCGCGATCATCCACGCGCTCGACCTGCTCCGCCCGATCTATGCGCAGACCGCGGCCTACGGCCACTTCGGCCGCGAGCTTCCCGACTTCACCTGGGAGCGTCTCGACCGCGTCGACGACCTGCGCTCCGCCGCGGGCCTCTCGTAGCGGGCTCCGAAGCGGCGGCCATGGCGACAGTCCCGAGCAACGGTGTCGCGCGGGTGCTCCTGGACTCGCCGCTCCCGCAGCTCGACCGGCTCCTCGACTACGCGGTGCCGGAGCGGATGCGCGCCGAGGTGCGGCCCGGCGTCCGCGTGCGCGTCCCACTGCGGACCGGCGGGCGGATCGCCGACGCCATCGTCGTCGAGACGGGAGCGGGGTCGGAGCATGTCGGCGCGCTCAGCGAGATTGAGGAGCTGGTCTCGCCGCTTGTCGTGCTGACGCCCGAGGTCTGGGCGCTCGCGCGGCGGGTCGCCGACCGCGCCGCAGGCGGAGCGAGCGATGTGCTGCGCCTCGCCGTCCCGCGTCGGCATGTGCGGGTCGAAAAGGCGCGCCTCGCGGCAGGTCCGGCGCCCACGACTCCCGCGCCCACGACTCCTACGCTCGAGGCGAGCGGAGTGACGGGGTACGCCGCCGACGCCTTCGCGGGCCTCGTGGACGGGGCGCGCCTGGCTGTCGGGGCCATCCCGACACCGGTGCAGCTGCCTTCCCAAGCCTGGGTGGGCGGCTGGGCCGTCACGCTGGCCGAGCTCGCGCGCGACGCTCTCGCGGCCGGGCGCGATGTGATCCTCGCGGTTCCCGATTACCGCGACCAGGAGCAGCTCGAACTCGCCCTCGCCGCCCTCGTTCCGGCGGAGGCGGTGGTGCGGCTCGATGCGCGGCAGAAGGGCGCCGAGCGCTACGCCGCTTTCGTGCGCTGCCTGGATCCCGGCCCCCGGATCGTTGTCGGCAACCGCTCGGTGCTCTACGCGCCCTCTGCCGTCCTCGGTCTGATCGCACTCTGGGACGACGGGGACCCGCTGTTCGCCGAGCCGCTAGCGCCGTATGCGCATGCTCGAGACGTCGCCCTCGTGCGGCAGGAGCAGAGCGGAGCGGGGTTGGTTGTGCTCGGCAATACGCGCACGGTCGAGGTCGAACGGCTGGTCGAGATCGGCTTCGTTGCCGAGGTCGAGCCTCGGCCCGCTCGGCGCCCGCACGTGGTACCGACAGCACAGCAGTGGGCGGCCGACGAGCATGACGCCGGCGCGCGTATCCCCTCGTCGGCCTGGCGCGAAGCGCGGAAGGGGCTCGACTCCGGTCCCGTGCTGGTGCAGGTCGCGCGTCCCGGCTACGCGCCGGTCGTCGCGTGCGCCCGCTGCCGCACGGTCGCACGCTGCAACCGCTGTCAGGGTCCGCTCGCCGTGCACGCTGAGGGCGGGCGCCCAAGCTGTGGCTGGTGCGGGTTGATCGCGGCCGAGTGGACCTGCTCGGTCTGCGAGGGCACGAACCTGCGCCTCGTCTCGCTCGGCGCCGGTCGCACCGCGGAGGAGCTGGGCCGGGCTTTCCCGGGCGTCAAAGTCATCGTCGCCGACGGCCAGCGACCGGTACTGACCCTCCCGGACGAGCCAGCGCTCGTGGTCGCGACCCGCGGCGCGGAGCCGCGAGCCGAGGGCGGATACCACGCAATCCTTCTGCTCGATGGCGAGCGGATGCTGGCGCGCGAGAGCCTGCGGGTGGCCGACGACGCGCTGCGCACGTGGTCGAACGCTGCCGCGCTCGCCCGCCCCGGCGCTCCCGTGCTGCTGGTCGGAGTCGGCGGCCGACTCGCCACCGCGCTCGCAACCTGGCGGCAGGCGGAGTACCTCCGTGCGGAGCTGTACGAGCGGCGGTCCCTGCGTTTTCCGCCCGCTGTTCGACTCGCGACGGTGACGGGTGACGCGCACGCCGTGGAGGAGGCACTCGAGGCGCTCGACGAGAGCGACCGCCACGAGGTGCTTGGCCCGGTCGGCCTCGAGGACGGCTCGGTTCGGGCCATCGTGCGCTTCGACTACGCTCGCGGTGCGGAGGTGGCCGCGCGCCTCCGGTCCGCCGTCATCCGCAATGCGACGCGGCGTCGCCGACCGCCTACCACGCCTGGCCGCTTCCGGCCGGCCCCGAAGCTGCGGGTCCGCCTCGACGATCCCGACATCCTCTGACGCTCCTGGAGAACCCCGTGCGCCTCGTCTTCGCCGGCACCCCCGCCGCAGCCGTCCCGACCCTCCGTGCCCTCGCCGCGTCCGCGCACGAGGTCGTCGCCGTGATTACGCGGGCCGACGCCCCGGCCGGCCGCAAGCGCGTGCTGACCCCTTCGTCGGTGGCCGTTGCCGCTCAGGAGTTAGGGATCCCGATCCTTCGCGCGAACCGCCTCGACGAGGAGACGACCGATCGGATCGCGGAACTCGCGCCGGACCTCGGCGTGATCGTCGCCTACGGTGGCCTCGTCCGCGCTCGGCTGCTGGCGGTGCCGCGGCTCGGCTGGATCAACCTGCACTTCTCGCTTCTGCCGCGCTGGCGCGGGGCCGCTCCGGTGCAGCGCGCCCTCATGGCCGGTGAGACGCGGATCGGCGCGAGTGTGTTCCAGCTCGTTGCCGAACTCGATGCCGGCGACGTCTACGCCGAGCTGGCAGAGGAGGCGGGGGAGCGGACGGCGGGGGAGCTGCTCGAGGTGCTCGCCCGCGGGGGAGCCGACCTCACCCTCGGCGTGGTCGAGGCTCTGGCGGAGGGCAGCGCGGTCGCGGCGCCGCAGACAGGCGAGGTCACATTCGCTCCCAAGCTCGATGTCACTGACGGCCGGGTCGATTGGAGCCTGCCCACCGCGCAGGTCCTCGCTCTGGTCCGCGGCGTGACGCCCGAACCCGGCGCCTCGACCGCCATCGGGGACGTGCGTCTCAAGGTGCTTGCCCTCCGCGCCGCCGAGGGCAGGCTCGAACCGGGGGCCGTCCGGCTCGACTCCCGGCGTGCGCTGGTCGGCACGGGTGACGGCGTCGTGGAACTCGTCACCGTCCAGCCCGCCGGGAAGATGCCGATGCCCGGAGTCGACTGGGCGCGAGGCCTGCGCGAGAGCACGGTGCTCTCGTGAGTGCGCGTCGCGACGCCGCTCCCGCCCGGCACGTCGCCTACGACGTGCTGCTCGCGGTGAGCGGATCGGACGCGTACGCGAATTTGGTGCTGCCCGCCCGCATTCGTGCGGCCGACCTCTCGCCGGCGGACGCCGCTCTCGCGACCGAGCTCTGCTACGGCACGCTGCGCATGTCCGGCTACTACGACCGGGTGATCGCCCTCGCCTCGGCACGCGCGGTTGAGAGTATCGACGCTTCGGTGCTCGACGCGCTGCGCCTGGGCGTGCACCAGCTCCTAGCGACCCGGGTGGCTCCGCACGCGGCCGTGAACGAGAGCGTCGCGCTGGTTGCGGCGGGTTCCTCCCGCGGTGCTGTTGCGTTCGCGAACGCAGTGCTGCGGACGGTCTCCCGCTCGAGCGCTGAGGAGTGGCGCGAGCGGGTTTCGGTTGCCGCGACTTCGGGGGATGACCGGATCGCCGCGCTCAGCTCGCATCCCGTCTGGATCGTGCGCGCGCTGCGCCGGGCCCTCGCCGCGGAGGGAGCGGCGGACGAGCTCGAGGCGCTTCTCGACTCCGACAACGCCGCGCCCCGGGTGAACCTGGTGGCGCTGCCCGGGCTCGCCTCGGCGGACGACGTCCCCAACGCCGAACCGGACCGTTTCTCTCCACTCGGCATGACCGGATCGGGCGGCGACCCTGAGGCGGTCCCCGCCGTGCACGAGGGTCGTGTCCGCGTGCAGGACGAGGGCTCGCAGCTCGCCGCTCTCACGCTCTCGCGGGCCCGCCCGGCGCAGGCCGGCGAGCGCTGGCTCGACCTGTGTGCCGGTCCGGGCGGCAAGGCGGCGCTGCTCGCGGCGGAGGCACGTACTCAGGGAGCGACGCTGCTCGCCAACGAGGTTGTGCCGGGGCGCGCAGGTCTGGTGCGGAGGGCCCTGGTGGCCGTCGATCCCTCCGTCGAGGTGCGCACCGGCGACGGACGCACGCTCGGCGACGAGCAGCCGGGCGCCTTCGACCGCATCCTGCTCGACGCGCCCTGCACCGGCCTCGGGGCATTGCGGCGTCGACCGGAGGCGCGGTGGCGCAAGGCCGCCTCCGACGTCGAGCAGCTCGCGACGCTTCAGGGCGAGCTGCTCGACTCCGCCATCAGGGCGCTGGCGCCCGGCGGACTCCTTGCGTATGTCACCTGCTCGCCGCACCTGGGGGAGACGCGACGAGTGTTGGCGCTCGCCCAGGAGCGGCACGCGCTCGAACTCGTCGACACCCCCGCGGTGCTGCGGGGCGTGACGTCCGCTCCGCTCCCGCTCCCGGACGGCACGCTTCATGTGCAGCTCTGGCCGCACCGCCATGGCACCGACGCGATGTTCATCCAGCTCCTCCGCCTCCGCTGACTGCGCCGCGCGAGATGCCTGTGGGGTGCATGTTCTTCGGGGCGTCACGTACTCAAGAGGCATCTCGCGGCGGGGAGGAGGGCGGGGGTGGGCGTTTAGGGTGGAGGCATGCGTGCACGGATCAGTCCCAGTATTCTGGCCGCCGACTTCGTGAATTTTGAGGCCGAGCTGCAACGTATCGCCGGGGCGGATCTGGTGCACGTCGACGTCATGGACAACCATTTCGTGCCGAACCTGACCTTCGGGCTGACGATGGTGCAGCGCCTCCAGGACGTCTCGCCCCGCCCGCTCGACGTGCATCTGATGATTGAGGACCCGGACCGATGGGCCCCCGACTACGCCGAGACCGGCGCCTTCTCGGTCACTTTCCACGCCGAGGCCGCGCACGACGCCGTCGCCCTCGCTCGACGTCTTCGCGAGATCGGCGCACGCGCGGGCTTGGCGCTCAAGCCCGGGACGATGGTGGATGAGTACCTCGATCTGCTGCCCGAGTTCGATCAGGTCCTCGTCATGACCGTCGAGCCGGGCTTCGGCGGGCAGTCGTTTCTGGCGGAGACGATGCCCAAACTGCGCACGCTCCGCCATATCGTCGACCGCACCGGACTCGACGTGTGGCTGCAGGTCGACGGAGGCATTGCCCCGGGCACGATCGAGATCGCGGCGGAGGCGGGGGCCGACACCTTCGTCGCCGGCTCCGCAGTCTTCGGCGCCGACGACCCGGAGGCGGCGATCGCAGCCCTGCGCGACACCGCGACCGAGCACCGGCACTGACGCCTCCGCTCGTCGGCACACGTGCGATGTGCAGGGGATCCGCGCTGTCCTCCCCGTTCCACAAGCCGAAACGCCTTTCCGCGGCTGCATCCCCTGCGAATGGCACACACTCCTGCGAATCGCACTTACGCCTGCGAATGGCACACACTCCTGCGAATCGCACACAGCCCCGCCAAGCGGTGCCCCGCGTTGGGCCGTTCTCGCCGCCGTATACACTTCCAGGGTGAAAACTTTCGACGACCTCTTCGCCGAGCTGGGCGAGAAGGCCGCCAGCCGTCCCGAAGGATCAGGCACCGTCCGCGAACTCGACGCTGGCGTGCACGTCATCGGCAAGAAGATCGTCGAGGAGGCCGCAGAAGTGTGGATGGCCGCCGAGTACGAGGGCGACGAGCGCACCGCCGAGGAGATCTCGCAGCTGCTCTATCACCTCCAGGTACTCATGCTCGCCAAGGGCCTGACGACGGCCGACGTGTACCGACATCTGTGAGTCCTGCCCCGCTCGTCGGGCTGCGCCGCCGATCCGCGCCGTCGCGTCCACATTCTTTCCGCGGAGCCGTGCCGCCCCTCGAACCACCGTCGAGTCCTGAAGGACGTCCTGTGACCACCACCCTCGCCAGCGCACTTCTGCGCGTCGCCGTCCCCAACAAGGGCTCCCTGTCGGAGACTGCCGGCCAGATGCTCGCCGAGGCGGGCTACTCCGGCCGCCGCGACCCGAAGGAGCTGCACGTCGTCGACGAGCGCAACGGCGTCGAGTTCTTCTATCTGCGGCCACGCGACATCGCGACCTACGTCGGCTCCGGCGCCCTCGATGTCGGAGTGACGGGTCGCGACCTCCTCATTGATTCCGGCTCCGAGGCGCGCGAGATCGCCAGCCTCGGCTTCGCGAACTCGACGTTCCGCTTCGCCGGTCCGGCAGGCCGCTACACCGAACTCACGCAGATACACGGTCTCCGTGTCGCCACCAGTTACCCCGGCCTCGTCGGACGCTTCCTCCGCGAGCACGGCGTCGAGGTGACGCTGATCCGCCTCGACGGCGCGGTCGAGTCCGCAATCCAGCTCGGCGTCGCGGACGTGATCGCCGACGTCGTCGAGACGGGCACCACGCTCCGCAAGGCGGGGCTGGAGATTTTCGGCCCGGTCATCCTCGACTCCACCGCCGTGCTCGTCTCGGCCGCAGGGGAGCCAGAGGGTATTCCGGTGCTGCTGCGCCGCCTCCAGGGTGTGCTCGTTGCACGCCAGTACGTGCTGCTCGATTACGACTGCCCGGTCGCCCTGCTCGAGCGCGCCACCGCGCTCGCTCCCGGCTTCGAGTCGCCGACCGTCTCGCCGCTGCATGATCCAGAATGGGTCGCCGTGCGCGTCATGGTTCCGCGCACCGACATGAACCAGGTGATGGACCGCCTCTACGACCTCGGCGCTCGCGCGATCCTGGTCACCTCGATCCACGCCGCACGCCTGTAACGAGGAGGAGCGATGAGTCTCGCCGTCCGCGTCATCCCCTGCCTCGACGTCGCCGCCGGCCGCGTCGTCAAGGGCGTCAACTTCCAGAATCTGCGCGATGCCGGCGACCCCGTCGAACTCGCCCGTCTGTACTTCGAGCAGGGCGCCGACGAGTTGACCTTCCTGGACGTCACGGCCACCGTGGATGACCGATCCACCACCTACGAGGTGGTCCGAGCGACCGCCGAGCAGGTCTTCATCCCGCTCACGGTCGGCGGAGGCGTCCGCAGCACCGAGGATGTCTCGCGCCTACTCGCCCACGGCGCCGACAAAGTGGGCGTCAACTCGGCCGCGATCGCCCGCCCCGAACTCCTCGGCGAGATCGCCGACGTCTTCGGCGCGCAGGTGCTCGTGCTCTCGCTCGACGTCAAGCGGAGCGACGCCGCGGCCTCCGGCTTTGTCGTCACCACCCACGGCGGTCGCCACGAGACCACCCTCGACGCCCTCGCCTGGGCGACCGAGGCGATCGAGCGTGGCGCGGGGGAGCTGTTGGTCAACTCCATCGACGCCGATGGCACCAAGCAGGGCTTCGACCTGGAGCTGATCGCTGCGGTGCGCGAGCTGAGTAGCGTTCCGGTGATCGCCTCCGGAGGCGCCGGCGCCGCCCGGCACTTTGCCCCCGCGATCGAGGCGGGCGCCGACGCCGTGCTCGCCGCGTCCGTCTTCCACAACCGCGAACTCAGCATCGGCGACGTCAAGCGAGCGCTTGGCGACTCCGGGATCGAGGTCCGATGACCCCCGCCGACCTCGCCGCCGTCCTTGACCGTGCGAGCTTCGATGCCGCCGGGCTGCTCCCCGCGATCATCCAGCAGCACGACTCCGGCGAGGTGCTGATGCTGGGCTGGATGGACCGCGAGGCTCTCCGACGCACTCTCACCGAGGGCCGGGTCACCTTCTGGTCCCGCTCCCGGCAGGAGTACTGGCGGAAGGGCGACACCTCCGGCCACGCGCAGTACGTGCGTGCAGCCGCGCTCGACTGTGACGCCGACACTCTGCTCGTGCAGGTGGAGCAGATCGGCGCCGCCTGCCACACGGGCGAGCACTCCTGCTTCGACGTGGATCCGCTCGCGCCAGTCACGCTCGGCGTCCACGAGTGAGCGGGCGCCGCCTGAAGTACTCCGCGATCCTCGGGGTCGTGCTCCTGGCCGCGCTCGAACTCACTGCGTCGACCCAGCCGTGGTTCTCGCTCGTTCTCGCGGCGCCCGAGGGCGACGGCCAGCGGATCGACGTGGCCGGGACGGTCGCCGCTCCCGCGCTCTCGGCCCTCGCCCTCGCCGGCCTGGCTCTCGCGGCTGCTCTGGCCATCGCCGGGCCCGCCTTCCGTGTCGTGCTCGGAGTGCTGCAGGTGGTGCTCGGTGGCTCCGTGGTCCTCGCCGCATCGACGGCGCTGGCCGATCCGGTGCGGGCGGGAGCCTCGCTGGTCACCGATGCGACGGCGATAGCGGGCGAGCACTCGGTCGCGGCGCTCGTCGCCTCCTCGAGTTGGACCGCTTGGCCGGTCGTCGCGCTGCTCTGCGGCGCAGTCACGGCCCTGCTCGGCGTCGGAATACTGGTCACGGTGCGTCGTTGGCCGGGCTCCGCGAGGAAGGGCGCGTCCCGCTTCGAGCCCGCTGACGGCTACGGCCACGGCGCGTCGACAGTCTCGACCGAGGACGGCGATATCGACCCGGTCATCTCCTGGGACGAACTTTCCCGCGGCGACGACCCGACCTCCGCGCGCTGACGCCGAGTTGGCGTTCGCAATCGAGGTGGACAGCGTCGGGAGTCGTCCCTGCGGGCCCTTCGCCGCCCTGTGACCTCGGTTGCGAACGCGTCGGCATCGCGCCCCCGACGGAGCGCCGTGGTGCCGGGCCCCAGGAGGCTGCGGGCTAAACTGCTCTCGTTCCGATGCACCCCCAGGAGGAGAACCATGAGCAGCGAGCACGACGACGACAACCACGGCCACTCGCCCGCAGCGTGGACGGCCGTCGTCATCATGCTGGTCGGCTTCACGATCGGCACGATTGCGTTCTGGTTCGACGTGCCCCTGGTCGTGTGGCTCTCCGCCGGCCTTGTCGTGGTGGGCCTGCTCGTAGGAATGGGCCTTGCCAAGGCGGGTTACGGCGTCGATGGCGCGAAGGCCAACCCGAAGGCGCGGGTCTGACATGCTCACTGATCTGACTGCCGGTGCCCTGGCTGACGCGGCTCGACGCCGCGAGAGCGCCCCGCTCGAGGTCGTGGAGGCCCGAGCTCTCGCCCGCAAGCCCGCGCTTGACGCGCTGGCTGCCCTCGCTCCCGCCGAGCGCGTGAAGATCATCGCCGAGGTCAAGCGGGCGAGCCCCTCTCGTGGAGCCCTCGCCGATATCCCTGACCCCGCCGAGCTGGCGGCGCTGTACGAGCGCGGCGGAGCGAGCGCGATCAGCGTCCTCACCGAGGAGCGCCGCTTCAAGGGATCGCTCGCCGACCTGGAGGCGGTCCGGGAGCGAGTCTCGATCCCGGTCCTGCGGAAGGACTTCATCGCCGAGCCTTACCAGGTGTTCGAGGCGCGCGCCGCCGGGGCCGACCTCGTCCTGCTGATTGTCGCCGCGCTCGAGCAGCCCCTGCTCACCGAGCTGCACGCCCTCGTGCTCGAGCTGGGGATGACTCCGCTCGTCGAGACCCACTCGGCCGACGAACTCGAGCGTGCCGTTGACCTCGGTGCGCGACTCATCGGTGTGAATGCGCGGAACCTCACGACCTTCGAACTCGACCGCGACCTCTTCGGACGGCTCTCCGAGCGGATCCCTGCCGGTGCGGTGAAGGTGGCCGAGTCGGCGGTTAAGACGGCCGACGACGTTGCGCACTACCGCCGCTCGGGCGCCGACGTCGTCCTCGTGGGCGAAGCCCTCGTCACCGGTGGCGACCCGGTCTCCACTCTCGCCAGTTTCCTGGCTATCTGACCCCCCGTAAGGCGGTACTCCATGGCACTCCGGGATGAACTCGGCCCCTATTTCGGCGAGTTCGGCGGACGCTACGTCCCCGAGTCCCTCGTCGAGGCGCTTGATGAGTTGAGCGCCGAGTACGAGCGCAGCAAGGTCGACCCCGAGTTCGCGGCCGAGCTGATGGAGTT
This sequence comes from Rathayibacter iranicus NCPPB 2253 = VKM Ac-1602, assembly GCF_003149025.1. Lineage (GTDB taxonomy): Bacteria > Actinomycetota > Actinomycetes > Actinomycetales > Microbacteriaceae > Rathayibacter > Rathayibacter iranicus. The sequence goes on from NZ_QGDV01000017.1 coordinate 24,129, forward strand.
GCACCGCAGCTACACCGGCCGTCCCTCGATCATTACTGAGGTGCCGCGCTTCGCGGAGCACGCCGGCGGCGCGCGGATCATCCTCAAGCGCGAAGACCTCAACCACACTGGCTCGCACAAGATCAACAACGTGCTCGGCCAGGCGCTGCTTACGAAGCGGATCGGCAAAACGCGGGTCATCGCCGAGACCGGAGCCGGCCAGCACGGAGTCGCGACCGCGACGGCCGCCGCCCTCTTCGGCCTCGACTGCGTTGTCTACATGGGCGAGGTCGACACCGAGCGTCAGGCCCTCAACGTCGCCCGGATGCGTCTGCTCGGCGCCGAGGTCATCCCCGTCACCACCGGCTCACGCACCCTCAAGGACGCGATCAACGACGCGATGCGCGACTGGGTCACCAACGTCGGCACGACGAACTACATCTTCGGCACGGTCGCGGGCCCGCACCCGTTCCCGGCGCTCGTGCGCGACTTCCAAAAGATCATCGGCGAGGAGGCGCGCGAGCAGGTCCTCGAGCTCACCGGCGCCCTGCCCACGGCCGTCACCGCGTGCGTCGGCGGCGGCTCGAACGCGATGGGCATCTTCCACGCGTTCCTCGACGACCCCGAGGTCCGCCTCGTCGGCTTCGAGGCCGGCGGCGACGGCATCGACACTCCGCGCCACGCGGCGACCATCAGCAAGGGCCGCCCCGGCGTCTTGCACGGCGCGCGCAGCTTCCTCCTCCAGGACGAGGACGGCCAGACCATCGAGTCTCATTCGATTTCGGCCGGCCTGGATTACCCCGGTATCGGCCCCGAGCATGCCTGGCTCGCCAGCATCGGGCGTGCCGACTACCGCGCCGTCACCGACTCCGCCGCGATGGACGCGCTCATGCTGCTCAGCCGTACGGAAGGCATCATCCCGGCCATCGAGTCCGCACACGCGCTCGCCGGCACACTCGAACTCGGCCGTGAGCTGGGGCCTCAGGCGACCATTCTCGTCAACCTCTCCGGTCGCGGCGACAAAGACATGACCACGGCCGCGCACTACTTCGGCCTGATGGACCAGGGAGCGGTGCAGTCGTGAGCGGTCGGGGGCCGAGTGTCGCCGAGACCGTCCGGCGCCGAAACCAGGAGGCGGCCGGTGCGCTGATCGGCTACCTGCCCGTCGGCTTCCCTGACCTGCCCACGAGCATCGATGCCGCGGTAGCGATGGCCGAGAACGGTGTCGACGCGATCGAGTTGGGCCTGCCCTATTCCGATCCCGTGATGGACGGGCCAGTGATCCAGGAGGCGACCCAGGCCGCCATCGCCGGTGGCTTCCGCCTGCGCCACGGCTTCGAGGCGGTCCGCGAGATCCGGGCGCGCGTCGATGTGCCAGTTCTGGTGATGACCTACTACAACCCCGTGCTGCAATACGGGGTCGAGCGTTTCGCGACCGACCTCGCCGACGCGGGCGGTTCCGGCCTCATCACCCCCGACCTCATCCCGGACGAGGGCGCCGAGTGGCTTGCGGTCTCGGAGCGGCTGGGGCTCGATCGCGTGTTCCTCGCGGCACCGTCCTCGACCGACGCGCGTCTGCGGCAAGCGGTCGAGCAGAGCCGCGGATTCGTCTACGCCGTCTCCACGATGGGCATCACGGGAGCGCGCACCGACGTCGACTCGGCCGCGCGCACACTCGTCGAGCGGCTCCGCGTCGCCGGCTCCGAGAGCGCGTGCGTCGGTCTCGGCATCTCGACCGGCGAGCAGGTCGCCGAGATCCTCGCCTACGCTGACGGCGCAATCGTCGGTTCCGCTCTGGTGCGCGCTCTCGCTTCCGGAGGCGTCGAGGCCGTCGCTGAGACGGCTCGCAGTCTCGCCGAGGGCACCCGGTCGGAGCGCTGAGCGCCTCCCGCTACAATCGGGATGCCCGCCGGGGCACGGTTCAGCTGTGTCCGGGGACCCCCCTCCGTCGAAAGGTCGAGTACCGGTGTCCGTACCGCTGAGCATCCCGAGCCCCCCCGACGCGTGGAGTCAGTACGACCTCACGATCGGCAACTGGACGCTCGCGATCCACACTTACGCACTGTGCATCCTCGCGGGGATCATCGTGGCGACGATCATGACCAACCAGCGTCTGAAGCGCCGCGGCGCCGAGCCGTGGGTCGTGCTCGACATCATCATCTGGGCGGTGCCGCTCGGTATCGTCGGCGCCCGGGCGTACCACGTGCTCACTCACCCCGGCGATTATTTCTCTGCCGGCGCCGACCCGTGGGAGGTCATCCGCATCTGGAACGGCGGCAACGCGATCTTCGGTGGCCTGATCGGCGGCGCGGTCGGGGCCTTCATCGGCTGCCGCTGGACGGGTGTCCGCTTCTGGACCTTCGCCGACGCCCTCGCGCCCGGCATGCTTGCCGCGCAGGCGCTCGGCCGTCTCGGCAACTGGTTCAACCACGAGCTGTTCGGTCTGCCGACCACGCTGCCCTGGGGCCTCGAGATCGAGCCGACCAACCCCGCCTTCCCCGTCGGGCTGGCGGTGGGCACGCTCTTTCACCCGACGTTCCTCTACGAGATCGTCTGGAACGTCGTCGGCATCGCCGTCATTCTGCTGCTGGAGCGTCGCCTCTCGCTGCAGTGGGGGACCGTCTTCGCCGCCTACCTCATCTGGTACGGCATCGGCCGCGTCTGGTTCGAGTCGATCCGGATCGACCCGAGCGAGTTCTTCCTGGGCATCCGCACGAACGTGTGGGCTGCTCTGCTGGCGGTGGTGATCGGCCTCCTGATCGTCGTGATCCAGAAGCGCGAGCACCCGGGTGCCGAACCGTCGGCGTACCGGCCAGGTCGCGAGTGGACGCCCGCTCCCGCTGAGATAGAATTCGAGGACGTCGAGTCCGACTCCGACACCACCACCCCTGCTTCCGGCATCGACGCCGAGAAGCCGCCGGTCTCCCGCACCTGACGGAGGTCGCGGAGCCTCCGCAACCGCCGCCCACTTGCCCGAGACCCGCACGACCGCTCTCCTGCGGCGCAGCCACGAGCGCTGTCGCGGGCAGGTTGTCGCGCAGGCACCGCCGATGGCGCGCGACGCTCGCGCTGAGGCAGACCCGCGGCCCTCCCGATCGGGGGTCGCCCCTTCTTCTCCACCACCGCGGGCCAGCGACGTCCCGATCAGCCATCACCCCCGTGAGGACGGTTTCCATGGCCTCCGCCCAGCCCTCGCCCCAGGTCCCCGTCGTGCCCTTCCTCAGCGCACCGACGGCGCAGGGAATGTACGACCCGGCCGCTGAGAAGGACGCGTGCGGTCTCGCGATGGTCGCCACCATGCGCGGCACCGCCGGCCACGACATCATCGACGCCGCTCTGAACGCGCTGCGCAACCTCGAGCACCGCGGAGCCGTCGGCTCTGACGCGGGCACGGGCGACGGTGCGGGCATCATCACCCAGATCCCCGATGAATTCCTGCGCGAGGTCGCTCCGTTCGAGCTGCCGCCGCGTGGCCAGTACGCGGTCGGCAACGCCTTCCTGCCCGTGGATGTCTTCGAGCGCGAGCGGGTCAAGGCGACGATCGCCGAGATCGCCCGGGAGGAAAACCTCTCGGTGCTCGGCTGGCGCTCCGTCCCGGTGCAGCCGGACGAGATCGGCACGCTCGCCCGCGCGGCGATGCCCGCGATCGAGCAGCTGTTCATCACGAGCGACCTGACTGACGAGAGCGGCGTTCCTCTCGCCTCCGTTCGTCTGGACCGCCTGACCTTCCGCCTGCGCAAGCGAGTCGAACGCGAACTCGAGGTGTACTTCATGTCCCTCTCGAGCCGCACCCTCGTCTATAAGGGCATGGTCACGACGCTCCAGCTCGAGCCTTTCTACCCCGACCTCTCGGACGAACGCTTCGCCTCGAAGCTGGCGCTAGTGCACTCGCGCTACTCCACGAACACGTTCCCGTCGTGGCCGCTCGCGCAGCCGTTCCGAATGATCGCGCACAACGGCGAAATCAACACGGTGCAGGGCAACCGCAACTGGATGCGCGCCCGCCAGTCGCAGTTGAAGAGCCGCGAGCTGGGCGACTTGTCGCCGCTGTTCCCGATCGTCTCGCCCGGCCGGAGCGACTCCGCCTCGTTCGACGAGACCGTCGAGCTGCTGAACCTCGCAGGCCGCCCGCTCCCGCACGCCGTGATGATGATGGTGCCCGAGGCGTGGGAGAACCAGGACGCCGCCCTCGACCCGAAGCGCCGCGCGTTCTACGAGTACCACTCGATGTTGATGGAACCGTGGGACGGCCCGGCGGCGATCGTCTTCACAGACGGCGAGCTGGTTGGCGCGACCCTCGACCGCAATGGTCTCCGCCCCGGCCGCTACGTCGTCACCGACGACGGACTCGTCGTGCTGGCTAGCGAGATCGGCGTGCTCGACATCGACCCGGCGACAGTGGTCCGCAAGGGCCGCCTCCAGCCCGGTCGGATGTTCCTGGTCGACACCGAGCAGGGACGCATCGTCGAGGACGAAGAGATCAAGGGGCAGCTCGCCGCCTCCGGCCCCTTCGAGGAGTGGCTCGAGAAGGGCCGGATCAACCTTAAGGACCTGCCCGAGCGCGAGCACATCGTGCACACGCCCGCCTCAGTCAACCGCCGCCAGCGCACCTTCGGCTACACCGAGGAGGAGGTCCGCCTTCTGCTGCTGCCGATGGCGCGGGCCGGGGCGGAGCCGCTCGGTGCGATGGGCTCGGACACCCCGGTCGCGGTGCTCTCGAAGCGCCCGCGCCTGCTCTTCGACTACTTCACCCAGGCTTTCGCGCAGGTGACCAACCCGCCGCTGGACTCGATCCGGGAGGAGGTCGTCACGTCGCTCCGCCTGGGGCTTGGGCCGTCGCGCAACCTGCTGAGCGCCGGAGCCGAGCACGCGCGCCAAGTGGTCCTCGACTTCCCGGTGATCGACAATGACGAGCTGGCCAAGATCCAGCACATTGCGCCGCGTCCGCTCAGCCACATCACGACGACCATCCGCGGCCTCTACCGCGTCGATGCGGGTCCGCGCGCCATGCAGGATCGGATCGACGCGATGTGTGACGAGGCCGACGAGGCGATCGCCGCCGGGGCGCAGTTCCTCGTGCTCTCGGACCGCGACTCCACCAAGGACCTCGCCCCGATCCCGTCGCTGCTGATGCTCGCGGCCGTGCATCACCACCTCATCCGCACCGAGAATCGGATGCGCGTGGGGCTCGTGGTCGAGGCCGGCGACGTCCGCGAGGTGCACCACGTCGCCACGCTCATCGGCTACGGCGCCTCCGCGGTCAACCCGTATCTCGCAATGGAGACCTGCGAGCAGCTGGTGAGTAGCGGCATGATTTCGGATCTCTCGCCCGAGAAGGCCGTCAAGAACGTCATCAAGGCGCTCGGCAAGGGCGTGCTGAAGATCATGTCCAAGATGGGCATCTCGACCGTGTCGAGCTATGCCGGCGCGCAGACGTTCGAGGCCGTCGGGCTCAGCCAGGCCTTCGTGGACCAGTACTTTACAGGGACCGTCTCGAAGCTCGGCGGCATCGGGATCGACGTGGTGGCGGAGGAAAACGCTGCCCGACACCGCGCGGCCTACCCCGAGGACGGCGCGGTCGTCGCGCACGAGCGCCTCGCGGTCGGCGGCGAGTACCAGTGGCGCCGCGACGGTGCCCCGCACCTGTTCAACCCGGACACCGTGTTCCGCCTGCAGCACTCCACCCGCAACCGCCGCTACGACGTGTTCCGCGAGTACACGAAGATGGTCGATGACCAGTCCGGCTCGCTGATGACCCTCCGCGGGATGTTCCGGCTCGACACCGCGGGGCGCACCCCGATCCCGATTGACGAGGTCGAGCCGGTGGAAGCGATCGTCAAGCGCTTCTCGACGGGAGCGATGAGCTACGGCTCCATCTCGCCCGAGGCACACGAGACACTCGCCATCGCAATGAACCGCCTGGGAGCCAAATCGAACACCGGCGAGGGCGGCGAGGACACGGAGCGCCTGCTCGACCCCGAGCGTCGCTCCGCGATCAAGCAGGTCGCCTCAGGCCGATTCGGCGTCACGAGCATGTACCTGACTCACGCCGACGACATCCAGATCAAGCTCGCCCAGGGCGCCAAGCCCGGCGAGGGCGGTCAGCTGCCACCGACCAAGGTCTACCCGTGGATCGCGCGCACCCGGCACGCGACCGCCGGCGTCGGCCTGATCTCGCCGCCCCCGCACCACGACATCTACTCGATCGAGGATCTCAAGCAGCTGATCTTCGATCTCAAACGGGCGAACCCCTCGGCGCGCATCCACGCGAAGCTGGTCAGCCAATCGGGCATCGGAGCGGTCGCCGCCGGCACCGCGAAGGCCCTCGCCGACGTCATCCTCGTCTCGGGGCACGACGGCGGCACCGGCGCCAGCCCGGTCAACTCGCTCAAGCACGCGGGCACCCCGTGGGAACTCGGCCTGGCCGAGACCCAGCAGACGCTGATGCTCAACGGTATGCGCGACCGCGTGGTGGTGCAGGTCGACGGCCAAATGAAGACCGGCCGCGACGTCGTCATCGGCGCTCTGCTCGGGGCCGAGGAGTTCGGCTTCGCGACGGCTCCGCTGATCGTCGAAGGCTGCATCATGATGCGGGTCTGCCACCTCGACACCTGCCCGGTCGGCGTCGCGACGCAGAATCCGGAGCTGCGCAAGCGCTTCACGGGGAAGCCCGAGTTCGTCGTGAACTTCTTTGAGTTCATCGCCCAGGAGGTGCGCGAATACCTCGCGCAGCTCGGCTTCCGGAGCATCGACGAGATCGTCGGGCACCGCGAGCTGCTCGACGTCGACCAGGCGATCGAGCACTGGAAGGCGAGCGGGCTCGACCTCACGCCGATCCTGGTGGGCCCCGTCTTCACGGCGGAGGAGCCGCGTCGACACGGCCGCGCGCAGGAGCACGAGCTCGAGCAGCACTTCGACAACGAGCTGATCCGTCTCGCGGCGAACGTGCTCGATCACCGCGGCACGGTCGCTATTGAGCGTGTGATCAAAAACACCGAGCGCGCGGTGGGCACGATGCTCGGCCACGAGGTCACCGTCCGCTACGGCGAGAACGGTCTGCCGGCCGACTCCATCGTCGTCTCGCTGCGCGGCTCCGCTGGTCAGTCGCTCGGAGCGTTCCTCCCGGCCGGTATTACGCTGCGCCTTGAGGGCGACTCGAACGACTACGTCGGCAAGGGGCTCTCGGGCGGCCAGATCATTGTTCGGCCGGACCGTCGAAGCACCTTCGACGCCTCCGCCAACGTGATCGCGGGCAACGTCATCGGCTACGGGGCGACCCAGGGCACGATGTTTATCCGCGGAATGGTCGGCGAGCGCTTTCTGGTCCGCAACTCCGGTGCAACCGCGGTGGTCGAGGGGGTGGGCGACCACGCGCTCGAGTACATGACGGGCGGCCTCGCGGTCATTCTCGGCGAGACCGGGCGCAACCTCGGCGCCGGCATGTCCGGCGGCACCGCCTACATCCACGGACTGCGGCGAGAGCTGGTGAACCGCGACGCCCTCGCTTCGGGCGAACTCACCCTGTCCGAGCTCGGCAGCGCCGATGCGGAGATTCTGCGCGACCTGCTTCAGCGGCACGTCGCCGAGACTGAGTCGACCCTGGCCCAGGGGATGCTCGACGACTTCGACGGGACCGTCTCGCGTTTCGTCAAGGTACTGCCCCGCGACTTCGCCGCGGTGCTCGCGACGCGCGCATCCGCTGCCGAAGAGGGGCTCGATCCCGACGGCGATGTCGTGTGGGGACGGATTCTGGAGGTAACCGGTGGCTGATCCCAAGGGATTCCTGAAAGTGCAGGACCGGGAGTTGCCCAAGCGGCGTCCCGTGTCTGTGCGCCTGATGGACTGGAAAGAGGTCTACGAGCAGGGCGACTCCGCCGTGCTGCGCCGCCAGGCGGGCCGCTGCATGGACTGCGGCATCCCGTTCTGCCATAAGGGCTGTCCGCTCGGGAACCTCATCCCGGAGTGGAACGACCTGATGTGGCGCGGCGAGGGCCGACAGGCGATCGAGCGCTTGCACGCGACCAACAACTTTCCGGAGTTCACGGGTCGGCTGTGTCCGGCGCCGTGTGAGTCGTCCTGCGTGCTCGGCATCAACCAGCCGGCCGTCACGATCAAGCAGATCGAGGTTTCGATCATTGATCAGGCTTTCGGCAACGACTGGGTGCAGCCGCACCCGCCCGAGCGCCTCACCGGCAAGACTGTCGCAATCGTCGGCTCCGGCCCCGCAGGCCTCGCCACCGCACAGCAGCTCACCCGCGCCGGGCACACCGTCGCGGTCTACGAGCGAGACGACCGCATCGGCGGACTCCTGCGCTATGGCATCCCCGACTTCAAGATGGAGAAGAAGCACCTTGAGCTGCGTCTGAATCAGATGAAGGCCGAGGGCACCCGCTTCCGCGCTGGCGTCGACATCGGCGCTGACATCACCTGGAACGACCTCCGCGCCCGCTATGACGCGGTCGTGATCGCCACGGGCGCGCTCGTTCCGCGCGACCTCGCCATCCCGGGCCGCGACCTCGACGGAGTGCACTTCGCGATGGAGTACCTCGTGCAGTCCAACCACGCGATTGCGGGCGATCGGGTCTTCGAGCAGATCTCCGCCGAGGGTAAGCACGTCGTGGTTCTTGGCGGAGGCGACACGGGGGCCGACTGCATCGGCACCGCCCATCGGCAGAAGGCCGCCTCGGTGACGAACCTGGCGATCGGTCAGCAGCCGCCGTCGGAGCGCCCGGAGAGTCAGCCGTGGCCGATGGACCCCACGGTCTTCGAAGTCTCGAGCGCGCACGAGGAGGGCGGCGAGCGGATGTTCCTCGCCTCGACCGTCGAGTTCCTCGCGAACGAGGGTGGCGAGGTCCGCGCCGTGCGCGTGGCCGAGACCGAGTACCTCGACGGACGCCGGGTCCCCAGGGCCGGCACCGAGCGCGAGATCCCGGCGGACTTGGTCCTGCTCGCCCTGGGCTTCACCGGCCCGGAGTCGGATCATCTCGGTCGCCAACTCGAGGTCCCCTTCACCGAACGTGGAAACGTCGCGCGAGGAGAGGCCTTCGAGACGAGCGCCCCCGGAGTTTTCGTGGCCGGCGACGCCGGTCGCGGGCAATCCCTCATCGTCTGGGCGATCGCGGAGGGCCGCTCGGTCGCGGCCGAGGTCGATCGCTATCTCGAAGGCACTACGCAACTGCCCGCGCCGGTCCGCCCGAACGACCGCGGCTTCACGCTCTAGCCCTGCGGACGCGATAGTCTCGCCCCGCCAGAAATCAGCTCACCCTCCCCGCTAACCACGCGCCTCCGGGCGCAGAACAACGGAGCACCCCCTCAATGAGACGAGCGAAAATCGTCGCCACCCTCGGCCCGGCAACATCGTCGTACGAGACCATTCGTGCGATCATCGACGCCGGCGTGGACGTGGCTCGCATGAACCTCAGTCACGGCAGCTATGACGTCCACGAGGCCGTCTACCGCATCGTCCGCAAGGCGGCGGACGACGCCGGTCGCGCGGTCGCGGTCCTGGTCGACCTGCAGGGTCCGAAGATCCGCCTGGGCAAGTTCGAGGGCGGCCCGTACGCCCTCGCTGAGGGTGACGTCTTCACGATCACCACGGAAGAAGTCCTCGGCACCAAGGAACTCTCCGGCACCACCTTCAAGGGCCTGCCGGACGACGTGAACCCGGGCGACATGCTCTTGATCGACGACGGCAAGGTCGCGGTCCGCGTGACCGCCGTTGATGGCCCGCGCGTCGTCACCGAGGTCGTCGTGCCCGGCAACGTCTCGAATAACAAGGGCATCAACCTGCCCGGCGTCGCCGTCAATGTTCCCGCGCTCTCGCAGAAGGACGAGGACGACCTGCGCTGGGCGATCCGCCTCGGCGCCGACATCATCGCGCTCTCCTTCGTGCGCAACGCCAGCGACATCGTCCGCGTGCACGAGATCATGGCGGAGGAGGGTCGCAAGGCTCCCGTGATCGCCAAGATCGAGAAGCCGCAGGCGGTCGACAATCTGCAAGAGATCATCGACGTCTTCGACGGCATCATGGTCGCCCGCGGTGACCTGGGCGTCGAGCTTCCCCTGGAGGCCGTGCCAATCGTGCAGAAGCGTGCCGTCGAACTCGCGCGCCGCTGGGCGAAGCCGGTCATCGTCGCCACGCAGATGCTCGAGTCGATGATCGAGAGCCCGCGCCCCACCCGCGCCGAGGCCTCGGATGTCGCAAACGCCATCCTCGACGGCGCGGACGCGGTCATGCTTTCGGGCGAGACCAGCGTCGGCGCGTGGCCCGTCGTCACCGTGCAGACCATGGCGCGCATCGTCGAGTCGACGGAGGAGCACGGCCTGGAGCGGATCCCTCCGCTCGGATCCAAGCCCCGCACCCAGGGCGGATCGGTCACCCTGGCCGCCGCCGAGGTTGCCGAGTTCGTCGAGGCAAAGTTTCTCTGCGTCTTCACGGAGTCCGGCGACTCAGTGCGCCGGATGACGCGCCTGCGCCACGGCATCCCGATCATCGGGTTCACGCCGGAGCCCGCCGTCCGGCGTCGGATGGCGCTGAACTGGGGTGTGCAGTCGTTCGTCACGCCGCGGGTGAACCACACCGACGCGATGTTCGCGCAGGTCGACGCAGTGTTGCTGCGCGAGGGCCTGGCCGAGCCCGGCGAGATCGTCGTCGTCGTTTCCGGGTCGCCTCCCGGGCGTGCCGGCACCACCAACGACATGCGGGTGCACATCGTCGGCTCGTCCAGCTCGACCGACCGCGTCGAGAACTGGGACCACTGAGTCCAGCACTCTGGAGGGCCTGGTCGCACGCGCGACCAGGCCCTTCGTCGTCTCGTCTGTTCGAGGTGACGGACGCGAGGGACCCGTCGAGTCGTCGCGAGCGGTTGCTTCGGCACGAGAGGGGCAGCCCGTCGTGACGAGTCGTTTCTGACCGGGTCCCGCGAGAGCGTTTAGACGAGCGAGATGGTGAAGGACAGCGCCCGCTGCTCTCCGGGGGCGAGGACGAGCTGGCGCGGCTTGTCGATGATGTCGCCGTCCCAGCCCTCCGGGGTGGGGATGCTCCTCCATGGCTCGAGACAGACGAAGGGTGCGCCCACCGGCTTCCAGACCCCGACCACGTCGAAGTCGCCGGTGTCGACCTCGATCGAGCGGATCGCTCCGTCCGCTTCGAGGCGGAGGGAGCGCCGTCGCGGCTCGTCGAAGATCATCACTCCCTCTTTGAAATGCGCGTCGTTGACCGTCAGCACGCCGTTCGTGAGCGGTGCCGGGTGCCGCTGAGCAACCAGCAGATTCTCGGGGGCGCGGCGGTACCCCTCCGGCTCGGGCTGGGCGAAGCGGATGCGGTGCTCGCCGCGGCCGCCCGGAATCGGCAGGGCGAACGCCGGGTGGTTGCCGACCGAGACGCCGAGTGCGGTCGCACCGCGATTCTCGACCGTCTGGGTGATTCGTAGCGTCGATCCGGTCACCGCGTAGGCGATCAGCAGTGCCCAGTCGAAGGGGAAGACCGCACGGGTCGCGTCATCGCTGCGGAGCCGGAAGACGGCCTCATCGCCCGAGACGCCCGCGAGGTCGAAGACACGGTCGCGCGCGAAGCCGTGCTGCCCCATCCGGTGATCGACCCCGTCGTGATGCAGGGTATCGCCGGGCAGACGTCCGATGATCGGGAAGAGCACCGGCGCGTGCCTGCGCCACTCGGGCCCCGCTTGCCACAGGTACTCGCGGCCCTCAGCATCGCGGAGCGACGTCATCTCGGCTCCGGCGGTGGTCAGCGCGACACGAAGGCTGTCGCTGCCGAGGGTGAGGACGGTGGGCGCGGAGTCGCTGCTGCTCATCCTCCGATTCTGCCCGCCGCGGCCGTGTGGGCGGGTGCCTGGAGAAGCGTGTCGGAGGTGCGTGACAGCATGGGGCGATGCCCTCCGAGTCGCCCTCCCCATCCTCTTGGCGCGCCCGCGTCGGCGAGCTGAGCGGCTCGGTCGACGACGGCGCGGCCCCCGTGCTGAGGTCGACCGTGCGCACGCCGATCGGCTTGCAGTTCGAGCTGCGGAGGCTCGTGCGTCGTGCCGACGATCCGTGGCGTGCGCCGGCGAGCGAGCGGGTCACGGCTCCGCGCTACGACCCCGAGGAGCGTCGAGAGTACCGTCTCGCGACCCGCCCCGTGGTCCAGGGCAGGGGAGGAGCCTGGAATCGCACGACCCTCACGTGGAAGTCGCTGAATTTCCAGACCCACCGGCTCTCTCTCGATCAGGGGCACCAGCGCTGGTTCGCCGAGTTCGCCGCCCTCCACCGCGCGACCCGCACGGTGCACCTGGGGCAGGATCCCGAGTGGATCCACCTCGACGACTATGAGAGCCCGCTGCTCTGGCGGCTCCTCGAGCAGGCGCAGGACGCGGGCATCCGGCTGCTCGCGCCCGAGAAGGGCGTCATCCGGCTCGGCGGTTCCGCGCAGGTGGGGGTCAGCGTGTCCGACGACTCAGGAGCCCTGCACCTGCGGCCCGTCCTTCGCATCGACGGGGTGGAACATCCGCTCGAGTCGGCGCGGCCGGTCGCGCGTCACGGTCTGTACCTGGTCGTGGGCGGCGATCCGTCGTCTCTCCGCCTCGCGCCGGCGCCTCTGCCCTTCGACGACGAGGAGCTGCGGTTGCTCGATCATGCGGAGGCGAGTGTGGTGCCCGCCGAGGATGTGCCCGAGTTTCTCCGCGAGCATCTGCCCGCCCTCCGGAGTCGGATTGCGCTGCGGGAGGAGGCGGTCGAACTGGTTCTCGATAAGCCGGAGCCGCCCCGCCTCGTGTGCACAGTGTCTTTCGAGCCTCGGCGCGTCGTCCGGGTCGGCTGGCACTGGCGGCGGATGCCGGACCGCGCGAGTGAACTCGACGGCACGGCCGATGTGGCGTTCGAGCGTGCGGTTCTGCGCCGGGTGCAGTCGGTCCTGGCCGAGGCGGGGGCGACGCTGGCGCCCGAGCCAGGTACGACCACTGTGCTGCGGGGCGCGGAGGCTGCGCTGTTCGTGGTCGAGCAGCTCCCCGCCATCGAGGTCGTCGGCGGTGTGCGCATCGAGCGGGAGGGTGTCGCTCCCGACTACCGCCTTCTGAACGGGCCGCTCACGCTCACCATCACCGCCGTCGACACCGACAGCGCCGACTGGTTCGACCTCGGCGTCGTCGTGACGATCGGTGACGCGACCGTGCCGTTTCTCCCGCTCTTTCGCGCTCTGGCCGCGGGCGGCGACCGGATCCGACTGGTTGACCACTCCTATCTCTCGCTCGCGCACCCCGGTCTCGACCGGCTCCGCGAGCTGCTGACCCGCGCCGACGAGCTCGACGAGTGGGAGACGGGGCCGCGCCTCGGCCGGCACCAGAGTGCCCTCTGGGACGAACTGGAGGAGCTGGCCGACGAGAGCATCGCCTCCGCTGCCTGGCGGGACGTGCTCGCCTCCGCCCTGGCTGCCGGCTCCCCGTCGGACGTGGCGCCGCCCGAGGGATTGAGTGTTCGGCTTCGTCCCTACCAGCGCGAGGGCTACTCCTGGCTGGTGCACCGTGTGAGTTCCGGGCTCGGCGGAATCCTGGCCGACGATATGGGGCTCGGCAAGACCGTGCAGGCGCTCGCGATGATGCTGCACACTCTCGAGGAGGCGCGCCGCACCGGCACGAACAGCGCACCATTTCTCGTGGTCGCCCCTACGTCGGTCGTGCCCGGCTGGCGCACGGAGGCCGAGCGCTTCGCTCCGGGCCTTCGTGTGCACGTCGTCGGCAGCGCGCGGGAGGAGTCGATCGCCGCGATTCCCGCCCACACCGATGTCGTGCTCACCAGCTATGCGGTCCTGCGGCTCGGCGGGGAGCACTGGGCGGCGCGGGAGTGGTCGGCGCTGGTCCTCGACGAAGCTCAGTTCGTCAAGAATCCCGCCTCGCAGACCCACCGTGCCGCCCGCGGCATCGGCGCACCCGTCACGATCGCCCTCACCGGCACTCCGCTCGAAAACTCGCTCGACGAACTGTGGGCCGTGCTCGCGCTGGTCGCCCCCGGGTTGCTGCCTCCGCTCCGACGCTTCCGCGAGGAGTACACCCGCCCGATCCTGCACGCCGAGGCGCCGATCGGCATCGCCTCGCCCGACCTCTCGGGCGGGCGGACGCTTCCCCACACAGAGGGCGCGCGCCGCCGCCTCGAACGCCTCCGCCGCCGGATCCGCCCCTTCCTCCTCCGCCGCACAAAGGAGGCGGTCGCCCCGGAACTGCCCGAGAAGCAGGAGCAGACGATCGAGGTCGTGCTTACTCCCGCCCACCGCGTGCTCTACGACAGCTACCTCCAGCGCGAGCGGCGCAAGCTCCTCGGGCTTGTCGACGATCTCGACCGCCAGCGGTTCACAGTGTTCCGCTCGCTCACACTCCTGCGCCTGCTCGCGCTCGACGCTTCGCTGGTCGATCCCGCATACCGGCACGTGCCCTCCGCCAAGCTCGACGTGCTGGTGGAACAGCTGGACGATGTCCTCGCGGAGGGGCGCCGAGCGCTCGTGTTCAGCACCTTCACGTCCTATCTCGCGCGGGCGGGGGAGCGGCTGCGGCGGCGCGGTATCCCCTTCGTTCAGCTCGATGGCTCCACTCGCGATCGGGTCGGGGTGATCGAGGAGTTTCGCTCGGGGGCGGCGCCGGTCTTCCTGATCAGTCTCAAGGCGGGTGGCACCGGCTTGACCCTCACCGAGGCCGACCACGTCTTCGTCCTCGACCCCTGGTGGAATCCCGCCGCCGAGGCGCAGGCCGTCGATCGAGCACATCGGATCGGTCAACAGCGTCGGGTCAACGTCTACCGGCTGGTTGCAAAGGACACGATCGAGGAGAAGATCGTGCGCCTCCAGGAGCGCAAGGGGCGACTCAGCACCGCGGTGCTCGACGAGGGCGAGCTCTTCGCTCGGGCGCTGACGGCGGACGACGTGCGCGAGCTGCTCGCGGAGTGATCGCGACCTCGCAGGAGCGTGCCAGCGGGGCCAGCATCCGGGCGCACATTGAGCGGATGAGCCGCCGCCCCCGACCCCGCGCCGACTAAATTGTGGCGCTCGAGACCGGCGACGACGCCGGTCTTTTCGGTCCTGGCAGCGCGGTCTGGGCGGTCAACGGCGGGCTCCCCACGATGATCGCAGGAGTGCGAGCGCTGCTAATGCAGACCTTGCATACCGGAGCGATGGCGGGCGTGCACGACTACTCCCGCTACCGCGAGGACCCGATGGGACGCCTCGACAACACGGTCCGCTGGGTGCTGACGACGAGCTTCGGCGACACGGCGGCGGCGGGTGGTGCCGCGCGCTGGGTGACGGGGTAGGCCCGCAGCCTGCCGAGAGTCAGCCGCGTGGACGCGGCTTGTAATTCTCCCCCGCCCGGATGTTCCCGTTCTCTATCACACCGACCACCGTCAGGCCCACGGCCACGACGACGATCAGCACACCCACCCGAGCAGGTTGAACCACTCACCGGTGAACGCCCCGTACATCTGCTCGCCGGCGATCGCGAAGTGAGCCGCCCAACGTTTTCTGGACCATGTGAATAGTTGTCTCTGTGGCGAGATTCATGTCGCGCCACGCTTGTTCGGCTTCGTTCGGTGTTCGGTAGTCGAGTGCCGAGTGAAGTCGTTGTTAATTGTAGGCCAATTCAATGTATCGTGCCACGTCGCGGATCGCTTTCTTTTTCGTTGGATAGTGGGTCCGGTTGCATTGTTCGTTCTTGAGGGTGCCGTTGAAGGATTCGGCGCACGCGTTGTCCTAGCAGACGCCGGTTCGACCAATCAACTGACGGATGTTGAGCTTTTTCGCGACTTGTGCGAATTCGGCCGAGGTGTCGACGGATCCGTGATCGCTGTGGAAGATGGTGTCGCTGAGCCTGTCGGGTTGATTGCGCGCAGCCATGTCGAGTGCTTCGGTGACCAGTTCGGTTCGCATGTGGTCTGCGAGGGCATATCCGACGACTTTCTTCGAAGAGCAGTCGAGAATGGTCGCGAGGTACACCCAGCCTTCCCAGGTGCGGATAGAGGTGATATCACCGACCCACGTGCAATCGGGTCGTTGTGCCGTGAAGTCACGCTTCACGAGGTCGGGGATGTCGGCCGGATCGCGCGGGATCGTTGTCGTGGGCCGCCAGGGCTTGGGTTGGCAGGGCTGCAGGCCTGCGGCGCGCATGAGCCGGCGGACGGTTTCGTGGGCCGCGGGTTGGCCCCAGCGCGTCAGCTGTGCGGCGATGCGGCGGTAGCCGTAGGTGCCGTCTGACGCGTCGAACGCTGTCTGGATGAGAGAGGTGATCTCCGTTCGCCATTTCGCTGTTCTCGAGGTTTTCCGGTCGCGCCATTCGTCGTCACCGGATCGGTTCACGCCGATCATTCGACACATTTCGCGGGTCGATGTCGTGGGGGTGAGGTCGCGTTCTTCGCGTCGAATCAGTTCCAACTTGGTAGTCAGCGGGACTTCTTCGCGAAGAACACGGACGCTTTTCCCAGGAAAAGGTTCTCCTCCTCGAGTTCACGTGCCCGACGTTCAAGCTATTTGATCCGCGCGCGGTCTTGTATCGTCAGCTCTTCTTCGCTATCGCTATCCGCGCAGCGATGTGCTGCCACCCAATTCGTGAGACTCTGCGGGACGAGTCCGAGCTCCCGGGCAACATCGGCGACAGGTCGCGACTTATCGATGACTTCGCGCACGGCCTCCGCGCGGAACTCCGGGGAGCACTTCCCACGGGAACTGCACATCCCGATAATCCTTTCGGTCAACGCGGTAATCCTACCAATTCCGCGGTGGTCCAGAAAGAATGGGGCACCTCACACCATGCCGTTGGAAATCAGCGTGGCACGCGCGAGCTTGGTCCGGGGCTTCGCCATGCGCCCGCCGTTCCGCCGGGGCCTGGACGTGTCCACGGCGGTACACAACCAGCGACGGTGTGATCTAGGCCGAGCTCGCGCCGGTCAGCCGCGCTTTCGCAGAGTCGATGAGACTCCGCAGCTCTGCATCGGAGGCGCCCCTCCGGCGCCAGAGACGCAGATTGTTCGCGAAGTCTCGGGCCCAGGTGTTCACCGGAGCGCCTGCGGCTACGACTTTCTCCACGTCCGCGTCGGGCTGCAGGTGTTGCGGAACCAAGTCGAGCAGTCGCCTCGACTCCTCGCCCTGTGCGGTGCCCGCGAGTCGTTCGGCCTCGAACCACTCCGCCAGAAGATCGTTGTCGGCCGGCGGCGTCGCTGCGTCGAGCAGCGTGAGGGCGACACGAAGTTCCCGCATCGGTTTTGCGATCGACTCCGCGCGGAGGTTGATCGTGTTCAGGGTGGCGAGAGCAGTGAGCGCTCGGGCGAACGCCGCATCGATCCGTTCTTCAACTCGTGCCGCTGCCGCGGCTTTCCGTTCCGACCTCGCTAACCGAATCGCCACCCACGTCGAAATGAGGATCGAGGCCGCCGGCACAGCGATACCCGTGACGATGTCCATTGTGGCGTCATTCATGAGCACCACCGTAAGAGGTCCGCGATCGTCAGGGGAGCGGATCGAGCAGGTGCGGTCCGTTTCTGTCGCGAGTCCGCCCTCTGGCCTGGCACGGTTTATGCGTCGCGCGAATTCCGCCAGCTTTCGTAGTTCTTGTAGAGCAGAAACAAACCGGAGAGTACGCCGACTACTCCCGCGGCGATCGCCACGATCATCACCGGGTTCAGCACGCCAGCGGTCTGGTCTCGGTCCGCGGCGATTCCGGCTTGAAGCTCGTGCCCTGCGCCGAAGACCACGAGCGCAGCCCCAAGAAAAATTAGTGCTATGGCGGCAATCAGCTTCACTGTTTCTCCTTAGTTTGGGTTGCAGAGGGCTGCAACGGTTGCCGCATAGCCTACGTCGTGCCGCCAAGAGTCGAGGTTCCACGGCACCTTGGCGTAACCGGCGTTAGCCCAGTGGCAGACGAGCTGGTCGTGGAACTTGTTGCCCTCGTAACTCGAAGGCACGAGAGCGTCGTAGGGCGGGATGCCGGTGCTGCGCGGCAAGCGACTCCAGACGATGTTCGGAGCCGGTGTGACAGAGACGATGTTCTTCGCCGTAGCCATGTCGATGATCAGCGTGATGTTCGAGTAGAAGGAGTTGCCGCCGAGGCTCTGAGTAGGGTCCGCGATGATGGGGTACTCGAACGACCCGCTGGTGTGATCCACGACCTGAGTCAGCGTGTTGCCGGTGACTTCGTAGTGAGTCGGGACAGCGGTGCCGCGTGCGTCGGTGGCCCATGGGTTTAGGAAGTACCCGACCATAGTTTCGCCTTCCCAGATGGTCACTCCGCCGTCATTGGCCTGTCTCAGTACGCCGGTGTTGCTGTAGGTGTAGCTGTAGCGTGATGGGGCCTGAGATCCGTCGAGGACGGACACGAAGGTGACCGAGCTGTCCGAATTTGCCAACACGACAGTGGACGAGCTGTCTCCGTTGTCGTAAATGACACCGGCGTCATTGCTGCTCGAAGCGACGGCGGTCTCGGACGCGGGCAGCGTCACCGTCGCACTAGTGTCTCCGACGGTGATGAAGACTCCGTCGCTCGCGTCGGTGGGGGCCAGAACTGAGCCTGCGGGCAAGGACAGGCGATTTCCGTCAGTGGTGTTCGCTACGTGAGACGGTTCTGCCCGTGCGACAACCTCGGGCGCGACCGCCGCGATGGCTGCGAGAGGCGAGTTGGCAGCTTCCTCTGCGGATGCGGCTGAATCTGAGAACAGCGTCCCTCCGGCTACGAGCGCTGCGACGGCAAGTAGCCCCGTCGTCGACAGCCTTCTTGATGACCTCATGTTCCCCCCAGATAGACGCGATGCCTGGTGCTCGCCCCTCGAAGAACGGGCTGCATCCGCGTAGGTTTGATGCTCGCCCGTTTTTTCACTTAGATCAATAAGGTTTGGCTCCGCGCTCCCGAAGTGAGGCCACCGCTCCGGTTGGTTGGGTCCGATTCCAAGATCGCTACCGCCCAGGCCATGCTGCGCTGCGCGGGCCGCGGGCTAGGGCGTCGATCGCCCGTCAAGGCCCTCCGGGGTCATCTTCCGCCGCACCTCGCCGGTGATCGGGTCAGTGACCTCGGTCCAGCCCGCGTCGCGGACCGCATCGACGACGAGCGCGTCGCTGATCGTCCTCGCGGCGACGCGGCCTTGTTTCCAGGCTCGGTAGGTACGTGCGGCGACCTGCACGCCCTGCTCACGCAGGACGCGGATGATCGACTCGACCGCACGACCTTCGGCGCGGAGCTGATCGATGAAGCCCATCGTCAACGGGTGCGGGGTGCACGGGCGGATCGTCGGCTCCTACGAGGACGCCGGGGGTCGCGAGCGCGACTACTCCGCCCAGGACCCGCGACTGCTGCTCTGGGTGCACGATGCCTTCACCGACGCGTTTCTCGGGGCGCACGAGATATGGGGCGGCCCCATCCTGGGCGGGCCGGACGCCTACGTCCGCGAGTGGGCCGCCTCCGGCCGCCTGCTGGGGGTCGAGCATCCACCCGAGAGCGTTGCCGAACTGCGCGAGCAGCTTGTGGGATTCGCGGGCGAGCTCAAGCCGGACGCGCGAGTGCGTGAGATCGTCGGGTTCCTCCGTGGCATCCGCCTGCCGGGGGAGGCTGGTGTGGTGTGCCCGCTCTTGTTCGCGGGGGCGGTCGCGTCGCTCGCTCCGGAGGTCCGCCTCCTCCTCGGGCTGCGCCGGCCGTGGTGGCCGGCGATCACCGCGAACCGCCTGCTCTTTGTCGTCCTGAAGCGGTACTTCGGCCGCGTCTCACCGAGGGAGCAAGCCGCTCTCGACCGCATCGCGCGCCAGCCGGCGCCTCCTGAGCTGATTTTTCGAACACCTGTCCGGGAAGTGGTATGATAGTGACAATGTCTTCCGTTCGCCTCGCCTCCGTGCACGCGGCGGACCATTCTTCTGCTCCAGGCCTGGCACATCCGGGTTCCGCCGACCCGCGCACTCGGCGCACGCGCACCCGAGTCTTCGACGCGGTCGAGCGCCTCGTCATGCAGAGCGGAGGAGAGCGGGCCGAGGGCATCGCCGTGAGCGACATCGTCCGCGAGGCAGGAATCAGCCGCAGCTCCTTTTACGCGCACTTCGACGATGCGGCCGCGGTCGCCTCCGCGCTGCTTCGCGAAGATCTCGTGGTCGCCGATGTCGCCGCGGGCGATGGCGGCGACCATACCGGCGCGCAGGCGCTGCGCCGTGGATACTCCCGCCTCATCGAGCGCCTGGTCGACCGCCACGCGTTCCACGCTCGCCTGCGCTCTCGCGCCTCCGCCCGGGTCGCCTCTGACGACGCCGTCTTCGACGCGGCCCTCGCCCTGCATCGCGCGGTGCTCGCCCGGGCCGAGATTTCGGCACACATCGACGCCGAGCTCACCGCCACTTTCGCCGCCGGTGGCGTGCTGGCCGTCGTCGGCGCCTGGCTTGCCGGCTCTCTTGATGGCACCGACGAGGAGCTGGTCGAGCACCTCGTCTCCCTCCTGCCGATATGGCTCGTCGCGGCTCCGCTGCGCCTCCCCACCTCTCCACTCCCACCACGCCCCACAATGAAAGGCACGACATGATGACATTCGAGGTCGGCGAGACCCTGGTCTACCCGCACCACGGAGCGGTGACGATCACCGGGCTCGAGAAGCGATCGGTCAAGGGCGTCGAGAAGACGTTCATGACCATGAACGTGCACACCAGCGAGCTCACGATCACCCTCCCCGTCGAGAACGCCGAACTCGTGGGCGTGCGCGAGATCATCGATGACGCCGGGGTTCAGGCCGTCTATGACGTCCTGCGCAGCGATGTCGCGGAGGAGGCCAGCAACTGGTCGCGCCGCTTCAAGGCCAACCAGGAGAAGATGGCGAGTGGCAGCGTCTACCGCGTCAGCGAGGTCGTCCGCGACCTGTGGCGTCGTGAGCAGGCGGGTGGCGTCTCGGCCGGCGAGAAGCGGATGCTGCTCAAGGCTCGTCAGATCCTGGTGTCTGAACTCTCGCTCGCCCTGAAGGGCACGGACGAGGAGGCCTCGGCCACGCTCGACGAGGTCCTCGCCTCGGCGATCTGACCATTCGTCGCGGCGGGTCGGCTCAGTCGGGTCGGCACGCCGCGATGATCCGTGCGGCCACGTCCTCCTGCGCGGCCGAGCCGTCGATCCGAGCGAGGAGGCCCTGCTCGTCGTAGACATCGGCGAGCGGAGCCGTCTCGCGCTCGTAGACCTCGATCCGATTCCGCACCACCTCCGGGTCGTCGTCTGCGCGGCCCTGCTCGGCCGCGCGCGCGTGCAGCCGGGCGAGCACGACGTCCGGGTCGGCCGTCAACAGCACGACACGCGAGAGCCCTGTGCCGCGCTCGTCGAGCATCTGTGCGAGGGCGTCAACCTGGGCGAGTGTGCGCGGATAGCCGTCGAGGATGAAGCCGTCGCGAGCATCCGGTTCGTCGATGCGCTCGGCGACCAGGGCATTCGTCAGCTCGTCCGGAACGTATTCGCCAGCCTCGACGAGCGCGCGCAGGCGCCGGCCCAGCTCACTGCCATCGGCGACGTGCGCTCGAAAGAGTTCTCCTGTGGAGATTGCCGGCACGCCCAGCTCACTGGCCAGAACCGCTGCCTGAGTGCCCTTGCCCACGCCGGGCGGGCCCATCATGATGACGCGCATCGCTCGTCCTCCTCGGTGTTGTCTGGTGATCGTAGCGGTGCGGGGCGGAGAGACCGGTGCCGACGGCACCCGTAGGCTGGCGGAACGAGCCGAGGAGGAACGATGTCCGGATCCGGTGCCGCGCAGGCCGCAGCGGATCTCGCGGCTCTCCTGCACGATGTGTCCGCCGAACTCGATGCCCGCGGAGTCGCCGATCAGGCACTCGCTGAGCTGCGCACGCCGCGCACGATCCTGGGTTTTCGTCGAAAGCCCGTGATGGTCCCGGTCACCCGCGCCTGGCGCCTCGGCGTCGTGCTGCTCGGTCGCGAGGGCGAGGTTTTTGCGACCGGCTCCGTGACGCGAGCGGTTGCTCCGCTGCACGCCAACAACCAGTCGGAGTCGCAGGAGGAGCGGCGCGAGATTCGCCGCGCCGCGTTCGATGGTCCGTTCCGCGAGGGCGAGATCGTCAACTACGGCTGGCGTCGCCTCGGAACGGACGTAGCCGCCCTCGAAGCCGGCGAGGAGCCGCTGGCAGTGCGCGGTTCCGAGGTGATGGTGCGCTGGGCGCCTCGCCTCGGCGATCAGGGCCTGATGCCGCTCCGCCGCTACCTCGCTGAACGCCTCGACCTGATGGACGCCGACTAGCGCCGGGTCACTCCTGCTCGGTGACCGGGTGGAACCACGGCGGGTACACCGCAACCCGAGGCGAGGCATCGATGCCCTCGAAGAGCGCCTTGACCCGGTTCCGGGCGGCGACGGAGGCGACGCCGACGGTCGCGATGCCGTCGAGGGGGAAGCGCTCGGGCACGAGAGCCTCGGCACTGCGCAGCGCCGGCTCGTCGACGAGGAGGCGTGCGAACGTGCGCACGAGGGCGTCGCCCTCGCTGAAGCGGGTGAGGACGTGCGAGGCGTCGCCATCGCTCAGGACGGAGGCGGAGGCGAGGGAGCCGACGAGGACGACGAACTGCGACGCCGTCGTCTCCTGAGCGCTCGGCGACCAATGCGGGGCGACGCGGTCACCGCGAAGATCGGCCCAGAGCGCGGCGTCGGGGGAGAGGAAGAAGGGGACGAAGCCCGCGACGCTCCTGCCGTCTTTCACTTGCACGGCTCGACGGTGCTCGCGGGTGGTGTCGGCGCTCACGTCGACCGTCGGGCGCTCGGCGAGCATCTCGTCGGCGAGGATTGCGCCGGCGGTGACGATCGCCTCGAGATTGCTGAGGTGCGTGACGTGGTAGATCCGCTGCGCCGCGATGTCGACCTTCGGCAGGGGCTTCTCTTGTGCGGTGCCGCGAGCCGCAGCACGGGCGGTCGCCGCGCGGGAGGTGCCGGGCACCCGCGCGGGGGCGCGCATGGCGCGGCCGACGGGCTCGGGGAGCTTGGCGGGGGAGCAGACATCGCAGAGCGCGATGTCGAGGCCGTGGATGCATTCGGTGAGCACTGCTGGAATCCTTCTGCGCGCGGTCTCGGGATTCCGGCGCAAGGACGACGTTACGCGACCGAGGCGAGCCCGCGTCTCCTGGGCGTCGATCAACGGGTGTCCAGGCGCCGGTCAGAGCATCGCCTGGGAGGGGACGGCCACCCGTCACCCAACGCGTAGCGTGATCGGGATGAAGCGTGTGCCGCCCACCGAGGGCCAGGAATCCGTCTGGGACTACCCACGACCACCGAGGGTCGAGACCACCTCAGAGCACGTCGTCGTCCGGCTGGGCGGCGCCGTCGTCGCCGAGACGCGCGAGGCCGTCCGCGTGCTCGAGACGAGCCACCCTCCTGTCTATTACCTGCCCGTCGCGTCGTTCGCGCCGGGCGCTCTCGAACCCGCGCCGGGCCGCAGTTATTGCGAGTTCAAGGGGGCCGCCGCCTACCTGACCGTGCGGGGTGCTGCGGGAGCGGTGGCCGAGGGCGCGGGCTGGACCTACCCGGAGCCGGCGCACGGCTATGAAGCGCTCCGCGACAGGGTTGCGTTATATCCCGGGCGGATGGACTCGTGCAGCGTCGACGGTGAGGCTGTGCAGCCGCAGCCGGGCGACTTCTATGGCGGCTGGATTACCTCCCGTGTGGTTGGTCCCTTCAAAGGGGCACCCGGCACGATGGGCTGGTGAGCCGGGCCGGACCCTGGCAGCGCCCGGGATGTCACAGCGGGTAACACCGCGTCGCCGTAGTGATTGCCGTGTCACTCTGGCTGCACTGCCGGTGGTCGGTGGTGAGGAGGCGGATCCGATGGCGGACGTGGCGGGCAGTGCGAAGGAGTGGGGCTTCGCAACCCGGCAGCTGCACGCGGCGGGGGTCGAGGATGCTCTGCACGCGCGGCGCACGCCGATTTACCTCACCGCTGGCTTCGGCTTCGACTCGTTCGAGGAGGGTCGTGAGCGGTTTGCCGGAGCGGACGGTTACACGTACACCCGGGTAGGCAATCCGACGACGGACGCTGTGGAGCGGCGTCTCGCTGCGCTCGAGGGCGGCGTGGAGGCGCTCGTCGTCGGGAGCGGGCAGGCCGCGATCACCGTCGCGCTGCTGGCACTCGTCTCCACTGGCGATCACGTCGTCGCCGCGGCGAGCCTCTACGAGGGCACCCGGAACCTCTTGCTCGAGAATCTCGCGCGCCTGGGCATCACGACGACATTCGTCGCCGACGCGGGTGATTCCTCCGCTTGGGCGGCTGCGATCACCGAGCGCACCAGGGCCGTGCTCATCGAGCCGATCCCGAATCCGCGCAACGACCTGGTCGACATCGGTCTCGTCGCCGATGTCGCGCACCGAGCCGGGGTTCCGTTGGTCGTCGACAACACGTTCGCCACTCCGTATCTGCTGCGACCGATCGAGCACGGCGCCGACGTGGTCGTGCATTCGGCGAGTAAGTTCCTCGCCGGGCATGGCGCCGTCATTGCCGGAGTCGTCGTCGACGCCGGCCGATTCGACTGGACAGCCCGCCCCGAGGCCTTCCCGCACCTTGCCGCAGACGGTCCTGATTCCGCTCGCGCGTTCCTGCGCTATGCCCGCGACGTGGTCGCCGCCCGGATGGGTCCGACCGTCTCACCGCTCACCTCCTTCCTGCTCGAGCAGGGCCTCGAGACACTCTCGCTCCGAGTCCGGCACCAGTCGCGCAGTGCCCTGCGCATCGCCCGCTGGCTGGAGCGGCGACCTGAGGTCGCCAGCGTCGACTACAGCGGACTCGCCTCCAGCCCGTCTCACGCGCTGGCGCGGCGGATCCTGCCGCTCGGGCAGGGCTCGGTCTTCTCCTTCACGCTCCGTGGGGGCGAGGAGGCGGCGCGCCGCTTCTCGGACGCCCTCGCTGTGTTCACGCGGATGACCCACCTCGGCGATGTCCGCTCACTGGTGCTGCACCCGGCGAGCACCACGCACACCGGACGCCCCGCGGAGCAACTGGCCGCCGCCGGAATAGGGCCGGGGCTGCTCCGTCTCTCCATCGGCATCGAGGACGTGCAGGATTTGCTGGCCGATCTGGCTCATGGCCTCGACGCCGTGACCCTCCCACGAGTCCTGGCGGAGGCGTCGTGAGCGTCCCGCAGCACTTCGCCTGGTTCCTCTCGCGCGGCTTCGGCCCGCAGGCGTGGGGGCAGCCCGCCTGGGAGTGGGACCGCTCCTGGACGACGTCCGACCTCTACCGCCGGGGTGCCCAGGAGCTCGAGCAGGCAGGATTCGACCTCGTGATCGTCGAGGACGCGCTCTCACTCGGCTCCGCGAGCACCCTCGACCTGCGGGTGCGTCGTGCGTACGGCGGGCCCAAGCACGACCCGCTCCTGCTCGCGCCCTCGCTGTTCGACGCCACGCGGCACCTCGGAGTCGCTCCCACCGTGAACCCGATGGCGTACAGCCCCTATCAGGCCGCCCGGCAGTTCGCCACACTTCAGCATCTCGGCGAGGGCCGGCTCGGGCTGAACGTCGTCACCGACGTGGGGAGCAGTCGCCACTTCGGCCTCGACCCACTTCCGCACGATGGCGCCTACGACCGCGCTCACGAGTGGCTGAACTCGATCCGCGAACTCTGGCGCAGCTGGGACGACGGCGCCCTTGTCCAGGACGAGGCGACAGGCCGTTTCGCTGACGGCGACCGCCTGCGCCCCGTCCAGCATCGTGGCCGCCACTACTCCTTCGACGGACCGCTGAACGCGCGGCCCTTCGACTCCGGGGAGCCGGTGATCGTGTCACCGGGAGGGTCGCCCCGCGGTATCGACTTCGCCGGAGCGCAGTCCGATGTGCAGTTGGCCCTAGCCCCGCTCGACACCGCCGCCGTCCGTGCCTACCGCGAGCGGGCGCGCGCCGCGGCCGCCGCTCACGGACGAAACCCGGACGAACTCACCGTGCTGTTTGTGATGAAGCCCGTCGTGGTCGCGAGCCGGGAGGAGGCGGAGCGCGTCGTCGCCTCCTCCGCGCATCCCGACGAGGAGTCGCTGCTGACCATTGCCGCAGGCCAGTCAAGCGATCTCGAGACCGATCTCACCGCGCTCGATCTCGACCGGCCGGTAGACCCGTCGGTCTTCGGCGAGCACGTGTCGCGCGGAAGCATCGCGGGCCTCTACGGAAAGGCCGGCCCGGATGCTCCGCTGCGCGAACTCCTCACCGCGAAGGCCCGGCTCGGTCTGATCGCCGACCGGAGCGGCTTCGTGGGCACCGCGGAGGAGGTCGCGGACTTCATCCAGGAGCTGGGGGAGGACGCGGACAACGACGGGCTCGCCTTCTCGGGCGACTTCCATCCGACCACGTTGCACCGGATGCTGGACGAGCTCGTGCCGATCCTGCGTCGTCGCGGGATCCTCCGCCGCGGCTATCCGGGCGGTGGGCTGCGGGGGAGTCTTGCCGAGTTCTCGACGACGAGCACGCGTGCCGCGGCGATCCCTGAGACCTAGCGAATGGGGCTCGCGGCTCGCTGGGCGTCGACTGATCGCCGCGGGGCATTCAGCGCATGACGTCCGTCATCCGCTTTCGCTGACAGCGCTGCTGGGAAGCCGGTGACAGAGAGCTGTGCTGCTCACGACCGGCGGCTTCTACCGTCGTGAGTGTCCGGACGACGGGCGGCGGAACGTTCGCTCGGCCCGACACAGGGGAATCTCTCTCCGTTCCGGGCGCCACCCCTCTCTGTCGACTGCGCGTCGACACACCCGAGAAAGGACCAGCCATGCCCGACAACATCGCGCTAAACGACATCGAGATCGAGACCCTGGTGAGCACTGAAGACCTCGAGGCAGCGGCGGGCGCTGGATGCTTCGGCACCTTCGGCACCGCGGGCTGCCCGGCGAGCTTCGGCACCTACGGCTCCGCTAGCTGATCGGCGGGTGCTCGGGGGTTGTGGAAGCTGGCAGATACCGCACCCCCGAGCTCGTCCGCCTGCCCGCACGTCGCCGGGACAGAGACCCCCTGTGACGGGGTCGCCGCGGTCGTGGATCGGCTCACCATTTGCGCACGGAGAAGGGCACGTCATGACCCCGGATCGAGAGGCCCGACTGCTTGCCCATCTGGGTCCCGGCGGCCCCCGCGGTCGCTGCCTCCGCTCTCTCTTCGCGGAGGCAGCCAGCGATGGCCTCCTGCTGCGGCGCGGTCGACTCGTCGCTGTCTACGGCCCGGACGAGATCCGGGCGATTCTTGCCTCCGACGCGGTACAGATGCCGATTCCGCAGTTCCCGGAGGCCGTGCGCGACGCCGTACCGTCCTTCGTCGATCTCTTCAGCGAGGCCCTTCCCTTTCGTGAGCCGGCGGCGCACGCCCGGCTGCGCAGCATCCTCCTTGCCCATTTCAGCCCGAGGAACGTGCGGTCCCTCGGTGCGCAGATCGAGGGCCTCGCGGCCGAACTCGTTGACGCGGCCGCGACGGGTGACACGGTCGACCTCGTCTCGGCCGTCGCCGGTCCCCTTCCGACCCGAGTCATTGCGACTCTGATCGGTGCCCCACGACCGCTCTGGGATGCGCTTGATCGCGCGAGTCACGCGATGCTCGCTCGCCTCACCACCACCTATCTCGGTGAGGGAGCCGCCTCCGCGCCGCCCATCGACGAGGGAGGTTTCAGCCAGGTGTGCACGCTGCTCCGGGACATCCTGAGCGCATCGACACTCCCGGTGCACTCGGTCGGAGCCTCCCTGCACGTGGCCGTCGCGGCTGGGGATGCGACGGCGCGCGAGGCCCTCGGCCTCCTCGTCCTGCTCTACATGACCGGCATCGACACCGTGGCAGCGGCGGTCGCCACGGCGGCCCTGACCCTGCTCGAATTCCCCGATTGGGCAGCCAAGATCGCGCGCGACCCCCGGCGTGCGGGCCCGTTTGTCGACGAGGTGCTCCGTGTGGACCCGCCGCTGCCCTACTCCATTCGCGCAGTGCGCTCGGAGGCGGAGGTCGCGGGCATTCGGCTTTCTCCCGGCGACCGTGTCGTGCTCTGTCAGGCGTCGGCCGGACTCGACCCGCGGCGTTTCCCCGATCCGCTCGCTTTCCTCCCCGGCGAGCGCGCGCCCGCGCTCTCCTTCGGTCACGGCCTGCACCGTTGTCTGGGTGCGGCTCTGGCGCGGCAGCAGGTGGCGGCGGTCGTCGTGCGATTGGCCGCTCTCGGCGTGAGCGCCGCGTTCGACGACCTCACCTGGGCGACCCTCCCGAGTATCCATACGCCGACCGCGCTGCCGGTGCGGATAGGTGCGGCCGCGGGAGTTGCCGTATGAGGGCACCGTTCGTCCCTCAGTCGCAGGAGGCGGGTGGTGGTCCAGCCTGTCTTTCCTCCGTGCTCGCGGCCCACGGTCGCGTCGTCCCGCTCGGTGAGCTGGTCGCCGCCTCCGGCACGGATCGCGATGGCACCAGCGCGGCCGGACTTCTCCGCGCCGCCGCCGAACAGGGGCTCGAGGCACGCGCCCACCGCTCGATCAGTGACCGCGGAGCCCTCGTGACCCGCCTGCCCTGCCGATGATCGCCCTGCGAGCCGATCACCACGTCGTCGTCGATCGCGTGACGAAGCGCTCCGTCTCTGTCGTCGATCCGGCCTCGGGATGTTCGCTGCTGCCGCGACCGTGCTCGGTAGGGCGGTCCTCCTGCGCGCAGGCGGAGTTCTCGACTGGCGGCGGGATGCGCTCGCCGGTCGCCGCGGTCGCCGGAGCAGCAGACCCGCGCCACCGGGTCGGGCGCTGTGCCGCACGTCGAGACGGCGAGCGGAGCAGGGCGTCTCACTCTCCAGGAAGGACCAGCGATGGTCGCCTGCACTCCATCGCCACCCGCGACCCTCAGCGTCTCGCCTCGCTCGTCGAGTCGGCCCCCCGCCACGATCTCGAACCCTGCTCCCTTCTCACCCCGCAAGGAGTCCGACCATGACTGACCCCGTCCTGCGTTTCCGCCGCGACGAGAGCATCACCTCTGTCCCCGGTGACGGCGTTTTCATCACCTCGGAGCGCGGCGCCAGCACGCGACTGCACGGCACGGCCGTCTCTGCCGCGCTTCCCCTCCTCGATGGCACACTGAGCCGCGCCCAGGTCGTGGACCGTCTCGGCACAGTGCTCGGCGCGCGTGCGGCGAGCCGCGCCGTGGAGGCTCTGCTGAACTCCGGCCACGTCATTGAGGCGGATCCGGCCATCGACACCGCGCGCGCCGGCTACTTCGAGCAGCTGGGCTTCGACGCCGACGATGCAGTCCGGCGTCTGGATGCGGCGACGCTCGACGTCCTCGCCCTCGGTCGTGCCACCGAGCTCGACATCGACGCCGCCCTTCGGGGGGCGGGCCTGCACTACAAGCGGCACCGCGAGCTGCGAGAGGTACCGGAGTCGGCCAGCTTCCTCCTGGTCATCACCGACGATTACCAGCGTGCCGAACTCCGGTCCATCAATCGCGAGGCCCTCCGACGGGATCTGCCGTGGATGCCGGTGCGCCCATACGGCGAGTCGGCGTGGTTCGGCCCGATGGTCACTCCGGGTGAGACGGCGTGCTTCGAGTGCCTGCACGTGCGCCTGCACAGCAAGAATCTCTCCCAGTCCTACTGCCGTCAGCGCGGGGTGCTGCGCGGGGATCCGGTGCCCACAGCTCTCGGGCTCGTCTCCGGAACAGCGGCGGCCCTCGCGCTCGCGGCGCACGCGGTGGCCGTCCGGCTGGCTCGACCGACCGAGGTCTCGCAGGAGGACGCCCGCCGCGCCGGCGACGTCACGACTCTGGATCTGGGCACCCTGCGCTCTGTTCGTCACCGACTTGACCCGCGCCCGCAGTGCGCCGTCTGCGGAGACAGCGCCCTCCAAACCGACAGGATGGCCGCGCCCGTGCGGCTGGAGTCGCGACCCGCGGTGACCACGGGTGATGGGGGCCATCGCGCAATGAGCCCAGAGGACTTCATCGCCCGCTATCGGCACGTCGTGAGTCCGATCACCGGACCGGTCAGCCACCTCACCGAGATGCCGCGACACGGCGAAGACCTCTTCGTCTACACGGCCGGTCAGAACTTCGCCATCCCTCTGCGGGGTCTGGCCGATCTCCGGGCGGGGCTGCGCAGTCTCAGCTGCGGCAAAGGCAAGTCCCGTGCGCAGGCCGAGGCGAGCGCCCTGGGCGAGGCCATCGAACGCTACTCCGGCCTCTTCCACGGAGACGAGCCGCGGGTCCTCGCCCGCTGGAGCGAGCTGGGCCCCGATCGAGCTCTACATCCGGACGCGCTGCACAACTTCAGCGAGGCGCAGTTCCGCGAGCGCGACGACTGGAACGCCCGCCCCTCGCACTTCCATTGGGTGGGCGATCAGCTCGATCCGGATGCACAAATCGAGTGGACGCCGGTGTATTCGCTGACCCGCGAGCGCCACATCCTCGCTCCCACCTCCGCGCTGTTCTACGCCTATCAACCGAAAACGAGCGCCCACCAGCCCGCCGCGAGCCCTTTCAACGCCTCGTCGAACTCCAATGGCTGCGCGGCCGGCTCGTCGCTCGAAGACGCTGTGTTGCAGGGCTTCATGGAGCTGGTGGAGCGTGATGCGACGGCGATCTGGTGGTACAACCGCCTCCGCAAGCGCCGAATCGACCTCGACAGCTTCGATGATCCATATATCTCCGTGTGGCAGGAGCAGTACAGCCGGCTCGGACGCGAAGCCTGGGTACTCGACATCACAACCGACCTCGGCATCCCCACGGTCGTCGCCGTCAGCCGGCGCACGGACAAGCCGGCGCAGGACATCCTCTTCGCCCTCGGCAGCCACTTCGATCTGGGCATCGCCGTGGGACGCGCGTTGAGCGAGATGAACCAGTTCCTCTCGCCGGTGGCCGACATGCCGTCGGATGGCAGCGGTCACTACCGCTTCGATGACGTGGCGCAGGTGCAGTTCTGGAAGACCGCCACGATCGACGACAATCCGTTCCTCGCGCCGGACGACTCCCTCGAGCCCGTCCGCTCGGGTGACTACGAGGACCGCTCGACCGGCGATCTCGCGGCCGACGTGCGGACAGCCCAGCGCATCGTCGAGGCGGCCGGAATGGAGATGCTCGTGCTGGACCAGACCCGCGTTGACATTGGCTTGCCCGTGGTGCGGGTGATCGTCCCGGGCCTTCGCCACTTCTGGCCGCGATATGCGCCGGGACGGCTGTACGACGTTCCCGTGCGGATGGGATGGCTCGACTCGCCCACTCCCGAGGACGAGCTGAACCCGATCGGAATCTTCATCTGATGGGCCCCCTCGCAGACCGCACGCAGAGCGAGCCCGCGGCGCCGGTGCGTGGCCGCGCACCGTCCCTCGGCCTGCGACCCGGAGTCGCATTCGCCGTCGCGGGCGATGGCCGCCTCACGGTGAGCGTCCACGGCACCCCGGTCGCCCGCGTCTCGGGGCTCTCCTCGGCTCTCTCCCAAGCCCTCGCCGACCTCGAGTCCGGCGCCACCTCGATCCTCGACGAGGAGTCACTCGCCGGCGAGTTCGCCCGTCTGCCGCAGACCGTCCGCGGATGCGTCCTCACGGCCGTCCGACTCGAGAACCGGACTCTAGCGCTCGCCGAGCCCCTGCGGGCGGGCGAGCCGCCGAGTGCACCGGTGGCGCTCGAGCCGGGTGACCTCGTCCGTTCGAGCCGCTTCGCATACAGCCATCGCCAGAACGACGAGCTGCTCGTGGAGTCGCCGGTTGCGGGGGCTCGGATCATCGTTCTCGATGACAGTCTGGGTCTCCTCCTCGCCGCGACCGCGCAGGCCTCTCGGGTCGAGACTCTCGAGCGGCGGCTTGCCTCCGTCCTGCCGGCCCATACCGTGCGCGAGATTCTGGAGTTGATGTTGGGCGTGCGCGTCCTCGAGGTGGCGGAGCGCGAATCCGGGGAGTTCCCCAGCGATAGTGACCCGGTACTGCGCCAGTGGGACTTCCACGACCTGCTCTTTCACTCCCGGTCCCGGTTCGGCCGCACGGCGGAGCCATTCGGCGGAATTTTCCCGCACCGTGGCCGCATCGAGCCCCGGTCGGCCGTCCGGGAGTGCCATGCGGGGCAGCTCGTCGAGTTGCCCGCGCCGTCCTTCGACGACGTCCTCGAGCGCGATCCGTCGCTCCTTATGGCGATGGAGACGCGACACTCCTGCCGGACGTTCGGCGAGCAGCCGCTGACCCTCGACGAGCTCGGCGAGTTCCTGTTCCGCAGCGCGCGCGTTTCTGCCGGGCCTGCTCTACCAGGCTTCTCACCGCCCCTACCCCACCGGAGGCGCTGCCTACGAACTCGAGCTGTATCTCACCGTGCGTCGTGTCGCAGGTCTTGAGCCCGGCAGCTACCACTACGAGCCCGACGTGCACCGCCTTCGTCGGCTCGACACCGCCGACGCTGATCGCGACGCGCTGCTCGCGGCCGCCTCGCTCTCCGCCGGCGGCGATGTGCATCCGGACGTGCTCCTCACCATCACCTCGCGGTTCCAGCGGTTGCAGTGGAAATATCGCTCGATTGCCTACGCCGTCTCGCTCAAGCACGTGGGCGTGCTGTATCAGACGATGTATCTGGTTGCCTCAGCGATGTCGATCGGGGCGTGTGGTCTGGGCAGCGGCGACAGCGAGGCTTCGGTCCGGGCGTTCGGGCTCGACTACCTCGAGGAGTCGTCGGTCGGCGAGTTCCTTCTCGGGTCTGCTCCGAGCGCTTCCCGGCCGCTGCCGTCGATGGGCGAGGAGAACGATCAGGTTTTTCCGGGTGCCGACTGGGGGTTCATGGCCGCTCGCGCCCGCGGCGAAAAGGCGTGAGCGCAGGGCTGGTGGCTCAGAGCCAGCCGGCGGTTCGTGCTGAGGAGACGGCCTCGGAGCGGGTCGTCGCGTGCAGTTTTGTCATGGCGTTCGAGAGGTAGTTGCGCACGGTGCCCTGAGTGAGGTGCATCGCTATCGCGATAGCCGCCGTCCGCCGGCCCGCGGCAACGTGCCGAAGCAGCTCGATCTCGCGCTCGGTGAGCGGATTGGCTCCCGCGCGCAGCGCTTCTGCCGCGAGTTGCGGGTCGATCGCCGTGCCGCCAGCGGCGACCGCTCGGATCGCCTCGGTGAGGCGTGAGCCGGTCGTCGACTTGACTACATAGCCGTCCGCGCCAGCCCTGAGCGCTTTCGGCACGTGACCGTGGCCGGGGAGGGCAGTGAGCAGGAGGATCGCGCAGTCGACCCCGGCCGACCGCAGATCCGCCGTGGCCTCGATCCCAGTGCGGCCGGGCATGTCGACGTCAAGCAGCGCGACGTCGGGCCGCACCCGCAGGGCCGCCTCGACGACAAGGTCGCCGCGTGTCACTCGTCCGACAATCTCGAAGTCCGGCTCGATGCCGAGCAGCACCTCGAACGCTTCCGCGACCAGGTCGATGTCCTCGGCAATGAGAATGCGCAACGTTCTCACGTCAGCTCTCCTGACCGGTCCGAGTAGACGGGGAAGCGCGCAAGCACGCGGAACGTCCCGGGCTCCGGGCTGCCTGCCTCCAGCACCGCCCCCCTCGCCTCGCAGCGCGCGCGAAGATGTCGCAGCCCCGTCCCGCGAGTGTTCGTCGGCGGGTCGACCGGGCAGCCGTCGTTGGCAATCGAGAGTTCGAGCGTCTCGTCGTCCTCGCTCACCCGGACCCAGCAGCGCCGAGGCCGCGAGTACTTCAGCATGTTGGTCACCGCCTCGCGCACAATCGCGGCGGCCAGATGTTGCGTTTCCGTGTCGCCGACACCGTCGACGTGACTTTCCCAGGCGATCCCCACTCGCTCGCAGAGTTCTTGCGCGCTGCGCAGCTCGACGTGCAGGTCAACGGAGGTGGGTCCGTGGGTGAGCGAGCGCAGCGTCGCCTGACCCTCGGCCACGATCGCGCTCGACGCGCGCAACTGCGCTGTCGCGTCGTCAGTGCTCCCGAGTTCGAGGAGGCGGAGCACGGCCTGCTCACGCAAGGAGACGGCGACCAGGGTGCGGCCGAGGATGTCGTGCAGGTCCCGGGAGATCCGGTAGCGCTCCTCGTCGACTCTGAGTCGCGCCACCTCCTCGCGGGTGACGACCAGGCCGTCGGAGACAACGGCGAGGCGAATCGGGATGTAGATCGCGAAGACAGTAAGGAGCGGCATCGTCACGAGAAGGCTCAGGGTGTCGACCGACCAGTCGGGCACGCTGAAGACCTCGAGGACG
This sequence comes from Rathayibacter iranicus NCPPB 2253 = VKM Ac-1602, assembly GCF_003149025.1. Classification (GTDB taxonomy): domain Bacteria; phylum Actinomycetota; class Actinomycetes; order Actinomycetales; family Microbacteriaceae; genus Rathayibacter; species Rathayibacter iranicus. Next base: position 58,212 of record NZ_QGDV01000017.1, read on the forward strand.
AGGTTCGTGAGGACGGCGCTGAGCGCGATCAGCCCCAGCACCCCGCCGCAGGCTAAGAACACGCAGGCCGCCCAGACGCAGCTCAGAGTCCAGTCCGCCGTCCATCCGCTCGCGAGGACGAGGGGTCCACTGACGATCAACGCCACGATGAGACAGGTCGTGCGGGGAGCACCGGATGCGACTCTCACCGACGCAACGGTCATAACCGCCACGAGGACGATGAGGCCAAGTTGCACAGCGACGGAGGTCGGTGCACGATCGTTGCTCGGTTTCGTAGCGATGGTGATCGACACGATGAGGAGGAAGACGGCGATCAGGACGCTGCCGACGACACTGACGCGCGATTCTGTCGATAGCCGTCGCCACCAGACCGCTGGTGTTGCCTCCGGTTCGTGCACGCGAGCAGCCTACGGAAGCACAGCTCGCGTCCAGCCGTTAAAAGCCGTTAGGGAAGGGCGAGAGCATCACCGCGAAATGCTGCGACCCGGTCAGAACTCCTGTCTGTCGTGTTGTTCGTGGTCAGGGGAGTCGGTGCTGGTCGCGTCGCATCCGTCTGTGACGTGTCGCGAGTGGTGGCGCACTGCGGCGTGGGTGGGAGGGTCAGCGTTCGCGTCGACGACGAGCGAGATTGCGCGCCAGTCCGATCGCGCCCGCGCAGACGCCGAGACCGATTCCGGCCACGAAGCCGAACTGGTTGAGGAAGGTGGAGATATCCACGGGGAGGTCCTTTCCCTTCGAGGAAAGCGGTTACCGCGTCCGCGGGTCCCACCGGAAGAAGGAGTTGAAGAGCATGAGCCCGATGCCGGCCCAGACCCCCAGAAGCACGAGGGCGTGCCAGGTCGAGCCGAAGCCCGCCATGACGCCCAGTTGCTCGCCGACCGAGGCGCCGGAGACGTCGTAGCCGAGGTACGCGGTGCGCACGGTATCTACGATCTCGGCCGAGGGAATGTACGGCCTCAGAGTCTTCAGGACCGGCATGTCCGGCACCGCGCCGACCGCACCGGAGAAGAAGAGCAGGGCCGCCAGCACAGGCGTGACGATCCAGGTGGCGATCTCGCCCGAGGGCAGCAGTCCGGAGATGCCGAAGGCGAGCATCGCGAGGGCGATGAGCCCGACCAGCACGACCACACTGAGAAGCGGCCAATTGGCCGGCCACTCCACGCCGAGCCAGAGACGTCCGGCGACGACGATCACCGCCACCTGCGCCACGGCCGGGATCGCGCTCGAGATCGCCTCTCCCAGCAGCATGGCGTGCGCTGGAACGGGTGCGCAGCGCAGGCGTTTGTAGATGCGCTGCTCCCGCCTCCTGGCCGCCGAATTGATGACGTTGTAGACGACGAAGACGAGGGCGACGGCCAGGCCGCCGGCGAGCAGCCAGGACCGCGCCGACACGCCCTCGATCCGCGCGTCTGCATCCGCGAGGGCAGCGGGAAGGAGCCCGAACGTCAGTGGCATGACCGCTCCCACCAGGGCGAAGGCGATGTCCTTCCAGTACACGCTCTGACTGAGGGCCACGTGCGCGGCCAGGAGCCGGAGAGTGCGCATCGCGGGAAAGGCTGAGGGCGTCGCAGCACGGGTGGTCATCGGTGTCCTCCACCATCGGGGTCGGCCTCGCTGGCGAGCGTGAGGAAGAGGTCTTCGAGCGAGGAATGCGAGACCGTGATCGCGTCCAGCTCGAGGCTCAGTCTCGACGCGCACTCGAGGAGCCGGGTGAGGTCCGCCTGAGGGCTGGTGCTCGCGAAGCTCACCGCGCTGCTGCCTGGGCTCGGGCGGACCTCGGCCGCACACCCGTGCAGCAACTCCTCGAGCTGGGTGCCGAGGGCTGTCGTCTCGAAGGAGACGGTGCTGGTGCGGTGGGAGGCGAGCACCTCGCCCAGCGTGCCCTGCACACGGATCGTGCCGCGGTGCATGATCGCCACACGATCGGCGAGCTGCTCGGCTTCGTCGAGGTAGTGGGTGGTCAGGATGACGGTAAGTCCCTCGTCGACAAGCGAGCGCACGATCTCGAGCGAGCGGCGACGGCCCTCAGGATCCATCCCCGTCGTCGGCTCGTCAAGAAACAGCACGTCGGGGTTCCCGAGCAGTGCGAGCGCGAGGTCGAGTCGACGGCGCTCGCCGCCAGAGAGCTGCTTCACTCGAATGCGCGCTCGATTGTCGAGGCCGACGAGATCAAGCGACTCCCCGACCGTCCGCGGGTGAGAGTGAAAGCGCCGCCACGCGGCCAGAGTCTGCGCCACCGTCAGATCCTCGAAGAAACCGGCATCTTGCAGCATGATGCCCAGACGTGGCGCGATGCGGTCGTGGTCGGCGAGCGGATCGGCGCCGAGGACCCGGACCGAGCCCTGCGTCGGCGCTCTGAAGCCTTCCAACACGTCCAAGGTTGTGGTCTTCCCCGCCCCGTTCGTGCCGAGCAGGCCGAAGACCTCGCCTCGGCGGACGGAGAAATCGATACCGTCCACCGCGCGGGCCCGCCCATACTCGACGACCAGACCCGTGACGCTCGCGGCGGAGTCCTCGTGGCCGGCATGATCGATCAACGGAGGCGAGACGGGATTCGACGCGATCATGCGTCCAGGTTGGCGGGGCTGCCGGTCCTGGATCAGAACGAGATATCACCGGTATGGCATGACACCTGTCATCTCTCGCTGAGGATCCCAGGGCTGGCGATGCCGTCAGCCGCGCCGCCCACCTGCACGGAGTCGCCGAAAAACGGCGCGAATCCGCTCCGCGGTACCGGTGGTGGGACTCGAACCCACACGCCCTCTCGGGCAGAGCATTTTGAGTGCCCCGCGTCTGCCATTCCGCCACACCGGCTCACAACGAGCCTGCTGAGAATACCGTAGGCTTCCGTGCGTGACTGACCAGGAACCCTCGTCGACCGCGCCCCGCCGGGTCGTCGTCGCCGAAGACGAATCGCTCATCCGCCTCGACATCGTGGAAATCCTCCGGGACAACGGTTTCGAGGTCGTCGGTGAGGCCGGAGACGGCGAGACCGCTGTGGCACTCGCCACCGAACTCCGCCCAGACCTCGTCATCATGGACGTCAAAATGCCCCAGCTCGATGGCATCTCTGCGGCCGAGCGACTCTCGAAGGCGCATATCGCGCCGGTCGTCCTCCTCACTGCTTTCAGCCAGAAAGAACTCGTCGAGCGCGCCAGCGAAGCGGGTGCACTCGCCTACGTCGTCAAGCCGTTCACGCCGAGCGATCTGCTTCCCGCGATCGAGATCGCGCTCTCGCGTTACGCGCAGATCCTCACCCTCGAGGCCGAGGTCGCTGACATGGTCGAGCGCTTCGAGACCCGCAAGCTCGTCGATCGCGCGAAGGGCCTGCTCAACGAGAAGATGGGGCTCACCGAGCCCGAGGCGTTCCGCTGGATTCAGAAAGCCTCGATGGACCGTCGCCTCACTATGCACGACGTCGCTCAGGCGATCATCGAGCAACTGAGCCCTAAGAAGCCGTAGCGCCAGTTCACGGCCAGAGGCGGGTGCGCTCCCACGGGGAGCCGCCCGCCTCCGGTGTTCTCGGCCGGTATTCGAGGCGCACGTGGTCCTGCTCAGGCGCAGCGGATCCCTGCCAGAACTCGATTCGCTCCGGCACCACGCGGTAGACCGCCCAGTCGCCGTCGAGTGTCGTGGGGGAGCAGCCAACGGCGACGCTCGTCTGCAGCGTCACCAGGCCGAAGTCCTGAGCGCTGCGCATCGGCTCGCTCTGACGTCCGACCAAAAGCGCCGTGCGTGCGGCCTCTGATCGGCGACGGAAGTCGTCAGCCGACTCCTGCTCGGAGGCTCGCTCGACGGTGCCCTCGACGCGCACCTGCCGACCCTGCACGGGCCAAAAAAACGTCAGGGCCGCGTGCGGGTTCTCGGCCAGCGCGCGTCCCTTCGGGCTTGAAGCGTGCGTCGAGAACTCCCACCCGGCGGCGTCGATGTTGCGCAGCACGAGAATTCGCGCCGAGACAGTTCCGTCGGCGGCAGCGGTCGACAGGGTGGCACCGTGGGGGAGGAGCTGCCCGGCGCTCTTCGCCTCCTCAAGCCACTGTGCGAAGAGTTCAATTGGGTCGGCGGGCGCCGCCTCCGCAGCGAAGTTGGGCAGCTCGTGCGGCATGGACGGGAGGCTTTTGAGGAGATCGCGAAGGCTCACCAATTCAGTGTCGCCCCTCGGACAGCGACGGGTATAGTCGCGTGTCGTCGCTTGACACCGCTACCAAAGCCGGTGCTACCATCCGCAGGTTTGCTTATGGCGAGATGTTTCTCGGGCCAGCGCGTAAGTGGCAGGGGGGTACATATGCAAAAGAAGAAAAATTCTATGTTTTTCTAGCGGTAGCGACTGTAGGGGGGTTCAATTTTTGGTTCTGCACATACGGCTGAGGCGCAAATACTACAAGAAAACAATTCGTCTCTGAGCGAAACGCTTAACGCAACACGTGAAGCCTTTACGGGACTAAATTCTCTCGATGTATTCTCGCCCGACTCCCCGCGGAGCGCTCTTGTGCTCATGACTCCCGAGGTGGGTGAACAGCCGCGTTTTGGCGGGGAGGAGAACGTCGTCCCGGCTTCAGAAACTCTGAGTGAGAGCGACGGACTTTCGGTCTCCACTCCGCAGGGTGAGGTCGGGGTTGTTCCGGTTACGGCCGGCAGCGGAACTCGAGTCGACTCCGGCGTCATGCTTTTCCCCGATGAGCGCACAAACACAGTAATGACGAGCTCTCATGACACAGTGGCGGCGGCGGGCTACATGGTCATCCCAGGAGCCGACGCCCCTACTCAGTACCGATTCTCGTTGACGGCGAATAACGCACTTGCCGAGCTCGAATTGACAGGCAGGGGCGGTGTGCTTATACAGCCGCTCAAACACTCAGCGTCTAACAACTGAGTCGAACTGTGCGGCCGCGGTGCTCTCCGCCGCATGTGGGGCGTCCGCATGGGCCTGCGGCTTGGCGCAGGGATCGCGATTGATGCTGCGAATCGAGCGAGTAACGAGGGGAAATGCGTTGGCATCCGCCACTTGTACTACGTAGCTGTCGCGACCTTCCCCGTCGCGGAACCGTGCAGGGAGTACGAAATGTCGCACACTTCTGCGGTTCGTGAGCCCAGATGGGGTCAACCTCGAACCAGGACCGGCCTACTTCTCTTCACAGTGTCGCTCGTCACCTTGCTCGCGGTCGGGGCATCGCGATCAGTCATCGGACTCACGTCGCCTGCCGTGGTCCTGATAGGTGGTCTGCTGTTCCTCGCATTCATACCTCGAGCGATCCCGCCATCCTCAAGGGAAAAGAGGCTCATCGTAATTGGGGGTGTAGTCGGGGTCTGAAGCCGCCAGTTTCGAGCAGGCTGCGGGCGATGTAGTTGGTGAGGTTGCGGAAGCCGAGGGCGGTGCCGCGGAGGTGTTCGAGGCGGCCGTTGATCGCTTCGG
>NZ_QGDV01000018.1 GCF_003149025.1 Rathayibacter iranicus NCPPB 2253 = VKM Ac-1602
TGGACCGAGAGAGTCTTCGAGGTGCCGTCGCGGACGTCGCCGACGATGACCTCTCCGACGGAGAGCGTGTCGAACTGCTCCGCCGTGAAGACGACCGGGCGGGCGAGAACGGAGCGTGCGGTCGCGTAGGCGCCGAGTAAGTAGTCGACTCCCGGGGAAAACCGTTCAATTTCAGTGTCCGCCGGCCAGATCGTGCGTCCAGCCAGGTCGGTAGCGCCGATCTGCGTGACCGGCTCCGGGGCGACCCAGCGAGTGACCCGTCGGAGCCCGTCGCCTACGAGCAGTGGAGCGGCGTCGGTTGTCGCGAGGTCGAGGCCGTCGACCGTTCCAGAACAGACGACGACGAGACCGAGGACCTCGGCCCGTGGCCCGCCGCGACCCAGGCCGATCGTCGCGGTTGCTGCGGGCTGCTCCGCCGTGCATCCGGCAAGCGCCATGAGGACGAACGCAGCACTGACGGATGCCGACGTGTGCCGCATGGGACCTCCCGCCGTGATCCTACGCGGGCACGGCGAGGGCCAGTGCGGTCAGGGCCTGGGGGAGGGAGGGGACGCCTTCTGCTCGGAAGACCACGTCACCGTCACTGCGGCGGACGATCACGGTCGGAGTCGAGCGGATAGCCGCCGCCTCGGCCGCACTGGGATCGAAGGCGACATCACACTCACGGATCTCGATAGCGGGAACGAGTTCGGACGCCCGCTCCAGCACGGAGCGTGCCGCATGGCAGGCGCCGCAGAAGGCGGAGGTGTAGAGCTCGACGATCATGACGGGGACAACCGGCACGACGAGCGCACGATTCCCCCGGGCGGGATCAGCGGCTGTGCACCGTGTGGTCGGCTCAGCGCAGGAGCCAGGCCTCGTTCATCGTCAGGGCGACATCGACCAGCTCGACGCGCTCGAGTTCCTCGACGTCTCCCAGTGGGTACCAGGCAGCGGAATCCGTCGATCCGTCGACCTCGTGCGTCAGCTCGCCCCCGACAACACGGGCGCGATAGACGACTCGAATCGCGTGGAGCGGCCCCGCATCCGGGTCGCCGCGGCGGTGCGCCGGGATCACGTGCGAGTCGACACCGATGAGGGATTCGAGTTCGGCGCGGTAGCCGGTCTCCTCGAAGATCTCGCGGACGGCGGCGTCGGCCGGCGACTCACCCTCGTCGATCCCGCCGCCGGGAAGGGTCCAGGCTGACCACGGGCCCTGACTCCAGTGCGCAAGCAGCATCCGCTCGTCGTCGATGATTACGCCGTACGCAGCGACTCGGATGTCCACCGCAGAAGCCTAACCCGGCATCCGGGTACGCCGAAGAGCCGGACCTCGCGGGATCCGGCTCTTCGGCGGGAGCATTAGGAAGCGGTCGAGGCCGCGTTTTGCGCGGCGCTCTCTGGCTCGTCCTCGGCGACCCAGAGTTCGTCGTCGGCGCGGAACGTCTGCCAGACGGCATAGCCGATTCCACCGACGGCGACGAGGGCTGCGCCGATGGCGAAGACGGTGCCAACCCGGTTCTTCTTCTTCTTAGGGGGAGCGGTCAGCTCCTCCCAGCGCGCCTTCGAGATCTCGGCCAGCTTTGCGCGGTTCTTCGAGTCCTTGGCAGCCTCGAACGCGGCGACGGCGGTGCCTCCGACGGCGGCGACGGTCGGGAGAACTCTGTGCCGGTACGCGTCGCGGGCCGAGGAGTAGGTGCCCTCGACGGCGGAGACTCCACTGTCGTAGACCGGCTTCACGCGAGTGTGGTAGGCGCCCTTCACGAGGGGCACGACCTCCTTCTTCGCGTAGATCCCGGCCTGGCGGCGGCTCTTCTCGAGAACGGAGGCGGCGTGCGCCAGTACCTCCTGCTGCTCGTTCCAGACCGCCTCGGCGTTCTTACGAAGACGCTTGAGGTCCTTCTTGTTCTTACGTGACAGACCCATGTTGGTCCTCCATCGGCTACGAGCAGCGAACTCGTCAATACTGCCACTCATCGATCCGCGTTCGCACCGCGCACCCAGCGCATTGACACCGAGCGGTGCAGGGGCTTACAGACCCGCTGTGCGAGAATCCACGCATGCCTTTGCACACCGCAGTCGCGACGTTCCATACCAACAAGGGCGACATCGTCGTCAACCTCTATGGGAACCACGCTCCCAAGACGGTCCGCAACTTCGTCGGTCTTGCGACCGGCGAGATCGAGTGGACCCACCCGGCCACGGGAGCGAAGACGACGGAGCCGCTCTACAACGGCACCGTCTTCCACCGGATCATCCCGGACTTCATGCTCCAGGGCGGCGACCCACTCGGCCAGGGGATCGGTGGCCCCGGCTTCCAGTTCGACGACGAGATCAGCCCCGAACTCGATTTCACCCAGCCCTACATCCTCGCTATGGCGAACGCCGGCAAGCAGGCGGGACGCGGCACCAACGGCTCGCAGTTCTTCATCACCGTCGCCCCGACCACCTGGCTCCAGGGCAAGCACACCATCTTCGGTGCCGTCGCCGACGACGAGTCGAAGAAGCTCGTGCAGGCGCTCGCAAGCCTTCCAACGGATGGTCGTGACAAGCCGCTCGAGGACGTCGTGATCGAGCGCGTCGACATCACCGAGGTCTGATCGCCTCGTCCATCACTCATCCGAGGGCCGGGTCCGCGAGGGCCCGGCCCTCGTTCTCCCCGGAGGCACGTCCGTGACCCAGGTCCCGCCGAGCAGCAGCTACGCCTGCTATCGCCACCCCGATCGGCAGAGTTTCGTGCGCTGTCAACGGTGTGGCCGCACGATCTGCGGTGAGTGTCAGACGCCTGCTCCCGTCGGCGTCATCTGCCCGGACGATATGGCACAGCAACGCGCCACTGCTCCCCGCACTCGCAGTCCGCTTGTCGCGCGCGTGCGGGCGATGACCCGCGCCGACCAGCCGACGGTGACCTACGCGATCATCGCGCTCTGCGTTGTGGTCTGGATCCTCGAGATCCTGCCCTATATCGGCGATGTCGTCTTCAGTGAACTCGCCTACGCGCCCGTCTTCACCCTGCCCGGATACGGCTATCCCTTCGAGCCGTGGCGGATGCTCACCTCCGTCTTCGCGCACAGCACCGCGCTTTTCTTCGTCATCCCGTTCCACCTCGCGCTCAACATGTACACGTTGTGGGTATTTGGCATGGTGCTCGAGCGGATGCTCGGACGTGGCCGGTACGTGGCGCTGTTCCTGCTGAGCGGCTTCGCCGGCTCCGTCGGAGTACTGCTCCTGTCCGCCCCCGGTACGCCCGTTATCGGCGCCTCCGGGGCGATCTTCGGTCTCATGGGCGCGTACCTGGTGATCCTTCGGCATCTGGGCGGCCAGGCGTCTCAGCTCTTGGTGCTCGTCGGGCTGAACCTCGTGATCGGCTTTCTCCCGGGGATGAACGTAGCGTGGCAGGCGCACGTCGGCGGTCTGGTCGCGGGAGCTGTGATCGGCTTGGTCTTTGCCCGCACCCGGCAGCGATCTCAGCGCCGAACGCAGAATCTGCTGGTTGGTCTGATCGGGGTTGGCCTGGTCGCAATCACCGCGGGGGCCTACGTTCTCGCCTGAGTCCGCTGTGCCCTCGACCTGATCGCAGCGGTGTCAACAGGTGGGGACGAAGTTATCCACAGAGTTGTTAACACTGGGGAGAACCTCTCAGCTGTCCCCGGGGGGACGACGTATGCGCGAGCTATCGAGGTCAGCCGGCCCTCGCCGCGGCGGCGATGGGGCTGCTCCAACTCTCGGATCGGACTTTCCGAGGCCATCAGCGCACTTCTCCACAGGAGATTCCACAGCTGGGGATAATTACAGCGGTGTAGTTCCACCTCGAACGGCGATCACAACGGTCGCGTCGCGCTCCTCGTCCCTTTGGATCGAGGTGGTGAATCCCGAGGCGGCGAAGGCGGAGGCGCTGGCCGCGGCTTGGTCTTCGCCGACCTCGATCACGACGATGCCCGTCGGGGTGAGCCACAGTGGTGCTTCTCGGGCGATTCTCCGGTGCAGCGCTAATCCGTCCCCGCCGCCATCGAGCGTCAGTCGCGGCTCGTGCACGCGGGCTTCAGGTGGCATCAGAGCGATCGCCTCGGTGGGGACGTAGGGCGCGTTCACCACGACGACGTCGATCCGCCCGCGTTCTACGACGGGCAGGGCGGCAAAGAGGTCGCCCTCGAAGACGGAGGCGAGTCCGGCCAGGGTGCGGCGGGCGCAGGCGACAGCGGCAGGGGAGAGGTCGGCGGCGAGAAGGCGCACGTCGGGGCGCTCCTGGGCGATGACGCGGGCGATGGCACCCGCGCCGCAGCAGAGGTCGAGCACCACGGCGTCCACGGGCAAGAGCGGCAGAGCGGAGTCAACGACCCACTCGGTACGGACGCGCGGAACGAAGACTCCGGGTGCGACAGGGACGCGTAGACCGTGAAACGCGACCCAACCGAGGATCTGCTCGAGCGGCTCCCCCGCTTCGCGCCTGCGCAGCAGCAGCTCGAGCACGGTGGCGGAGGTGGCTGCCTCGTCGAGCAGTGCCTCCTCCTCTTCGGCGAAGACACAGCCGGCGGCACGTAGACGCGCCACCGACGACGAACGCCCCGTCGGCGGACCGGACGGGGCGTCGTTCACGAGAGCGGGCTCAGCGCCAGCGGGTGGTCATCAGGAAGCCGATGAAGGCAATTCCGAAACCGATGAGGATGTTGAGGTTACCGAGATCGGGGATCGGCAGGCGACCCTGGCTGACGTAAAAAACGATAATCCAGGCCAGGCCGAGAAGCATGAAGCCGAACATCACCGGTTTGAACCAGACCGGGTTCGGTGCGTCCTCGCTCGTCCGGGCTTCGTCGCGCTCGGGCTTCGGGCTCTTCGTCGCTCGTGCCATGCGGACCACTGTACCGGGCGGAGGACGGTGGGCGGCAGCACTCCTGCCCGTGTGCATTCTGAGCGGGCATGGAGAAGGGACGGAGCGGAGTTCTCCCCAGGTCGCGGTGCAGGCTCCCGGGGCCGCGCACCCCCACCTAGACTCGTCGCATGACTGCCGAGAACTCCGACGGGATGGCTCTGCGGCCGCGAGGGAAGCGACGAAGGGCTCGCCCGGTGCGCCTTTCGTTCTTCGGAGTCGTCGGCGAGCTGCTGATGACCGCCGGCGTGCTCGTCCTCCTCTTTCTCGGCTGGCAGCTGTGGTGGAACGACGCCGTCATCGCTGGTCAGCAGACAACGCAGGCGGCCGATCTGCGCGAGAGTTGGGGCGCGACCCCTCCGGCTCCGGAGGCGACGGCAGCCGCTCCGGCGGCTCCCGTCGACCCTGTTGTGACGACGGTAGCGGCGCTGGACACGTCCTTCGCCAATCTCTACATCCCGAGGTACGGCGAGGGCTGGGTGCGGACGGTCGCCGAGGGCGTCGATGCCGAGAACGTCCTGGACGAGGGCAGCATCGGCCATTACCCCGGCACCCAGATGCCCGGCGAGATCGGCAATTTCGCACTCGCCGCGCACCGCAGTGCCTACGGCGGGGGTATGCACCTGATCGATGAACTCCAGCTCGGCGATGCCATCTACATCGAGACGGCGGACGGCTGGTACACCTACCGGTTCCGCAATCTCGAGTACGTGCAGCCCTCCGACGTGCAGGTCATCGACCCTGTGCCGTGGACCCCCAACACCGCTCCCGGCGACAGGCTGATCACGCTCACCACCTGCAATCCCCTCTACTCCACGGCCGAGCGGATGATCGCGTACGGCGTGCTCGAGTCGTGGCAGCCGCGCTCGGCGGGCGCCCCTGCACAACTCGCCCCTTCTCTGACGAAGGAGGGCTGAGGGTGTACGCGGCGCTGTGGCGAATCCTCCCCGGACCGTGGTGGGTCCGGCTTCTGATCGTGCTCGTCCTGGTGGTGGCCGTGTTGGTTGCGCTCGATGAGTGGGTCTTTCCGTGGGTGCAGTCGCTGGTGCTCGACCGGAACGTGACCGTCGGCTCGTGACCGAGGGCGTCGCCCCACGGATCCTGGTGGTCGATCATCACGACAGCTTCGTTTTCACCCTCGTCTCCTATCTTCGTGAACTCGGAGCGGAGGTCGAGGTCGTTGAGGCCACCGACCTTGGCGACGATCAGGTGTCCGAGCTGATGGCGCGAGCGGAGGGCATCCTGATCTCTCCCGGGCCGGGGCATCCGCAGGACGTACCCGCCTCGTCGGTCTTGGTCAGGCAGGCACTCGCGCTCTCGCGACCCGTGCTCGGTGTCTGTTTGGGCCACCAGATTCTCGCCCACGCGCTTGGGGCTTACGTTGCCGCAGCTCCCGAGTTGATGCACGGACGCACCTCGCGCGTTCTGCACGATGGTGATCCGCTCTTCGCCGGGATCGCCTCCGGCTTCGCGGCGATGCGCTACCACTCGCTTGCCGTTGACACCGAATCGCTTCCCCGCGAGCTCGAGGTCATCGCAACGACGGAGGAGGGCGTGGTCATGGCAGTGCGGCACCGCGACGCTCCGCTCGTGGGAGTGCAGTTTCATCCAGAGTCGGTGCTCACGGAAGGCGGGCACCGACTTCTCGGCAATTGGCTCACCACGATGTAGATGCGCGAATCGCGCCATATCTGAGAATTTCGCGTCGCCGTGTCGGACTTTTGAGAGCGGTAGGGCTCCAATAGGTTCTTCGTCTCGTTATGGAGTTCTTTCCTCCGCTCCGAAGATCAGAGAGACGGGAAGGGAGTGCCCCTCAAATGGGGACCAAATTTGTATGGTGACGATCGCGGTGTAGACAACAGATGACGGCTGAATTGATGGTTCATCCTGGGTTTTTGGTCGCGTAGACCGTTATGACCACGCAAGACCCCCCGATCGGGTGGCGTGATTTGACGGGTCATCGGCGGAGAAGACGGAGTCTTCTCCGGGCATAATCAGAGAGCGCTCGCAGAAGTTTGGCAGCGCAACAGACACGTCCGGGGGACGAGATGGTGGAATCAATATCCTGGGCCTTTTCGGGTATTCGGGAGCTAGAGAACCTCGGGCCGAGGATTGTCGTGAAGCCCGGCACAGTGCCGAGCATCTCAGGGTCCGGCTTTGAGACCGACGATCTCAGCGTCGTCCTCATGGCCGTTTCTCCGCTACGGGTCCTTCGCGGTACCTGGGGCGCTGACGATCCGTCGTTCCTGAATTTCACGTTCCTCATGGAGGGATTCGTCCGGCTGGTCGTCCCGGATCGCACGGTGCTTCTGCGCCCCGGATCCATTTCTTACCAGCACGGCACGACCACCTTTACGACCGAGTCGACGACGCCCGCGACACTCCTGCACGTCTCCATCCGCGCCGACGAGATGCGGCGGTACGGTTTCGATACCACCGCACCCTTCTACGCCCTCGACCCCGACGGCCGCACGACCCGTGCTGCGTACGCCTTCACCACGGCATTCGCGCTCGCGTCGGAGTCGGGTACTGGTCTCCCCGGTGAGGCCGAGGCCACTGGCTTCGGCCACGTCGTCAAACAGCTGCTGACCAGCGCTTTCCTCACGGCAGGGAGCGCTCAGCCCGGGACGACGAGCGCGCGCGCAGCGACGCTCGGCCGGGCCAGGACGGTCATCGACCGCACCCATCGCACACCGCGCTGCACCCCGGAGGCGGTGGCCGACGCGGTGAACGTGTCGACCCGGTCGCTTCAGCGGCTGTTCGAGGATGCCGGAACCACGGTGGCAAGCGAGATCGAGCGCTCGCGGGTCGCCAGCGCGATCGAACTGCTGCGTCGACGACCGCGGGAAGTGCCGCTCGACATCATTGCAACGGCGTCCGGCTTCTCGTCGGCCGACCACCTCCGCCGTGCGCTGAGGCGCCGCGAGGGACTTACGCCGAGCGACATCCGCGGTCGGATCGGCCGGCCGACGGACGGAACGACCAAGGGCGAGCTCGTGCGCCTCGCGTCGCCGTCGCTGACTGGCGTGCGCCGAGCCTGATCGGCGTGCGCGCCCTCAGCCCGCGCAGTAGCCGAGCTTGATGGTCGAGCCCTGCGGCACGTCGCCCGGGACCATCGACTGGGTGGTGATCGGAGGGTTCGCCCGGGTGGAGTCGCAGGATGGGTCTGGGACTTCGACGCCGACGAGCCGCAGCTTCTCGGATGCGAGCGTGGCGAGGGCACTACTCAGCGAGGTGCCGACGAGGTCGGGGAGTGTGACTTTTCCGGAGGAGATCACCAGGTCGATCGGAGTACCCGGGGCGACCTCCTGTCCAGCTGCCGGGGAAGCGGACAAAACCACGTCCCCTGGGACGGTCGGTGAATTCTCGCGGGTCTGCGATCCCTCGACAAAGCCGACGGCGGTGATCGCCGAGATGGCTTCGGAGAGGGTCTTTCCGGCGGTTTCAGGCACGGCGACCGGCTGTGGTCCCTGGGAAACGACGACGCGGATCACGGTGTCCGGAGCGACGATCGTCCCCGAACCGGGATCCGTGCGGATCACGTCGCCCTCGGGAACGCTCGGGCTGTACTCGACGACCTGACTGGGCACGAGATCGAGTCCGGTGAGCGTCGCCTGCGCGCTGTCGTAGGTGGTCTCGGTCAGCGCGGGGACCTCGCGCGACTGTGAGGGCAGTGTCGAGGACGGCTGGAGCGTGAGCACCCAGATCACCAGGGCAGCGACGATTACTGCGAGTACGACGATCGACGACCAGATCCAGAGGACCGGGGGGCGCCGCTGCGTGCGGACGACGGAGTTGTCCTCGGCCAACTGGCGCAGGGCGAGTTCGGAGTCGTTCGCACCACTTTGACTGCGCGCGGCGAAGAGCGAGGTGGTCAGCTCGTCGATCGGCCTGTGATCGGGGAGCCGGCCGGCGGCGGCTTCTCGGAGGTCGTCGCGGAACTCGGCGGCCCCCTGGAAGCGCCGATAGCGGTCCTTCGACAGGGCGTGCGCGACGACGGCATCGAGGGCGGGTGTGACCGCTGGGTTGATCGAACTCGGAGCCGGCGGAGTCTCGCTGACGTGCTGATACGCAACGGCCACTGGAGTGTCGCCGCGGAACGGCGCCCTGCCGGTCAGCAGCTCGAAGAGCACGATGCCCGCCGAGTAGAGGTCGCTGCGTGCGTCGACCTGCTCGCCCTTCGCCTGCTCCGGCGAGAAGTAGGCGGCAGTACCCAGGATCGCCGTCGTCTGTGCGACGGTCGCGGCCGAGTCGGATACGGCGCGGGCGATCCCGAAATCCATCACCTTGACCTGGCCGGATGGGGTCAGCATGATGTTGCCCGGTTTGATGTCGCGGTGCACGACACCCGCGCGGTGCGAGTACTCGAGAGCCGTGAGGATGCCCTCGGTGATTCGGACGGCTTCATCGAGCTCGACGGGGCCCTCAGCGATGAGGTCCTTGAGCAGCCGTCCCTCGATGTGCTCCATGACGATGAAAGGGCGACGGGACTCGCTACCGTTACCGTCGACGCTGACCTCCTCGCCCGCATCGAAGACGCGGACGATCGTGGGGTGCGACATCCGCGATGCGGACTGTGCCTCCTGACGGAACCGGAGCCGGAAGGCGGAGTCGGAAGACAGGGAGAGCTTCAGCTCTTTGATTGCCACTGTGCGGCCGAGCCGGGTGTCGGTGCCGAGATGGACTTCGGACATCCCGCCGTGGCCGAGCCGGGGCCCGACCACGTAGCGTCCCGCGATCAGGCGACCCTCATCCGTCACGCGCACGCTCCCGCCTGTACTTCCGTGTGGCACGGCCCCGAGGGAGCCGAGGCAAGTGTACCTTCGGGCCCCGTGGGCTTCCTGGTGGGTGGCCCGGGCTACTGCTACCCGGGAGGAGTGGTCGTGGTGGCGGTCGGCGACACGGAACTCGACGTGGGTGCCTGCGTGGGCTTGGGTGCGGCGACCGTGACGTTCAGGGTCGGCGAGGCAGCCGACTCCGATTCGCCGCAGAGCACCGAGTAGGTGACGGCGATTGTCCCAGCAGCAGAGCCGGCGCGGATTGTCGCGGTCGTCGCGGTCGACGGGTTCGCACTCTCGACGGTCGCGCCGTCACCGGAGGTCGCGACGCGGTAACCGGACACGGAGGTTCCGCTCGGGCACTGGTTGTAATTGCTCCACGTCACGGTGAATGACTCGCCAGCCTGGACGCTCGAGGCCGTCGGCGTCAGCGTGGGCACGGCGGTGGGCGCGTCGGGCTTGGCTACCTCGGTATAGACCGAGACGTCGATCGTGGTCCCCTTGATGACGTTGGCGGTGGGATTCACATTCTCGACGGTCCCGACCTTGTCGGCGGTCGGAGCGCTCGGGCCATCCGTGCGGCGCACTCCCATGCCCAACTGATCGAGCGCTGTCTCGACGTCGCTGAACGGGCGACCGACGTAGTCGCTCTTGGTGATGACGACGGTGTTCGACGTGGGCGTTACCGAGGGGGTCGGAGTCGGCGACGGGCTCGGCGATGGGGCGGTGCTGCGCGTGGCGCTCGGCGTGGGCTGGGCCTGTGGGCCGCCTCCGGTCGTCAGGGCGAAGATCGTGCCCGCGATGACGACGGCGAGGATGACGATGAGCGCGACCAGCGGCCAGGTCCAGGGGCTGCGCTTGCGCGGCTCGTCGGCGGAAACCGCGTCGTCGACCGAAGCAAACGGAGTCGTGGCGAGGTTCGTCATCGAGTTGGACGGCAGGACGGTCGTGGCCTGGGTCGCGCCCTGATTCGAGGGCAGGACCGTGGTCGCTTGCGTCGTCGCCAGATCACCGACGACCGAGGGGACGGCGAGAGCCGCGCCCCGGACATCTCCGGAGCGCAACGCCTGGGCAGCCCGCGCGAGGTGCGCCGCGGTGGCGGGTCGGTCGGCCGGCTTCTTGGCGATGCAGGAGTAGACGAGGTTGCGTACGGGCTCGGCGACGGTGACCGGCAACTCCGGTGGGGTGTCGTTGATCTGCGCCATCGCGATCGCGACTTGCGACTCGCCGGTAAAGGGGCGCCTCCCGGCCAGGCACTCGTACGCGACGATGCCCAGCGAGTAGATGTCGGTCGCGGGGGAGGCGGGCTGGCCGCTGGCCTGCTCCGGCGAAAGGTACTGGACGGTGCCCATGACCTGGCCGGTCGCGGTCAGCGGCACCTGATCGGCGATGCGTGCAATGCCGAAGTCGGTGATCTTGACGCGGCCGTCGGGAGTGATGAGCAGGTTGCCGGGCTTGACGTCGCGGTGCACAAGGCCCGCGGCGTGCGCGGCGTGCAGGGCCAGGGCGGTCTGCGCGACGATGTCGAGCACCTTGTCGGTCGACAGGACGCGTTCGCGCTCGAGAACGGTCGACAACGCCTCGCCGGGGACGAGTTCCATGACCAGGTAGGCCGAACCGTCCTCCTCGCCGTAGTCGTAGACGTTGGCGATGCCTTCGTGGTTGACGAGGGCGGCGTGCCGGGCCTCGGCGCGGAAACGCTCGAGGAATCCGGGGTCGCCGAGATACTCGTCCTTCAGGATCTTGATCGCGATGGTGCGGCCGATCACGAGATCGGTCGCCTTCCACACCTCTCCCATGCCGCCGATGGCGATCCGGGACTGTAGTTCGTAGCGTCCCCCGAAGGTGAGCCCTGTTGTGGGTCTCATTTGTTCAGCACCGCCTCTAATACCTTTTGTCCAATGGGTGCGGCGATCAGGTTGCCGTACCCGGTCTGGCCGAGCCCGCCACCGTTCTCCACGAGCACGGTGATGGCGTACTGCGGGTCGTCCGCAGGCGCGAAGCCGGTAAACCAGAGGGTGTACGGGTCGTCCGGGCCGTTCTCGGCGGTACCGGTCTTCCCGGCCACAGTGACGCCACCTATTGTTGCATTCGTCGCCGCGCCGCCCTGGACGCTGGCGACCATCATCGCCTTGACGGCGCTCGCGGTCTCGGTGCTGATGGCCCGGCCGAGCGGCTTCTCCTGGAACTTCTGTAGCACGCTGAGGTCTTGCGAGCGGATCGCGTCGACCAGGTTCGGCTGCATCACCTCTCCGCCGTTCGCGATCGCGGCGGAGACCATCGCGATTTGCAGCGGGGTCGCCTTCACCTCGTATTGACCGAAGGCGGTGAGGGCCGTCTGGGCGTCGTCGGTGGTCCTCGGATACGTGCTCGCCTCGACCGACATCGGGATCTCGAACGCGGTGTCGAAGCCGAATTTCTCGGCCTGCGAGCGGATCGCGTCGGCGCCCAACTGCACGCCCATCTCGGCCATCGGGACGTTGCACGAGAGTGAGACCGCGGTCGCGAGAGTGACCGTGTCTCCCGAGCCGCAAAGCCCGCCACCGGAGTTGGTCACCTGGGAGCTTGACCCGGGAAGCGTGAACGACGGGGCGTTCGGGAAGCGGGACTCGGGGGTGAAACGCCCGGATTCGAGCGCCGCGGAGGCGACGACGAGCTTGAAGACGGAGCCGGGCGGGTTGAGCGAGCCGCCGATTGCGCGGTTGATGAGCGGATCGGAGGAGTCGTCGTTCAGCGCCCGGTAGGCAGCGAGGACATCGTCCGCGTCGTGGGAGGCGAGAGCGGTGGGGTCGAAGGTGGGCTTGGAGACCATGGCGAGGACGCGGCCGGTGGTCGGCTGCGTGACGACGACGGCTCCGGTGTAGTCGCCGAGGGCGTCGAAGGCGGCCTGCTGAGCCACCGGATCGATCGAGAGTTCGACCGACGCGCCCTTCGGGTCCTGGCCCGAGACGAGGTTGTTGATCTTGTCGAAGAACTGCGAGTTCGAGGTGCCGGAGAGGTAGTCGTTCTCCGAGCGCTCGATACCGGTTGTGCCCTGGTTCAGCGTGAAATACCCGGTCACGGCAGAGTAGAGCGGGCCGTTCGCGTACTGGCGCTGGAACTTGTAGAGGTCACCCGACGGCGTCGAGGAGGCGATGGGCTGACCGCCGACCAGGATCGCGCCCCGTTCGGTCGAGAAGCTTTCGTAGAGGGTCCGCGTGTTCCGGCCGTCCTCGTTGAGGGAGTCGGCCTGGACCATCTGGATCGTGGTCGTGGACACGAAGAGGGCGACGAACATCGCCAGCACGACGAGGCTCACGCGTTTCAATTCCCGGTTCATCGACGGATCACACCACCAGACGAGGCTGATTGCGGACTGTGTCGGACAGGCGGAGAAGGATCGCCACGATCATCCAGTTCGCCACGAGGGAGGAGCCGCCGGCCGCGAGGAACGGCGTGGTCAGGCCGGTCAGCGGAATGACGCGGGTGACGCCTCCGATCACGATGAAGCACTGCAGGGCGACCACGAACGAGAGGCCGACTCCCAGGAGGCGCCCGAAGTCGTCCTGCCCGGCGAAGCCGATGCGGAACCCGCGGGAGACGAGCAGGAGGTAAAGGCCGAAGATCGCGAATAGGCCCGCGAGCCCCAGTTCCTCGCCGAGGCTGGCAATGATGTAGTCGGACTGGGGGACCGGAGTGAGATCCGGCATCCCCTGACCCAGGCCGGTGCCGAGAAGGCCGCCGTGCGCGAGGCCGAAGAGGCCCTGCACGAGCTGGTAGCTACCTCCCGGATCGGCCGCGTAGCGCTCGGGGGTGAACGGCGTCAGCCAGTTCGCGAAGCGGTTTCCGACGTAATCGAGGGTCTGACTCGCCAGGAGCGCGCCGCCGAGGAACAGGCCGACGCCGATCAGGACCCAACTGGTGCGTCCGGTTGCCACGTAGAGCATGACCAGGAACAGGCCGAAGTAGAGCAGAGCGGTACCAAGATCTCGCTGGAAGACGATGACACCCATCGTGACGGCCCACACGACGAGGATCGGCCCGAGATCACGCAGCCGCGGAAAGCGCATCCCGAGCACGGTACGACCGACCATCGAGAGGGAGTCGCGGTTGCGGACCAGGTAGCCGGCGAAGAAGATGGCGACGGCGATTTTCGCGATCTCACCCGGTTGGAAGCTCGCGACGTCGCCGATGCCGATCCAGACTCGGGCGCCGCTGACCTCGCGACCGATGACCGGGAGCAGCGGCAGCAGCAGCAGCACGATCGCGGCGAAGCCGGCGACGTAGGTGTAGCGGAACAGCGTGCGGTAATTACGGATGACCAGCAGCACCACGATCGCGGCAACGACCGCCAGAGCGCTCCAGAAGATCTGGCGCACGGCCACGGACTCCCAGCCGGTTACCCCGTCCGCGATGTCGATCCGGTAGATCTCGGCGACGCCCAGGCCGTTCAGGACCGTGGCGATCGGAAGCAGGAAGGGGTCGGCGGCGGGAGCGGCGAACCGCAGCACGACATGCACCGCGAGCACGAGCACCGACAGGCCGACGCCGAGTGAGACGAGGGTGGTGTCGACGGCTCCCAGGGCCCCGAGCTGCACAAGCACGATTGCGCCGGCGTCGATCAGGCACGCGCCGATCAGCAGTAGCAGCTCGAGGTTGCGCAGCTTCTGCCGGAAGAAGCCCTGCCGCTCGGCGGTGGGGCGGGCGGTGGTGGCGTCCGTCATGGTGCTCCGTTCGCGTCCGTGAGGCGCGTGACGATGTCGACCGCGGCGGCGTAGGAATCGGCGCTGATGGTCTGCTCGAGTTGCTCGACGTCGTAGGTGCGGAGCGAGCCGAGCGGAATGCCCGTGTCCTCTCGAACCTCCGAGAGTGAGAGCGGGCCGACCGACTGCTGGATGCCCTGGTAGATGATCACGGTGTCGCCGTCGGTGCCGACGTAGAAGCGCGACTGCGTCCAGTCGTACGCGAAGAGCAGACCGAGGAAGCCGACGATCAGCACGAGGGAGAGGCCGACCAGCCAGGTGATGCGACGGCGCAAGTGCCGCCGGCGGTCCTCTTCGATCAGCTCGTCGAGATAGTCCTCAGACGCGGGCTCGAAGTGGGTGGGCCCCTGCGCCGCGGGAGCTCGGGTGTGCAGGCGGAGCCCCGGGATGCGTGCGCGGCTCTGCGAGTCGTCGGTGCTCAGCGGTGTCGGTGAGGCGGCGGAGCCGACGATCACCGGCTCCTCGCTCGGCGCCAGGATCGGCGCGGTGTCTCCGGCGCCGGGGATGTCGAGAATGACGACCGTGACGTTATCGGGAGCGCCGCGCGAGAGGCTGTCGCGGATCAGGCGGTCGGCGACCTGCTGGGCGGTCTCGTCGCGGCTCAGTTCCTTCAGGATCTCGTCGTGCGGAACAACCCCGGAGAGACCGTCGGAGCAGATGAGCCAGCGGTCGTGCGGCTCGGTCTCGAGCGTCAGGGTGTCGATCTCGGGATTGGTATGCACATCGCCGAGCACCCGCATCAGCACGGAGCGGCGCGGGTGCGTCATCGCCTCCTCCTCCGTGATGCGGCCGGAGTCGACCAGGCGCTGCACAAAGGTGTGGTCGGTGGTGACCTGCTCGAGCTTCCCGTCGCGCAGCACGTAGATGCGTGAGTCGCCGATGTGCGCGATCGCGACCGAGTCGCCCACGCGGGCGATCGCGCTGACCGTGGTGCCCATGCCGGTGAGTTCCGGATGGTCGACCACCGCGTCGGCGAGCAGGGTGTTAGCGGCGAGCAGTGTGCGCTTGAGTTCGTCCTCGGCCTCGTAGGTGGAGGCGTAGGGGCGGTCGGCGTCGGCAATCCGCTTGATGGCGATGGAGGAGGCGACGTCTCCGCCCGCGTGCCCGCCCATGCCATCAGCGACGACGAAGAGCTGCCGACCCGCGTAGCCGGAGTCCTGGTTATTGGAGCGGATCCGGCCGACGTGCGAGACGGCGGCGCTCTCGCGCACCGCGCCGGTACCGGATCCGCTCTGCGGAGAAAGAGCCACGCGCTACGACCGCCGCAGTTCGAACGTGGTGGTGCCAACCTTGACGGGAGTGCTCAAAGGGACCTTCGTGGGAGCGCCCACGCGACGGCCATCGAGGAAGGTGCCGTTGGTGGAGTCGAGGTCCTGGATCATCCACTCGTCGTTCCAGAGGAGCAACCGGGCGTGGTGCGTCGAGGTGTAGTCGTCGCGGATGACGAGGGTCGACTCGGACGAGCGGCCGATGGTCAGCGGCTCGCCGGTCAGCGGGAGCTCGGTTCCGCGCTTGGGACCCGAGGTGATGACCAGGCGCTGAGCGGTGTGGACCGTCGCGACGCCTCCGGAATCGGTGCGCTCTGACTCGCGGGTGCGGCGGGCTGACGGGGCAGCCGGCTGGGCGGGAGCGGAAGGCTGCGCGGGAGCGGCGGCGATGATGGGCTGTGCCGCGGTAACGAACGGCGCCTCAGGCGCGCCGCCCTGCGGGAGCTTGCGCACACGCTGCCCGAACAGGTCCGAGCGGAGGGCGTAGACGATGCCGAAGACAAAGAACCACAGCAGCGCGAGGAACGCGATGCGCAGGAGGAAGAGGGTGAGCTCGCTCATAGCCGGTCGTCCCAGAATCCTTCGGCGCCGCGCCCGGTGCTCCTACTGGACGACGGACGCTCGGTGCGCGCGGGCGCGGCGCCCTGCACGACGCGATAGACGATGGACGTGCGCCCGATCGTGATGGTCTGTTCGGGGGCGAGGGGTGCCTGAGTGACGGGTCGGCCATCGAGCTTCGAGCCGTTGGTCGAGCCGAGGTCGTGCACCTGCGCTCGCGAGCCGTCCCAGAGGATCTCGACGTGCTTGCGCGAGGTGCCCGAGTCATCCACGGTGATGTCGGCGTCGCTGCCGCGGCCGATCACCGTGCGCGCCCTGGTGATCGGGTGGCGTTTCCCGGCGATGTCGAGGACCGGCGTGTAGGCGACGGTGCCCTTGACGCTGCGGGAGTCGACCTCGACCATGCCGTCGCTGAGTGACGCGTCTGCCGCCAGCGAGATGTCGATCGGACCGGGGAAGCGGTAGCTCTGCTTGGTGGCGTGCTCGGTCGCGACGGTGGTGAGTTCGTCGATCAGGGTCGAGCCGAGCCGTTCCATCCGATCGAGATCGGTGGCGGACATCCGCAGGAGCAGGCTGTTGGGGACGAGGATGCGGTCGCGACTGACCACGGCGGCGGTGGTGTCGAGCTCGCGGCGGAGGGCGGAAGCGAGCTCGACCGGTTGCAAACCCGACTTGAAGGTCCTCGCGAAAGCGCCGTTGACGACGCGCTCGAGTCCCTTCTCGAAGTTGTCCAGTATGCCCACAGTCTTCCGATCTTCCGGTTCGTCGCCTTCTCGGCGGTCGCGCACGGATCGAGATCTCTGCGTGCCCGTCGCCGCTGTCCTGTCTGGTCTGCGCCGCGCACGGCTACGGGCATGTTACTGGGATGGTCTGGATGCGCGATCCTCTGTGGAGGTTTCGCGGGTTAAGGGCCGTTTGGGCGCGTGGCGGGTCCGGGACGGCTGTCGTGCACGGTGAATGCGCGCGGGCACGGGCCGTTGTGCGGAGCAGCATGCGCGGTGGCATTCGGCGTGCGCGCTGGTCGAGGTTCGGTTCCTGTGCGGGGGATGTTACGATTTCTCGTCGGCGCTTCGGTGCCGTTGGTGAGCGCGAGTGGCGGAATAGGCAGACGCGCACGGTTCAGGTCCGTGTGCCCGAAAGGGCGTGGGGGTTCAACTCCCCCCTCGCGCACCACAGTTCAGCAGATCCGCACACAGCCCCCGATCGGATCTCCGGTCGGGGGCTGTGTCGTGTCCTGCGCATCCGTCTCTGTCGTCGTGGGTGCGCGCCTTGGTTCCGGCGGGACGCGCCGAGGTGTCTCCGGTACTCGCCGAGTTCGGTTGGTGGGCGAGTACGATGACAAACCACGGACAGTGGGCGGTCAGATCGAGGACTTAAATATGACCTCCCTGTTCGATTGAGAAGGGAGAGTCATGCCGGCCCAGGAATCGGTGCGGACGAGCGCTCACGTCGATGCGCTTGAGGTCAGCCCGGACGACATCATCAGGCAACTGGCCGATGTGCTGAGCAAGCCCGTCGTCGCCTTCATCTTTGGCAAGGACGAGCGGACCATCAGTCGATGGATAGAGAATCCTCAGTTGCGTCTCCGAGCCGATGATGAGCAGAGGGCGCGGAACACCTACCAGGTCTACGCTCTGCTCGCGCCGTCGGAGGGTCCGCATACTGTGCGTGCCTGGTTCATGGGAATGAACCCGCAACTCGAGGACGAGGCGCCTGCGGAAGCTCTGGCAGAAGGTCGCTACCGCGAAGTGATGGCGGCCGCGCGCGCCTACGTGAACGGTGGGTAGGCCGCACACCGTTCCCGCTCCCGACGTGCTCTGGAGGGTCGGGCGGGCGACCGACCCAGCGCGTTTCACGACCGTCGATCCGATCGACGCATCGACGTCGACGGCAGGTAACCGCTTCGACGTTCCCGGAGGCGCAGTACTGTACGCGGCGACGGAGCCGAGCGGAGCGTACGCGGAGACCATTTCGCGGCTTCGGCCGACGAGCCGGATGCGGGCACTCGCACGCGCGCTCACTCCATCGGGAATTCGAGCTGCTCGTCGGGACCAGACGCCGCTCGATGATGGCGAACCTTCACCGGGAACGCCGAACCTGGGCCATAGGACACGCTCGGGCCGCGCTCGGGCCCGGGAGATTTCTCCAGCAAGTCGCGCTTCATGAGATCGGCGATGAGGCGGGAGGCCGTCTGCGCATCAAGATCGAGAAAGACCCGCACCATTCGGGCGTTGATGCTTCCTGTTTCCCGAAGGAGTTCGATCACCTTGCGATCCAATTGATCGGTCGTTCGTCGTCGATAGGTTACCGCGGCCCCGAGAGCCGCGAGAGGACCTTCTCTGAGCCTGTAGCGCGGCAGGGTCTTCCTTGACGTCTCCCGGGTCGGCTCGAGGAGGGGCACTCGTTCGGAGCTCAGCCGCTCGAGGACCGACTGCGCTTCCGAGGTCCCCGACTTCTGGAGGAGCGGAACGAGTCCGTCGGCGGTCACCGTTCGTTGGGTGAGGAGCGTCAGGAGGATCGTCATCGTGTCCGCGTCCTCGGTCTCCTCCGGCGGAAGGGTGGCGACGAAGCGGGTGAGCGCGGAGTTGGGGGCGCCCCCGATCAGCGTGACGCGAACGTGGTCTCCCTCGGAGAGGAAAGAGGGTGGCTGATGGCCGAGTCGTGCCATCTCGGCGTACATCTTGTCGACACCGGACCCGGCGGTCTCTGCGTACCCCAGAGCACGGAGCGCGCCGGCGAGCTGGCCGTTCCGCGGACGCGAGGACGTCGTCAATACGTTGTCTGCGCGCACTCCGCTGACAAAGCCGCCGGGCGAGGTGACGACGAGCTGCGTCTGCGTATGCTCGACGGTGACGCGGCCGAGACCCCGATAGTCGCGATGCATGGCCGCGTTTACGACGACCTCGCGGATGGCTGCCTCGGGCAGATCGGAGACGTGGAGCTGCTGCCCCTTTCCGATCGAAACGGGCGTCGTGTCGATCCGAGCACCGATGAGCTGAAAGAGCTGTTCGAGGAGGAGCACGAGCGGACCGCTCAGCTGCTCGTTAGCTGTAACTGTTCCGGTAGGAGTCCGCTTGTGGACATAGGAGAACGTCGCAGTGTGCTCGTATTGGTTTGTGACGAGGAGCGCGCCGGCGTTGGTGAGGCGGTCGTCCTCCGTCACCACACCGAGACCGCGGAGGACGTCGATGTCCTGCGTCTGCTGAGCGAGCCGCCGACCAGCAGGCGATACTGCGCGCTCGAGAAGCCGGCGGACCGCGGCGAGCGCGATCGGGTCGCAGGAGGACGCCTTCGTTCCGGACGCGGATGCGGACCAGTCCAGACCTCGTCGTTCGGCGATAACGGAGGCGATGCGATCCGTCGACATTTGAGAGCAGGAGTCACCGATGCGCTCAGAGGGGATACGACTCTTCGCACTGTGGACAGTGACGCTCGCCGGTACGTCAACGACGACGATCTGAACACCGTCGTGCTCGCGAGCGATGACGTCAACGAGCAGGCTCGGCTCCGTCAGCTCGTAGATGCGCGAGCGGGTCCGCTCCGGGTCAAGGCGCGAGCCGATGATCGCCTGAGGTCCGGCGATGCGGTCGTGGACACCGACGACAACGAGGCCGCCTGATGCGTTCGCGAAACAGGCGGCGGCCTCTGCGATGTTGACCAAGTCGTCGTCTGCGGACCGGCCGTCCACCTTGAAGTCGAGGTGCTGATGCTCAAGTGCGTGCGCTGTCGATCCGGCCTGCAGAAGCCTGATCGCCTCCTCGAGGTCGCGGGCCGACGTTTCTCGCATGTTTTCTCTTCCCCTGATCGTGTAGGGCTTGATAAAACTAGCGTAAAACTCGTGCAGGGGCCGCGGCTCGGCGTGGGGCATCTCGGCCGCGACTCACTGTGGCCAAACGACGGGTGTTCGGCGCCGAAAGAGTTGGGCGGGGTCAGCGGCGGGTGAGTTCGACCACGGGGATGACACGGGTGGTGCGTTTTTCGTATTCGCGGAAACCGGCGGAGGCGGTGGTGAACCGGGCCCAGCCCGCGTCGCGCTCGTCGCCGGTGAGGACGCGGGCGCGGACGTCGATGGTGCCGTCGTCGGGGGTTTCGATCCTGAGGTCGGGATGCTCGACGAGGTTGTGGAACCAGGCCGGGTGCTTCGGGGCTCCGGCGGCCGATGCTGCGAGCAGCCAAACGTCCGCGGAAGGGTGCAGCGCCATCAGCGGAGTGACACGCTCCTCACCAGAGCGGGCGCCGCGGTGGTGCACCAGCACGAGACTTCTCCCGAAGCCTCCCGTGGTCACGGTGCCGCCGTTGGTGCGGAACTCCTCGATGATGGTGTCGTTCCAGTCGGCCATGCGTGTTCTCCTCGACGTGAGTGTCAGGCGTGGGCGCCGAGCGCGTCCTCGCACGCGCTGCGGTCGCAGGGCGAAGTGCCTCCGCTGACAGCGGCGGGATCCGCCAGCGCTCGTCGCCAGGGTAGCTCTGCGGCGCCGACGAGTTCCAGCCGCGAGCGCAGTGCTGCGCGCTCGATCCGCACGCCGCGGGCGAGGTCGCTGAGAGCGCGGGCGGAGACGCGGGCGGCGAGGCGCTCGCGGTCGACGGTAAGCAGTGAGCCGAGGAAGCCGCCGAGGACGACGGCGGTGGGGTTGAAGAGGTTGATGTAGGTCGACAGGCCCTCCGCGAGGAGGTCGACCTGGCGGGCGACCTCGGCGAGCACCAAGGGGTCGCGGGAGGTGCCGAGGGCGATGTCGAGTTCATCCTGGTCGAGGACGCGGGCGCCGAGGACGTCGAGGAGGGAGCGCATCCGCACCTCGGCCTCGAGGCAGCCGTGCCGGCCGCAGTTGCAGCGTCGGCCGTTCGTCACGACGAGGGTGTGACCGAGTTCGGCGGCGAATCCCGAGGAGCCCTGGAGTGGGACTCCGCCGATGATGACGCCTCCGCCGATGCCGCCGGCGCCGCCGGTCACGTAGACGACGTCGGCGACGCCGTGCGCGGCTCCGAAGAGAGACTCGCCGATGGCGCCGAGCGTCGCGTCGTTGCCGACCGCGACGGGGACATCGAGGGCCCGACCGAGTTGAGAGGCGAGGTCGACGTCGCGCCAGCCGAGGTGGGGTGCGCGGTGCACGAAACCGGAGTCGGCCTGAACGAGGCCGGGGACGGCGACGCCGGCGCCGACCAGCACCCGCAGCGGTTCCCGCTCGGCGCGGAAGCCCTCGACGATGCCAGTGACGACGCGGACGACGGTGGCGGGATTCGCGGGCGTCGGGGTGTCGAAGCGGACGCGGCGCAGCAACTCGCCGTTCAGGCCGACCAGGCCGACGATGATCGCGTCGGTGTCGAGGTGGACGCCGACGGCGGCGAAGCGGTGGCCGGGCACGACGGTGGAACTCGGGCGACCGATGCGGCCGTCGGGTGCGGTGGTTTCCTCCTCGACCCAGCCCAACTCGTTCAGTTCGCCGACCAGGTTCGCCACCGCCGAGCGGTTGAGGCCGGTGAGGCGGCCGAGGTCGGCGCGGCTGGTGGGTCCGGAGCGGTGCACGAGGGTGGCGAGGGTGGCGAGGTTGGTGCGGCGCAACAGTGCGTTGCTGGACGCTCCGACTGCTCCTGCCATGATCGCCTGTCTGTCGCTCGGCCCGATCGGGGCACGGATGCACTCGGGCGCAGCACCTCCGAAGAAAAGCCGCGCCCGAGAATTGGAGAAGGGTGCCAAGATGCCCCCGATATCTCCCTGGTTCGCTAGCGGCCGCCAGCGCGGCGCTTGTTGAAGATATCGAACGCGACCGCGAGCAGGAGCACGAAGCCCTTGATCGCCATCTGCCAGGCGGCGTCGACCGAGAGGATCGACAGGCCCATGTTGAGGACGCCCATCACGAGACCGCCGATGACGGCTCCGACGACGGTGCCCACGCCGCCCTGAACCGCGGCGCCACCGATGAAGACGGCAGCGATGGCGTCGAGTTCGTAGTTCTGTCCGGCCGAGGCGACCGCACCCCCGGCGCGGGCGGTGCTGACGATGCCCGCGACTCCGGCCAGTGCGCCCATGTTGACGAAGATGAAGAAGTTGACCCACTTCGTCTTGACGCCCGACATCATCGCGGCGAACAGGTTCCCGCCCATCGCGTAGATGTGGCGGCCGAAGACGGTCCGGCCGAGCACGAAGCTGTAGGCGAGGATCAGCACGGCGAGCACGATCAGGATGATCGGGGTGCCGCTGTAGCCGGCGAGCAGCCAGGCGAGCGCCATGATGGCGACGACGGCGATGGTCGCCTTTGCCACCATCGAACCGACCGGCTCGCGGGGGAGTTCGAGGCGGCGGAGGGTGGCGCGGGTCCGAAGCTGTTGTGCGACGAGCACGACGCAGACGAGGAGGCCGAGGACCAGAGTGAGCGCGTCACGGCCGGCGATACCGCCGAGGATGCCCGGCAGCCATCCGGCGCCGATGGCGGTGAACTCGGTCGGGAGGCCGTTGATGGTTCCGCCGGTGAGCAGTACCAGGGTGAAGCCACGGAAGATCAGCATGCCCGCGAGGGTCACGATGAACGCCGGTATCCCGACGAAGGCGACCCAGAAGCCCTGCCAGGCTCCGACGGCTGCGCCAGTGACGAGGGCGACGACGACGGCGGCCCACCAGGGCAGGCCCCAGTTGTTCATCGCAATGGCCGAGATGGCGCCGACCATCGCCACGACCGAGCCGACCGAGAGGTCGATGTGGCCGGCGATGATGACCATCACCATGCCGATCGCGAGGATCAGCACGTAAGCGTTCTGCTGAATCAGGTTGTTGACGTTGCCGGGCAGCAGGAGTCGCCCATTTGTCAGCACTTGGAAGAGCAGGATGATGATGGCCAGCGCGGCGAGGATGCCGTACTGCCGGAGGTTGATGTTGAGCCTGCGCGCGCGCTTGGGCGGGGTGGCGGGCGTGTTCGCGGGCGTGTTCGCCGGCGCTGTCGTGGTCGTGGCGCTCATCGGGCCTGTTCCTTTCCGGCGGTCATGTAGTGCATGAGGTGCTCCTGGGTGGCGTCGGCACGGTCGATCTCGCCCGTGATGCGCCCCTCGGAGATGGTGTAGATGCGGTCGGCGAGGCCGATCAGTTCGGGTAGCTCGGACGAGATGACGACGACCGCCTTGCCCTGGGCTGCGAGTTCGTTGATGATCCCGTAGATCTCGTACTTCGCTCCCACGTCGATGCCGCGGGTGGGCTCGTCGAGGATCAGCACGTCGGGGCCGGAGAAGATCCACTTCGAGAGGACGACCTTCTGCTGGTTGCCTCCGGAGAGCTTGCCGGTGACGGCCGAGACGGTTGGCGCCTTGATGTTCATCTTCGAGCGGTAGGAGTCGGCGACTTTGTATTCGCGGTGCTTGTCGATGACGCCGAGTCGAGCCAGACGCGAGAGGGCGGCGGCCGAGACGTTGACGGTGATGTCGCCGATGAGGTTGAGGCCGTAGCGCTTGCGGTCCTCGGTCGCGTAGGCGAGGCCGTTGCGGATTGCCTCGTCAACGGTGCGAGTGTGGATCTCTTTGCCGTCCTTGAAGACGCGGCCCGAGATGCCGGTGCCGTAACTGCGACCGAAGATGCTCATCGCGAGTTCGGTGCGGCCCGCGCCCATCAGCCCCGCGAATCCGACGATCTCGCCGGCGCGCACGGTGAAGGAGGCATCGTCGACGACTATGCGGTTGATATCGACGGGGTGGTGGACGGTCCAGTTCTCGACGCGCAGCTTTTCCTCACCGATCTGCGGATCGCGCGGCGGGAACATGCTGTTGAGGTCACGGCCGACCATCGCGCGAATAATTCGGCTCTCGGAGGCCTGCTCGCCGGCCATCGGGAAGCTCTCGATGGTGCGGCCGTCACGGATGATCGTGACGGTGTCCGCGATGGCGCGAATCTCCTTCAGCTTGTGGCTGATAATGATGCAGGTGATGCCCTGGGTGCGGAGCTGATCGATCAGACCGAGCAGGTGGTCGCTGTCCTCGTCGTTGAGGGCGGCGGTCGGCTCGTCGAGGATGAGGAGCTTGACCTCCTTGGCGAGGGCCTTGGCGATCTCGACGAGTTGCTGCTTGCCGACGCCGAGCTCGAGAATCTTGGTCGCTGGGCTCTCGGCGAGTCCGACGCGGGCGAGCAGTCGGGCTGCCTCCGCGTTGGTGGCGTTCCAGTTGATGACTCCGCGGGTGGACTTCTCGTTGCCGAGGAAGATGTTCTCGGCAATAGAGAGGTAGGGGCTGAGGGCAAGTTCCTGGTGGATGATGACGATGCCATCGGCTTCGCTGTCATTGATCGACCGGTACTGCGCCTCCTTGCCCTCGAACTCGATGGTGCCCTCGAAGCTGCCGTGCGGATAGACGCCGGAGAGGACTTTCATCAGGGTCGATTTACCGGCACCGTTCTCGCCACAGATGGCGTGGACTTCGCCGGGCTGGACCGAGAGCGAGACGCCGTCGAGGGCGCGGACGCCACCGCCGAATTCCTTGACGATGTCGCGCATGATGAGGATGGGACTGGCCAACAGGGCCTCACTTCATTGGGGGGAGTGGTGTGCGGACAGAGAGAAAGGGGAGAAGGGCGGGGTGAGGGAGAATGACTCCTCCCTCACCCCGCCCGACGGATCAGAGTCCGACGTCGCCGGCCTTGAGGAAGCCGGAGTCGACGAGGACGGACTGCACGTCGTCCTTCGTGACGACCTGCGGCTCGAGCAGGTACGAGGGGACGACCTTGCTGCCGTTGTTGTAGCTCTCGGTGTCATTCACCTCGGGCTTGTCGCCCGCGACGATCGACTGCACCATCTGGAACACACGGTCCCCCAGGGTGCGGGTGTCCTTCCAGACGGTCATCGACTGCTCGTCGGCGAGGATCGCCTTCACGTTGGCCTTGTCAGCGTCCTGCCCGGTGATGATCGGGTAGTCGGTGCCAGGGGCGTAGCCAGCCGACTTCAGCGAGGCCTCGATGCCGATGGCCAGGCTGTCGTTGGGGGAGAGTACGACGTCGACCTTCTGGCCGCCGGTGTAGAAGGAGGAGAGACGGTTGTCCATCTCGGACTGCGCCTTGTCGGAGGCCCAGCCCTGGATACCGATCGAGGCCCAGTCGTCATCGGATGCGGGCGACTTGCCGGAGGGAACGGTCAGCTTGCCGCTCTCGATGTAGGGCTGCAGAACATCCCAGGCGCCGGAGAAGAAGAACTTGGCGTTGTTGTCGTCGGGGCTGCCGGCGAAAGGCTCGAGGGTGAAGGGGCCCGCGGCGTTCTTGAGGTCGAGGGTCGACTCGATGTACTGGCCCTGGAGCTGGCCGACCTTGTAGTTGTCGAACGTCGCGTAGTAGTCGACGTCCTTGGTGCCGTTGATGAGGCGGTCGTAGGCGATGACGGTCGCATTCTGCTTCTTTGCCTCGGCCAGGACGGGCGCGAGGGCCTCGCCGTCGATAGCGGCGACGACCAGGATCTTGGAGCCGCCGGCGATCTGGTTTTGGATCTGCGAGATCTGCTGGTCGGTCTTGTTGTCGGCGTACTGGAGGTCGACGGTGCAGCCGTCGCCCTTGAGCTTGGTCTGGAGGCCTTCGCCGTCGTTGATCCAGCGCTCGAGGCTGCGGGTCGGCATCGAGATGCCGACGGTGCATTCGCCTTCTGCGCTGGCGCCTGCTGCGGCGCCGCCGGAGTTGGCGGGGCTCGCTGAACAGGCGGCGAGGCCGAGGGAGATGATGCCGGCGGCGGCCAGCGTAGTGATGCCGCGGGAGAACTTCATGGAGTGCATTCCTCTCTGAAAGCAGTGTCCGAGGGAGCGGACGGCGCGAGGGCATGCACAGGTGGAGCACGCCATCGTGTCGTCGCCCGGGGAGGGCGGGAGAGCCCCGAGGGGCTTTGTCCACGGAGAGAACATATTCCTTCGATCCGCGGGTGTAAAGCGCGACGGGACGATATGTCCAGGCGATGCGGAACTGTGACCTTCAGCCGTCGATCCGCGCCGTTGCTGTGGGAGAACGCTCTCAGAAGGCGTCGGCGACACCGCGTCGTGAGGGAACCGTGAGGACGAGGGGCGGGGCCGTAGGAGAAGCGTGAGGACGGCTGTGCGGCGCCCGGGCCGGGTGTTGCATCAGGACTCGTGCCGCTTCTCGGCAGGTGCCCGGGCCTCGGGTGCCGTCTTCTCCGGATGGAGTTTCCCGTGCTCGACCTCGCCTACCTCCTCGGCGTGCTCGCCCTCTTCTCGCTCATCGCTCTCGCTGCGAAGGGGATCGAGAAGCTGGGCGGACCGCCAACTCCTGCCCGCGACGCGAGGGGTGACCGGTGATCGTCTTCGATGCCCTCGCGGCCGTGTTGGCGCTCGCCGCCGTCGTCTACCTCGTCGTCGCGCTGATCCGACCGGAGCGCTTCTGATGGATCCGCTCCTCGCTGTCCTCCAGGTCGCGACCGTCGGCCTGGCCGTTGCGCTCCTGCACCGCCCGCTGGGCGAGCACATGTTCCGCGTCTACACCTCGACGCGCGACCTCGCGCTTGAGCGCGGCCTTTACCGCCTGATCGGGGTCGACCCGGCGGGCGAGCAGAGTTGGCGCGCCTACTTCCGCGCCGTGCTTGCCTTCTCGCTTGTCGGCGTCCTTTTTCTCTATGGGATGCAGCGGCTTCAGGCCGTTCTCCCCGGCTCGCTCGGGCTCCCCGCGGTGCCGGAGGGGCTGGCCTTTAACACGGCCGTCTCGTTCGTCACCAACACGAACTGGCAGTCGTACTCGCCCGAGGCGACCCTCGGCTTCGCCGTGCAGGTGGGAGGGCTCGCGGTGCAGAACTTCGTCTCGGCGGCTGTGGGACTCGCGGTCGCAGTGGCGCTGATTCGTGGATTCGCACGCCGCTCCTCCGGCACGCTCGGCAACTTCTGGGTCGACCTCGTGCGCGGCACGCTGCGCGTGCTGCTGCCGATCTCGCTTCTCGCCGCCGTCGTGCTCGTCGCGGGCGGAGTGATCCAGAACCTCAGCGACCCGCTGAGCGTGACGACGCTCACCGGCGGCGAGCAGAGCATTCCGGGCGGGATGGTCGCCTCGCAGGAGGCGATCAAGCTGCTCGGCACCAACGGCGGCGGGTATTTCAACGCCAACTCCGCGCATCCGTTCGAGAACCCCTCGGCCTGGGTGTCGCTGCTGCAGATTGTGCTGATCCTGGCGATCCCGTTCTCGCTGCCGCGCACTTTCGGCCGGATGGTCGGCGACGTGCGCCAGGGGCGCGCGATCCTCGCGGCGATGGCGACGATCTTCGTCGTGTCGCTCGCGGCCCTCACCGCCCTGGAGGCAGCGGGCGGCGGATCCGCGGCGCAGGCGGCGGGTGCCGCGATGGAGGGGAAGGAGACGCGGTTCGGCATCGCCGGTTCGGCTCTTTATGCGACCGCATCGACGCTCACCTCGACCGGCGCCGTCAACGCGATGCACGACTCCTTTACCGCGCTCGGTGGCATGCTGCCGATGCTCAACATGATGCTCGGTGAGGTCGCTCCCGGCGGGGTCGGCTCTGGCCTGTACGGGATGCTCGTGCTCGCGGTGCTGGCGGTGTTCGTCGGCGGGCTGCTCGTGGGGCGCACGCCCGAGTACCTGGGCAAGAAGCTCGGCCCGCGCGAGATCAAGCTCGCGAGCCTGTACATCCTGGTGACGCCGACGCTCGTGCTCGCGGGCACGGCGCTGAGCTTCGCGATCCCCGCGGTGCGCGCGGACGTGGAGAGCACGTCGATCCTGAACCCCGGGCTGCACGGGCTCTCGGAGGTGCTCTACGCCTTCACCTCGGCGGCGAACAACAACGGCTCGGCGTTCGCGGGGCTGACGGCGAACACGCCGTGGCTGAACACGGCGCTGGGCGTTGCGATGCTGCTCGGCCGGTTCCTGCCGATCGTGCTGGTGCTCGCGCTGGCCGGCTCGCTCGCGGCGCAGTCGCCGGTGCCCTCCAGCGCCGGGACCCTGCCCACCCACCGGCCGCAGTTCGTCGGCCTCCTCGTGGGAGTGACGGTCGTCGTGACCGCGCTCACCTACTTCCCCGTACTCGCGCTGGGGCCCCTGGCGGAAGGACTGTGACTGTGATGACCACTGCACTCAGTGAGGCGCCGGCGGAACCCGCCCGGCCCACCCGAGCGGCACTCGGACCGCGCCAGCTTGTCGCCGCGCTCCCCGGAGCGCTACGGAAGCTCGATCCGCGCCTGATGTGGCGCAACCCCGTGATGTTCCTCGTTGAGGTCGGCGCCGCGCTGACCACGCTGCTGGCGATCGCCGAGCCGTTCCTCGGCGGGCCGGAGCGCTCCGGCGGATCGACGGTGCCCGTCACCTTCACGGTCGGCATCGCGATCTGGCTCTGGCTGACCATGGTGTTCGCGAATCTCGCGGAGGCGGTGGCCGAGGGGCGCGGCAAGGCACAGGCCGAGAGTCTGCGCGCGACGCGCACCAGCACTCCGGCGCGGCGCGTCGCCGACTACGACTCCGCGGATCCGTCGGCCCTCTCGGCGCAGCTGGTCGAGGTCTCCTCGGCAGAGTTGCAGCTGGGCGACGTGGTCGTGGTGGAGGCGGGCGACCTCGTGCCCGGGGATGGCGACATCGTCTGGGGCATCGCCTCCATTGACGAGTCGGCGATCACCGGCGAGTCCGCGCCGGTGGTTCGCGAGAGCGGAGGCGACCGCAGCGCGGTCACGGGCGGCACCCGGGTGCTCTCGGACCGGATCGTCGTGCGAATCACTTCGCGACCCGGCGAGACCTTCGTGGATCGGATGATCGGACTGGTGGAGGGCGCGTCGCGGCAGAAGACGCCCAACGAAATTGCGCTGGACATCCTCCTCGCGAGCCT
This sequence comes from Rathayibacter iranicus NCPPB 2253 = VKM Ac-1602, assembly GCF_003149025.1. Lineage (GTDB taxonomy): Bacteria > Actinomycetota > Actinomycetes > Actinomycetales > Microbacteriaceae > Rathayibacter > Rathayibacter iranicus. Next base: position 28,969 of record NZ_QGDV01000018.1, read on the forward strand.
GTCGATCGTGTTCGTGGTGGTCGTGCTGACGCTGAACCCGATCGCGTCCTTCGCCGGCGCGTCGGTGAGCGTGCCGGTGCTGGTGGCGCTGCTGGTGTGCCTCATCCCGACCACCATCGGCGCCCTGCTCTCGGCGATCGGCATCGCGGGGATGGACCGGCTGGTGCAGCGCAACGTGCTCGCGATGTCCGGGCGGGCGGTGGAGGCGGCGGGCGACGTGACGACGCTCCTGCTCGATAAGACGGGGACGATCACCTACGGCAACCGGCGCGCGGTGGCGTTTCTGCCGCTGGATGGTGTGGCTGACGCCGACCTCGTGGACGCGGCCGCTGCCTCCTCGCTCAGCGATCCGACGCCCGAGGGGAAGTCGATCGTGGACCTCGCGGGCGACGTGGGTCGTCCTGCCGTCGTGGCTGCCCAGGGTGTTGAGGGAGCTCAAGGTGTTGAGGGAGCTCAGGCCGTCGTGGTGCCCTTTACCGCGCAGACCCGGATGAGCGGGCTCGACCTTCCGGACGGTTCGTCCCTCCGCAAGGGCGCCGGCTCGGCCGTGCGTGCCTGGGTGGAGGAGGAGGGGCCGCTGCTATCCGCGGTGGCTGCCCGGCTCACCGTGCTGGTCGACGGCGTCTCCCAGAGCGGTGGGACGCCCCTCGTGGTCGCGGTGAAGGACAGCGGCGGCGCGCGCCTCCTGGGTGTGGTGCACCTGAAGGACGTGGTGAAGGACGGGCTCGCGGAGCGCTTCTCGGAGCTGCGGGCGATGGGCATCCGCACCGTGATGATCACGGGTGACAACCCGCTGACGGCCCGCGCGATCGCGGCGGAGGCGGGAGTGGACGACTACCTCGCGGAGGCGACGCCGGAGGACAAGCTCGCGCTGATCCGGCGTGAGCAGGAGGGTGGCGCGCTGGTCGCGATGACCGGCGACGGGACGAACGACGCGCCTGCCCTCGCGCAGGCCGACGTGGGCGTGGCAATGAATACGGGCACGTCGGCGGCAAAGGAGGCCGGAAACATGGTCGATCTCGACTCCGACCCGACCAAGCTCATCGACATCGTCCGGATTGGGAAGCAATTGCTAATCACTCGCGGGGCGCTCACCACGTTCTCGATCGCGAATGACGTGGCGAAGTACTTCGCGATCATTCCGGCGATGTTCGCGGGGGTCTTCCCGGGGCTCGCGGTGCTGAACGTGATGCAGCTGCACTCGCCGGCCTCGGCGATCCTCTCGGCGATCGTGTTCAACGCGCTGGTGATCGTCGTGCTGATCCCGCTCGCCCTGCGTGGAGTCGCTTATCGCCCGGTTGCCGCGTCGCGCATCCTCAGCCGCAACCTGCTGGTCTACGGCCTCGGCGGCGTGATCGCCCCCTTCCTCGGCATCAAGCTCGTCGACCTCGTCGTCGCCACCCTCCCCGGGTTCTAATCCGTCCCCTCGTCCCCCGTCCCTCTACCCCTCCCGCGAAATGCCTCTTCGGTACGCCTCGCTCAGCGTGTTGCGTACTCACGTGGCATCTCGCGGGAGGGGGCAGGGAGAGGGGGCACCTAGTGAGAAGAGAGTTGTGAGTATGTTGAGGTTTCGTCCGTATGGGGTTGCTGTGCGTGTGATGGTCGTGTTGACCGCGGTGCTGGGGGTGGCGTATCCGGCCGCCGTCTTCGGAGTGGGGCAGCTCGTTTTTCCGGCGCAGGCGGGCGGGTCGCTCCTCCGTCAGGGTGGTGAGATCGTGGGCTCGTCGCTGATCGGCCAGTCGTTTACGGATGCCGACGGCGCTCCGTTGCCGCAGTGGTTCCAGTCGCGCCCCTCCGCAGCGGGATACGACGCGGGAGCCTCGACCGGCAGCAATCTCGGGCCCGAAAATGCCGATCTCGTCACGTCGATCCAGGAGCGGCGCACGGCCATCGCCACCTTCGAGGGCGTCGATCCGTCGGAGGTGCCGGCTGACGCGCTGACCGCCTCCGGGTCGGGGCTCGATCCCGACATCAGCCCGGCATACGCGCTGCTGCAAGTGCCCCGTGTCGCCGCGGCCCGTGGACTCGACGAGGACGCGGTTCGCGCGCTGGTCGAGGCGCAGACCAAGGGGCGGGTGCTCGGCTACCTCGGCGAGCCGAGCGTCGGCGTGCTCGAGCTGAACGTGGCGCTGGTGCGGCGGTGACCCGTCCATCGACGCATCCGGCTCGTAGACTCGCGTTCTGCTCGTCAGAAACGTCGGATTCAGCGAGCCGGCGCCGAGTCTGCGAGCCGAAGGTGAGGGGCGGGGCATGAGCACAGGCCGTCTGCGCGTGCTCCTTGGAGCCGCGCCCGGAGTGGGAAAGACGTACACGATGCTCGAGGAGGGTCGCCGGCTCTCCGCCGAGGGCCGCGACGTCGTGGTGGCAGTGGTCGAGACGCACGGCCGCTCCGCCACCGCTGCGATGGTCGAGGGCCTCGAGGTCGTGCCGCGCCGCGCCGTCGAGCATCGTGGCGTGCAGCTGGATGAGATGGACCTCGACGCGGTCCTCGCCCGCCGTCCCGACGTGGCCCTGGTCGACGAGCTCGCGCACACCAACGCCCCCGGCTCGCGGCACGACAAGCGCTGGGAGGATGTGCGGAGCCTCCTCGACGCCGGCATCACGGTCTTCTCTACCGTCAACATCCAGCACATCGACTCGCTGAACGATGTCGTGTATGCGATCACCGGAGCGCCGCAGCGCGAGACGATCCCGGACGCGGTCCTGCGCGCCGCCGATCAGATCGAGGTGGTCGATCTTGCCCCCCAGGCGCTGCGCGACCGCCTCGCCGCCGGCCGGGTCTATCCGTCAGAGCGGATCGACGCGGCGCTCTCCAACTACTTCCGCCTCGGCAATCTCACCGCCCTCCGCGAGCTCGCCCTGCTCTGGCTCGCCGACGAGGTCGACAGCGCCCTGCGCGACTACCGCGTCGAGCACGGCATCGACAGCACCTGGGAGGCGCGCGAGCGTGTGGTCGTCACCCTCACCGGCGGACCTGAGGGTGAGACCCTGCTTCGGCGCGGTGCGCGGATCGCGGCGCGCGCCTCCGTGGGCGACCTGCTCGCCGTGCACGTCGTGACGCCAGACGGCCTGCGCGCCCCGCGGCCGCACGTGCTGGAGGCGCAGCGTGCCCTGGTCGAGAAGCTCGGTGGCAGTTATCACCAGGTGGTCGGTGAGGACGTGCCGCGCACGCTGGTCGAGTTCGCCCGCTCGGTGAACGCGACGCAGCTCGTGATCGGAGTGAGCCGCCGCAGCCGACTTGCATCGGCGCTGACCCCAGGAACCGCGGCGACGGTGATCCGCGAGTCGGGAAACATCGACGTGCATATTGTCAGCCACTCGGCCGCCGGGCGCACGGCCGTGCTGCCGAGGCTCGACGGGGCGCTGACGTGGCGGCGGCGCATCCTGGGCATGGCGCTCGCGCTGATCGGCGGCCCGCTGGTGACCTGGCTGCTCTCGAGCCTGCGCAGCGACGAGTCGATCACCAGCGACGTGCTCTCCTACCAGCTGCTCGTCGTGCTGGTCGCGCTGGTCGGCGGCATCTGGCCGGCGCTGTTCGCGGCGGTGCTCTCGGGACTGACGCTCGACTTCTTTTTCGTCGATCCGCTCTACACGATCACGGTCGACGAGCCCCTGCACGCTCTGGCGCTCGTGCTCTACGTGCTGAACGCGGCGTTGGTGAGCGCGGTGGTGGATCGAGCGGCGCGTCGGGCACGCGCGGCGAAGCGCTCCGGGGCGGAGTCGGAGCTGCTCGCGACGATCGCGGGCGGCGTGATTCGCGGACAGGGAGCGCTCCAGGCGATCCTCGAGCGCTCGCGGGAGGCGTTCGGGCTGATTGGGGTGCGGCTGCTGCGTGACGGCGAGGTCGTCGCCTCCGACGGTGAACCCCGGCCTGACGGTGACCCCGCGCGAATCGCCGTGGGTGAGGGTGCCGTGCTGGAGTTGCACGGCCGCGAGCTGGAGGGGAGTGAGCGGCGGCTGTTGCAGGTGATTGCGGCGCAGCTCGCCTCCGTACTCGAAAACGCGGCGCTCAGCGAGACGGCCAGTTCGCTTGCTCCGCTCGCCGAGACCGACCGGGTGCGCAGTGCCCTGCTCTCGGCGGTCAGCCACGACTTGCGGCGTCCGCTCGCCGCCGCGACCGCCGCGGTGAGCGGACTGCGCGCGCCCGACGTGGTGTGGAGCGAACGCGACCGGGAGGAGCTGCTGGCGACCGCGGACGAAAGCCTGACCGTGCTCGCCGCGCTCGTCACCGACCTGCTCGATGTGACGCGACTGGAGGCGGGGGCGCTCGCCGTGGCCCTCGCTCCGCTCGACGCCGCCGACGTGGTCCTACCCGCCCTCGACGAGCTCGGGCTCGGACCCGGAGAGGTCGACCTCGACCTGGATCCGGAGGGCCCGGCGCTGCTCGCGGACACCGTGCTGCTGCAGCGGGTCATCGTCAATCTGCTCGCCAACGCCGTCCGTTTCGCGCCGGAGGGGACGCGGGTGCGGGTCGCAGCCAGCACTTTCGGTGGCACCGCGCAGCTCCGGATTGTCGATCACGGCCCAGGGGTACCGGCCGAGCGGCGGGCCGAGATTTTCGTGCCGTTCCAGCGGCTCGGCGACGACGACAACCTCACCGGGCTGGGGCTGGGGCTCGCGCTCTCGAAGGGCTTCACGGAGGGGATGGGCGGCACGCTCGAGACGGAGGACACTCCGGGGGGCGGGCTGACGATGGTGGTGACGCTGCCGCTCGCGCCGCAGAAAGCTGGTTCCGGTGCTGCTGCGCACGAGGATGGCGCGGGCGTCGCTCCGCACGAAGACTCCGAAGGAGCCGCATGAAGATCTTGATCGCCGACGACGACCCGCAGATCCTGCGCGCCCTGCGCATCACGCTCACGGCCCGCGGCTACGACGTGGTGACGGCGGGCGACGGAACGGAGGCGATCAACCGCGCGGTGGACGAGCATCCGGACCTCTACATGATCGATCTCGGCATGCCGCGGCTCGACGGGGTCGAGGTGATCCACGGGCTGCGCGGCTGGACGAGCGTGCCGATTCTCGTGGTCTCGGGACGCACGGGAGCCGCCGACAAGGTGGGGGCGCTCGATGCGGGGGCGGATGACTATGTCACGAAGCCGTTCTCGATGGATGAGGTGCTGGCGCGCATCCGGGCCCTGTCGCGGCGGGTGCAGCCGGCCGACGGCGAGCCGCTGGTCGTCATCGGCGACGTGACGGTCGACCTCGTGGCGAAGAGCGCGACGCGCGACGGCACCTCGGTGCGACTCACGCCGACAGAGTGGCAGGTGCTCGAGATCCTGATCCGCAATGCGGGCAAGCTGGTCACCCGCCGCTCCCTGCTGGCCGAAATCTGGGGCCCCGCGCATGTGACCGACACGGGGTACCTCCGCCTGTACATCGCGCAGCTGCGCAAGAAGCTCGAGCCGGACCCCGCGCGGCCGCGCTTTCTGCTCACGGAGGCCGGGATGGGCTACCGGTTCGTGCCGGGGGAGTGAGGCGGCCGGGCGTTCGGGGACACCCTGGTCATGGTGGGGTGGACAGAGTCAACTCATCGCGTGCTTCGATGGCGATGGCGCACACTTCGCTCGAGAGTAGTGCAGCGATAGCTTCACTACTTCCCGCAACGATCGTGCTGTCGACGTCGACCTCGGTTGCCACGAACCACGATCGGTCGGAAGGCCACCAGATCGTCGAACCCCGAGCACTGACGAAAGGCGCATCGAAGATGGACCCGCGCAGAAGAAAGAGATCTCTTAAGAACCATCTGATCGCCGCGGAAGTAGGAGGCTGTGATACGTCTCCCCACCCCTCCCATACGCCGAAGCAACAGTCCTCGGCGGTCCGGGTGTGAGCGTGGAGAATAGCAGCCACTGTGCGTGATTCAGCTTCTTGAAGCATTCCTTTTCGAGGGGCGTGCAGGTTCAGTTCGCCTGTGAGCGAGACCTTGATGTCGTCCCACTGAGTCGTGGGAGTAAGGTCAACGCCCGCTTCCTCGGCAACGGATGCCCAGGTGTCGGGAGAGACACTGTGGAATACCCGCGCGTAGGCGGGAAAGCTCGCCGGAATCATCCCACCTACCGAGAACTCAGGGGGAGTTGTTCCCTCGGTGACCCACGCTGCATCGGCCGCGCTCGTCGCAGGGTTGATCATGCCTTATCTCCTGGTCTCGACTGCGCTGACGTCAACAATCACGACGTCTTCGGCCGCTGAGGTGTCAGTGCTGTCAGCGAAGAAGGCTCCGTAACGGCGCCGGCGTCGAGGTGTGAGGTGCGCGGGCTGACGCCCGAGGGGAAAGTGACGTCGTCCGAACCGATGCCCCAAGAGATGACGTCCTTGCATGACCTTGCGGCGTTCGACGAGACATGCGTGTCGTTGTATCGTTGCGCTCATCCGTTCGACTGCTGCGCGCCTCGAAGGCCGGTCGAGACCTAGAGTTAATCCATGACTCCGCCGGTGCACAGGATGTCGGACGTGACGTTGATCGTTCCCTTCACGCGTCCCGAATTATGAGAATAATGCACGGCGAGCTTGCATGTGATAACCCGACCCCCGGGTCCTGATGCAGCCTCCGCCGGCGAGGCTAGGCTTGCGACTTCGAGTAGTGCTGTAGTGGTGGCAATGAATGACGAGTGCGTGAATGGCCGCAATGATGTCCCCCTGATGCTTCGATAGTATCGTCAGTGATCTCACCATTTCCTTTCGGGCGAGAATGATCAAGACTCCCGACCGAGGGTCAATGGATCTGAGAGGTGATACAGGTAGGTACGCCTGTTCACGGTGATCCGACTGGTGCTGGCCAGTCGTCCCCGATGACAGCGGCATGATTCCCGCGGTCTCAAGGGTGATTCGTCCGCCTGCCGCTCTGCGGAGAGTAGCGGCAGGTCGGGGGGAAATACGCAGTCGCCCGGGGAGGAACGACACGGTCTCGTCCTTCCCAGAAGCGACTTCATCCCTCCCCAGGCCGGCCGGCGAGCAGTTCTCCACCGATCAGCGACCGGCTCCCCACCGGTTCCCACGGGTACGGCACGCTCGACACAGTGAGCGCTCGACACAGTGAGCGGAGGAGGTGGTCGGCGTGGTCGTCCCGGACAGCGTGCTCGGCGTGGTGGCGCTCGTCGCACTGGTCGTGCCGGGGGTGCTCTACGCCTCAGTGCGGGTATGGGCGGGCGGATTCCGGTGGACGGACCACACCGTCTCGGCCCGGCTCTTCGAGGCGGTCCTGGTGAGCATCGCACTCGACGCGGCCTACCTCGTCGTGGCGGGCCCTGAGCTGATGCGCGTCGCCTCAGATCCGCGCGCTGCGCTCCTGCGGGAGCCTGCCGAGGTCGGGCGGTGGATTCTGGTGCTCGGCGTTCTGGTGCCGGTGGCGCTGGGATGTGCGCTGCACGTACGGCTGCGATGGTGGCGGCCACCCTTGCGGGTACTGCGGGTGCGCGGGCTCCGCTGGGTGCGGGTGCCGGTGGGACGCACGACGGCGTACGAGAGTGTGCCGACGGCGTGGGACAAGGTGGCTCCACGGATGAGGGATACCTGGGTGCGAGTGCAGCTGCCGGACGGGCGACGAGTCGGTGGGTGGATCTCGGTGGCCAGCTTCGCGTCCACCTACCCCCGATCTCGTGACATCTATATCCAGGAGCAGTTTGAGGTGCTCCCCGATGGCACATTCGGTGCAAAAATAGACGGAACCCGCGGAGTCTGGCTCTCGGTCCCGGACCACTCGGTGGTCGAATGGATCGAGAAGGCCGCCCCGCGTGCCGAGGAGGAGGAACCGTGACCGAAAAAACTCCCGTGATGTACGGCTCGATGGCTCGCGGCTACCCGCCGGCATACGGACACCCTGCTCCGGCCAACCCTCCGCCCGGTCGCTCGGGGATCTACGTGCCGCCGTCGCATCCCGGAGCCGCCCCGGAAACAAAATAGCGGGATCACCGATCGCGAGAACATCCCACGGCTTCCGCCTCCGCTCCTGCCTGCGCGGAGGAGAATGGACGCAGCCCAGCGAAGGAGACCACCGTGGATCAGCCGCGCATGAACGTCGAATCGTTCAACCTCGATCACCGCACCGTCACCGCACCCTACGTGCGCCTAGCCGACGCGAAGACGCTGCCCGGAGGTGACCACCTCGTCAAGTACGACGTGCGCTTCACCCAGCCCAACCGCGCCCACCTCGAGATGCCGACCGTGCACTCGCTCGAGCACCTGTTCGCCGAGAAGTCCCGCAACCACTCCGACCGTGTCATCGACTTCTCGCCAATGGGCTGCCAAACCGGCTTTTACCTGATTCTTTCGGGTGAGCCCGACCTTTCCGAGGTTCTGGCACTGGTCGAGGCGACGTTGCAGGACATCACCGAGGCCGACGAGGTCCCCGCCGCTAACGAGACCCAGTGCGGCTGGGGCGCCAACCACTCCCTCGAGGGGGCGCAGGAGGCGGCACGCACGTTCCTCGCGCACCGGTCCGAGTGGGAGACGGTCACGGCGTGAGTGCGTCGATCGTCCTGGTGGCAATGAATCAGGAGGCGGCGCCGTTCCTCCTGGCCGCAAGCACTGCCTCCGCGCCGTGCTCCGTCGGCACCGCGCTGCAGTGGGAGCTTGAACTCGACTCCCGCCCGGTGTTGCTGGTCCGCACGGGGATTGGGCTGGTCAACGCGGCGGGGGGACTCACCGCCGCAATCCTGCGCGAGGGCGGCAACCGACCGCTCGTGGTCAGCGCGGGCACGGCCGGTGGACTGGGTGCCGACGTGCGCGTGGGCGAGGTGGTGATCGGCACCGAGTACGTGCAGACCGACGCCGACGCGCGCGCCTTTGGTTACGCGCTCGGTCAGGTGCCGGGGATGCCCGCGCGCTACTCCGGCCAGGCGGCGGCGCTCGCAGCGGAACTTTCGCCGACGATGCCGGATGGCTCCGCGGTCGTGGTGCGGCGAGGGCTGATCGTCTCGGGCGACACCTTCGTCTCGGCTGAGTATGGTGATCGGGTCCGTGCAGACTTCGCCGGCGTACTGGCGACCGACATGGAGTCGGTCGCGCTGGCCCAGACGGCGCACGTTCACGGCCTGGATTTCGTGTCGGTCCGCGGCATCTCAGACCTTTGCGCGCCCGGCGAATTCGAGGCGCACGTTGACGATGCCGCCGAGCGTTCGATGGCCGTCGTCCGGTCACTCCTCGGCGCACTCGCCTAGCGCCGAGACGGCCGCTCCCCGACAAGACGCCGCGCGGGAAGCGGCGTCTCGGCGAGAGCGGGCCGTGCTACCAACCGCCTCGCGGAAGCGTCAGTCGGTACCGACGTGCTGGTCGCCGGCCTCCTGGGCCTTATCGACCTGGCCGGCGAACTTCCCGCCGGTCGCCGAGTCGGCGGCGTCGGCAGCCTTGTCGAGACCCTTGTCGGTCAGCTCCTCACCCTTGTCGCTGTTCGCCGCGTTCTTCGCCTTGTCGGCGAGTCCTCCGAGATCCACCATGGGAGTCGTTCCTTCCGTCGATGAGCGCCCGTCGAGCGGCGGGCCGTAGCCAGTCTCCGTCGGCGGACGCTGCTCCGCTCGGGGGTTGCGGAGCCGCCCAGCCGGGTGCACCCTCCGTGCCCCGAGTGCGAGGGTTCCCTCAGCGGGAGGGGCGGCTACGCCTCCGTGACCACGCCTCCGGAGACGCGCCAGTGGCGGGTCAGGTGCACGGTCTCGAGCATCCGACGGTCGTGGGTGACCAGCAGCAGGGTGCCCTCGTACGCCTCGAGGGCCTGCTCCAGCTGCTCGATCGCGGCCAGGTCGAGGTGGTTGGTCGGTTCATCGAGCACCAGGAGGTTCGTGCCGCGCGCCTGGAGCAGGGCGAGTGCCGCACGGGTCCGCTCGCCCGGCGAGAGCTCGTCGACGCGGCGGCTGACGTGGTCGGTCTTCAGCCCGAACTTCGCCAGCAGCGTGCGGATCTCGGCGGTCGGCCACTCCGGCACCAGCGCCTCGAAGGCGTCGGCGAGCGGCAGATCCGAAGCGAGCATCGCGCGCGCCTGGTCAATCTCACCGATGGCGACACTGGCGCCGAGCGAGGCTGTGCCCTCCTCCGGATCGGAGCGGCCCAGCAGCAGGGAGAGGAGCGTCGACTTGCCCGCGCCGTTGGGTCCGGTGATCCCGATCCGATCGCCCGCGTCGACCTGGAGTGACACCGGCCCGAGCGTGAACGTGCCGCGCCGAGCGACCGCGCCATTCAGCGTCGACACCACTGAGCTTGAGCGCGGCGCACTGCCGATCGTGAAGGCGAGCTGCCACTCCTTGCGTGGCTCCTCCACCTCCTCGAGCCGCGCGATCCGGCTCTCCATCTGGCGCACCTTCTGCGCTTGCTTCTCGCTCGACTCGGCGGAGGCCTTGCGGCGGATCTTGTCATTGTCCGGCGCTTTCTTCATTGCATTCCGGACGCCTTGGCTCGACCATTCGCGCTGCGTTCGGGCCCGCGAGACCAGGTCGGCCTTCTGCTCGGCGAAGTCCTCGTACTTCTCCCGGCGCTGGCGGCGCGCGGTCTCGCGTTCCTCCAGGAACGCGTCGTAGCCGCCTCCGTAGACGCGCGTGGTGCCCTGGGCGAGGTCGAGCTCGAGCACGCGGGTGACGCTGCGGGCGAGAAACTCGCGGTCGTGGCTGACGAGGACCGCCCCACCGCGCAGGCCCCGGACACAGGCCTCTAGGCGCTCCAGCCCGTCGAGGTCGAGGTCGTTCGTCGGCTCGTCGAGCAGCACAACGTCGAAGCGCGAGAGCAGCAGGGCGGCGAGGCCCACTCGCGCCGCCTGCCCACCTGAGAGCGAGGTCATCAGTGAGGACGAGGAGACGGCAGTCCCCAGCGCAAGGCCCAGATCGGCCAGCACCACTGGCACCCGCTCGTCGAGGTCGGCCGCTCCGCTGGCCAGCCAGCGGTCGAGGGCGAGGGCGTAGCGGTCGGCGACCGAGCCGTCTGGGTCGGGGTCAGCGAGGGCGGAGGCGGCGGCATCGAGTTCGGCGGAGGCCTCGGCGCAGCCGGTGCGGCGGGCAATGTACCCGGCGACGGTCTCGCCCTCGCGGCGCTCGTGCTCCTGCGGCAGCCAGCCGACGAAGGCGTCCCCGGGGGAGAGCACCACGCTGCCCTCGAGCGGAGGAGTCTCGCCGGCGAGGATGCGCAGGAGGGTCGACTTGCCCGCTCCGTTCGCGCCGACGACGCCGACCACGTCCCCGGGGGCGACCGTCAGGTCGAGGTGGTCGAACAGGGTGCGGTGCGCATAGCCTCCGGAGAGGCCTTTGGCGACGAGAGTAGCGGTCACGGCTCCAGCGTAGGCGGGGCTCACCTCGCTAGAACGTCACGTAATCAGGCGATCTAGGATGGCCGGATGAGCGACACAAGCCTCCGCAGCGGCGCGGGGTACTGGTATCCCGATGAGTCATCGACTCGTCGCGCCGTCGAGGTGTTGAGCGCCATGCGCAGCTACCGCGTGTCGGAAGTCTCGATGCGGCGCCGCACGCGCGAGCGGATGGCGATGGGTGAGACTGACCTCGTCGCGGTGCAGTACCTCCTCCGTCAGCAACGCATCGGTGTTCTCGTCACGGGCAAGGATCTGGCCGGTCACCTCTCGATCTCGTCCGCATCGACCACGGTCCTGATCGACCGGCTGGTCCGCAGCGGTCACCTCCTCCGCAAGCCGCACCCCACGGATCGCCGCGGCATCGTCGTCGAGGCGACTATCGACAGTGACCAGGAGGTCCGCGCGACCTTGGCGGAGATGCACCGCCGGATGCTCGAGATCGCCGAGGGCCTCGATGCCGCACAGGCTGAAGTCGTCGTGAACTTCCTCCGCCGGATGAGCGCCGCCGTGGATGAGGTCGACGTGGAGGGTGAGCACCCTACGGTCGACAATTCTGTAGCGAAAGCCCCGAGTGGGAATTAGCTAGATAGGCTAGTAATTATCGACGTGGCCTCTACTCTGGCCGAATGGGTCAATTCCTCTACGGCACTCCGCCTGCCGTCATCGAGATCGAGGATCGGACCTTGGCCCACTTGCAGATCGTGGTCTACGCCAAATTTCGCCGCGACGAGCGCTTCAGCCTCACCCTCGACTCGATGCCTGAGGGCGCCCGCGGGCGGCACTCCTTCTGGATGAACCCCAACATCGCGCTCCAGTTCCACTTCGCCGGCAGCCGGCAGCCGACGATCAATGCGGGTTGGGTGGAGTTGCTGATGGACGCGGCAAATAGCGGCGGTGGGCTGCGTCTGCTCCCTGAGCCCACCTCCTGACGCCGATCAGCCTGACTCGTGGCGTCCCGAGCCTCGCCGAGTCTCCTAGGGTGAAGCGAGCGCCATCGGCGCGCGAGAGGTGACGACATGCGAAGAACAGCTCTCGGAGCGACGGCACTGATCGTCGCGACCATCCTGACCGGCTGCACGGCGCCCGCACCGGCCCCCACCGTCACGGTGACCATCTTCGCCACCGCCACTCCAACTCCGACTCCCGCGGCCCCGGACCCGACCGTGACGGCGCCGCTCCCGCAGTCGACCGCGACGGTCTACGCTCCGGTCCCGGAGGCGACCGTCACCTTCACGCCGAACCCAACTCCGGACATCCCCGAGACGGCCATCGCGACCGACACCGGCACGGTCCCCGGAGCGACCGGCGAGCCGACGCGCAACGGCGCGGGCGACATCGTGAGCTACACGGTGGTGCAGGGCGACACGTTCTTCGACATTGCCCAGCGCTTCGCGATTCCGGTGCAGCAGTTGCTGCGGATGAACCCGAAGGTCACTGGAGCGGGCGAGGCCGTCTACATCGGCTCGGTCGTCAACCTCGACGCGAGCACCCTGGGGTAGTTCGCCGGCGAGCTACTGCGATTTCGGCAACACGTGGAAGGCGACCGCGAGGGATCCGGAGATCATCACAATGCCGCCGAAGAAGAGGAAGCCGGCAATGTCGGGCAGTAGGAACGAGTTGCCGAGAACGAGGATCCCGCCGAGAAAAAGCACGAACGAGAGGACGACGCCCAGACCAGTCATGCGTTCATCGTACGCAGGTCAGGGAAGGAGGAGATCCGCGAGTTCGTCGGCGTGGGTCACCATCGCGATCGTTCCGACCGCCTCGACCGCCGAGCCGTAGCCCCACTCGACCATGATCGTGGGCACCCCGTGGGCCGTGGCTCCCTGCACGTCGTGCTCCCGGTCCCCCACCATCACGGGCGCCGAGAGGTCGATGCCGAGGGCGCGGAGCCGGCGTAGCGCCTCCTCGACCACGTCGGCTTTTGCGCTGCGCACCTCGTCCTCCGAGGCGCCGCAGATCACTGTGAAGTGCTGAGCGAGCCCATAGTGCTCGAGGATCCGCGTGGCTGCCGACTCCGGCTTTGACGTTGCCAGCGAGAGCGGGATGCCCGCCTCGGCGATGCGCGTGAGCACGTCGGGTAGCCCCGGATAGACGGAGGAGTCGAACAAGCCGTCGGCGTTGTAGCGGCGGCGATAGACGGCCAGCGCGGCCTGCGCCTCCCCGACACTCATCCCGCCCAGTTCGCAGAACGCGTCGAGCAGGGGCGGGCCGACGTAGGCCAGCAACTCGGCTGGAGTCGGGACGGGGCGGCCGAGTTCGACGAAAGTGTCCACGAGGGTGCCGGTGATTCCGGGGGCGGAGTCGGTGATCGTGCCGTCGAGGTCAAAGAGGATGCAGGACCAGGTCCCGGCTCGCTCGTCGACGCCGGTGGCGGCGAGGGTCGTATCGGACATGACGGGCTCCTGACCTCGGGGACGCGGTGATGCCGGCGCTGTCTCGCCGGGGGCACACTCTACGGCCGTTCTGTGTCGAGGGCCCTTTCGATGAACGAACGGGCCACGACTTGCGCGATGGATCCCGGGTCGAGCTGGACGGCGACGAAGTCGGCGGTGCCGATGAGGGCGAACGCCTCGCGGCCGGGAAGGACGAGCATCTGCACTCGCGGGTGCTGCGCGCGGGGGACGGCGGTGCGGACTTCGTCGGTGGAGGTAAAAAGCGGAAGCACCTGCTCGCCGGTGGTCGTCGCCACGGTGCGCAGATGCGGAACTCCGCCGGGCTGAGAGCCGGTGATGTCGACCACGAGCGAGCCCCTAAGGCACGCGGTGAGGAGAAGATCAATCGCGGCAGTGGTCGGCTCGGTCACCAGTGCCTCAAGTGCCTCTCGTGCGGGAGTATTGCGGTAAGGGCCGGGACGCGCGGGTCGTGCAGGGGGTCCGCCTCGTGGAGCCATGACTCCACGCTAACGAACATCGTCCTTCGTTCGGAATCGTCCTCGACTCCGAGTGGCACTCTGAGTCGTCTATCAGGACACTGTGTCGACTAATCGGCTGGGAGTGAAGTCGTGCTCGCCCCTGATTAGCCTCTTTTCTCCTGGACATTTCCTCGATCGTGGCGCGTGAATGGACCGAAAAGCGCCAGGCCTCCCACATCATCTTCTCGGAGGGGGTAATGTTTCATCCGGCACGCACTACTACAGGTCGGCCCCGAGCACTCCAGGAGGAGAAGTGGCACAGAAGATTACTCTTGTCGACGATATCGACGGAACCCCTATCGAATCCGGTGACGGCGGCACCGTCCGCTTCGGTATCGAGGGCGCGAACTACGAGATCGACCTCGGTCCCGACAACATCGCCCAGTTGCACTCGGCCCTCGAAAAGTTCATCTCCAATGGCCGTCGACAGGGCGCGCGTTCTGGCGCCGCGGCGACGACCGGCTCCGCATCCAAGAGCGACCCCAAGCAGCTCAAGGCGATCCGCGACTGGGCGAACGCGAACGGTTACAAGGTCTCTCACCGCGGACGCATCCCCGCCGAGGTCCAGGCCGCTTACCAGGCCGCCAACAAGTAATCCCGCATCGGGTTCGTTCCCGACACGAGGAAGGCCCCCGAGGAGTGATCCCCGGGGGCCTTCCTCGTGTCCGAACTGCGCGTGCCGGCTGAGGCTTGCGCCCATTCAGAACAGGCGAGTGTGCGAATCGTCGATTCCGCGCATCGTCTCGTAATCGAGGACGACGCAGCGGATACCACGGTCCTCCGCGAGAGTGCGCGCTTGCGGCTTGATCTCCTGTGCCGCGAAGACTCCCTTGACCGGTGCGAGATGCGGATCGCGATTCATCAACTCCAGATAGCGGGTCAACTGCTCCACTCCGTCGATCTCGCCGCGGCGCTTGATCTCGACCGCGACAGCCGCTCCGCGGGAATCTCGCGCGAGGATGTCGACAGGTCCGATGGCGGTCATGTACTCGCGCCGGACGAGAGTGTGACCCTCGCCGAGAAGGCTGATCTGCTCCGCGAGAAGCCGTTGGAGATGCGACTCGACTCCGTCTTTCACGAGTCCCGGATCGACGCCAAGTTCGTGGGTCGAATCATGAAAGACCTCGTGGATTGACACGACGAGCGCATCGCCGGTCTTGCGGTGTGCGACGGTCCATTGCTGCGTGACTCCGCCCGCCCGGGCTTCATCGTCGGGCTCGCCGGTGATCAGAGTGCAGGGCGGGCTCATCCAGTTCAGTGGCTTGTAGGAGCCGCCGTCGGAGTGGATGAGGACGCTCCCGTCGGCCTTGACCAGGAGGAGCCGAGTGGCGAGCGGAAGGTGGGCGCTGAGACGGCCGGTGTAGTCGACGGAGCAGCGCGCGATGACGAGACGCACCCGTCGAGGATAGACGCCCTCCGTGCGGGCGTGGGGCTGTGCGATGTGCAGGGGATTCGACCTCCACCGCCTCGCCCGGGCGGCGGAGATGGATCTCTGGTGCGAAAGTCCTGCACATCGCACGCCGGTGCGGCGGAGTTACCGTCTGCGGGCGGCCGGCGAGGCCAGCCCGGCGACGATGACGAGCGCGAGCACCAGGAACAGTGCGTTCAGCAGGCCAAAATGCTGGCCAAGGAAGCCGATCGATGGCGGTCCGACCAGGAACGCCACGTAACCGAGCATCGCGACCGCACTGACGCGAGCGGCCGAGTGTGGCCCCTCCGCCGCGGCCGACATGCCCACCGGGAAGCCGAGCGAGCAGCCCAGCCCCCAGGCAAGCGCTCCGACGATCACGAGTGCGTCGATCGGACCGAGGATGAACAGCAGGATCCCGACGATGGCGAGCAGGGCGGAGGCGCGCAGCACCGGCACGCGCCCGAAGCGGTCGAGCACGGGGCCGCCGATGACGCGACCGACGGTCATCGCCGCCACGAAGACGCCGAAGACCACGGCAGCGGTCGTCATATCGGCGCCGTGCCCATCGACCATCGCGAGGGTCAGCCAGTCGTTCGCCGAACCCTCCGCGAACGCCATGCCGAGCATGATGACGCCGATCAGGACGAGCCGACCGTCGCGCCACACGCCGAGGGAGGCGGCGATGCGTTGACGGACCGGCGGCGTCACGGCATCGGCGGTGTCGAGTTCTTTCCGAATGGGAACGAAGCGAATCGCGACGAGCGCGGTCACGACCATGATCACGGCGACCGCGCCGAGATGCGCCGCCACGCTCACGTGCAGAGCGGAGGCGCCGGCGCCCAGGAGTGCGCCCGCGACGGTCCCGAGGCTGAAGAAGGCATGAAAGAGCGGGAGCAGGGTCTTGCCGAAGGCCGCCTCGTTGGCCGCACCCTCGACATTCATCATCACGTCGACGGCGCCGTTGCCGAAGCCGAGCATCGCCATGCCGGCGAAGGCGACCGGAAGGATGCCGACCATGTCCGCGCCAACGCCGAGCACGGCAAGCCCGGCCGCGGACACGGTGAGGCCGAGCACCATCCCGCGCCGGGGGCCGACCGCGCCCATGATCGGTGTCGAGAGGCCGAGACCGACGACGGCGCCGATCGACATCGAGAGGATCAGCAGGCCGACGTGAGAGGTGGTGAGCTGAAGTTCGTCGCGGATGGCAGGAGTGCGCGAGACCCAGGTGGCGATCGCGATCCCGCTGAGGACGAAGATCGTGAAGACGGCGTTGCGCCAGGCGATGAGCTGCGGGCGCGTGAGTGCGGAGGTCGATGTCATGCCGGTTCTCCTGGTGCGGGCGGGACCCGGGCGGCGGCGGCGGATCGAGGAGCACGGTCGAATCGATTCGAAGCGGGCCGGTCTAAGCTATCCGGAACCCCGGGAACGGTCAACCAAAGAGCCCCGAGGAGGAGGAACGTGCAACCCCGAAAGAGCCCTCGCCCGACGCTTGCCCGCGTCGCCAGCCGGGCCGGAGTCTCGCCCTCGACCGCCTCGCTCGTGTTCAGCGGCGCCGGACCGGTCTCGGAGTCGACCAAAGAGCGGGTGCTCCGCGCGGCGGCCGAGCTCGACTATGCGGGGCCCGATCCGCGGGCGCGCTCCCTGCGCCGAGGACGCTCCGGGATTGTCGGAGTGGTGGTCGATGAGCGACTGCTGTACGCCTTCCGCGATCCGATCAAGCTCGCCTTGCTCGATGGCATCGCGGACGTTCTCGGCGGCATCGACGCGGGCATCCTGCTGCTCACCGAGACGGAGGACGGGGCCGGGCTGCTCGCGACGGCGCCGGTCGACGCGATGATCCTGATCGGGTGCAGCCCCTCCGCTGACGACTCCGTCGCCGTGCTGCGTCGCCGGGGAGTGCCGGTGGTGGTGGTCGAGGGAGTCTCGGCGCTCGGCGGCGCGGTGATCTCGCTCGACAATCGCGAGGCGAGCCGTACTCTGGCCGAGCATCTGCGCGAGCTGGGGCACGAGCGCGTCGCCGCAGTCTCGCTCCCGTTCGCGAAGGATCGCCGGCGCGGGCCGATCCCGGCCGACTGGCGCTCGAGCCCGAGCGTCACTCCGGTCGACCGCCTGCTCGGTGTGCAGGACGTGTACCCCGACGTGCAGGTGGTGGCCGCTGCGGCCAGCACGGTCGATGAGGGAGTGATGGCGGGCAGGGCGCTGCTCGACGTCGCCCAACCGCCGACGGCCGTCGTGGCGCAGAGCGACCTGCTCGCAGCGGGCGTGATCCTCGCCGCGGAGGAGCGGGGACTCCGCGTGCCGGGGGACCTCTCGGTGGTCGGCTTCGACGGGGTGCAGGTGCCGGGTCTCGCCGCCGAGTACGACCTGACGACGATGGCGCAGCCCGCGGTCGAGAAGGGGCGCGCGGCGGGTCGAGCCGCGGTGGCACTCCTCGCGGAGGAGGAGGCCGTGGCCGTCTGCTTCGAAGCGGTGTTTCACCGTGGGAACACGAGCGCGCCGCCGCGCTGAGCCGGACGTGGCCCCAGAATCTACAGCCCAGGGGTCAGCGGAGCCAGACGTCGCTGCGGACACGGAGCCCGAGCGTGAGCGCCCGGGCGCCGAGGTAGCCCACGGCGAAGGCGAGCCACAGCGCCAGCAGCCGCGACGGGGTTGGCGCGGAAGGTGCGAGCAGTGCCAGCGGCGCGAAGACGGCGAGGTTCACCAGGCCGCTGAGAGCGAGGTAGCGGCCGTCACCGGCGCCGATCAGCACGCCGTCGAGCACGAAGACGAAGCCGCCGAGCGGAGCCGTCAGGCCGACCACCGCGATCGCCGAGGGCAGCAGGCGTACCACCTCCGGATCGCTCGAGAAAACCGACGGCAGAAGGCCGCTCAGAGACACGACGATGGCGCCGAGTGCGACTCCGGTGCCGACTCCCCAGCTCACGCAGCGTTTCGTGACCGCGCGAGCCCGCGCGTGATCGCCCTCGCCAAGGAGTCGTCCGAGCAGCGCCTGCGCGGCAATCGCCACCGCGTCGAGTGCGAAGGCCACCGTCGAGAACAGCGTCATCGCCACCTGGAACGCGCCGAGTTCCTCCGCCCCGAGGGAGGTGGCGACCGCCACGGCGAGCAGGATCGCCGCGCGCAGACTCGCGGTGCGCAGCAGCATCCAGCCACCCGAGCCGGCGGAGGAAGCGAGGCCCGCGAGGTGGGGGCGCAGCGGCGCGCCGACCTTCCGCGCGAGGCGCAGCGCGACTCCCGCGTAGGCCGCGAGCATCGCCCACTGGGCGATCACTGTTCCGAGCGCCGACCCGGTTATCCCCAGGCCGGCCGGGTAGATGAGGAGGGCGTTCAGCGCGGCGTTCAGCGCGAATCCGCCTGCCGCGATCACGAGCGGAGTGCGGGTGTCCTGGAAGCCGCGGAGCAGACCGGTGAGTGCGAACACGCCGAGCATGGCGGGAATTCCGGCCATGCTTACCGCGAGGTAACGAATGCCGGCCTCGGCGACCGCCGGCTCCGCTCGGAAGAGTGCGATGACGGGCCCGGCGGTGAACGCGCCGACGAGGGCGATGACTGTTCCAAGCAGCAGGGCGAGCCAGCCGCCGTCGATCCCCGCGGCCACCGCGCGGCGCTCGTCGCCCTCGCCGAGTGCCCGCCCCACCCGCGGGGTCGTGCTGTAGGCGAGGAACACCATCAGCCCGACGATGGTCTGGAGCACGGCGCCGCCGAGCGCGAGCCCCGCCAGCGGCACCGCGCCCAGATGCCCCACCAGAGCGGAGTCGGTCAGCAGGAACAGCGGCTCGGCGACGAGCGCTCCGAGCGCCGGCACCGCGAGCCGCAAAATACTGCGGTCAAGTTCGGAGATCACCGCCCGACGCTACAGCCCCCCACCCGTCCCCCACCCCCGTCCCTACCGGGGTTCCCTGGGCGGGGGAGGCGCGAGCCTCAGGTCGTCTTGACCGCGTTGTCCCCGTGGTTGCCGATGACCTCGTAGGCCGTGCTGCCGACGGCGCGGACCGGCTTCACGTTCATGTGGCCCGTCGCCCACTGATTGCCGAGCACCGAGACGGCCCGGGCGTTGACCGCTTCGACGCAGTGGGTCCAGCCCGCGCCCTGGTCCTCGCACGCGAAGATGTTGCCGGTGATGCTGAAGCCGACCGTCCGCGCGACCGGCGAGACGCCCAGGATCTGGATCGCCGGGTAGGTGTTCGCCGCGGCCTTGCCTCCGTTGCTGATCGCGTTGCCGACGATCTGGATCTGCGCGAGGTCCTCGCTCAGCCACGGTGGCATCGTGTAGACGAGGGACTGGCGACGTGCACCCTCCATGATGTTGTTCGCGATGGTGATGCGTCGATTGCCGCGGAGTTCGATATTGACCTGCGGCGATCCGTCGAGGTGATTGCCGAGGATCCGTAGGGGGCCGCCCTCGACCGAAATGTCGGCCTCGCTCGCGCCGATGTTGTTCTCGACGATCCAGGAGTCGATCATCCGGTAACTCGACCAGATGCCGGTGCCGGTGCACTGGTCGATGCTGCAGCGCTGGATGCGGTTGAGCAGGCCGAGGTCGCCGAATGTGCCGTCGTTCAGGCGCATGCCGAATCCGGTCCAGCCATAGAGTTGGAGGGAGTCGAGCACGGACTTGTCAAGGTGGGCCGAAACACAGGGCGCGCCGCGGCCGTCCGCATCAAGGATCAGATTGTCGAAGCGGCAGGAGGTGAAGGCACCCGAAACGACCGGTGCGTTCGTCAGCGAGCGGATGCGGGTCGAGAGTTCGCCCGCGCCACGGAAGGCGATGCTCGACAGAC
Organism: Rathayibacter iranicus NCPPB 2253 = VKM Ac-1602; assembly: GCF_003149025.1. Classification (GTDB taxonomy): domain Bacteria; phylum Actinomycetota; class Actinomycetes; order Actinomycetales; family Microbacteriaceae; genus Rathayibacter; species Rathayibacter iranicus. Next base: position 49,356 of record NZ_QGDV01000018.1, read on the forward strand.
CCGTAGCCCGGCCGATCGAGCCGGCGATGCGGTAGATGCCGCGGGGAAAGTAGACGACGCCGCCGAACGACGCGATTGCGGCGTCAATTGTGGTGTTGATCGCGGGTAGGTCGTCGGTGCTGCCGTCGCCGGTCGCACCGAAATCCTGCACGTTGTAGACCAGCTCGCCCTTGGCGACCGGGCGCTCGCCGGAGTCGGTGCGGACTGCCTCCGGCAGCTGCGCGACGGGAACGAGGGAGTCGGCGTCGAGACCGGCGACGCCCAGGGGGGAGCCGATGGCGGATCGGAGGAGGGGGTCCCCGGGGGAAGGAGTGACGAGCGTCGCGCCGAAGGGGCTGGCGAAGAGACCGCGGCGGGTGAGCTCGGCGGTCAGTGCTGCGAAGAGGGGCATGCGCACACAGTCGACCGCGGGAGACGCGAGCGCATCCCTCCGGATGGGGGTCTTGCCGCGGTAGCGATCGTCGGCAGGTCGGGTCTCAGGACGCGCGCTGCCTGATGGCCCCGTGGCGGCGGCCCCTCGGGGTGCTGGCGGAGCCGCAGAGCGTGGCTCCCGCTGCGGGGTCGAGTGGTCGTAGATGGGGGTGTGACTGGCGGAGGGAGCCCGGTGCGCGAGTGTTCGTGGCGCGGGGGATCTCGAGACGCGGGCTTTAGCCCGGGGTGCCACTCGGGCGGAGGGAACGCGCCACGGGACCCTGGCGCCTACCATGCAGACATGCAGCGTTCGCAGGGACTGGGGCTCCTCGACGTCGCGATCGCGGGCCTGCTGGGGCTGTTCGCTCTTGCGGTGATCGTGCGAGCGACTGCGCTGTTCATCGTCGATCCGCCGGTGAGCTGGTCGTTCGTCATCGCGTTCGGCACGGCCGTGGCGCTCACCGCCGCTCTGCGCATCCCACTCGGCCGCCGCTCCGGGATGCCGACCGCCGGCCTGAGCGTCACCCTCCTCGTGATCGCGGCGCCCGGCGCCGACCCACTGCGCCTGCTGGGCATCCTGACCGCGGCGACCCTCGTCACGCAGCTGGTGCAGACCCGCAACGTCGCGGTCGCCGCCTATGTGACCGGCCTCGGCTCTCTCGCCTCGCTGGCCCACATGGAGGTGCTCGCCGCGCTGGAGAAGCTGGTGCCCGCTCCGCTGGCCTTGCTCCCCGCGACCGCCGTGTTCCTTCTGATCGTGCTGAGCGTCGATCTGCTCCGTCAGCGCGGGCGCTGGAGCATGGACTGGACGCCCGGGTTCGACGCGCTGGTGCCGCGTCGGGTGGCGCTCCTCTTCGGGACTCTGTGGCTGCTCGCGGTCGTGATCCGCTTCCTCGACCGCACCGTCGTTCCGGCGATGGCCGTGGATCCGACGCTGGAGCAGAGCCCGATCGTGGTTCTCGTGGTCGCGGCTCTCGTGTTCAGCGTCGCCAAGCGGCTGGAGGTGCACCGCGTCCGGCGTCGCCTGGCCGGGGTGCTCGACGCCGCGCTCGAGCTGCCCTGGGGAGGTGTCGCCCAGGCCGAGAGCACGCTTCTCACTCACGCCCGCACGAGCATCGAGGCCGACGACATCGTCATGCGCGATGAGCCAGCATCGGGGACTGAGATCGGCTCCGAGATGCTGCTGCCCGACGGTCGCATCCGCCATGTCGTCGCCTCCAAGCGGGTCAGCGCCGTGCCGTTCGGCGTCGAGGAGGAGCGGGTCCTCGACGCCCTCGCGCACATGGGCGCCGATACGCTGGGCGCCCGCGACGACGTGGAGTCGCTGCGCCGCTTCGTTGACCGCGATGCGCTGACCGGTTTGCCCAACCAGCGGGCGTTCCAGGCGGCGCTCGCTGAGGCCAACCGCGACCGGCGTCCGCTCGAGGGGATCGCGGTGCTGTTTCTCGATCTCGACGACTTCAAGAATCTCAACGACGGACGTGGACACCATGTCGGCGACAAGATGCTCAGCCTGGTCGGGCAGCGCCTCGGCGAGGCGGCGGCCGAGGGCGGCGGCTTCGCGGCGCGGATCGGCGGCGACGAGTTCGTGTTCCTCCTGCGCGGACTGCGCTCGGCGACGGATGCGCGCACGCGCGCTCAGGCGCTGATCGAGGCGGTGAGCACCCCGGGCGTCGTCGAGGGCGACACTCTGGCGCCGGTGCTGAGCGGTGGAGTGGCGTTCTCGGCGCACGAAGAGCCGGACCCGTCGCTGATCGTGATCGAGGCGGATCGCAGTATGCTCGCGCTCAAGCGCAGCCGCGGCAGGAACGGGCGGGAGCGTTCGAGTGCGCTGGATGTCATGTCGGTCGTCGCCGATCCGGTGCGGGAGGCTGCGGTCCGGGCCGTGCGCGAGCACACCCTGGATGTCGCATACCAGCCAATTGTCAATCTGCGCACGGGATGCATTTGGGCGTTCGAGGCGCTCGTGCGCCTCGAGGATCCCGTCGTCGGGCAGGTGGACCCTCCGCTCCTGATCGAGCACGTCCGAGACCTCGGCCTGCTTGATGAGCTGACCGTGCAGGTGGTGGAGAAGGCGATGGGCGCGGCCGAGAGCTTCCGCGCCACCGCGCCGGGCGTGACGTGCATGAGCGTCAACGTGGACCTCGAGCAGCTTGGTGTCGATCGGCTCGGCGCTTATCTGGCTGAGCTTCCGGGCCGATTCCCGCAGCTGCGTCTGTGCGTGGAGCTGAACGAGCGCTCACTCGACGCCGCGGACGACGCTCTGCGGATGCAGGCGCGGCGGCTGCGTGAGGCGGGCCTGCTGATCGCGCTCGACGACTACGGGGCCTGGGGCACCTCCGCGTCGGCCGTCGCCACGTTTCCGCTCGACATCCTCAAACTCGACCGCAGCCTGATCGAGGATCTCGGAAACGTGCACTCCCGCGAGCTCGTGCGCGCTCTGCACTCGTTCGCGGCTGCGGTCGGCGTGCGTGCGATTGTCGAGGGCGCCGAGGACGAGGAAACGATCACGCTGCTCAAGGAGCTGGGAGTGACGGATGTGCAGGGGTATTTCTTCGGCCGCCCCGTCACCCGGAAGGGGGCGGAGTACCGCCTGCTGGCAACGGGATCCATGGCGGTGATTCCCTAGAATGACGCGAGAACGGGCGTTCCCCGACACTCCGACAGGAACCAGTGCGACCGTTCGGTTCCTCGACACTCGAGCCCCGTCACAGCGGATGCTCACCTCCGCTGATCGGATCGACAGCTCCATGCCCTCCTCCCTCCTGCACCGACGCGTTCTGCACCGGCGCCTCCTGGCCGCCGCCCTGGCGCCGGCGCTGTGCCTCGGACTTGCGCTCGGCGCCACTACTCCGGCCGCGGCCGCCGACATCGTCGACCCCGTGACAGGAGCGGTCGTGCAGGGAGCCGCGACGGGCGCCACGATCACTGTGGCGGCCGGAGCGCCGTTGCAGTACCTGGCTGTTCCGATCGCCGAGGGCGTCACTCCGACCCGCGTCCTCGCCACGCTGGCGACGGATGCTCCGGTGCAGGGCGCGCTCGTCGTGGTCGTCGCCGGCCGCACCGTGCAGACCGTCGAGGCCTCAGCTCGGACCCTCGACCTGCCCGTCCAACAGGGCGACGTGGTCGACGGCGTGCTGGCAATCGGCTTCCAGCTCACCGGCGCCTCCGCCTCGACCGGCGCCCTCTGCGAGGTGCCCGGACGCGCGCTGACCGTCTCCGACGTCGCGGTGCTCAGCGACGGCACTCCGACCGCCCCGACCACCGTGGGCGGCTTTTTCCCCGACGCGGTCTCGGCCGTCTCGATCCTGGTGCCCGACGGCGCCGGCGACGCTCTGCGCGCCGCAGGGCTCTCGGCGGCTGCCTCGCTCGCCTCCCGCTACCCGGTCGGCACGAGCATCACGGTCTCGGAGGAGGGCGCCACCGGCGCACGCCCGCAGCTCGACGCCGCGACCGGCCGCGTCGTCCGCTTCTCCGCGGGCGAGGGCGCCGTGGTCTCGGCGATCGCACAGAACGCCGGAGTCCCCGAACTCACGCTGACCGGCGCGGAGGGCGATCTTGCCGCGGCCGGAGCGGCACTCGGCAGCGAGTTCGCCGGCCTCGCGTCGAGCGCGAGCACGACCGGGCTGGCGCAGAAGGTGATCCCGTCGAGTTCGCTCGAGCACTCCCTGGCCGATTTCGGAGCCGAGCGGATCGCGCTCGGCAGCACAGGCGCCTCCGCCAGCTACACCACAATCACGCAATCGGCGTTCGGCGGTCCGGTCTCGACGGTGCAGGTCGACCTCGTCGGCACGCACTCCGCGATCCCCGCGGGTATTACCGCGACCGCGAACGTGTACTGGAACGACTTCCTGATCGGCTCGAGCGTCCTCGGCACGGACACGGCGATCGACATGCAGCTCACGGTGCCCACTGGCCAGCTCGCCTCCTCGAACGCCCTGTCGGTGCGGCTCTCGGCAGTGCGCGAGGGCGACGGGCAGTGCATCGGCTCGGCCGACACCGTGCCGATCGAGTTTTTCGTGGACGGAGCGGGCTCCACCGTGACGGGCGTCCGCGGCGAGTCGCCGGCTCCGGGCTTTGGCCGGTTTCCGCAGGCGTTCGGCGGCGAACTCGCTGTGGCGTTCGGCGGATCGGCGAGCGGCCCCGACGCGCTACGCAGCGCGGGCGACCTGGTGACGGCGCTGCAACGCGTCGACTCCCGACCGCTCGCCGTCTCGGTCGTCGGACTCGACGACTTCCTCGACTCCGACAGCTCGGGCCTGGTCGTCAGCGCGGGCGCAGACGAAGCGGAGGCGCTGCGCTCGCCGCTGCGCCTCGCCTCCTTCACGGCCATCGATTCTTCCCGTGTGGAGTACGGAGTCGGCACCGAGGCGCCCTACGCTGCGCTCGAGGCGTTCACGGCCAACGGACGCGACATCGTCCTCCTCGGGGGGTGGAGCCCGGACGGCGCGTCCTCCTCCGAGCTACAGACGTCCATCGCCGCCTGGGCCGCCACCGAGGGCTGGGCCTCGCTCGCCGGTGACCTGGCCGTCTCGGGCAGCGCCGGTGCCGATCCGGTGCAGATCGACAGCAACGAGATCACTCCGCAGGCCGAGGTGAAGGACGACTACTCCGCCTACGCGATCTGGTTCGTCGTGGCCGTCGTCGTGATCGGCCTGCTCATCCTGCTCGGCTGGCTGCTGCGCCGCCGACGCTCGCGTCGGGTCGCGTCCTACGTCGATGCGCAGGAACGGGCCGGCTCGGAGACGGGACCCGGCGACCCGGCCGGCCCCGTCACTCCGCTCGACCCCGCCACCCCTGACGACCGACGCCCGGCCCACTGAACACCGTGACCGCGACGCTCACCGCCCGCCGGCGCATCCCCACGTCCGCACGAGCGCCGTGGTGGCGGGAGGCATGGGAGCGTCTCGGCCGGCCCGTCACCGGGCGTCAGGTCCCCGGCACAGTCGTGGTGCTGGTCGTCGCGCTGCTGGTCGGCTTCGTCGCGTGCCTGGTCACCACGTCCTCCGGCATCAACCTCGCCTACGCCGACACGCAGAGCCACCTCGCCATTTCGCGGCGCATCATCGACTCGAAGGCTCCCGGATTCACGCAGCTCGGCACCGTCTGGCTGCCCATCCCGAGCCTCGTGCTCATCCCGTTCGTGCAGTCGCTCTGGCTCTGGCACACCGGCTGGGCAGCCGGGCTGCTCGGGATGATCTGCCTGGCCGGCACCGCGTGCGGCGTCTATCGAATCTCGGCACGGGTCGGGCACCTGCGCGCCGGACGGATCACCGCCGTCCTGCTCGTGCTGGCGAATCCGGGCGTCCTCTACTCCTTCTCTACCGCGATGACGGAGCCGGTGCTCATCGTGACGATGGTCGCCTGCTTCTCGGGTCTGGCGCACTGGGTCACCAGCCGCCGCAGCCTCAGCGCCGGCGAGATGATGGTGTTCTCTGGCCTTCCCGCAGCGGCCGCGACCCTCTCGCGCTACGAGGGCTGGGTGCTCGTCTTCGGCGGGACAGTCGTCGTGCTGATCGTCGCGTGGCGGCGCAAGCGCTCCTTCTTCTACGCGGTGAAAATGGCTTGTGCGTTCGGGATTCTGCCGCTGGTCGCGATCCTGTGGTGGCTCGTCTACAACTTCGCCGTGTACTCCAATCCGCTCGAATTCATGAACGGGCAATACTCGGCGGCGAACCTCCAAAAGTCGGTCGCGGATGCCGGACTGCTGGCCTACCAGGGCAATGCGGGCCTCACGCTCTGGACCTACAACTGGGCCGTGCTCGAAACCTCGGGCCTGGTCACGGTCGCGCTCGGGCTCGCGGGGGCACTCGTGCTCGCCTGGCGGCGCGGGATCTCGGACGACGCTCTCGTGATCTGGCTGATGATCGTCTCGTATGCCTTCTCGCTGCTGAGCCTCTACCTCGGCCAGACGCACATGAACAACGATCACACCTTCCCCACCAATTGGTGGAACAACCGCTACGCCCTCTCGGTGCTGCCGTTTCTCGCCGTGCTCGCGGCCGTCCTGGTCGACGCGCTGCGGCGCCTTCCGCGGGTCGGAGTTGGCGCACTCGGCCTGGTGCTCGTTCTGCTCGGCGCGCAGACGGCCTGGTGGGCGCAGGACCTCGACCGCAACGCCGTGATCGCTGAGGCCAGCGGCTACGTGCAGTTGAAGGAGGCATCGGGAGCCACCGCGGCGGCGCGCTTCCTCGGTGAGCACTACGACGGCGGGGGCGTGCTGATGGACGAGAGCGCCGCCGGCAACGCGCTCCTCCCCGAGATCGGCATCCCGCTGGCCGAGTTCTACAACCGCTCGACCGGCGAACTCTTCGACGAGGCCCTCGCTCATCCAGCGACCCACGCGAAATGGGTTTTCGTGACCACCGCCGACGCGCCCGAGCTGAGCGAGACCGGCGTCGCCGACCTGGTCTACGACTCCCTCACCCGCGACTCCACCTTCGACACCCGCTACCGGCCGGTGTTCTCGCGGGGCAACTACGTCGTCTACGAACGGCTGGGAGGCTGAGCATGGGAGCGACACGCACAGCCCGAGTGGGCGAGATCCTCCTCGAGCGCGGGCTGATCTCACCGGAGCAGCTAGACGAGGCGCTGCGCCGCCAGACTCGCGAGGGTGGGCTTTTGGGGCGGCACCTCATCCTCGACGCGGCCATCACTCGCCGCGAGATGTACGACGCCCTCGCCGAGCAGTGGGATGCCCCACTCGTCGACCTGATTGCCGAACCCCCCGAGGCCGAGCTGCTTGCCCGCGTGGGCGCCGAAACGCTGGTCGACGCCGGCTGGGTGCCCTGGCGGGTGCTGAGCGACGGGACCGGAGTGATCGCCACTTCCGTACCGCCGACCCCGGCGGTGCTCGCTGAGGCGCGCGCGATGCTCGGCGTCTCGCGGGTGAGCGTGCGCACCACCACCGACTGGGACATCTTCCGCGCCGTAGAGAGCGCCTGCCGGTCGGCGCTGCTGTTCGGTGCGGCCGACGCGCTGGCGGTCGAGAGCGGCGACGAGTCGGCGAAGGCCGGCTTGCGGCGCTGGCAGGTCGTCACTCCGCTCGTCGTCGTCGCGTTCGTGGTCGTGGGCGCCGTGCTCGCGCCGAGCCTCACCTTCGTGGTCGTGCTCGCGGCCGCGAACCTGCTGTTCCTGATGAACATCGCGTTCAAGGCGCTGGCCGGGCTGCGCGCGCCGCTGAATCGGAGTTCGGTGACGGCGTGGGAGGAGGAGGTGGCGATCGAGCGCGCCCGCCGCGGCCTCCCCGTGCACCCTCCGCGCATGACCGACGACGAGCTGCCGATCTACACGATCCTCGTCCCGGCCTACAAGGAGGCCAACATCATCAGCAAGCTGCTGGTGAACCTCGGCGCCCTCGACTACCCCAAGGCCAAACTCGAGGTCCTCGTCCTGCTGGAGGCCGACGACGACGAGACCATCGCGGCCGTGCGGCGGATGAGCCCGCCCGAGTACGTGCGGATGGTCATCGTGCCGCCCGGCGGACCGCAGACCAAGCCGCGCGCCTGCAACTACGGGCTCAGCTTCGCCCGCGGCGAGTTCGTCGTGATCTACGACGCCGAGGACCGGCCAGACCCCGACCAGCTACGACTCTGCGTGCGGCTGTTCCGCGAGGACGCCTTCGAGCGCGAGTTCGTCGATCCCCGGCAGAAGCAGCTCGTCTGCCTCCAGGGCGCGCTGAGCTATTTCAACGCCGACTACAACGTGCTCACCCGGATGTTCGCGGTCGAATACGCGCACTGGTTCGGCGCGATGCTGCCGGGCCTCGACCAGTCGCATCTCCCGATCCCGCTGGGCGGCACCTCGAACCACTTCGACACCCGCGTGCTGCGCGGACTCGGTGCCTGGGATCCCTACAACGTTACCGAAGACGCCGACCTCGGCCTCCGCGTCGCCGCGCACGGCTACCGGGTGGGCGTGGTCGACTCCAACACGTGGGAGGAGGCGTGCGCGGAAGTCCCGGCGTGGATCCGCCAACGCACCCGGTGGATCAAGGGATACATGATGACCGCTGGGGTCAACACGCGACATCCGATCCGCTGGTTCCGGGTTAATGGAATCCTCGGCTCGCTGAGCTTGGTGGCGCTGATTATGGGAACTCCGGTGGCATTCCTCCTCTATCCGCTGGTGCTGGGATTCACGGTGGTCACCTATATCGGCGTGCAGTTCCTCGGGCTCGACATTCCGGAGTGGCTGATCATCGCGGGCACCACGAACATGCTGTTCTCGAATGCGCTGATGATCGTGGTATCCGGGATCGCAGCGTGGAAGCGCTACAACTGGCGCATCGCCGCCTTCGCGCTGCTGAATCCCGTCTATTGGGTGTTGCACTCGATTTCGGCCTGGCGGGCCGCCTGGCAGATCGTCTTCAGCCCGCACAAGTGGGAGAAAACACCGCACGGTCTTACGGAGGAGTACGAGGACTCGACAATCGGGGCTCCTGCGTGATGGCTGCCGTTCGTAACCGAGGTTGAGAGCGCCTGCGCGCGGCTTTTCGGCGGCTGACGGCGGTCCTGACCTCGGTTGCGAACGCTCGGATCATCGGGCGAGCCTGGCTGGAGCGCAGGCGCTGATCGTTCTCTGCCTGGTCGATGACGAACTCCGAGAAGCCGGGCACAGCGAACGACAGGTGACCGTGCTTGTTCGCGTCGATGAGCCCCCTGTCGAGGAGGCGCTCGCGACTGACGGAGACGGTCGTGGCGCCAAGCATCTCGGCGAGTGTTGAGCGCTTCACATGGGTGCCGCCGAGGACCCGTGGAACGAAGCGGCCCTCAGAGGAAATTCAGAGCGCCGCCTGGCCGAACTGCTGCAACTTGTCTGCCCGGCCGGGCAGTTTCGGCGGGACCGACCCCGGGGTGTAGGGATTGAGTAACATCAGAGCCTCGCTATCACGCTGTTATACATCGGGCCGATGTGCGACAATGCGACAAACGATCTCGAGGTGAGCAGTTGACATTGCGCGGCCGAGCGTTTTGCAGGGGCCGGAGACGTCGCTGCTGTTCCCGGCGTACCAGAGATCGAGGTCTAAGACCTTTTCGGCGATCTGAGGCCTGTGTAGGTCGAGTGAGGGCCGCGGTGGCCCCCGCTTCCATCCTTGGCGCGGGAAGTGTGGGTGCAGGTCAGACGTCGCTTTGGGCTAAAACGACTGGAGATCATTCTGACCTCGATCCGACATTTTCATGATTCGCGCGAGTTCGTGGATACGATCAAGAAGAAGAGCGGGGACTTTCGCGTCGGAGTCGTAGAGGGCATCGACGACCGTCTCCAGGCAGAGCACGTACTCCGTGTGCTTGTTCAAGTCTCGGCACCAGGAGAACCATTCGGGATCGAAACGCTCCTCCAGTCGATCGAGCAACTGACCGAGGGCAAGTTCCATTCGGGTGGAGTAGAGGATGCCGAGGCTCTTGCGCAGGATGCGCACCGTTTCCGGACGAATCGGCCCGCGGTATTTTCGGCGCCAGAAGCCCCTCGCGCGGATGGGATCAAGCGGCCCGACTCCCTCCTCCCATGTCCCGGACGAGGCATGGGCACCGGCACACCGCGGGACTCGATCCATGACTGTGTCGAGGTTCACGATGTACGCGACCGGGTAGTTTCGGGTCAGCACGTCCGGCCAGTTCTCGCTGTCCAGCCCGTGGAGGAGTTCATCCAGGCAGAGGGCGAAATCTTCGCGGCTCAGCGGATGTCGCAGGTACACCTCAGTCTGGGGATCGAGTCGCCGGCGCACCCGGTGGAGCACAGTGCGGAGTTCGGTGCGCACGCGGCGGAGTCGCTGGTCGTACATGGGTTCTCCTGTTCACGATGATGCGTGATGTGACCGGAACTACTGCGCCACCGGTCCGCGACGGTACAACCCTGGTGGCCAAGTGTGCAGACAATTCACGACGCAGAGGCCGGATACACCAACTGCAAGCGGCCATCGGAGACATCAATTTCGATAGGAAGCATATCCAAAGCTACCAGTCCCCCTCCGAATATATCTGGAGCACGGTCGAGGAAAATAAGAGAATGCTCTGTTGTGCGGTAGACAAGCCGTCCTCCCGTTGGCTCTACGTCGTCGCCAGGTCCTATCACGATAGCCTTCACCTCCTCAACCAGTGTGGTAAATTAGTTTTATGTTTTGTTTCTAGGCGAGCTGAAGGGCAATCTCGTAGAGCCGATTCCGCAGCAAGTCGAGTTCTTCATTGGGGCCGCGCGGGTAAGTGCCGTTGGTGTAGATGAGGACGTCGTTGAAACTTCCCATCCCTCTATACATGTGAAGAATATTCCTTGACGTGTCGCTGACGTCTGCGGGGCTGTCTGAGGCCTGGACTTCCTCGAGTAGGGCTTGAAACGCTTTGGCCCAGGACGCGTCTCTTGCGTCGACAAAAAGCTTCTCCAGTGCTGAAAGCGTTTCGAGCATCGTTTTAACACTCATGTGAGTGACCAAGCGCCGAGAACTTCCACGCCATCGGAAAGTGATAGCTTGCCAACGGGGGTGGAGCTTCAGCGAAACACTGCGCAAAAGATCCCGTTTCATTTCCCGTTCCACTATTGCCTGCTTTTGATACAGTATAAAAACCTATTGGAAAGCTAGTAATTATACCTCGCGCTGTGAGGCTCATTCAGGACGTTCTGAATGGTCGGTGAGGATGCTTGTCACTAGGGCTTTTGCTGCGCTCAGCTGGGTTGTGAAGAGGCGTCTGTGTCTCCTTCTGGCGAGGCATAGAGGATCGGTTCGAGGCCGTGTCGACCCCATCTTTCCTGGACGGTCGCGAGGGCCTCGAACTCGGTGAAGAGCGTGACGATCAAGGGGAGAGCTGGGCGGTCCGAGGAGTGACCTTCCGCAATTGGCTCGCTCCAGATTTTTCCGGTGCGCTGGAGGGAGCCGGCGAGAAGCTCGGTCTCCGCCTCGGGTCTGTCGCGCAGGAGATGTTCTGACTCCATTACCGCGAGGAAGATGCCAAACCCGACGTCCTGTTTTCCGAGGTCGCTCAGACATGCATCGAAGGCGTCTGCGTTGCCGTCGGAGTCGTACGGCAGCTGCAAGGCGGCGGAGATCTGATCGAAGACACGTGCGATGTCCGGCATCGCTCGGCCGCGCAGGAGCCGACTGGTGAAGCCGCGGCGCTCGTATTCGGCGACGAGACTTTCGGCCGCACCAGGTGTGTCATGGACAAAGCGGAAGGAAAAGCCAGGCTTATCAAGGGTGTCCCATGACTGGGCGCGAGGTGCTTGAATTGTTCCGAAAGGCTTGAACGGAGTCGCAGGGTCCGCGATCAGATTGCTCCAGATCGCCGCAGGGAGTTCTAGCTTCTGGGTCGTATCGACGATGACGTCAAGCACCCAAGCGTCAACAGTTCGGTAAAGGTCGTTCAGCCCGAGAGCGATCTGCTCGAGGCAGAGTCTGTACTGATCGTTGTCGAGAGAGACCCGGGCGGATCGAGCGCGCGGTCCTGGGATCACGTGCTGTGTAGCGGCGAGGACGAGCTCAAGGTCCCGGGCGATCTGTTGCTGTTGTTCTGCATTCAGGCGCATAATTCCTCTCTGGTGAGTTGACGGGTTTGCGTGGTGGCTAGCTACTGTCGCATCGACGTCGCGCTTTTAATCGGCGGTCGTGTCGTAGTGAGTGCCGATCGTGATTGGGGTAGATCAGCCGGAGGCCGACGATCCTTCTCGCTGGTGGCGCCCATCGCACCGCTTTCGGAGAACCGATACGCCGGCGTAATCTGAGGTAGCCCTTTCTGCGCGACTCTCAGATGGATTTTAGACGGGTCCATCTCGACGACAAATTTCACTTTGGAAGGAGCGGTCGGAGATCCTTCGCAAATAGTCCTGTGGGCCGTCCGGCGCGGGACGGTCCGCGTCCACCCATTCACGGCAAACGAGTATTCGAGTTGGTTTACGTCGATGGCGATCTTGCCTTGACGGTTATGTGCATTCGCATGTGCGGACTGGTCTCCTTGAACAAGGCGCTTACACCTCGTGGTTCGGAATCGGTGGCTGAATGAGGTCTATATGCTGCTCTGACCATCGACGTATCACCTCGCCATACTGTTCGAGGGGAGAGAGAAGGGTAACGATGAGTGGTTTGGCGTCTCTGTCCCATTCTTGTGCTTCATTTATCGGAGTTGACCATATCCGGCCCGCGCGGCGTAAACTGCCGGCCAAGAATTCGAAGACGTCGGATGGCGATTCACTGAGGAGCAGGTGCGCGTCTGTGATCGTAATGCACACACCTTTTCCGACCTCGCGATCTCCTAGGTCGCTGATGCACTCGTTAAAGGCGTATGGATTGTATCCGAAGTAGTATGGAAATTGCATCCCGGCGGCAAATTCGTCGTAGAGGGCTTCCTCGGACAGCATCTTATTCCCTCGAAGTCTTTTCGAAAAGTAGCCTTCCTTCTTTTGGTAATCAGTTAACTGCTGACCCAAGTCTGCGCCAGCGTTCATGAAGTAGGTCTGTAACCCGGGCTCGGGTCGCAGAGACCATGGTGTCGAAGATTTCACTGGCGCCCTTTTCCTGTGTGAACTTGCACACTGCCGTGATCGGTGGATATTTGCTGTTACTCGCTCAGAGTGTACGACCTCCGTGGTCGGCGTAGTCTGCGGCGCACTTGATTTGGTCAGGGGTCATTTTGCCTATCGTCGAGTTGATTAATTCGCTTGGCTGACGCTCGCGTGGGCTCTAAGTGCTTTATTCATCTTCTCTCCCTCAAGCATCGAAAACCCTGTTAGATGCTTTCTCCATCCAGAAGCGCACGGATATTTCTTTGTCGAATTGATCGGCTCGGAAGGGCGCGGTTAGCTCGGTAAATTGGCTCATCGTAATTGGGGGTGTAGTCGGGGTCTGAAGCCGCCAGTTTCGAGCAGGCTGCGGGCGATGTAGTTGGTGAGGTTGCGGAAGCCGAGGGCGGTGCCGCGGAGGTGTTCGAGGCGGCCGTTGATCGCTTCGG
>NZ_QGDV01000019.1 GCF_003149025.1 Rathayibacter iranicus NCPPB 2253 = VKM Ac-1602
GAGCGTCAGCGCGGAGTGCTGCCCGGGTGGCCTCGTCCACCTCGACAGGGTCAGCGTCGTCAGCGCTGTCGAATCGAACGTCGCACTCGAACTCGAACGTGAGCCCCGGCTTATCCGGCGAAACCCCGAGGAACACCCGGTGCTCACCAGACCAGCTTGGCTCGGAGTCCGGGTGGTCGATGCCGAACTCGGACGGGTCCACCCGCACGAACGCGTCCGGTTCGTCGAACCGTACCCACACGTTCCGTTCACGGTCGCTGACCGGTGACTCAGCGAGGGTGGTCCCCCGCTGCATGCCGCCGTTCGACCAGGTGCCGTCCGCCGGCAGGAGCGCCGTGCGGAGCGCACCTTCCGGTTCGGTGTACGGCTTCGCGGCGAAGGTGCCGGCGTGGCCGCGCGGGTGAAGGGTTTCGTCGAAGGGACTCATGACGGTCATGTACGCGGCGACCCTGGCTCCGTGTCCGCTCAGATCGCGCGTGCGTATGCGCAGTGCAGGCTCGCCAGTTCTATGGCAATGCTGATCAATCCGAAGACGGCAGCGGTAGCGTCGGCGAGGCGAGCTGGGGCGGGCATGCTTTCGTGACGCGCGGTGAGAGGCGGACCACGACAGGGTTGCCCCAGGTGATCATGTCGCGGTGCTGCACCATCCGGCCCCAGTCCGGGAGTCATACATGCCGCCGTTGCCGTCGTAGAAGCCGATGTCACCGTCGGGCCAGTACCGTAGGTCGCCGGCCTGAGCCTCGGATATCGGGATCTGTGTGCCCACCCGTGACTGGTTGAAGGCATCCCGAGGCAAGTCGATGCCGAACGCGGCGAGGACGTACCGTGTGTAGCCGTCGCAGTCGAATGAGTCGTTCGGTCGTTGCCGTTCCCGAAGGGGACGACGCCGACGAAGGTGGCCGCGTAGTCGAGGACCGCCTGCCCGGAGTAGGCCTGCACCGAACGTGGCGTGAGCGCGGGCGACTCCGTGGTGATGGTCATCGCGGCGACGCTTCGGCGTCGTCGGTGGTGCGGGAGTCCGCGGCTGCGGCGGTGCTGGCATCGGTCATCGACGCGGGAACCGGGGCCGAGTCGATCACGACGGGTTGCGGGCTGGTGACGCTGATCGCATCGCGAAGGATGACGGGGGCGGACACTGAGGCGGCGATGGCGAGTGTCTGCGCTTCGAAGTGCTCGGTCGTCTCGGCGGCGAATGGAGTGGGAGCGATCTCCGCCGCCTGCGCAGGAACGGCGACGGCGAGCATCAGACCTGCCGCGGCGAGGACAGCTGTCCCGCTCGCGCTCAAAGTCCGGAAAGCGGCGCCCCACGCTGGAGGTGGGACAGGGGTCCAGCGTCCGTCGCGAGCGGAGGTCAGGCCGTGCTTTCCTATGAGGGTCCTTCTGTTGCGGCACGGGTGTCGATCAGTCCCCTGCGGCGGGGAGCGCATGTGCCCGTGACTACTCGAGGATCTCCCAGCCGAGCGCTATTGCCCGCTCACGCAGTTCAGGCGTCGGATAGACGGTGATCGGATGCCCCACTGCTTGGAGAGCGTCGAGATCGGACAGGTGGTCGCCGTAGGAGTAGCTCGCCCCGAGCTCGACCTCTCGGGCGACGGCCCATGCACGGATGGCGTCGCCTTTCCGCTCGTCGAGCATCGGCGCACCGGTCGTTCCGCTCAAAAGACCGTCTCGGGAGACAGCGGGGGTGCAGAAGTGGCCGGCCGCGCCGAGGTGCTCAGCAATCGGTCGGACGAGCCAGTCCGCGGAACCGGAAACGATGACGATGTCCGCACCGTCGGCGCGATGACGGTCGACGACAGCGAGGACGTCGTCGCGGAAGAAGCCGCCCTGGTCGATGGCCTCCGCCGTGAACCGGCGCCCTTCGTCGTACACGTGCGCGACTGGTTCGACGGCGAAGAGGCGGAAGTACGCCTGGTTCTTCTCGAAACGGGTCGCGGTTCTCGCGCGGATGTCCCGCACGCGGCGGGAGTGTCCCTCGACGTCGCGGGTGGGCTGGTATCTGCTGAGGAACGAGTTCATGCCGTTCACGGTCAGCAGGGTGCGGTCCACATCGAAGAACACGGCGTTACGCACGGGTGGTCACCTCGGCGATGAGGTGCCCCTCCTGCCGGAAGACGGTTCGGATGCCGTCCGGGATTCGCGTGCTCTGGACGGCGACGTCGCTGGCGCGCTCGCCGAATCGGTCGCAGTCCAGGGCGAGACCCGACGGGTCGCTCCCGGTCAGCCTGCGGTGCGCAGCGATCCCGGCGTCAACGAGAAGCATTCCGGGGATGTGGTCGACGGGGTGGTCGAAGATGAACGGCGTTCCCGGTTCGTTCCAGCCGAGGAGGGCGCTCAGCCCGTCCTCTGTGATGGTGCCGGCGCGGAGCCGCTCCCCGTCGGTACGCGGGGCGACGCCGCCGGGCGCGGGTGCGGCCCGGCGGAGGCTGCAATAGTCGGTGCGGCTGAGGCACCGGTGCTCGGCGTGCCCGAAACCATGTCGTCCGTCCTCTCCGAGTTCGAAGACGAGCTCCATCCCGGAGGTGAGGCCCTTGCGGGTGGTAACGCCGACGACTGCGACGGTGACGATCGTCTCGAACGGGTCGTACTGGGCGAACACGGGCGGGTTCCCCGGTATCCAGGCGGCGGCGATGCGCTGGATGGTGAATGCCCACTCGAGCGGGACGTCGTAGCCGAGATGGCTCACGGCGAGCCCGGCCTGTCGCACGACTTCGACGGCGAGGACGACGGGGACGCGGCGGGGAACGCCGCCGACGCCGCTGTGGCCGCGGGGGATCTGGACGCCACAACGCCAGATATCCGGGCCCGCTGGGAGGATGGACGTGATCAGCACTTCGGCGTGAGCGCGCTTGTGCACGAGCCGACGGTCGAGGGCAGTGTTCGTTCGCTGCACGCCGAGGAGGGCGTAGGGCATGGTGGTGCGCCAATCGATGGGATGCGAGTCGCGTTGGCGCACGCTCAGATAGTCCGAGATTACTCCAGACGGGCTGTCGCAGTTCCGCCGAGGAGACCGCATAGAGCGGGGAACATCTCGCCCCGCCAAAAGAACCTCATGACAACGAACGCCATCGACAACCCCTCTGCGTCACAGCATCGCGAGCGCGCCTTGCGGCTCGCCGCAGCGATGTTCCTTCAGCACGGGTTCCGTGATACTCCCGACCGTCCAGCGACGACGGACTCGAACCTCCGGTGCCAGCTGGATCAGTTCCCCACGACGTCGTCGCTCGCGATCGCCATCCTGGACGAGGTCTACAACGGCGTCCCGTTCCTCGCCCACAGCAGCTTCCGCGTCCGCGCGACGCCGCTGCAGCACATTGTCATGTGCTGTCGCGCTGTCGTCGCGGCCTTCCAGGAGGATCCTCTCGCGCTCGCGACGCTGCGCATCAAACGCGACCGAGGTCTGATCACCGGCGAGGTGCCGGAGCCGCATGCCCTCTGGGCCGGTCAAATCGAGGACATGCTCGAGCGGGCGACCGAGTGGGAGGAGCTGCCGCCCACCGTGCAGCCGGAACCGGCGGCGCTTCTGCTCGTCACCGCGTTCCACGGCATCACCGAAATCGTGCAGGACCTCGGGATGCCGTCGCGGCAGCACGACCTCGTCGACGAACTGCTGCTGAGCATGCTCGCCCGCTGGGGCGCGGCCGGCCCGTCGGCGCTGATCGCCAGCGCCAAGGAGCGGCTAGACACGCCGCTCTAGCTCTGAACAGGGCGCCCGGGGGCCATACGCGGTGTCATGCCGCGCAGCGGTCGATTCCCGGGCTATCCTCAACGGTCACCGCAGGAAAGGGTCACTCGATGGCATTTGGCAACCGCATCGGCCGCAAGCGTGTGCTGCTCGTCGCCGCCGGGGTATTCGAGAAGCACGGATTCGTCGAAGGCTCGTACACCCTGATGACCGATCTCGGCGGCTTCACCACGAAGGCGATCATCTCTTACTATTTCCCGTCCAAGCTCGAGCTCGCCGCCGCCGTCGTCCGGTCCGTGTACGAGGACCGCCCCTTCATCCCCGGAGGCATGGACGGGCATCCCACCACCGGCATCCGCTCCATCGTGACGTCCTGCTTCCTGGTGGCGCTGGCCATGCGCGACGATGTGACCGTGCGCGCGGCGAAGCGGCTGGAGCAGGAGGTGAGCTTCGCCGCTCACGGCATCGACATGCCACCGCCGTTCGTCGGCTGGCTCGCCGTCATCGAGGCCGCCCTTCACGACGCTGTGGCCGCTGGGGAGGTCGACACCGACGTGGACCCTTCAGTTGAAGCGTGGACCATCGTGGCGTCGTTCAATGGCGTGCAGCAGGTGTCCGGGTTCACGGCAGGATCCCGGGACCTCGTCGATCGGGTGCACGCGTGGTTGCGGCGGGCGCTCCCGGCGCTCGGTGTCGCTGACACGGCCCTCCTGCCGGAGATGCGCGTCCTTGCCGAGCGTGCCTGGCAGGAGCATCAGGACCGCAAGCTCGGCCCAGCCGCCTGAAACCAGACGCTCGTCACGTGCGAGAGTCCCTTGCGGTTGAGCACGCCGAACACCGCCCGAAGCTCCGGTGTTGGCTCACCAGCGGGGGCGCCGGCCGCATGCACGGCGAAGACGGTCGCCGCGTTTGTCTGGTCAGCGGCGGTTGCGTGCTGCAGCATCTCGGTGCTCCTCAGTGCGTGCGAAGCGGGCGTGGTGGAAACGCAGCCCGGTGACCGAGGTTCACCAGCCGGAGGCCGGTTCTCGGGAGAGCAGGTGCCAGCAGGGCTCGGGCACTCGGGTATTGCCGACGGCGTCGACGTCCACCGCGGTGATGTCGAGGACGTCCGCGTGCGCGAGCGCTTCGGTGTAGACCTGCCCGCCGCAGATGGCCCACACATCCCCGGTCGAGAACGTCACCGCTTCGGTGAGGCTGTGCGCGGTTCTCGCGCGGCGGAACACCGCGCCGGGCGCGCGGGACAGCACGATGTTCGATCGGGCCGGGAGCGGGCGTACAGCATCCGGCAGCGACTCCCATGTGCGGCGGCCCATGCTGACGGTCGCCCTGTCGGTGACCTGGCGGAAGTGGGCGAGGTCTTCCGGAAGGTGCGGCATCGTCCCATCGACGCCGATGATGCCGGTGCGGTCCTGCGCCCAGATGATTCCGAGCATGCTTACGCAGCCACGGCGGCGCGAATGGCCGGGGTGCCGTTCGTACCCGGTGACGTAGAAGTCTTCGAGGGTGTAGTCGTGCCGGTGCCGGTCCGGTCGCCGCCGTGCTGGCCAGTTTCGAGGACGGGGGCTAGGAGAGCCTCGCACGGAGGTCGAGCGGCGGTCCGCGGGGGTGTCTCCTGTGCGGCGCTGGGAGTCGCGGCAGGGGCGGGGGCCGGTGCCACTGCGAGCACGAGCCAGGGTCGAGCGCTCGGGATGCCGAGCCGTTCCAGCACGAGGTCGGCGCTGACGAGCACAGCCACCGCGAGGGCGATCAGCCCCGCGAGCTGGACCACGGTCGCGATGACGAGCAGGACGAAGGCGACCGCGTAGTCAAACCGCCCGAAGCTCACGTCCATCGCCCGGCTGAGCGCTGGGACGGCGAGGGCGGCGGCGAGGAAGAGCCAGCCGGCGGCAAGGGAGACCAGGAGGCGTCCGGGGCGGTAAAGGGTGTTCACGGCCGGTCTATGCGCGGCCCGGCGGCGGGCTACCCGGAAGGTGTCTCGGACGTCGGCATGACACCTCCGGCAGGGCTCACGGCCGGGACGATCCACGCTCACGAAATACCCTGCGGCGTGGAGCGGGTAGGGCGAAAGTTGCCCGAAAAATCTTCGTGAGTGCGCCTCAGCTACCGTGACGGTCGGCGAACCGCCCGCTGAGGGCCGCGAAGGCATGTCACATGGCGACTTGACGACGTAAATGCATGTTGACTTGGGGTTTCTTCGGCGGCATCAAGTCGTGTGATCTGCCATCAAGGTCCACCTGGACACGGAAACTACACCCTAACCTGGGGTTTTGTATAATTCGGGCCGATTGTCAAGCAGATCCAGCGGGGAAGGTATTAGAGGGAGGGTGGAGAATATTTGAGGAGGGGAGGGGTATCAGAACACCTATATCTTCTTCTTTATATGAACTATCTAACTACTTTACTTACTTAACAAGGCCCTACTCCCCTACTCCCCGTCGGGATGCACGTGTCAAGTTGGTACTTGACATCGTTTGACACCGCTTGAGAATCAGGCCCGATCCCCGGTTTCGCACCGCCGACGGTGGACGAAACCATCCCAACGCAACACTCGCTCCTGTTTATGGTCTCTTTCGGCCTGCGAGTCCGGGTCTACCCGAGAGCCGGATCAGAGCCAGTTCCGACTGCGCAGGGTCGAGTTATTGCGAATCCTTCTCATAGGGCGACCCAGCCGAGCCGACGACACTGGTGGAGACATATACCGCTTCCGGCCGACCAGGATCAATACCTCAGTCCTCACCTGCTTGGCATTGCGGTCGTAGCCCAACTGCCGATAGGCATCGGCGTGTCAAGTTGTCGCTTGACATCGCTTCGCACCCGCGAGAGCGTCCGCCCGCCCAGACTCCGCCCATATCGACCGTCATGGACCCCCACACCTCTGAAACCCGCCCGCCCTTACCCCTCCTGCTGGCGGTCTACCTCGACCGCTCCCGAACCGCCACGTCCAAGGTCGCGCGGGCCATCTCCCTGCGGCGGTCGACGCCTTCCTCGCGAGCGTGCCGAAGACCGCCCGGCGCCGAGTTTTCCGCGACGGAGCGACGGTCGCCAGCGACGCATGGACATCTCATCCGGCTGCCGTCCAGGGCTTTCGCCGCTTCGTCCGCGCGGCGTCATTGCTGGACTCGAGCCCGTGACGCACGTCACTTCCAGGCGCCTGCGATCGCTCCACCCCAATACCGAGACGGCCGATCTCGAAGGTACGGACGCCGCCGGACTCCGCATCAATCCAGTAGAGGACATCTCCTCTCCCGCGCCCGCATAGACCGCGGATGACCAGCACCCCAGAACCCGACACCTTGTCCGAGGCGGAGTTCGACGCTCTCATCCCCAGCGCTACGCCCCTCGGCGCGGCATGCC
This sequence comes from Rathayibacter iranicus NCPPB 2253 = VKM Ac-1602, assembly GCF_003149025.1. Taxonomy (GTDB): domain Bacteria; phylum Actinomycetota; class Actinomycetes; order Actinomycetales; family Microbacteriaceae; genus Rathayibacter; species Rathayibacter iranicus. The sequence continues at coordinate 7,040 of NZ_QGDV01000019.1, forward strand.
GCGTCAGCATCAGGGGAAAGTCACCTACATGAAAATCCTCACCGCGGCTCGGGAGATCATCGCGGAGCAGGGTCGGGACCGGTTCACCACCGGCGACATCACCGTCCGCGCAGGCGTGTCCATCGGCACCTGCTACCGGCACTTCCCCGATCGCGCCGCTCTCCTCGAGGTGCTGCTCACCAGCTCTCCGTGCCTCGAACAGGCCGAGCAGGATGCGCTTACCGCCGCGGTTCGCCTGGGGCCGGTCAACGACCCCGAAGTCCGCCCAATGCAACGCCCTCCTCGTCGACCTCCACCGCCGCAACCTGGCGATGCAGGAGGTGAGACACACCACCGCCGCCTAGCGTCACCGCTCACCACCGGGAGGCGGACCGCGCATAGTGAATCCGAGACAACAGACGTTTCCCCCACTTCCAAGGAGAGCCCGTGATCGCCACCCCCGCCGACTACCGCGACGCCGTTCAGACCGCCCTCACCGCCGCGACCTCGTACTACGACGGCCCCGACTCTCTCCTCTCCGACGCCGACTACGACCAACTGCTTGACACGATCGCTGCCTTCGAGGACGAGCACCCCTCCGAGCGCGTCGAGCACCAGCTGTTCACGGCCGTGTCCGCCAGCACGAGCGGGGGCGGCGATGTCACCCACGCCACCCCGATGCTCTCCCTCGACAAGGCGAACACCCTCGAAGAGCTCAGCGCCTTCCTCGCCAAGGTGCCCGCTGGAACCGCGCTCAGCGTCGAACCGAAGCTCGACGGCATGGCCGTCTCCGTCACCTACTTCGGCGGCGTCCTCACCCGAGTCGCCACCCGCGGCGACGGGGTCACCGGCGAGGACATCACCGACCGCGTCCTCGCGATCGCGGCCGCCGGGCTCCCCCAGCACATCGACGCGCCCGCGGAGCTGTTCGAGGTCCGCGGCGAACTGGTCATGAGCCGGGACGACTTCACCTACTCGAACACGACTCGCGTCGCCGCAGGCAAGCCCGCCTTCGCAAACCCGCGCAACGCCACAGCCGGGAGCGTGCGGAAATCCTCCCTCGACTACGACGTGCGCCTGAGCTTCGTGCTCTACGACTCCACGCCCGCCGCGCCCGCGGACGCACTCACCGACCTCGGCTTCACCCACTCGGCGCTCCTGCTCCCGGCGACCGACGACGTCCTCGCCCAGGTCGCCGAGTTCGCAGAACTCCGCACGAGCACCGACTTCGCGTTCCCCACCGACGGCATCGTCATCAAGGTCATCGACCTCGCCGCCCGCCAGACCCTCGGCAACACCTCCCGCGCGCCGCGCTGGGCCATGGCATACAAGTACGCCGCCGACCGCGCCGTCACCACCCTCCGGGCCATCGAAGTCGGCGTCGGCCGCACCGGGAACATCAGCTACACCGCCCTCCTCGAGCCCGTCCTCGTCGACGGGTCCACTGTGGCGCGCGCGACGCTGCACAACCCGAAGTTCATCGCCGACCGTGACATCCGCGTCGGCGACCGCGTCTCGGTGCACAAGGCGAACGACATCATCCCCCGAGTGGAGCTGTCCTTCCCCGAGCACCGCGACCACACCTCCATCCCCTACGAGCCGTCGACCGTCTGCCCCATCTCCGGGACGGAGCTGGACCGCAGCGGTGAGATCTGGCGCTCCACCGCACCGGAGGCAAGCCTCGGCGCGCTCATTGCGTACGCCGCCTCCCGCGACGCCCTTGATATCGACGGTCTCGGCACGGAGGTCGCGGACGCTCTCATCGAATCGAATCGTGTCAGCGACCTCGCTGACCTCTTCACCCTCACCGTCACCAACCTCGCCACCCTGAACCTCAACGCCGGGTCCACCGACGTCACGCCGCGTCTGCTCGGGGAGAGGAACGCCGCCAAGATCCATGCGAACATTCAGGCGGCGAAGACACAGCCCCTCAACCGGTTCATCACCGCCCTCGGCATCCGCAAGTCCGGCCGCACCTTCGGCCGCCGACTCGCGAACCACTTCCACACCTTCAACGCCCTCCTCGCCACCGACGAGGCCGGCTTCCTCGCATCCGGTGTCGAAGGCATCGGCCCCGAACGCGCTCGCCTGTTCGCCGAGGGTTTCCAGGCTGCCCTCCCCGTCATCGAGAAACTCCGCGCCGCCGGTGCCACGATGGGCGAGACGCCGGTCGCGGGCACCACAGCGGACAAGCCCCTCGACGGGATGAAGGTCGTCGTGTCCGGCGCGATGTCTGGCACTCTCGCCTCCCTGTCCCGCAACGAGGTGAACGAGCTCATCGAGAGCCTCGGCGGAGCGTCCTCCAGCTCAGTGTCGAAGGCGACGAGCCTGCTCGTCTCCTCAGAGGTGGGCACATCGAAGGCGACCAAAGCGACCGCCCTGGGCGTTCCGATCCTCACGCCGGAGGAGTTCGCGGCGATGATTGGACGCTGAGAGCACACCTCCCCGACGGGGCGCATAGGCGGGTCCTGAAGGGCATATCACCGCTGTCGAAACCGGGAGCACGTTCCAGGATGCCGAGCGGATCATCGCGTCAGCGCTGCAGGCCGCGCAGTGCGGCCGGTGGCCGTTGCCGACGCTCGACCGCGTCGTCGTGCCCTCGTCGGACTAGCTCACGGTCCAGCCTTCTGGGAGCCGCACGGGGCGGCCGGTGGCGCTGGAGAGGTAGACGAACTGTTCGCCGTCGATACCGTCTCCGTAGTCGACGGCGATGTTCTCGGAGTCGACGTAGCCGGCTTCTAACTCGGTGTAGCTCCACCGCTCACCTCGGTCAACGACGATGACCTGGGTCTCCTGACCCGTCACCGGATCGCGGAGCTCGGCGGCGGTGTCCTCGTCGGGATTTCCCGGCGTGACAATGAGGCGCGGGTACTCGGCGTCGCGGACCTGCTTCTGCATGCCGGTCCACGCGTGCCACGCGGCGACCGGTGACGTCTGCAGGAGGTTCTGGAACGCCGACTCCAACGCCACCCGCGCCGCTCGGACATCGTGGACCATCGGTGCGGGTTCGGCGGCCGCGTCCACGGCGGGGGTGAGGGAGGCTTCCGGCGCCGAGTGGGCGTGGGCGGCGAAGCTGCCGGCGTTCTGCGGCTGACCGCGGGTGACCCGTGATTCGTCGAAGGTGCTCATGCCGGTCATGTACGCGGTGCATCCGCATACGTTCAAGCGCATAGAGCGTCGGTGACCCACTCCAAGACGTTTCCGCTCGCACCGTTGACACCTGAGCTGCGACGCCCTCGCGACGCTCAAGCGCGTCGGCTGCGCCGGCACCGGAGGACCCGACGGCGCATCACCAGCTACGCGAGCTTCATCGCGATCGTGACTGTCCTCGCGCTGCCCATCGGGCAGTTCGCAGTCCGAACCGTCTTCATCCCGTCCGAGTCGATGGCGGACACCCTCGCCGTCGGGGACCTCGTCATCGTAAACCGTCTCCCGAGCTACGCGACCGAACTCAAGCGGGGCGACATCGTCGTGTTCTCCGACCGCAACGACTGGCTCGGAACCGCGGACGGCGGCGAGACGCACCTGGTGAAACGCGTCATCGGTCTGCCCGGCGACCATGTCAGCTACACCGTCGGTGGCGAGCACCTCCTCGTCAACGGCGAGCCCATCGACGAGGCCTACATCGCCGGTGGCAGCCTCCCATCACGGACCGCGTTCGACGTAGTCGTGCCGGAGTGCAGCCTCTGGGTGCTCGGCGATAACCGGGACAACTCCGCTGACTCGCGCGCCTACGTTGACGGCCCGGGGAGCGGTTTCGTGCCCATGAGCGACGTCCTCGGCACCGCAGTCGCGATGGTCTGGCCGGTTCCGCGCTTCGGGCTGCTGCACGACTATCGGGACGCGTTCGCGGACGTGCCCGACGCCCGCTGAGTACCTGCCGCTTCGTGAGCGCATAGACGAGAGCATGAACCCGAAACTCATCGTCCCGCACCTGACCGCGCCCGTCCTCCGCGCCGCTCTCGCGCAGGTGATGCCGCCGCGGCCCGAAGTCGCTCTGCGGACGACCCTGAGCGAGCAGGTCGCTGCGTTCTTCCGCCCGTGACGACCGACCGCGCCTAACGGTCACAGGACCACCAGCACAGCCCTCGCCTGCCAGTCCCCCTCGGACATCGACACCGCCCTCTCAGCCCTCTACGACGACGGCTTCACCGCCACAACGACGCTCGGACAGCTGCAGCGTCAGCAGGCACAGATCGCGTCCTTCATCACGAAAGCCGCCACCGGAGTTCTGGGCAACTCGTCCTGCCATCTGGCGGACGTCGACGCCTTCGAGCCTAGGCTCGTACGAAGCTCGATGAGGAGCGCGTCCGCGCAGCCACTACGAGGCCGAGTTCACCCGCCGTGGCGGCTGGACCCGCGCGTTCCTCGTCCGCAACACGAACGGGCACGTGCACGCCACCCGCTCCTGCACTACCTGCTTCGCGGACACGGACTTCGCGTGGCTGACCGAGTACTTCGGCAAGCCCGATGAGACTGTCGTCGGCGACGCAGGCGAGGCCGCCTGCACCGTCTGCTACCTGACCGCGCCGGTGGAAATCCTCCGACACCCGTGCGTCATGGAACCCGCGGACCGTCGGGCCGCCCGTCTCGCCCGGGAAACAAAATCCGCTGCAAAGGCCGTGATTCTCAATCAGGTTTGTCAAGCCAGCGGGGGGATCGGTGCGGCCCACGTCCAGAACCACTGCGGTGAAGCCGTGCGCATCATGTACCGCCAAGACGAAGGAGCGTCGCGAACGAGAGTGGGAAGTACTTCGGCGGGAGTAGAAGCAGGAGCGCGATGAACGCGATGCGTGGATCCGCTCCGAGCTCGAGAAGGGGCGTTCCCCTAGTGACCTCTACGCCGAGCTGGTTGGAAAGTATGAGACCAACGGGCCTCTTCCCATGCTTCAGCAACTCGAAGCCGAGATCCGCGGTGCCGCTCACTCGGCTGAGTGACCATTCGTGCTGGCTCGATGTGCCAAGCATCTGACCCGTAGCCTCCGAGTCTAGTTCGGCCGATCTGCGACTGTTGGCGCCGGCCCGACGCCGCGGCCGGCTGCGAAGTTGAGTCATGTGAGCGCCCGCGCGAGAACCCTGTGCAGTACCGCAGGCCGTGCTCGACGCGGGAGCAGAACTCTGCCATGCGAACGCTCGGCCGTGGGGTGGAGATGGGTGTGTGCTGCGTACGCCGACTCGTGAGAGATCAATCGTGCCAAGCATCGGTCGGCGGCGCGGCTCGCTTGGCGTCCGGGCGACGTGAGAACACGATCTGACGGGGGTCTGCGGTGCGTCCGGCCGCGGACGATGGCGGAGGTCGCTGACATGATGACCGAGTGTTGATCGCTTACGTGGACGAGTCCTATACCCAGGACTTCTACTTCATCGGCGCTGCCGTGACGACGCAGGAGAAGTGGGAGCAGCTCGAGCAGGGCTACGCCGCCCTTCGGGAGCAGATCGCCGCGGACCACGGGGTCCCGGCCGATGTCGAGTTCCACGGGCACGAGCTGATGGGTGGCGCCGGCGAGTGGGCTCCTCTGCGGGGGAAGCATCGCGAGGCGGCCGGAATATATGCGGCCGCGCTGCGCGTCGCGCAGGAGGCCGAAGTCCGCTACCTGTTCCGTGGGGTGGACGTGAAGCGTCTGAACGCTCGGTACCGGTACCCGGAGCAGCCGCACAAGATCGTGCTGCAGCACCTGCTCGAGCGGGTGAACGAGTACCGCCGTAACGTCTTCTCCTTCCATACCGAGGAGGTGATCGTCGTCGCCGACGAGATCGCGACGCAGGAGGAACACCGGCGGCAGTTCGAGAGCTACCGGTTGCTGGGCACGCCGGGCTACCTGACGAGCCGCCTTGACCTGATTTCATCCCCGATCCAGTTCGCGTCCTCGAGGAACGCCGCCGGGGTGCAGGCGGCCGACCTCGCGGTCTACCTGCATCGACGCCGCCAGACGGTAACAGAGACGCACCCGAAGTCCGCGGCGACGATGGCGCGGTTGAGCGGCCTGGTCGCCGCGTCGACGTCACACGACCGGATCTGGACGCCTTAAAAACTAAGACCCCACCGAGGCGGGGTCTTAGGCTGGCAACGTTCCGGGAACCGGCCCGTTGTGACGATCACGATACACGCGGATCCTGGACGAGTCACGACGTCACGGGCGCCGCCATTCGATGAGGATCGTGTCGCGCCAGCGGCCGGCCGCTGGCGCGTACGTCATCTGCGCGATGCGTTCGCGAGTGCCCACGCGGCGGAATCCGGCGTGGTCGTGGAGGGCAAGGCTGGGGGTGCTCTCGGGGAAGATGCTCGCCTGAATCGTCCACAGGTCCGCATCGTTTGCTGCGCTGATGAGCGCGGCGAGCAGCATCGAACCGATGCCGCGGCCTCATGCGGCGGTGGCGATGTAGACGGAGTGCTCGACCACGCCCCGATAGGCCGGCCGGGTCGAGACCTTCGACAACGCGCCCCAGCCGAGAGATCTGTTCTCCGTCGACGAGGTGGCGTGACCGGTCGAAATCCCCTCTTCGCGCCGGCACTCGATTCCCTCGCGGGGATGCTCACCCGCGCCTGATCAGGCGGCAGTGACTCTCGCGGCGAGTGCGTCGACGCGCGCGGCGAGCTCGTCATAGGCGGCATCGAACGCGGAGTCCGAGCCGGCAGGTACGGGGTCGGGGATCGACCAGTGCAGCGCGTCCGAGCCCAGTTCCTCATGGGCGGCATCGCAGACCGTGATCACGAGGTCGGTGTCGGCCGCGACGTCCGCGAATTGCTGCGGAGCCCTTTCCGTCAGCGTCAGGCCGTGCCGCTCGGCAGTCGCGATCGCGCCAGCCGCGATCGCCGCGGCGGGGTGCGTGCCGGCGGACGCCACGGGGATGGGGCTGCGCTGCGCCCAGAGCTGGGCGGCGAGCTGGGAGCGGGCGGAGTTCGCGGTGCACACGAACAGCACCCGCCGCGCGGCCGCTGTGGTCGAGGGGCCGAGCTGGTCGAACGCTTCGGGGACCAGATGGACGTAGCTGCGGCGCCGGTCCGCTTCGGAGCGGCGCCGGAGGATCATGCCCTCGCGCTCGAGGACGGCGAGGTGGTGCGCGACGAGATTCGAGGGCATCCCGAGCCGGTCCTGCAACTCCCGCGGCGCAAGGTCACCAAGGGTGAGCAGGTCGGTGATCCGCAGGCGCGCGGGGTCGCTGAGGGCCGCGTGCCGGGCGGCGCGCGCTTCCAATTCGGTTCGCTCGGTGTTCATTGACTCAATCTTGACTGAGTGATCGTGAGCGGTCAAGATGGCCGACGACATGGACACCACTTCCCCTCCTCCGCTCGCTCGTCGGGCCGTGGCCGAGTTCCTCGGCACGGGCCTGCTCGTGGCGATCGTCGTCGGCTCCGGCATCGCCGCCCAGTCGCTCTCTCCGGACGACGTCGGCCTGCAACTGCTGGAGAACTCCCTCGCGACAGCTCTGGGACTGGCGGTGCTGATCCTCGTCTTCGGGCCGGTGTCGGGGGCGCACTTCAACCCGCTCGTGTCCGCCGTCGACGCTCTCCTCGGTCGTCGCGACCGCACCGGCCTGTCCGGGCGGGAGCTGGCGGTGTTCGTGGGCGCTCAGCTGCTCGGCGGCATCGGCGGCGCGGTCCTCGCGAACGCGATGTTCGAGGTTCCGACGGCTATCGCGACGACCGAGCGCGTCACCGCCGGGCACCTACTCGGGGAGGTCGTCGCCACCGCGGGCCTGGTCCTCGTGATCCTCTCCCTCGCCAGCACGAACCGCGGCCCGCTCGCGGCGGCCGCGGTCGGCGCGTACATCGGTGCGGCGTATTGGTTCACGTCATCGACCTCGTTCGCGAACCCCGCCGTGACCCTCGGCCGCGTCTTCACAGACACTTTCGCCGGCATCGCCCCCACCTCCGTCCTGCCCTTCATCGCCGCACAGCTCATCGGCGCCGCGATCGGCGTCGGCATAGCCGTGTTTCTCTTCCCGGGCGTCGCCCGGGCGGCCGGGAGCCTCGTGATCCCGGCCACCTCGACCTCCTCGCACGTCTGATCCGAAAGGCCCATCTGATGCATCTCGTCGCCATCGGCGGCAGCGACGCGGGGATCTCCGCCGCGCTGCGCGCCCGCGAGCTCGACCCGTCCGTCGACGTGACCGTCGTCGTCGCCGATTCGTACCCGAACTTCTCGATCTGCGGGATCCCGTACTACTTCTCCCGCGAGGTGCAGCCGTGGCAGTCGCTCGCGCACCGCACCCACGCCGACCTCGAAGCCACCGGCATGACCCTGCGCCTGGACACCTTCGCAACCGACATCGACGTCGCCGGACAGCAGCTCACCGTCCGCACCCCCGACGGCTCGCTCGACCGGATCGGGTACGACGAACTGATCGTCGGCACCGGCGCCCTCGCCTCCTCCGCCGGCATCGCCGGCGTGGACGAACTGGGGCCGGAGGACGGAGTGCACGTGCTGCACTCGATGGGCGACACCTTCGCGCTCGAGCGGTTCCTCGACAGCCGCGACCCGCAGACCGCGATCATCGTCGGCGCCGGCTACGTCGGCCTCGAGATGGCCGAAGCCCTCACCGTCCGCGGCCTCCGCGTCACGCAGCTGCAGCGCGGCCCCGAAGTGCTCTCCACCCTCGACCCCGAACTCGGCGCCCTCGTCCACACCGAACTCGACCAGCACGGCGTCAAAGTGCTCACCCGCACGACTGTCGCCTCGATCGAGAAGACCGCGACCGGCCTCGCCGTGCACGCCGACCACAACGGCACGCCCCTGACCCGCACCGCTGACGTCGTGCTCCTCGTGGTCGGCGTGAAGCCCAACACCGACCTGCTCGCCCGCGCCGGAGCGTCCCTCGGCGCCGGCCGCGCCGTCGTCGTCGACGAGGCGATGCGCACCGGCCTCCCGCACGTTTTCGCCGCGGGCGACGGAGTGACCACGCACCACCGCCTGCTCGGCACCACCTACCTGCCGCTGGGCACCACCGCGCACAAGCAGGGCCGCGTCGCGGGCGAGAACGCCCTCGGCGGCACCGCTCGCTTCGCGGGCTCCGTCGGCACCCAGGTCGTGAAGGTCTTCGACCTCGTCGCATCCCGCACCGGCCTCCGCGAGCACGAAGCCCTCGCCGCAGGCTTCGCGCCAGTGACGACGACCGCGGTCGCGGACGACCACAAGCGCTACTACCCGGCCGCGCAGCCGATCACGATCCGCATCACCGGCGACACCCGCGACGGGCGCCTGCTCGGCGCGGAGCTCGTCGGACGCCTGGGCACCGAGACCGCCAAGCGCGTCGACACCTACGCGACCGCCCTGTTCGCCGGACTCACCGTCGAGCAGGTCTCGGACCTGGACCTCTCCTACACACCCCCGCTCGGCTCCCCATGGGACGCCGTGCAGATCGCCACCCAGACCTGGACCCGCACCACCACCGGAAGCAGCATCCCCGCATGACTCAGAAGCCCACCGTCCTCTTCCTCTGCCAGCACAACGCCGGCCGCTCCCAACTCGGCGCAGGCCTGCTCGAAGTCCTCGCCAGCGACCGCTACACCGCCACCTCCGCCGGCCTCTCCCCCGCCGACACCGTGAACCCCGCGATCGCCGCGACCGTCGCCGAGCTCGGCCTCGACATCAGCGACCGCACCCCCCGCGCAGTCACCGTCGAGGACCTCGAGAACGCGGACATCGTGATCGCCATGAAGCCGGGCCTCGCCCTCCCTGCGACGCCCTCCGGCCGGTTCCTGGAATGGAAGTTCCCCGACCCGACCGACTGGAGCGCCGAGAACGTCCGCCCCCTCCGAGAGGCGGTCGCCGAACGGATCCAAGCCAAGCTCCTCACCTAGCCGAGTCAGGCGGCCGCGAGGGCGATGGCGGGTCTGCTCCTCGATCGCGAACCTGGACCGCTCTGCAGAAGCGGGGGATGAGATCGACCGGCTCTGTCGGGGTGGGGTTGTAGGTGGTCTGATCGCGGAAGATCGCCCAGATGACGTTGATGCGGCGCCGGGCGAGAGCGATCAGGGCCTACTTGTGCGACTTCCCCTCGTGGCGTTTCCGCTCGTAGAACGAGCGCGAGACCGGGCAGATTCTCGACGCGATGAACGCCGACTGGAAGCAGGCATTCAAGAGCCGCCGGTCGTAGCGTCTCGGCCGGTGGTGGTTGCCGGAGATCTTCCCGGAATCACGCGGCACGGGAGCGAGGCCGGCGAAGCTGGCCAGTCGGTCGGGCGTCTCGAACGCGGCGAGGTCGGCGCCGGTCGCGGCAAGGAAATCCGCGGCGAGCCGGCGCCCGAAACCGGAATCGACACCAGCAGATTCGCGGACCTGCTGTCCTGCAGAACGGCGTCGATCTCCGCATCGAGCTCGGCGACCTCGTCGCGGATGCGGAGCAGATCACGCGCGGACCGGCTCACCAGCCGAGCCGCTGCCCCCCTCCCCCACGACGACCGATGTCTACTCGCGAGCAGCGTCGACCGCCGTCTTGGCCACGGCCGCGGACTTCCAGCAGCCCTGCTCCTAACCACGACCCCAGCCGCGCCTCCCCCATCCGCCTGATCGCGGACGGCGTCGCGTACCGGGCGAGCAGCACCAGAGGTCCCCTGGTCGTCGCGTAGTTGAACGCACCCTCGAGCGACGGGAAGTAGTCAACCAGGATGGCGCACAGTCGGTTCACGGCGCGGGCGCGGTCGTGGACCAGGTCCTCCCGTCGCGCCGAGAGCAGGCGCAGCTCCGCGGTGACCTCGTCGGCCTGCCGAATCAGCGTCACGTCGCGCTGGGTCCGGGCCTGGTCGGCGATGATGACCGCGTCCTTCGCGTCCGTCTTCGCCTCACTCCAGTAGGCGCCCGAGGCGTGATGCACGACGCGGCCCGAGATGTCGAACAGCGGCTGCGCGTGCGAGCTGAGCAGCGTCTGCAGCAGCCCTGTCCCGCCGTGGTTGAGGTCCGTCGCCCAGGCGGCATCGGTCCCTCCCGTCAGGGATGCGACGTCACCCATCAGGGTCAGGATCGCCGCTTCTCGGTTCTTGAATCGCTGCGAGAGCAGCTTGGTTCCGTTGCCGTCGATGACGACGCAGTGGTATTCGGTCTTGCCGGCGTCGATACCGGCCGTAGGTGAGCATCCACCGGGCCGCAGTGGCGTGCAGCGCGTCCGCGAAACGCTGGTGCGCTGAACCGTTCATCCCGCGCACGTACAACCGGTTCCCCTCGCGCAGGTAGGGAGGGTCGACGAACAGGACTACCTCGTCCTCGATTCCGGAGCCGTTCAGATCCTCGACGTGGCTGATGCCGTCGCCGACGAAGACGGTGACACGGTTGCGGAGTGCGTGCACGCGCCGAATACGTTCGGCGAGAGCTGCGGAGTTGAACCGGGCGCCGATCGTCCATTCGCCGATCTGTGCATGTCCGCCCATCGGCCCGACTGCCGGGCTGAGGATGCCGGAACGGGAGCAGCGGTTGATGAGGAATGCCGCGTAGCCGAGCTCGAACAGATCGTGGTCGTCCGGTGCGGTGAGCAGCGCACGGCATTCGTGCCGAAGGTCGAGCGTCGGGACGGTCAGGCGCACGCGGCGGGCGAGGTCCTCTCCGTCAGCGAGGACGGCTTGCCAGAACGCGGCGATGCCGGCGTTGGCGTCGATGAGGTGGACCTCATCGACGGCGCCGCGGTTCAGCAAGGTGAGCGCCGCGCCCGCTCCGCCTGCGAACGGTTCGATCCACAGTTCGATCGGGAGGCCTGAATGCTGCCGATCGAACATCTCGCCGAGCCACGACGCCATGGGAGCCTTCCCGCCGGTGTAGCGGAGTGGGCTGACGTAGCGGGCGCTGCTCATGCCGCAACCGCGAGCTTCGCTGCGGCATCCGCCTCTTCCGCGATCGCACGGATCTGCGCTTCGACGAAGGCGAATTCGCTCTCAGCCGCCTGTAGTTCGGGTTCGCGCTCGAAGGTGTCCGCGCCGGCGAGGGTTTCGCACTCGATCCCGCGCGTCTCGGCGCGGTAGGCGCTGGCTCGCAGCTGACCGGGCCGCTCGGCGGCGCTCTCGAACCAGCGGGTGAGCCACGTATCGAGGTGCTTCGCCAGGGTCGCCGGGCTAAGGCGCTGAACTGCCGCGCCGAGCGGGAACGTCTCCACCTCGCGGTAGTCGAGTTCGATGCCTACCGCGCGCTTGGCTCCGTACCCGCCGGTGCGGAGCCGGAGGCCGCGCCACGTGACGGTGCGGGCGTAGTCGCCGTCACGGACGTGGCCGGCGATGTGTTCGAGATCCCGGAGGTAGTCGTGCTGGACTGGTTCGGGCGCGTCGACGGCGATCAGGTAAGCGGCTTCGGTGAGGTGCGCCTGCTTCCGCTCGGCGGCGGCGCTGGCGCGGGCGTCCTTCGCTTCAGCACGGAGGGAACGGATGCCCTGGCCCCACACGGACCGCATGACGCGGAGGCGGCGGACGTCGGCGGCGAGTTCGGCGGAGCGCAGCAGCTGCGGGTTGCCAGCCGCGAGGGCTTTCAACTGCCCGTAGTTGAGGACGGTCTCGTTGACGTCGTCGATCTCGCGGAGGGTGCCGTCGGAGCCGTACATCTGGGCGATGAAGCGCATCTTGCGCTCGAGGGTCTGCCACATGTAAGCATCGAAGGTGCCCTCCGTGATGTACCGGTAGATGGTCACCTCCTTGTTGAGGTTGCCGGGCCGGAGAGCGCGCCCCTCACGCTGAATGATGTCGCTCGGGCGCCACGGGGCATCGAGATGATGCAGATGAGAGAGGCGCGTCTGCGCGTTCACTCCGACGCCGACCTTGTCGGTGGAGCCGATGAGCACGGCGACGTCGCCTTCGCGGCACTGGGCGAAGAGGCGGGCGCGAGCCTGGTCGGTTTTCGCGTCGTGGATGAAGCGGATGGAGGCGGAGGCCACACCGAGTTCGATCAGGCGACGGCGAAGACGTCCGTACGTCTGGCCGTCGTCGGCGCGGGGTGTGCCGACGTCGCAGAGCACCAGCTGGAAGGTGCCCGGGGTGGCGCTCAGCCCGAAGGTGGTGGTCCGACCGTCGTGAAAGTTGCGGGCGATGCGCTGCGCGGCCTCTTCAAGTTTCGGTGAGTCCTCGGGCACTCCGACGAGGCGGGGGTCGAGGGCGACGCGGCGGCCGTCGTTACAGACCACGAGCATGTTGTCATTGTCGCGGGAGCGCCCACCGCGGGCCGCTTCCGGGTTGCGAATCGCGTCAGCACGAACGGCGAGCGAAGCGACGTAGTTCAGCTGCGCTTCGCCGCCAACGGAGACGACATCTTCCCAGACCGCGTCCGGGCGGGAAAGCGCGATCGATTCCGGGCTGAGCAGGTCCGCGACCTCACCGAGCATCAGGCGGAGCTCGGGCACGTTCTGGATGGTGGCCGGCCGGCGGTGCAGTCGGAAGCCCGACCCGTCCGGTGCGACTTCGACGGTCGTGTCGTATCGGACGAACGTGGCCGCCCACGCATCGAAATGGGCGACGGCCGCTTCGGCGAGCCGGTCCGGCTGCAGCATTCGCTGCCACACGTACGTCTCGGCGAGCGTGTTCGACCAGGGGGTGCCGGTGAACAGAGCGACGATGGGCTTGCCCGGGTAACGGTCGGCGAGGGTGTCGATCTTGACGAGCAGGTCGGTCGCACGCTTCGACGAGCCGAGACTGAAGCCGTCTGCTCTCGTCGCGATGGGGAGCCGTCGCATGTAATGACACTCGTCGACCATGAGGTAGTCGATGCCGAGCTGGTTGAAGGTGACCTGGTTCGGGTCGGCCACCTTGTCTCGAAGCGTGGAGATGCGGGAGTCGAGCTTGCGAACGGCGGACGCGATCTGCTTCGCGCCGCGGCGGCCGCCCTCGTCGGAGATGAGGTGTGCGCGCAGTTCGGCCTTCTCCGTCTGCAGCCACCGTTCCTCGGTTTCGGGGTCGACGGGGATACTGGTGAACGCCTGGTGGCTCATGATGACCGCGTCCCAGTCGCCGGTCGCGCAGCGTGCGGCGAACAGGCGACGGGCGGGGCCGGCGAGGTCGTCCTTCGTGGCGAGCAGGAACTTCCCGGTCGGGTACGCCTGCTGCGCCTCGCGGGCGATCTGCTCGAGGAGGTGGCCGGGAACCGCGATGAGCGCCTTCCGGGCGAGGCCCACCTGCCGGAGCGTCATCGCTGTGGCGATCATGGACTTGGTCTTGCCGGCTCCCACGGGGTGGGCGATCATCGTCCGCTCGGAGGAGATGCACCGGTCGACGGCGTCCTTCTGGTGAGCCCAGAGTTCGATGGAGGGGTCCATGCCGGGGAAGGTGAGGTGCGAGCCGTCGTTGCGGCGGAGGACGTGCGAGTTGAACCGACGGTTGTACTCAGCGCAGGCCCGCTCGGTGCGGTCCCGGTCCTCCCACAGCCAGGTGGTGAAACGCTCCTGCAACTCCCGGAGCTTCTCCTCCGCAGCGAGGGTGCGTGTGGGGTTCTTCACGCGGACGTCGGCCCGGCGTTCCGGGTCGTAGAACGTGTCGTAGACGACGGGGGCCTTGCCGTTGAGAGCGTGGGCGAGAATCTGGTACCCGGTAAAGTCCGGAGTGGCGTAACGCATGCGCTTCTCGGCGCTGCCGCCATAGCCTTCGCTGACCTCCCAGTAGGAGACGCCCGGGGTGTATTCGACGCTGACGCGGGATCCGATGACGTCGGCGGCGAAGTCGGCGACGTCCCCCGGGGTGACCCAGGACGCGCCGAGCTGCGGACGGATGTCGTACGGGCCGAGTTCGGTCGGCTGCACCGCTTCAAGCTCGGCGACGTTCCTGGCGTATGACTCGTCCCGGGCGGCAGCGGCGCGCGCCTGGTCGAGCTTCGCGCGGACGTTGCCGGAGAGGTAGTCGCGGCGGCTGACGACGTCGCCGCGCCGGGCGGGGTCGCGGTAGACCCGGTCGCCGAGAGCGTCGAGCGCCGCGCTGTCGTCGCGGAGGCCCAGGAGTTCGCGGACACGGTCCAGGTGGACGCCGCGCCCTTCTGAGAGGGTGATGGCCAGCGCTTCGTCTACGTCGATGGCGACGGTCGGTCGGGGGGCCTGCGGCCGATGCGGTGCAGGAGAATCGCGGCGGGTTCGGCGGCGCCGGTGTCCTGGTCGAAGTTCTCGAGCGCGAGCACGGCAACGTAGTCGGGGTCCTTCCGGAACCCTCCCATCGTCGGGCGTCGCCAAGTGAGCGTCGCCTCGCCCGTCTCAGGGTCGGGCTTCCCGGTGATCATCGTGCCGGCGTTCAGCGGGCCGAACTTCTTCGTGTGGGCGCGGTAGAGGGCGAGCGCCGCCTCCCTCACCGGGTCGATGGTGTGGTCGGCGTGGTCGGGGTTCGATTCCAGGGCGATGAGTTCCAGGGCGGCGTCTCGGAGCGGGATGAGCGAGATGAGTTCGGCGCTCGCCCGGGCGGTGGCGGTGAGGACGCCGGCGACGATCTGGTGGACCTTCCCGTCGACGAGGTGGAACGACCCCTCCTTCCGACCGGCCTCGTCGGTGAGGACGACGTCGATGGGCTGGGAGCCCGCGTCGGCGGTGTAGTCGGTGGGAACAATGAACGCGCAGGCGGCGGCAACGGCGCGGGTGATGCTTCGGGCGGGGTTGCTGGTGCGGACGGCGACCGGCGCGGCGTAGAACCCGGTCGCCTCGGGGGTGCCTGCGATGCAGTCGAGGTGCGCGGTCCACCTCCCACTGATCGTGGTCGTGTGCGCGCCGGTCACGATCGTGTGCGGGAGCGCAGCGGTGCGAGGCAACCCGCGGTGTGACCACGAGTTGACGGGCACCTCGTGAGTCGGCTGCGTCCAGCTCTGGGTGCGCTTCCCCTCCCGGGAGAGCTTGCGGAGGATGACAATGTCGGCGACGACGGACGTCCCGTCGAAAGTGTCGGAGGGCAGCCGGACCGCGGCGACGAGGTCGGCGACGGCGCCGATGCTGTCGAGACCGTGCTCGCCGTCGATGAGGTGCCGGGATGCGACGGCGATGACGTACCCGCCGGGCATCACGGCGTCGAGCGCGCGGAGAAAGAAGTACTCGTGCAGGGACGACGCGCTGCCGTGGACGGAGTCGTAGACGTGCCCACGGGCGAAGGGGACGTTGCCGACGACGGCGTGGAAGCTGCCGGAGCGCAGGCTCACCTTCTGTAGCGGCGCCCCGTAGATCGTCGCGTCGGGGTTGAGAGTGCGGGCGAACGCGGCGGCGGTCGGGTCGAGTTCGACACCGGTCCAGTCGATGGTGAGGTCTCTCGGGGTGCGGGACATGAAATTGCCGCTTCCGCAGCCGGGTTCGAGGACCCGCCCGCCGGTGAACCCGGTCGCGCGGAGTAGGTCGAAAATCGCGTCAACGACGGCGGGGCTGGTGTAGAAGCTCGTGTCGACGACGTCCGCGGCGACGGCGAACGCTCGCGCGTCCACGATCTCGTCGAGCTGTTCCCGGATGGCGGCCCATGCGGTGTCGTCCCGATGGTCGAACGCGGGTGCGAGCGGGCCCCAGCCGGGCCAGGCGAGCATGGCGGTGCGCTCGGTGTCGGTCGCGGCACCGTCGACGCCGTTGAGTGCGGTGAGGGCGCTGACGGCTCGGCGGGCGAGGGTGAAAGGTGAAGGCATGCGCGAGGTCCGGTTTCGTGTGGAGGGGCGAGCCCGATCGGGGTTCGCCACCTCTATGCGCGGCGAGCGCCGACGAGGTTCAGAGGTTCAGCAGTTGCCTGTAGCTGAGATCCCCGTGAACGGCGGCGGCCGGGATTCGGGTGCCTTGCGGTGTCGTTGACCAGGCAGAGTCCGGCGCTCGGAGTGCGCAGGCGAGCATCCCGTCGGGGAGCATCTTTGCGGCCGACCACACATCGGTCAGCACGGTACGCAGGACCGGGTGGGACCGCTCGTGAACGGCGAATGCCGTGCCGCGAGCATCTTTCGCGTATGTGCGAATGGGCTGGCTGCGGTACCCGCGGAACTGGTCGTAGACGCCGCGTTGCACCGGCCCGTACAGCCAAGCGAGGAACGCTTCGCCGAGCAGCTCGTCGCCGGTGCGTTTGCCGTACTCGCTGGCGCTGACGTAGAGCAGGCGCTGCAGCGTCATCGGCGTCGTGGGGACATCGTCTGCGAACGCGCGGCGGAGGAAACTGTTCGCGAGGTGGCTGGCGCTGACCGTCACGCTAGCGTCCACACCTCGAGGGTGACGGTCGAGCTCGTCGCGGCTACACGGGCCATGACCTGCTCCGCTTCGTCCTGGTCGAGGCCGCCGATGCCCCTGCCGCTTCTGGGTAGGGCGACACGGTCGATGCCGGCAGTTTCCGCATGACTGACGGCATGGTCGAGCGAGGATTCGAGCCAGTCCAGACGGGCGTGCGCACCGGGGAGGTCCTGGGAGGCGAGGATGTAGATGACGTCATGCTTGCTGTTCACCCCCGCGACTTTCCAGGCGAAGACGTGACCGGGGTTGAGCGCGTCGTTCTGACAGGCGGGGGCGTACGCGTCCTTCATCGCGGGGTGCCTGCGGGCGAACTGCGCGGCGCTGCCGGCGCCAATGACGCCGACGGTGTTCACACCGTGCGCGATCGCTGGTGCGGTGGTGGTGAAGAGGTCGCCGGTGTGGTGTTCGAGGGGAGTCATGCCCGCTCTATGCGCGGCACGGATCAGGGGTGGCTCATTCGACTTCGACGAGGAACCGCGGCTGGATCTGTTCCGTGTTCCAGACGATCGCCTCATGGTTGCGCACACCTGCGCTGCCACCGGCAACGTCGGTGGAGTCGTACGAACCGTTCCGGGCCGTACGGTGCTCCCCTACGTCCCAGCCGATGCGCGGGCGGTAGGAGGCACCCATGACGACGCCGTTGAGCAGAAGGAACTTGCTGGCGCCTCGGCCAGCACCGCGGGCGTACATCTCCCCATCGACGTAGCCGAGGCTCTTGGAGGACTGCTCGGAGAAGTAGACGCCGTCGCCGAACATCCGACCGTTGGTGACAACGGTGGTGCCGCTGGTCGGCGGGACGTAGTAGCCCTTGGCGAGCACGGAGAGGACATTCATGGCGCGTGTGCCGTGCCAGAGCTCGCGTTCGTTGCCGAGCTTCGTCCGCGCGGCACGGTATGCCTTCGCGGCGTCGGCGCGGTCGGTGATCTTATAGACGCGGACGACTTTGCGAGCGGATGCTGCGTGCTGACGGTTCTTCGTCGCTTCGAACAGCTTGGCCACTCGCTTGAAGTCCCGGTCCGTGGGCGCGAGGGCGGCGATCTTCATGCGGAAGATGTCGGCCTGCGGCTCGGAGCTTGCGTCGTCCGAACCCTGGACGCGGCGGGCTCGGGCGGCCCAGTCGACGGACTCACGGAGCTGGTCGAGGAAGTCGCGCTGCTTCTGGAAGGCTCGGTCGCCGTCAAAGAAGCGCTCGGCCCAGCCGGCGCGGGCGGGGACCTTCTGCGGCACGAGGCGGAGGTACCGGTCCAGGAGCGGGCCTCGAGCGGTCGCGGCGAGCGGTTCCATTTCATCCAGCAGCACCACGGCCTCTGCGAGCGAGCGGATGGACACAATGCCGAGCGCGGTTTTCACAACACCGGATGTGTCCACGGTGATGAGACCGCCGGACTGCTCGACGATCGAGTGGGCGTTCACGGCGACGAGCCGGTCGATGAGCGCGTCGAGGACCGTGTCGCGCGCGGCGGCGTCCGCGACGAGTCCCTGACGGGCTGCGGAGGCCAAGCCAACATTCGACCGCGCGGCGGGGGTGGTGTCGGCGACGGCTTCGACGGCGCTATAGCCCCGGCCGAGCTTCGCGCGGATGGCGGACTCGAAGGCATACTCGTTGCCCTGCTCGACCTTCGTCTGACCGACGGCGCCGACGCGGCCCCACCGCTTCGTGAGCGTGCCATCGACGGCGAGAGTGACCCGGTAGAACTTGTTGTTGTTCGATCCGGAGTTCACCTGAACGAGGGTCTGATCGCGGAGGAGTTCGGTCATGACGCCCTTATGCGCGGCCTCGCCCTCAGCTGGACGGGCTACGGGCGCTCGAACGCGTCCCAGTGTTCGGCTTTCAGGTCCCGCCCCGCGAAGATCAGGTGGACGAAGAACTGGCAGGCGCGTCGGCCGCTCGGAGCTGCGGCAGAGGAGCGTGGCGCTGAGAGTACCGGCAGTTCCGAGGAGGCCTATGGCTCCGGTGATGATCGCAACGGTGATGGTGTCGGACACATCGCCGATGGTAGCGGCGCTGCCGCGCCGCTAGGACAAGCCCGCAGTACGCGCTCGAACTCGCCTCCCTTCTCGCCGGAAGAAGGCGCTGATGAGATGGACGCGGCCACGAGGGCGTAGTAGCTCTCACCGTTCATCAAGCCGGAATCCTGCCGCCGCCGGCACGGGCGCTGATGAAACGGCGAAAGACGATCCCCTACTGGCGCGCTGCGTGCTGCTCGGTCCGCCACTGGATGAACGCGCGCGCAGCGTCTGGCAGAGAGTCACCACCGCCGACAACCCACCCGTTCCGCGTGCCGCAGAAGTAGGTCGGAAGGCCCTGATACTGCACGAGACGGATCCAGCCGAGGTGCTCGCTCCTGTCGCCCACCCACCACTCGCCCGGGACAACGGACAGTCAGACCATGCTCATGGGCGTCCAGTGGTGCGACATCGTGAGGAGGTTACGGCCGGCCTCTGACACGGCCGCCGATCGACTGGTGGCGACGTTCCTTCGCGCAGCTGGAGATGATCGCAGCGGCTAGGTTCGTGCCATGACGACGAATCCCGCCCGCGAGCTCGCCGACCTCCTCGAGAGCTGGAGGGCGCTGAACCCAACGGAGACAGTCGAAGGTCGGCGGGGTGGGCCGCCGGTCAACGCGGCATTCTGGCGTCGTCAAGCGCACGCGGTCGAGCTGCTGCTCGAGGTCGATGCTGCGATCACCAGGATGCGCGAGCGGGGACGCCGGACGGACCACTACGAGGAGCCGCTGATCTACTGGTACATCGGTGTGTTCGCGCCCGCCGATGTCTGGGACGTTTCGGCCAACCGCAGTAGAGAGATCTTGCCGAAGCACGCCGTCAACGCGCTCTACGGCCTCGCGGACACCCTCGACGGCGCCGCCTTCGCCCTTCCCGTGATCCCGCTCGATGACGAGAACGCCGCGGGCATCCATGGCGGCATCGAGGACATCGAGACCTTGCTCAACAACGGCGGTCTTCGGCTTCCTGGAGCGGCTGAAGACTACGTGCGCGCTCTCCTGCTGCAGGCGCGCGAACTGCTGGACGCGTCCGCGCAGGGCTCCACCGTCGACCTCGTCCGCAAGCTCAACGAGCTGGTCGGAATGCTCTACTCCGTGATCGAGAGCGGGGGCCAGGGCGATGACGTTACGGATCGCCTGCGAAGTGCAGTTCGGAAGGTGCAGCCGTGGACAGCGGGGTTCGTCCGCTTCGGCGCCCAAGCTCTCGAGATCGGCGCCAACGTCAAGGAGCTGCTCGGCTGACGGCCACCCGCGCTAGGCGAGCACGCGTCTCACCGTGACCTGCTCCATTGACTCGTCCTCGAATTGCCACACCATGCGGATGGACTCGATTCCAGGGCTCATCCGGCCGAGGATCAGCACGTCCAACGCATCCCCATACTCGACCCGGGCAGGGAGAGGAAACCGCACCCGCGCCAGCGTTGCGGCGAGCTCGGTCGGTTGCGGCTCGAACGCAGTCACCACGATGACGCGACTCGAGTCGTTGCGCACTCGGTAGACGGTCTTGTCGATCCGTACCAGCTGGCTCCAGACCGGCGGCAGCGCTTGCTCGGCTGCTTGAGCAGCTCGCGCGTGCTGCTCCACGCTGGCGGAGGCGGCCTCTGCTGCTCGCTCGGCCGCGACAACGGCGCGTCGCTCAGCATCAGCGGTTCGCTGTTCGGACGCCTGCGCGTCTGCCTTCGCGCGGGAAGCGACGATCGCCTGCCACCACGCGATCGCGCCGGCGCCGGCGGTCACTCCGAGAATCCCTAGCTGAACCACCAGATTCGCTGCGTCCATGCGGTCACGGTAGCCGGGACCTCTGACCTCCTGCGTCGATACTCACTCCCGGTGCGCTTTGCAAGACGAACCGGGCCGCGCTGGTCGACCACGGCCGGCGGTGGATATCTCGCAACTTCTGTCGTATGCGCACCCGGGCGCGACCCCCACCGAGCTCCGGGGGGGAAAGGAGACCCCAGGGCGGGGAGGGCTACCGGTGGGGGGTGGCTGGCGATGTGATCCCCCCGTCCCTTCAAGGTCGGCCGGGGTCGGTGTCGGTGGGGCCGCAGGTCGGGCGAGGAGGCCGCCAGGGGGCGGGGGTGGCCTGCCTGGTCGGTTGGGCCTCTCGGGGGGCGCACGACGACCTCGAGCTCGGGCGTGCCTTGGTAGGTGACGACGAGGTGGCGGGTGGGTGTCGCTCCCCCTCGGTGGTACTGCCAGGCGCGGCCTGCGGTGAAGGCGAGGACTGCGGTGCCGGCGAGGGCGAGGAGGAGGGCGAGCTGTCCTGCGTTCATCGGTGGCGCTCCCTCAGTGTGCGGCGGAGGAGCGGCGGAGGAGTCGCAGTGTGCGGCGGAGGAGTCGACCGGCCTCGTGGAGGCGGGTCCACCAGGGCAGGCCGGAGGCGCGGCTGAGGACGTGGCGATCGATGGGGCCGAGCACGGGGCCTCCTGCAGTGGGTGGGTGGCGAGAGTCGGGGCGAGGACCTAGGTTTGCCGCGCTCCGAGATGCGGGGCCCGAATCGCGACAGCGAGGTCTACCTGCGGCTCGGTAGCGAGGAGGAGAACGCACATGCACGGAACGTGTCGAGAAGGCGGGAAGCCGGCGATGGCGACGCCGGACCCCAGGCTGTCGAACCCGAAGCTGTGGCAGGTGACCTGCGAGTGCCACGGTGCACGTCACACGGAGGACTGGCCTCAGCTTTTCCGGCGGTAAGTCGCCGGAGCCGTCGCCCGGCGCTCTGTGGTCTGAGAGCCGGTGAGTCGGCTGCTGTGGACCGTTCTGCTGGCGGGATGCAGTGAACCACGCAGACGTGCGGATCGCCGAGGCGAGCATCGCCGCCGTCTGCGTGACGGTCAGCGTCTCGTCGGTCAGATCGACTCGAACGGTCTCCCGCCACGCCGGCTTGCCTGCGGCGCGGAGCGCTTCGGCGACCTGGTGAGTCCGGACGATGTGTTCAACGGCGTGGGGCATCGTGCTCCCATCCTGGCCGGGGTGCTTCAGCTATGCGCGGTCAGATCGCGTCCGTCACGTTCTCCTCCGCCTCGGTCAGCGGGAGGTTCAGCTCAGTTCCGTAGAACGGACCCGCATGTGGGCGAAGGGCGGCCGGCTCACGCGCGGAGTCCATCAGAGGATCCGCAGGTCCTCGGAGGGGTTCCGATTCAGCGCGCGCTCGGCGAGGACCGTGATCGGCGCCCCGCCTTAACCGCCGGCGAAATGTGGATGGCGACGTCGTCTTCATCGAGCGCGTCCATGTTGAGGATCCAGCACTCGTTGCGGGTGATGGCGCCGAGGTGCAACAGATACGCGTTCGAGCGCAGACGCCAGACGAGGCGGGCGCGGTGCTAGGAGATGGACAGCTCGGGAACCCCGGCAGTCCACCCCCGAGTCCACCGAAGCGGGTACGGTCCAGTAGATGCGAACCTTCGCGTAGGGATGTTCTGAGTGCCGTCATGGTCAGCGCAGCTGCGTGTGGCGGACGGGTGCGCCGTCGAGGCGGAAGAACAACAGCTCGAGCGTGTCGGTGTCCAGGACCGCCTGACTGACTGCCGTGCTGTCGTCGAGGTCGAGGATGACGTGCCGGCTGGTGAACCCGTCCCGTTCGATCGTCTGGTTGACGAACAGGTGGTAGTGCCCGCCGACGGTGAGGTTCGGCTTCACCTGCAGGAATCCGCGCTGGAACTGGGCCTGGCCGGCGTTCGCGTAGGCGAGGCCGCGCGGGTCCCAGCGCTTCTCGTTACCGCGGAGGATGAGTCGCAGGTAGGGAATGTCGTTGGGGGCGTCGTGGCTGAGGAGCACGTCGACGGGGTCGGTTCCGAGTGCGGCGAGGTCGTCCTCCTTGATCTGCTCATCAGACCACCATCCGATCCCTGGCTTGCGGGCGTACCGGTCGATGCTGTTGGCTCCGCCGAGCGCGGCGATGACCCGGCCGGTCGGGAACGTCGCGCGCCAGCCTCGTGGAAGGATTCGTACGCGGCTGCGGGCGAAGCGGATGCCCGAGTCATCGGCGGCCAGTTCCCGGATGCGGGCGTGGTTCTCGTGGTTGCCGTCGATGATCCAGAGCGTCATCCCGAGCGAGTCGAGCAGGGCGTTCATCTCATCGAGCTGCAAGTCCCCGCTGTTCAGTCGCTCGGTGGACCAGATGAACCCGAAGTCGCCGAGCTGGAGGACGTGCTCGATGCCGCGCTGATGGAATGCTCGGATCGCGGTCAGCGCGTGCGTGAGGTTGCCGTGCCAGTCGCCAGCGAGGCCGAGCCATGACGAGGCAGAGATCGGGGTCATGCTCTCAACTATGCGCCGCGAGCGGGCGTGATGTTCCGACTCGTTAGGGACGACTCAGCCAAGATGTGATCGCTCATCCTCAATGGGTTACACGCGGGGGCTGCGCAGTATCGGGCAGACTTGCACCTCAGCCAGCGAAGCGGGAAGAACCCGACTCAACCTCACGCAATACTGTACGCTAGTGCAGTACCAAGGCGGGCCATACCGCCAGAACGAAAGGAAGCCGATGACCGACCGTCTCCTACCATCGGCGCACTACCTGTCCATGTATCGCGATGCGCTCGCGAGGGGTGTCGCTCCCGAGGATGATGCCGACCTCCTCGACGAGATCAACCGCACGCAGCTGGCAGGCACTCACCTGGACCCGCGGACAGTGGGCACCAGCCTCGACATCGTCACCCTCGTCTTCAGCGACGGGTTCGCCCTCGAATGCGCCGCGGAGGATGCCAAGGAGCTCGCGAGCCTCATCGCGCGGGCCAACGGCTGGCCACAGCACACGCGCGTCGAAGGCCCGAGCACGAACTTCATCTTGGTCGACCCGGCTGCTGCCCTGCCGATTCGTCAACTCTGGGATCCCACAAAGGACTGACAAGCGCGCCTCAGACGGCCTCCCTGAGGAGCGTCTTCGCTACAGCACGCACCTCGTCGACGAGGACGGCTCCCCGCCGCCGGGATACTCCGATCGCCTTGCGCGCCTCGTCGGCCGACGTGAATATCGGCGGGTTCGCAAGTCCGCCACCGATCCAGGCTCGCGCGAACGCACCGACCTCGGGGCCTCGCTCCTCGCATTCGCGGAGCATCCACTGAAGGCTCACTCGCTCGCACGCGCTGCTACCCACGGGGTCGCCGAGGCGCGCAGATTCCTCGTCCGCCGCCGCGGCGAGAGCGAGGTCATCCGTCGCATACGCGACCGATGCCGGCTCGAAGTCGACATGGGTGACCAGCGCGCCCTGCTTAGCCGCGTCCGTTCGGCTCGCCATCGCAGCAGCGTTCACGCGAGCGAGCACCTCGTTCGGCGTCGGTTGGCGGCCGAGTTCGAGGGCGAGCTGGGAGGCGTGCTTCGCGATCGCTGTACGCCGCCGCATCCGGCCTGCCTGCCCTGCGATACCGGTCGCGGCAGGCGAGTCCACCCAGCCCTGCGCGGCGTTGCGCCCAACCTGCCGAAGGTAGGCGTACCAGTTCTGCGATTTCAGTTCGATCGGCTGAGCTCCATCGGCTACACGCTTCAGCACCACGATGACCGCGAGCCGAATCTCGGAGACGAATTCGTCCAGCTCGATGCCTGGCCGACCGACGTACGTCGACATCGCTTCACGCGCCCAGCGCTCGACGAACGGTTGGAGAAACTCGGCGGCCTTGCCGATCGACTCGCGTCCGCGTTCTGAGGAGGCGAGTGGTTCCAACGCGTCCTGGAATCGTGTGGCCAGGTCCATCAGCGCGCACGCGGCCCGAGGTCCGAGACCTCAGATCCGTCCGGGTACTGAGCGGATCCAGAGAGCCCCGGCCGGAAGGGGGAGGTGATCGGGCACCGCCTGCGCCGGGTGATGGCGTTCCGCACCCGCAGTACGCCGTCGTTGACGCGCCGGAGGGCCCGCCCGCCTCGAGGCAAACCGAGCGAATCAGTCACAGCTCCGTCATCACTCCACGTGGACATGAGCGGTTGCGCTATGGGCTGAATCAGGCCCAGCATTCGCGACTGGTTGACGCTGATCGTCATGGTCGTGAGCGCGGGCCCCTCGTCTGACGGTCGCACCCGCGCCAGCTCGAAGGGCGCGTAGAACTCATCTGCGGCTTCGTAGCTGTCCGGGAGATCCCGAAGACCCATGCGGTGGCCCAGCTCACGATGGAAGGCCGTGGCGGCTTCGACATCCGCGACGCTGAGCGCGCGCCAGTCGTGCCGCTGAACCCAGCGAATCGGGACGACGAGGAGGCTCAGGAGCACGTAGAGGTAATCGTCATTGCCCCCAGGGACATCTCGATGCACCCGGGTCAGCAGGCCGATGAGGTGGTCTGCATGCGGGCCTTCAGGCCTGGCCTCGATGAGTTCAAACAGGATGAGCGTCGTGTCGACCGACTGTTTCATCGGATCGGTCGCGATACCGCCAGCGTCCGCCAAGGTCTGCGCGATCGAGGGAACAGCGAAGTTCCGGTAGTAGCTCAGCATCAGGCTCGTGCGCATGTCCGCAGGAAAATCGAACAAGGCGAGTTGACAGTAGGTGTCAGACCATGCGTCTGGCGACGCGACGGCCAGTGCCATCAGGCGTTCCGTGTGTGAGCGGTGCATGCATCTCCCTGAGCCTCGGTCACCGGCCAGAGCTGCGACCAGCCGGTTCGGTTGAACAACTACAACCGACTCACAATGTATGCGTGACGGTGACCAAATCTCAAATTGTCGCGCTTAGGGTGCTCGAGTTCGCCGGCGTGGAAAGTCCACTAGCGCCCGAGGCTCTGAACGAAGCAGTCGAGGACGCTCTCGGCGGACTCATCAATCACCGCACGACTCCCCCAGCGCTTCTAGGGGAGGGAATCACCGGCCACTGGGAGAGGACGGCCGACAACCAGAACCGGACTTACACCTTGGCAGGGACGAGCGACGTCCGTCGACGGCACACGTACCTTCGCGAGATTGGACACGTACTCATTGCGGTGACCTCATACGAGGTCACCGGCGGCATCGACGTCGAGGACCTCTGCGAAGCGGTCGCTGGCCGGCTCGCTCAGCTCACCACCCACGCCCCGGTTCAATCCGAATCGACTTTCGCCGGCGTTCTGTGGTGAAACGCCGACCGCCCGATCACTTCGTAGACCCCGCAGGAGCGCCACCCATGAACACTGGCTCCCCCGCCGGCGACTCGCGCATCACCATCTTGCGCGAAGAACTATCCAAGCGATTGCGGCTGCTCCTTGATGAGTACGACGGTCGACAACCCGCGTGGTCAGTGATCGACGCTGCCGTTCGGACGCAGGGCGCGGACCTGTCCCGCACGAAGTGGTTCTAATGGTCCAGGGGGACCACGCTCGGGCTAGCAACCCAGGTGCCTTTGCCGCTCTCGCACGATTCTTCACCATCCCGCCGCAGTACCCCTATGACACCGACGAGCCAACGCCGGACCGGCTGCAATCAGCTACCCGTCAGATTCTTCGATTCCGGACCAAGCGCGTCGAAACGCAGCTGTGATCAATCGGGGACCTGGCACCGAGCGCGTGACCGGGTACAGGAGCGGCGCCTACCGGTCAAGCACGGCAGCGAGGGACTCAGCTTCCGTGCGTAGTGCAGTCGGATGCACTCGAGCGTCAGGTCGATGCGATCCTCACTAGCACGGCTCATGCCGCGCACCTGGATGATGGTCTGCGCGGAGCCCACCCTGTTCCCTGGGAAGACGAGCGACCCGCCGATGGCTTAGCCGAGCGCATGGAAAGCATCGTTTGCCGACGCCCCATCGCTTCATGGAGCGCTGGCAGACACCGACGATGGGACGACGCGATGGTGTCGCACGCCAATCGGAACCGGCCGAGCTCGCACTCCTGCACGAGGTATGCGCTCGATCCCTCAGGGTTCAATTTGAACACCACCCCGCTCGGTAGCGGCTTGCTTCACCGAGCCTGGCGTTACCGCCGCAGGGTCGGACTGAAGACCTCCGGGGCGCGAGCGACAGGCGTGTCGCTGCGCATGTCGAAGGTGACGTCGACGATCGGCATGGCGTCATCCTGCCGTGTCGGCACCAAAGGTATCCAGAGCCGCGGGCGAGTACCTCCGACGTCCGAGCTCGGGCCCGCCACGCCCGCGGTACCGATTCGCAGCGCCGTAGCCATGGGAGGGAATGGCGAATGTGGGTGGTCTGAGTTACCGTACAGAATCGAACACATGTTCGAGCTTGAGTGCAGAAGGCGAGACCGATCGTGGATACGTTCGACAGCCCCATTGAAGTCACACTCACCGACGACGGCGAACCGGCCGCCTTCGTTCTCGAACGGTTCGAGTACGACATCATCGGCCAGCCTCAAGCGCACTACACCCGCTCCGTGTGGTGGGACGGAACATCCTCGCCCAACTGCATCGACACCGAGTTTTGGCTCGTCGACGCTGCCCGCGACAACGACGAACTCACCCGGTACGACCTCCGCCGCGACGCCGACGGCACCTGGTACCTCACGGCGGCCTGGCGGTGACAGGGTTCCCGCACCTGCACACGGCATCCGCCCACTCCTTCCACTACGGAGTCACTCCCGCACCGTCACTCGTGGCCGCGGCCGTCGACGACGGCGCGGGGTTCCTCGCCCTCACCGACCGTGACGGGCTCTACGGCGCACCAGCCCACATCGGCGCGTGCATCACCGCAGGCATCTCCCCAGGCCTCGGCGTCGACGTCGCGATGACAGGCGAGCACGGCGAACAACTCGGCCGAGTCGTCCTCCTCGCCCACGGGCAAAACGGCGGCCGCGGATACGCGCAACTGTGCCGAGCTGTGTCCCTCGCCCACCACGGGGTCGGCCCGACGAAGACGATCGCGCTCGCCCGCAGCGACCTCGCCGCGGTCCTCGGCGAGGAGCCCCGACTGACCGTGATCATCGGACCGACCACCGACGTGGGACGGGCGATCGACCGGCGCGCTCTAGACGACGCCCGCACCGCGCTGCGCTGCTGGCGGCAGGCCCTCCCCGCAGGCGTACTCACCCTCGAGGTCGTCTGCCATCTCGCCGAGCCGAGCAAGCCCGGCTCCGTGACGTCCGCGACGAAAATGCTCTCGCTCGCCGAAGAAACGCGACTCCCAGCGGTTCTCACGAACGCCGCCCGGTACGGCGCACCCGAGGAAGCAGCAACCGCGGACTTAGCCGACGCCGCCCGATCGCTGAAGCCCCTGGCAACGCTCTGGGAGACCGGCGACCTGCAACCCACCGGCCAAGCATGGCTGAAACCAGCCCGCTTGATGCGCCAAGTCGCCCGCATGGTCGTCGGCGCCGGCTCCCACCGGCAGGACGCGGTCGCGTTGCTCCTCGCGGCGACGGAGCGGCTCGCGGAACAGTGCGCCCTCGACCCCGTCAGCGACATCGGCTGGGGGATCCCGCGGATGCCCGAGGCCTCCATCATCGGTATCGACGGTGACCCTATGACAGCGCTCTGGAACAGAGCGCGCGCCGGTGTCGACCACTACTACGCCCGGCCCGGCATGCCCGCGCTCGACGACGCGCACCGCCAGCTCGAGCACGAGATGAAGACCGTCGAGAAGCTCGGAATGCCGAGCTACTTCCTCACCGTCGCCCGGGTCGCCGGAATCATCCGCGGCATGGGAGTACGCATCCAAGCTCGAGGCTCAGGAGTTGGATCCGTCCTCAACTACGCGCTGCACACCTCCTCCGTCGAACCCATCTCGAACGGGCTCATCTTCGAACGGTTCCTCTCCCCCGAGCGGACGAACCTGCCCGACATCGACCTCGACGTCGAATCCGCCCGACGGCACGACATCTACCGTGAAGTCTTCAAACAGTTCGGCAGCGACCGCACCACCCTCATGTCGATGACGAGCGCCTACCGGTCACGCGGCGCCGTCCGGGACGCAGGCCTCGCGCTCGGTCTCGACGACGACGCGATCGACTCGATCGCGAAGCAGCTCTGGCGGTTCAACGCACGCGAGTTCCGTGAGGCACTCGCCGCGAAACCCGAGCTCTCCGACCTCGCCGAAGCGGTTAAGGAGTCCGAGCAGCTGGACCTGCTCGTCGACCTCTCCGAGCGCCTGGACAGGCTCCCCCGACATGTGTCCGTACACCCGTGCGGCGTCATCCTCTCCGACACCTCGCTACTAGACCGCACCCCAGTGGAACTCGCCGGCATCGGCCTGCCGATGTCGCAGTTCGACAAACACGCGATGGACCCGATGGGCCTGATCAAGCTCGACATCCTCGGCGTGCGCATGCAGTCGGCGATGGCCCACGCCGTCACCGAGCACGAGCGGCTCACCGGCACCCGCATCGACATCGACAACCTCGCCCTCGATGACGAGCCGACGTTCGAGCTCCTCCGCTCCACCCGCACCCTCGGCGTCTTCCAACTCGAATCCCCCGGACAGATGGAGCTCGTAGGAAAGCTCCAACCGACCGAGTTCAACGACCTCACCGTCGAGATCTCCCTCTTCCGGCCCGGGCCGATGCAGAACAACATGCCGCTCCAGTACCTCCGCGCCCGGCACGGCGAGGTCATGCCCGACTACATCGACAGCCGGTTCCGACCGTTCCTGCGCGAAACGCGCGGAGTCGTCGTCTTCCACGAGCAGGTCATGCGACTCTTCGATGAGCTGACCGGCTGCGGCCTCGGCCACGCGGATGTCCTCCGCCGCCAGCTCGCTGACCGGGCGCGCCTGCCCGGTATCGCCAGTTTCGTCCGCGCTCGCGCCGAGCAGCGCGGCTTCACCACAGCGGTCATCGACCGGGCCTGGCAGGTCCTCAAGGGGTTCGGTTCCTTCGGGTTCGCGAAAGCGCACGGCGCCGCGTTCGCCCTCCCGACCTACCAGTCCGCGTGGCTGAAACGTCACCACCCGGCGGAGTTCATGGCGGGCCTGCTCACCCACGACCCTGGCATGTGGCCGAAGGACCTCATCGTCGCCGAAGCCCGCCATCTCGGCGTGCCTCTGCTCCCCATCGACGTTCAGCTCTCGACCCTCGAATACATCGTCGAACCGACCGGCTCCGGGACCTGCTACGGGGTGCGGATGTCTCTCGAAGATCTCGTCGGCTCCTCCGCGGCGGAGCGCGCACGCATTGCCGCGCACCAGCCGTTCTCCTCCCTGCAGGACTTCCGCGATCGTGTTCGCCCTCGCCGAGCCACCCTCGACTCTCTCGTCCGCGTCGGCGCGCTGGACGGTTTCATCAACTACGAACCGGCCCGTCGACACGAGCTCCTCGCTCACCTCAGTTCAGTACGAACGACCGCGAACCGAATCAACCCCGACCAGCTCGCATTCGATTTCGACCTGCCCGTCGACCCGCGCGCCGGTGTCACTTCGCTCGAGTTGCACGGTCGCACTCAGACGGACCTGGAACTCAAAGAACTGCGGTTGGCCATCAACCGGCATCAGATGGAAAGCTTCTACCCTCTGTTCCTCGACCTCGGCGTGACCCCCACAACGAAGCTCAGCGAGCTACCCGGCGGGACCGAGGTTATTATCGCCGGAGTCAGACGTGCAACGAACACGCCGCCGATGCGTGGCGGCAAGCGGGTGGTGTTCGTCTCGCTCGACGACGGAACCGGCCCCGTCTCCAACATCGTGTTCTTCCACGACGCCCAGGAACAGATCGGCTCCGGGGTGTTCCAGACGCACTACATGCTCGTGAAAGGCAGAACCCGCCGCGCCGGAGCACGCGGCGTCTCTGTCACCGGCGACCAGGCCTGGGACCTCCTGGACGTACAACGGGCGCACACGGAACGCGGTGCGACGCTCGCACAGGTCACGCCGTTGCGGAGGAAGGCAAGCTGACACCTACCGGACGGACGCGAGGCGACGCAAGAGGCTCATCGCGCTCTCGAACTCATCCAAGCTGACGCCAGTCGACTGATCCGCCCGGAAGGTCGTCATGGCCGGGCTCCGGAGCCAGTTGCTCGCGACGACCGACTGCGGTTTACCGAGCAGGCGCGCCGTGTCGCGGAGCATGCATAGGACTGGATTATCGTGCGATCGGCCAGCTCTCTCAGAGACGAGCATCCCTTCCGGATCAGAATGTGCCTTCCCGCTGAACCCACCGGGATTCGCGTGATGGCCTCGAGGATGATCGTTGCTGTTCCAGTCACTCATATCGGCAATGTACGCGGGCATCATCGCCATCGTCATCAGGCGCTCACCGTGACTGCTCACGACCAGGCGCCGGGGTCGTTCCCGCAGCATCGTCTGGAACAACCGGCAGCGGTGGAACGACTTCACGTGCGCGGCGATCCGCCAGCCGGCCAGCACCGATCGCGAACCTCCCGCGAGCTTTCACGGGATTACAAGCATCCGCACGCGCCCCGTCCGCGAACCCCCGACGGTCGGCCTACGTGACAGGCTCCTTCGCGCCCCAGACGGCCTAACCACCTCAGGCGCGGGCGACAGCCAAAAGTTCACTGAGGGCCGACTGAAGCTGATCTGCACCCGCCGGAGCGAGCAGCAACACCCGCCCGACCAGCCCCTCAATGAAGACGCTCGGCGCCGGGTCCCCATCACGCTGCGTGAGACCGATCGACACTTCACAATCGCTCTGACGGAAGGCCCGTTTATGCCCAACCTCGACCGCGTCGCGGCGCTCGATGCGCGTCAGAGTCGGCTCGTTGTAGTGAATGACAGCATCGTCAGGACGCGCATCCGGTTCATGCCGGCCCACGCACCACGTCGGGCATTGCGATGCAGTCGAGTTAGCCACTTTGATCTCCTTCGGTCGCTGGTCACTCCACCTAAGACCACGCCGGTCGAGCGCCACAACGTCTCGACGACCGGCGCTGACGCCAAATCAATGATCCCCCACACTGTGGCCAACCGCCGACGCTCCACTAGAACGCCTGCTTGTCGAAGCCCTCCGGGCGAGTTGTCATCGGATCAGTCCAACGCAACCCGGCAGCGACAACGCAAGCAAGACTCGCCAGCCCTCTCCCGAAATAGCCGAACCCATGGGTGACCTCCACTCGCTGATCCGGCGGCATCACGACCAGCCAGCCGCCAGTTGAAAAACATCTTCCACACCTCAACGACATACTCCTCCGTCGCCTGCACTCGAAGCCGTTCTCGATGGGCACAACGCGCTCGTCCGTCAGGACGACGTCCGGCGGGTTCGCGACTGCGTTCTCGCAGAGTCGCGCCAGCGCCTTCATCAATCGTCCTCGCCCTCGGGGCGGCCGCCATGCGCGGCAATCTCGATCGCACTATGCGCGGGCGCAGACACAGCGGACGGTAGCCCGACCGTCGTAGCCACCACCCACATCCGATCGATCACAGCCGAACGCCGTCACCCAGCGAAGGTAATGGAAGTCGTCCCCCGCCCGCAGTCCCGACGACGATGACGCCGACCAGCACATCAGCACACACGACCAATTTCCCGAACCCACACCCACCCTCCGGATAGCCGACACAGGCGACGAAGCATTCGACGTCGACTGACGGGTCCTGCACACACGCCCAGCAGCCCGATCCGACCCTGCGACACCCGCGACCTCACCCGCCACTCAATCCGGATCCTCCCCATCGGCCGGATGACCAAGCCACGCTGAACCCTCGCCCCGCCGTCGGCGAAGAGACAGCGCGATAGCGCAACCGCCCCCGGCGCAGCCCGGGTCAGCCGGCGGTAGCCGACCGCCCAGCCAGGCCGAACCGAGAGCAAAAAGAGGCAAGAGGACCGAGGTGAAAAGCTTGCTCCTACGTCGCTCGCGTCGGGTCGCAAGCTCCCCTCCCGATCCGTTCTCCCCGCTCCGACTCGGCTGCGCGGGCATCCCCTTCCTGTCGACGTCTCGAGAAGGGTGCGCCGTCGTCACTGCCAGCGCGCCGTTCAGGTGCGCTGGCCGAGTGACGACGGCGCACGCCGTGACCGTGACCTTCCCGCGCTTCGGGCATCCTCCATCCGCTCCTGTGTCCTCTGCTGTCCCGTCCTTCGGCGTCGCTTCGCTCCACCGGTCGCTGCGCTCCCTGTCCGGTCTGTCCCCGTTCCGGTTCGTGGTGTTCGGCGCTGCGCGCATCCGGATTCCGTTGCCCTGTTCCCTCCCGGTCCCGCAGATGCCCGTCGGTTCGGTCCCTGCGCCCCGTGTCCCGGCCTGTGCCCTCTCGTCCCGTGACGCACCATCTCGTTCAGCGCTGCGCGCACCACCCACCGTCCCCCGGGTCGCCTCCCGTTCCCGGCCTTGCGGCGTTACGTCGTCTCGTCCGCGACGCAGCAGCCCGGACCGTCACGCATCACATCAGCAGACACCCCGGCAGGTCACCCGGGAACGGGAACGGGACGCGCGAAGCGCTCCGCGCACCACCCCCGACGTCGTCAGCGCACGTCACGTCGCAGGAGAGCACGAGACGGACGAGACGAGACAGGACGCGGCGAAACGGGACAGAGAGCTGACCCGCGAAAGACAAGGCAAAACCAACCCGGGAACCGGACCCTCCCTCAACAACGAAGAGCAGACAACATGGACCATGCCACACCAGACGACACCCAAAACAGCGGAAGGCCCACGAGCAACGACCGAGAACCGACGACGAGAAACGACCACGACGCGCGAAGCGCAAAAGAGCGAGCAGCGACGCCAGCGACGGGACAGACCCTGCGTCGTCGGAGCGGAGCGCTACCAGGGAGCGGACGCGGACAAGGCAGCGGCGGAACATCGAGACGGTGACGGAGCGGATGCGAGGTGACCGTGGTGCACGAAGTGCGCCCGATGTGGAGACCATCAGCGGGGCCTGCGGAGCATAAGGCTGAGGTAGATGGCGGGGGCGGGGCGCTGGCGGGGCTCGGATGGGCGGTTAACGCTCGCTGCCGGCACCACGCCGTCGCGGTTTCGGGGCGTGATTCGCCCCAGGCTTGTTTCGGCCCGCCGCAGGGTACTCGGCATGAGCTTGCGATCGACTTCCACCACCGCTTTCCGCTTCACGAAGGCCTCCGCGATCGACCCGAACCCGGCCACTCTCGTCGCCAAGGCCGGCAGCGCGTTGCGCACGGTCGTCGCCGGGGCGACCTTCGTCACCGTCCGCGAGGACGGCGGGCTCGCCCACTACTTCGTCTCCCCCGAGGACGGCGCTGTGAAGCAGACCGCTTTCGGCATCGCTCACGCGGTGTCTGCCCACTCGGAGAAGGCCGACCCGCCGGACCTCGCGGCCGCGCGAGTCGTCGGCCGGCTGTCGTTCAAACGCGGCAGCGGCATCGGCGTGAACACGCAGGCGGGCGCGGAGATCACGACCGTCGTCGACGCGATCGCGGGCACCCTCCGCGACGGCGAGTGGGTCGGCATGTCGGTCCGGGAGCCCTCCCGCAGCGAACGGAACTGGCACGCGACCTGGCGCGGAGCTCGCGCGGCGTCCGGCGTCCAC
Source organism: Rathayibacter iranicus NCPPB 2253 = VKM Ac-1602 (assembly GCF_003149025.1). Lineage (GTDB taxonomy): Bacteria > Actinomycetota > Actinomycetes > Actinomycetales > Microbacteriaceae > Rathayibacter > Rathayibacter iranicus. The sequence goes on from NZ_QGDV01000019.1 coordinate 41,427, forward strand.
CACTCCGTGACGACGAACTCGGTGGTCGCGTGCATGTGGGTAGGCGCGCACGACAAGGACGGCGCCCGAAACCTGCTCCGCCGGGTGAGCTCGTCGCTGCCCGGCTTCGATCTGCGCACGAAGGAGCCGGTGCTCACCGCGACGTCGAGCGCCGCACCGTTCTTCCTCGCCGCCGTCTTCGCGGCCGGGGCCGGCTTCGTCGCGAACACGCTCGAGCTGGACCCGTGGGGCGGGGTCGCCATCGGTGTCGGCGGGGTGTGTGCCGTCGTAGGCGGGCTCATCCTCTCCGGCCACGTCCGCTCCCGACTCTCCTGGACCCGCGACTACCTGGCGACCGGTCTCGTCCCAACGCCTCGCCGCAAGCTCATCCGTCCCACCCCGCCGCGCGCGGCCGGCATCGACGCGAAAGGCCAGCCGGTTCAGGCGACCGACGGTGACTACCCGCTGCACTCGACCGCGTTCCTCGTCGGCGCGATCCTGCCGCTGTCGATCGCCGCGCCGCACTCCGGCGCGCAATCCGGTGTCGCGTCCACTCGCACGCGCGTCGCCCCTGCCTCGTTGCGCGAACGCATCGGTCCCGACATCGGCGTGAACGACGGCCAGCCCGTATACCTCAGCACCGTCGACGCGTGGCAGGGCATCATCTGCCTCGGCGAGGCGGGCTCCGGAAAGTCCGCGCTGCTGCAGGCGCTGTGGGGGTATGCGGCGCTGGACAAAGCGCACCCGTCGCCGGTGCACGGCAGCGTCGGCGCGAACCACACGATGATTTCCCTGGACACGAAAGGCGACGGCATCTCCGCGAGGGAGTACGCCGCGTGGAGCGACGCCGCAGACTCCCGATACGTCCGCTTCGACGTCGCCGACCGCACCTCCCCCATCGGCATCGATCTGTTCCCCGCCGAAGGCCGAACCGTAGAAGCTCAAGCTCGGCACATCGTCGCCGCACTAAAGTACGTGTACGGGGAGACGAGCATTGGACCGGAGTCGTTCGACACGCTCCGACGCCTGCTCGCAGCAGCGCTCGTTGTCACCCCCGACGTCGCAAGTCAGGTGCCCGGCATCGCCGCTGACGCGTCGCCGTTCTACTACGCGAACGTCCTCCTGGCCAATCGCGGCATCGAGCTCGGCATCGAGCTGGCCGTCGCGCTGAGGGAGAAGATGCTCCGCTCGAAAGCGGAGCCCGGCAACGACCTCTACGACGCTGTAGAGGGGCTCGCTCCCGCGTACGACCCGAAGGTCACGCAGGCCCAGCGGAGCCAGCTGTTGAAGGCGCCGCGGACGAAGGTCGCCGCGCTCATGGCCGCGGAGACGTGGTGGGCCCGGCCGCAGAAGGTCGCCTGGTCCAGGCTCATCACCGAGCACCACTGCGTCATCATCAACACCGGCGTCGCACCGTCGGGTGACTCGATGGATGACGAGATCGCCGCGCAGATGTCGTCTCTGATCATGTACACGCTGCACGAGTCGATCAAACGCCACTGTGTCGGCTGGTTCGAGCAGGGCAAGGTGCTGTCCATCTACGCAGACGAGCTCAAGCAGATTGCGGGAACCTCTGCCGACGTCGTCGCGTGGATCCGGAACGACGCGAGGTCCTTCGGTGTCCGCGCGGTCTTCGCGACCCAGTACCCGGAGCAGTTGGAGCAGGCGGTCCGTGACGCGGTCATGGGGTTCGGGACGCTTATCGCGTACGCCCAGTCGAACCCGGAGATCGTCGCCACGCTCGTGAAGCGCCTCATCATCGACGGTTCCGACTGGGAGCCGGCTGACGTGTCCGGTCTCCCCCGCTACCAGGCGATCGTGAAGACGAAGGTGGAGCAGACCGCCCAAGGCGCGTTCACCGTCGACATCCCCAACTTCGGTGCGCTGCGCGGCCCGGGTTTCGCGGCCCGTCAGGGGTTCACGGCGTGATCCCGTTCGACGCTCTCGCGTCCCGCATCCCCCTGTCGCCCGTCCGTGCGGCCCTGCGTCTTGACCCGTTCCACGGCGGCATGTGGGGTGACGGGTCCGCCGCCTCCTGGGTGTCGCGCGAACGTGCGGACCGGGCGGAGGAGGCGGACTTCGCGCGGCTGCCGCCGCATCTGCGCACAGACCCGGGCGAGGCTTGGGAACGGCTGGACGCCGGCGTCGCCTGGAACCAGAAGTTGAACGTCCTCGGCGCCCTCGACGCGTGGCGGACGCTGACCGCGGAGCAGCTCGCGGCGCTGACCGGCGAGCACGCGCTCGCGTCCGGCCGGCACCGCAGCATCTCCGACCTGTTTGCCGCCCGGCTCCTCGAGATCGGGATCTACCATGACGCGCTCCGCGCGGGAGCGAAGTTCAATCGCGGCACGCTCCTGCGCCCCGCGAAACCTAGCGCCGCCGTCGAACGGTTCGAGCAGGCACTCACCTACCCGGAGTGGGTGTCCGTCACCGGCGGCACCGGTTTCGAGTTCAGCCGCCAGTACGACCGGCACAACGTGCTCGCCGCCGAGCTCGGCCTGCGTGTCGCGGAGTTCTGCCGAGTCGCAGCCGTCCTCGGCGAGAAGCTCTCCGCCGTGAACGACCTCGCGTACCGAGGCTGGGGAGTGCCGCCCCGGCACGTTCAGAGTCAGCAGACCGCGGACATGACCATCGTCCGTGCGGACGGTCTGCGCATCGCCGTGGAGTTGACCGCATCGGCGAATGGGTCGATGGAGCAGAAGATGGCGAAGTGGGCCGCGGTCCTCGCCGACCGGTCCACCGCCGATTCCGGACTCGTGGTGCTGTTCGTCATCGCGGGACGCCCGGAGATGACCGGCAAGGCGACGAGCTTGGCGCGGAACCTGCGCACACATCTTGCACGAGCCGCCCGCATCTTCCCGGGCCGTCGGGACGACCTGACCGCGTCGCGCATGTTCATCGTCAGCTGGTCAGACTGGTTCCCCGCCGGGCACAACGCGACGCGAGGGTTCGTGAACCTACGCGCTGACCGGCCAACCGGGGCGTTCGATGAGCCGTGGGAAGCGTGCGACCTCCTCGACCCTGTCGCTGTGCCGTACCGTCCGGCCGATACGGCGCGACCGCTCGCGCTCCTCGACAACCTGGCGGGACTGCGCAGCGTTCCCCGTTGGCAGCGAACCGGCACACCGCCGGAACTCTGGCGGCGCGTGTTCCAACGCAAGGGCATCGCCGAACTTCCCCGCATCGCCAGCGTCACCGACGACGGCACCAGGCGCGGCACCCTCGGAGCGGCGCGCGGCGCTGTCGGCCCAACCCGGCCGGTGAAACGCATGGTCTTCAGTCGGCCCCGCTGACCATCTTCGGGCCACCGAAACCCCCGCCGCAGGGTACTGGATATGGCAGACAACAAGCCCTCCGGCCCTCGACCGAACGAGCAGCGCGACGACATCATCGCGTTCTTCACCACCACTCGCGGGCTCATCACCGCCGGCATCATCATCATCGTCGTCATCGTCGGATTCATCATCTCCGCGGTGCCATCGTGACCGCGCCCGGGCAGATTCTCGGCCGCACCGGCGCGAGTCTCACCAACGCGAGTTGGGCCGCGAACGCCAGCGTCGCGAAGGTCGGCCAGCGCGGCGAAGAGCGCACCGCCCGCATCCTGAACGCCCTCGCTCTCCGGCCGGGCGGCCCGACCGTCATCCACGATCTGCGCATCCCCCTCCCCAGCTTCACCGCAAACATCGACCACGTCGTCATCTCCGGCAGAACGGTCACGATCCTCGACACGAAGGTGTGGGCGCCCGGCTTCTACTGGACGTTCGACGGCGTCACTCGACGAGGGCTCGAGCTTTTCGCGCCCGCCGACAAGCGGACCGTTCCCGCCGCCGTGTCAGCTCTCAACCGTCATCTCGAACGGGACGCCCCACGCGCTCGTCTCGGCGCCCCGACGCTCATCATCTGGCCGTCGAACGACCGGACCGCGCAGCGGCTGTGGTTCCTCCGGTCCCCGGGCGCTCGCGCCGTGTCCGGGCCCGCGTTCGAACGCTCCGTCACCCGCATCGTCGGCAGCCGTCCCGCCGACCCGCACGTGGTCACCGCCCTGGTCCCGCTAATCAACTCCTGACCGCAAGGAACGCGCCATGCCTCACGCACGCACCCAGCAGCCGCCCGCCTCGCTGACCCCGTACGTCCTCGTCATCGCCGTCATTGTCGCGACAGTCGTCGCCGCCCTTCGCTACCCGGGCGTCGTCGCCCTGTGGGTCGGGGTGGTGGTCTCTGCGTTCTTCACCGTCGCGCCACTGTTCACTGGCCAGAAGGACACGAACGGCACACCGACTGTCAACGGACCCGGCGAGGCGCGGAAGATGCAGCAGCATCGGATGTGGTCCGAGCTGCGCTGGAAGCTCATCCTCCCCGGCATCGACTGGCTACCAAACGCGCCGCGTCAGCTGCGGGAATGGCTGCCGTCTACGAACCCGCAGGGCCCGGCCCTCGCCCTCATCGGCCGGTCCCCGCGCGCGGCAGCGGCGCTGTCGAAGGTGCGACCGCTGGTCTACGTGCTCGCCACTGTGACCGCCGTCGCCTGGCTGGTGCTACCCACCCGGTTCGTCACTGTCGCCGCCTACGGTGCGGCCGCCGCCGCGTTCACGCTCCCGACGGATGCGCTCGGGCTCAACTGGGCGTGGGCGAACACCGCCGCCGCGTACGTGCTCGTCACGCAGGTGGACATGTCGATGCGTCGGCACATCGACGCTGACGACCCATCCGACGGCGTCCGCATCAGTGTGCTCGCCCGCCGCCTTCGCGAGGGCGGGTGGGCGGCCGCGGTCCCCGCGATCGGCGCTCTCGTCGGGGCAGCCGCGCTCACCGCGGGGTTGCTCATCAACCTGCATCTCGCCGGAGTCGCCTGGCTGTTCGCACCGGACTGGCTGCTCGGCGTCGGCGTCACCGCCGCGATCGCCGCTGGGTTCCTGCACCTGCTGGTGCGTCGGGAGGCGCTCACCTCGTGGCGGCAAACAAAGGCGGCGCGCGCCGCATGGAAGCCGCGTTGGGCTGGCCTAAAACTCTCTCCCGCCCCGTACCTCATCTCACACACGCGAGTCGGTGAAGCGTGCACTACCGTCGACACGTTCGAGGCGCCCGGCACGCTCGGTGCGGCAGGGGCGATCGCGCTTCACCAGAAGCTGATGCCGATGATGGGCTCCGGCGTCCGCTTCGCGATGCTGCCCGCCCCCGACATCGACGGTGACGGGCAACCCATCGAAGGCTCCCGGCACCCACTGCGGTTCCGGGTCATCACATGGCAGCAGTCGACGCTCCCGGACGCCACGGACCCGAACGTCGACCGGGACGAACTCGCACTGTTCCTTGAGACGGTCGTCTACAACGCGGTCCTCGAAGCGAAGCAGTGGCAGCCGATCCTCCTCGGCGTGGACCCGATCTTCCGGCAAGAGGGCAGCCAGCCGACCGCCGCTTGGGCGAGCGTGTGGGTCAGCCCCGACGGAACCGCGGCCAACTCCCTCAGCGCGGTGCGCGGCACTGTCAGCGCGGTTCTGCAGACCGAGGCCTACGTCGACGACCCGGACGGGATTGCGACGCTGTACCTCGGCGCGGTGAAGGCTCCGACGACAACGCTCAGGGACCCGGGTCTGCTCGCGCACATGGAGCAGCTGGAGGTCACCGCCCGGTGGGGGCAGCGGTGGGCGGACGCGTTGAAGCTGGGCGAGAAGCCGCCAGTCATTCAGCACGCCGTCTACAAGGAAGCCGCTCTCGCCGACGGCACGGTGATCCACTGCCAGCCGTTCATGGTGAAGCAGGGGCTCGACCCGACAGCGTTCTTCGGCCAGGAGATGCGGAAGAAGCTGGCAACCACGCTCGCCGCCGCACCGTTCGTCACCGTCACGGGATTCGTCGTTGCCGGGTACCGCGAGGGCGAACGGCACACGCAGGGCCTCAGCGTCATCTGGTCCAACGGGCAGGTGCCGTCGAACCCGGCGAACATCAACCCGGGCGGATCATCTTTCGCGACGAGGTGGGCCCTCGCCGGCGCCATCAACGACGCCTTCGACGCGGCGAAGCTCGTGCGCCCGGAGGTGTCCAGCGTCCGGCCGCTCACCGACCGGGACGACAGCATCGGCCACATCTGGCAGATCAACCTCCGCCTGTACGGCGGGGTCACCTCCGCCGCGGTGAAGCTCGCGCAGGAGAAGATCCGGATGTCCCTTGGCTGCGACTGGCTCCGCCTCACCGAGATCGAGGACGGTGTCGCCATCTACGCGGGCGCGAGCCCGAAGTTCCCGACGGTCGTGTTCGCCCGCACGGGCCGGTCCAACAGCACCCAGAACCGGGACAAGACAATCTCGCTCGACTGGGAGCAGGCGTTCCTCGACGCGAAAGTCGCCTCGAAGGTCGACGGCACGGCGCCGAAGCTGCTCAAGTCCGGGGTGCTGCCCTCCAACGACAAGGTCCAGGTCCTCGAGTTCAGCCTCCCCCGCGGAGTGAACCGCGGCGAAGTCAAGGAGGCGGTGTCCAAGCTCGTTGGCCTCACCGGCAACGAATACATCGAGGTGCGTGCCGGGAGCACCCCTAGCTCGTTCACGCTGCTGGTCTGCGAGTTCAACCCGATGCCGTTCCCCGCCCGGTTCAACTGGGACGCGGTCGCTGCGAGCAAGGCCCTGCCGTTCGCGACGAACGTCGAAGGGGCACCCGTCGAGATCGACATCATGGCCGATCCTCACTTGCTTGTGCTTGGGGGCACAGGTAGCGGAAAGTCGGCAGCGCTACAGGTGCTACTCACCCTCGCCCTCCTGCGCGGCTGGGAGGTCTTCCTCGCAGACCCGATGAAGCTCGCCGCGGACTTTCGCTACGGCGAGCCGTGGATGCGCGCAATCGCTATCGACGAAGGATCGACCAGCGCAATGATGAACCTCATTTTCGCCGAAGTCGACCGGCGCCGACAGCTCAACGGACGGTACGGCGTCGCCTCCTACCGCGACCTCCCGGAGGACGTTCGTCCCGCGCACGTCATGGTCATCATCGACGAGTTCACCTCGCTCATGGCGGCGGAGACGCTGCGCAAGCCAGGTGCCGACGCGACCGAGGACGAACTCCGCGACTACGAGGTGCTCTCGAGCATCAACGACGCGAAGAAGAACATCGGCGCGAAGGCTGCCCGCACGGTGCGGGAGGCCCGGTCCACCGGGTTCACCCTCATCCTCGCCGCGCAGGAGCTCAAAGCGGAGACGCTCAAAGCCATCCCCGGCGGCACGAGCCTAAAGAACAACATGTCGTCGCTGATTCTCGGCAAGGCGTCCTTCGGCTCGCTGATGTCAGCGTTGAAGGCTCCTACCGAGGCGCCGGATCTGGGCGAGGTCGTCCCCACTGGTCGCGGCATCTACGAGTCGTCCAAGTCGAAACCGTTCGCAGTCCAGGCCTGGTATGACAACAACCACGTCGAGTCGATGGTCTCCCACATCACGGCCGTCCGAGCGCCGCTGGACCCGAGCAAGAAGGCAGATCTCGCACCGTACCTGCCGACGACCGGCGGCGGTCCCGTGTTCGGCGAGATCATCGACGACACCGAGGCGCCGCACGACGATACCGTCATCGACATGGGCGAGCTCGACCTGAGCTTCGACTTCGGCGGCGGCGATGACGACGGGCTCGGAATCGACTTCGACGCGCTCCCTGCCGACGCCGCTGACGGGACGTCCGATAAGACGTCCGAGCCGGACGTGCCGGCCGATGCGTTCCTGGCGGACGACGGTGACGCTCCCGGAGCGACGATTGAGGCCTCGACGTTCGACACCGACACGATCGCCTTCGACGACGAGCCGCTCGAGTTCGACATCGACGCCATCGACATGCCCGACACCGTCGAAGCCCCACCGGCTGCAGCGGGGGGCAAGCCGCCGGCCGGACCGCGAAGCTACGGCGATCGCGTGCTGTTCCTCGACGTCGACCGAACGGTCTCGCCGATCGTGCGCAGCGACGACTGGCACGACTTCCGAACGATCGCCGACGTGCCTGGCGGGGCCGCCTGGATCTCCGACACGATGCTCGGCCGTCTCGGCGATCTGCCCGCGACGGTCGTGTGGCTGAGCGACTGGGAGGCCGAGGCGGGGCCCGCGCTCAACGAGCCGCTGGGCCAGCCAGCGCATTCGCTCACCAGGAACGACGCCGACGAAGACCTCGGCTGGTGGAAGGTCGGCGCCGTCGCCCGGTTCCTCCGCGAGCACCCACAGGTGACCTCCTTCGCTGTCGCCGACGACCACCTCGGCACGCTCGACGACCTCGGCATCAGCCGTGGCGACCTCATCGCGGACGTCGCCCGCCAGTCGGGAGCGCGAGTCGCGCTCATTACCCCCGAGGACGGGCTCACCTCCTCGGACGTGGAACGCCTGGCGGCGTTCTTCGACGGGCAGGACCCGGAGCCTGCCAGCGCCGCCCAGACCGCACCGGCGCTCGACCAGCCCGTCGTCGACTTCGACACCGCCCCTCCCGCGGTCCAGGCGCCCGTCGTCGACCTCGACCTGTTCCGCACCCCAACCATCCCCACCGTCACCGCTCCGGCTGTCAGCTTCGACTGACCACTCGAAAGGCACCACCCCATGATGGGAACCTCCCACGCACTCACCGGCGCCGCGGCGTGGGTCGCTGTCACGTCCACCGCAGCGCAGCTGCCTGCATTCGCCTGGCACCCGCTGGAACCGGCGGCGGTCGCGCTCGGCGCCGTCGTCTGCGCGGGAGCTGCGCTCCTGCCCGACGCCGACCACCACAACGCGACGATCGCACACTCGGTGCCCGGCGCCGCGAAGCTCGCTACCGCCGCCGTCGGCGCGCTCAGCGGCGGCCACCGGCACGGCACGCACTCCGGCATCTCAGCGGTCGCGGTGCTGTTCGGGGCGCTGTGGCTGACCGGCTCCGGGTGGCTGGACATCGACAACGGCCCCGCCTTCACCGTCGTCGCCGGCGCTGTCGCCGCCGCGTTGCTCGCGTTTGCCGTCAAGGTGCTCCGCATCACGAAGCGGTGGCCGCTCGGGTGGACTGTCGGCGTCGCCCTCGCTGCGCTCATCACATGGCTCGCGCCCGGTCAGTGGTCGTGGCTGCCGTTGTGCGTCGCCGTCGGCTGGATCGTCCACCTCGCCGGCGACTTCCTCACCACGGGCGGCCTGCCGCTGGCTTGGCCACTCAAGCCGAAGGCGCCAAAGGCGTGGGCGCAGACTCCCCTGCTCGGTTCGCTCTGGACCCGAGGCGGCTACTTTGCCCTTCCCGCGCTTGGGAACGCCGGCTCCTGGCGAGAGTGGCTGCTGATGGTGCCCGTCGCCGTCTACGCGGTCGCCGGCATCGCGCTCGCTGGAGCGGCGGCCCTGCCGACGGTGTTCGGCTAGCTCTGACCCCACGTCCCGCCGAGGGGCTCCTCGTACACGGTCGGTGTCGTCGATCGACGTTGCGAGCCTGTGAGCGCCGACGAGGGCGTCCTGGCCGCCGGTCTGCGCCCGTTTCTGAGTTAGGGCATCGTCGGTCATCTCCTCGCCGACCTCGCTGAAGTCGTCACATTCGCCGCCGGCGGTGCCTTTGGGATCGTGCACGAACGCGGCTGCGCGCTGCAGCGGGTCAGTTGCAGGGCGGGGATGGTCATGGCGGCGGCAGCGATGACGCTGATCCGTCTCTGAGCCATGAGCCTATTGACGGCCGCAGTGGCGTCAGACCCGGGCCATCGCGTCCAGGTTGGACAGAATCCCTGGGAGCACCGCCAGCACAGCCACGACGAGCCGCACGACCAGCTCCGGGGCGCCCATTCCTCCGGGCAGCCGAGTGTCGACGTCCGCGAGTCCGTCCCAGCCCGTCTGGGGCGTGAGAACCGGTTTGGTTGCCGGTGGGGTGACGTCGTCCTGACGACGCTCCCGCATCTGCGCTTGGAGGCGGCAGTAGCAACGCTCGAGCATTGCAAGCACGGATGCCACGCCGAGGACGACTGCGCGTATGAAAGGAGGGCCAGACGGCCCGAGGAAACGTTTGACAGCTCGGAGGCGCCGCTTGCACGACGGTGACGTCCAATCGTCTGAGGCGAACGTAGCGGCGCGGTGCGCACCGAAAGAGCCGGACGCGAGAACGTCCGGCTCTCTCGGGAAGGTGCGGCGGTGGGGCTGCTACGCGGCTGCGCCGGGAAGAGCGGCCAGCGGCGGCCCCGGCCTCGGCAGGCGCGACGCCATCTTGTCCAGCTTCAGGTCCTCGTAGTCGGGCTGGTAGCTCGGGTCGGCCGGGTTGAACGCCGGATCGACGCCGTTGGATACGATCGCGTGGACGACCCGGACGGTGCGGTTCTTACCGGCGATGACGGCCTTCTCGATGCGCATGGTCACCGCAACCCGATGGCCAACGAGGGTCTGCGCCTTCTTAGCGACCTCCTGGCCCTCGACGGTGTCAGTCCGGTCCGTGCGCACGAGCTCCTTACCGTTCGGGTGGTGGTCGCTGGGGCGAGTCTTCAAGAACATGACGCCGCGCGTGGACGTGATCTCCTTGTCGACGAACAGCAGCGTTCCGTAGAACGTCGTGGTCTTCGTCGTCGCCTCGGCGCGGATCGCCTCCTTGTCGAACTCTGCCAGGACAGGAGACCCTTCGGCGAAGCAGTCGAGGAGGAGCCGGGTCTGCGCCGCGACGCTCTCGAGGGTGGCGCCCGGTCCTGCCGCTCGGTGGGCGGCGAAGATGATCTCGTTGCGCTCGGGAGTGCTCATGGTGTCGTATCTCGATCCATTTCGTGTCAGATCAGGCGGCGGCGACGGCAGCGGGAGCCGCGGGGATGAAGACCGCGAACGCGTCCACGGGGAACGCCTGGTAGTCCAGGAGGCCGAGCGCGATGGATGTCTTCGCCTGCAGCAGGTTCTTCTGCAGGGTGACCCACGCCGCCCAGTCCGCAGCGTCCTGCCCGAACGGGGCAGGACGCAGGCGGAGGTTGCTCGCCAGAGCGAAGCCGAGACGCGCGTGGCGACCGAACTCCCAGCCGACCGCGTCGAAAAGGGTCTGCTCGGTGTCGGTGAGGACGTGGGCGAGGGTCTGCGCGAAGGCACTCATGGTCGTCGGCGTGAGCGCCTGGCCGCGCTCGTCGAGGTGCTCGGTCGCAGTGTCCACGAGACTGAACGCCGCCATCGCGGCATACTCGGAGGCCGGGTACTTGGCCAGGGTCGGGGTCGTGTCGTTCGTCATGCTGGGCGCCTTCTCGGGAGGGGTGAAGTGTTCTCCTGCCTCTATGCGCGGGGCGTTCGGGAGGTGTTCGGCACCGGGCGCCCGCGCCCGGCCCTTGGCTGCGGCCGGGGCCAGGGCAGGCGCAGCGGCCGGTCGCACGGAGACGACGGGGATGCCAAGCGCGACCTTCGACGGCAGTGTCTCCGCGTGCGCCTTCGCCTTGTCCGAGGTGAGCTTTGGGATCGGGCACGAGTTCACCAGGGGGCACCACCCGCAGAGGTTCGACGGGGTCGCATCAAACGCACCCGCGTCGGCGGAGTCGTTCATGGTGTTCCACGCCTCTTTGAACGACGCAAGTGCCTGAGCCATCGGCCCCGGGCTGAGGTCGATGACGCGGGACTTGCCGGCGCCGATGTACAGCAGACGCGCGTCGACAGGGAACTCTCCGTCTAGTTCGGCGACCAGCGCCGCGTACCGGCGCTGCTGGTCTCCGTTCGCGTCCCCGAAGCGCGGGTTGTGGGGCTTGTAGGCACCGCTCTTGTAGTCCCGCACGGCCAGCGCGGTCCCCGACCCGTCAAGCCGGGGCACCCGGTCGACGCGATCGACGAACGCCCGCGCGGGGACCCCGTTGATGACCACGTTCTGGATGTCGAGTTCAATGGAGTGCACATCCACGACCGTCGGGTCCTCGATGTCCCAGTCACCGAGGGCAAGGGCGGTGACGCGACCGGTCCATGTGACCTTCATCTCTTCGTTGACGCGCTCGAGCGCAGCGGTGTCGTCGAGGTTGACGGTCCCATCGGGTTTGGTCAGAGCCTTGATGATGACGGGCCTGACATCGCCGCGCGGGTCGTGGATGCGTTCGATGGTCCACTCCTCGGCGGCGAGTTCGACGACCCGTTCCCTCGCGAGGTCCTGGCTTCGTTCGGACGGCTCGTGCTCGTAGACGAACTCGAGAGCCGAGTGCGCACCGACGCCCACCTCATTTGGTGCGAACGGGTCCGACGGTCGAGGGATGAGCGTGTCCCCGACAGCCGATGCGGGGCACTTAAGGAAGTTCTCCGCGACGCTGTGACTCAGCTGCCGGCGGCGGATGCGGCGGAGCTTGTCGGGGTCGACCACCACCAGCTGGGCGCCATGCCAGGCGGTACCTTCGAGGTGGGGAGATGTGCTCACGCCTCCGCTATGCGCGGCGGGGTGTCGAGCGGTTCCGGCGAGGTGGTTGACCGCTCGCGGAGGTACCGCGGAATCGGTCCCCGCGGAGGTCTCCGCGACCCGCCAGGGCAGCTCTGTCGGCGCACGACGGCAGTCAGGGTCCGACCGGTTTGGCCTTACTCGCCAACTAGCTCAGCCTCAAGCTGCGCTTTCCACGCGAAGTCACCTTCCCAGTTCTCCCAGAAGCCATCTTTCTTTTCCTCATCCGACAAATCGTCGTAGTACGTCCAGTCGCTCTCAACCTGACCTGTCGTGGTGTCGACCGCCCAGAGAAAACGCACCGGAGACTTACCCTGCAAATTACGGAGGATGTCATGCAACTCAACGATTCGCGGTCTGACGAAAGCGACACTCTCAGCGAACCCGGCGTCATCCAAAACGGTCGAGACGCCGAACACGCGCCCACCCATTACGACATTCCGAAGATTGCCTTCGGAACTGGTAATATTCCCTTGACTGTCGTCCGTAATCTTGCCTTGAACGTAAAACTTGTCGACCTTGAGGCTTATGCAAAATTGGCTTCTTGTTGAGTGAAGAAGATGAGGCAGCGGACGGCGTTGAAGGCGTCGTGGAAGGTGTGTAGTGGTCGCCTGTAGTCTGTGTGGAATATGCGCCAGGTTTTGATGTTCGCAATTGTTCTCTCGATGACGTATCGGTGGGTGTTCACGAAGCGATTGTGTTGTTTCGCGTGATCTGGAAGATGTTCTTCGCCTAGTCTCTTTTTTATCGGTGTGACCATTCCGGTGCCTTGGTAGCCTTTGTCGGCCAGCGTGTTCGAGAGGTTGAGGATGTCGGCTAACCCGGTTTCTCGAAAAGCGTGGGCATCGTGGTGCTTGCCCGCGATGGGATCCGAGATGTGGATCAACCGGCCGGAGAGGTCGGCGAGGACTTGGCAGTTGTGCCCTGTGGTCTTGTGTTTCCCGGAGTACAGTTCGGGCGCGTCTGCCCAGGACCAGCACGGGAGGAGGGTGCCGTCGATGACGGCCGTCGTCCCGCGGAGCGCGGCCTCGACGTCCGGCTGCTCGTCGTCGACAACGACGTTGAGCATCGCCTCAACCACCGCGATCGTTCGTGACACGGTCGACTGACTGACACCGATCACATCAGCGATCAACTGCTCGGTGACATTCTGGCGATAATAGAGAAGAGTGATCTGCAGTGCCCCCGCGAGCGAGAGTGTGCGTGGCCGTCCTCGACGCCGACGCCACGTGAACTCGTTCTCGATCCGTTCGGCGAGGATCGCGTAGTGCTCGGCCGTCATTCCCGTAGTAGTCTGTGTGCGCACCGGCTGGTTCCCTTGCGAAGAGTGTCTGTCAGATGTTGCTCTTCAAGCACAGCGGACCAGCCGGTGTTATCCGTGACCGACACGCGCGAATCCATCTCGATCAATCGAATTTTGCATAAGCCTCCTTGTCGCCAACTTGCTCCAGAGTGAAGCCCATGTTCTCGTCCTGGATCTTCGACAGTCGTTCAAAACTGGTCTCGTTGGGCATCGTTTTCTACTTCAGTCGGTCTCGGGTATAGTATTTGAGAAATCGCGGGTCACCGGTTCGCCGTCGATTTTGTATTGAACGTCGAAGCCCGTGGGTCGTTTGCTTCTGTCGTACAAAACCTTGATGTCAATGTCGGTGACAGCGCTGGGTGGTTCTTTCGTCAGTGCTTTTCGCCTAGAGCGTTCCATTTCCGTCCATTTCGAGCCCGCGCCGCGGTTGACTGCTGTTGCTTGGCTGAGGCGGTTGTCGAGTTCTGGGCTGCCGTCGAAGACATCCGCGATCAGGTGACCCGCGTCGCCCGTGGGGAGCTTACCTGGCGTGTTCCGCTCATGCTTGAAGCGAGGGCGGCCGGTGGGCTTCAGATGGAGGTTCTCGACGATGACCCGCTCGATCAGACCGTCAGCATTCGTTTCATACACGTGCTGTTGGTTCGTGCCGGGTGCATTCGGTGGCCTTACTCGCCGGCTAGCTCAGCCTCAAGCTGCGCCGTCCAAGCTTCGTCACCCTTCCAGTGCCTCCAGAAGTTGTCTTTCTTCTCCTCAGCGGTCAAATCGTCGTAGTATGTCCAATCACTCTCCACAGTGCCCGATTTGGTGTCAACCGCCCAGCGAAACCGCACTGGGGATTTACCCTGCACGGTCCGGAGGATGTCGTGCAACTCCATGATTCGCGGCCTGACAAAATCGAAATTTTCATAAAAACCGGTCTTATCCAGGACAGCAGAGACGTCGAGGACGCGACCGCCAACAATAACAGTCCTGAGGCTACCCTGGACGCCTGTGATATTTCCATAACTGTCGTCCGTGATTTTACCTTGCACGTAGAATTTGTCGACTTTATCACCGACTTGCTCCATGCTGAAGCTCAGAATCTCGTTTTGAATCTCCGACAGCCGTTCAAAACTAGTCGCGTTGTT
>NZ_QGDV01000020.1 GCF_003149025.1 Rathayibacter iranicus NCPPB 2253 = VKM Ac-1602
GAGGACCGCATCGTGACCGCGTTCGTCGGCCTCATGCACCGCGACGGCCAGGTCCTGAAGAAGAAGTCCTGGCTTATCCGCCCGGGCATCCCCATCCCAGAGCAGGCCACCGCAGTGCACGGCGTCACCACCACCCACACGGACGAGCATGGCCAGGACCCCGCCGTCGCCGTCGCCGACATCGCCCGGGTTCTGCGCGATCTCGCAGGCGCGGGTGTGCCCCTCGTGGCCTACAACGGCCGGTTCGACTTCACGCTCCTGCACCGGGAGTGCCTCCGGCACCGCATCTCGCCGCTCGAGGCTGACGACATCATCGTGTTCGACCCATACGTCATCGACAAGCAGCTCAGCCCGTACCGCAGGGGCAAGCGCACGCTGACCGCGACCGCCGAGCATCTGGGCGTCACCCTTAACGGAGCACACGACGCGGAAGCGGACGCGACGGCGACCGGCGGGGTTCTCTGGAAGCTGCTCACCCAGCTGCAAAAGCAGTCGACGGCCGCGAAGCTCTACACCGACCAGAAGATTTGGGCGCTCGCGCAGGCGGTGAGCCTTGAGGCTTACCTCCGCCTTAAGGAGCCGAGCGTGGTCGTCGAAGGCGCGTGGCCCATCGTTCCTGCCCCGGTGGTGCAATGACCACGCACTACAACACCCTCGGCGTCACCGAGGACGCGAGCGAAGCGGACATCACGTACGCGTACCGCACGCTGATGCGCAAGACCCACCCTGATCTCCACCGCGACGGAGCGGCCGTCGCCGGTGCCGTCAACGAGGCGTTCGACGTCCTCCGCGACCCCGTCCGCCGCCGGGACTACGACCGCACCCTGGCTCCCGCGACCTCGACCTCGGCCGCGGAGCCGCCGTCCGGCAGGGCCCGACGACCCGCCGCGCCGCCGCAGCGCACCACCTCGGCGCCCACCTCACCTGCACCGCCGCGGGCCGCGGAATGGTCAGAGCCCGCGGACAGGCCTCTCCCGCACGCGCGCGCTCACGTCATCTCTGCAAGCGTCAGCGCCGCCAGCGTCGTCGTCGGCGGGACCGTGATGGCGGTCACTGCTCTCCGCAGCACCTCCACACCCGAGAGCGGGTGGGCTCCGGCAGCTGCCGCGTTCCTGGCCGGAGCGCTCGCGCACCTGATCGGCAGCCGCCGGTGGTGGCTGCTGGCACTGCCGACCGGAGGCCCGGCGCTCTGGGCGGCCACGCTCGTGCTGGGCTGGCCGATTGCGGATCGGTTCCCCGGGTGGTTCCTTGTCGCCGACGCGGTGGCCAGCGTCGGCGTTGTCATCCTCGCCAGATCGGTGATCGCGTGGCGTCGTCACCGGAAGGCCCTCCGCGGAGCGCGCGCGTGGGCGGGCGCGGCGATCAACGCTGCTCAGATCCCGGGCGCGGCGATGTACTTCGTCGCCGCCGTCGACCCGGGCGGCGCTGGCGGACGCTTCACCGTTCTCGCGGAGCCGTTGGAGCCGGGGGAGGACGAGCAGGTGAACCTGTCCCTGTGGTCGGCGCCGCGGCCCGGAACCTGGGTCACGGTGAACCGCGCCGGCCAGGTGCTCGATACTGTCGAGGACGCCGCCGCCGCCGCATGGCTGCGGTTCAGGGCAGCGGACGAGGCGACCGCCGCATCCAGTTGACGTCGCTGAGGGTGCGCGGCGCACCGGTCAACACGAACCCGTTCCGGATGTACCAGCGCACCAGCTCCGCCTTGTCCGAACCCCATGCGTCGGAGACCTGCAACGCAGCCGCCCAACCGGCGAGATCAAGAAGAGAGCAGACCACCTCGAGCGCAGCTCTCGCGAGGCCTCGACGTCGGTAGTCCGATGGGACGTAGATGTGCTCGACGAGCACGTCGTCATCACGCCAGCGCAGCATCACGTTCACGTGGATGCCGCACGCGCGGCAGATCTCGGCGGCGATGTCCTCGAGGTTCTGCGGCGCGCGCAGGGCGACGTCAACCGCGCGGGTCATCGTCGGTCCGATCGGACGGGTGGCCGTTCAGGTGCTCCAACAGGGCGGTCCGCGCGGCCGCCGCCGCAGCCCTCCATCGATGATTCACGCTCCACTCCGGTACGTTCTCGGCGAGCTTCTCCGCCTGGCGCCATCGGCGGCGCAGTGAGATGAGGTCAACGGCCATGGCCGGAGCAGCGGTGGTCATAACCCTTCTATGCATCCACGCCCGCGCGGATGCACTAGTGGTGACCCGAGCGCATTGGTGAGGGTATGACCGACTTGATTCAGACCCGATCCAGCCTCATCACGGTGACCGAGTTCGAGCTCGCAGGCGCCCTCGACACTGATTAGGCGATGCCGTCCGGCTCCTGCTCCTTCGACGACGCCGCGACCGCTCATCGCCTACGGCGACCACCACCTTCACATCGACGTCGATGACCTCGACCTGCTCGAGACACTGATCGTCGCGATGAAGACCCACCGTGACGCTCTCCGCCCGACCCCGACGAAGCGGTCGTCATGACCCTCCGGACGGGACGTCCCCGACGTGCCGTCGAGCGGACGTCCGTACCCGCGCCCACTGTTGGGAGGAGCGCCCGAGGTTGGGACGAGGAATTCGTCTGGGGCGAGAACGTCACCCCGGCGTAGCTCGACATCATCGTCAGCTTTGGCGACGACCAGATGCGCGCCCGCGCCGCCGCCGCGCCGAACATCAGCCAGTCGCAGCTGCTCGCGCTCAGCCGGATCGGGGGTGAGGAGACAGCTTTCGCGATCGCGTCCGGCACTGCCCTGCGGGACCCGGGTGAGTTCGTGCTCCTGGCCATCCACCGTTCCCGGGCCGTGCGCCGAGCCGTGCGGCAAAACCCCGAACACGAAGGCCAGCAGTGCCAGCAAACTCGTCGCTCGCCGCTCTGCCGCCCGCGCAAACAAGCACAGCCGCCGCGCCGCCCGCGCGCTCGCCCGGGAGGCGGAGGCGATGCCCACCCGCGACACCGCTGCGGCCGGGCCGCAGCGGACCGGTGAGACGCCCGCGATTGAGCCGGACACGGGCCGATCGCTGACCCGCCGGGATCTGCGCGGGCGGCACTGACACCGGTGCATCCCTGCGCGCATAGACCGGGCATGGAACTCGACACCGCGTTCACCCCCGTTAACCTCAACGCGCGCGAGCGGGAGGAAAGCACCAACGCCGTCTGCGGCACCCTCCGGTGCGTCCTGCTCGTCGGCTTCGTCGTCCGTTGCATGGCTTTCGTCCAGGCGGCGATTCGCTCTTGAGCACCGCCGCCATCGAAGGACCGATGCGAGGCGGCCCCGTCGAGTGGGCGTCGGCTCTTCCTTTGGCCTTGACGATCCTGCTCGGGTTCGCCTGATGCCCGCGGCGCCCGGCTTGCCGGTGATCTGGTTCACCGTTCACGGGCTCCCGGGCCCGCAGGGGTCCAAACGGCACGTCGGCGGCGGGCGTCTCATTGAGTCGTCCACAAAGGTGAAACCGTGGCGCGCCGCGGTGGAGGCGGCCGCCCGTGAAGCGCAGGGCGACGGGTGGACTCCCGTGGACGGTGCGCTGCACCTCGTGGTCGAGTTCTACATGCCCCGGCCGAAAGGCCACCCGAGGACGCGCCGCACGGTCCCGTCGACGACGCCGGACCTGTCCAAGCTCATCCGCGCCACCGAGGACGCGCTGACTACGGCCGGCACCTATGTCGACGACGCCCGCATCGTCGACCACACTCTCCGCGAGAGGTACGCGACCGAGCAGGAGAGCATCCGGCTCGCCCACGAGATGCGCACCACCGGCGCCAAGATCGCCCTCTACCGCGTGGACGTCCCCACCACGATGACGGAGCGACCTCTCATCGACTTCGGCGACTACCTCGACCAGACTCGCCGCCTCGTCGCCGACCACGACAACCCGCCAGTCACCACCCTCGAACGCGTCGGCGTCACCGTGCGCAGCGGCGCCATGATGCCCGCTCTCGCCGAGCTCGCCGACGCGAGGTTCACAGTAGCGGTGGGCAGCGAGGCCGTGACCTGCGCCCTCACTGACGCCGAGGCGGCCGACACCCTGCACCGTTGGGCGACAGGCGATTGCAACTACCTGCCGCCGAACCGCTCGACGACCGAGCTGCCGCCGACACCGGCCGTGTTCGACGAGGTGCGCCGACTCCTCCGCCCGGGCCACCCTGTGCTGATCCCCGTGGAGCCGGGTATCGCCTCCACCCTCCTTGACGTCGCCGCCCGTCTCGCCGGCCTCCGGGACGCCCGCTTCCACGACCGGTCTGGCACCCTTACCTTCATCGCACGGACGCCCGGGCCCGCCGGCGAGCCGACGACCGCGGTCCATCCGAGCATCGCCCTGGACGAAACCGGTGACGGGGAGGTGCTAATCCCTTGGACCGGCGACGGGCAGAGCGTCATCGACGCGGCCACCCGGGGCCGGCAGGTCGTCGCGCTCGGGGCCAGCGCAGCAGTCGTCGCGGCCATCGACCACGCCCTCAGCCGCCTCCCGGCCAGTGCCACCTCACCGGTGCCGGGCGCATAGACCGGCCATGACCACTGCCAAGCGCATCTCCAAGATCCTCGAACCGCATGGATTCATGCAGCATCAGGAACCCGGCTTCGTCGGGTGGCACCGCACCCACGAAGACGGGCGGAGACAGGTGCTGCACGTCTTCTTCTGGTCGAACCCGAAGTACGCTGCAGGCGTAGGCATCCCACACGCCTACATCGTTGTCGTCCCCACGATCGACGCGAAGACGGTCCCGGGCGACGATAGGTGCGCCCGCCACGAAGACGGGCGGTTCATCATCCCCACCATCGACAGGGAGGGCCAGAGAATCGCCTGGGACGTGGCCGGGACTCAATTCCAGAACATTGTTTCGCCGCTCTTTGACGCTCCCGTAGAGATCGGGCGCGCGCTCGTGAGAGAGGCCATCACCACGAACCTATTGACGTGATCAGCCGGGATCATCCCGGCGCCACCTCGCCGGGATGAGGCGCATAGACCGGCCATGACCGTCATCTCACCACCTCTGCTCGTCGGCCTCGGCGGCGCGCTCCGCTCTGGCAAGGACACGTTCGCCGACCACCTCGTCGCCGAGCACAATTTCGTGAAAATCGGCATCAGCGACCCGCTGAGGCTCGCTCTGCTCACCCTCGACCCGCTCATCCCTGTCGAGACGTCGGCCCCGCGCATGATCGTCGAGACACTGCTGCGGCGCCGGACCCGCACCAGGAGAGATCACATCCGGTACTCGGAGCTGCACACGAATGTCGGCTACACCGACGCGAAACGGAACCCGGAGGTGCGCGGCCTCCTGCAGCGGCTGGGTGACGACGTCGGCCGTACGCTCCTCGACGAGAGCGTGTGGGTGAACATCGCCGAGCGGACCATCCGCGAGCACCATGCGAACGGGAAGAACGTCGTCATCACCGCCCTGCGGTGCCCGAACGAGGTCGAGCTACTCGAACGTCTCGGCGGGCACAGCTACTGGATCGCTCGCGGGGCCGTCGACGAGGGCGCGACCGCCGTCGACTCGCGTCACCGGAGCGAGACATCGGTCACGGCCACGCGCTTCTCGCGCGTCATCCGCAATGACGGGACGGTCGCCGCGCTCCACCATCGCGCGGACTACGCCATCGCCGACCTCCGCGGCACCTTCAAACTCAGCGACCCGCGCCGGTGACCGTGCTGACCCCGTACCGGATGAGCGACGGAGCGACCGTCTACGCCGGGGACTCACTCGACGTGCTCCGCACCCTCGCATCGAACAGCGTCGACGCGGTCGTCACCGACCCGCCCTACGGGCTCGCATCGCTGCCCCAGTCGAAGATCATCACCACCCTGACAGCGTGGCTGACCAGCGACACCAACTACGTCCCCGCCACTGGCCGCGGCTTCCAAGGGATGGCGTGGGACCGGTTCGTGCCGCCGCCCGCACTGTGGGCGGAGGCGCTGCGTGTGCTGAAACCCGGCGCGTACCTCGCCACCTTCGCCGGAACACGCACCCAGGACCTGATGGGCCTGTCCGTCCGCCTCTCCGGGTTCCGCCTCGTCGACCAGCTGCATTGGATCCGCGCCGACAGTTTCGCCAAGACCCGCCACTCCACAAAACCCGGGTACGAGCCGATCATCCTCGCGCAGAAGCCGACGGAGGGGACGATCGCCGCGAACCTCGCACGATGGGGCACGGGCGGGCTGAACATCGAGGCCTGCCGCGTCCCGTTCGCCTCTGACGCTGACGAGCGCGAGTCGAAGACGAAGAACCAGCACGCCGACTTCGGCACGCCCCAGGGCGGCAATACTGTGTACGGGCGGTTCACGAACGGCACCGTCAAAACCAACTACGACGCACCGGGTCGCTGGCCGACGAACCTGCTCCTGGACCCGGACGCCGCCGTCGAGCTCGACGCCCACAACCCGCGTTCGACCTCCCGAAGATCCGCCGCTCGTCAGGGCGCGGCCGGCGCAGACTGGAGGACAACCCACTCGGGCGCGGAATACGACGATGAGGGTGGCCCGAGCCGGTTCTACCCGAAGGTGTTCTACGCTGGCCGCGCGAGCACGAAGGAACGCCCCGTCGCCCCAGACGGCACGACCCATCCGACTCCGAAGCCACTTTCTGTCATGGACTGGCTCATTACCCTCGTCACCCCTGCCGACGGCACCGTCCTCGACCCATTCCTCGGCAGCGGGTCCACAGCCGAGGCCGCGCGAGCCGCAGGATTCACCGTGATCGGCGTCGAAGGCCACCTGCCGTACCTCCCGCTCATCGACGTGCGCCTGGACAGGAGGCTGACGTGAGCAAGCTCGTGCGCGACTTCGTACCAGCGATAGTGGGCGCGTCCGGTGGCGTCCTAGACGTGCGCGGAGCCCTCGACGACGACGAGGTCATGCGGGCGCTCGACGCGAAGCTGGTTAAGGAGGCGCTCGAAGTTGGCGCGACTGCCGGTCGAGAGGAAGCCCTCGGCGAGCTCGCGGATCTCCTCGGCGTCCTCCGCGAACGAGTTCGGCTGCTAGACATCACCGAAGCGGAATTGGAAGCGGCCGTCGACCGGAAGCGGAGGCACGCAAACGGGTTCGATGCCCGCCTCATCTCCATTCGGTACGTGTCACCGCCCACGCTGGACATGGCGGACGTGCAGTGACGATACGAGACTGTCGGACAGTCCGGAGCGGGCCGACGGCGCTGGACTCAACCCTCGAAGGCGCGTTCGGTACGGCACCGATCCGCGTGACCCACCGCGCATAGAGGGTACATGCCCACCACTTTCATGCATGTCAGCGACGAGCACCTCGACGAGGTCACGCACAGCTCCTTGAACGCTGCGACCGGCCGGCATCTGCTCTGGGAGTCGAACTTTCGTGTCCTGCGATTCCTCGCTGACACGGCCGTGGAACGCGGCGTCGACGCGTTCGTCAGCGCCGGAGACAACTTCCGCGACGGCAGGCCATCCGCGGAGGCGTACAGGCTCTTCGCCGACGCCCTCCGTCCCGTCGCCGAAGCGGGCATCCCGATCGTCCTCCTCGACGGCAACCACCACCTCACCGGCGTCCCCACGGACCACGCGACCGTCATCCACGTCGTTGCCGGGCTCCTGCGCGGCATGGGCGGCACCGTCCACGTCGCCTCCGGCCCAAAACTTATCCGCCTCGACACCGGCTTACAGGTCGCGGCGCTCCCATGGCTGTCGAAGAACCGGGTCCTCCACCAGCTCGGGGAGACCGACCTGACCCCGACTGCCGGAGACCAGCTTGTCACCCGCTTCGGCATCGACCAGCTCACCGCCCTCGCCAGCGCTGCCGATCCGACCGTGCCGCTGATCATGGCATCGCACGTGACCGTCGACCGGCTGCGCATCGACGCTGTCGCCGACGGTTTCAGCCGCGGTTCTGAGCTTGACCTGTCCTCGTTCTTCTCCGAGCCGGTCCTGCCCATCCGCGAGCTCGAGCAGCTGCCGTTCCGATACGGAGCGCTCGGCCACATCCACACCCCGCAGAAAATGGGGGATAGGTATTACTACGCCGGATCCCCAAACCGTCTCACCTTCACTGACAGGCGCGACGCGAAGGGCGGCAACCTCGTCACCCTCGCCGCCGGCGGCACATTCACCGTCGAACGCATCCTCACTCCCGCGCGCATCATGACCGAACTCGACCTCGAGCGGCCGGACACCGCCGACCGTGTCGCCGCGCTGGCACCCGGAACCCTCGTGCAGGTGCGGCTCGTCACCGGGGAGCCGGAACTGCCGCGCGAGCTGCGCCAGGCGATCACGAAGGCGGGTGCGACACTCGCGAACGTCATCGCCCGCGCCGTGGAACGTCCCGCCCCCGACCGCCCCACACTCCCCGAGAAGGTCGACCCCGTGACCGCACTGCGCGCGTGGGCCGAGGCCCACCCGACCGCGCATATCACTACTGCCGCGCTCATCAGCGCTGCCGAGAAGCTGGAGGGCTGAACCCATGAAGATCATGTCCATCGACATCCAAGGTTTCGGCTCGTTCCGGGACCACCAGCGGGTCGACCTCGACGGGCTCGACCTCGTCATCGGCGTCGGTGAGAACGGCGCCGGCAAGTCCACGCTCCTCGTGCAGGCGGTGCTCATAGCCTTCTACGGCAAGTTCCAGAGCGCCACCATCGCCGAGTCCATCACCACCGGGGCGAAATTCGGCAGCGTCAGCGTCGAGTTCACCCTCCACGGCGACCGCTACCGGGTGCAGCGCACCTACATGCGAGCCGGCTCCTCCACCGCCGCCGTGCATGTGCAGGACTCCTCCCAGCCGCTCGGGTGGCGCGCGATCACCGAGAAGGGCGCCCGTCAGGTCACCGAGACCATGACGACTCTCATCGGCATGGACTACAGCACCGCGGCGATGACCTGGATCGCCGAGCAAGGCCAGTACGGCAAGTTCTCCGCGTCGCAGCCGTCCCAGCGGTTCGAGCTCCTCTCCGGCGTCTTCGGCCTTGACATATACGCCTCCCTCGCCAAGAAGGCGAAGGCGAAGGCGGAGGCCGCTGCAAACCGTGTGGCCACCATCGACGGGCGCGTCACCGAGCTCACCGATGCGCACCTCACTGACGACAGCGACGGCACCGGAACCGTGACCGACGCGGACCTCACCGCGCAGCAGACAATCGCGCAGACGACCATCGACGCGCTCACCGAGCAACTCGCCGAGCTGAACGCCGCCGATCCGCAGCAGCAGGTCACCACCCTGCAGGCTGCTCTCAGCCACGCAAGCACCGCCCGCACGACCGCTCTCGCCGCCGCTACCGCGACGGTGGCCCGAGCGAACGCCGCCCTCTCCTCGGCGACCGCTCGGGCGGCCTCGGCGCGAGCGGACACGGACGGGCGCTGGGAGCGCGCGTCCGCTGCCCTCACCGCTCGCGCGAACGCTGACATCGTCGCCGCTCAGGGGTCCGCTGCCGCCGCCCGCACCGCGCTGGACACCATCACCGCCGCGCAGGCGCGCATCGTTGAACTGACCGAGCTGATCGAAGAGCGCGAGACGTCCGCCACCGCTGCAGCGAACCGCGCGGAAGAGCAGCGCGGCGTCCTCGCTGACCTCGCAGGCAAGCGCGGCCAACTCCTGGGTGAGTTCCAGAACCTCGCCGTCCTGATCACCGACAACACCGCCCGGGTGCAAGCCCTGACCGCGTCCATCGAGTCGGCAACCGTCGACCCGAGCTGCTATGCCTGCGGTCAGCACCTGAACCCCGAGGACGCGCGGCTGCTCATGCATACGCTCACCGCGCAGACTGCCACGCACCGGCAGCGTCAGAACGCGATCAACGCCGAGGGGAAGGCGGGGAACGCTTTCGCTGACCTCGCCCGAGCCGAGCAGGCCGACGCGACCGTCGAGGAGCAGGAATACCGCCGCGCCATCGCCGACCACATCGCTGAGCGCGCACGCGCCGATGCGCACGTGAACGCGAAGCCCACCCACGAGCGGGCGATCCTCGACGCGGCGAGCACGGAGCAAGCCGCCTGGGCCGCGCGCGCCGCCGGGGTTGCTGAGGCGCAGGCGGATCGCACCACGGCGCACGGGCGCATCACCGCGGAAGAAACCGCCGCCACCGCGCAAGCCCTCGCAGATAGCGCCGACGCGGAGCAGGCGATCCTGCGGCACCAAAACCCCGACGCCGAGGAGGTTCGCCTCACCACGGAGCTCGCGGCCGTCCAGGCGCGGGCCAGCGCCGACGCCGCTGCGACAGTCGCGCGACGCGCTGAGCTGACCGCCCAACGGGAGACGCAGCGGCAGGTCTCCGCGACTGTTACCCAGGAGCTGTTCGCCCGGGCCGCCCGCGCGGCCGCTCGCGCGCGCCAGGAGGTCCGACTCGTTACCGCGAAGGCCGAGCTCGCGACAGCGAAGCAGCAGCACGTCGAGTTCTCGACGCTGTTCAAGGCGTACTCACCAACGGGCATCCCAGCCATGATCCTCGGCGGTGTGCTCGCTGACCTCAACGACGCGATCAATCATGCGCTCAGCCGCCTGTCCCGCGGCGAACTCACCGTGCAGTTGCGCACCTCTCGCGACACCGGGTCCGCCGGCGACAACAAGATCCACGTGTACGTTCAGACCCGTGACGATCTCCGCTCTTACGAGACCCTCTCCGGAGGTCAAGCTTTTCGCGTGGACGTCGCCATCCGCATCGGCCTTGCCGACATCATTGCCCGCGGAACCGGCACCCCGGTGGAGACGTTCGTTTTCGACGAGGGCTGGGGGTCGCTCGACGCGAAGGGCATCGCCTCGACCGCGAGCGTTCTCGACACGCTGAGCAGGACCACGAAGGTCATCACCGTCTCCCACATCGAAGGGGTTCAGGCACGATTCGCGTCGACCGTGGACGTGAGCCTCGCGAGCGGCACGAGCCTCGCGACGGTGAATCGGTGATGACCGGTGTCCCGTCGCGGGTCCGCAGGCGTGAGTGAGCCTGCCGCAGCGGCCCTGGCGCATCGCGGGATTCCTGTCTGCGTGGGCCAACCCAAGCTGCTGCTCGATCGCTAGCAGCCCGGAACCCTGCCTAGCGCCTTGAGCCGAGGCCGGGGCGTTCGCCTTGCCTCTCGGACCCACAAACATCGAAGGTCCCCGACGACCACGTCGTGGCGGAGCCTGAGGGGCCGAAGCTGTTCACATCGCGCCCGGCCGCTCGATGACGAATTCCCAGAGCTCGAGGTCATCCACTGCATCGCGAATCCTCTCGAACCTCATCCGCTGGAAGAGCGCGCGGCTCGGTCCATTTCGATGATCAATTCGTGCGATCGTGGACCAGGCGCGTTCCGGTTGTTGCTCCGCGGTCTGCCGGATCGTTTCAAGCGCCAGGCTGAGGATGCGCTGCCCCAGGCCTCGATGTGTGTGGTCGGGTGCGACGGCGAGAGCGAAGATGATGAAATCCTTCCCCTCGTCGTCGAAGCCGTAGTGGCATGCCGCAACGACGTCGTCGTTGTCGGCAATGCACAGCAGCAGATTCTCGGACTGGCTCAGCGGGAGGCGAAGATCGCGCAGGTGCGCTTGAACGTCCAACTCCCATGGTCGGGGGTGACGCCTGCCGAAGCCCGGTTCGTAGACTCTCCTCGGTGGGTCAGTGCAGATGAATCGTTGGAGGTGAGTCACATGCTCGACGCCCGCTGAAACCCACTCGTACGCTATGCGCTGCTGGCGCGCTGAGCGCGCGCTGATTCGATGGCGGCGCGCTCAGACGGTGAGATGCGGCGCGAACCTGCTTCGAATCGGTACTTGCGCGCCAGGGCGCTTCGTTCCGAGTTGGTGAGGCCGTCATTGCCCACCTCAGCGGCACGCGTCACGGACGGGCGCTGGAGGGTGGGAATGGGAGCCATGCGAGCAGGATACCGGATCTGTCTCGAAACTGCTCTGAGAACCTCGCGGTCTCGGTCTACGTGCGCGGCATCAGCCAGTTGACAGGCATCGCGCGCACGTCGTCGACTCCCCACCCGCGGGCGATGTTCAGCACGAGGTTCGCGCAGGCGACGGCGTCCGCGGCCGCGTTGTGGTGCGCGAATGACGGCAGCCCGATTCGGGCGCTGAGGATGGCGAGGCTGTGGCTCTTCTCCTCCCGGTAGGCGCCGCGAGCGAGTTTCAGGGAGCAGAAGTAGTCGAACGCTGGCGGAACGAGCCCGTGCGCCTCGGACGCTTGCTCGACGACTGAGCGTTCCATCTGCGCGTTGTGGGCGACGATCGGCAGGCCATCGGCGAACCGGACGAGCCGTTCCAGGATGCTCGGCCAGTCCGGCGCGCCGATGAGCTGCTCGGGGAGCATCCCGTGCACGGCGGAGTTCCGGGGCGCGAACTGGCCCATACCGGGCGGCGGGGTCACGAACGAAGCGAACGGGGTGAGCACTCGACCGTCGATGACGCGGACGACCCCGATCTGAATCACCGAGCCGCGTTTCGCGTTCGCGGTCTCGAAGTCCAGGGATACAAAGTTGAGAGACATCCTTTGAACTCTGCGCGCCGGTCAGCTGAGAGGGCCCAGTACGGACGCGACGAAGATGAGAGAGGAGACCAGGAAGTACTTCATGTCTGTCCGGCCCGGGTTGAGGGTGGTCCTGGGGCCCTGTGGTGTCGTGGGATTGGGGGAGGTGGGGTGCGGGCGTGAGTTTGTCAGTCGGTGATGCCGCCCTCGAACGTCTTCGCCCAGTCGATGTGGTGGGGGTCGAGGTGGCGCTGCGCACGGGTGACGCCGACGTAGAGCAGGCGGGCTTCCGCGCGGGTGAGCGGCTTCTGCTGCCCGTCGTCGTCCTTGCCGGGCTCGTAGAAGTCCGGGCCGATTTTCACGTGGAAGAACTCGAGACCCTTCGCGACGTGCATCGTCGAGACGACGGTGCGCGCCTGCTCGACCGGGACGGTCGCTTCGACCGCTTCGACGATGCGCTCGGGGCCGTAGTCGTCGATGACCTTGACGAGCGCGGCGATGTCGCCGACGTCGTCCTCGTTGGCGAAGTCGACGACCTCCTGCCAGGAGTTGAAGAAGTCAAGGTCGCGGTGGTTCGTGTGGCCCTTTTCTCGGAGCTCCATCGCGGCCTTGCCGAGGAAGAGAAGTTCCTTGGCCTTCGTGGTCCCTGCGATGCCGACTTTGACGTCACGCTCCTGCGAGTCGATGACCGCCCGGATGGCGCCCATATTCGTGCGCGTGAGGATCGCTTCCGGCTGCCGTTCCGACTTCCAGACGCTGGACGCGGCGCCCGCCATCCCGCGCAGGCGCATGTCGGAGCCGAGCATGTCGAGCCAGAAGTTGGCCTCGTCGGCGATCGCCTGACCGAAGCGGAAGGACTGGGTCAGGTGCGTCCTCACCCCGCCGAAGGCATTCATGGAGTCGACGGCTCCGCGCCAGCCGTAGATCCCTTGATTTTCGTCGCCAACCGCCACGACCTGAGTGTTGGTCTGCTTCCGTACGACGTCCGTCATGATCTCGTCGGCGTCCTGAGCCTCGTCGAACAGGACGAAGTCGGTTTGCAGGTCGGGCCCGGACATCTGCCACCGCTTCAGGTAGTAGTCGTGCTTGTACGAGATCTGACCGGCCGGGGTGGACAGGTCCTCCCACGCCTTCCGGGCGTAGCCGGCGATGAACTCCTGCATGTGCAGCGCGGCTCCGGCCGGGCCGTCGGTGAACGCCAGGCCCTCGGGGACGGGGACGAGGGTGGCGGTGATCTCGAGGGCGGCCGACTTGCAGAACGCGTCGACGGTCTCCATCACGAGGCGCACGATGGTCTGCCTGGACATAAAGCGGGGCTTGACGCCCTCGCCGAGGTCGAAGCGCTCGCGGATGCCGAGGATCTCGGACTTGACCGTCCAGAACTGGTACCGGCCGTCCAGGCGCTCCTGAAAGGGGCGCCCGAAGTCGCGGTACGCGAGGCTGTGCACGGTGCGCGATACGACACCCGTGCCCTGGAACTTCTTAGCCGCCTCGGTGGCGATTGCCTTGTTGAAGGCGAGGTAGAGGCCCCTCCGCTGCGGCTGGTCGTGAGCGAGCAGCTGTAGCGTGCTCGTCTTCCCAGTTCCGGCGCCGGCCTTGATGATGATGTTCTCACCAGTCTTATAGGCGTGCAGAGCAGCCATCTGCTCGTCGGTCGCGGTGAATACCACGGTGTCTCCTCGAATCTGTCGGACGCTCGGTCGGCCCATGCAGCGTCTATGCGCGGTGCCTGCCGGAGCCGGGACAGCCACGGCAGCAGCGACCGCCGCGCATAGAGACGAGGCCGACGCGCGCCCGCGCGCCACAGACGATCGGAGACCCGATGGAATCCAGCCCCACATCCTTGGACGCCACCGAGCGAGTTCTCGCCTTGCTCGCGCTGCGTGACGCCGTCGCGGCGGAGCTGAAGGTCGCGCAGCGACAGCTCGTCCGCACCGTCACCGCCAGCGGGGCGACGACAGTGGACACCCCGGCCGGCGCGGCTGCGGTCGTCACCGGCCCGCCGCCGCTGAGCATCGACGACGCGGCGCTGCTCGATTGGGTCCGTGAGAACGCCCCTGAGTTCGTCGAGACGGTCGAGCGGGTTCCCGACTGGTACGCCGCCCAGTTGACCGACCCGGCAACGGTGACAGTGACGGACGGGCAGGCGTTGGACGGCACCGGCAGGACCGTAGCCTACGCGCGAGCCACCGGCACCGGGGCGACGTTCGTCCGCTGGCCGGAGCAGCTTCGGGGGCGAGCCGCCCGGGACCGTGCGCTCCCCGCGGTGCTCGCCGCCGTTGCCGCGATCACCCTCGAGGCGAGCGACGCAGTCGATGGCTGAGTCTCGCCGCACCGCAACGATCAGCCCGGACCGGTGGTACGTCGGCGTCTCCGCGATTGTCCTCGTCGGATTGATCATGGCAGCGTCCTACGTCTTCAGCTTCACCGCCATCACCGAAGCGGCTGTGTGGACCGGCAACCCCGCGCCGACCCACTGGCTCGCCGCGGTCTTCATCGACGGCGCGATCGTCACCTACACGATCACCTACGCCGTGTTCCGTTCCCGCGGCGAGCACGCTCGACGATCACTGTTCTTCCTCTACCTGTTCACCGCGGTCTCCGTAGCTGTGAACGCCGCTCACTCGGCGTCGTTCTGGGACTGGGACTTCGCAGAGCCGCAGGCTCAGTTCGGCGTGCTCATCGCGGTCGCCGCGCCTGTCGCAGCACTCCTGGCCAGCGAGGAGGTCGTCCGCCTCGCCTTCCAGCGGCCGCTTTCGAAGGCGGGCCCGGCCGTCATCCTGGCGTCGGAGTCAGCGCCCGAGACCGACGCCCGCCCGTCCGTGCAGGACAGCTCCGCCGTCTCAGCGCTCGAGCCGACCCTCGAGCCTGTCGTCGTACCAAACGCCACCGCCACATGCGCCGGGATCGACGGTGACGATGGTTGGCCGCCTAGCCTGATCGACCAGGTCGCCCCCGACGCAGGCACCGTCCGCGAGCAGATGGTCTCGGCCGAGGGGCTCGACGCCCCGGTGACAGAGACGCCCACGGACGTGCAACCCTCGTCCCTTCGACCCACGCAGGAGGACGCTGACGTGTTCTACGGCCTGCACTCCTACTCATGATCTCTCAGAACAGGAACACGATGAAGCCCACCCGAGCGGACGTCGTCCGCGCCATCATGGACCGCGGCGAGCGCACCCACGCGCCGCTGCCGCTCCCGGCGGAGCACCTCGTCGAGTTCATCGTCGGCCGTTACCCGACCGTGGACGTCGCCATCATTGAGCACGCCTGCCAGGCTTTCATCGGCGCGTTCGAGGATCCGGTCGCCGCGGCGAAGGGGTACGCAGCCGACGCATACCCGCCACCGGAGTCCAGCCACGCGGAGGCATTCGCGTGCATCGACTGGGACAGCTGGCCGTTCAACCACATCAACTGGCCGGCCGCGGCCGCTCAGCTCGCCGAATCCGTCGACCGGGGCACGATCACCGTGGTCGACGGACTGTACTGGTTCGAGACGAGCGCCCCGGTCGACGCGCATGCGCTCGATCGGACGGAACCGATCTAGGCGGCGTCCTGGCTGCGCATCACGTCCAGGACACTCTCCAACCGCTGCAACAGATCGCGCGCGGCCTTCCGGGACGCGCCGGTCGCGTTCGCCACCCGGATGGCGCTGACGCGCTCCCCGGTCAGGTGCAGATGCATCCAGAACCGGGCGACCTCCGGCAGGCGCGCGTCGCGCGGGAACAGCCGCCGGCACTCACGGATCAGGTTCTGCGCGGCGAAGGCTGCCTCCACCTGCACCTCCATCTGGTTCGTCTCGTCGGCGAGGTCCAAGCCCCACTCGGAGTACATGTCCAACGACAGCGCGCCGGTGGACGCGGCGCCGAAATCGGCCTCGGTGATGAGCGCTCCCTGCCGCTGCGGGTTCTTCCGGCTCTCGTACAGGTAGGTGTTCGCGTGCGCGATGATCTCCGCCTGGCTGGGCTCACGCTGCAAGCTGGCCAGCAGATCCCGATGGGCGATGTTCACCGTCGTCGCCCGTCGCTGAACGCCGCTCATCCCGGACGCTGCAGTCAGAGCTCGAGAGGCGACGTAGTCACGGACGGCGTTCTTCGACTGGCCGTGCAGGTGCCTGGACCAGTCCCGCACCCGGTCCACGTCTGTGGAGGTGATGTGCAGCAGCGCCCTGAAAACCTTCTCCGTGACAATCGACTCGATGTCCTCCCGGGTGTGCGGGTCCCGGATGCCTCGGTGGCTCGCGAGCTCCATCGCCCACTTGTGTAGCGTCTGCGTGCGGCTGAGCTCCTCAAACGCAGCGGTGATCGAGGGGAGCCGGTCGGCGCCGACGCCGCGGCCTGCGACCGCGGCGACGAGGTCGTTGAAGCGGTTGTTGTCGAGGTTGCTAGTCATCAGCGCCCCCTTCTGGTGCGGGGGTGAACGGGAAACCGTCGAAGGGGATGACGCGCGGGGCGAGGGCGTCCTCAAACACCTGCAGACGCCGTCCGCCGGCGCGCGCGTCGAGGAGCCAGGCGACCGTCATCCGCTTCGGGGCGATGGTCAATTCACCGAGCACGCGGCGCAGGTGCGTGATCACTCGGCCGCTGCGGGCGTCGCCCCAGCTGGGCTGGTGGCTGAGGATCTGATGCAGCGTTAGCCGACGGAGGGGAGCGCCCTCGGGTGTGCTCGCGACGGTGAGCACGTCCGTGGTGGTGACGTAGCCGGCCGCGATCGAGTACAGCCATTCCGCGCGCATCTGATTCGCGGCTTTCTTTGCGGCGTTCGGGAGCCGCATGACGTCGGCGCTCACGCGGCGGCCTCCTTGTCGGGGCCGACCTCGTTCAGCTCGAGCGGTTCTTCCTCGTCGTGGTCGTGTCGTGTCGCTCGAGCGAACGAGTGGTCCTCCTCGAACAGCGGGTGCGTGACTGCGTTGACGGTGCGGCCCGCGGTGAGTGCACGTGTCGCGCGGCGGGGGCCGAGTTCGTCCTCCGGGTGGCGGCTGCGGTACGCGGCGATGAATGACGCCAGGTCGGTTGCTCGGTGCGTGGCTGCGAAGCGGCGGATCTTCGGGCCGATGTGCGGGTCACGTATTTCGGCGCGGATGGCTGACTCAGCGCGCGCGGAGATGTTCCGGTCGAGGTAGCTGACGATCGGCTGCTGGTTGATGGGCGTTGTCGCGATGCGGCGGACCATCGTGCGCACCGCCGACACCCCTGACCGGTTCGACGGCCCGCCCCAGAGCAGCTCGCCGGTGAGCTTCTCGAGGGTGATGTCGTCGAGGACGCCGAGGCGTTCCCCGCCTGTCCAGTCGTCGTCCTCGTCGAGGCCCTCAATCTCTCGGGCGACTCGCCGGTTGGCGAGGTCGAGCATGTGCGCGACGAACGCCTCCAGCGTCTGCACGAACGTCCACTCGGCGTTCTCACCGGCGCGCTGGAGGTTCCGGCGCAGGCGAGCGAGCGCCGAGCCGGACGTGACCCGGTGAACTTCCGGTTCTGCGGCATCCGCTGGGTACGGCCCGCTGCGCACGACGTCGTGGCCCTGGTCGACGCCGAAGATGACGGTGCCCGAGCGGGTGATGCCCCGTTCGACGACGCGCCAGGTCGCCTCGACGGGATCATGTCCGCGAGGGATCGTCAGTACCGGCCCGGTGGACCAGTTGATGAACACCGGCAGTTGCCGCGGGCCCTTGCGGGTCTCGGTGTGCAGCTTCCCCTGGGTCGGCAGGAGGATGACGATGTGGCCGCCAGCGCCGTCGAGGTCGGCGAGCACGTGTTCGCCGGTGGCCCAGGCGATCGTCGCCGCGAATGCGCGCATCTGCGGGTAGCTCGGTAGCTTCCGAGCGGCGCTGGCCCTCATCGGTGCACCCGCCTGAACGGGTTCCACGGCCGCTTCGCGATCTCGACCGGACGGACGTCGAACACGGGGTCGCCGGTGACGCGGCTGAGGATCGCATTGATGGCGGGAGCGATCGACGGCGAGTCGTGCAGCAGGACGCCGACGTTCATCTGCGCCCGGACGGCGGAGTCGAGCCCGGCCGAGCCTACGAAGGTGCCGAACTGGCCGTACTTGCGGGTGATGCCCTGCTGGGTGCGCTCGTCGAAGGTCTCGTACATTGACGCGAGCACGAGGGTTCGGGCGTTCGTCACTCCCCGTCGAGCGAGCTCACCCAGCCGGCTCAGCAGGTTGTCGACGCCGGCGCGGGAATCGTTGACGATCGCGACCGTCCACGCGCCGGACACCATCGTGGGGATCACGAACCGTTCGAAGAGTGCGGTCTTGTGCGCCTCGTCCGTCTGTGTATCCACGATGACGAGGTCGGCCTGTGTCCGCGCGTAGTCGAGGACGGCGGCATACGCCTCGGCCGACACATGTTCGGGGGAAGCGTGCTCGGCCGGTGGGCCCAGCACGACGGCGAAACTGAGAGGGGCGAGTCGGGGCCGGTGGGCGTTGTAGATGCCGGGCGTGACGATTGCGGTTGCCGGATCGCGGGAGCGCACGGCGTCCCAGATGGTCGGGACCGCGCCGACCTTCAGGCGCATGTTGATCTGCACGTCCGCCTGGCCCGGGTTGGCGTCGATGACGATGACCCGCTTGCCGGCCTCCGCGGCTGTCGTGGCGAGCATGAGCGTCGTGGTCGATTTGCCGACCCCGCCTTTGCCCGCGAAGACGAAGATGACCTCGCCGCCGGCTGTCCCGTCCGAGGTGCGCTGCACGCGCAGGTTGCCGCTCGGGGTGACGGGCGCGGCGAAAATATCGTCCTCGTTCTCGTCCTCGTCGTCCGCGGTGGCGATTGTGGCGGGCGCCGTCTGCGGCGCGGGCTCGTACGGAGGTGTCGGCTCGTACTGGCGTGCGAGTTCCGGCTGCCAGGCCGGGGCGACCGGTTCCGGGGTGGGCGCAGGCTGGGGTGTCGGTACTACTTGCGGGCTCGGTACGGGCTCGGGTGTCGGCGCCGCCTGCGGGACCGGTGTGGGCGGTGTGGGCTGCGCGGTGGTGAACAGCTGAGCGAGGTATTTGCCCTCGGCGAGCGTCGCTGGGGCTGCCGCGGCAGGAACGGTCGCGGGCGCCGGGGTCGGGGTCGGTACGGGCGCGGGCTCCACTCGAGGCAGGGGGAGGGGCCGCGGAAGCGGCTGCGCGGCGGTAGGAAGAGGTGCCGAGGTCTGGTCGATGATCTGAACGGCGCCGTGCACGGAACCCGAGGCCATGTAGCCAACGAGCGGCAGCAGGTCGTCCACGGTCGCGGGGAGTTCGAGACGTTTGCCACCTGTGATGAGCAGCTGTAGGTCAGGCCGTGTGCCGATCACGACGAGCAGTGTCTTCGCCGCCGTGCTGGACGCCCACGGACTCACGCCCGGCCCGGACGACTCCGCGAGCACGACGGGGAACACCCCGTCGTTGAGGGCGTTGCTGACCGCGGTTGCCGCGTCACGGAAGGTGTCCCCGGTGAGGACCCGGAAGCCCAGCTGCCGGAACGCGTCGGCGACCTCGGGGGCATTGATGACGCCGATGGTTGGGTGAGTTATATCTGCCACGGCGCGTCTATGCGCCCAGCACAGAGGAGGTGTGCAGAACGGCGGACTGCGACATCTCGTCCGGCTTCTGCGCATAGCGGGGGACATGACTTCACGCCCCACTCGCACGCCCTGGAACTCGGCGGACTACTCGCCCGTGGTCACCGGTTCAGGCGCCATCAAACTCGCCGATTCCGGGGTCGCGCCCCTGGTCGCGATCGCGCGCGGCTATTCCTCAATGGACGACAAGGACGGCGCCCGGACCATCGCGCAGCGCAGCTCCGACACGACGGGCACGAGCATCATCCGCCGCCTCAACCAGATGGTCGTCGAGGACGAGGACGCCCTCGTCATCCCCTGGTTCCGCGCGACCGACGTCACCGAGCGCGGCCCGGACGCGAAGTCCCGCACCCTGCAGATGCGACCGTCTCGTCCTCTCCGGAACAAGAGCGGGAAGACCGCGAAGTATGAGTTCCTCAGCGGTGAGGGCACCACCCTGGACCTCAACCCCGCCACGCCAGGGGAGTGGATCAACGGTTCCTTCACGATCCTGATGACGGAGGGGGCGATCAAGGGTGACTCCGCGCTGACCGGGCAGCTTCGCGCCGCAGGCATCACCGACGAGCAGCTGTCCCAGGTGCCGCCGTCCGCCGCGCAGGCGCGCGCGATCCTCTCAACACTGATGACCGCGGTGCCGCAGGACCAGCGGGTGACGATCCTGTCGTTCGCCGGGGTCGCCAACTGGCGCGACCAGCCGGACTGGCGGTCCATCAAACTGCAGGATCGCCGCGCGCTCGTCGCATTCGACGGCGATACGACTACGAACTGGCAGGTGTGGCGTCAGGCGCGAGCGCTGTTCGAGTTCATCGAGTACAAGCACGGCACCCCGTACCTGCTCAACCTCGGCAGCCCGGAAGCGGAACTGGCGAAGATCCACGTGCCCGGCATGGCCGACGCGAAGCTTGGCATCGACGACTACCTCGCCCGCGTCGGCGACTGGGCCGAGGTGCTGTCCTACGCCCAGCCGGACCTGCCGCAGCAGCCGGAGCGTCCTGACGAGGTTCTCTACGCGATCGGTGACATGCGCGTGAGGCCGACGGAACCAACCATCGTCGAGGAGTTCACCCAGGAGACGGCCGGCGACGGGACAAAGATGCCTCCGAGCTGGGTGCGTCGAGTCGGTATCGGTGGACGCCTGCGCAGCATGGAATCACGTCGTCGCCCGCACCCCTCGGAGATCGACTCCGGCGTTATCGACCACACCTTCGACGCCGAGCTCGGCGACTCCACCTGCACCATCGACCTCAGCTGGAAAGACGCGAACGGTGCCACGCAGACCGGTGTCGTGTCCGGGCCCGCGAACCTCCTTGCGCACAACGTGGCCGACTGGCCCCGACACGGGGCAATCATGCCAAACCCGCTGCTTGCGCTGCCGGAATGGCCGCCGAAGAAGGGCATCGAGTGGCTCAGCGCGATCAAGGCGAACCACGCTGAGGACGTCGCTCAGCTGAACTCCTGGGCGGTGATGGGGTGGGTTCCCGGCGAGCACGGCAACGCCGCTTTCATCGTCGGCAACCAGGTGCTTGCTCGAACTCGGGATGAGGAGGCGAACACCATCCCCGGTGTCACCGACAGGGTCCTCGGCGGCGCCAGCTCTTTCGGGGTCATTGACCGCTATCACGAGCTCGACGACGTCGAAGCGTGGAAATCGGAGATCTGCAAAGACATGCGGACGGTGCTGGAGACGTACATCGAATCCGGCGCGTGGAAGGAACGCTCGGCCGCGGTCACCGCCGTGGCAGGCATGTACCGACCGACGCTCCCGGTCCGCCCGTCCGTGACCATCTACATCTACGGACCGCCGCGCGCCGGCAAGACGTTCACCGCCGTGCACATGATGGGCGCCTGGCAGTCCTCCGTGGGCACGTGGACCATCGGAAATCTCCCGGGCGCCGCCGGTGACACCGCCGCCGCGATGGAATACTCCATCGCGCGTAGCCCCATCTGGGTCGCTGACGACCTCGCCCCCACCGTCGACAAACGCCAGGCGGAGCAGCAGGAGGCCGCCGTCGGCAACATCATCCGCGCCGTCCACAACGGCTCCGGTCGACGCAAGATGGACGGTCGCACGAACACCCAACGCGAGCAGAGCATGCCGACCGCGCTGCTCGTGATGACGGCGGAGAACGAACCGCAGGTCGCGTCCATCCGTGAGCGCATCGTCGCGATCAGCACACCCAAGGACATGTTCTCCAACGGAGACGCGGTCGCGAAAGTCGACGCCTTGAACGCGACCGACGGCGCCCCCGCCCGCCTCACCGCCGCGCTTATCCGATTCTGGTTGAACGACGAGGACAACATTTACGGCACCGCCTGGCCGGAGAGACTCCGGGCACTCAAGGACAGTGTCCGCTCCCTCGCCGCGTTCGGGCAGACGGTCCTCTTGGAAGAGCACGGGATGTCGGCCGGGGAGGCCGCCCGTCATGCGGCGATCGCCGCCGACCTCGCGATCACGTTTGAGGTCTTGCGCGAGCTGGCGCTCTGGGCAGGATTCGACCCCGAGGACCCGCTCATCGACAAGCTCGGACGCGGGCCCGGCTCGTACATGCAGGAGCTGTTCGCTCAGGCGGCGAAGACCATCGAGCGTCAGCGCGAATCGACCCCGGGTGCCATGCTCGTTCAGACGCTGACGAAGCTGATGGCCTCCGGTCGCGCCCACATCGGCAACACTCATGCGGTCGGCCAACCTCCGTACCCGGTGAACCCGGTTGACGGCGATGACGCTGCCGCGATAGCTGCGTCGGTGAATAGTGCGTTGGGGTGGACGAAGGACTCCCAGGACGCGTGGGTGCCGAAAGGCTTGAAGATCGGCCACTTCGGCATGACCGCGAGCGGTAGGACGCCCGTCGTCGTTTTCGAGCACACCACCGCGTTCAACGAGGCGCAGAAGTTCTACCCGGGACGCATCCTGCACGGCGCGAACCCGACGGCCGCATGGTCGTCGGTGTGGTCGGAGGGACTGTGCGCGGAGTACGCACGGACGGAGCAGATCTCGACCGTTCGCGTGGGGTTGACGAACCCGAAGAGCGGGCGGGCGCAGTACCTACGCGGCGTTCCTGTCCTCCTGTCCGCCCTGCTCGACGAGCAGCCGACCGCGGCGGAGGCCGGCACCGTCACGTAGGTGCTCGACGTGAACGCCCCAACCCTTCTGGTTGGGGCGTTCGCGCATCTGCCGGGCAGTGGGCGCATAGACCGTTCATGACCGACGCTGCCTCCCCGTCACGCTACGTGTCGTTGCACACCCACTCGGAGCACAGCGAACTCGACTCCCTCGCGAAGATCTCGGACCTGTTCGCGCGGACGGCCGCGCTCGGCCAGCCGGCGCTCGCGATCACCGACCACGGCACGCTCGGCGGTCTGTGGAAAGCGCAGAACGCGGCGGACCTGCACGGCGTGAAGCTCATTCCCGGCATCGAGGCGTACCTCGCTATCGGCGACCGTTTCCAGCACAACCAGGTCGAACTCGCCGACGGCGAACTCGCGGACGACAGCGATGACAGCGCCGACGCTGATGACGAGGCGGGGGGCCTCGACGAGAACGGGGAGCCGAAACCGGCCAAGTCCAGGACCAAGACCAAGAAGTACGAGCACCTGACGCTCCTCGCCGTCTCCGAGACCGGCTGGCGGAACCTCGTCCGCATCAACAACGCGGCACAGAAGACGAAATGGGGCAAATACGCCCGCATCGACTACGCCCTCGTGAAGCAGCACGCCGAAGGTGTCGTCATCCTTTCCGGCTGTCTCGGGGGGCCGATCCTCGGACCGCTGTCCCGCGGTGACTACTCGCAGGCGGAGGCGAATCTGCTCAAGATGATTGCCACCGTTGGTCGCGAGAACGTGTACGTCGAGGTGATGGAGCACGGCATCGAGTCGGAGTCGGCCCTTCTCCACCTTGCCGTGCAGCTCGCGCAGGAGCACGACATCCCACTCGTCGCCACGAACGACTCCCACCACACGCACGCCCACGATGCCGACGCCCACGACGCCTGGCTGGCCGTGTCGACGAAGGCGCTCGTCTCCGACCAGAAGCGCTACCGCTTCTCCGGCACCGGCTACCACCACCGCAGCGAGGAGGAGATGCTCGATCTCCGTCCCGAGGCATGGTGGGCTGAGGCTGTCACGAACACCATGCTGGTCGCCGACCGAGTCGACGACCGGGTCCTCCCGCGCCCCGCGCCGAAGCTGCCAGCGTTCCCGACACCGGACGGCTTCTCGGACAACCTCCACTACTACCATCACCTCGTCACGCAGGGCGCGATCTCCCGGTACGGCGACTTGACTCTCCGGCCGGACGTGCGCGCGCGCTTGAACGAGGAGCTCGCGATCATCCGCGACGCCGGGTTCATCGACTACTTCCTCATCGTCCATGACATCGTCGCGTGGGCTCGCGCGAACAGCATCCTCGTAGGTCCCGGCCGCGGTTCCGGCGCCGGCTCCATCACCGCGTACTGCCTCGGCATCACGGGACTGTGCCCGCTGGAGAACAGCCTTCTTTTCGAGCGGTTCCTCGAGCCCGGGCGGCCGGACTTCCCGGACTTCGACGTCGACTTCGAGGCGCTCCGCCGCGCGGACATCCTGGACTACCTGCAGCGCAAGTGGGGATCGCACTGCGTGGCTCTCATCGGAGCTTTCGGATCGGCGAAGACGAAGCAGGCGTTGAAGTCGGCCGCTCGAGTACTCGAAGCAGGCAGTGTCGGCGACAAGCTCGCGAAGGTGGTACCTATCGCTGGCGGCAACCCGTTCACCTTCGCCCAGCTCGAGGACCTCACCCTCGGCGAGGCCGACCCGTTCCGGGACCAACTGGCCAAGCTGGGGGAGAAAGGTGAGGAGGTCGTTGCTCTCGCCCGCCAATTCGCCGGCACCGTGTCCGGGGTCAGCATCCACGCGTGCGGCGTCATCGTCTCCGACCTCGACCTCACCGACCTCATCCCGCTGCGCATCGACAGCAAGACCGGCCGGTGGGTCTCCCAGTGGGACTCGAAAGACGCGGAAGCGTTTGGGCTCCTGAAGCTCGACATCCTGTCGCTGCGGAACCTCGACATCGCCCACCAGGCGATCACCTTCATCTACGAGCAGACCGGGGAGCAGCTCGACTTCGACCGGATGCCGCACCCGAACACGCAGGGCGACCCTCGTGTCGACGCGGCGTTCAGGACGATCCGGGAAGGACGAACCTCAGGCCTGTTCCAGCTGGAGAGCCCGAAGATGACCGAGCTCGCTCAGGACGTCGGCCCGACCAACCTCCGTGACCTCTCCGCTCTCGTCGCGCTCTTTCGCCCCGGGCCCCTGTCCGCAGGCATGGATCAGCACTACGCACGCCGGAAGAACGGCCGTGAAGCCGTCGACTACAGCATCTTCACGAGTGACCCCAACGAGCAGGCGGTGATCGCCTCCGTGCTCGGGGAAACGTTGGGTTCTCTCGTTTTTCAGGAGCAGCTCATGTCTCTGGGGCGCGTGATGGCCGGTTTCGACGTCGATGCCCGCGGGCTCCTGCGCCGCGCCGTCGGCAAGAAGGACAAGGTGAAAATGGCCAAGGTCGGCCAGATGTTCATCGCCGGCTGTGTGCAGGACTTCCGCGACCCGATCACCGGAAAGATCACGTCACCTGCGATGAGTGAGCGCACCGCCCTCGTCATGTGGGAGGCGATGAAGGGTTCCGGCGAGTACCTCTTCAACGCCTCCCACTCGGCCGCGTACGCGCAACTCGCGTACATCACCGCCTACCTGAAGGCGAACTGGCCAGCCGCGTACGGAGCCGCGATCCTCGCCGTGACCGAGAAGCCGGAAAAGCGTCAGCAGGCGCTTCGGTCCCTGCCCGAGGAAGGCATCGAGGTTCTCGCCCCGGACGTCAACCGCTCCGGCGCGCATTCCCGCCCAGAAGGCCCGACGAGTGTGCGGCTGGGGCTGAAAGAGATCAAGGGCGTCGGCGACAGCGGAGAGCGCATCGCGCGCGTGCGCGAGGAGTCCGGCAAGCCGTTCACCTCCCTCGCCGACGTCGCCAACCGTGTCCGCCAGGGCGGGAGCGCCGCCGACGGGAGCGACAGCCTGAAGTACCTGCCGACGAACCACCTCGAAGGTCTCGTCGAAGCGGGCGCGCTAGACGAATTCGGACCTCGCATGGGTCAGCACGCGACCGCGCGCATCGCAAAGACTGGCAACGACATCGTGCCACCGCCCATCGAATGGGGCTACCTCGAACGCTCCGCGAGACAGCGTCAGCGCCTGCTCGTCAGCCTCGGCACGCACCCCCTCATCCAGCTGCACGACGAGGTGTCCGCGTGGCGCCACCACCGTGAGGCGGGCGGTCGATCGTTCCACATGCGCGCGTCCGCCGTCGAAGAGGTCCCGAACGAGGACGGCGCGTCTGTCACCGTGCTCGGGCTCCTCGGACGGTACGCGGAAAAGCCGTACCGCGGCGGTCAGATGGCCGGCCTCACCATCGAGGGCCCGCGAGCGAGCGTCGAAGCGGTCATGTGGAACGACACGGTCGAGGCGACCAAGATGGCCGGCACGATGCCTAACATCGGCGGCGTCCTCGCCGTCAGCGCGCGAGTGAAGATCCGGGTATTCGAGTCGGAGGACGACGAAGACAACGTCGTCGAAACGACCGAGCATCAGCTGCAGGTGAACCAGGTGTATCCCGTCCCGGTGCATGACCCGGTGCAGGGTCACCTCCCGCCGACCGACATCCCGAGGATTGCGTTCGCCACCGTGCCCCGGCCGCAGGCATCGCGCACGACGGCGGCGAAGGCGCCCGCACCCGTTCCGGCGCAGGCGCAGCCTGCGCCGGAGCCCTCCCCATTGCCTGTCGTCGACTCGAGCCTGCGCGTGCTCGTCGCCCGCCCTTACGACGGGAGTACCGACATCGTCCGGCGCAACGGGCTGATGCCGACGTCGAAGCTCGCGCAGCGGGTGCTCGCGTTCACCGGCACTCAGCCGACCTTGAACACCTGGCCGTCGGAGCACGGCACCTCGTTCGCCGTCGTCGACACGGACCTCATCACGACGTTGGCCGTCATCGAGGTGGCCGCGGAAACTGGGTGAGCAGCTTTGCTCGCGCGCCACGTACATGCGGAGCATGGTCAACAAATCTTCCTGGCGTGAGCAGGACGTCGTCCGCCGTCCCGCCGAGTCCCCGGCCGGTGGCGGCGGCCAGTTCCTCACTCACCTGCGCTCCGAGCCCGAGGTGAGCCTGACCGCGGTCTCCAACCCCGGCGACGTCGCCGTTCAGCTCCGCGCTCGTCGTCGGGCGTTACGAGAGGCGGGCTACGTCCGCGCCGGCAGCGGACCCGCCGACGGCACGCCCCGCCGCACAGACGGAATCAACCGGTGGTGGCAGTCGCACTTCAACCGCGCGGAGTTCGCGCCGAAGGCCAGCTACCACCAGATGCCGGACGACTACACCCCGGCGATGACGAACGGCCGCGCGCTCACCGAGCATC
Organism: Rathayibacter iranicus NCPPB 2253 = VKM Ac-1602; assembly: GCF_003149025.1. Taxonomy (GTDB): domain Bacteria; phylum Actinomycetota; class Actinomycetes; order Actinomycetales; family Microbacteriaceae; genus Rathayibacter; species Rathayibacter iranicus. Next base: position 27,370 of record NZ_QGDV01000020.1, read on the forward strand.
GCCGCACGCACCGGATGCTGTACAGGGGCGCCGGCGTCGCCGTGCGCATGCCGTCGGTCACGTCCATCAAGCGGTACGCGGAGGAAATCAATGGGCAGACGTTCGACGTGCCTGTCGAGGCCGAGTACCCCGGCGGAACGGTCTCCGGTTACGTCCGTGTCACGAAGGGCGTCGGCGGTGAGTGGTCAGTGTCCGGCCTCGAGATGCCGCCCGCGGCGGCCTCGTACGTGTCGGAGGCGGTGTCCGCCACGCTCGAGGACCGTCGCCCGTCCCGAGCGCTCGGCCAAGTGGAGGACCTGCTCGAGCGCCGGCGTCAGCGGTTCGCGGCCGGTGGCGTGAAGCTCGTGGAGACCCCTCAGTCCGACTGGATCCGCGGTGTCGGCTACAACGACGCCGCCCAGCAGATAGTGATCAGCCTGAACGGTCGGGTCTACGGCTACACCGTCGGCCGGGAGGAGTACGAACAGGTGCGCTTCTCAACGTCGCCGGGCGCCGTGTACAACCGCCTCATCAAGTACAAACGTGACCGGGTCGCCCTCGGCCGGCACGACGTCTGCGGTCGCTACTACGACGAGGCAAATGGCCACCGGTGCCCATCGGCGCACAAGAAGCCGACGACGACGGTGAAGCTGCACAACGTCCGCGTCCGCAAGGAGGTCATCGGGCGGACGGCCTCGCCCGCGCTGGCACTCACGCGCACCGCCTGAGGTCACCGCGCATAGAAGCGATGTCGGGGCACCACGCTCCGGCATCACCGAGCACCCCTATCGAGAGACATCGTGACCTTGCAGAAGCCGCTCGCGCTCATTCACCTGGACTTCGAAGGAGTCAGCCTCGACTCCGACTCCGAGCTCTGGGAGGTCGGCGTCATCGCCACCGATGAGGAGTACACCGAGCTCGACGCGTTCGAGATGCTATTCGACCCCAGCCTGGACGGCATCCGTGTGGTCGAAGCGAACCCGACGGTACTTGCCATGCACACAGCGTCCGGTCTGCTCGACGACGTCCGAAACCCGTCCCTACCCAAGCACACCGTCCGTGACGCCGAGGACCGTATCCTCGAGATGATCGCGCGTTTCGAAGGCGCCCACGACATCGCCCTCGCCGGAAGCGGCGTCGGCCACTTCGACCGCCGGGTCGTCGCCGCTCAGATGCCGCGATTTGCCGCGCGCCTCACCTACTGGTCCGACGACGTCGGCGTGCAGGTCCGTGCGTACAAGCGGGCGACGAAGCTAGACATCCTCCCGCCACTTCCCGCGAAACCGCACCGGGCCATGCCCGACATCCGTGACCACCTCCGCCACGCTCGCGCGTTCCGGGAGGTGTACCTCGCCACGGCCGTTCCTGCCGACGAGAACGCGCTGGAACGCGCTTTGACCGGCCTCGCCGTCCTCGAGGCGTTCAGCTCCCACGACGTGTTCATCCAAGGCCGAGCGCAGGTGTTCACGCCCGAGACGGCCGAGGACATGCACGCGCTCCTGCGGACGACGAGCCACCAGAGCATCATCTTCGGTCTCGTCGACGTCGCGGCCACGCTCCTCAGCCAGGTCGCCGACGTAACAGGCCATCGCGAATCTACGGTGATCGCGCGTCTGCGCGGCACCGTCATCGACTCTCTCGCCAGCGCCACTGACAGCTCGCCAACGGACCGCGCATAGAGGAAACAAGCAGGCACCGACGGGCACTTCCGCCCAACAGGCCTGCACCCCCACCGAGGTGACGCCTGCGGTGGGCGACAGTAAGGGACGAAACCAAATGGCAAACAGCATCCCAGCGATCATCGTCGGCAACCTGACCGAGGACCCTGAGCTCAAGTACACCGAAAGCGGCGTCGCCGTGGTGAACTTCTCGGTCGCGCAGACCGAGCGCGTATTCGATCGAGCGACCAACGAGTGGAAGGACGGCGATGCGTTCTTCGCTCGCTGCTCCATCTGGCGCTACGACGCGGAGCACCTCGCTGCGAGCGCGCGCAAGGGCCAGAGGGTCGTGGTCCAGGGCACCTGGAAGCAGCGGGGTTACGTCGATACGAAGACCCAGGAGAATCGCGTCTCCGTTGAGGTCCAGGCCGATGAGGTCGCGATCTCACTGAAGTACGGCACCGCCGTCTACACGAAGGCGTCAGCCCGCCCGCAAGGCGCACCCGATTACGGGGTAACCACGGCGCCGCCGGTCGTCCCGCAGGTCGCCGCGCCTGCGGCTCCCGTGGCCGCTCCCGTGGCTCCCGTGGCGGCTCCCGCGGTCGCCCCCGTCACGACTCCGGTGCTCGTGCCCGTCGCGGGCGCGCCCGGCGCCGACGTGCAGTTCTAGCTTCTAGGACACCTCTGGTGGGGTCGCGCACGCCGTGCGACCCCACCATCCCTCTGCCTCAACCCGAAGGGAGATCCTCATGGGCCGTGACCGCCCTATCTCCCTGCTGCGTACCCGCCGAGCGACCCTTCGCTGGTATCTGACCACCCGGGCGGCACGCGCGACCGGTGCCGTCCTCGTAGTCGTCGCGCTCGGCGCCGGGGCCGTCTGGCAATGGCCGGTCATCAACTCCCTCGTCACCACGCTCGCCGAAGGCGTTGTCGGCCCAGCCCCGATCGTGACCCTCGCCCCGACGCCTGGCCCCAACGTTAAAAACATCCTGCGCACGCAGGCGGAGCTGAAAGACCAGCTTGAGGGGTCGAAGACCGTCTACGACGCGTCCGTGACCTGGATCCCCGAACCAGAACGAGCCGTGTTCGCCGAGCAGATATCCAAATGCTTTGGCGTCCTCGCTGATGAGAAGAGCGTCACCGACATGGCCGAGTGCGCATCCAAGCTCGGGACCGCGACAGCCACCGTCACCGCGAACACCCAGAACGCCCAGGCGGTGAAAGCCGCCGCCGACGACGCGGCTCGCGTCGCCGCGGAGCAGGTGGCAGCAGCGGAGGCCGCTCGCGTCGCCGCCGAGCAGGCCGCAGCAGCGGAAGCCGCCCGCATTGCCGCCAAGCAAGAGGCAGCGAACAGCGGGTCGCCGCCCGCCGCACCCGTGCCGGCACCCGAGCCGGAGGCGCCGGCGGCACAGGATTTCACCGCGTCTCTTACCGTCAGCTGCTCCAGTTCCGCGACCGTCACGTTCGCCTCGTCCGGGGCGATCTCCGTGTCAGGTGCTGGCTCCGGGTCCGGCAGCGGCTCTGTCACCGTGTCCGGCAAGGCCGGAACCTACTACGCCTCCGCGACCAGCGGAAGCGCCGTCAGTATTAGCGCGAGTTGGAGTGGGCAATGCACGCAGTAGCAGCCGGCACCGTAGACCCGACCGCACAGCGGCTTCTCGCCACCGTCAACGTTCCCGAGGACGAACTCGCCGAGGAGTACGCGCCCACCTGGTTCGGTCAGATGACCCCGGAGGACTTTGCCGAGATGTTCGCGGAGATCACACCCTGCTAGACGTTGTCGACACCCTGCTGACCTGGGTCAGCCGGAACCCGGTACCCGCTCTGCTTCTGCCAGGCGTCGTCGTGCTGCTCGCGATCGTCGCTCGAGCTTCGCGAGGCAGCGCGTCCACCGACCCGCAACGCGCCTTCACCGGTCCGCAGCGAACGACCGGGTTCGCTCGTGCTGACGGCAGGTGCGAGTTCGACGGCGCACTGTTCTTCCTCCGTTGCTCCCGCAACGCCCACCACGCGGACCACTTCTACCCGTGGTCGAAGGGCGGTGCCACGTCGATGCAGAACCTCGTCGCCGCCTGCGCCGCATGCAATCTCTCTAAAGGTCCGAAGATGCTCAGCGCCTTCTACCGCAAACGCATCGAACGTCGTCGGCGGAAGTACTTCACCGTGCGCATGAACCGCCTCGTCGGGGAATGGTACGGACGCTGATGGCCGAGACCCCGAAGCTCCCCGAGAGCTCCCCGAAGATCCAGGCGCGTCCGAAACTGCGTGTGGACAGCCCGAAGCCGACTGGGCAGCCCTCTCTCACCGGCATCGCTCGCGGTATCGCGCAGCAGCGGTCGACGCCGGAACCCGAGACGAAAGTCGCCGCGGTGAAAGGCGTCGTCGGCGACATCGTCAAAGGTGCGGGGAAGGGCGCCGCCCAGTCGGCCGTTGCCGGTGCCGCCAGCGGCGGCACGGCGCTCGTGGCAGGGTCGGTGAAAGGCGCGGTCACGGCGCTTGTCAAGAACAGGACTGCCCGCCGCTGGATCATCGGCGCCGTCGTCTTCCTCGTCGTGACACTCGTCGCTATCCCGCTGTTCATCGCCACGACGGTCATCTCCAGCATCGGGATGCTCGTCGACTCGAACAACGAGATCTCCGCCACCGCCGTGGAAGAGTCCGGCGTCGATCGGGAGACCGTCTACGACTTCATCACCGGCACGAGCCGCGGTGAGGTGCCCTGGCAGGTAACTCTCGCAGTCAGCCAGAAGAAGAACGTGCCGTTGGACACCGACAAGCTCGTCGCCGAGGTTCGCAAAACCGACCCCAACCGGGAATTCCGCGACCTCGGAATCGGAACTGTCTTCAACGTCAGTGACAGCAACCGCACTGTTGGAACGAGCGACGCACACAAGGCAGCGGCGAAAGGCGTGAAAGACATGTACGTCGCGGCGCTGACCGCGTACGGGCTCAGCTCAGCGGAAGCCGGGCAGGTGTTCGACCAGGCGCTGAAGTGGTTCCTCGGCCAGGGGACGCTCACCTGTACCCCGGGCGGTGGCACGTCGACTCTGGGGGGCTCGGGAGCTCCTGGTGGGACCAATGTCGGCGAGTGGGCGTTCGACACCGAGCAGATGACCAACACCATCACCATCGTCGGCGTCGCCAAGTCCACGTTCGCGTCCGAATCGGACCAGAGACGAGCGGCGATCATCGCCGTCGCGACCGCGTACCAGGAATCCGGGATGCGCCGCATCGACTACGGCGACACGGCCGGTCCGGACAGCCGCGGATTGTTCCAGCAGCGCAAAGCGGGCTGGGGCTCGCTGGCCCTGCGGATGAGCGCGGACGGTGCCGCGGCAACGTTCCTCGGACGACTCGCCGGCGTCGCCGGCTGGCAGACAATGGTCCTCTCCGAAGCGGCCATCAACGTGCAGATCTACCAGGACGGGCTGCGGCCGCACTACGACAAGCACGAGCAGGCCGCGACCGCGTTCGTCAACGCGAACTTCGCCACAGCCCAAGTCGTCCCCATCCCCGCCGAGTCGACCCTAATCACCGGAGTCGGCAACGGCGGAGTGCCAGGCACACCCGGCACGACCCCCAGCACCGCCCCCGGCACGACCGGTAGCTGCGGCGGCGGCGGTTCCGGTCCCGGCATCGTCGGCGGATGGACGAGCCCCATCGCCATCGGCACTGCAGGCCTGAGCTACGTGGACTTCTACGGGCCCCGCTTCGGGGTGCCCGGCGCTCGACCTTTCCATTACGGAATCGACCTCGCCGTCCCGATGAACACGCCGATCGTCGCTGTCGCGGGCGGGACTGTCGTCGAAGCCCAGCACTCCGGCTCGGGTGGCCTCGGCAACACGATCACCATCGAGCACGGCGACGGCTCCCACTCGCAGTACAACCACCTGAACGTCGGCGGGGTCCTCGTCAACGTCGGCGACACCGTCACCGCCGGGCAGCACATCGGGAACTCCGGGATGACCGGTCTCGCCTACGGTCCGCACCTCGACTTCCGCACCTTCGCTGGCGCCGTCGGCGACGCTTTCGGTCAGGACCCGATTTACTTCCTCCTCGCCAAGGGAATAGACCTTCGCGTCATCCCTGTCGGCAGCGACCTGTCCACCACCCCAACGTTCTGAGGACCCGATGTCACCACGCACCAGACTCATCCTGCTCGCCGCAGGCACCGTCACACTCGTCGCCGTCGCCCTCATCGCTGTCGTGGGGGCCTTGCGACCGGGCCCCGTAGCGCCCACCCCGACGCCGACGCCGACGTTCACGGCGCAGAGCAGCCCCGTCAACGACGACGTGGAACCACCGGAGGACGCTGAGGCGAACGTTGACATGCAGGAGAACCTCACGCACGGCGAACATGATCTCCTCCACCCTGCCGTCGACCTGTCCGCGTTTCGCGCCGAAGCGATCGCCGTCGTCCAGGCGTACGCGATGTTCGACTCGGCAGAGACAGCCGCCGACCGGGAAGCGCGACTGCTCGCCGCCGGAGCGAGCGCAGACGTCGCCGACGAGCTCACCGGGCTCGCGCTCGAGCGGCACGACGGCGAAGTCGACTGGGTCGCGAAGGGCGCCACGCACGGGGAACCGTACGCAGCGTTCGTGTCCCAGGAGCCGACGACGGTCACCTTCGACGTCATCGCCGACTACTGGGGCAGCTACGGAGAACCGGAACGCTACAGCCAGCAGCAACGCGGCATTTGGAACGTCACCATCGAATGGTCAGGTGATCCGAACACCCCGACCCTCGGTCAGGTCATCCGCATCGGCGAGCCGGACTACCCCCTGTCCTGACCGTCCGCAACGCGTGCGCAGGCCGCGCATAGACGGTCCATGAACCCTGACGAACCTACGCTCCGTGAGACTCGGCTCGCCCGCCTCGGCTGGCTCCTCGTGGCTGTCGGTGCCGCCCTCGAGGTATTGCGCACTGTGCTCAACGACACCAGCCTCAACAGCCTCCTCGGCATGGCTGTCGTATCGACCGTCGCCGGTGTCGCCGCTCTTCTGCGCGCGGGACGTCACCTCTGATGGCAGCACCGAAGCGGAAAGCTGACCGTCGCATCGTTCACATCCGGGACGCCCCCTCAGCCGTGCAGGCGGTCAACCTCGCGCTGCAAATCCTGAAGAATTCCGGCACCAACACCTGGCGGGACCTCGCCCGGCGTCCAGACGCCCATGAGCACATCATCCTCACCGACGCGCAGCAGACTCTCCTCGACGAGCACATGGACGTGCTCCCGTACCTCAGCATCAAGCCGATGAGGACGATCTTCGCCTGCCGGGTCTGCGGCCGGTTCGCCTTTGCTGACGTGGCACCACCACCCGCACGCTGCACGATCACACTGGGCTGCGGAGGGCCGGTTGTGAAGGCGTCCGCCGTCGGGCCGAGAGCGACGACTGTGCAGAAGGTCCTGCCGCCTGTCCTGCGGGCACCGGCGCCGTCAGATCCGATCGAACGGTCCGCCGAGCCCGTCACCGCCCCACCGCCCGCGCTGAGCGGCGAGCTTGCATACGTCACCCCGATCCAGCCGCCGCCTGTCGATGAGTCCTTCCCTGACCTCGACCGCGTGGACGTAATTCCGGATCGATTAACGGCCCACCACCACGTCCCGCCCGAGCGCACCTTCTGAGTGCCGCCGCTTACATCCCGGACATGCGTACCTTCTTCAGACGTCTCGCCGTCGTCATCGTCGTGCTCGGACTCTTCTGTGGCTTCATCATCCAGCAGGGCAATTGGGATTCCGCGATCGTCACCCCAATCCGAGTGGCGCTCGGCGACGACACCGCGGACAACGTCGACGGATTCGGGCGCGCGTCACAACACGCCACCGACTCAGTCACCGACTTCGGTGACGACATCGCGGACGGCCTCGCCTCAGGTAGCAGAGGCGAGGGCGGAGGTGACGTCACCACCGCCAGCCAAGACGCTGCGGCGTACCTCGCCGCCCTCGAGACGCTGACGATCACGCCACAGATCCGGATCCCCATCTACGACCGGGCGAAGTTCGGCACCCCATGGGCGGACACGGACAAGAACGGTTGCGATAGCCGAAACGACATCCTCCACCGTGACCTCACCAACATCGTCTTCACCGCCGGCAATGACTGCAAGGTCGCCACCGGCACGCTCGCCGACCCCTACACCGGGAAGACGATCGAGTTCGTCCGCGGCGTGAAGACGAGCTCGGCAGTGCAGATTGACCACATTGTGCCTCTGCTCAAAGCGTGGCAGTCGGGAGCCTGGAACTGGACCAACGAGCAGCGCCTCACCTACGCGAACGACCCGGTGGTCCTCCTCGCTGCAGACGGCCCCGCCAACGGCGCCAAGGGCGGCAAGGGCCCGTCCGAGTGGATGCCCTCCAACGCCGCCGATGCCTGCCACTACGTCGAATCGACGGTGACGGTGCTCACCAAGTACCAGCTCACGGTCTCCACAGCCGACAAGGCGAAGATCCAGGAGGTCCTTGCCGGCTGCTGACGCCGCCGCGCATAGAGGCCGGGGTGACGTCCCTCCTGAATCTCGAAGCGCTCGACACGCTCATGACAATCCCGACGATCGCGCTGACCATCGTCTACTGCGCCGCCTCGATTTGCCGGGTACTGGCCGTGCCCGGAAGCGCCCAACGGTACCGGGCTGCGACCGTCCAACGCGGGGCACTGATGATGGTTGTCTGCGCCGACCTGCTGAACCTGATCGTCGAGGCCGCCACGGGCGACCACATGGGAGCGGCCGCATTCGTCGGAGCGGCCGTCTGGCTGATCGTCTTCGGCTGGCGCATCCTCGACGGCTCCAGGAACCGGACCATCGTGCAGCGCCTCCGCGAGGAGCGGACCCTCACGGACGCCGCTGCCAGCGCCGACGGCGAGGAGCCTTGCAGCGGCGCCGAACCCCTGCACACCGCCCATGTCGCGCTCATCCGGCTTCCGCCAATCGCGCCACATGCGACCGCATGACTCTTTTCGCACTCACGCCAGCGGCCGTTGAGAATCAACCCACCGGCTACGCCGAGCTCGATGGGACGATCGCGTACCCGCGCCTGCGGATGACCTTCACCGGCTTCATGCGCCACCACACCCAGACCCGGGTCACCATGCTCGACTGGGTCCGCGGTCTCCCCGGTCGCGCCTTCGACGTGAAGACGAAGAGCTGGACGGTCACCGGGCTCGGCGAGAACCCTGAGCAGATCCTCGTCGACGCCGGCGTGCAGGTCATCTATCCGACCGGGGACCACCCGCTCGCGATAGTCACCTCCATCAACCAGCTCGTCACACCGGTTGCGATGCTCGCGCCGAACCGGCGGACCGTCTGGGTGCGTCACCGGTTCCTCGGCTTCGACCTCACCCGGGAGCGTGTCGGCGTCGCCGCCACCTATGACAAGAAGTCCGGCCGGCTGAACATGCCCGTCGCTGACGTCCTCGACCGCGGTACCGTCCGCCGCGGCGTCAGTTTCCCGGAAAATGTCATCCAGCGAGCCATCGAGGTGCACAACGACTCGCCGGCGGTGCCCGGCGCCGAGCGGCTCGCTGCCACGCTCGGGTCGGCTGTTACGCAGGCGGACGTGCCCCAGGAAATCCGCGACGCGGCGTCCATCGTCGGCCACCTGCCGGCCTGGTTCGGAGTGACGCTGATGGGTCACCAGGTGCCCGGAACGCTCGCGGTCGCGGCGGGCCACACTGCATTGTGCGACTCACCCGGCGTAGGCAAGACCTATAGCTTCATCGCCGCTGCCGCTGTCCTCAGGTCGGAGCGGACCCTGGTCATCTGTCCTCCCGTCGTGCTGACCAACTGGGGCCGCGAGATCGAGATGACCGGGTTGGCTACGAGCGAGGAGATCGCGACGTTCCGCGCTGGTCGGAAAGAGCCGACCCTGGACGGCAAGAAGGTCGTCGTCGTCGCCGACTCGCTCCTGGCCAATCGTCCCACCGTCGTCGACCGTATCCGCGCGTGGGCGCCGACGATCGCCGGCTACGACGAGGCACATCGCGCGAAGACCATCGGCGGCAAACGATCCGAGGCTGTCCTCGACCTCGTCACCAGCGTCCCGGGCCTGCGCCGCGTCGCGATCACGGGCACCCCCATGCTCGCCGGCCCCCAGGACCTCGTCCCCATCCTCGAGTTCACCGGTCACCTCACCAGCGTCTTCGGCGGGCCGTCCGCGTTCCTCAACCGTTACTGCAGGCAGGACCGATACGGCACGTGGCACGCGCGCAAGCAGCACCTTCCCGAACTGCTAGACCTGCTCCGCAAGCACGTGTGGGTGCGACGCACGAAGGAGCGCGTGCTACCGGACCTGCCCCCTGTTAGTCGCCGCGCGATCCTGCTTGACGTCGACCTCAAGCCCTACCGGGCCGCGCACGCCGAGATCATCGAGACCATCACCAAATGGGTCGAGGAGTTCCATAGCACCTACAAGCGGCTGCCGTCCCATGTTGCTGTTCGCCCGGGGCAGGACGAGCCGGTCGACGAGATCGTCGAGTACGCCCAGGAGAGCCTGCGCTTCGTCTCCCTCCTCCTGCAAGCCGCTGGGCTCCTGAAGGTCCCGACCGCGGTCGAGCGCATCCTCGAGCACGTCGCCGTAGCAACCGTGTCCGGCCCCAACGGAAACCCGGTCTACTTGGAACCGCTGGTCGTCTGGATCCACCACAAGAACGTGCTGGACGCGATCACCACGGCGCTGACGGAGGCGAAAGTGCCGCACGGAGTCATCGTCGGAGCCACGAGCGACAAGGACAAGAACCTCGCGTTGGACCGGTACCAGGCGGGGCAGCTACCCGTGCTCGTGTGCGGGATTACTGCGGCCGGTGTGGGCATCACCCTCACCAGAGGAGCCAACAGTTGCTTCGCCGAGCTCGCATGGACTCCCGCCCTCATCGGCCAGGCCATCGACCGTCAGCACCGCATCGGTCAGCAGAATGCGATCACGGCGGACTTCCTCATCGCGCTCGGAACGATCGACGAGCACGTGCAGCGCGTCCTCGAGCGCAAGGGCGAGATCCTCACCGCGGCGATGGGCGACAGCACGGGCGAGCTGAACGTGATGAGCGAGACGGACAGTCTCGTCGGGCCGACCGACATCGTCGTCGAGCTGACGATCGAGGCGATTCAGACGTTCGCGCGTGCGAACGGGCTCGACTACCGCAGGCCGAGCGTGTCTCCGGGCTGATCCGAAGACCGGCGTGCAACTTCGGCCGCGCGCCGCGTACATGCCCACCATGACCGACTGGAACGCCGACATGCACCCGCGCGGCCACCCGAACAACGCGGGCAGCTTCACGACTAAGCAGAACACCGATCCCGAGGCGAGCCTCAACTACGGGGCCGGCTCGCTGACGCCGCAGGGCGCCGGCTCGCTACTCGAAGGCACCCTCACGCAGACCAGCGAGCGCGCCGCGCGTCTCATCGACGACGCAGTCGGAGTTGCAGCCATTCAGCGGGCCGCCCGCCGGTTCGCATTCCGATACCAGATGAGCCCGGACACTCGCGATGACATCGCACAGGACACGATCGTCGACCTGCTCGCCCAGCAGCGGACGAACGGTCTCTCCGCCCTCCGTGACAATCCGGCGCTGCTGAACGCGGCCGCGCGGGCCGTCGCGTCCCGGTACCTCGACCCGAATGTACGCCACGAGGACCTCACCGGCCGGGCCCTGCTGAAGAAGACCCGCGCCGAGCAGGAGAAGGAACTCGGCCGGTCGATGACCAGCGCCGAGTACAAGCGGCTCGCCGACCACATCCGTCTGACCGAGTTCAAGCCCGGCCGTCGCCCCGGCGCGCACTACTACCTCGAAAACAGGGAGACGTCCCTGAGCACGCCGCTCGGCGAGGAGTTCACCTTCGGGGACACTCTCGTCGCGGAGGAGACCGACGCCCCGTTTGCGAACGACACCTCGCCGCTCGCCGACATTGTCGACAGCCTCGAGCGTAAGAACACGCACGGGGACCTCGTCCTCGGCGACGGGACCGCCCTCCCCAAGCACACGCGCTCGTCTGTGAAGGCTGAGGCCTGGAACCACTTCGCTGACGTCTCCGACGCGCCCAAGGTGCAGCGCGGCACCCTCGACGCCGTCCGGGCGAAGGCTGCGGCTGCGGCAGTCGTAAGCCACCCGGGCGGCGTCGAGCAGCTCGCCCGCGACTGGGAGCGGGGAGAGACCACGGAGGCGCAGGACGCCGCCCTGTTCGCCCCGTTCGGCGACCTCAGCATGAGCGACCGGGAGCGCGCGGTCGGCCAGCTGCTCCGCCAGCCCAGCTACGCCGAGGACCTCTACGGATCCGCGCTGAGCATCGCGTCCAGCCGAGCCAAGACAGCGGCCTGACCCCCGCCGGATCGCCCGCCGCAGGGTACTGAACGAGGCGCCCCGCCGGGCCGAGTTGCCGCTGCATGGCGATAGACGCCGACACGAAACGAAGGAAGCACCATGGAGAAGATCAACCTCGCCGCAGGCTGGGAGGCGCTCTGGCGCACGATCACCAGCAACACCACGGGCTTGAACGAAGCGCTCACAGTGATCGGTGTCGTCGTGCTCCTCGTCGGAGTGATCCCGTGGGCGTGGCAGAAGCGCAAGGGCGGAGGCGGAGGTGGCGCGCTGTCGGGCTTCCCCTGGTGGAGCGTCATCATTGCCGCGGTCTTCGCCGGCCCCGTCGTCGTGATCCCGCTGATCCTGAATCTGGTCAGCGTCATCATCAACGTCAGCATCAGCGTCTTCAGTTTCCTCATCGGCGTCATCAAGTAGGCGTACAGAATGACGGAGACCGTGAGCTACGGCTACGCCTACGGGTTGACGTACCTAACCGGCAAACGGCGAAACCTCGACCGTGAGGTGATCGTCGTGACGGTCGAACTCAACCGGTTCACCTTCATTGTCGTCGTGCTCTCCCTCGCCGCTTCCGTCCCCGCCGCACTCGTCGTCGCCGCCCTTCTCAGCGCCTTCAGCCTCTCGGCCGCATCGCTGATCGTCCCGGTCATCGGTGTGGCAGCCGGGCTGTTCCTCGTCGACCAGCGCAGCCGGCGCGGCCTCGGGCTTCGTCGATACGCGTCCATGTGGGACAGGCACCGCGGCAAGGCCGTCAACTCCACGGTGTTCGTCTGCTCAGAACCCGTTCTCGCCACCCAGCTTCACATCCTCGTGCCCTCCGTGATCCGGAACGAGGCCTACGACCCCACCGACCTCGACGACGCCGATGATCTCTTCGCCAGCGCCGACCACGGTCACCGAGCGGTGGCGCCCGGCATCGGCCGCGCGAACCCGCACGCCGACGACAGTCTGAAAGTGACGTACATCGAGTGAGATTCAAGCGCATCGCCTTCCTGCTCCTCGTAGCGGTCGCCGTCGTGGTCGGCAGCGCCGCACCCGCAGCTGCCGCTGTCCTTGCTGAGGGGCCGGCCGCGGACGCGGCCGGCTCCGCGCCGACCGTCTTTGTCGCCGCTGACAAGAACGGGAATAATTCCAGCGAGACTTTCATCAGGAACCCGTACCTCGCCATCAACCGCTGGTTCCTCTCCAGCATGTCGTTCCACGACAAGTTCTCCCCGAGCATCATGAGCGAGTTCGCGGAGAAGGTGTCGCGGAACACGAACCAGATCACGTCGATGACCGCCGGGAACACGATCTGGTATGTGAACGGTGAGATCTCCCGCACGGCCATCGAGTTCAACATCATGGACGTCGCCGGTGAATCCGTCGACAAAGCCGTCGGGCAGATGGGGACGCAGCTGTTCCCGACAGCGACGACGACCCCGAATCTCACCCTGGTGGGAATCCTGGCCACCGGGCTCGTGATCACCGTGGGTACGATGTACTACCGCAGCCGGGCCCGCGGGGGAGCGGCTGTCCTCAAACGGGTCCTCAGCCTCGCTGTAGTCGTCGCTGTGCTGACGATCATGGCCGCCGGAGCCAGCCAGAGCACCACGTCAAACGGCAAGTACGTCCCCGGTCCAGGCTCACCGGGCTGGGTCGTCTCGAAGGTCAACGACGCCGTGTCCTTCGGCGGCAACGAGGCCGCTCAGGGCTTCATTTCCGTGCAGGACCAGGTTGTCAACGCGCAGGACACGCCGGGTGGCGCCGGGGAGTCGTTCTCCTGCGACGCATTCGAGAGCGGCCTCGACAACAGGTTGCAAGAGTACGACGCGGCGAACGTCTCCGCGACCAGCAGCAGTGGGATCACGAAGGTCATCAACAGCCTCTGGCGCGCCACCGGCATCGAAGCGTGGAAGACCGCTCAATACGGGTCGGACAACCCGTACGGCGCGTACATGTGGTGTCGCGGCCTCGAGGTCAACTCTCCGACGATCACGGCCGAGGAGACCCAGAACATCTCCAAGCGCGGAAACCACCAGGTGATCGACAACGAGACTGCCCTGGCCGGCACATCCGGCAAAGCTGGGCCCGTGTTCACCGCGAGGAACAAGGATGAGGAGGATCGTTTCCTCATCGCCTGGGCGGCGTGCCGTGTGAGCAGCGACGGCACGAGCTTCACCGTCGCTGAGGGTTGGGGCGCCGCACGCCCCGACAACGGCAGGCCCCTCGTCACCGGGGACGACTGCCGGAACTGGTGGACCGGTGGGTCGGGTGAGTTCCCGGACAAGAGCTGGTGGACCGGCGGGGCTGGTCAGTTCCCGGACGCTTTCGACATCGGCGACACCGCGTCCGGCGACCTCGAGAAGAAATCCTCCGACCCGCGGGTGCTGAATTTCGTGAAGGCGCTGCACGGCACCGACACGTCCGTCGGTAACGTCGCGTCCATCACCTACGTGATCTCGGCCGTTCTGATGATGCTGGTGTTCGGCGCGATCGGGTTGCTCGTCATCGGCGCGAAGATCTTCCTCATCGGTTTCGTGCTCGCGCTGTTCGCGGTGACCCTGCTCGCCCTGTTCAACCGCAACGGCGCGACCGAGAAGATCGTGCAGATGGCGCAGCACCTTCTCGGCGTCACGGTGTTCTCCGCCGGGGCGGTGCTCCTCTTCGGCCTCATCGCCATGTTCACGAAGATCATGGTCACATTCGGGCAGACCCTCTGGGGCGCAGGCACACCGATGGGCCTTCTCTGGTCCGGTCTCGCCCCCGTCATCGCGGTCGTGATGATCCATTACCTCTTCGTGAAGCTGTTCAAGCTTCCGTCACCAATGACACCCAAGGGCGCGTTCGCCTGGGGTGCAGCCGGCGGCGCAACCGGGTCCGCGGTGATGAGTTCCATCGCGAAGCGGGCCAAGTCGCGGGCGGTTGATGCTGCTCGCAGCGTCGGATCCGACATGGTCAGTCGCGCCACCGGAGGCAGGATCGGTAACCGCATCGGCAACCGGGGCGGCATGGACGGCGGCGTGCGCAACGCCGCCAACGCGTCGGCGAAGGAAGGGCAGAAGGACCTTCAGGCCGCCGCCGCCAAGGTGAACATGTCCACCCGTGAGCGGAAGGCCGAGGCGAAAACAGACCTCGCCGCCGCTCGCGGGCTCGACCGAGCCAACAACCCGGGAACCGCGAGTGCGCTTGGCGCGGGCGAACGGGTCGCCCTCGCGGCCAGCAACACGGTTGGAGCGGTACGCGGAGCCGGCACGCTCGCGCGGAACGCCGGCGGCCGCGTGCTCAGCGGGGCTAAGACCATCTACGGGGGAGCCCAGCAGGCGCTGGCGTACGCATCCTCCGACAAGGAGACCCGCACGCGAATGATGGGCGAGGCCAGAACGCGCGCCGCCGCCGGCGCGACCACGTTCCTCACACAGGCGAAGGCGGCACGGTCCGACGCGTGGGCGAAACAGCGCGAGAGGTACGGGCTCACGACGCAGCAGCGCGAGCGCATCGACGCGACCCGGGAGCGCAACCTCGACCGTGTCGCGCTCGCGACGAGCAACGTCCCGGCGCGGGACGGCCAGACACCTGTCGCCAAATGGTCGATTGTCGCCACCGCATCCCGCACGCGAGCGCTCGCCAGCAACGCGAGCGCCACCCTCGGCGCGCACGCCACCGCCGTCGGGGGCGGCCTCGGCCGCGACATCAAGAACACCGCCGCGTCGGCCGCCGCAGCAGCTCCCGCGCTTCGACGCGACATCAAGGCGGCCGTGACCTCCCGGCCAGTCCGCTACACCGCGGTCGCCGTCGCAGCAGCCACGATGCCGTTCGGCCAGGTCGCCGCGGCCAGCTACGTCGCCCACCGAATCGACAAGGCGGTCGGCACCCGAAAGACCGAACGCGCCCAGATGATCCAGCGGTACCGCGCTCACCAGGCGCAGGAGCAGGCGGCAGTGGCCAAGCGTGAGCAGGTGCAGCAGAGGGCGCGGGACAAGGCTGACCAGAAGGCGATGAACCGTGTGGCGGAAGCGGCCGCTGGAGTCTCATCGAACAGTGAGCCGCCCCGCTCACCCGCTCCGGTCTCAACGTCGACGCCAACTACGATCAAGGGAGTACGACAGTGACAATCACTCAGCCACAGCACCTCCCCAGCGGCAGCCCAGGAGGCGCCGGTGGACAGTTCGCGCCCCAGGCGGAGACACGACCGGAGGGCCAGTTGGCCGAGTCTGCTACAGGAAGCTTCCTATTCCCGCCCGTCGAGTACGACGGGGTCTCGGGGTACATCGACTTCTGGACGAAGACGCCCATTTCGGATCGAGTCCTGTCCAACTTTATGACGGCCTACAAGGCACGCCGTGCCGCGTGGATAGAAGAGGAGGTCGAGAAGTGGGGGCTGGAGAAGGATGCTGATCCCGAGTGGTCGCGTTGGGCGCTGAACCCGAAGACGACCAAGGCCGAGATGCAGGCGTCCTGGCGGGAAGCGCGCAGCGAGGAGATCCAACGGCTGGCGAGTCTTCGGCCGTGGAGAATCCCGAGTACTCAAGTTCGGGGCATCGCGATCGCTGCCCGGATGTACCTTTGTTGCACGTCCTTCTTGGATGAGGAGCAAGCGGCTATCGAGAGCCACGAAATCACGTATGCCCGTGGCGTGGCGCCTAAGTCGGTCAAGGCGACCTTCGATGAGTGGCACCTGGACGAGTTCGCCGATGACGCGTTCGTCGATCAGGACGTCGCGGTGACGAAGCAGCTCGAGGAGCTGCAACGCTGTGTGGCTTCCCTGCTCGACAACGACTAGGAACTCGTCAACGCGCGCCGCCGTCCGGGCGCGAACGAACTCTACTGTGCAGTAGTAGTCTCCTCAGACCCACAGATCAGAGGAGTACTCATGCAAACTGTCAGGCGCACGATGGGCCCTGGCAGGTCGACTACAAAGCGGAACGAGCGGGCGGCATTATCGACGGCTGGTTCAGCACCGAGACGTACGAGCAGAAGACATTCACGGCGGAACCGACCGCCACCCTCGTTCTTTAC
>NZ_QGDV01000021.1 GCF_003149025.1 Rathayibacter iranicus NCPPB 2253 = VKM Ac-1602
GGCACGCCACTGATGGCGCTGTACGGTCTCGGTCTCGTCTTCCTAATTCCGCTGTGGATCATGCTGATCATCGACCTTTTCTTCATGTCCGCACGGATCCGGAAGCTGAACACGGTGTCGGTGCCCACGATCGAGGCCATATCATCGCACCTCGGCTAGCTCGCGTACCTCCACGGTCTGATTCGCTTCTCGTTCATGTGCTGGCAGCTCGGCCCGTGCTCCGTTCTCGCTCCAATCGCGAGGAGGGCGCGGGCAGGATCGTCCGGTAGATCGCCGGTGAGGATGAGCTCCTGCTGCCGGCTGGACCGCGGGTAAAGGAATGCCTCGAGCGGTCGAGGTCGTCGAGGGTCAGCTTCATGTTGCGGGCGAGGAGGTTCCCCGTGCCCGAGGGCAAGAGCGCCAGCTCGACGTCGCGCTCGTTGACGACCTCGGCGACGGCGCGGACGGCGTCGAGGTCGATCTTGATCGGGTTGTCGACGACAGCAGCGCGCGACGACGAGTCGGTGACCTGAGACATGAATTTCTTATCGAGGGGGAGAGCGGTGGAGTCGGGGGCCCAGGTTCCGGGTCGTACGGAGTGCTTCAACCCGAGCGGGTCGCGAAGCCCTTCTCAGGTCCAAGAACTGACCCTGCGGCGGTTGTGATTCAGGATGCCGGAGCAAGGAGACGACGTCAGGGTGGACTCGCCGAGGGTCGGGGCGAAGAATGACTGGCTCACTATGACAGACAGAACAGAGTGCTCCGATCGGTCAGAGTCCGCGTCCTCTTCCGGGAACGAAGGTCATCAGGCATCCGCCGGGAAGGGGCACGAACGTGTAGCCGCCGGAGGGTTCGTCGGTCTCGTAGGGGTCGAGTTCCGCGTACTCCTCCGGAGTCGGGTAACCGTAGAGCTCGCTTCTGCTGGGCAGAGGGGGCACGGGAGCCGGTGCCGGGGGAGTGGTGCTGGGCAGGCGGGTGCGGACGGCCGCGCGCAGCGGCTCGCCGAGGGGCACTTCGGCGCCGCAGGTCGCGCACACGCGTCCGCCCTGGTTGACGCCTTCGCAGACGCGGCAGCGCCAGACGCTCATGAGCGGCCCCGGTCGGTGAGCTTGCCGAGCAGTCTCCCGACGAGCTTCCCGGCGGATGCGGCGGCGCGAGGCGCCTCCGCGCCAGCCCTGCCGATGACGCGCCCAGCGGCCGCGGGGGCGCCGGCGCCAGCACGGCCGACGAGGGAGCCGCGCAGGCCGCTCCCGGTGGCGGGCGTCGCGGCGGGCTCACCGACAGCGCGTACGCTCATCAGCGTCGCGTGGACGGACGCGATCGTCGGCCGCGCGGCTGGATCGGCGAGCAGCATCTGGTCGACGAGGTCCGCCAGGACAGGCGGGACGCCCTCGCGTGCCGTGCGCAGCACCACTCCGGACCGGACGGCGACCGCCGCCTCGTGATAGAGCGCCGCGTCGAATGGGGGAACAGCGCCGGTGAGGAACTCGGAGTAGATGAGCCCGAGCGCGAACACGTCGGACGCCACTCCGAGTTCGCGCGGGGCGACGCCCGCTTCCTGGATGTAGCCGAGGAGCTCGGGGGAGTAGTAGTTGATCGTGCCGACGATCTGGTCGACGGCGGGCGGGCGGCCGGCGATGTAGGAGCTGTCGAAGTCGATGAGTTTGCTGGTGTGGCCAAGCTCGGTGCGCTTGACGAGAATGTTCGTCGGCTTGAGGTCGCCGTGCACGATCCGCAGGTTGTGCAGGATCTTGAGGCTGTGCGCGACAGATTTCATGAGGACGAGCTGCTGGCGCAGATCGAGCGCGGCGACGCCTCCCGGGCCCAGGTCCTCCGCGTCGACCTTTTCGGTCACCTTGTAGTACTTGGCGCCCGAGCGAAAGAAGTCGAGGGTGACGATAAGGTTCCCGCCGTAGGCGGACAGCGGCGCGAGCGCGGTCTGCATCCCGCGGTGCTGCGCCTCGAACACGGCGCAACGGGCGCGCTTCTTCGTCTTCGTCTTCTCGCTGCCCGGGGCCGCGTCGTCGGGGTAGGTGGGGCTGAGGAACTCCTTGAGGAAGTATTCGCGGCCGCCGCGCTCGGCGAAGGTCCACTTGCTCAGACCCGCGCCCACGACGGAGAAGTCGCGCACGAGGCGGTAGCCGTTGATCACATCGCCGGCTCTCATCGGCCCGCCTCCCCGTCCTCGGTGATGTCCTCGACGTCGTCCTCCGAAGGAGCCTGCGGCTCCACGGAAGCGGGTGCGGCGGCGTCGTCGGGCTCCTCTGCGGGCGCCGGGCTTTCGTCCTCGCGTTCCGGCAGGGCGTCGAGCGCTTCCGGCTGGACCGCGGGCGGTCTGAGGTGCGTCTCGTACCCGCCTCGATACTCGCTCCAGCGGGCGCCGGTGACGTCGATCTGCTGCTGGCGCAGTCGTGCCAGCTCCTGCTCCGCGGCGGAGACGGCCGCGCTGATCCGGTCGAAGGGCTCGATGTGCTCCTCCTGCACGGCGGCGAGCCGAGGGGCGAGCAGTGTGCGGATGGCGGGCAGGTCCGCTCCCACACCCAGCACGGCGATCGCCGCGTCGTCTCCCGTGACCGCGCTGATCTCGCGCTGCAGAGCCGAGGACCACTCCTCGGCCGAGCGCGTGCTGGCGAGGGTCGAGAGCAACAGGTGCTCGAAGTGCATCGGGGTCGGCAGGTAGCCGAAGCAGCCGTCAGTGGCGGTGAGCAGCACGAGCGGCGCCTCGAGCTCGACGCGGCGGTAATTGACGTGGAAATCGGTGTCGGCGGACATCGCGTTGCTGACGGGCGAGTCCTGGTGCACATTCGACATCGCGTCGCCGACCTCGCGGAGATCATCGGTGCTGAGCTGGTGCAGCCCGAAGGCGTCGAGCGCGTAGGCGCGGGAGTCGCCAGCCCACAGCACGTGGCACGCCCAGCGCGCTCCGCCGCGGCGGGCGCGCTGCAGCGCGATCACGGCCATGGTCGTCGGGAGCGCGCGCAGCAAGCGTGAGCGGAGGCGGCTCGTCGGCGCCTTCAGGCCGGCGAGGTGCTCCTGCAGAGCGGTCTGGACGGAGCGGCGCAGATCCTCCGCAGCCGACTCGCCCTTGAGGTTCCAGTTCGGTTCGAGGAGATCGAGCATGCGGTCCTCGACCACGTCGCGCGCGATCCGCGAGGCGAGATACGCGCCCGAGCGCGGTCCGTCCGGGGTCTCGTAGACAGTGCCGCCGGCGCCGCCCATGCCGTCGAACACACCGACGAGTCCGAGGTCCGGGCCGTCGCGGAGGATCGGGTCCGCGTCCTCGCCGTGATCGGGGATCTTGCCGAGATTGAAGCCGAACGAGAAGGTCGGCCCCGCCCCCGCGTCGTCGACGCGGGGGGAGGCGTCGCTCATACCGAGTTGCCGATCGAGTCGATGATGGTGCCGTAATCGACCTCAGAGAGGCCACCGCCGGCCTGCGAGGGATTGTGCACGACGTTCTCCCATACCGCGGAGATGTCGCTCCAGCCCGGCCCGTCGGGCGCGAACAGGATCAGCCGCTTCGAGCTCGAGCCCATCAGGCCCTGCTCGTCCTCCCACTGATCGGTGAGAGCGCTGAAGTCGGCGGGCACGCGGGACGCGAGGTCGGCGGGCACAATCGAGGGGTCGAGAGGGTGCGCGGGCTGGTCGGTCCAGACGACGATGACCTGGCGGCGGCGGTCGCCGATGCTGGTCCACGGCGAGGAGATGCCGAGAGCGACGGCCTCCAGGCCCGACTCGGGAGCGTCACCGCCGCCCTGAGCGATCAGACCGTTGACGAACTCCGAGAAGCCGCCGCGCTCGTCCGGGAGGGAGTAGAAGGGGGACTCTTCGAGGGCGCTGTCGCCGTCGGCGGCGAAGTCGCGGAACGCGATGACCCGGACACGCAGCTGCGCGACGTTCTTTCCCTTCTCGATCAGGTTGGTCTGCACGTCGTCGTAGAAGCCGAGAGCGTTCGCCTTCACCGCGTCCAGGATCGGGGTCATGCTGCCCGTGACATCGATGCAGAAGACGATGTCGACCGCGTAGCTGAGACCGCGCGGCGCGGACAGGCTCGACTGCGTCGGCGCATCGACGGGCCGATCGGTGGTGACCGGTGCGGCCGGTGCTGGTGTGCCGAAATCGGCGGGAGCAGGGACAGGCGTGGCCGCGTCAGAGGCGGGGGCTGCAGGGCCGTCAGGGATCGAGCTGTCAGTCATGGAGGCTCCTCATTCATCGATGGCGGCGCGCCGAGAAGCTCGACGTGCAGTCCCATGCTTCGGCCTGGAGCGCATCACCGTCACGGGTTTGACAAAGCAAGAACAGCTGTGAATCTGCCCGCCAAATCCTCGGCACGAGAGCGAGGCGTCGGCTCCGTCTGTCTTCGACGAGTCCGTCACGCAGCTTTGGCGGCCACTGCGGCCCGTTCGGCCTGGGGCGTGATACGAGCCAGTGACCTGGCAGAGGTCGTGAGGGTGGAGTTCCCGACCTCACCCGTCGCGAACGCCGAACGCGGCGCGGCCGGGTACTGCGTCTCTGCCGCGGCGAACGTACCGAGATGAGCGCCGTGGCCTCTCGCGGCCTCGAGACACCCTCGGAGATGGTTTGGACGCCGAGATCGTCGTTCCCAACCGGTGGCTAAACCCGACTAACGAGCGATGACATCGCAGGAAAGTGGCCACACCGTGTCCCAAAATCAGAGCTGACGGCTGGCGCCGGTGCCGGTGAGCCAAAATTCCCAGGCTGACCAGGGTGTTCCTGCTGTGGGCGATACCGGACTCGAACCGATGACCTCTTCCGTGTGAAGGAAGCGCGCTACCAACTGCGCTCCGCGTGAGGCCGGCAAAAGCCGCGAAAGTCCGGGCTCCGCTGGCGGTGTCGACATCACTGTTCATTAGCCCAAATCACCCGGATGAGAGAATCTTGTGGCCAAAATCTGTCCAAAAGATGACGGTGAGTCGTGCACCCCTGGTGCGCTCCTGGTCGGGCTCCGCGGCCTCTATGTCATCGCAGGTGCGACAGGAGTGCAGCGAGGCTCACGGACTCGTAGACCGGGCGCCGTCCTCGACGCGGCATCTGTGTCGTCGCCTGACCGGTGAGCTGTCCGGTCCCGCTTCAGAGGCGGCCCTACGCTGACGCAACGCATGCCCGCACACAGAACGGACCGTCTAGGCCCATCGCGGCGTCGTCGACGACCTGGATGGCACCCTCTCGCTGCGTCCGTTCGTTTGACGATTTTGCCCGTCGTCGGCGCCAGTTTCGAGACATCCTCGTCCCCGGCGAGCAAGGCCGCCTTCGCGCCGGCGGTGCTACCGCGAGAGGCCCCATCGCCGCAGCAGTGCAGGCCGCCTACCACGCGGCCCGCTGACGTTCACTCGCCGGCGTCGCGGTTGGCGATGTGGTTCCGTAGGGCCTCGTCCGCAGCTCCCAGACGGGCACCGAGCTTGCGCTCCTCGTCCCAGTTCCGGGAGTGGGTGGCACGGAACGCGTCGAGCGCGTGCTCAGCGATGTCGCGGTCCTGTTCGAGTACGGTGGCGCGCGACCGGGTGTCCGGAGCGTCGCCGATGCCGGCCCAAGTGGCCTTGGACACCTGCAGGATGACGGCGGAGCTGCTGTCGGCGTGCATCTGCTGCTCGAGGTAGAAGCGGCGTTTGCCGTTCTCGACCAGAACGGTGCGGCCGGAGACACCTTCCTCCGTGAGTATCTGCCGGAGGGTGCGGACCCGCCCATCGTGGGTGCGCCAACGCCGGTCCAGGTCCTTCTCTATCGCTGTCCGTGCGGCGTTGGTGTTCCCGACGGGGAGCGAGTGATGTCGGACTGCAGGGACCGGCTCCGGTTTCGGCTCCTGGGGGATCTCCTCGAACTGGGTCGGGTCGACGACGAAGCGTCCGTGACGGCCGAGCTCGTCGCTCGTCCGGAGGGAGTCGTACTCGGCCTTCGGAACCCGGAACACACTCTCCTGCTTGTCGCTAGCGCGTCTGGCGGTGACGAGAACCTGGCCGGGCTGGTCGGGGTCGGTGCGTGCGCTCGTGACGACAAGGTCGTCGACGTGGGCGGTGTCCCAGATGTCACGGTCGCGCTGCGGGGACTGGCCGGGGAGTAGTGTCTCGCCGGTGGCTTCCTCGTAAGCGTCCGGAAACCAGCGGACGACGCCATCGCGGCTGGACTCCGGGGACCGGCGCGGGAACGCGTCCGGGAAGTACATGCCGACGATGTGCGCTTCGCAGTCCTCCTCGTACCAGCCGCCGAGTCGGCGCAGCGGGGCGGGAATGGCGCGGTTCCGGGCGGCGGACAGTTTCATGCCGCCGTGGCTGGGCGTGCCGGCGATCGCGATGCCGGGTGCGGGCTGTTCGACGTGGTCGGCGGGACCCCATGGGGTGCGCGACCCGATCTCGAGGTTGACGACGCCCCAGTCGCGGGTGGACGGGGCGAGGGTCGCCTCAGGGGCAGTGTGCTCGCGGCCGGTGAACGCGCCGGCGTTGCTGGAGTGGCCGCGGGGGTGCAGGGACGCGTCGAAAGTGCTCATGCCCGGGATGTACGCGGGCGAAGCGGCAAGCGATGCCGCTGCCAACGTTCAGAGTGGCAGTGTGGTGGGCTCACAGAAGACAGCAGTGCGGCGCTCGCTGTTTTTGGCGTGGCGCTGCATCCCAAGTCCGGTGGCCTCGTTCTTGACGACGGCGATGTCGAAGCTGAGGTCGATGCCGTCGGTGCGGTAGTTCTCCCGCGGCCACCTGACCACTTCGGCGCGGACCTCGCGCATGCGCTGCATGGTGACGGCATCGCGGGGGTCACTGCTGTCGAGCGTGCTGACGAGGATGACCGCGGGGGGTGTCCCATCGGCGAAGGGGAGTGGGCTGGCAGGGCAGCCGTCGAGCGGGGCCTCCTCCAGGCCACGCGTGGTGAGGTGCTCGCGGATCCGTTGGGCGGCGGACCCGCCCAGCGCGTCGGTCTTCTCGGAGATCACGGGAACCGAGGCGGTATCTGCGGCTGCGTCTGCGCCGTCGTTGACGGTCGGGTTCGGATCGGGGAGAGGGCGCGAATCGTCGGCGGCGCGGGAGGGAAATCGGGCGTGGAGGTCGCGGCCATGGCGTCGAAGATGGAGGAGGTCTGCCTGGTCTTTGCGGGTTCGTCGGTGAGATCCGGCAGACCGGGCTGCGCGGCGACCTCGGAGGGGAGCACTCAGGTGAGGTTTGGTCGATCGGTGTGGACAGTGAGGAAGCGCACCATGCTCAGATACGCATGGGTAATCTTTCGGACAGCGTTCGGCTGCGCCTGCCCGGGAATCTCGCTTCAGGTCATCCCGTCGTCGGCCGTGGGCGGTCGCATGACACGGTGATCCGGTGCAACGCGGCGACCTGCGCCGCTTTGGCCCCGCTGGAGTAGAAGAGCGGCCTGGCTGAGGCCGTGGCCGGGCCGCGGGTCGCGGGCTTCCGGCGCACCTCCGCTTCCAAGTGGGTGCGCACGCTGAAAGCCCCGACGGTGGAGACGTGACCTGGTGGGTAGGCGGTGGCATCGAAAGAGGTGGTCATGTCTGGGATCCAAACGGCAGGCTGAGGCTCACGCGGCCACCAGTGCTGCACGGCGCCGACGCACCCACTCGTGCGCACCGGCCGGGTCCGCCGTGCGGTTCGGGAACTCGTACAGCGGTTTCATGTACGCGTCGCGGGTGCGGGCCGGGTACGTGATGGGACCGTGCTTCCCGCCCGCGAGCTGCAGCAGCCGCGGGTCAAGCACGGCGGCAATGCCGCGGTCGCCGGCGGCTCGGATGAGGCGGCCGATCTCCTGCTCGAGGAGCGCGGCCGCGTCGGCGACGTACACGTACAGGTCGGCGGTCCACTTGTCGTAGTGGAACACCTCCATCAGGAACTCCACCCGGGCGTCGTCGATGGGGTTGCGGGCGGCGCGGGCGGGCCGGTCGGCGATGACGGCGGTGTTCGTCTCGCCGCGCGCGTCGACGCCGGTCATGAACGACTTCGTCCCGACGAGCACGGAAGACTCATCCGCCTTCCACCGGGCGAGGACCTGCGCCGGCGTTTCCTCGCCCCACTGGGACAGGACCGTGTGCCCTGGGAGGTTGCGCCGGAGCTGCTCGGCGTAGTGCCGGCCGTTCTCGCCGTTCGCGGACAGGATCAGCGCGGAGCCTTCGTTCGCGCGGACAAGGTCAATGATGTGGCCGGTTGCCCAAGTGCGGTGCTTGGTCGCGGAGAACTTCCGCTTACCATCGACCCCCTCGTCCGAGACGGCGTCGAGTTCCGCCGGGGTGACGGCTTTGGGGATGAACAACAGTGACTCGGCGTACGCGGTCGCGAACGGGGTCGGGAACGACAGCGGTTGGGCCCTCACCCCGACCTGTGGGCAGAACCCGGTCGGCAGGGTCGCGGAGACGAGGATGACGGTCAGCGGGACGGTCGCGCCTTCGACGTCTGAGCCTTCGTCCGGGCGTACGTAGAGGTTGTGTTGCAGCTTCCCGGACACGTCCACGGGGGAGGACTGCGCGGACGTCCAGGCGCGGAATCGCGGGTCGGCCCGCTCGGCTTTCTGGATCCAGCGGGCCTCACCGGAGTGGTGGGCGGCGACGGACCCGACGGCGGCGGCGAGCTCGTCCGCGCGCGTCTTCGCCTTCCGAGCGGCGATCGACGCGGCAAGGTCGTTGGTCTGCGCCGCGACGTCGGCGTGCTTCGAACCGGACTTAGCCCATTCCTTGATCGTGTCGCCGAGGGACGCGAGCGGGTCGTCACCCTTCTTCATCCGGAGGGCGTCCTCCCGGCCGAGCTGTGCGCGAAGTTCCCGCTCGAGTTCCTCGGCGAGGACGTCCGCCTCGCCTGCCCACCGGCGGACGGTGAAGTCGTTCGGGCTGAGCTTCTGCACCGCGCGGGCAAGGCTCATGACAGTGCGTCCGGAGACTTCCGCGGCGCCTTGCTTGCGGACCTCGCCGGGGAGCGCGTGCGCCTCGTCGATGAGCAGATGGTCGAATACGCCGAGGCTGGCGTTCCCGACGATGACGGGGAGTGCGTTCGCCGCTTGGATGCCCAGGAGGGTGTGGTTGACGATGACGATGTCCGCCGCTGCTGCCCGTTCCTTCGCTGCGAGCGCTTTCGGCAGGTAGGGGCTGTCGTTCGGACCGGATGCGTCCGCGGACGTGGCTGAGACGAGGGACCACTCCCGGGTGGTGTGCGCGCCGTCGTAGGAGTGCCGGTCGCCGGGGAGGCTGTCGTCGTCGTACTGCAGCAGCGACCACGCGACGAGACGCTTCAACGCGGCCGGGTCGGGCTCGTCGAGGTCGCGGATCAGCTCCGCGGACGGGCTGGACCCGAGCACGAGAGCCGCGAGTCTGGGCGGGTTCAGCTCCTCGCTGTCGGTGAGTAGGTGGGCGACGCCGAAGGTCTTGCGCGGGTCGACGTAGTTGTTCGTGCCCTTCAGCACCGCGACTTGGAGCTCTCGCCCGCCGAGGCTGACGATGCCTGCTATCATGTCTGGCGCGTCTTTCGTCAGGATCTGCGCCTGCAGAGACAGCGACTCTGTCGAGATGATCGTCCGCTCGTCGTGGTTGACGGCCCGGTCGCCGGCGACGGAAAGTAGTGCGGCGGCCTTTCCGGAGCCGGTCGGCATCCGCGCGACCCACGACGAGCGGGACTGGGCGGCCGCGGCCATTGCCTCGGTTGCCTGCACTTGCGCGGGTCGGGCTTCGGCTTGGGCGCCGACAGCGACGTGGACAGAGGCGCGCAGGATCTCGAGTACGTTCACGCTCGGTTCTATGCGTACGGCGGCTCCACGGTGTGAACCGGTGCCAGATTGGCCGCGGTCGCTTTGTAAGCTTTCGCGTCCTCCCAGACCAGGGCGGCGACGGCCAGAGCGAGACCTTTGTCGGTGCCGCCGCCGGGACTCACCCGCCAGTACGTCTCCCGCCTCCGCAAAGACAGCGCTCGGTAAGGATCGCTGCGCCGCGGCGCCGGGTTGCGCTCTGGACGTGCGTGTAAATCTGGTTCTTGCCGAGTGGTGCTCGCCTCCCGGCAACGCTGCAGGCCGGACCAATCGACGGCGGCCGAATAGCGCGCCGCGCTACTTGACCTCGAGGCGGTTGTCGCGCGACGCCGCGGACGGCCGTCCCCTCGCACCAGATCCCCAAACAGACGCACTATCGGATGCCGCGCGCCGAGCTCCTCGAGGCGCCGCTCCGGCAGTCGCCCGACCACTGCCCTCGCGAGTCGCCCCGTGGCAGAGACGTCGAGGGGACCGGCCGATTCGCATCTGACGCGAATACACGGGCTCATACTGACACGAGATAGATATATCGGCGATATCACAATGGCATCTGGGGCGGCTACCGCTGTGTGTTGCTATACCGGGACCCCCGGCGCACGATCGCTTCAGGCGGACGGACAGGACCGACCTCTCCCGCGCCGCAGCGGCGGAGCTACGACGAGTGCGTGCAGGCGGAGGTCCGACTCGGGCGGCGGGAGAGCAAAGGCCGGACCCATCGGTCCAGAGAAGCGGCCGACCCACGCCGACCGACAGTTCCGACGCGACAGGTGGCGGGGGCTCGGCTTCGCCTCCGCTCGAGGGTGACCGCATGAGCCCCCCGACGCCCCGGGAACTGCTGGCCGTTCACGTCGCCGCCGACCCCTCCGGAATCGTGGCGACCTTCACCCTGGGCGCCCCCCGCCAGCCGGCCGAGTGGTTCACCTACGGCATCGAGGTCACCGGCGCGACGGCGCTACGATCAAGCACTTCGGCGTCCGCCTCTCCTGGGCCGAGACGAAGGCGTCCGTCTTCGAGTTCGAGAGCGCCACCCAAGCGAGCTACGATGCCTCCCTCGTCGTCCGGTTCCCGGACTCCTCGCTCGGCATCGACGCGATCGGCTCCGTCACCGGATTCGCCACCATCGATAGCGAGAACGTCGCCGCCGGCGTACCTGTCCAGCTACTCCGCTATGGGAACCGCCGCCCATGCCGCTCACCTTCGCCGTCTGTTCCGGCTGCAACGAGGACCACGCCCTCCGCCCGGACGGACGCCTGTCGATCCACGACAACGCTGTGGGGCAGCGATGCCCTGGACCGGTCGGCGAGCCCGGGCCCAGCGCCGCGCAATGTCGCCCGCCGTGTGCGCAGCTGCCAACAAATCAGAACATGGACTCCGAACTCGCGGCGCCTTCGACTACATCAACACCCACCGCAAGAAGTCCCCAGACCCCGACCGACGAACCTGCGCGATCGGTCTGCCGCAGATCACCTCCGGCGACCTCCCCGGGTTTGGCCGGTAGCGCGCGTCAGTGATCGCGCCCGAGCAGCTGGCGAAGGAGCGATTGCGCGGCCGGGGGCTGCTGCGCCGCTTCGGTAGCGGGTGCGGCAGGGGCCAGGGTGATGCGCAGCTCGCGCTCTGACTGATCTGAGGCGGACGGCGACCACTCGGAGGGATCGTGGCCGTCCGGGATGACGTAGCCGCCACAGTCGACCACGCCGCCCTCCCGGTCGACCGTGACGCTCTGCACGATCAGAGTGCCGGTGTCGAAGTCGAACGGGCTTCGTCCGTCCTGGGCGTGGATCGTCTTGGCTCTGAGACCCTTGGCCCAGGAGAGCCTGCCGACGAGCCCGCCCGGTGAAGACGCCCACCAGTGACTGTCATTCCATTCGACGTGCAGCTCGTCCCCGACTCGCACCGCCCTCACGTGTTCAGTGACCGTCGAGTGGTACAGGCTCGACAGCATCGGAGTGCCGTGCTCGGCAAGGGTCGATGAGAGCGCACCCGCAATGCCGAACCTGCGGTCGCCGTTCTTGTGCTGAGACCCGAGCTGCGGGTGGCCGTCAGAGGCGGCCGGTGCGTCGGTAGAAGTCATGACCAAACTCTAGTCACGAGCCCGGCGGGTGGGACGACCGTTCCTTGCCGCGCTTCTTGACCTTCGGCGCGGGCTCGACCCCGCCGACCATCCGACGCTTCACTCTTGCCTGCACCGGCCGGCCGTCAAGAGTGCTGTGCGTCCCTCCGAGATGCCCCACCGGGGCACTCCTGACGGCCGTCCGCCTCCGGCCTCGCGGCGCTTATCGGATGGATGGCCTCGGTGCGTGGTCGAGCTCGACAGTTCCCCCCAGGGGGCTGTTCGCTACTCGGTCGCGGTCCGGAATAGAGGGGCGTAAGTGAGGGACGGCGCCTCGCCGTACTTCTTCGCGAGAGGCGCCAGGCCCGCTCGTAGCGGGTTGCCCACCAGCACGTGATCCCATGCCGTGAGCGCTCGCACAAGTAGAGCTGACGCGACGCGCAACCACATCTCGGACTGCGGGTAGCGCGCAGCGTCGAACCAGGAGAAACCGGAGTCACTGGTCGGATCTTGGGTCGTGTATAGGTCGACGATTCCAGCGCCGGCATGACTCACCCCGGACGCCATCCGGAACAGCACGTACAGGTCTTCCGTGCCCGTGACGGATCGCGCGCGCTGGTGGAAGTCCTTCTCGCTCCTGAACTCATCGAGTTGGTCGAGCAACTCCTTCGCGCGCACGAGCTCCTCCCTCACAAGGTCCGCTCCGAGGTCCGGATTTGCCGCGCGGACATTCTCGAGAAGCTTCCGCCTCGTCTCAGCCCCCTCCCGCAGAAACCCCTTCCAGCCGTCTGGCGTCTTCAACAACCACGCCGTCGTCGTCGCGTCCTCCATCAGTGTGCGGATGATGGGGACGGCGGCGAGCGGCTGCTTCGCCTCGTAGAGTGTCGCGATCGCTCGGCCGCAATCAACGGCGTGAGCCACAAGCGCTCGAACGGCGATGACGGTCTGCGCGTCGGCTGAGGTCGAGTACTTCGTCACGGGATCAGCGATGTGCCCCTCCCAGAGTGCGCAAAGACGACGCAGAACGTCGGTCGACTTGGTGTCATCTCGCCAGTGCTGGCGTCTCGCGTCGGCACGCTGGGCCTGAGCATTACGTCGTCGCCGTTGGTCTCGGGCGCTGCTCACTTCAGATGTCCCGCGCCGCTCATTTTCCGGTGTCGTCGGGTCCGAATGTGACGTAACCAGGCCCGCTGTCGTATCGGTATCCGAGCGGGAACTTCGCGTAGATGACCCCGTTAGGGAAGCGATGCTGAACCTCCTCAGCGAAGGTGGCCGCCTCAGCTTCCGATGCGAAGACGCCAAGGATCGTGTTGTTCGGCGATTCGTCGTGCTGCACGACCCAAACATCCGGCGGGAGCACTGCGTGTGTCTCTTCGTGCTGACGTAGTTTCCACATCATCGGTGCCTCCTGATCCTTGAACCACCATCATGCTCGTACGGGCGACCTCGTCGAAGTGACAGTCGGTGTCTTGGAAACCTTTAGCGTTCCGAGACACACGGCCGCGGGCTCGCCCAACGCTGCGCACGGCCGCAAACGTGGGCGCTGATCAGTCTCACAAACCTGTCTCGCCGCTTTTTGTCTCAGGAGCCGTTATGGACGGGTGTTTCCGAGTCAGAACGAGGTCGTGAGGCTTCTCGGATACACGCGTGTGAGTACGTCGAGTCAGGACGTGCAGTTGCAGGTCGACGCGCTCGTCGCCGCCGGGGTGCAGAAGCGCGACGTCTTCGCGGACGTGATGTCGGGGAGCAAGACCGCGATCGTGCGGCGCGACGACGGCGAGGTAGACGTTCTGGTGGTTGGTGCTGGCCTCTCGGGTGGGGCGTGACTCCGGCGCGGCCATCGGCAACGGCAGATGATCTGAGGTGGGCCTGACGGATGAGGCGGCGCTCGGCAGACGCCGAAGGCCCCTCCCACCGAAGCGTCATTCGGTGGGAGGGGCGGTCTCAGGCCGCGCGCGGAGCGCGGGATGCGAGCGAAAGGCCCCTCCCGCCGACGCGCCAAACTTCGTCGGGAGGGGCTGTTCACTGCGCGGGCAGGGTTTAGGCCGTGGCCCGCGCCTTGCGTCGCTTGACCGCGACACCGGTGGCAACGCCGGCGCCCGTCAGCATGAGCAGGCCGGCGAGGACGCCGAATCCTGCGAGATCGAAACCGGTGGACGCGAGGCCCGCTCCGGCCGCCTTCACGATGGTCGTCTCGTTCGGCGCCCCGCACTCGCCCTCGTGGAGGAGGACGGGTGTGCCGTCACGGTCGACCCAGAGCCGCTCGACCCAAAAGTACGTGCCCACTTCGGTGAAGGTGGTGTCCTTCGAGTCGTAGCTGCCGGGGCCGGCCACAGGGAGGTGCTCCTTCGAGCCGTCGTAGACGGCGGTCTCCGGGGTGCACGTCGGGGTGGCTACATCCTCGTCCTTCTTGTAGGCGTTGAACGTCAGGTACGCGCCTTCAGGGGTGAGCCCCGTGACCTGTCCGGTGTCGTGCGCGGCCTTACCGAGGGTGACGTCCGCGACAGCGGTGGTGGACACCTTGGGACGCTCCACAACGGTGGTCTCGCCCGGCGCGCCGCACTCGCCGGCGTGAATGACCTCGCCGTCCGCGTCGCGTAAGGTCTCGATCCAGAAGACCTTGCCGTCATCGTGGAATACCAGGCCCGGCGAGAGGTATTCGGCGCGGTCGTTGTCGCCGGCCTTGACCGCGACCGGCCGGTCCTTCGTCGAACCGACGAGGTTCGTGGGCATGCAGGTGGCGCCGACGAGGTCCGCGTCGGTGAGTAGGACGTTGGTGCCGTCCGGGTTCAGCACCGGGGTGCCGTCCTCGTTCGTCTTGATATCGCCGACCTGCGGCTGGCGGTACGCGTTGAAGATGGCGGTGGTGCCGGGGGCGACCGGGCCGTCGACGATCGCGGTGTCGTGTGCCTCGTCCTCGATGACGACGTTTGCGTCCGCTTTCGTCGTCACCGTGGGGTTCTTCACGAGCGTGGTCTCGTTCGGGATGCCGCACTCACCCTGGTGGATGAGGTTCCCCTTGTCGGAGACGAGTGACTCGACCCAGTAGACCGGTCCTGTCCGGGTGGCGGTGAACTCGAGGGAGTCGTAGTCGCCGGTCTCGGTGACGGTCTGCGGGGTGTCCTTGTTCGTGAAGATCTGCGTGGTCGCATCACACACGGCCGGCTGGCCTTCCACGCCCTGGTAGGCGGTGAAGTACAGGCCGGAACCGGTCGCCGGCATGGTGCCGGTGATCGTTGCGGTGTCGTGGATCTTGGACTTCGGAGCCGCTTCCGGCTGCGCCTGCGTAGCCACGGTCGGAGTGGTCAGCTGCTGGGTCTCGTTGACGAGGCCGAACCGGTCGGCCCACTCGGTGATGTAGCCGCGATATTGCTCCGGCTGGTCCTCCTCGGTGATCTCCCACACCCATGAGATGTACCCGGCCTTCGCCGCGTCCGGAGCGGTCAGCTCGGTCGAGGTAAACGTGCCGGGCTGGTCCGTGGTGATCGTGGTCGAACCGACCGCGGCCGCGTTTGCGGGCACGGTGTCCGACGTCGACGGGGCTGTAGCGCCCTCGACGTAGTACGCGGTGCCGCGGAAGGTGACCGGGACACGATTAGTGCCGTCCTGCAGCCAGGCGCCGCCTTCACCGAGGTCGGCCTTCAGGGTGTCTGAGATCTTCCCGGAAAGCGGGATCGTGTCCGCGGTCACCTGCGAGGTCGCGATGATGTTCGACGGGGACACGTGCGTCTCCGGGACCTGACCGAACCGGTCGGTGAACGAGTAGCCGTCGGTGATGCGTCGCTTGGCGACGTCGGACTGGTCCGCCTCGTTGATCGACCACACCCACGTGTAGTAGCCCGACTTCTCAGCGACGGTGTCCGAGGCGGCCGTGTAGGTGACGGCCGGGCCCTGCGCACCGGTGGTGACCGTCGCGGAGCCGGCGACGACAGCATCCCCGGGAACGGTGTCGGATTCGACGGGAGCCTTTGAGCCGGTGTAGTACAGGGTGCCGTTCGCCTTCACCTCGACGTAGGAGTCGTCGCCGCGCTGCGGCCAGGCGTTGTTCACGCCGTCCGCGCCGGCCACGCTCGAGAACGTCAGGGTGTCCTGGAACTTCTGACCCGCCTGCACGTACTTCGCGGCCACTGTCGTGCCGACGACGGGGTTGAAGTTGGGGGACCTCGTTGTCGGGTCCTCGGCGGAGATGGTGAACGAGCCGGGGCCGCTGGTCATCGTGCCGGGGCCGGCGGAGCGCTGTATCTCGTCGTAGTAGAGGGTTGCGTTCGCGTCGTAGCTCGAGCCGCCGCCGTTCGCGGAGGTGAACGCCGCCTTCGCCGAGATCTTGTAGTCGGAACCGTCCTCGGGGGCGACGCCGGTGATGTTGAGCGTGGAGTTGTTGCCGACACCGTCTCGGGTGGACAGTCCAGTATCAGTGAAGACACCGTTGGTGAGCGTGATCGTGCCGTTGGCGTCGGCGGGCGAGAGATTCGAGACGGTGAGGGTGCCCGCGTAGTTGTTCGTCGAGTCCACGGCGAAGGTCAGGTCGCCAGTCCCGGTACCAGAACCGCCGCCGACGGCGGCCGTGTAGTTCGCCTCGGTGTCTGCAAAGATCTGGTTGTAGAGCGCGGTGATCGCGGCGACGTCGCCGCCGTCGATGTAGTGCGAGCCCTGGCCGGACCAGTTCGCCGACGTGAAGTTGTACACGTATGCGGAGACAGCCGCAGCCTGGTTCGCGTCGGCGGTCTGGCCCCAGACGGTGATGGCGTAGTTGAGCTTGCGCAGCTCGTCGCCGGTGACGGCCCGGGTGCCGTCGACGGGGCTGATCTCCGACTGCACGGTGCCGGGACCGCCCGAGGCGGTCGAGTCCATCTGGACGTCGACGCAATAGACACGCTTGCCAGATCCGTCAGTCGCGATGTAGTTGCCGAGGTAGCCGCCGCCAGGGGTCCAGCGGCCACCTGCGCCTTCGATTGCGGCGGCCTGGGCCGGGATGGTGAGCGCGGCGGCGCCAGCGCCGAGGATGACGGCGCCGATGATGCTGGCAGCGGCGGCCCGCTTGAGGTTGGCGCCTGCGGCGGGATGGGTAACCGGGCCTCGGGGGCGCGTGGTCATAGGACGCTGAGATGTCATGGGTTGGGTGCTCTCGCTCTGGTTGCCAAGACCGGCTCCTGCCCGTCTCACGAAGTACCCTGCGGCGGGGAGAGGGGGCTCCCAGAAAAAAGTTCAAAAAACTTTTCGAGCAACCCCCTCCGGCCGAAAAGAGACGAACCCCGGCGCCCCGTGGTGAGGTGCCGGGGTTTGTCAGGCCCGATCCGTAAGGGTTACGCGCAGTCGTAAAAGGTGATCGTCAGGCCGCTGATCGAGTAGCCCCACGGGACCCCATAGCCGGGCGCCGACGTGCCGCCGGGGCCGGGGGAGTGGGTGCCGATAACGAAGCCGTTCGTGCAGCCGACGTAGTTGCCGTTGGTCTGGACGTGCACGTTGTTCTCGACCTCCGGCTTCGGAGCGGGAGCTGGGGCGGGAGCGGGAGCTGGGGCGCCGTTGTTGCCGGAGTTCCCGGACGGGGCGCCGGAGCCGCCGGAGTTGTCGCTGGAGTGGCTCTCCTCGTCATCGTCGGAGGTCGAGTACGAGCCATCACTGTCGTTCGACGAACCGGTCGACTCTGCGGGGACACTCCCGGTGCCGGCAGCTGCGGCTGCGGCTGCCAGGCCGGCGGCGTTTGAGTCGAGGCCCGCGCGAGCGGCGGTGGCGTAGTCGACGAGCGGCTTCATCAGCGAGCCGCCCTCCGTCAGGGTGGTGCGGAGGAGGGTTGCGGCGTTGCCGATCGCGTCCCTCTCCGGCTGGGCGGCGGCGGTGAGCGCGGCGAGGAACGGGTCGGTGTTGTCGATGGCGTTCGCGCTCATTCTCGCGAGCGGTTCCGTGACGGCGTCGGACTGGACGGCGAGTGCCTCGAGGAGGGCACCGCCTTCCTTGACCGCCGTCGTCTCGGTGGACGCGAGCTTCGCGAGGTCTTCCGCCGTGTTGTGTAGCTCAGCGGTCGACATCGTCTTATCGACGGACGGCCAGGTCGTCTTCGCGACCGGTGCAGTCGAGACGCTCGAGGTCAGGTCGATCGAGCGTGAGGATGCGGCCGCCTGCGCGGTGGTCTTGAGCGTCGTCGAGGCTGCGGCGACAGCAGCGCGGCCGGTCGGGTCCAGGATCCCGTCGGAGATGGACACCAGATTGTTGGCATCGCCGACGAGTGACTTCGCTGCCATCAGCGCCTCGCCGATGGCCGATGCGTTCTTCGACGTAGTCTGCTGTGCGGTCGTCAGATCCGACAGTGCGGTCTGTGCGCCCTTCAAGGCGTCGTTCTGAGCGCGGGTGGTCGCCGCTGCGGACACTCCGGAGACGGTCAGGACGATGGCCGCGACGACGCCAGCTGCGATACCGCAGGCGAGCATGGCCTTCTTCGGGTTGGAGAGCGGCGACAGCTTGGCCGGGGCGTGCGTGAACGCGTTCGGGCGCTGGGGGGTGGTGGTCATCGTCGGATCCTTGCGTCAGGTGGTAGCGAACTTTCCTCGAGAGGGTTCAGTATTGGACGCCCGTGCAGTCCGGGTCGCGTGGCCTTCCCTCTATGTATGCGCGGTGGATTCAGGTCCCGTCGGACGCGGGAGGTTCCGGTGCCGGAGCGAGAGAGCTCGGCTCGGGCGTCGGTGTCGGTTCGGGCTGCGCCGTCGGCTCCGGTGCCGGCGCAACCGGCGGCTGCGGGTCGGTTGGAGGGGTGGTCGCAGGCGGCTGCAAGTCTGGTGCGGGCTCGACCACCGGGGCGGAATCCATGGTGGGCTCGACGGCCGGGGCCTCCGGCGCTTCTGGGGCGTTCGGCGCCTCGGACGGGCTCGGCGACATCGACGGTGACGGGGTCGGCGTCGGGGTGGACGTTGACGGCGGCGTGGCGAGGACGGGGCGTAGCGCGTCGGCGAGGGCGACCAGCTGCTCCACCGCGTGGACGCCCGGCGCGACCGCTATTGCGATCGCTTTCATCGCCGCGATTGCCTCCGGCTGCACTTCGGGGTGCGCAGCGAGCACGGACGCGGTGAAGCCCGCTGCCGAATTTGCGAGCGCGTCCACGGCTTTCGACTCGGCGGTAGCGTTCGACGTCAACGTCGCGATGCTCGCTCGAGCTGAGACGGTCATCTCGTCCGCAGAGGCCGCGCGACCGTGCAGCCCATCGGTCAGCTCTCGGATGTCCCCGACCGTCGATTCGTCGGACAGACTGGACAGCGGCCCGATCTCGGAGTCCACGCCGTCGGCGAGGGACGAGCTCGCGACCGCGAGCACCTTCGACGTCGCCTGGTGAGCCTTGACGAACGCGGCGTAAGTGACCGGGTCGAGGGCGTCCTGCCCGGCCGCGACGAGCGGCTCGGTCGTGCTGACGAGCTGTCCTGTTCGGCTGATTTCGTCGGCAAGCGCGGACCGGGCGTTCCTCGCGCTCAACAGCGACCCGCGAAGCACGTCTGCGGCCGACCGTTGCTCCGCGAACGCGCCGGGCCGATCCTGCGAATCGGCGTGCGCAGAGACAGCGAACGCCCCGCCGGCGGCCAGGACCAGGACGAGGCCCGCAGCGAGGAGGCGGGTGCGCAACGGCACCGCGCGGAACCGGCGCAGGGCCTGGGCCGGCCAGGGTTGGCGCGGACCCGACCGGCGCGACGACGGGCGCTTCGACACGGGCTCGGGCCGTGCGCGGGAGCGTCGCGTGTCGTGGCTGTCGTTGTCAGTGGTCGGCACCGGGGCTCACCTCTCCGAATCGTCGCCGTCGGCGAGCAGGTGCAGCTCTGCGATGCCGAGCGGCTCGAGCGAGTTCAGGAAGTCGAGCTCCGTGTGCGCGTTCACCCACACGACCGCCTCACCGAGCGGGGGAGCGACGGGCGTGTACGGGGCGTAGTTCGTCGCGAACAAGATCAGAGGTATGCCCGAGTCCCAGCGCTCGAACTCCAGCACCGGGCCGTCCTTCGGTGAGAACAGTGCGGTGAGCGCATCCTCGCCCACCGCGGAGATATCGAACCCATCCGACTCCTGGAGAGCGGCGACAGCACCGGCCTGAGCCGTGTTCGCGAACGAGGCGAGAGACGTGAGACGTGCTTCGAGCGATGGGTCCTCGATCGGGTCGTCCGTGGGCAGACTCCCGTAGCCGGGGATGATCTGCTCGACGAGCTCGGTGAGCGTGTCCGCGAACAGGGCGGAGCCGGACGAAGCGAGCAACGTCGCCGGGTAAGGGGTGCCGTCGGAACGGCTGGGGATCTCGGTGGGGTCAGTGGAGATGACGAAGGTCATGGGCGCTGCTTTCGATGGTCGAGGTGAAGAAAATGCACTTCCAGCGGACTATGCGCGCATCCGCAGGCAGGTGTCCTCACGCCGCGACCGCAGCTGTGCGCTTGACCGCCTGCTCGGCGACCTTGAGCTGGTGGGCGGCCGCGGCGGCACCTGTGAGGCCGCTCTCATCGCGTGGCGGCTTCGAGCCGCGCCCGTAACCGACGGCCTCGTCCGCAAGGCGCGACGGCGAACTGTCCATCTCGGCCTCGCCGGACGGGTCAAACCGCGCGATATCAGCTGCCGTTGGCTCCGGGCGAGTGGACTTGGGGATGTTAAGGGCGTTGAGCGCGCGTCGATAGTCTTCAACGCCCGCGTAGTACGTCTTGTATACGAAGGGGTCCTGGCCTTCGAGCTCAGCGACGCCGACACCCTTGGCGACCGTTACGTCCGCTCGGACGTTTCCGGGCACGAGCGGAGCGGCCGCTTCGCTGTTAAACGCCTGAGTGCGCGCTGTCTTCGACGGGTTCGAGCCCTGCAGAATCTTGTGGCCGATCTTTGCCTTCTGGCTCGGGCCGATCCCCGTGTTCGCATTTGTGACCTGCGACGCCAGGATCATGCGGATACCGAAGGCGCGCTGTTCCGCGAGGGTGCGGGAGATGACGTCCTCGATGGAAACGCGGATGAGGTTGCGCATGGTCTTCGCGACGACGATCGGGTTGTCCTTGGGGACACCGGCGGGCAGCTTCTCGGTCACGAGGAGTCCTGAGACCTCATCCACGATGACCAAGATCGGGTTGAGGGCAGCCTCGCGCGGCAGCTCGGTCCAGTTGGTCACGCCGTAGCGCTCGATGATCTCTGAACGGCGCTTGCCCTCCTCATAGACGAGCGACAGCGCGGCGAGCGATTCGACGTCCCCTTCGGCGCCCCACCCACCGTCGCGGCACCATTCCTTCATCCAGGTGAAGTCCATACGCTTGTCGAAGATGTCGCAGATGACCAGCTCGGTGCCGGCAGCGAGGGACCCTGCGATGAGGGCGTTCAGGGTGACCGATTTGCCCGAGCCCGGGGTGCCAGCAATCATGGCGAACGCTTGAGTGGACCAGTCGATGCAGACTTCCTCGAGAGTGTCGCTGCCGGGCTCTGGGAGCTTGACTCCGAACGGGGTCCGCTCACGGCTGACGGTCGGTAGTCGTTCGAGCGGGTAGCCGATCGCCGTCGGGAACGTCGGAGGCTCCGAAGGGATGATCTCGGCGGTCAATGCCTGCGCCTGAACCTGGACGTACCAGCCGTCCCGCCCGACCACTTGCTCTGCGACCTCGGTCAGCTTCGCGTCGTGCTTCGACGGCACGTAAATGCGAGGCAGCCCGAGCGAGAACCCTCCGTCGGGACGGTTGGTGACCTGCACGTCCCAGGCCTTCACCCCGAGAGCAACCGCGACCGCACCGCGGCACCGCTGCGCGTCCGCGGACAGCTTGCTGAGGGTGGCCGTGCCGAGGAACGGTTCGAACTTCGTCATCACGTATCCACGGTGACGCGGGTCGGATTCGAGGTGGGCTGCTACCTGGTCACCGTCCGCGGGCTTCGTTCCGGATCGCAGGCCCACGTCGTAGGAGCCGCGCTCCTTGGACTTGCTGACCTGGGTGACTGCGGACTGGCGCGTCAGGGTCAGAGTTCCCGTCTCGGGGTCGTGGGACTGCATCGACCAGCCGGTGCCCGCATCGGTCTTAGCGACCTTCGTGAGAACTGCCTCGATGTGGGCTTTGTTGTTGGCGTCGAAGCCGGTGCCTGGCTTGATGCTGATGCGTTCGGTTGCCATGCCCAGCACCCTGCGGCGGGCGGTCGGATCCCGCCGTAGGAGCAGCGCCTACGCGACGTCCGCGAGGGCGCCCGCCACGTTCGCGTCGATGATGCGGCGGACCCACACAGCGACGCCGGCGACCGTGGTCACCGCGGCGCCGCACGGGTGTCCCGGCCAGCTCATGGCCTCGCGAGCGAGAACGGGCCAGGCGGCGGCGCGCTGCTCGTGCGCGGCGATAGCCTCCGCGGTGCGTCCGCGGTTGTCGAAGTCACTGAAGCCCTCATAGTGCTCGGCGACGTACGCGTCGAGGAGACGGGTGGCGAAGGGTGCCCAGGCGGCAGTGCCGGACGCGGCGCGGATGAGCAGGCGCGGTTGACGGAGGCGGTCGCGGCCCGGTTTCTTGTCGAGGGTGAGCGCCGCGCGCACGAGGAGGTCGACGACGTGCGCATCCATGGCGAGCAGCCGCTCGAGAGTGTCGGTGTCGTAGTCGTCCCAGAGGGCGAGGAAGTCGTTGTCGACGTCGCGCTGGTCCCAGCGGGGCGCGCCGGTGATGAGGTCGTGGAACGCCTGCGCGGCTCTGCGAGCGAGGGTGTCGTCGGCGTCGACCTGCGCTCGAAGGGTGCGAGTCTCAGTGGCGGTGGCAGGCGAGCAGAGCGCGGGAAGCACGAAGACGTCATGGAGTGCCTTCGCGTCGGCATGGAGCCGTTCGACTCCACGGCGGCCCATCGCGTGCTGCTCCCATTCGTCGATGACCTCGCCGGTGGTCCTGCCGCGTTCATGCTCGAGCACGAGGGCGAACTCCTCGTCGAGGGTCCCGAGGTAGCTGTCCTCGGCGGAGTCGGGGAGGTTGACTATGTGGCTGAAGATGCCGTTGCGCGTCTCACCGCGAGCGAGAAGGTCGACGGTTTCATCCATCGAGTTGAGGTCCGCCTGGTCGTTGCGGAAGATGCGCTGGGTTGTCGGAGCGAGTGAACCGGCGAGAACCTGTCGAGCCCACGCGATCGCTTCCGACGGACCCTGCATGACCTGGCTGCCGTCGGCGTTCAGGACGGGCTGGCCGCCTCCAGTGAACTTTGGAGTGGCGCGGACGAGGCGTTCGAGGTTGAGCCCGTTGTCGGATGAAGCGTCGTAGAAGCCGGACGGGTTCTGGAGCACCTTCTGCTCGAGGATCTCGGCGAGCCGGTTGTGGATCATCTCCTGCCGATACTTGGCGACACGGCCGTTGCGTTCCGCGGCCTGACGGACCAGGCCCAGCTCGGGGTCCAGGAGCAGCCACAGAATCTGCGCCTTCGCCGTCGCGATCGGGTCGGACAGGACGCCCTGGTCGCGGAGCGTGTCGAGGGAGACGAGGATGACCCCGGTTCCGTTCTGGCTGCGTTCGCTGCCGCGCACGTAGTCGTAACTCGTCCGCCCACCAGTCGCTTCGAGAGCGGCGGCGGCGATGCCGCGGATGAGGGCGTTGATCTGGGTGGGCGTCTTGGCGATGGTCGTGTTCACACAGAGCATGTACGCGGCGGCATCGAAGAGCTGCACGCGAGGCTGAAATCAGCCCATGCGGGCCGCCTCCGACGGGTGTCAGAGAGCAGCCCTGACGCGGGTTCAGGCGGCTCGCCGGAGCGCGAACTCCGCCCTCCGCGCGGCGACGTCCTCCGGGGTCGTAGACGCGAGATGCAGGAACTCGCCCGGCAGTAGCACCTCGACGGGAGCGATGCGCCCGCGCAGATCCGAGTGGTAGAACACCGAGCCGCGGAGCACCGTGCGCTTACCGGGACGCTCCGGGTCCGGGACCTGCAACGCTTTCAGCGAATTCCAGTTCACGGCGCCGTCGGAGCTGTAGTCGGTCGAGTACTCGGTCGCGGTCACCCGGTTCAGGAGACCCGGGGTGTTCGCCTTGAAGATCTCGAGACCGGCGGCGGCCTCCTCCTCATCAGCGATGTGACCGATGAGCCCGCGAGACATGTAGCCCTTCAGTCCGAGCTTGACCGGACCGGACGGCGTCTGCGTGTAGAGGATCGGCAAGACATCCATCGACCGAGCGAGACGTCCGATCTCCTCGAGCGCGTCCGGTGCGGCACGTTCGACCATCCAGGACTCGTCGATGTTCAGCACCCCGCCACGGCCAGCGAGGGCGCTCATCGAGCCGTTGACCATCATGAACAGGGCGTTGACGGAGCAGCGGACCAGCGGATCCGCCGCAGCCATATTGTTGATGTCGGCGAGCGACGGGCGCTTAAACGAGGACTGGCCGACCTTGAACAAGGTGATGCCGTCGGCGACCGCGAGCGCACTCGTGCCGGGATTGATGCCGAACGTCGCCCGGAACATCGGGTACGACTCCGCCATCTCGAACACCGGCCGAACGGCCTCCCACGGGATGATGCCGGCGTCCGCGGCAATCTTGAGGGCCTGACCGGTCGCTTCCGCGCCCTGGTCGGAGCCGAACTTGATCGCGTTCGCGATCTGCGTCTCGTGCTCTTGCCTGCGCTGCACACTGCCCCACGGGTTCACCGTCGAGAGCATCGACGCGGCGCGCTGCACGCCTTCGGCGCGCGACTTGGAAAACCGCATCGGATCCAACGCCCCGTCCGCCGTGATGAGCTCATCGAAAGACGCGACCTGGCCGCCCTTCATCTCGACGACGGCGGAGTGGTCTGAGTCCTGCTTCGGATCGATGATGACGACAGGGCGGCCGAGATCGCTGAACTGCGTCGCCAGCCACAGCAGCAGCATCGTCTTTCCAGATCCGGTCGCAGCCGAGGTCAGCATGAGCGGGAAGCTGTCACCGGCGCTCGCCGCGGTCGGCGAGATGTACACCGGCTGGCGGTCCCGTTCAGTGAAGCCGAGGAGCGCACCGTCCGCGTCGCCGACCGTCGTGAGTGCCGGCAGGCCGCTGTACGCGATGGTGGTGGACGGCAGATCGTGCAGGTGCGGGTTCGCGCGGACGGACGAGCAGATCATCGTCTCGTGCCACGCAGCGGCCTGACGGTTCGCCATCGGGTTCAGCACAATCGACGACGGCGCCACCTGGGTCAGATCTTCGGGGAGGCCGTCGATGCCGACGATGACGGAGACGTCGACAAGTGTGGCCGGCGCGCGGTCCGCGGCGTACGCATCCTCGAGGGACTTCAGCTCCGCTTCCTTCTCCGCGGCCTCCGCGCGGTCCATCTTGCCCTTCTCCGCGGCCACCTGGATGTCGTTGCGGTACCGGCGCTGCTGCGCGCGCAGCTCCTTCCGGGTCACGCGCGCGGGTTCGACGAGGCCGCGGACGGAGACGACGCGCGTGCCGGCGTCCAACAGCGGTGGAACCCAGCGTGCGCGAGGGTCGGCGACGTCGGTGTACCCGAGATCGAAGTCTTCGACGGCAGCGAACGTGATGGTCGCCTCGTCCGGGATGTCCGGCCAGTGCGGGCAGTCCTTCGGTGACAGGCCGACGGTTTCCGCCTCGTGAACCGCGGCCATGCGACGGAAGATGTGCATGTGCTCCTCGTGCGCGAGGACGGGAGTGTCGGCGTAGGAACCGTGGTTCCACCAGGAGTTCGCGAGAGCGAAGTCCTCCCGGGTGGGGACTGTAAAGCCTGAGCGGGCGAAGATGGCGTCGAGCTCGTTGTAGTCCCTATCGAAGTCGCTGACGGGCGAGCCACCATAGACGAGCGTCTCCGCGACCGAGTCCATGAAGCCGCGGAAGCTGCCGTCGCCACTGGTGGCGCGAAGCTTCACGCCCATGAGGAGTCTGCGGCGGATGACCAGCTGTCCGGCGAACGCGCGATTGAGGTACCCCTCGGTAGCTGATCCGGGCCGCGCCCTGAACCACGTAGGGATGTTCACCAGAAGCAGGTGAACCTCGCGGTACTGGCCCTTGACGAGTCGCCGAGTGGGGGCACGCCCAGTGACGAGGGAGCCGAGCTGCTCGATCGTCTGGCTGATCGGGCCGCCGGCGCGGACGGCCGCCTCGACGGACTTCGCGTCGACGATGTTCGACATAGGGACGAGCCGGTAGATCCACATCGAGCCGTCGACGCCGGGGACGCGTCCGCCGGGGAGCGGCTTTCGGGAGCGGGTCTCCCAGAGCGGGCTGGCCGGGATCGCCTGAGCCTTCGTGCTACTCATTCGAGGTGACCTCCTCGGTCATGGACGGGATGGGGTTATCGGTCGGCGAGGCGGCGTCTGCAGCGACACCGTCGATGGCGGTGCTGTACGCGCTCAGTTCCGGGCCGGTGCCGGGCCCGCCCCAGGAGACGACACGAGGAGCTGCGGTGTTCGCACCATCGACGAGAACGTCATA
Organism: Rathayibacter iranicus NCPPB 2253 = VKM Ac-1602; assembly: GCF_003149025.1. Classification (GTDB taxonomy): domain Bacteria; phylum Actinomycetota; class Actinomycetes; order Actinomycetales; family Microbacteriaceae; genus Rathayibacter; species Rathayibacter iranicus. The sequence goes on from NZ_QGDV01000021.1 coordinate 26,122, forward strand.
GACGGCGGTCGGTAGGGCGGCCCGGGCCGTCGCATCGTCGGCGGCGGGAGCCTCCTGCCCGTTCCAGACGAGGGCAAGACCGACGCGGACGAGCATCTGGACAGGCCTGGCTTCGGGATCGGCGAGGGGGATGTCGGCGGATGCGGTGACGGACGCGGTGGCGCTCTCGATGCCGGTCAGCGGCAGGTAGCTGTGTTTCGCGTCGGGGTCGCCGACGGCGAGGCGGAGGTCGTCGGAGGTTCCGGCGGTGAACGCTTTCGCCCAGGCAGTAACGGCTTGGGTGACAGCCTTGCTCGTCGTGCCGCTCGGGTAGCCCGGCCAGGTGACGACGGTCGGCCAGCCGTTCGTGGCTGACGGGGCCCCGGGCATCAGCGTGGGAGAACCGCTGACCTTGACACCGAAGGTGGGGGAGACGCGGACTTCGACGTCGGACTGGAAGACGACCATCTCGATGCCGGTTCCGCTGATGAGCGTGAAGTGGTGCAGTTCGACGGCCACATCAGAGTCGCGTACGCCCTTGTCGTTGAGGGGGATGTCACGGGTCTCGTAGCCGTCCCAGCTGGACATGTGCCCGCCTGGAAGTGGCGCCGGTGTCTGCGCCAGCCACGCGCGCATCGCTTCGACCGCGGCGACCTTGCCGGCCGAGTAGTTGCTGGAGATGCTCGCGCGCGTCGCGCCGGTCGCCGCCGAGGTGGTCGCGTTGACGACGTTGCCCAGGAGTGCGAAGCAGGTGATGGGCACGATCCCGAACGCGATCGCGTAGAGGGCCCGGCGGACCCATTTACGGTTCGAGGCCATTTTCGACACTGACGGTGCGCGTTGGTTGTCGCGTTCCTGTGGGTTCTCGTCCCAGAGGGCGGATGCTGGGCTGGTGCCTTTGCGTGCCACGAGGTTCAGCTCCAGAGGTCGTCGTCGGTGGGGGTGGTCGCCGGCCGGTGCGGTGGTTCGAGGCTGTCGAGTCGGGCGAGAGCGTGTTCCGCTGCCGAGGCGACCCGGTGGTCCGGGTCGGTGGTCATCGCTTCCAGGAGTTCGATGGTCTGGTCGGGCTCTTGGGCCAGGGCGATTCGGATGTCGGGATTCGGGCACACGATCAGCGCCGCCTCGCAGTCGGGGCAGCGGGCGACGCCTTTCACGACCGGGTTCCGGCAGGGTCGCCAGACGCGGTGGTCGCGGCCGGCGGGCAGCTGGTTCGCGGGGGCCACGTCGGTGTCATGAAAGCGCCAAGAGGTGCATCGCGGCATGAGTGACTACTTGCGTCCGAGGGAGCGAACGGCCTCGATGTCGGCGATGTGAACGTCCGTGAGCTCGGCGGCCGCCCCGGCGAGCTTCGAGGCGGCGGCGACGTCCTTCGACGGGAGGCTGCCGGAGACGACGCCGAGGGCGACGAGCAGCGACCAGGTGCGTTTCGCGTCGTCGCGGGAAAGACTTCCGGCGGCGACGATGGCGGCGTACGGGTTCGGCTCGCTGCGGAGCGCGATGAGCTGGCTCGCGGCGCTGAGGTTGATGCGTTGGGAGGCCGCGATCGTGACGGCGAGTTCGAGCGGGTCGGCCTTCGTGCCTAGGGTGGCGGCGAGGAGGTTCAGCCGACTGTCGGGAGCCTCCGCAAGCTTGAGGTACTTCTCGATGCCCCGGCGGATCTGGCTCTTTGACGGGGTGGACCGGGCATGCCAGCCAGCGGTGTCTGGCTCGTCGGTCTCGAGACCGTCAGCGGACTCGTCGAGCTCCGGAAGCGGCGACCGCTCGGGGTTGAGATCCGCCTGCTGCTCGGGCGGCAGGTCAAAGTCGTTGCGGTCGCGGTCGAACTCGCTGTCCGAGGTGGGGTCGTGGGTCATGCCGTGGTCGCTTTCGTACTTGGCGCTTCAAGCTCCGGTCGGGGCTTCATACAGGACCCTGCGGCGGGGAATAGGGTCTGGCAGAACCTGCTCGGACAGACATAGTGAGCGCGGCTCAGTTACCGCTGGCGTCGGCGAAACGATGGCCGAGGGCCCACGGAGTCCCGTCCAGTTAGGGCTTGACGCCGGAAAACGGACCTGACGAGGACCTTTCGGGGAGGATCATGTCGTGCCAGCTGCCGCCAAGGCCCAACTTGGTACAAAAACCGCCCCTGACCTGCGGTGTTCCCAGGTTCAGGCCGATTGTCAAGCAGATCCCGCAGGGAAGGTATTAGAGGGAGGAGGATATTCGAGGAGGGAGACGGCCGCGAACGGCTTCTTCCGGGGCGATCCCGGAGAAGCAACAGGCATACTCGATCAGCGGCACGATGCGCCGGTAGATCCGAGAGACGGTGGCCTGCGAAACGCCGTACAGGTCCGCAACGGCGGCCTGGTTCATGTTCTGTCGCGACAGCAGCAGAGTCACGATGACCTGCTCCCGCAGGTTCAGAAGGGGCGGACGGCCCGGCAATGATGGACGCCCGGACAGAATCTGGAATATCCGAGGCATCAACTCTGTCATCTGCCCAGAGGTTAAACCTGTAGTAGAGGCATAGCGTCTCGACTTTTCGCTTGAGAAATGGTGTGTTTGGTAACATCCGTTCTCTCGCTCGAAAAGTCGATGTTTTTACAGCGACGCGCGCGAATCAGACCTTATGAATGACGCTCGTAGTAGACGGAGTGACTATCGTGGGGCTTATACAGAATTCAGATTAAGTGCCACAAACGCTGAGGTCAGAGGAATAGTCGATGAGCGTGTAAGGCATTTGCATAAGCCTCCGTTTCGTTCTGTTCGCGGTCGAGCCCTTCGAGACACTAAGTCCTTTGCGGCCTGCGCCAACGGCGTTCCACTTTGCGCCCTGCGACGATGGTGATTCCCGAGGTTCCTGATCGGGTGCTGATGGCGTGCTACGGTGCCGAGCAGTCTCATGAAAGGAGCGTTCCATGGCTCAGATTAGCGTGACGCCGGAAGAACTGAAGCAGCAGGCTCAGGTGTATACCCGCTCGAAGGAAGAGATCGAGCAGGCTCTTCAGAAGGTGAGCCAGATGAATTCGACTATTGCTGAGCAGTGGAAGGGTCAGGCGTTCCAGGCGTATCTCGCGCAGTACGACCAGCTGTCCGAGAGTGTGAAGAAGTTCGAGGAGCTGTTGGTGAACATCAACGAGCAGTTGAACACGTACGCGGACACTATCGCTGAGCGTGACGCGCAGGATGCGCAGAGCTTCGGCTTCTAGCCGCTTCTCGCGCGCAGAGGACTCGGCGTGGCGCGTTCTGCGCAGGCTGGTGCGAGAGCCGTGAGGAAAACGAGATGGTGAGGAGGCGGTAGATGATGGGTCCAGACACACGATGCCTAGGTGGCGGATTCCCTGAGGAGACTCGGTCGGTGTCTACTCTCACGTCCCGGGTGGCGGGGACGAGAGAGGGCTGGGATCGCATCGTGTCGTCTGGTGCGGTGGCGCAGACGGACACGAACGAGTTCGATCAGCTCGGGGTGAATATCGAAGTGCAGGATGCGCAGGGTGGCGAGGTGTCCGAGTGAGTGTGGTGGAGTTTTCTGCGGATTCGTGGCAGGCGTCGTCTCCGGGGTTGCAGAAGAGTCTCGCGGAGCGGGGTGAGGCCCTTGATGCGCTTCTGCAGGGGCTGGAGAGTCTCGCCGCCTCGGGGAATATCAGTGGTCAGGGTGCTGATGCGATGCGCGCTTATATTCGGGAAGTGCATGTCCCGATCGTGCAGTCGCTGCTGGTGTGTCTGTCCACGTTCCAGACCGCGATCGGCGTGTATTGGAACGGGTATTCCCAGGTGGACACGGACGGGAATTTCCGGCTCGTGAACGACGAGTTCGACGCCCACCGTGCCCAACTCGATACCGGCATCGGGCAGTTGCGCGGATTCGCGGCCGATCTGCGGTCGATTGCTGCCCGCGCGTCGCACCTAGTGGCGTTGGACGGCGCGGGCGCTGGCGCGGCGGATGCCGCTGCGGAGGGTTTCGAGCGGATGCGCTCGATCGTGACGTCTCAGCAGGAAACGTGGGCGGCATATGAGGCCACCGATCCCGGATTCGGTCAGGTGAAAAACCTTGTGGCGGAGTTGACCCGGGTTGTCGGGAACCTGGGGAGTCTCACTGTCGGGCAGGGACGCTCCTACCTCCCGGGAAGCTTTAATCTCACGCTCGGGAAGCTGGGGGAGTTGACCGGGGGGGATGGTGGAGTATTGCCGGACGAATCAGCAGGTCGCCTCCGACGGGTGGCAGGCCCTGTTCGCCGGATACGTCGATGACGTCAAGGCGGAAGCCGAACGCCAGCGCAAAGAAGACGCCCTGTCGGGCCTGCTCTGGGATGGGCTGCAGACCGTCGCGGGCGCGGTCATTGTCGCAGTGGGTGTGGCGGGGACGCCGTTCAGCGGGGGCATGACTCTCGCGTTGGCCGGGCTGGGCGGGTCGCTGATCGCCGGGGGCGTGAACAGTGCGATCGATCACGCCACCATCGCGTCCACGGGCGAGAGCCTGAACCTGGTCGGGGTGGCCAGCCAGGGCATCGGCCACTGGTACGACGTCACCCTCGCGCAGCCCGCAATCGCGTCCGGCGATCCAGACTTACAGCTCCTCGCCGGGCTCGGGTCCGGGTTGGGAGACCAGGTCAGCGGAGCCCTGCAGCTGAACATCCACGACGTCGCGACCGGTGTGTTCACCCTCGCCACCAACGGCGAAGCGTTCTCCCACCTGTGGAACCAGCTGACCACTCTCGCCGGGAAAGCCGCCTCGGGAGACGCGTTCGTCATCGGGCAGATCGTCGGGAACCTTCTCCCCCTCGGCGCCGCGGCGAAGGTCACCAAACTCGACACCCTGCTCAACAAAACCGACGACCTCGGGCGTCTGGTCACGAAGGCCGACGACCTCGACTTCGGGAAACACGTCACGATCGCCGCCGCGAGTGATGCCACCAGCGCGATGGACTGGCTCAAGAACCACCTCGGCGCGGGAGGAGTGACAGTCAGCGACGAATTCGATCCCACAATACAGCCAGCAGACGAGAGTGACGGGTCGACCGTGAACTCGCGTGGTGGAGGCGAGCGAGAGTCCGGTACTCCTGGCGAGAAGACGGAGGTTCTGGATCCCTTTGATCCGGACCGTAAGGGTGCGCTGCTTCCCAACGTGAGGTATCGTGCGAGTGCACCCGGCACGAACCACCATTACGTGTATGAAACGAACGCTGACGGTCTGATCGAGCGGGTCATCGTCGAGAACCTCCATCTGAAGCCCACCGGCCGCCCTCGCTTCAAGCATGACCCGAACACGCCAGGTAAGC
>NZ_QGDV01000022.1 GCF_003149025.1 Rathayibacter iranicus NCPPB 2253 = VKM Ac-1602
AAGCGCTTCTCGATATGCTGCCGCTGCTTTTTCGCCAAGGTCTCTCGACGAGTTGTTGCGTGCAGTCCAATCCTTACGCTCCTCAAAAGAGCGCTTTTCCAGCTCGTCGAGGAGACGAAGCCGCGCGTCCTTCTCAGCGTCCGAAAGGTCAGCAAGACTCACCTCGTCACGATGGCTATCAATTACACGTCTGATGTCCTTCTGCTTGAGTGTCTTTGGATCGATGTCGATACCAAGTTCCCGGAGTTCGGTGAGCGCCTGGTTGCGTGCTGTAGTCGCCTGGTCCAGCTTGGTTTGCGCGTTATCGCGGTCCTCCAACGCGGCCTCAAAGCGCGGATCACCCCTCAGATCGGCATCGTCAAGACGTCTAACCTCGGCCTTCCGCAGATCTATCCGAGGCAGTATTGTCGGCTCGAATACGTTGCTGACTGTCACCCCTCCCGCGCCGAGGTCATTCTTGAGCCAGTCCAGTGCGCTGGTGGTCCTGCTCGGGTTCGTGATGATGGGTTTCGCGAAGTCGGCGACCTTGTTGGCCTCGCCCAGAAGTCCGCTCGTTTTCGCGATCTTCAACGCCGCCGCTCCGGGCAGGACGTTCCCGACGATCTGTCCGATCACCACCGGGTTACCCGCGCGAACCTGGTCAACGAGCGTCGTAACCTGCTGCCACGCCTGGTTACGCACCTTCTCATCGAAGACGAGGGCCTCGATCCCACGCCCCGTGTCACGCAAATTCATCTGCGCCGCACCGCTGACCAGCTGCCCGACGCCAGACCCGACACCAGCGACGAGCTGCCCCGCCCACGACCCGGACTCGACCGCCGGCTGCATCACAGTGACGTCATACCATTGGGCCACCTGATCGCTGGCCATCCCGGCCAGGTTCAACCCCTCACCGGTCGACGCGATCGACGCGTCGTTAATCGCGCTGTTCACACCCCCCACGATCAGCGACCCACCCAGCCCCGCGAACGCCAACGTCGCGCCCGCGCTGAACGGCGTACCCACCACGCCCACCGCGAGAATCAACACACCCTCAACGACCTGTACCGCGTCCCACAGCACCCCCCACAGGGCATCCTCTTTCCGTTGCCGATCCTGTTCAGCTTCAACATCATCGACATACCCGGAGAACAGGGCCTGCCACCCGTCGGAGGCGACCTGCTGATTCGTCCGGCAATACTCCAGCATCCCCCCGGTCAACTCCCCCAACGTCCGCAACGTCAGATTAAAGCTTCCCGGCAGGTAGGAGCGTCCCTGCCCGACAGTCAGACTCCCCAGGTTCGCCACGACCCGGTTCAACTCCGCCACCAGGTTTTTCACCTGACCGAACCCGGGATCCGTGGCCTCATACGCCGCCCACGCCTCCTGCTGAGACGTCACGATCGACCGCATCCGCTCGAAACCCTCCGCAGCGGCATCGGCCGCGGACGCGCCAGCGCCGTCCAACGACACCAGATGCGACGCGCGAGCAGCAATCGACCGCAGATCGGCCGCGAACCCCCGCAACCGCCCGATACCAGTATCAAGCTGAGCCAGATGCGCGTCGTACTCATCGTTCACGAGCCGGAAATTCCCGTCCGTATCCACCTGAGAATACCCGTTCCAATACACGCCAATCGCGGTCTGAAACGTCGACAGACACACCAACAGCGACTGCACAATCGGGACATGCACCTCCCGAATATACGCACGCATCGCATCAGCACCCTGACCACTGATATTCCCCGAGGCCGCGAGACTCTGGAGCCCCTGCAGGAGCGCATCAAGCGCCTCACTCCGCTCCGCGAGACTCTTCTGCAACCCCGGAGACGACGCCTGCCACGAATCCGCAGAAAACTCCACCACACTCACTCGGACACCTCGCCACCCTGCGCATCCTGCGCGTCAATCAGTGTGGACACGTCAGCGTCAATCTCGGAGACAACCGCGACCTCCGGAACATTCAGGTCACCACCCCGATCCCATCCACCGCTCGTCTCCGCCACACGGGACGTGAGAATCGACACCGACCGAGTCTCCTCAGGGAACCCGTCACGTGTGACTCTTGTGTCTGAATTCATCATCTACCGCCTCCTCACCATCTCGTTCAATTCACCGCTCTCGCACCAGCCTGCGCAGAAAGGATCGGATGCTCGAATTCTCACGAGGAGAGACCGCCGTGCCGAGTCTGCGCGCGGGAAGCGGCTAGAACCCGAAGCTCTGCGCATCCTGCGCATCACGCTCAGCGATAGTGTCCGCGTACTTATTCAACTGCTCGTTGATGTTCACCAACAGCTCCTCGAACTTCTTCACGCTCTCAGACAGCTGGTTGTACTGCGCGAGATACGCCTGGAACGCCTGACCCTTCCACTCCTCAGCAATGGTCGAATTCATCTGATTCACCTTCTGAAGAGCCTGCTCGATCTCTTCCTTCGAGCGGGTATACACCTGAGCCTGCTGCTTCAACTCTTCCGGCGTCACACTAATCTGAGCCATGAAACGCTCCCCTTCGTGATATTGGCCGAGACCGTAGCACGCCGCCAACACACGAACAGGAACCCCGGCAGTCGTCACTGTGCACCCACACACCTCAGCCAAGGACTCAGAGCAGTGCCGCTGTCGATGGCTCCGCCGACATGCACGCAACTCGCTGTGACGACCGGTACGCAGATTCCCCGTCATTCCGGCGCTCCCCCGGAAAATTGAATTGACTCCAGAGGCACGGCGACCGCCGATCGCTGCCGGAGAGGACACCCGAAATAGTGCCAAAGCCGTCTCGCGATAAAGCCCGCCAAGACGTCGCCACTCAGGCACGAAGTGGAATGTCGATGGCGCAGACCCCGAAAAGCTGGGGATCTCGGAGAACCCGATCGCGAACGGAATAGAGGCCTATGCAAAATACTCTTGAATGCTCAACGAAGATGCCACTGACCCAGGCGTCTGTGATGCTTAACCTGAATGTTGCATAAGCCTCAAGGAACTACTGCGAGCAGGGAATCGACGAACGAACCGTGCTCTACGCCGTTGATCGTCGGATAGGCGATCCGATCGTACTCGTCAGTGGTCCTTGTCACGCAGGGCTCGCTCTCCGCAACCGTCTTAACGTTGTCGTGCAGACTGCGAGGAGCGGACGCCTCACACTCGATATTCATGATCGCGCACGGGAATCCGCTACGCGTACTTTGCAGCTTCATGCGGAGGGGTTGAGGGTAAACAGAATTGGATGTCGACGCACGTATTCTGCGCTTCCCACACAAGACCATTGGCGACGACGGACATCTGCGCGAAGGCACCTGCGCACGCATCGGCTTCGAAGCCAAGCACATCTGTGCCGACCTCGCCAGTCTGAGACGCCAGGATGTAAATGGTTCAGTCGCCAAAGTCGCACATAGCAACCCCTCCGAGCGGAGGGAAGGGTGTGTCACCGCCCGCCTACGTGGCCGCGGAATTTGACTCCGTAGATGATTGAATTGTTTTATTTACTGCCTCAAGAGGCAGCCCAGTCAGAGCAGCGAGGGTATGGGAATCAATTCCCGAGAGATGCCCGACGATGATTCCCCGCTCTAAGGAATGCTGTGCCGCTCTTGCAGCATTGAAGGCAGACCGAGCGTTGTCGTGAAGAGTTTTCACCATCTGCACGATCGCCTCAGGGTGTTGAGAAGTCGGGTCCTGATCGCCCTCGCTGAATTCGAATGTCCAGCCTTCGCGATGAGCGGTCATGTCAACGAGTGTGCCATCGCGTCGTCGAAGACGCACGAGCAAGCACGTCGGTGCAGCGACACGAAGCGGTGTCAAAAAATCGCCGCACAGCGGTGTGATTCACAGTCAGCCGGCGCCGTCCCCACCCTCACTCGACCGGCACCAGCGCCGTCAGCGCCTCCTCGAGCGCTCCCAGGTCAGCCGAGCTGTTGTCGATCGTGACGTGCCTGGCGCCGAGCCATCGGCAGTCCGCGGCCCGCGCTGCCCGCCAAAACTCGTCCCAGTGGCTGATCTTCCAGGCGTCGCGGTCGTAGCCTCGACCGATTACTCGCTCGCGCATCCGCGCGCGGTCGGCTGTGACGTGGACGACCACGATCTCGGTACTGGGTGGCCAGTCGAACTCCCGAGCGGCCTTCTCGAGGAAGTCCTCCTGCAGGAAGAAGCGGACAAACGGAGCGTCGAGGACGACCGAGGTGCCCAGGCGGAGGTTGTCGCCGGCGAGGCCGAGCAACGTGCGGTACTCCACCTCGAGCACGTGGTCCTGGTAGTACGCGTTGTCGTCGCGCGTCTGGGGGTCGGTGCCGGCGAGGCGGAGTAGCGACTCCGTGAAGAGGGTGGCGACGGAGTCCTTATCGACGTAGGCGGCGCGGAGTCGGCGCGCGAGTCGTGTGCTCACCGTGGATTTGCCCGAGCCGGCCGGTCCGATGACGATATACAGCCGGCCGGACGCCGATCCGTCGGCACGGGTGACGTGCGGGCTCGGTAGCGGCTCGGCCGCGCCCTCAGGAGGCACTGGTCGACCGATCCTTCACGAAGAGTCCGTACGACACAGCGCCGACGAGCAGCAAGACTCCGCCCACTAGGAACACCACGGTGTAGTCACCACCGGTCGCCGTGAGGATCGCACCCGTCACCACGGGCGCGACCGCCGCTCCGATGAAGCCGCCGAAGTTCTGGATGGCGCCCAGCGAGGCGACCTGTCGGGGCGGCGCGATATCGGAGGCGAGCGTCCACAGGCAGCCAATCGGCACCTGCGAGGCGAAGTAGCCGAGCGAGAGCAGCGCGATCGCGAGGGGCGTGCTGTCGACATAAGCGAGCGGAAGCACCGCGGCCGACGCGAGCAGTGCGCCTCCGACGATCGGAATCTTGCGCGAGAAGACGGTCGACATCCCCCGGTGGATGAGGCGAGTGGAGAGCCAACCGCCGAAGAGGACTCCAACGATGCCGCAGAGGAATGGCAGGGCGGCGACTCCGCCGCTCTCGGCGAGACTGAATCCGCGAGCAGTCTGCAGGTAGCTCGGCAACCAGGTGAGGTAGACCCACACGGTGTAGAAGATCCCGAATGCGCCAATCACCATGAACCAGGTGTTCGCCTGCGTGAGGAGCGAGCCCCAGCCCACCTTCTCGGCGGAGGCGGAAACTCGCGCTCGGGCCGCGTCCCCCGCGATCATCGCGTGTTCGCGGAGCGTCGGGTCGCGGTAGATCCGCAGCCACACCACCGCAATAACGATGCCGATGGCGCCGACGACGACGAACATCCCTCGCCAGCTCATCGTGAGCAGGAGCAGCGTCAGCACCGGCGGCGCAATCGCATTGGCGATTTGCGAGCCGGTGTTGACGAGCGACACGGGCAGGGCCCGTTCGGACCGCGCGAACCAGCGTTCGTTGACCGCGAGCGCCGAGGTGAAGAACGGCGACTCGGCGATCCCGAGAGCGACCCGCGCCGCGTAGAGCGCGCCGAAGGATCCGGCGGCCGCGGTGACCATCGAGACGAGCGACCACGCTCCCGCGGCGAACGCGAACATCCGCTTCGGACCGAGCTTGTCGACGAGGTACCCCGCCGGGAGGTTCGCGATCGCGTACGGCCAGGAGAATGCTGAGAGGAGCAGGCCCATGTGCAGGGCATCCAGCTCGAACTCCTGGGCGATCGTCGTGTTCGCGACGCTCAGCGTGCTCCGATCGAGGTAGTTGACGACTCCGCCGAGCACGAGAAAGCCGACGAGGAACCAGCGAATCCGGATGCTTTTCCTCTCGGCGGGGTCGAGGGCGGGTCGGGCGGCACTCTCAGTCATCTGTCGATCACTCCTTCGTGTTCTGGACGGGCGGTGGGCTTTAGGGAGCACGCGAGTCGCACCGGTCGGAGGCGCAGAGCCAAACCGGCGGACCGGGAGCAGAGGCGGTCGGCTCAGGACCGAGCGGCGGTGATTGCCGCGAGGATCTCCTCGGACGCTCGTGTCACATTCCCGAGGTCCCCATCGAGACGCGCGGCCCTGGTGACGAAGCTGCCGACTCCGACCGCCGTCACCCCGGCGGCGAACCACGCGCGGACGTTCTGCGAGGTGGCGCCGCCCGCAGGCAGGATCGGCGCCTGCGGCAGAGGCGCGAGTAACGCCTTGACGTAATCCGGCCCAGCCGGTCCGGTGGGAAAGAGTTTCACGATGTCGGCCCCCGCCTCCAGCGTCTGCACGACCTCGGTCGGGGTGAACGCTCCGCTGATCGCGACGGCCTGGTAGCGGTTCGCGGTGCGGATCATCGCGGGGTCGAGGTTCGGGCTGACAAGGATGCTTGCGCCGGCCTGGACCGCTGCGAAGGCCGCGTGGGCGTCGAGGACAGTGCCCGCTCCGATGGCGATGCCCTTCTTGGCGTACTGGGCCGAGAGGATGCTGATCACCCCGAGCGCGCCGGGAAAGGAGAGCGTGATTTCAAGGGCGCGGAAGCCGCCAGAAACCGCGGCGCGGGAGACGGCGAGCGCCTCCTCCGCACTCTCGGGTCGAACGATCAGCACGGCGCCGGTCTGAACGATGGTCGCGAGGACTTCTTGTTTGCTTAACATCGAGGCACACGGTAGCCCGGATCGTCACAGAAAGCCATACCTGTATGCGGATCGGCGCGGGATCGCCTCTACAGTGGTCACGATGACTGTCTCGCCCCCGCTCATCCCGGAGCAGCGCCACCAGGAGATTCTGCGTCTGCTGCGCAGCGCCGGAGTCCTCAGCATCCGCCATCTCGGCGAGCGTTTGAACGTGTCGCACATGACCATCCGGCGCGACATCGCCACGCTCGAAGAGTCGGGCCGCGTCATCCCGGTGCAGGGTGGGGTGCGGCTCAGCGGCGCTCTCGGATCGGAGCCGCCGCGCGAGCGAGGCTCGCGGGTCAGCCTTGAGCTGCCTCGCAAGCAGGCCATCGGGCGCCGGGCCGCCGAGTTCGTCGAGGATGACATGGTGGTCTTCCTCGATGCCGGGACCACCTGTGAAGCGATCGTGCCGTTCCTCCTCGACCGGCGCGGTGTGACCGTGGTCACGAACGACTTTTTCACGGTACTGGCGCTGCTGCCGCACCCCGAGATCACGACGATCCATACGGGCGGAGTCGTCGATTCCTCCAGCGGATCCGCCAGCGGCCCGCTCGCCGCAGCGACCGTGGCTGGGCTCGGTCTCGACCTGTCCTTTGTCAGCACCGGCGCCTGGGATCTCACCCACGGCGTGACCACTCCCGAGACCGACAAGGTGTTGCTCAAGCACGCGGCGCGAGAGGCGGCCGCGTCCTGCATCCTCGTGGCCGACAGCACGAAGTTCGGTCTCTTCGAGCGCTTCAAGGCGCTTCCGCTGGATGCGCTCGACGGGATCGTCAGCGACTGCGGCCTGCCGGAGGAGAGCCGGAGCTCTGCGCTGGAATACGGCCTCGAACTCGCAGTGGCCGAGTTGTGACCGCCGCGATCGGCCGCCTGCCCTTCTGGGCCCGATCCGCACAGCCGTGCGCCAGCTCTGCGACCGATGTGCAGATCCTCGGCACAGCGACTCCGGGCGCCTCAGAACGGCCGGGGCTAGCCTGGGAACGACCCTGAACGCGAACGTCGAGGAGAACTGTGTCTGACAAGCCCACCGCCACCGCCAACATCGGAGTCGTCGGTCTGGCGGTGATGGGCTCCAACCTCGCCCGCAACCTCGCCAGCCGCGAGGGCAACACGGTCGCGGTCTTCAACCGCTCCTACGGCCGCACCGAGACCCTGATCACCGAGCACCCCGAGGCGGGCTTCGTCGCCTCCGAGACCATCGAGGACTTCGCCGCCTCGCTCGCCACTCCGCGCACCGCGATCATCATGGTGCAGGCCGGCCGCGGCACAGACGCCGTCATCGAGCAGCTGACCCGGGTCTTCGAGCCCGGGGACATCATCGTCGACGGCGGCAACGCGCTCTTCACGGACACGATCCGCCGAGAGAAGGCAGTGCGCGAGAACGGCATCCACTTCGTCGGCACCGGCATCTCGGGCGGCGAGGAGGGCGCGCTGAAGGGCCCCTCGATCATGCCCGGCGGCTCGGTGGAGTCGTATCGGACCCTCGGCCCGATCCTCTCCTCGATCGCCGCGGTCGCCGAGGGCGAGCCGTGCGTCACCCACATCGGCACCGACGGCGCCGGCCACTTCGTCAAGATGATCCACAACGGCATCGAGTACGCCGACATGCAGCTCATCGCCGAGGCATATGACCTGCTCCGCACCGTCGGCGGTCACGAGCCCGCCGCCATCGCCGACGTCTTCGACGCCTGGAACAAGGGCGACCTCGAGTCATACCTCATCGAGATCACGGCCGAGGTGCTTCGCCAGGTTGATGCCGACACCGGGATGCCCTTCCTCGACATCGTCCTCGACCAGGCCGGCTCCAAGGGCACCGGCGTCTGGACCGTGCAGAACGCGCTCGACCTCGGCGTCCCCGTCGGCGGCATCGCCGAAGCCGTGTTCGCCCGCGCTGTCTCGTCGCACCCGGAGCAGCGCGCAGCGGTACAGGCACGCGTCACGTCGCGACCGACTCCGGTCGAGCGGTACGACGGATTCGAGGACGATGTGCGCGCCGCCCTCTACGCGTCGAAGGTCGTCGCCTACTCGCAGGGATTTGACGCAATCATTGCGGGGGCCGACAAGTACGGCTGGGAAATCGATAAGGGCGCCGTCGCCAAGATCTGGCGCGCGGGCTGCATCATCCGCGCGCAGTTCCTCAACAGAATCGTCGATGCGTACGACGAGAACGCCGCGATCACGACCCTGCTCGAGGACCCGTACTTCGCCGAGGCCGTCGCGAACGGAGAAGCCGCCTGGCGCCGCATCGTCTCGACCGCTGCCCTCTCGGGCGTACCGATCCCCGGTTTCGGCGCCGCGCTCTCGTACTACGACTCGCTCGCTTCGAAGCGCCTCCCGGCCGCCCTCGTGCAGGGCCAGCGCGACTTTTTCGGCGCGCACACCTACCAGCGCAGCGATAAAGAGGGCACCTTCCACACTCTGTGGTCAGGCGACCGCACCGAGGTCGAGCAGGACCCCTCAACGCACTGACGCGCGTCGCCGCGCTCCTCGACGCTCGCGCAGCGCAGGGCCGACAACGCCAGAGATTAGTCGAGTTCGTCACATCGTGCCCTGGAATCAACGAGTCGGCCGGGCGTTCCACGAACGTCATCGCGACGGATCTGCCGTGGGCGTCGATGAGCAGGTCATCCTCCCCCGCGCGAAGATCCGCAAATCGGATAAGACCGGCTGATCCACTTTTATTGAAGAGCAGTGATAGGACACCTCAAGCCATCCAAAACCGACTCACCCACACAGCGTCCCACTGTCGTACCCGACCAGCAGAATGAGGCCCAGTCGAGCCCACCAATACTCAACAAGCCCTCTCCAGACGCCCATGAAAGATCGAGGTTAGTGAGCCGGAAGACTTTCGCCCGGAAGAAACTCCCAGCTGACACCACGACCCTCGCCCATTACTGCGCAACTCACAAGAGTGCTAGGCCGTAGCTTCATCGACAACACCGAGAGCGAATCGCAACCTACCAGTCGGCCGACGAAGATACTAGAACTCTCAACCGGACGGGGCCAGCAGACCGGCGAGTCACATACCTCCCACTCACGGTGAGGCCAGATGGAACGCCTGCCGCTGGCTTTAAATAGTGCCTCCTTTTGCGTCCAGCGACGCGTGACGAACGCATGAGAATGGCCTGACCTCTCGTAGTCATCAAACTCCCCTTCGGCGAGAAATCGTCGCACGAACGAAGTTCCATGACCCTTAATGCGCTCAATGTCTATCCCGACGCCTGCGGAGGAAGCAGCCACCGCTACCAGACCAGGTACATGGGAGCGCGAAACTCGGAGCTGACTTATTCCACTGCGCGACGGTGCCGATGATCCGATCTCACGGAGAAGTGACTTCTGCAACTCAACCGCTGACTGTGATTGATAATCACGGCTCTTACCGGCCGAGATCATCACCCGTTCACGATCATCACATGAACCCGGTCTTCGAGAAACTCTCCTCACACTAAAGTAGACAGAGACAAGCGGCGCACCCGTGGCCACACGTGCTCGATCACCCGTCATGATCGCGCGCGCACCTCATCCAGGACCATGTGGCCAATTCCACGAGTAGCGGTCCAACCCAAATGCTCACGAGCCTTATCGACATCCGCCCATATCGCCGCTACATCGCCAGCGCGTCGAGGACGCGTTACTGGTTCCGTGCTGGAATTACCTGCCTGAAGCATTTCCCGCACAATCTGCCACACAGAGATCCCGACGCCCCGGCCTATGTTGTAGACATCCGACACGCCTTCACTCAGCGCGGCCATGGCCCGCAGATGAGCGTCAACCACGTCTTGTACATGCACGTAGTCTCTCACAGCCGTCCTATCAGGGGTCGGATAATCGATACCAAAGATCTCGGCAGGCTCACCGGAAAGTACCGACTCGGCCAGACGCGGAAGAAGAGTCTCACCGCCTCGGTCTGCGAGCAACGGCGAATTACACCCCGCGACATTAAAATAACGCAGCGATATCCATTTCATGCCGACGCTATCGCAGACCTCTCGTATTGCCATCTCGGCTGCCAGCTTTGAGGTCCCGTACGGACTCACAGGTAAGAGAGCGTCATTCTCGTGTACCGGTCCACTACGCGTCGGACTGCCATACACCGCCGCGCTCGACGAGAATACCAGCTTTGTCATCCCCATCTGACTAGCTACATCAAGGAGAGAGAGCGTACCAACTACATTCACTCTCCAATATTTGCTGGGACAACTCACCGATTCTTTCACCGATTTCTTCGCGGCAAGGTGAAAGACACCCGATGGACGAGAGCCCCGAAGCTCGGACATGAGGCGATCAGATTCCGCGATATCCGCTTCAATGAGTCGCACATCGGCGGGAAGACGAGCTGGGTCACCCGTCGAAAGATCATCAATCACCGTGACGATGTGCTTCAACCCCCGCAAGGCTGCAACAAGATGCGAGCCAATGTAACCTGCACCTCCAGTCACTATCCAATGCTGAACCAACCGTTACCTCCTCATTAGCGTCGGCGACTAGCGCCGCCATCTCATCGCGAAGGATGCGACGCCAATAGCGACACACCCGACCGCCGATATTACAAGAACCGCGAACCATAGTGATGGCGACGACCCAAAAAGAACTGCTCGAACAATCTCCGAGGCATACGTCGCCGGATTGAACCTCCCCACAGCAACAAGCCAAGAGGGCAACAGATCCGGATGGATGACAATAGGACCGAGCCCGGTCATCAATACAGTGATCGCCAAAGTCAAAGAGGAAGCCTCCTCGAGTGAACGAGAAAGACTTCCGATCATCGCACCGAGTGCCACAAACGGAAGCATGACCAGAGCGAGAAGCGGCAGAAGATACCAACTCACATCGAGCACGACGCCTACAAGAGGAGCTGACACGACGCTGGTCACCAAGACTGCCGGAAGTGCCAACAGACCGAAGGAGACCATACTGGACAACATCAACGCCGTCGACCGAATCGGGAATGATGAAAGGTAGACGATCGTCCCCATTTGCTTCATAAACGCAAAATTGGATGCCACGCGTCCCATCGTCTCAAACATCACAGCGAGAGTTATACTTCCACTGACAACGTATGTGGTAGCGCCAGCGATGTTAGAGGATCCTGCGTAAAGGCCCAAACCGAGGCTCGTCATCACCGGAGCTAAGAATCCGGTGAGTAGCATCTGAGGCCAGGACCACCTCCAGTTGGTCAGTTGCATAACGACAAGGGCGTAGACAGCCACGAGGAAGCGCACGGACGGTACGTCGGCCCGGACGGCGGTGGCCTTATGAGAGCGTGTCATAGATGTCCTCCACGGACGACGACCGCATCCGAAGGTGCGGAACTCCGAGATCTTGAATCTCCCGAAGAAAATCGGAGACCGATCGTCCCGCTATGGCGGCATGCAGATTACCGGCCACGACCCTTCCGGGCTTCTCTCCACGAGAGTATCGGCGGAATATCTCCGACAATTGATGGCTATACGGTCCGGCCTCTATGTGGATCAGCGACTCAGCAAAATGGACAGCAGAACTCGCATCACTTTCCCCTACGATGAGTCCATCCCGCATAATAATGACTCGGTCGAATAGTGACGCCGCTTCGTGCGGCACATGAGTTACGACGAGAACCGTCTTCGCGCTCCTCTTCATTTTTTCGACGATGCCCCATACAAGCTCCCTCTTTTGCGCGTCCAGATCGTTCGTTGGCTCGTCAAGCAAAAGGATCGGAAGATCACCGATCAAACTCACGGCGAACTGAAGCAGCCTCACCTGCCCGCCCGACAGTGACCGAGTAGGGCGTGACAGAAGAGGAACGCAATCGAGAAGTGACACAACCCGGTCGACGTCCTCCCTGGCCGCCCTCCCTCGCAACCCCCTGAGCCTCGCCGTAAGCACCAGGGACTCCTTGCCAGTCAGGTTATTAAAGGCACCGCCACTCTGCGGCATGTAGGCCACTACTTGACTAGGCCAAGGACGCGAAGGAACTACATGCTCACCCAGACATTCGACCCGGCCTTTCGATGGGGCTATTACCCCCGCGAGAAGCTTCGTGAGCGTACTCTTCCCCGAGCCGTTCCTTCCCAACAGGGCAACCGTCTGCCCGCGCTCGAGTCTCAGATCGGCTATCTGTACGACCGGCCCGGAAGCGCGCCCATACCGTTTCGAAACGCCGCGCAAAATGAAGGCCGCCTCGCGGGCCGGAAGCTGCTCGACGCTCGCTTGAAAAAGCGCAGGATCACGAGACATTGAAGCACAAACTCCCACGTTTAGAGAAGACCATTTCAAAAGCTTCGGCCCTGTTGAACCCGGCTTGCGCACCACGAACAACGGCGAGCCCCTCGACAGCCTCGCGTGATCGCGGATGGGGGAACGGCCCCAACTCCTCCTCGTAGAGAGAAAGTGCTGCCAGCTTCGCGCTCATGTGTCCCGAGACATCTACAAAAGTATTAGGGCGAAAGGCGTTAGTTATGCCGAAGCCTTGCTCAGTGGATGAAAGAGTTTCGAAGAGCATGAGCTCTGTCAAGAATGGTCGGACAAAAGTTCGTGACGCGTACAGAACTGCGACACGCAGGCTTCGGTGATCCGCGTGAATATCCTGGGATGCGTGAGTAAACACCACCTGAGGTCGAATCTCTTCGATAAGCCGCTCTACGTATCGAACGACCTCTGATTGTTCCTGATCGGCTAGGAGCCGACCGTCCAGCCCGTGCGAGCCGAACAAACATCGACTCACACCGAGAAGGGACGCTGCATGCGATGTTCGAGCTCGTACGGAATCGAGCGAGGCGGTGCCGTGCCGGAGACCAACACCTTCGCAGGCCACCGCCACGAAAACTTCGACGCCAGACGCAGAGAGCGATGCGAGAGTTCCCCCCACGCCCAATACCTCGTCATCAGGATGGGCAACAATCGCAAGAGCCCGAGCCATCAGACGCGTTCTCGATGGTCGAAGGTTTCAGCCCCTGCGCGCACAAGAGCTCCCATGGCGTAAAGGTCCGAGACGAGCGAGGAAGGAGCCGAACCGCTCGAAAGCAACGAAGGCCGATCTTCACGCACAGAATTTGCCACCAGGTCAAACTCCTCAGGTCCAACTTCGATCACATTAGATGTGCGAGGCACGAAGAGATAGCCGCCAAAGCCCTCCGAACGTACCCGAACTCCGTCCCAGGATAGTTCCGAGAGCATCTCGGCATCGTCCCGCTTGACGAGGGCAGCAGATTCGAGCGCACGTGCGAATGCACGCGCGCGAGGCTCGAATCTGAACTCAGCACGTGCGGTCCGCGAAGCCTGTTGACCAAGGTACTCTGCGAGCTCCGCGTCACCTAACAGGCGAAGGAGTTGGCCCGTGCGCTCCTCATCCGAGTAGACGAGGATTCCGTTATCCTCGTGGCGAACAAATTCGGATACGCCTCCGACAGCGTCGGCAATCACAGGCAGCCCGGCAGCCATCGCCTCCTTAAGGGCGAGCGGACCGGTCTCGGCAGCCTGACTGGTGAACAGGAATATATCGGCCGCTTTGAGGAACCTGGAAACGTCGCGGCGATATCCGTAGAACCGGACACGATCCATAATTCCGAGGTCATCGGCGGTCGCGCGTAGCGACTCTTCCTCCGGCCCTCCGCCCACGATCATAAGATGCACATCGTGATGGACAGATGACGCCTGAGCGAATGTCCGCAACGCGCTGTCGAGCTGCTTCTCCCATGAAAGGCGAGCTGCGACGAGAACGACCCGCTCGCCATCGTGAAGTTTGAGGTCCTCTCTTACAGCCGCACGGTCGATCTCCTCCAACTCCTCGAAGTAGGACGATCTCATCCCACTCGGTAGCACCCGAACATCCGGCGATAACTCAGCACGATCGAGAAACTCGAACTGGTTGTACCTTTGCTCGTTGGATGTCGCGAAGAGAAGATCCAAAGACTCGACACTCCGACGCGTCTCCACGTCGTCGTCCAGTGGGAAACCGGAGTGACGAATCAGGACCGACACTGCCTGTGGGTTGAAGAGGCCTTTGACAGCCGAAAAATCACGTCGTCCCGACGTAACAAAGGCGTGAAAGGAATATTTTTCTCCGCACCCGAGCAACACTTTGCGGCTTTCGATTCCGATAAAATCGTCGACTTCCTCCACCCGCAAATTGCTCCGACGCGCTTCAGCGCAAAACGTCGAATTTCTCTCGGCGACAATGAGAATCTCGTGTCCGAGTTCTTCGAGCTCTACCGCAAGCGCATGCATGTAGGCATGCTTCCCTCCCCACACCTTGTCCGACACAGATATTAGGATCTTCACTTTATCATTCCTTTCTCACAAAATTTCGTAGAGTGGCGATCGTCATATGCACGGTCGGCGCCGGTGACAATAAAGACGAAAGCGAGACCGATTGCTTGGCCGGCCAGTACATCACTGGGGAAATGCACTCCTAAAATAACTCGAGACCAGGACACGGTGGCCCACAGTATCGCTAGGGAGGTTGCGAACACTAGCCGTCGTCTTCCTCTCATCAGAGGCACCCCAATGAGAGCGGCAGAACCACAGATCACAGTGATCGTGATTGCGTGCCCAGAGGGGAAGCTATACCCAGGAACGGCGTCTAACCCGGTACTAGGTCCGCAATTCGGACGTGGTCGTCCGACAGCCTCTTTGAAGTACACACCAAGACGAGCTGCTGCGACGCTCGCTATCGCGATTCCAGCCGAAAGTCTAAATCTAGCCGCCACCATGCTCAAGAGAACACAGACAGCGCTGAGCGCCAACGAGCACATCGGGCTTCCCACATTCGTCATGAACGTCGCCGCCTGATATACATCACTATCAGCTGACGCGAGAGTATGTGCCCGGCAGACGAACGATACCTCCCCGTGCACAGCACAAAGGAGAATAATAGGCAGCGCTCCCACCACGATGCTCCATGCTGCCGCGCTCAAATGATGATCGACGGCGCGGGTTGAGCTGGCGGCACACAGCGGGAGGCAGGGGGATCGCGTAAGGCGAAGGCTGTGAAGTCTGGAACCCATCATGAAAAGGCCCTTGCAATAATGCTCGCGTTGTGGCCGCCGAATCCAAACGAGTTGGACATGAATGGTTGATCTTGAGGGACGCCGATCGACTCCGTGAGAGCACGAATTCTTATATCGGGGCCGGGAGCGCTGAGATTGGCGATCGCCGGAGCGTAACCGCTTCTGGTGAGGAGCAGATCAACAACAAGCTCGAACGCACCCGACGCACCCAGCATATGTCCAGTGGCACCCTTATATGCGGTGACAGGTGTGGACGAACCAAACAGGGCCGCAATTGCGTCCGCTTCATAAAGATCGTTGAGCATCGTTCCAGTACCGTGCGCGTTCACGTGGGATATATCCTCATTGTCCAAACCGCCGGATGCGAGCGCTTCCTCCATGCAACGCCGAATGAAAAGAGCATCTGGTCTTGGGGAGACCACGTGGTATGCGTCCGAGTTCGACGCAAAGCCAAGGATTTCCCCGAAAATATCCGCGCCGCGTTGACGAGCCTTCTCCCAGTTCTCGAGCACCAAGAAGGCCGCTCCCTCAGCGAGCACAAATCCGGTCCGAGCGGCATCGAACGGCCGGCTGCGCTCCGATGGCTCGCCACGGTGCTGTGCCAGAGCGCCCATCCGGCCGAATGCAAGCACCGCCGTGGGACTGATCGGCGCATCCGTTCCCCCTGCCAGAGCGAGGTCCGCACGACCGTCCTGGATCGCGATGTAGGCCCGCCCTACGGCGCTGGTACCACTTGCGCACGCAGTAGAAATCGTCTCCGCCGGGCCATGTATACCGAAAGCGAGAGACAGAGCTGCGGCCGGCCCATTAACCATCATCTTTGGTGCCGCAAAGGGGCCTGGGCGTTGTTTTGTCAGAGACGAGGCTGCAACAATCTTCTCTGTGGAGGCGAGCCCGGCCGCTGCGCTTCCCACAGAAATCAGCGCTCTCCTCAGACGGGTGCTGTCGCGCAGCCCAGTCACGTCGACAGCCTCCTTTGCGGCTGCCAACGCAAGGGCGACCGCACGATCGCTTCGACGAGCGACGTGGGGCGAGACATCCGTTCCCCACTCGAAAGCAGCGACGTGCCCGGCCGCCACAGGCTCACCGAGTTCCTTCGACAGCGCGGCATTGAGGGTCGTCAATCCTTTGGCTGTCTGCATTGAGTCCACCGCTGCAGGTGCCGTTCCTCCCGCTGGTGACACCGCACCCACGCCTACAACCGCTACACGATTCCTCATTATGATCTTCGTCTCTCCTTGCTCCGAGAAGTCGCTGCAGAGTGATCGAGCGCACGCGCCGCGCTGTCTCGCCGTAGTCGTGCAGACGTGCGAACTCGATGAGATCATCTGGACCGACATCAAGGAGGTCAGCCATACTTCGGCCACGCCCGTAGGTATCTATGATCCGCGACCTGTCCCGTTGTCCGTTCCCTCCAACCGAGCGCCGCGCCCGATAAGCAGTCGCTAGGTCCACCAAGTCGAAGAGAACTTCAGCGTTCTCGTGCAAGATATGCGACGGCACGGCCAAATGTAGAAGTCCGATTGCAACGGCATCCACACTCGTCAGGTAACTCTGCGGACTTACTCGCTCGAACAGAATTTCCTTCGCGACGGTCTGTGAAGTCAATCGTGACACCAGTCCGACACCGCCCCACGATGGGAGAAAACCGTGTCCGGACTCGGGAAATCCTATGGCCCGAACAGTAGATGTCGCCGCGCGCAGATCGCAGTGCAACGCCAATTCAAGGCCACCGCCGAGGGCGACTCCGTTCACGAGTGCGACTGTAGGTATGGGCGCAGTTCGTAATTGCTCCATCACGTGGAGCCCACGATCTATGAAATTCCCCACGTCAGAGGCACTCTGCCCCTTGAACGAGTGAACATCAGCCCCCACGCTGAAGAATCCGCGTGTCCCGGTGATCACCAAACCTATAGCATTAGCCTCAAACGTATGAACGAGATCACTTTCTAAACCTGATAACATTTGGGCGTCAAAGATGTTCCCTTTGGTTCTCTTCGTCCCACCACCCAGCCTTATCACTCGTAGGGGCAACCCTCCGTCAACGTGATAGACCTCATCCACGCCAATCACCTCGGAAACGGAAAGCGACCTACATCGAGCGGAGCTTCGCGGTTGCATGCTTTTATCAATTGTCATGGCAGGAGACCGCCTAGATTCAGTTCACGTTGTATGAACTCACGCAGCTGTGTGATAGATCGCACAGAAGTTATTCCCCCGGTGTCAAATCCGTAGGTTCGGAAAAAGCCGGACATTTCACTCCTCGCTGGCGAATCG
Source organism: Rathayibacter iranicus NCPPB 2253 = VKM Ac-1602 (assembly GCF_003149025.1). Lineage (GTDB taxonomy): Bacteria > Actinomycetota > Actinomycetes > Actinomycetales > Microbacteriaceae > Rathayibacter > Rathayibacter iranicus. Next base: position 17,797 of record NZ_QGDV01000022.1, read on the forward strand.
CCATGCGAGGCAGAACACACCTCACGAATGAGACCAACTTGCTCATAGCGAAACTCAAGGTTCGAACCCGCGATCAGCGTCATCTGTCCTAGTCTTCTCGACCTAGACCGGGCTTGGGAATTAGAACCGATGCTGCCAACAGAAACTCCCGGTATATGGTCTTTTACAAACGTTTCTATACGCCCGATGTCCTCGACACCAATTTGGCGCTCCGAATAGAGGTAGGAACAATTACTATCGCCTTGGAAAATCGCGTCATGATCAAGACCCAACCTCTTTAATGCCACATTCGGATTGACATGCTTCGACACCCAATCAATTCCGTGATCCGAGAAGAAGAGAAACTTTGTCTCATGTCCGAAACTTTTTGCTAGAGTCTCAATATTTTCTGCAATTTTTCGATAGGTCGACAACAGCAGCTCTCGTGCCTTCAACCGCTGGTCAGCATTTCCGTTAATCAGGTACCAGTATAAGAATTCTTGTGCGTGGTCAACTTGGTTGTATCGCACAAACAGCACTTCGGGGACAAACTGCTCGACTGCACGAAGCGCTGTGAATGTTATCCACTCGATACGTGGCGATTCAAAGAAACTGACTCCCTCACCAAGACTGTATTCAGCCGCGAGAGAACAAGGGCCATCCTCTTTACAAGAGGGAGCATCAAAGTTCGGTGTAGCCAGCGTGAGTACCGAAGTACCTAGCTCGATGGCGACATCTGGCCCTTCGAGATTTCCGCGGTATCGTGCCCCGACTGAAAGAGGCCCCGCTTCAATACTGAACTGGAATCGTTGCATGTCGGCGCCGAGATACCAGGCCCGGCCATCGACGCTGATTACGCAGCTATTCCGTCCCGTGACAGAATCAAAAGAAAACTCGACGTCCTCTCCGAAGAAAACGGACGCCTTAGCGCTCCCGTCTTTTCCCAGCACAATTGTCCTGCTTGGAGCGTAGATACAGTAGACAGAGGGCGACCCTAGCGGTGATGAGGTACTGAAGGTATGAGGAAAGTGTACCGCGGCCCACGAATAGCCAGCGGAGTCTAGATCATTGAGCAAGGAACTCGTATACATGCTGTGATTCTCATATGCATGAATACTGAGCAATGGGTTGTTGGAAGCATTTCGAATTGCACGGACGCTCTCGTCCTCCCAGAACCGATTCCCTACAATCCCGTGATCCTCGGGCTCAAGCCCTGTAAGAAAGGAGGCATGAGCGGGAGCCGTCGAGGACGGAAATACGGTGGCTAGCTCGTACACATCTGAGCTTTGCTTCTCGCGAAATAGTTGTGAAAAGTCACCCAGACCGACCTCGTCGACCCATGCGGCTTTGCCACCATCTACACAGAGGACGACAAGACTAGGTTGACGCTTGCTGGTGCCAGGTAACATCGGATCTCTCCCATTCCGAAACTGTCGTGCCCGAGGAGCGTCCACGCTCCGGCCCGTGACCGACCGGACCGTCGTGCCAGGTGATCACGTTCGCAGAATTGCTCCCAAGCTCGACAGCATGGGAACCCGTACTCGTGTCGAAGACGGCGTCGATCACACCGCTGTGCGTTATGACGGCCACATAGGATGCGCCCGAGCCGACGACCTCATTGAGGAACTTGCGAACCTGAAAAGATGAAAGCTAGGATTCATCGCGTTGAGCCAGTTCGAATCTGGCCAGTCTTTCGCGGGGCGGTATTGCCCTCATCGAGTCCCCGGTAGAGACCTTTCCAATTCGAGAGTCGATCACAGCGCTTAAGCCCGGACTTCTCGCGATAAGGTCCGCACTCCGTTGCTCGCGTCGGTAAAAGGACTCCTCGCGCCGGTGGACGAAAACTAGTCACCACAGCCACGACCTGGTCCGCACCACCAGCGGAGAACGAGCCACCGGGCGTATCATGGCCAAGTCGAATAAATTGGACCACGACACATCTCTCATGATTGTTCGCTTGGCCGGTAGTCGCCCGCGCTGGCGCCCAGGGGACCATTTCTGTATGACCATGCGCTCGAATGAGCACTTAGAAATCCTCTCTTACTGGGTCTGAATTCTTAGTCTCTCCTGCGATTGCGTTACATACGTCACCCACAGTCCGAGCTTCGCGCATACGATGATCGTCGATCTCGACTCTAAATTGGACCTCAAGATCCGAAATGAGCTCTACCTGCTCCATCGAATCAAGACGAAGATCCCGAAGAGATGTGTGTATCGTCGGTACGTCCTCCGTTGCCCACGCCTCGCCTTTCTCCGCCAACAGTTCACCTGCCCTTCCGACCAAGGCCGAGAAAATTTCTGTAGCGCTCGTCATCATCGCACCTCGTATCCTTCAAAGATCTGTCGATCTAAAAGCGAAGTGAAGCCATAGTCAGTCCGCTGGCCATCTTCCGGAGCAAACTCCCAGAAAATCTCGCGAAGCTTGTCCTCGGGGTACTCAGCCTGTTCGTATTCTAGCTGTTCCTGTCCTTGCTCCCAGATATCGCGAAGAGGCTTGTCCTTGAGGTTTCCCAATGGCTCAGCACTGTACAACCTACTCATTGTGACGTCGCCGGTCGCCGAAATGGCGATGCTAGTGTCCCTGACTCGATAAGGGTACATGATGACATCGTCGTAGGACGGCGTCTTCTCTTTGACAAGATATGGCGCATTGAGACGCAGATCGAATTCTATTGGTGAGACGTCCTCCTGAAACTCGCGGACCTTCCGATGCAGAGCCATGGTCTGTCCCTCAGTGAGGAGAAGCCGGTTTCGTCCGCCTCGACCATGTGCGCGCACCAAAATCAGGTCTTGCCGACGGAATCCTTCGTGCCGAAGGTACTCCGTGAGGTCAAGCAGATTGTCGTAGTTCGTGGTCATAGCCGTTGTCAGGATCTTGAAGCTGTCGACCCGCTTAGCTAGATAGGCGGCGTTCGTCATCACCTGCTCAAACACGTCCAGAAGCCGGACCTTTAAGAAGGTCTCACGTGTACCATCCACACTTACTCGTATCGAATTTATGCCTTGCTCGACGATCTGATCGAGCTGTTCGGGAGAGAGATTGGCGGCGTTCGTAATGAGGGTGACTATGGAGTGCTTCAACTCGGGAACGACCTGAATAACATCCCAGAAGCTCTTCCGCATCGTCGGTTCACCACCTGTAAGAGTGATCTCGAACGTTCCAAGATCATCCAATTGCCGAAGAGTATCTTGAAGCTGCTCGGTCCCGAGCATGCGGCGGCGTATGTGAACGGGAATTTCTCCAGTGTTTGTTCTGCAATGAATGCATCGAAGATCACACGCGTACGTGATGTCTACGCTTGCCCTGACCGGTGCTGAGTAGCTCATTCTCTCGCTTTCTTCTCTTCAGCGGTAAGTGCTTCGTTGGCGAAGCGGGGGCCCATCGACTTCCACCAGTTCAGCGTCTCGGTCAACCCCACACTCAGCGGAACGTTCGACACTCCAGGACTGTATTCATTGAGCATCGAGACGTCGGCCCTAAACTCGCCGATATCGTTTTTTCTCGGTCTACCATGCTCGACCTGGACGTCCACGCGACTGCTAGTAAGGCACGCCAGCAGATCGCGGATTGACGACGACACTCCGCTCCCAATGTTCACCACCCGCAGATTCCGGTGCATCGAGATATTCAATAGATGCTGTGCGGTAGTAGATATGTATGAGAAGTCTCGCTTCTGAGTACCCTCGCCCTCGATCGGGAAGGGAACGTTAGCAACAATCGAAGCACAAACCCTCGGAATAACAGCATCGGGCCTCTCGCCAGGACCATAAACATTGAACAGCCGAGCTATAGTTATATCGACGTGCGAATTTTCTGCGCGGCTCCTCACCAATCGTTCGATCTCTGTTTTGCTTTCAGCATACGGGGACCGAGGACGGTGCGGGTCTCCCTCCCGATTGGGTAAACGGCTCGCGTCACCGTATACTTCGCAGCTGCTGGTAATCACTAACTTCGAGACATTCGCACGCTCGGAGGCCCACAGAACGCGGCGGGTCATGTCGATGTTTCGCGGCTTTATCTGACTGTCAATAAATGAGCGAGGAACACTTTTATCGGCTGCCAGATGAATAACAACATCGACGTCTGAGAGTCGTTCCGGCGTCAACTCCTCCGCGGATTCCTCATAGCAAACTCCGATCACGGGCAAAAGAGGCTTGGCCGACAGATTGTCAATAATTCTGACGGACGCACCCGTTTTCGAGAGACGCTCTGCGAGGGCACGCCCGATGAAACCAGCCCCTCCGATGAGAGCCACCTTGCTACCAGCCCAGTTCAAACCAGCCCGGTTCAAATTCTTCATATCCCCCCTACTCCGTGCGTCGAAGAACAGACCTCAGCACCCGCACCGCTTCTTTGGTGCCAGCACCGCTGCCGCCCACGCCTGAATGTCACACGTGCTCTCAGGTGGGCTGCTATGCAGGGGGAATCGCCCGCCGGAGAGTTGCTATCGAGTGGTTAGCGTAACGCCGAGTGTCCGACGTGTCTAGGGGCGTTTCAGGCTGGACGATCTCTGCAAGCCTTATCTTTGCAATTGTTGGATGTCAGTCCATAACCATCCTTGGCTTGCGCACTCCCACGGAATGTAGCCGTGGAGGTGTGGGCGCGAGGATGTCAAGGCCTGGAACCGTACGCAAGGGCGTGCGAGGCGGATACCGCATCCAGCGAGGCACTACACGAAGGAGCCCGTATGCACGAAGTGATCGCCGCAGGTGAGGAGCCCTGGCACTGGCTCGTCCCTTTGTATCGGCTAGCGCCCAGGCCAGGTGAGCCTTGCGGCCGCAGGCTGTCTCTCCAGGACATCAGCGACGGAAGTCTTAGGAAATTTGTTCGGGCGACCCCCAGATTCGCGGAACTGCTGTCGCTAGGCTTCTTACAGGCTGACGACGTTTTCGTGGCCAAACGAGGCGATACGATCGTTGCAGCTTGCACGGTAAACGGCGCGGGCAAGGGCGAGGTGGGAGAATTTGCGTTTCTCGCGGATTGCACAGATGAGCTGATCTCAGAGGCGAGTACGGCAGCACTATTCGCGCTTCGTGATCAGGGACACAAATATGCAGTCGTGTCGCGGCACTTATCAGCCTCGCTCCAGAGTATCGCCACGAAGATCGCCGATCGCCAACCGCTGTCTCCGAAGGCTCGGGATATCCAGTCCCCCTGGGCTGACATCTTTTTCCCGACCACTAATCGAAAGACAAAATTTACCGACTTGATTACTGTTGGCGACACATGCCTCAGAATTCGGCGAGCTCGGCCATCGGAGCACATTGATGTCGTGGAGTCGATTGCGCGTGATTGGGGTCGCGGTTGGGCGAGTGAGATGGAGGCCGCATTAGTAAGGAGCCCCTCGACGGCGATAATCGCCGTGCCAGCTTCCCGGGAAAGCGGTGCGCGATTCAGCCTACACGCATTCATGGCATATAACGTTACAGCTCCGGGCTTTACCTCTACAACGGCCATAGCGCCGTCCATGCAGGGCGTGAGCCTCGAACTCGCCGGCGCTCTCTTCGACCGGGTCCTTGACGAACTTGTAAGTCGTGGACATAGGTTCGCGATCTTGGGCGGAGTAAGCCGGAGGGCCGCACTTCTGAGGGCGTCGCGCAATTCGTTCGCCATCCCGGGATCCTATCCGGGCGTGTTCCACGGAAATGATCCTGTTCTGGAGCCTCCCAACGGCGACGGTGAGGTCTAGTTACCGGTAAGGATGCGGGCGCGTCGAGCGGGTATTTCTTGCGTTCTCTTGTTGCAGAGGCGGTTCGGTTGACGCGTTCGTTTTTCAGTGTGTCGTTGAATGATTCTGCCCACGCGTTGTCGTCACGCACCGGTGCCTCCATGGCGTGTGATTCCGCGGTTTTTCGCGTATTTCGCGATCTCATTGGACGTGTAGCAAGCGAGTTCAACCGGTCGATTCAACACTGGATTCTGGGAGAGAGTGTAGCTGTTCGGCGAACACCTGTGCTGGTGTCTTCCACGGGAGGACTTTCTGGGGCCTGTCGTTTCGCGCGAGAGCGATGGCTTCGAGGTCTTCGGCGTACCAGTTCGAGAGGTCGGTGCACTTGGGTAAGTACTGAGGCTTATGCAAAATCCGATTGATCGAGATGGATTCGTGCGTGTCGGTCACGGATAACACCGGCTGGTCCGCTGTGATTGAAGAGCAACCTCTGACAGAAACTCTTCGCAAAGGAACCAGCCGGTGCACACACAGACTACTACGGGAATGACGGCCGAGCACTACGCGATCCTCGCCGAACGGATCGAGAACGAATTCACGTGGCGTCGGCGTCGAGGACGGCCACGCACACTCTCGCTCGCGGGGGCACTGCATATCACTCTTCTTTATTATCGCCAGAATGTCACCGA
>NZ_QGDV01000023.1 GCF_003149025.1 Rathayibacter iranicus NCPPB 2253 = VKM Ac-1602
TCCACGACGTCGCGACCGGTGTGTTCACCCTCGCGACCAACGGCGAAGCGTTCTCCCACCTGTGGAACCAGCTGACCACCACCGCCGGGAAGGCCACCTCGGGAGACGCGTTCGTCATCGGCCAGATCGCCGGGAACCTACTCCCCCTCGGCGCGGTGACAAAGGTCACCAAGCTCGACACCCTGCTCAACAAAACCGACGACCTCGGGCGTCTGGTCACGAAGGCCGACGACCTTGGTCTCGGGAAACACGTCACGATCGCCACGGCGAATGATGCCACCAGCGCGATGGACTGGCTCAGAAACCACGTCGGCGCGGGAGGGGTGACAGTCAGCGACGAGTTCACGCCGACGATACCGCCATTAGACACGATTGACGGGTCGACCGTGAAGTCGCCTAGTGGAGGTCCAGACGTCGATGCTGGAAATCGCGGAGGCGGTGGTGATCAGTTACCTGCCGATGCCGGCCTGTTGACGCTGAAGCCGGGCGAGCTCCCTCGTGCTGGGAAATCCTGGCGCGGCCAGACCGAGGGTGGACCCGGCATCTGGAGGGAAACACAAAAACGAAACGGAGGCGAGGAGTACCAAGAGTTCACCACACGCATGGAACGCGGCACAGAATACCGAGTAAATGACGTAGACTTCGACGGATACGATCCGATCCGTAACGTGCTCATCGACGCCAAAGACTGGCAAAAGTACCCACCACTGAAACCCCAATTCTGGAAAGAAAAGGCCCTAGACGATATTATAAAACAGGTTAAGGCAGCCGGCGACACGCCTGTCGAATGGCATTTCTCGACAGAGGCCGCCAAGCAAGCAGTTGATCTGCTGCTCGAGACGAAAGGCCTCGAAGGCGCGATCAGAACCGTTTATACTCCGTATTGAGCTAGAGTAAGGAACCATGACTACGTTTGAACCATATCTCGGCGCATTCTGGGAACCACGTGAACTGACCTTCGGTCAGTTCACGATCCAGGTGCGAAAGTTTCTTGCAGGGCTACGAGAGTTGCATCCCGTCTTCGAAACCTGGTATGTGCTCGGCGACCGAATGAACGATGAGAAACCGCTTGGAATTGATCTGCAGCACCTTGAGGAGCTTATGGTCGAACGCGGCTGGGATAGGAGTGCTCCTAAGCATTTCTTCACGCACCTTGATGATGATGGGTGCCCCACCGCGAATTCAACGGCAAGTGTCGGTTGGCGCTTTAGCCTTGTGACCGAGCCGGAAAGGCAACAAACGCGTGACTTTGTGTACGTGTCGATATTTGCGGGAACTACAAGTCCTCGCCTGTCGAGTAGCGTGACGTTGACGGTGGGCGATCCTGCGTCGCCGTTGCTTGACCCGGTGGTGTCTGGGCGGGTGTTTCAATACATGATCGAGTTTTGGAGCCCTGATCGCGCACTCGTCACCGAGCAGGCTTACCGTGGCGCAGTGCGTAACTCAGAAACGAAAGAGCAGCTGGGTTGGCTGAACTACCGGGCAGACCCATCGTTCGTCGAGTTCCTCCCGGACGGGGTACGGCATGAGCCGTTCAACGACGGAATATTGTTCCGTATCGGCGACGGTCGCGTGCTCGCCGAGGACAGTCTGGAAGAGGTGCAACTCGGTAAGCGGATCCAACACGAGATCCTCGCTCGTCGGTAGGCGAAGGCAACACGGGAGATGTCTGAGCGGCGTTACGTTGTGATCAGTATGAGCGATTTCACATGGCTGGACGTCGACCAACTACGGAAGCGGCTCTGATCGCACTGTTGTTGGACGGCGGGGCGGACATCAACCTGCGCTCACCCAGGTTCGGCCTTCCACTGACGATGCTTCTCACGAATATTTCTGCTAAGCCCGAATATTTGCGGGCCGTATTTGCCGCGGTCACGGCGCGCTCTCGACCCGACTTGACAGCGCATGTCGATCGGCGTCGTCAGGCCAACGTGGGGCAGTATCTTGCGCAAACCAAGTCTGGTTTCATGCGTGATGAGGTTCGCGCGTATGCTGCGGCGTCCGGGCAAGATATCGACGTGATCTCATAAGACGGGAGCAGGGTATGGAGATTATTCCGCAGGCAGGGGCATGTCTGATGACGGTGAACGCGTGGGAGGGCCGCGCCCCGGTGCGGTGGATGCTGCGTGAGCCCTCGAACGCACCTGTCGACAATGGCTGGCGGATTATGAGCGCCGCGGACAGCAGCGAGTACCTCGCCGACTCGAACAACTGGCGCATCACCGATTTCAACGATGCCTGCGAAATCGAGCCCGCTCTGATCGGCATCTACGACCTACCGGTCGGAAGCGATCTGCAAATCGGCATCGACGAGCACGGTAAACGCATCGTCGACACGCCGACCGGTCGAGAACTGACACCCGACAGGATGTACGTCCCACCAGGCCACCGACGCTGACTATCTCGGCAGCGATGCCAATATGGAACAGCTGTGGGACGTCGCGACCGATCTGCGGTCCATCGCGCGAACGCGTCACATCTGGTCTCCTCGAGTGTTGCCGACCGTAGTCGGGTGCGCCATCGAAGGAGTCTTGGTGGAACAGATTTTCATCCGGCAGGCCCCACGTGCCCGCTTTTCAATTATGTGATTCAAGAAGAGGAAAGGCAGAAAGAGTTATGGATGCTTATGCACTTGGGAAAATCATTGGCGAAGTTGCTTTCGTCGTACTTATTGCCTGGCTGATTATCGGTGCGGTCGTCAAGATCGTGAGATTTAACGTCATCAGGAAGCGGCACGGCGAAGAAGCTGCGCGAGAATTCGTGAATTCAAGGAAAAGGCGAGCAAAGAAGTAGCTGCCTCTCCTGAGATGATCTGGCAATGCGGCTGCGCGTTCGCCCGGGTTCTTGCTGAGCTCGACGAGCGTGCCGGTACCCCACCGCCGGGAAGGCCGCCTCGGGAGACGCGTTCGTCATCGGCCAGATCGCCGGGAACCTTATCCCCCTTGGCGCGGTGACGAAGGTCACCAAGCTCGACACCCTGCTCAACAAAACCGACGACCTCGGGCGTCTGATCACGAAAGCCGATGACCTCGGTTTCGGGAAACACGTCTCGATCGCCACAGTGAGTGACGCCACCAGCGCGATGGACTGGCTCAGAAACCACCTCGGCTCAGCAGGAGTGACAGTCAGCGACGAATTCACGCCGACAATACGGCCAGCAGACGGGGTGCAAAGCGTTGTAGACAAGATTCGACGGGGCGAGTTGACTCCCGAAGAAATCAAGGCCCTGCCGGACACAATTCGAGAGCAGCTTCGAGGCATCGACCGAGGCGACAAGCGAGACATTTTCGGGCATTACACGGGTTCAGATACGGTCAGCGCGAACAAAGAAGCACTCGGACTAGAAAAGGTTCGTGATAGAATGGGTGTCGAGGTCATTTCCGATCGGGTTGGCGTAAGGCTTGAAGCCGGTGGGCAACTCCGCTACTATGACGGGCTAATCCACTTGGGGGGTAATCGGTACATCGGAGTCGAAGTTAAAAGCGGTAACGCTATCCTTGAGTATCAGCGAGGCGGGAATAGTCAGCGCCTCTTCGATAGCGGCGTCTCGTCAGAGAATCCGGCGAGGGGTATCTTGAATGGTGAACCGATCGAGATTGTCGAAGTCATCCTTCAGGAAATTCCATAATAAAGAAAGCTCGGAAGATGTCAGTCACGCACGTATTCACTTATAACGGAGTTTCGAGACTAGAAGTCTTGAGTGGTCAGCTTGCTGAGCAAGTTGTTCGCCGCGCGCCGATGCTGTTGGATAGTAAAGGCGAATTCGCGATCTCTTTGTCTCGGCTGCCGGAGGGCAAGCGGTTGAGGGATGATCTGCCTGGTTCTTGGGCGGACTTGTTTTTGCAGGCTGCTGGGAGTGCGGCTGCGATGATGATCGAGGTGCGTAAGCAGAATCTGGACGGCTCCGAAAGTCTCTACAGGCTGGCTCGCCTGCTGCCCGAAGATGAACAGTCCACGGGCACTGCGGATATCACTTGGAACGGTCGTGTTGATAGAGTGCCCGCCGAGGAGGCGTTTGACGCGGTCGAAGCTGGTGACATCTTCTGGCACTATTACCAGTATGATGCGGTGCCTGAGCGGTACGAGCTGCGCTTCCTTGAGTGAGTAGATTCCCTCCGGAGCGGTGCGGCTGAACGTGCAGGACATGGAGGCTTATTCAGAGCCCTATCGGGTCGCTACGAAATCCCTGATCAGCGCGGATCTCCAAGCTGTGGATCGCGTGCTCTGAATAAGCCTCATGGTGACCGGTGTGTTCACCCTCGCGACCAGTGACGAAGCGCGCTCCCAGTTGTGGAACCAGCTGACCACCATGGTCGGGCAGGTCGCCTCGGGAGACGCGTTCGTCATCGGCCAGATCGCCGGGAACCTTCTCCCTCTCGGCGCTGCGACGGAGGTCGCCAAGCTCGACACCCTGCTCAACAAAACCGAGGACCTTGGGGGTCTGGTCACGAAGGCCGACGACCTCGGTTTCGGGAAACACGTCACGACCGCCACCGCGAATGATGCCACCAGCGCACTCGACTGGCTCAAGAACCACCTCGGCGCGGGAGGAGTGACAGTCAGCGACGAATTCACACCGACAATACGACCAGCAGACACGATTGACGGGTCGACAGTGAAGTCGGATAGTGTCGTCGTCTCCAACACGACCGACACCGTCAAGCACGCCCTCACCGCTACGAGAGACGACCTCCTCAACGCGCTCGGCAACGCCGAGAAGAAGCTCGGCGAGGTTGGGCAGAACATTCACCCCGCGCCCGCACTCGCCGGTGGCGGGACACTCCCGCCCGGCACACCACTCACCGACTTCGGAGGCGGAAGTAGCGGCGACCCAGGGGCGGTCCCCGCCTCCGGCGTCCACGACGGGATGTTTGAGAACTCTGCGGTACAGATCTTTGCAGAAAGGCTATCTGACGGCGTCGATCGTGCCGACATCCCCGGATACGATCCGACTGGTGGGTTAGGACGGTAACAGTTCCTTGATCGCTACCTCGATGGATTTGACGCATTGGGTCGGCCACGCTGGCGTTGGCCAGCCGATCCACCACATACCAACGGGTTTACTGAAGGATTGTCTCAGCCCGCGGATCTGGTTTCAGGCGATGTCATAGAGCGCATAACCTTCCTGAACAAAGATGGACTGCCCCTGGATGGAAACTTCGCAGCTCCGCCCGGCACCCCTTTCGACCAGCTATCGCTCCCGCCAGACCGGCTCAACGGCAGCACCATCAGGCTGAACTATCGAGTCCTACGCCCCCTCCCGGATGGTGTGCAGATGGGAGAGATAGCTCCGGGTTTCGAGCAACGAAGCGGCGGCACGCAGTATTATTTCCCAGGCGGCCTGGAACGGCTCGTCAAGCTTGGATATATTGAGGAGATCAAGTGACAACTGAGGACTTTGTTCAGCGGATGAGTTTTCTCGGCTATAGCCGCGAAGCTGCACTTGACACGGTCTGGATTGCTTCCAATCCACGAGACCTCACGGGGCGTGAGTTCAACATAGTTCCCGTCGATGACGATCAATACGAGATCCTCAAGCCCAGCGATAGGGCTGGCTACTTCCCCGCAATGATGGATGACGGTGGCGACTTCAAGGGAACCTTGGACGAGGCGTTTGAGTACATTCTGGAGGTCAGCAAGCGGAGAAAGCTTCGGTGGGAGCGTAGCCGATTTTGACACATGACCGACCAATTTTGCATAAGCCTCGCCCTATCACATTCATGCGTAGGTCGAAGTCGGAGCTGATGAGATGAACAGGCGGCGGATAATGATCCAAGTAATACATCACAACCTACCCAAATATCAATTGGGCAACAAGGGGCATGTCCAAGAGTCTCAGAAGTTGGCCTGGAAGTATACCCCCATCGCCCACCCCTCCACCGCATCTAATCTTCCCCGCCACGATCCAACGATCAGCGGATTCTGACCCGGGGGATACAGAGAGGCATCCTCCAATGAAGCCCGCGACTCTCCCTTGCTCCTCTGAATCTTCGCCGGCAGCTTCTGGGGCTGCATAAAAGTTTTCCACTGAGCGAAAAAACGCTTCGAGAGCAGTTTCTTCCTCACTATCAGATACATCGCCATTTGCACCGTCGTCCGATATATCTCTTAGCCGGCCTTCGCTCCTGTCAGTTCGAAGCTGGCGGAAGTGCCTCTCTCCGCTGACGAGGGTTCCGGACAGCACTCCCCCCGCCGAGAAACAGTCGCACACCTGCACGCAGATCAAACTGATTGCTACAGTCAACAAGCAGCGCCAAGAAATAATCCAGTGCGGCTGTGCGCTGCATCTTCGCGAACTCGTGCAGGTCCTCATTGCCTTTCATGGCGTCATGATTACTCCTGGATCGCTGTGACGCCTTGGTGCGGCCCGGGATCAGTAGGAAGGGGACAGCGGGTTCACCGCCGGGCCCTCGAGCACGGATCCGTCCGCGGCGAAGCGCGAACCGTGCAGCGGGCAGTCCCAGCTGCGCTCCGAGTTATTCCACGTGACGATGCCGCCGAGGTGCGGGCAGATGGCAGAGACCGCGCACCGGCGGCCATCGACCGTCGAGATCGCCACCGGCTGCACCCCGTCGCGCGCGAGCGAGCCCTGACCCTCCCGCGGAATCACGCCTGCCGATCGGGGCGCCCGGAGCGCACCGAACCAGCCGCGCGCGTACCAGGCGCCGATCGCTGCTCCCGCGCCAACTCCCTCCGCCAGCACCCGGGGCAGCGTCGGCCGTCGATGCAGTGTCTTCGCCCATGCGGGGGTCTCGCCCTCCAGATCGGCGACGAGAGTGAGCGCGGCCTGCACCGCATTCGTCATCCCCCATTTGTCGTAGCCGGTGGCGAGGAAGATCCGCCCACGCCCGCGGGGTAGCCAGCCAACGAAGGGCACGCGGTGAAACGGCTCGTAGTCCTGCGCGCTCCACTGAGCGACCGGCTCCGCCCCGGGAAACGAGCGCCGGGTCCAGGCGATCAGGTCCTCAACCGCCTCCGAGGTGGCGGAGCGGCGCCCCACCGTATGGCCGTTGCCGCCAATTAAGAGGAGGCGCTCCCCGTCGCGCTCGACGTCGCGCACCGAGCGCGAGGGCTCGTCAACCGAGAGATACATGCCGTCAGGGATCGGTGCGTCGGTGCGGAATGCGACGGCGTAGGAGCGCAGTGCCACCACCTTGGCGAAGTAGAGGCCGCGGTCGAGGATCGGCGCGCCCGTGAGCAGGTAGGCGCGGTCCCCCGTCACCCTGCCCGCGCTCGTGCGCACCCGCACGGGCGCTGTCGCGCGCATCCCAAGAACCCGGACGCCCTGCACAAGAGTGCCGCCCGCCGCGCGGAAGTCGGCGGCGAGCGCCGTGAGGACCTCCATCGGATCGAACTGCGCCTGGTCGTCGAGGGCAACGGCCGCAGTGCTGGGGAACGGGACGTCGAGCGTGCCGACGAGGCGAGTCGCGAGGCCGAAGCGGCGTGCCGTGGCGTGCTCCTTCAGCACGGCGGCCACTCCCTCCGGAGTCTGGGCGTAGCTGTAGGCGGTGCGCCGCTGCACCGGGACGCCCGCGGTGTCGAGGTAGTCGACCAGCCAGCGGAAGCCGGCGAGGTTCGCGGCGACGTAGGCCTCGGTGACGGCGGGGGTGTTGCGGGCCGCGATCATCGAGAGGTGGGAGCCCTGCAGCAGGCTGAGCTTCGCGGTGGTGTTGCCGGTGGTCACGGCGCCGACCTCCCGGGCCTCGAGCACGAGAACCCGTCGCCCGGAGCGCTGCAGGAGGAGGGCCGTGATCAGCCCCGAGAGTCCGGCGCCGACAACCACGTCGTCGTAGTGCGCCTCCGGCACGAACTCGTCACTCGGGATGCGCGCCGCACCTGCCCGCCAGAGTGAGAGGGGCGGCGGCGCGGAGAGTTCACTCGTGGTCGCTGCGTCTGGAGTCATCAGGAGGTCCCTCCGCTCGGGGCCGTGCGGCCTGGGGGCGACGCTACGCGGAGGGCTCGGGGTCGTCAGGGTGTTGACAGCTCGCACCCCGGCGCGTCAGTGCCAGCCCGGCGCGCCAGTGCCACCCCGGCGCGCCAGTGCCACCCCGGCAGGTCAGAGCCAGCCCCGGCGGGTGAAGAGGCGGTGCAGCACGACGCTCGAGATAACCATCGCTACCAGCGACGCCGGATAGCCCCACGAGACGTGCAACTCCGGCATCTCGTCGAAGTTCATGCCGTAAATGCTGGAGATCATCGTCGGCGCAAAGAAGATGGCCGCCCAGGCCGAGATGCGCTTGACCTCGTCGTTTTGCTGATTGCCCACCTCCGCCAGCTTCTTCATGTCCTCGTTTTGGCGTTGGGCGACGAGGGTGGCGTTCACGGCCAGGATTTCGCGCAGCGTGGTCCGGAAACCTTCGACGCGCTCGGTGACCACGGCGACGTGGTCGGCGACATCGCGGATGTAGCGACGCAGCTCCACATCCGACTGGAAGACCTCAAAATCGGTAACCAACCGGGCGAGCATCCCGGTCAGCGGTGCAACCGCGCGCTGGAAGTCGAGCACCTCTTGGCTCAGCTCGTAGATGCGCCGAGACACCGCTGGGTCGCCCTCGAAAACCTGCGCCTCAATCTCGTCGATGTCGTTCTCGAGGCCGGCCACGACCGGCGAATACTGATCGACCACGGCGTCGAGGATCGCGTAGAGCACGGCGACAGGGCCGATCCGCAGCATCTCCGGGTCGGCCTCCATCCGTCGCCGCACCAGCGAGAGATCGGGCTTCTCGGAGTGACGGACCGTCACCACGAAGTTCGCACCGACGAAGAGGTGCAGCTCACCGAAGTCGACCTCCTCGCGCTGGTCCGAGTAGCTGGCCGCGCGCAGCACGACAAACATGTCACTGCCGTAGCGCTCCAGCTTGGGCCGCTGGTGCGCGCTGATCGCGTCCTCCAGGGCGAGCGGATGCATCGAGAACTCATCCTCGAGCGCGGCCAGCTCGGCGGCGTTCGGGCGGTACAGGCCGATCCACGCCATCGCATCCGGCAGCTTCTGTAGTGCGGCGAGTGCCTCCGGGATGCTGCTCGGCGATACCACGCGGCGACCATCCTGGTAGATCGCATTGTCGACCGTGCTGGTGCGGGCGGGTTCGTCCTCGGGGACGAGACGCCGGAGCGGCGTGGTGTCCTCGGCGGCGGCGCGCGTGCGCGAGCCGAGGCCGAGGATCGTCGCAGGGACGCGGGGTAGCTTCACGGTCGTCTCCTCTGCTCGATCGACGCCCTATTGTGCACCCGCGGATGAACGAAAAGTGTCCGGGCGACGCGAGACGTGTCACTCCTGAAAGCTCGCCGCGCGCCGGTGTCGGAGGCTCTCACTAGCCTGGAGATCTCCACCGCTCAAGCACAGAAAGGACGCCCGTGAAGCTGCTGCACACCTCCGACTGGCACATCGGCCGCACCTTCCACGGGCACTCGACGCTCGCCGCCCTCGGGCTGGTGCTCGACGCGCTGGTCGAGACCGTCCGGGCCGAGCGGATCGACGCGGTGCTCGTCGCCGGCGACGTCTTCGACTCCGCAGTGCCGGCCGCCGAGCACTTCACGCTACTCACCCGCACCCTCGAGGCGATCCGCGCAGCCGGTGCCGACGTGGTGCTCACGAGTGGCAATCACGACTCTCCCGCGCGGCTGGGCTTTCAGGCCGGGCTGCTGCGCTCATCGGGGGTGCACGTGCTCACCGATCCCGAGGCGTATGCCGAGCCGGTCGTCGTGCGGGATGCGTCCGGTCTCGAGGTCGGCGTCTACGGCATCCCCTTCCTGGAGCCCGCTCTCTATCGGCATCGGCACCCAGAGGAGTCGCTGCGCCGCCACGAAGAGGTGCTCGCCTTCGCGATGGGGCGGGTCCGTGCGGCTGCCGAGGCGGCTGGCCGGCCCTGGGTTGTGCTCGCACACTGCTTCGCGGTCGGCGCACCGGCGGCGGTACTCGAACGCGATATCACGGCGGGCGGACTCGACTACGTCTCGGTCGAGCACTTCGCGGCGGCCGACTACGCGGCGCTTGGGCACATCCACGGGCGGGCCGAACTCCTGCCGAACGTGCGCTACTGCGGGGCGCCGCTGCACTACTCCTTCGGTGAAGCCGCGAAGCCGCGGGGCGGCTGGCTG
Source organism: Rathayibacter iranicus NCPPB 2253 = VKM Ac-1602 (assembly GCF_003149025.1). GTDB lineage: Bacteria > Actinomycetota > Actinomycetes > Actinomycetales > Microbacteriaceae > Rathayibacter > Rathayibacter iranicus. The sequence goes on from NZ_QGDV01000023.1 coordinate 10,099, forward strand.
GTCACGATCGGAGCGGAGGGGCTCGAAGGAGTCGAGTGGTCACCGCTGCCGGTGCCACGGCGGCTGAGCGTGATCGAAGGGCGCCTCGCTGAGCTGCTGGCCGATCCGTCGCTCGCCGAGTTCGAGGCAGACTGGGTCTCGGCGGTGCTGACCGACGCGGTCCGGCCGCTCGACGCGATGGCGAGCCTCCAGGCGCGCTTCCCGGGCTGCGCGACACTCGAGCACCGACCCCCGCACGCTGCGGCGGAACCGCGTGCCTATGCCGAGCGGATCCGCGGGCGCAGCGACGTCGACGTGGTCGACGACTTCCTCGCACACGTGCGCGGCGGGCACGGCGCGACGGCGACCGAGCGCGCTCTGACGCTCGACGCGCTCGCGGCAGTCGACGCCGAGGCGTTGCGGTGAGGATCCGCCGTCTCGCCTTCGCCGGGCTCGGCCCGTTCCGCTCCGTGCAGTGCATCGACTTCGACCGGCTGGAGGACGTCGGGATCTACCTGATCGCCGGACGCACCGGCGCAGGCAAATCAACGATCCTCGATGCGATCAGCTTCGCGCTCTACGGCTCCGTGCCGCGGTTCGACGGCGCGGCCACTCGACTCCGGAGCGACCACAGCGGAGCGGAGGACGAGACGTTCGCCGAACTCGATTTCGAGGCGGCGGGTCACCTCTACCGAGTGCGCCGCTCGCCTGAGTACGAGCGGCCCAAGCGCCGCGGCACGGGGACGACTACCCAGGCCGCGAAGGTTGCGCTGCTGGAGCACACGGACGGCGCGTGGGTCGGGCTTTCCACGAGCGCGAAGGAGGTGGGCGTCGACATTGCGCGCGTTGTCGGGCTGACGAAGGACCAGTTCCTTCAGGTCATCCTCCTTGCGCAGAATCGCTTCCACGAGTTCCTGCTCGCGCGCAACGATGACCGACAGCGCCTGCTACGCACGCTCTTCGCGACCGAGCGCTTCGACCTACTCCGCCGCCGCCTCCTTGAGCAGCGTGACGCGAGCGCGGTAGGCCTTGAGGAGGAGCGGGCGGCCGTGACCGCCCTCGCCGATGAGGCCGCGCGGTTGGTTGACGCAGACGGAGAACAGAGCGTGCCGGGCGCGGCCTGGTTCGCTGAGTTGCCCGGGCGCCTCACCGGGCCGCTCGAAGCGGCACGTGCCGAGGCGTCCGCAGCGGATGCAGCGAGCGCCGGTGCCTCCGCCGCGCTCGATGACGCCCGCAGGGTGAGCCGCGGGCAGGAGCGGCGCCGTCTGGCACTGATCGAAGCGGAAGAACTCGCGGTCGCTGAAGCACACGTGCTGCAGCAGCGCACAGCGATCGAGCGGGCGCGCCGCGCCGACGGGGTGCTCCCGCTCCTGCGCTCGGCTCGGGCTGCCGGTGAGAAGGAGGCGGTGGCGCGGCAGCAGCGCGATGTCGCGGCCGAGGCGTACCTGTCAACGGCCGAAGACGCCGGTGCCCCCGCCGCCGAGACGGCCGAGCGGCTTGCCAGGACCCTCGGCGCTCTCACCGAGGCGCTGGCCGATGAACGTCGTCTTCCCGGGGCCACGCTCGAGGCAGAGCGCGCCGCCCACGCCGAGCAGGCGGCCGCGGCCGCGCTGGCCGCGCTGGAGGAGGAGCTGCACGAACTCCCGAGGAGGGCCGACGCGGTTGCCGCCGAGGAGGAGTCCCTGGCCGCCGAGGCCGCGGCAGTCTCCGTCCGCTCCGGTGAGCTCGCCGACACCGAGCGGAGGATCGAAGCGGCCCGCGAGCGCGACCTCGCCGCAACAGCCGTCCAGCGTCTCCGCACCGCCTACACCGAGGCGGCACGGGTGCACGGCGAGCGCGCCGCTGAGCAGGCCGCGCTGATCGCCCGACGCTTTGCGGGCTTCGCCGGAGAACTCGCCGAGCGGCTCGAGCCCGGCGAGCCATGCCCGGTCTGCGGATCCTGCGAGCACCCGCGGCCGGCCGAGCACGAGGGCCCGAGCACGGTCGGTACCGCCGACCTCGACCGCGCCCGAGCCGCGGTCGAACGCGCCGCCGCAGATCTCGACTCCGCCCGCGAGCACGAAGGTAGCGCGGCCCTCGCTCTCGCCGCGCTCGAGGAACGTGTCGGAGACGCGACCGAGCTGGAGTCACTTCGGTCCGCACAGGAAGGGCGCCTCGCCGCCGCCCGCATCGCGGCCAGACGCACGGACGAACTGCACCGCGAACGCGTCACGCTGCGCGCGCGGATCGAGGCGCTCACGATCGAGCGTGACACCTCCCGAACCGAGCACCAGGCGCGCGCCGGCGAGGCGGCCCTGGCCGCGGAGGCTCTGCGGCTGCTGCGAGAACGCGTCGCGGCCTCCCGAGACGGAGCTGTGAGCATCGCCGCACGAGCGGAGTCCCTCACCGCGCAACGCCGGCGCGCCGTCGCCCTGGTCGACGCCGAAGAGGCGGTACTGACGCGGGGAGAGGCCGCAGACGCCGCGCGGGCTGAGCTGGCCGAGGTGCTCGCCGAACGCGGCTTCGCCACAGTCGAGGAGGCCGAGTCCGCCGCTCTCGCCAGCGGCGAGCGGGCCCGCGCCGAGGCGGCTGTCGCCGATCACGAGCGCCGATGCAGCGCGACCGAGGCGGTGCTCACCGATCCGGAGCTGAGCGGGCTGCCCGCGCGGGCGGTCAATGTCCTGGCCGCGGAGACCGAGGCACGCGTCGCCTCCGCTCGCCGCGACGAGGCGCGTGACCGTCTCTCGGTGCTGGAGCACCGCTCGGCACGCCTCGCCGACCTTGTCGAGCGCGCGGCGGGCCGCCTCGGCACGCTCGACGAGCGTTTCCGCCGCCACGAGGAGCTGCGCGCCCTGGCCGAGACCGTCTCGGGGCGCGGCCAGAACACTCGACGAATGGATTTGGAAGCGTTCGCCCTCGCCGGTCGCCTCGAGGAGATCGTCGCCGCCGCAAACCTCCGCCTCGACGCGATGACCAGCGGCCGCTACGCCCTGGCGCACGATGACTCCCTCGCCTACCGTGGCGCCGCCTCCGGCCTCGGGATCGACGTGCTCGATGCCTTCACGGGCGTGCGGAGGCAGCCCGCGTCACTCTCGGGCGGTGAGACGTTCCTCGCGTCGCTCGCCCTGGCGCTCGGCCTGGCCGACGTCGTCACCGCACAGTCCGGTGGGATCTCGCTCGAGACGATGTTCATCGACGAGGGCTTCGGCTCGCTCGACGGCGAGACGCTCGAGACGGCGCTCGGCACCCTCGACGCCCTGCGCTCCGGTGGTCGCACCATCGGCTTGATCAGCCACGTCGACACCATGCGCGAACGCCTTCCGGTGGGCCTGCGCGTCGTCGTCGGCCCTCGCGGCGACAGCACGATCCTCACCGACTGAGGCGCTGCTGGGCGACCCCGCGCCCGCTCCGCCTGCGCCGTCCGCCCCGCCCGCCCCGCGACAAGCCAAAAGTTGTCGCACTCGCGTATCGACTGCGACAACTTTTGAACACTCGCGGCCGCCCGCGCCCGCGAGAGCCGGCGAGAAGCCAAAAGTTGTCGCGCTCGGCGTCGAGTGCGACAACTTTTGGACACTCGCGCGCGCCGGCGGCGGCGCCTCCGCTGCTAGGGTCGGCCCCAGTGACACGGGGTGCCCGTCAGGGCTGAGAAGACACCCGTCGAACCTGATCTAGTTCGTACTAGCGAAGGGATGTCGCGAATGAGCATTCGCACGCCTGTCCACCCGAGCCCAGCGGCCTGCGTCGGCCGCGATCTCGACGCCTTGCGCGCCTCCCCACCGCTGGTGCAGTGCATCACCAACGCCGTCGTCGCCGGCTTCACCGCCAATAGCCTTCTGGCACTCGGCGCGACTGCGGCCATGTGCGACCTGCCCGGAGAGGCGGGAGTCTTCGCCGCCATCGCCTCCGCGACCCTCGTCAATCTCGGCACACCCGGGGCGGAGCAGCGCGAGGGCGCGCGCGAGGCCGTCGCGTCAGCAGCGCGCGCCGGCACCCCCTGGGTGCTCGACCCCGTCGCCGTCGGCCCACTCCCGGTACGCACTGCCTTCGCTGCCGAACTCCTCGGGGCCGGTCCCGCGATCATCCGCGGCAACGCCTCCGAGATCCTGGCCGTCGCCGGTGCCGGCGCGGGCGGTCGCGGCGTAGATTCCGTCGACACCGCCGAGCAGGCGCTCGACTCCGCCCGCGACCTCGCCCAACGCACCGGCGCGGTTGTCGCGATTTCGGGAGCCGTCGACGTCGTTACCGACGGCGAACAGGTCCTCCGCGTGACGGGTGGCCATCCCCTCCTCACCCGCATCACTGGCGGCGGCTGTGCCCTCGGCGCGGTGATGGCCGCGTTCCTCGGCGTCGAGCGCACTGACGCCCAGCGCACAGACGCCCACGGCACAGGCGCCCACGGCAGAGACGCCCACGGGACCGGCGAGCGCGGACGTGCCCTCGATGCCGCGGTGACCGCCTCCGTCATCTGGGGGCTCGCCGCCGAGCGCGCGGCCACCGCGAGCAGCGGTCCGGGCTCGTTCGCTCTCGCCCTGCTCGACGCCCTCGCGTCCCTCGAATCCACCGACGTCGTCGCGGGAGCGCGGATTGCATGAGTGCTGACCTTTCTCTCTATCTGGTCACCGACACCGCGCAGTGCGGCTCGCGGGGAGTGCCCGCCGTGGTCGCCGCAGCGGTCGCGGGCGGAGTCGGCACTGTGCAGATCCGCGATCATGCTGCCTCCGCTGCCGACCTGGTGGCACTGACCTGTGCGGTCGCCGCGGTGCTCGACGGGCACACCAGCGTCACGCTCCTGGTCGATGACCGCGTCGACATCGTTCTCGCCGCGCGTCTGAACGGCGCACGGGTAGACGGCGTCCACCTCGGCCAGTCCGATCTACCGGCCGCCGCCGCGCGTGCGATCCTCGGACCGGACGCGATCCTGGGCCTCACCGCGAACACCGCGAAGCACCTCGCCGCGGTGCACGCGCTGCCCTCCGGCACAGTCGACTACCTCGGCGTCGGAGTGATCCGCCCCACAGCGACCAAGCCTGACCACCCCGCTCCGCTGGGCCTTGATGGCTTCGCTACCCTGGCCGCCGCCACTCCCCTGCCCTGCGTCGCCATCGGCGGAGTCACAGTCGCCGACGCCGCTCCCCTGCGCCAGGCCGGCGCCGCCGGGCTCGCGGTCGTCTCGGCACTCTGCACGGCGGAGGACCCCGAGGCCGCCGCCCGCCGCTTCCGCGCGGGGTGGGACCGGTGATCCCGCGCATCCTCAGCATCGCCGGCACCGACCCCACCGGTGGGGCGGGCATCCAGGCCGACCTCAAGTCGATCGGTGCCCTCGGCGGTTACGGGATGGCCGTGGTCACCGCTCTCGTGGCGCAGAACACGCGCGGGGTCCGCTCCCTGCATCTGCCGCCGGCCGCGTTTCTCCGCGAGCAACTCGACGCGGTCGGCGACGACGTGGTGATCGACGCGGTGAAGATCGGGATGATCGCCTCGGCCGAGTATGCCGGAGTCATCGCCGGGTGGCTCGATGAGCTGCGGCCACCCATCGTCGTCGTCGACCCGGTGATGGTCTCGACCAGCGGCCACCGCCTTCTCGATCCCGATGCCGAGGAGGCGGTGCGCGACCTGCTGCGCCAGGCACACCTCGTGACTCCGAACCTCGCGGAACTCGGCGTGCTCGTCGGCGCACCGACTTCCACCGAGTGGCCCACTGCGCTCGAGCAGGGCGTCACACTCGCCCGCGTGCTCGACGCGGCCGTGCTGGTCAAGGGCGGGCACCTGGCCGGCCCGACGACTCCCGACGCGATCGTCACCCCCAACGGTCGGATCCGCGAAGTTCCCGGCGAGCGGATTGCCACGGCGAACACGCACGGCACCGGCTGCTCGCTCTCCTCCGCGATGGCGACCCTCCTTGCTGGCCGCGGAACGTCCTCCGATGCCCTGGTCGAGGCGCTGATCGAGGCGAAGGAGTGGCTGAAGGGGGCCCTGCGGGGCGCGGACGCGCTGGAAGTCGGCTCCGGCGTCGGCCCGATCGACCATTTCCATCGCCTCCGCGCACCCGCCTTCTGCGCGGGGGTGTGGGCCGAGACGCGCACACTGCGCCGTGAAATCGACGAGCTGCCGTTCCTTCGCACGCTCGGCGACGGCACCCTCGACCGAGAGGACTTCGAGTGGTTCCTCGAGCAGGACGCCCTCTACCTCACCGAGTACGCGCGAGTGCTCGCCGTCGCCGCGCAGCGCGCCCCGACGACCGCCGAGCAGATCTTCTGGGCGGAGGGTTCGGCGTCGGCGGTTGCGGCGGAGGCGCAGCTGCATCGCACCCGCCTCGGCACCCGGGAGGCGGCGGCCGCGCCGGTCACTCGTGGCTACATCGACCACCTCCAGGCGGTTGGGGCGCGCGGCGGCTACGGCGAGATCGTCGCCGCGCTCTTGCCATGCTTCTGGCTCTACGCGGACGCCGGGACCCGACTCGCCACGACGAACCGCCCCGGTCACCCCTACGCGGACTGGCTGAGCACCTACGGCGATCCGGCGTTCGCGGCGGCGACGGAGCGAGCAATCGCCCTCACCGAACAGGCCGCCGCGAACGCGACGCCGCAGGACCGCGCCGCCATGCGCGATGCGTTCCTGCGGTCGAGCTTGTTCGAGCGTGACTTCTTCGCGGCGCCGCTCAGCCGATCGCCGCTCAGCCGATCGCCTCACGAAGGACATGCATAAGCGCATCAAGCTGAACCGTATCGGCCGACGCGATCTCGGCGTCCGCACCGTCGAGGGCGCGGGCAGCGAGGCCGGCTTTCGCGTCGATCAGTTCAGCGATCTTCGCGTCGATCGTGTGGGCTGCGATGATCCGCCACGCGGTGACAGGCTCCTCCTGGCCGATGCGGTGCACGCGGTCGATTGCCTGCGTCTGCTCGGCTGAGGTCCACGAGAGCTCGGCGAGCACGACGTTCGATGACGCCTGCAGGTTCACGCCGACGCCCGCCGCCGTGAGCGAGCAGACGGCGACCGAGACGTCCGGATCCTCGTTGAACGCATCAATCTGCGTCTGCCGGAACGCCGCGGTCTGATCCCCCCGGATCGAAACGGAGGCAAGTTCGCGCTTCTCGAAGGTGTCCTCGGCCTGGTCCATCACGTCGATGTGCTTGGCGAAGAAGACCACCTTGCCGACCGAGCGGGCCAACTGCGAGGCGTAGTCCGCCGCCAGCGCCGCCTTCGCTTGCCCGATGCGGCGGACCATCGTGAAGACGTTCTCGCCGGTTTTGGCCGACTTCGACTCCTCCAGCTCGCTTTGCGCGACGATGCGGATGAACCGCTCACGCTCGTCGTCGTCGAGCTCGTGCGTGATCGAGGCGGTAACGGCCCGGAAACGCTGCAGCATCCGCGCCCCGAGCTCACGCTCCGCCTTCTCGATGGAGCGGCCGAGGTCGTCGTCCAGCTCGACCGGCAGATCGACGATCCGCTTCGAGGGCAGGTCGGCGGCGACGTCGATCTTCTTGCGCCGGACGATGCCGAGGTCGATGACCGCCTCGCGCGCCTCCGGGTAGAAGCCGGTGTCAGCGGGCGTCAGGCCCGTCTCCTCCAGCCGGCCCATCAGTTCGGTGCCGGGCTTGGTCTCGTCGATCCAGCCGAGGAAACGCCAAATCGCACGGAAGTCATCCACGTCATTGATGAGCGGAGTGCCGGTGAGGGCGATCATCAGCGGATCACGGCCGGGCGTACTCTCGCGAATCCTCGACGCCAGCGCGAGGACGCTCTGCGAGCGCTGCGAGCGCAGGTTCTTAATGAAGTGCGCCTCGTCAACGACCATGCCGCGAAAGCCCAGGCTGCCGAGCCAGCCGATGTGCCGGTCGAGAATGTCGTAGTTGACGATCACCACGTCGGCAAAGGCGTCGAGCGTCCTCCCGTCACCGTGGATGACCGTGGCACGGCGCTGCGGAGTCCAGTGTTCGACCTCGCGCGCCCAGTTCATCTTCACCACGTTCGGCACGACGGCGAGGAGCGGGTACGACCCGGTGACGGAGGCGGCGAGGAGGCTCTGCGCCGTCTTGCCCAGTCCTGGCTCATCGGCGAGGAGGAAGCTGCGGTGCCCCTCCCGCGCGCTCTCGATGAACCTCGCCTGGTGCGGCATCAGCTCTCGCCCGCGCGGCGAGAGGCGGTCGAGCGTCGGCGGCTCTGGCAGCTCCATGCTCGCAGCGCGACCGCCTGCGCCGTACTCGAATGCCTTGAACAGCGGACCGAGCAGCTCCCAGTCGTCGAGTCGGCGACGGGGCGCCGGAGCGGCGACCTCCGCGATCGAGAAGTCCGGCGGGAGGAAGGGGTTGGCGAGCTGACGGGCGCGCACGGACTGCGGCACGACCTGGTTCTCGGGGACCTCGGGCGTGGGCTCTGGCTCCGTCACGATGAGGAGCTCATCGGGGCTCAGCTCAGCTCCGGCTTCGAGCAGCCAATCACGACGCAGCTTCTGCGCGGCCGGCGTGATGCCCGCCTCCGACTCGAGAAGGGCGATCAGGCTCGTGTCGCGCGCAGCCGTCTTGGCAAGGATCGTCGCAATGCCGTCGAGGCGCTTCATCTCCTCCGTGCGCTGAGCGTCACTGAGCGAGGAGTCGACCTTCACCCGCTTGCGTTCCTCGCGCATCAGCAGGGCGATCACCAGAAATTTTGTTCGGTTGGTCGGACCGACCTTGCCGGTCTGCGCCTTCGCCTCCACCTCGCGTACTCGGCGGGCGAGGATCGGAATCAGCCCCGCGTTATCCACACCACGCGAGCGCGAACGGGGGCGGCTCCCAGCCGCACTCGACGTTCGACGCGTCTGACCAGACTGACGCTGAGTGCCGCGAGCCATGCTCCTCCTCGGTGTGTGACGGGGGTGGAGGAGGGGTTCCCCCGCTCTGCCGTCGCAGTGCATCCGCCGCAAAGCCTCCGTGGAGGCGATGGGCGTCGGTGCACCCGGTGACCGTTGGGAACTGGGAGCAGCGGGTCTAAGACCCGGTCGCAGCATCCCCGGCATGCAAGTGCGTCGTCAGTATACGCGTCGCCGACGCGCCCGCTCCTGCGCGCCACGCTCACCGAACTTATGGGCTCACCGAGTGGTGACGGAGAGAGCCCAGCGGGCCCGTCCTGCGCGCGGTGAGGTCCTAACGGTCACTCCGGAGTCGGTACGCGAATGATTAGGCCCGCGGAGACGAAGACGCCGACGGCCGCCAGGCTCAGCGACGACCAGACTGCGTCGGGGAACGTGAACGGCACGACCGGATTCCACAGCACCAGCACGGGCACCAGCCCGATCAGCCAGAGCAGCGCGCGGCCCTGGATCGCGAACCAGCCGATGACCGCGGCGAGGATCGCGACCGGGTAGCGGATGACGTCGTACGCGTCGGTACCCACCAGCGCGAGGCCCGCCAGCAGCACGATCGCCGCCAGGATTCCCGGCGCGAGTGCCATTCGCGCCTGGGCTCGCGAGGGGTAACGGTCAGCGGACGCGCGGGTGCTCTTGCGGGTGCTCACACTGCGATCGTACGGGCGCCGATACCCCTCCCGGGTACCGTTGACCGCGCGTAGTCTGAGCGAGTGATCGAGGACATCAAGAAGCGCTCCCTGCACCGTGCCCGAATCCTGGGCGGACAGATGCGCGGGCTCGAGCGGATGATCGAGAACGAGGACTACTGCGTCGACATCGTCACGCAGTCGCTCGCGATCCAGAAGTCGCTCGGGTCGCTCAATAAGCTGATCGTCGAGAACCACCTCCGCACCCACATCACCGCGATGTTCGAGGAGGGCGGTGACGCCCGAGAGGCTGCCATCGCCGAACTCGTGACGATCTTCGACCTCTCCCACAACCGCTCATGAGCGCGGCGGCAGATCTCCTTGCGGCAGCGGCCGAGTGGCCCGTGCTGATCGACGGCGGCCTGGGCACCGAACTCGAGGACCGCGGCGCGGCCACCGGCTCCGCTCTCTGGAGCGCCCGCGTCCTCCTCGACGAGCCTGACCGCGTCCGCGACGCCCACCGAGCCTTCGCCGCGGCCGGCGCACGGGTGGCGGTGACCGCTAGCTATCAGGTCTCGGCGAGTGGATTCGCGGCCGCGGGCCTTTCCGCGGCCCTCGCCGAGCAGGCACTGCGCGAGAGCATCAGGATCGCTCGGGAGGCGCAGGACGGCTGGGTCGCCGCCTCCGTCGGTCCGTACGGCGCGAGTCTCGCCGACGGTTCCGAGTATCGGGGAGACGACGCACTCACGGTCGCCGAGCTCGCGGAGTGGCACGGCCCGCGACTGCGTACCCTCGCCGCAGCGGCACCGGACGTCCTCGCCGTCGAGACCATCCCCTCCGTGCGCGAGGTGCGCGCCGTGGTCGCCGCCCTCCGCGGCTCCCCCGTCCCCGCCTGGATCAGTGTGAGCGCCCGAGACGGTTCCACCGCAGCCGGGGAACCACTGGCCGATGCCTTCGCCGCGGCCGCCGCCTCCGATGAGGTCATCGGGGTGGGCGTGAACTGCTGCCCGCCCGGAGACGTCGCTGACGCGATCCGGATCGCTCGGTCGGTCACCGACAAGCTCGTCGTCGCCTATCCCAACAGCGGCGAGAAGTGGAATGCTCGTGAACGCCGGTGGACCGGTGACGCCGCATTCGAGCCCGCCCTCGTCACCTCCTGGCGCGACGCCGGAGCCGGCCTGATCGGCGGATGCTGCCGCGTCGGTCCCGCGGCCCTCGCCGCACTCGGCCGCAGTCTCGGGGAATCGTGACCATTCTCACCGCCGTCCGCGGCGATATCACTCGCGAACGCGTCGACGTCATCGTCAATGCCGCCAACTCGTCGCTCCTTGGCGGCGGGGGTGTCGATGGCGCCATCCACCGCGAGGGTGGTCCGGAGATCCTCGAGGAGTGTCGGCGCCTCCGCGCGACTCGGCTGCCCGACGGCCTGCCCGCCGGCGCAGCCGTCGCGACCACCGCTGGCCGCCTCCCCGCCCGTTGGGTCGTGCACACGGTCGGCCCGGTATTTTCCCGTGCCGACGACCGCAGCGCCGTCCTCGCCTCCGCCTACACGGAGTCGGTTCGGATCGCGCAACACCTCGGCGCGCGCAGCATCGCTTTTCCCGCCGTGTCCGCCGGCGTCTACGGCTGGCCCATGACCGACGCCGCCCGAATCGCGGTCGAGGCGGTACGCACCATCACGACCCCCGACGGCTCGCCCGACGAGGTGCGCTTCGTCCTCTTCTCGGACGACGCTCTGGCCGCCTTCGCCGCTGCGCTCGACTGACCTCTTCCCGCGAATGCGGTGCAGTGGCTATGACCTCTTTCGCTTCATCGAAGAGCGCTGCCTCAGAGCGTTCGATGCCCACTCCGGCGTCTCATCTATTTCACTGCCGTGACGACCGGTCGGGTTTGATGCGGTAGACCACGCGATCGGCGACGTCGCCGGGCGGACCATCCATTCGCATCCCATAGCGAGCTGCTAGTTCCGCGAAAAATCGCCCGTCACTGTCATCCGCAATGTCCACGACGATCCCACGCACCTCGAGGTATCGGTAGGGCTTCTCAGGGTCGCTGATGCAGAGCGTGACACGAGAGTCGCGAAGAATGTTTCGGTGTTTATAGCGGGTCGTGGTTCCGGTAAGCCGGAGGTGCACGCCATCCCACGAGAACCACATCGGATTGGTCTGCGGCCAGCCGTCGCTGCGCAGAGTGGTGAAGTGGCAGAAGACGGGCTTCGTCAGCAGGTCGAGGTGGCTGGACGGAATGACATCGGTCATACGGGCTCCTGAGCGAGGGTCGGGGTGAACGGAGTGAAGCGAACGAGGCACCAAGTCCTTGTAGGCAGAACTCTGCTACCTCTACTCATGTGGCCTCGTGGCAGACGTCTGCCATCGAGCAAACTACGGGCCCGGGGACCGGCGCGCAACCGCCGGCCGAAATGCGCCACGACGGTGGCGTTCGCGATCATCACGCGAACGAACGTCGTGTATATCCCTGACCACGGACGTCACTGAACCACCCGTCCGCGTGCTCGCCGACGGCCTCGACTACGTCAGATTCCGCTGCTCGCAACACTCGACACTCAACGGTGAACACGCCCTGGGCTCACGACGTCTGTGAGAGCGTGACCGCCCTGCTCGGCTTCTCTGGAGGAGGGCGCCGAGGTTGAGGGCCGCGGCCCGCACCTGCGCGTGGCGGCTCAGGATCTCGGTCAGCCGAGGACTGTGCTCGATCGAGAGGTCGAAATAGCCGAGCAGCATATCGGTCAGATCGAAACGAGGAGCTGGCTCCGCGACGCTCTCGGTGAGTCTCGTCGAAAGTTCGAGCAGTGAGCCTCAATCACATCGGCCTGAGCCAAGGCGGCGTTGCGAGAGGTACGCCAGCCACTGCTCCGCAACGAGATTTCCCACCCCTTTGCCCATTCCCAGGACCGCTGAATCCACCCATGAGGCTTATGCAAAATGGGTTTCTTGCTGGGTGAAGAAGATAAGCCCGCGGACGGCGTTGAAGGCGTCTCGGAAGGTGCGCAGTGGTCGCCTGTAGTCGGTCCGGAATATCCGCCAAGTCTTGATGTGAGCGGTTGTTCTCTCGATCACGTATCGGCGAGTGTCCACGAAGCGATCGTGTTGTTTCGCGTGATCTGGCAGATGTTCTTCGCCTGGCTGCTTTTTTATCGGCGTGACCATTCCGGCGCCTTGGTAGCCTTTGTCGGCCAGCGTGTTCGAGAGGTTGAGGATGTCGGCTCACCCGGTGTCTCTTAACTAATCGGATTCTGCATAAGAATCACTGATTGACGTGCAAGACGCTCAGGATGCGCAGGGTGGCGAGGTGCCCGAGTGAGTGAGGCTTATGCAAAATTGGTTTCTTTCTGGATGAAGAAGATCAGTCCGCGGACGGCGTTGAAGGCATCGTGGAAGGTGTGTAGTGGGCGCCTGTAGTCGGTGTGGAAGATGCGCCATGTCTTGATGTTAGCGATTGTTCTTTCGATCACGTATCGGTGGGTGTTCACGAAGCGATTGTGGTGTTTCGCGTGATCTGGCAAATGTTCTTCGCCTGGCTGCTTTTTTATGGGTGTGACCATTCCGGTGCCTTGGTAGCCCCTGTCGGCCAGCGTGTTCGAGAGGTTGAGGGTGTCGGCTAGCCCGGTTTCTCGAAACGCGTGAGCGTCGTGATGCTTGCCCGCGATGGGATCCGAG
>NZ_QGDV01000024.1 GCF_003149025.1 Rathayibacter iranicus NCPPB 2253 = VKM Ac-1602
CCGTGAACGCCGAGATCACCGACTCCGCAAGCCCGGTATCGAACGGGACGTCCTCCTCGATCGCACCCAAATCCGCCACGACGACCGTCCCTTCCCGACCCGCCGAACCGAAACGCCCAGCGTGAATATCGCTCGGAGCATAGAAGGACGGCGGCCATAAACGGCAGTTCGCGACGCCGAAACGCGCCACGACGAGAGAGCCCGCAGGCGAATCGGACCGCATGGCTTCTACAGTGGCGCCGGTCGGGAGCGCGCCTACTTCGCTCGAGGAGTCGCCGCTACCCGCGCGATCGGGACCCGCTTGGGCTGCACCGCTGAAAACGCGGCCGCCCTGTCGGACGGAGCCGCGCGACGCATTACCGCCACCAGCAAACCCACGAGACCCACGATTCCGAACCGCGCGAGACGCCCTCGCGGTGTCGCGATGAACGATCCCCATACGGGACGGCTCAGCGTCGCGAGAACCGCGACCGCGGTGCCGTCCAGAACCGTGCCAGTGAACCAGCCTCTCTCGAGCTGGCTCTGTCGGCCGGCTCCTTGGCAATCTCACGCGCCCTGGGGAGCCAAAGTCCTGCAGTCGAGTGGCCCTCGTTCGCCATCGTGGCCAAGTACCTAAATACCTCGTTCTCCTGCTCGCCGTACCTGTCGCGCTGCATGCCCGCATCCTCGCGGAGTCGTGCCTACGATGCGATGGCTTCGAGCGGAAGAGATCAGCCTGGCCAACCTCAGCAACGTCGTCTGATGCCCCATCTAGAGACAGTTTGACCGTGACCGGAAGACTCTCCTGCCTCGGAACATCGTGTGTTCTAGGCTCGGGCCATGACGGACATTGATTACGACAAGCTGGCGGCGACGGATGACAGCCTCAAAGAACGGCACGCCGATCTGGAGAGGCAGTGGAAGTACCTCGAGCGCCGGGGCGATCCGGACGGAACCTACACGGAGCGTCAACGCCCACCGAGGAGGAGCAGCGCGTCATCACGCAAGATTCTTGCGTCTCGCCGTGCTCCCGAGGGTCAGAGCTCGTGACCTCTCGGAGTGATTTCGATCGGGTTCGCGCGGTGGCCTCTGCCCTGTCTCTCGATGAGAGCGACTTCTCCGGCGACGCTGCGGTGGCCAAGATCGCAGCGTTCAAGCGTGAGGTCGTCGCGCTCGGTGCCAGCTCCGAGCACTGGGCGATCGAATGGCTCTCTGACGAGCACTACAAGGCTGCTGTGTTGTACGGGGCAGCCAAAGTGAATTGGGATCATGAGCTGGCCGGCCAGGGGACATCTGCGGATCGGCGGATGCGCTTGACCATCGTCAGTCGTTTCAACGAGTGGGTTGAGGAGATCCAGGATCGCCTCAACGACTACGAGCGGAGCGCTCGGACGGCGGCCGATGTTGCTGACTGGCGAGACGAGCTCGCTCGGTTCCGCACCGATCCGGTACGCAACCGCTGATCATGGATCAACAGCCTCGCCTCGATGACGTGTGGGCCAGTCGGGACTACCCGTGTTGTTCGCTGTCGCTCGAATGCTCGGGCAGGACGCCGTCCTTCAGGCGGTGGGGGTCGCTGAGGCCATTGGCCGGCCGCACCTCGAGATTGTTCTCGCGCTGAATAATCTCGGGCCCAAGCACCTCATGGTGGAAGATGCGGGCACCTACGACGGCCGTGACAACTACGTCACCGGCATCCGCCCCGAGGGGCTTGAAGCGGTTGGTCAGTGGCCGAGCTCCGCCGTCGCGGCTGAACGGGTGATCGCCGCCCTCGACGCTCTCGTGGACAACGCGCCCGAGGACTCAATGAAGCGGAAGCGCCTGCTGGCAGCACGCAAGTGACTCCTGGGCGTCGGCCGTGACGTGCTGGTCAATGTCGGGTCAGCGGTCATCACCGGACAGCTTCCCTCGTCCTCCTATGGAGAGCAGCTGCACGGGGACACCGGCGGCGACGTCCTCGTCCTCGATGGTGGCGAATCCGGTGACGGAGCCGATCGCATCGACGCCGAGCGAGGAGTCCGGGAACCGGGCGACTAAAGCCATAAGCGCCGAACCGAACTCGTCGGCGCAGGCGAGGGCACCGTCGTAGGACTGCTGCCAGCGGCCGGCGATCCGCGTCTCTGACAACGCGAACGCAATTACTTTGACGCCGTAGTCAGCGGAGACGAGCCGCTGCCTCGCCTCGATCACCGTATCTTCTCCCATCGGCACGATCTGCCAGGATGACTTCGTGCTGACGGCTTACCTCGACGAGTCCTACACGGACGAGCGATATTACGTCGCGGCCTTCATCATCGACGACGCGGATCTCCCGGCGTTGAACGCAGCCCGAGCGCGTATGAGTACCTTCATCGAAGGGTTCGGCGTGGATTCGGACACCGAACTGCACGCTCACTCGTTGATGACTGGTCGCGACGGGTTCGAGCCGATCGCGCGCCAGGTGCGCGCCCGGATCCGGATCTATCAGCAATGGATGACCGAGCTTGCGGCGCTGCCTGCACACGTTGTCGTCCGCGGCGTTGATATCTCCCGGCTCAATGCCCGGTACAAGTACCCCGACCCACCTCATCAGGTCGCGTTGCAGCACACGCTCGAGGCGACCGATCGTTGCGCGCGTCAACATGGCAAGCAGGTGCGCATCGTGGCCGATGTCGTCCCGGGGCAGGTCGCCCACGCCGAGAACATGGTCCGTTACCAACACGTGGGTACCCCTGGGTACAGGAGCAGCAAGTTGACCGCCGTTGTCCCGCCGCTGGTCTTCGAGGACTCGGCCCGTTTCCCAGGCCTCCAAGCCGCGGACGCGATCGCCTACATCTACCGACGTCTCGACGCTCACGTCGAGACCGACAATCGTGTCGGCTCTGCAGTCGATCGACTGTGGAGCACCCTTCGCGACCTGGTCTATGAGGTGTGGCGTTGGGATCCGTGACGTGCCGCCAGATGCACGAAAACCCCGCGCGAGGCGAGGTTTTCGGCGGACAACGTTCCGGTAGCCGGCCCGTCGTGACTTCATAGTAACGCGTACTTGAGCCCCGGGGGCTGGTCGTTGAGCAACCTAGTCGGTCGCCCGGTCTCTCACCGCTACGACTCCCGGTCTCCCGAATCCGCGGCAAGCGTTTGCACGGTGTCGAGGACGGCCGCGAGAGCTGCGTCGTTGATGGAGAAGTGGCGCTTGCGGACGTCCGTCTCCGAGCGGGGTACGTCGACATCAACGATCCCCAGCTTCTCCAGCGCGAGGAGGTGCTTTCGGACGCTGATGCGGCTCACGCCGAGTTGCTCCGCGAGCCGAACAGGGGTGGAGGGACCGCGTTTGCGGAGTCTGAGCAGCACGGCGACCCGGACCTTGTTGCCCAGCACATCGACAGCGCGCTCGAACTCGCCGGGAAATCCGAGTGGATCAGCAGGCATTCCCATGTCCCCAGTCTCGGGGCGCTGCGTCGTTAACACCTTTTCGATAGTCTTTGGTTATCGAAAACACGTCACAACCCGAAGGAGACACCATGCTGCTGACGATGATGACCGGTTGGGTGGTCGGAGCGCCCGAACCGCTGGACCCACGCACAGACGCCGGCCGTGTGGTGTTCTCCTGCCTCATCGAGCAGCCCGACGGCGCCGACGCCGTCGTTTACGCGATCTGCGGCGGCCACGCTGCGATAACGACCCTCGCAACCGTTCGGGTCGGGGATCTGGTGAGCGTCTCCGGGACAGCGCGACTCCTCTCGGCACCGGGGAGCGGAGACAGGGCATGGGTGACGGTCGAGATTGAGGCGGCCGAGACGACCGTCCTCGTCTCCAGACCCGTTGCAGTCGCGTAGATCTGCTCGCCTGGACGCACTCGGTGAAGCGGGACGCCGCGTACGTAGTTCTCCAGCCGCCTGGAGGAACGGGATGGGTGGACGCCTCTCGCGTGGATGACGAACCCAGTGCGTACTGTGCACGGCGACCCCCTACGTCGACGCGGCCGGTCGACCGGTCGAGGCTCCCCTCCTGCCCGCACGGTTCCTGATGCCGGCGCAGCACGACCCGGGCATCCTCGTCGTCGAACCGCGGACCGTGCACGAGGTCCACTCACCGCGCGCCATCGACGCACTCCCCCAACGGCGTCATCGCGCTCGACTGCAACGACACGCTCCGGGTCCGGGGACTCCTCACCTGGACCGGCCCTCGCCTCCTCTCCGCCCACAGCCCCCGCGGGAAAATTCCCGTCCGCGTCCTCTCCCCCGACCAGCTCCACGCCGTCGAATCCCCACGATGCCCGCCGCGAGCGCCCCGGTGGGAGGTTCGTCCTGGTCCGTGACACCGGCGCAGCCGCGGACCGCGCATACCACCACCATGACCTTCGACCCGTGGGCTCCCGACGCAGCACCCGTCACTTTCCTCCTCGGCGACGAACAGTCCGGCCGCGCCGACGCGACCCTGCACATCGCCGCGCACACCGCAGCCACGGACATCCCCGTCCGTGTCTTGGTCTTCACCCTCGAACGTCAGCGCGCATACCAGGACGCCGGCGTGGCCGGCACGCTCGTCCCAGCCGACACGCGAGACGTCGTCCACGAGCTCGAATGGGCCGCGCACCAGCTCGACGACAGTCCAAGCGCGCGTCTACTCGTCATCGACGACGCCGCCCACCTCAGCGGAGCGGGCTTCCAGCGCGAGACGATCCTCGACGCGCTCGCCTCCCATGACAACCGGGTCGGCTGGGCCTCGAGCGCCACAATCGCGGGACCCCGCTGTGGCCGGGTTGTCTGGTCCGCCAGCGACGGCTTCGGCGCCTGTGACACCCACACACTCGGCAAGGGCTGGTCCCTGCCTGCCGTCGCCTTGTTCTCCCCGATGGCCGCCCGCATCCAACGATGGGACCTCGGCCGCACGCTTACCGACCTCGACCGTCAGCACCTGCGCCAGCACAACGCCGCCGTCCTCGGCTCCCCCGACGGCCGCACCCTCACCCGCGTCCCCTTCACCACGGGCCCGCCTGCGCATCTCGTCGGCAGGCGAGCCTGAGGATGACCAGCAGCAAGAACGGCATCCGCGTCCGCGTCTACGGCCTTCTCGGCAAACCTCGCTGCAGTGACGGCTCGACCTGCTACCGCAGTGAATCGCACGGCCCGGCCCGGAAGGCGAAGGCGCGCTCCCTCGGGTGCCGCGGCCGACGCACCACCGAGAACCCGTTCGTGCACGACGGTCGGCCGCACATCACGGACGAGGTCCGGGAGCTCCGCCCGTCTCGAGACGTCGAGCGCGGACGATGCCGACCGCCTTAGCAACGAACCGGTCGACGTTGTACGCGCGATCGCCCGAACGGAGCGCGCGGCACGATCTGCAGCGGCCGCGTCCTCGCGCTCGGCGACCTACTAGGCTGCGGTCGCCGACCCTGGCGGGCGTGTGCGGATGCCAGTCTGCATCGCCTCCCCGGTCACGTGACCGGTCATCTCCTGTCTGGTCAACGCATAGACCGAGCATGAACGATCGAGCCCCCGCTCCTGCTCGGCATCACGCATGAGCGCCACCGTCATCGCGACCGAGACCGCGACAACCGTCCACGTATCCACCTCGGCCGGCGGCACATACCTGCTCACGATCGGCGCATCCGGCGTCCAGGCGCTGCGGCAGATGGCCGCCGCCTACGCGCTCGTTGTCACGACCGCCACTGTCGGCCGGGTGGTGAACACCCGCATCGACCTGTCCCCATGGACACCCGCTGAACGGGACGGGATCTTCCTCGAGTTGAACGAGGTGGTCGCCGCCGTGCTTCATCGCGCCGCTCTCACCCCGGATCAGGCGCGGCTGCTGACCGGGATCGCCGAGCGCACCCGACTCGATCAGACCTGATGCAGACTGCGCCGACCGTCTCGCTCCTCGTCGAGTTCACCTACGACCGTCTCGCCTGGTCCATCCTGTCGACTCCCGGCGGCGACATCGTCCCGGAGATCGTCGCTCGCGGTTTCGTCTCCGAGCACACGACGCCCCACGCCGACCACGATCTGGTCCGCGCCACGCTCGAGCATGCGACCGCTCTCGCCGCCGCAGTCGAGGACGTCGTCGACGTGGTCGTCTTCAACCAGCCGTACCGCAAGCTTCTCGCCGGCATGCCGTCCTACCCGCTGCTGAACGTTCTCCCGCTCTCGCGCATCAACTACCGGGACCAGCAACGGCTCTCCGCGCTGGAGGACCTCCGACAGTGCCTCAGACGTGCCCGGCCCGTGGCCGGCTCGGTCATCGACGTCGCAACGGATGGCGCCTATCACCCGCATCGCGGCGGCGGCGCGTATGGATGGCTGGCCTGCAACGGCGAGCACAGCTTCGGAAGTGCCCGCGTCCGATCCGCCCTCGATGCCGAGCTCGTCGCGATCCTCAGCGCCGTGCGCGCGCAGCCATCCGGCTGCACCGTCCGCGTCAGCACCGACAGCCGCGACGCTATCGCGATCATCGACGGTCGCGGGGCGGACGCTCGCTGGCGGCCGTCGTCGTTGCGGTTGGCTGACCTGATCCTCCTGCAACGCCGCCGGCTGACGGTGCGTCTTCGCTGGGTGAAAGGCCACGCGGGCGACGCCATGAACGACGGCGCGGACCGGCTCGCGCGCCTCGCTCGCACCGGGGGTCACTGGGGGACGCCGAGCCATCCTCAGCAGACGATCGCCGCGGGCATCGTCAACGACGCCCGTGGTCGCAACTCGGCCGTTTGAGGTGACCTTGAGGTTTCTGCGACTCGGGCGCCCACCTCACAGTCGCGCGTGGCGCACGCGCGGGCGGGCGCCACGTACATGGACGGCATGACGAGTTCCTTCGACCCGAACCAGCACCCTCGCGGCCATACAAAGCACCCTCGCGGCCATACAAGCAGCCATACAAGCAACAGGGGCGCGTTCACGACCCGCGACCATTCCGAGCCTGAGGCGGCCCTGGGGCTCACTTCGCCGGGCGCCTCAGGTCACCCGTTCATCGAGACGCAAAGGAAGCTACGAGGGCATGTCTTCCTCCCGTCCCAGTCGAAGACCTGGCCGGCGCCGCGTTCCAACGACGCCACCGACCTCGCCGACATCCCGTTCGTCGCGCACTACTTCGTCGGCGGGTCGAACTGGTACGTCGCCGAGCTAGACCATCAGACCGGGGAAGCGTTCGGGTACGTGGACCTCGGCATCGGCCATGGCGAGTACGGCTACTTCAACCTCCACGAGCTGGAAGCGATCGTCGTCCGCCCGTCCGGGTTCCCGCAGCCGATCGAACGGGATGTGAACTTCACGCCGAAGACGAAAGCCCGCGACGTGATCCCGAAGTATCAGGTCACGCCCGTGGCGGCCAGCTGACCCACCACTGACGCCTTCCGCGTGGCGCCCGCCCCAGTTCAGAGCCGCTCGCCGTCTCCGACGATCGGTGGGACGCGTCCACGCGGGCGGCCGGCTCCATCATCCGAGACAACTATCTCGCCCAGCCCGAGCAGAACGGTGGAAAAGGTCACGGTCGAAGAATCCAACGTCGTCCCCGACGGGGAAGCAGCCGTACTCTCCGCGGAGACGTACGTCGCGGCGGGACCCGAGGTGAGGACGCCCACCTTCCCCCTCGGGCTCGTCCTCGACGCAGTAGCTCTCGCCTGCGGCAGGCCCGCATTCGGGATCCCCGCCACTCGTGCTCGCATCCTCGAACTGTTCCGCGGAGCGTAACGCTCGAGTGATCGATGGCCGCCAGCCCTGGTCGGGAACCATCGGTCGGTCGAGCGCAGTTCCGCATCGTTGCCACCGCGATGGTGAGCATGACCACGACCGACGCCCTCGCTCTCACGGCTTGCCGACGGTGGCGACAACGACTGAAGCTCTGGCGCATAGACCTCGAACAACCATCTGAAAGGCGTCACCCTATGAAGCTCACCGACTGGCGCAAGGTACCTGTTCGGTCTGCGCGGTGTTTGGATTACGGCTCTGTTCGGAGTGGGATGTAGGCCGACCAGTCTCGTCCGGCGGTGGTGGCCCACCGGTTGAGCGATTGGGCTCCGATGCCGGTGAGTTCCTCGAGTGGGCCGAGCGGGATCTTGCCGGCGAGGTTGAAGCGGGCTGCACTGCGCAGTCGTGCAGCGCTGAAGCCGTACCGGTTCAGCTCGGATCCGAGGGTGGACGGCTGCACCGGCTGTCCGGCTTTCATCGAGGGGAACAGCCATCCTTGTCCGGGCTCTTCGAGCCAGGGGCGGGGAGCATCTCGGAGTTCGAGCGTGAGCTGCGCCAGGACCGGCGGGAGCCGGACGGGTTCGTCTCCGAGTCGGATTGAGACGCTGTTGTGGAGTTCGCTGACGTCGATCTCCGCGCGGGTAAGGGTGACCAGGTGGGTCAAACGTTGCCCGAAGAGGGCGACGAGCAGGCCCGCGACCCGGGCGCGGAGCGGGATGCTTCCGTCGTCGGAGAGCTTGGTGATTGCGGCGAGGAGTTCGGTCTGGGTGTGGCCTGGGCTGGGTGTGGCGGACTGGCGGATGACCAGCTCGACGTTGCCGAGAAGGCGGGCGTCGTGGGCCCACCGCAGGAACGAATTGAGAGCGTTCTGGTCTATGTGCTCGTCGAGGACGAACTGCTCCAGCTGCGCTTGACGCACCGATCCGAGGTCGGTGTTGGAGTGCGCGAGGTGGCGGAGGAAGCGATCGGCGGCCTCGATTTTTCGACGAGCTCGGCTTGCCGCGGAGACGCTCAACGGCGATCGCGCGGCGCGTCTGCGCAGGTCGTTGACGATCTCCCAGGTGGCATAGCGGCGCAGCAGTGGCCGGTGCTCGGCGGATGCCGTGGCTATTGCCTCGTGGACGCGCCGCTCGGCGCGGACGAGGCGTTCGTCCCGGCCGGGCAGCAACCCGACCGCGACCAGCAAATCTCGGACGTATTCGACCGCTCTTCTGGGTGTGGCGCGATCGAGGCTGTCGTGGTTGAGGGTGAGGCGGTCGTTGACGAGGTCGCGGATGAGGGTGGCGCTGGCGCTTCGTTTGGTCCAGGCGGCGAGGGTGTGGCTGCGGTGTGAGGCAATGAGGTAGTCGCGCAGCGGCTGGAACACCTCGTTGACGGTCCCGTTATCGCGCGTGATCAGCGTCAGGGTGCGGGCCCGGACAGCGCAGGGCGCGCAGTGCCGTCCGATGAGGTCCGTTTCCCCGCCGCAGTCGCGGCAGCCGAACCGAGCAGGGACTCCGGCGCAGCTGGCGCAGCAGGGTTCACCCGCGGCGTCCAGGTAGGCGATGATGCGCGACTGGCCGCAGTTCCGGCAGAGGAGAGGGACGCGTCGGATCTGGTTGTAGCAGGGTGGGCAGTGGGCTCCGCCGAGGATGTAGCCGGTGATCTTCGCGGTCTGCCCGCAGCTACTGCAGGGCAGCACGGTCCCCGTGGCGCAGCGGGCGCAGACAGGCCCGTCGATCGTGCGTTCCTGGATCAGTCCGGGACGGTTACAGCGGCTGCAGATTTTGCGCGCTTCGGGCCGGTGACGCCAGCAGCTCGAGCAGATGCCGCCCTCGGCTGCGCGGGCCATGATCGTGCGGTGTCGGCCGCAGCCAGCGCACTCGCGTCGGCCCGCCGCGCTTTCGCAGCGGCCGCAGACCCGTCTCCCGTCGGCGAGCGTCTTCGTCAGCAGCCGGGCATCGCCGCAACTCAGGCAGCGCGGAAGCACGACCTGCACCAGCCCATCTCGAGCGAGGTCGTGCAGAAAGCGCTGCGCGACGCGCGGCATGAATGCGTCACCCGACACCGCGAAATCGGGACGGCCCTGAATGTAGTGCCGCAGCCGCGTCTGACTGTTCGACGTCGGCACGTACCGCTCCACCAACTCCTTGACCTCGGCGACGGTCAGGGTCGTGAAGACGTCGCAGGATCGGTGCAGATGCTCGACCAACATGGTGACTTGGTCGCTACGTGCGGGCGTCACCTATGCGTGTCAGTCCGCGCGGCGGATGGTCGCCGGAATGGGGCGCAGATCCCCGATCGAGGGTCCCTTGCGGCGCCCGGCAGCGGTTGCAGCGACCTGTGTCACGGTCCCGGTCTTGGTGAAGGTGACCAGCTCCGCTGGGCTGCAGTCGAGGATGTCGCAGAGCGCTCCGAACACATCCATGTTCAGCCGTGCCGGCTTGGAGGTCACCAGGCGATAGATCTGCTCGCGGGAGAGTTGGACTCCGCGCTCGCTCAGCAGAGGCACCAGATCCGTCGTCTTGAACAGACCCTTCTGGGCCATCAGCTGGCGGAGGTTCCATGTCATCTCGATCGCGGTCATCGCGTGCTCTCCTCCTGATAGACGTTCGCCAGCGCGCGCGCCAGGATCCGATTCTTGTAGTCGTTGCTGACCGAGGTGTAGATCGCCGTCGTTGATGAGTAGGCGTGGCCGACCTGCTCCTGAACGAAGCGCTCAGGGTACCCGAACTCGATCAGATGTGTGACGTATGAGTGGCGCAGGCTGTGCAGGGTGAGTGCCGGATCCAGCCCCGCGCCCTCGCGCAGCGCCGCGAACCGCGAGTCCAGGTGACGGACCGAGACGCGGGCTCGGCGTTCCGTCAACCAGAGCGCCGAGCTGTCCGTCTCGCCATAGAGAGGCCGCGCCTGCTCCACCCACTGGCGAAGGCCGTGGATCGCCCACTCGAACTCCGGAACCGCGAGCACCGAGCGACGGCGGGCAGGACCGCCGCGTCGGGACTTCCCGTGACGGACATGCACCATCCCGTAGGTCCCCCAGGCGGGTGCTTCCGGATTCGGATGCAGATCGGTCACGTCCAGCATCCGCGCTTCACTACGGCGCAGACCGAACGCGTAGATGGTCTTGAACAGCTGCGCATCCCGCAGAGCCCCCAACGCGCCCTTCTTGCCCTGCTCGGTGATCCGGTCGATCTCCGCGTCGACGTGGGCGAAGAAGACCTCGAGCTCGTCATAGCTGAACGGGCGCCGCGCGGGCCGCGCCTCGAACTCGGCGACGTGAGCGTGGGTGTTCCAGTCGTGACAGACCTGCACCGGGTGCGTGCCGAACCGTTCCTCGCAGATCGCCGGCCAGTCGTAGCGGGGATCGGTGATGAACGCCGAGAACCCGCGGATCATCAGGTGATAGCTGCGGATCGTCGACTTCGCGAGCGGCTTCGCGCCCGACAGCAGCGAAGCAGTGAACTCCTCGACATCCGCCGCACTCCAGTTCCACGGATAGTCCTCAAGGAACAGCCGCAGGCGACGGATCATCCCGAGACGGCTGGAGACGGTAGCCACGTCCAGACCGCGAGCGCGCATCTGCCGCTCCCACCCCGTCAACATCTCCTGGAACGTCTGCTGCTCCGGCGCGATCAACGTCACCGGCGCCAACGCCCGAAGCGTTCGATCCATCACCACACCACCCGACCCAACTGCAACAACGTTGCATCAAATGCATCATAGCGGGACGGCGCTGGCGCCCGAGACGTAGGAGTCGGCCGGCTGTTTGAAGCGATCCTGAGCCAGGCGGCACTCATTTCGACGTTCCGAGGGGGCGGGCCCCCTCGGGTCCCCCGTGAATCCCGGTTCCGGGCGCTGCCGAGACTGCGACGGAGCGCAGCACGATGGAGCCGCTTCGCGGCAGAGCTTGGGGGTGTCCTTGTTCACCTCTCCGCGGTCCGACCCTAATTCGCTTCGCCGACTACGTGCCACGGATCCTCGACGCGGTCGCGTGCTCCCTTGTATCGCCTAAGGTCCGCGGCACTCCGCCGTCTCCGCTCGAACGGATCTACCCGCCGGAGAGGCAAACAAGAACGATCAGTCAGACTCAGCAGTGACGGACGTCAAATCGGGAGAATCGAGATGATGCAGCAGAAGCAACTTGGCCTGGTTGTCTACTCGAAGCCGGCCTGCGTGCAGTGCACCTCCACGTACCGGTTCTTGGACGCCCGCCAAGTCGACTACACCGTGATCGACATCTCCGTCGATGACGCCGCCCTCGCCATGGTGAAGGCCCTCGGCTACCTCGCCGCCCCGGTCGTCGTGCTCGAGACCTTGACCGGCACCGAGCACTGGGCGGGCTTCCGCCCAGACAAGCTCACCACTTTCGACGCGGACCTCCCCCGCCTCGAGGTTGCCGCCGCCGCTTAGCCGACGGAACCGCGCCATGAGTGCGGGCAGGACGGTGCGGGCGCCCTTTCGTGTGCCCCGCGTACATCACCGACCTGAGCGCATTCGACGAGAACCTGCACCCTCGAGGCCACGCCAGCAGCGTCGGCGCTTTCGCCGATACAACCCACTCCGCCTCGGAAGGCACCCTCATCACCGACCCGGGCGCCGGCCCGCTCGATGTCGACGCGCTCGGCAGCAGTGCCGCCACCGACGCGCTCATCGCGCGACTCGATGCACAGCAGGTGAAACCCGACCTCATGTTCGTCAGCTACGCCAACCGGCTGGACCCGGAGGACGTCAACAACTACTTGGCCGGTGATGAGAACGCGGTCTACGATCGCGCGTTCGTACTACAACGACCGCGAGTGGGAGGCGCAGCAGGCCGACCGCGTCGACGTGATCCTCGAGATGCTCGCCCGGAGCCGCTCTGACACCAGCACGCCGGAAGTGCGTGCCCGCGCGACGGAGTTCGTCGCCGGAGGGCCGCAGACGTGGCACGAGGGTGTCACCTTGGACGTCATATGGTGTGGCGACGTCAGCGACGCGGCGATGACGCCCGAGCAGGCCGACGCTGGTGGTCGTCAGCCTAGCTTTCAGGACGCCTCCCCGGCGCGCTGACCACGAAGGTTACGAAGGACATCCCCGCGCACCTCGACAGCTTCCGCGGGCAGGACGGCTACGGCTGGGACGACACCGCAGGCGTGGTCCATAGCGTCTACCGGCCCGGGAACTTCACTTCGGAATGGGTACGGGGCACCCCGGCCGCCGCCCGCTCATAGAGCAGAGGCGCGAGACCTGCTCCCACCCGCCCCCGGGCATCCGACAGCTGTGCCTCCGGCGCCCCTGACCGACGAGAGGCCCCAATTGAAGAATCCGAAACAGCGGCAGTGGGCGGCACGGCACCTCTGGAGTGCCACGACCGGCGTCAGTGCCGGGTGAATCACCCGGACCGACAATGGACGCTGGTCGCATCCGAGAGGATGCCCGAGCGTTCCTACATCAGACAGAGCGACGCGCGAGCTCGGCCCGGTAGACGCCCTCGTACCGGCCGGAGTCGATGAAGGCCCGCAACCACAGCACAGCCCCATCGACGTCGTCGAACTCGCCCTCGTCCTGGGCAACGACGGACGCGGCGATGACCGGAGCCATGCCGACGCCCGGGCGGACGCCTGCCTCGAGAAGATGATGCCCGCGCAACAGCGCCGAGGAGGGCGACGCTGCAACCTGCAGCGTCTCCGCGACCGCGAGCCACAGGTGCCCGGGTGCCGGTTTCCGGCCGGATTCACGGCCTGTGAGGTCCGCTTCGACGACTCTCGTCCACGTGGCCAAGGACGGTCCGGTGCCGGAGGGGCGGGCCAGACGGCGCAGAAGCCGGCGGACGGCAGGGCGCGACGGGCCGCCGAGGTGGCTCATGTGCTCGGAAATGAGGATGCCGACGTGCTCGATGAGCCAGGCGGGCGCTCCCACACGGCGCAGCAGCGCCTGGGCGGGTTCCACGCCTGCGTCCGCGTGTTGATGGGAGGTGATGCGCTCGCCGGCCTCCTCCTCCCGAGTGTGCGTGACCTTTCCGAGGTCGTGCAGGAGCGCGGAGGTCACGAGCGTCAGCCTTTCGGGGTCGTCCAGCTGGTCCCGGTCAGCGATCAACACGGCAGCGTCGGCGGCGAGGGACAGGTGCCGGTGGACGTCGCCCTCCGGGTGCCAGAGCGGGTCCTGGCGGACGCCGCGGGTCGCGGCCAGCTCTGGGAAGTGCTCCTCCCACCCGGTCTGCTCGAGCACGGCCAGGGCGTGGGAGATCGAGCGGCCGCGAGTCAACAGCTTCGCGAGCTCGGCCCACACGCGTTCGCGCGCGATGGTGTGGAACTCCCCGGCGATGGAGCGAGCGAGGGCAGCGGTCTCGGGCGCAAGGGTAAAGCCGAACCTCCCGGCGAACTGGACGGCGCGCAGCACTCGCAAGGGGTCATCCGCGAACGCGTCAGTGGTGTGGCGGAGCACGCCGGCGGCGATGTCCGCTCGCCCGTCGTAAGGGTCCACGAGAGAGCCCGTGGCCGGGTCCCAGCCGATGGCGTTGATCGTGAAGTCTCGGCGGCCGAACGCGGTGGTGACATCCAACTCGGCGTCCACGGCCGCGTCGAAGGCGCGGTGCCCGGCGCCGGTGAACGATTCGCGCTCGTCGACTCGGCCGACAATGCGAAGCGCGGCAATGAGGCCTGCCTTGTCGGCGAGGCCGTAGACCTCGACGTCGGCGTCTTTCGGCGTACTGACGGTGGCGCCGTCGCGAACGGCGAGGAGGGCGTCCCGAACGGTGCCGCCGACGATGAGCGGCCGCCCGCCTACGGCGATGATGGCGTCGATGACTCGCTGCGTGGCGGGCGTCAGCGTGAGGAGCGCACGGTTCGAGGTCATACCTCGACTATGCGCGGTGGAGCATGCCCGAGCGGGCTAGTCGTCGTTCTTCATCGCGTACGCGGGGCTGATCGCCTTCAAGCTCGAACGGATGACCCGGCCGTCCAGGATCACCGTCGTGGCGTCCCGCAGCCGCCAGACGACACCTGCGGCCGGGACGACCGACTGGCCGGCCGTGCGCACGATCGCGCCGATCGGTAAGGCCGCCCGCTCCTCCGCCGACTCCATGGTGCGCGAGGCAAGAGCAGCCTCCGCAGCGCGCAACCGCGCGAAAAACGGCGGAAGTGCCGCCTCTGCTCCCTCGACCACGTTCAAGCCCCGCCGTAGGCGCTCGCCCCATAGATCGCAGCACCCCGATGTCCGCAAGCGCGTCCCTGCCCAGCGCGAGGGCGATCGCAAGATCAGCGATGACCTTCCTGGGATCGTGGACCGCGAACGGCTTCCGCCACGGCGCCAACGCCACCGACAGCACACGTTCCAGGCCCGTCGCACGGGCTGCTTCTGTCAACAGCACGCTGCCGGCCTGGCCCACGGCCGCGACGGGAGCAGTGTCGACGTGAACCCGTGGATGCGCTCCGCAATTCTTCACTTTGAAAGTGCTCCCACCGACCGAGAATGAATCCGGGCATTGGACGTGCTTTACTCTCCCAGGTCAGGAGAATTTTCCCCACTCAAGACCGCCTCACAACGCATAGGCAGGAAAGCCCGCGGACAGCCGCTCGATCCCCGCGCCGGGGGCGCGGGGAGGTTGCCCTCCCCCGCGGGGTGTCAACCTTTCACGCAGAGCAGCGTGTCCAGCCGGGCGACGATTTCGACCAGGTTCGCCTGGTCGCGCATCACCTGGGTGATGTCCTCGTCCGCGCTCGAGATCGGCTCGTTCCTGCTCGATCAGACGGAGATGTCGAGGCTGGCCAGGTCCTGGCGCGTAGTGTCGAGCTCCCGCCCGGAGGTGCGTGAGCGTCGCCGATCTTCCGGTTCCGGGTCGTCGTCCTTCCGCGCTCGATGCGCTGGGACGCACCTCGCCGGGGCCGAACGCATAGACCGCTCATGACTTCCTCCCCTCCTGCGCGGCCCAGCCGTGGCTTCGGCCATGAGTCGCCTCGGAACGAGTCGATCGAGTGGTTCACGCCACCGGAGATCTTCGACGCTCTCGGGCTGCGCTTTGACCTCGACCCGTGCTCCCCCGGCGCCGGTAAGTCGTTCGTGCCGGCTGACCGTCACTACACGATCGACGACGACGGCCTCGCGTCCCCGTGGCTGCAGGGCGAGACCGTGTGGGTGAACCCTCCCTACGGAACCGCGACGCAGGCGTGGATGCGCAGACTCGCCGACCACGGCAACGGCATCGCCCTCGTCTTCGCTCGCACTGACGTTCGGTGGTTCCAGGACGTCGGCGCGACCGCGGACCTCATCTGCTTCGTGTCCGGACGGATCAAGTTCCACCGAGGCAACGCCACTGATCTGCCCGGCACTCCAGGCGCCGGCTCCATGGTCATGGCGTACGGCGACAAGGCAGCCAAGGCTCTCCGCACGTCGAACCTCGGAGTGCTCGTCACTCCCATCCCGAAGGACCTCTCATGAGCACCATCGCGTGGACTCCGGCCGTCACGATTCCTGACCCCGACCTCGCCATCGACCTCTTCGAGGCGTGGCTGTTCGAGGGCAGGTCCTCGGGAGCCGCGTTCAAGGCCATCGCCTCACCGACGCGGGATCCGGAGCGGCTGTACGGTGCGTGCGTCGGCCTCGCGATCGTCGTCGTCGACGTCACCCAGGGCCGCGACAACTGGCCGCAGCATCTCGACACGCTTGAGCAGATCCGGCAGCTGGCGCTGTCCGCCCGGGGCTTGGACCTCGTGACCGGCAACGTCGCCCCCGGCACTACTGACGGCATGAAGCTGCAGCACTTCATCCTCACCGTCGAAGCGGCCCTGTCGACGATCTCCTCCGAGGAAGCCGCGGCGCACGCCTTCACCGTGCAGCGCGACAAGGCCGAACTCCGCCGGACGTTCGCGCTCATCTGCGCGTTCCTGAACCAGCTGATCCGTCAGCATATGCGCCTGCGCGGGCTGTCCTCGGTGACCGAGGCTGTCGTTCAGTACCGCCTGCTCTGCGGAGACGTCCGCTCCTCCGCTCAGCGGTAGCGACCCACGCCGACCCCCGGGAGCCGCATCGAACACAACCGGCAGGACGAGACCGCGGGCGGCGACGACGCGCGTTCCGACCGCAGCCGAGCCCGACCACGTGCGGACGGTCACTCCCGTTCCCGCTCCTACCAACCAGGGGGGCACCCCGTGAAATCTGCGCCCGACCTTACTGATCCTCGACCTGAACCTCGCCGCCGCCGGCGAGTCAGCGTTCTCGGCGTCCTCGCCGCTCTCCTTATCGCCAAGGGGCTCACCATCGGCGCCTACCTGATGTGGATGCTCGTCATCGACGACGCGATCAGCGCGAGCAGCCAGCAGGAGCAGGGCTCGGCCGTCTCCCAACAGCTGGTGGAGGCGGCATCAGCGGCGCCCGCCGTGCCGAGCACCACGGTCCCGCCTGCATCCACGCTCGCTCTCGCCGACGGCGCACCCCTCGCGGTGCTGTACGTTCCCCGTTTCGGCGCCGACTACCACCGGGGCATCGCGGAGACGACAGATGCCGAGTCCGTGCTCGACTCCTCCGCCCTCGGGCTCGGGCACTACGACACGACGCAGATACCCGGCGAGCTCGGCAACTTCGCGGTCGCCAGTCACTGGTCCGCGTATAGCGGGGCGATGCACGTTCTCAACGAGATGCAACTCGGGGACCCCGTCTATGTGCAGACGGAGCAGGGGTGTTAAACGGACCGGTATCGCGACACCAAGTACGTGCAACTGTCGCAGGTGTCTGTGCTGAACCCGGTCCCGGACGCTCTGCAGACCCAGCCCGCGGACCGGCTGATCCCCTGATGACCTGTAACTTGCTGTACTGCACCTCTGAGCGGCTCGTCGCGTTCGGGGTGTTCGAGTCGTTCTCGACGGTCGCGCCCATGGACCTGACGGTCGCCGCCGGCTAGGAAGCGAGCCCGTCGGGGTTTCGGAGGATATCCATCTCGCGGACGTTGTCCGGGTCGTAATGCGGAGAACCCGCCGCCTTCCATCCCGCGCCGGTGAGTCTGGAACCCGCGGACCTCGTAGCCGCCGAGCGTGCGCGGCGTGCGCCACCCGGCCAAGCTCGCCTCCGGCGCGGAGCGGTCCCGATGGCTCAACAAACCGGGGTTGGAGGCGGGACCTCGAGGGTGCATGGTGGCGTCGAACTGACTCATGCCGCTCATGTACGCGGCGGCTACGCGGCCGCGGCCAGGCTCGTTCCCTCATCGACGAGCCCGCGGGCGCGAGCGCGCTGCACACGCACGTCAATGAGCGGGATGTACTCCGGCGTCATCTCGAACCCGATCGCGCGAACGCCGAGGCGCATCGCCGCTTCGATCGTGGCCCCGGACCCGGCGAACGGGTCGAGGATGAGCGCGCCCGGCATCGCCGAGATTCCGACAAGCCACTCCATCACCCCGAGCGGTTTCACCGACAGGTGCTCGACACCGTTGGCGACGGGCCGTTCGCTCCTCGCCGCCCGACCGGAGTAGTAGAACGAAGGGAAGAACCGCGATGAACTCGGCGACTGGGCATCGAGTTCGAGCGCGGCACACTCCTCGTCGCACTGGCCGTCTTCGACACAGTCGGGGCGGTGGATGAGCAGCATGTTCGTCGGCCATCGCCCGCCCTCGTGAGATTCGTTCTTCGCCGTCCCGCCGCGCTGCACGTTGATGATGTCGCCCACGGCCGATCGCCCCGGCGTGCGGGAACGATCGTCGTCCGTGGGGATGCGGCCGGCGTCGATGTTGATGCCTCCGACGTGGTGTCGAACGATGTTGTCGAGCAGGGTGCCGTCCGGAGCTTTCCGCGCGACGACGATCGGCTCGTGCGCCGGCTTCAATCCGGTCCCCCACCCTTCCCACACCTGCGACAGGAGCGGCTGATCCTTGCGAGCCAGCTGCCGGGCGAGCTTCTGCGACTTCGGGAACCCTGACGACTTCACCCAAGCGAGCACGTTGTCGCGGACCTCGAACTCCGCTTTCTCGATGACGGTGGTGAGGTGGTGGTACGTGCGGGGCGCTCCAAAGGCGATGAGATTCCCGCCGGGCTTCATCACACGATGCACCTGCTTCCAGAACGCCAGGGCGAATGCGATGCCTGTCGCGTCCCACCCGTGCCCGGCGATGCGGCCGAAGTTCAGCTCGTACGGCGGATCGGTGACCACCGCGTCGACGCTGTCATCCGGCAGCCGGGCAATCAGCGTCTGCGCGCGGCCGCGGAGGACCGTCGGGTGCAGCGGATCCATCGGAATAGCGATGCCCACGGTCGAGCGGCTGGAACGAGGCGGTGTGGATTGAAGCATGGTCTTCATGTAGGCGGCGGCGAGCGGGTGTGTCCCAGACAGGTCAGTTGGGCGTGTCGTGCTCCTGCGATCGGGAGGGCTCGAGCGCCAGAGTCCCCGTGTTGATGGCCTTGAGCGCCTCGACGAAACCCTTGAACAGCTCGGCGACGCCGTTCAGCGTCCGGACGAG
The DNA here is from genome assembly GCF_003149025.1 of Rathayibacter iranicus NCPPB 2253 = VKM Ac-1602. Lineage (GTDB taxonomy): Bacteria > Actinomycetota > Actinomycetes > Actinomycetales > Microbacteriaceae > Rathayibacter > Rathayibacter iranicus. The sequence continues at coordinate 19,042 of NZ_QGDV01000024.1, forward strand.
GTCGCGCTCCACGGTCGCGAGGTCCGCCGCAGTGACGACGGTGCCTTCTGCGGTCAGCCGGTCGTGCACGGCGATCAGCTCGTCCACCGGCGCCTGCGGGGAGTCGGCGTTCTCACTGGGCACGTCGCCCAGCAGCAAGATGCCCAGCTCGGCGATGGCCGTGAGCAGACGCTGACGCTCCGGCGGGTCGGTGATGCCTTGCCCTTCGCCGTCGAGCGATTCGGTGAGGCTCTTCGCGAGAATGCTCCACTGGGCCGGGATGGCCAGCTCCGCCAGACCGGCGGCAGCCCGGTACGACCATTCCGGATCGTCGTGGCCCGCGGCGATGAAGTCCGTCAGGTCGATACCGTCCAGGTCCTCGTCCACGGCGCCAGCGAGCCACGCTTCGACGCGGGCGGCGTCGACAGGGTTCTCGGCGTCGATGCCATGCAGGGCGAGCACGTCCAGCCAGGTGCCGTCCTCGATGTCGTAGAGCCCGGAGGTGGTCAGCTCCAACGCGATGCGCAGCGCCCAGTCGTGGTCGGATTCCAGCTCGAGTTCGTCGCTGCCCTCGACGCGGATCTGGAAGCGGAGCGCCGACTCGATCGGCAGCCAGGCGAGCGGGTGCCAGAGAAGGCTTGGGTTCATCCCGGTGAGCCGTTCGAGCGTCCCGTCCGCGTTCAGCCCCCGCACCGGGATGGGCATGGCGCACAGCGGGTCTCCGAGCACGTGGTCCGGGTTCAGCCCGGTCTCTTGCACGAACTCGTCGAAACGTCCCGCGGCCACGACGGCGGAGTCGGAGAGAAGAAGGTTCTCGCCCGGGTCCATCAGGAAGGCACGGCGAACGATGCTGGTCATGGTGGTCTCGTTCCTGTGGCCGGGCCCTTCCCAGCGTCTCACCCAGTACCCTGCGGCGGGCCGAACTGGCACCCGCTCGCGCGGGTGGCGGAGGAGCGCGATCTGGATCTGGGCGACAAACATCGGCTACTCCCGTCTCATCGGGACTCTCCCGCCCGCCCCGCTGCCCAGCTCGGCCGGATCCCTGGGTAGGCTGACAGCCCAGCTGACCGCCAGTGGCATGACACTCTCGCTGAATACGCGCTCTTCCTCAATGCGAGCGACGGCGCTCACCCCCGCACGAATGGAAAGGGCACCACCGCCTACGAGCGCCGTCTCGGCGTCTGGGCGACTTCGACCGGGTCGAGCTGCTCGAACGTGACGCGCCAGGACCGCTCCTAAACGGCTGTCGGACAGAGGAGCGCACGTTCGGGCTCCACCTAGCCTGGCTCGATTTCCACGACGGCGCGGCCCCGACCGCCGGCAAGGACGACTCCGCCGAGGCGCGGCGAGTCGCCGACTGGATTCAGCGGCAGCGGTGGGAGTACTCGATCGACAATCTCGCTGCGGACCGGGTCGACGCTCTGGACACGAAGCTGCCGGGCTGGCGTGCCAGCATCGACATCAGCTGGATCGCCAGACTCAAGGGATACCGCGAATGGGTCGCCTCGAACGGCGGATGCGCGCCTCGTCCGAACACGGACAACAAGCTCATGGCGTTCCTTCACCGGTGGTCCAGCCGGCAGCAGGAGCTCATCCTCACCGGCGATCTCCCGGACGATCCTGCCCGTGCCCTCCTCGCGATTGGAGCGAGAACGGAGCACGGGCCGAGTTGCCAGCACGTGAACGAGAAGCGAAACGGACCGTGGAGGTACGCGAGCTAGCCGAGGTGGGATGATGTGGCCTCGATCGTGGGCACCGACACCGTGTTCAGCTTCCGGATGCGTGCGGACATGAAGAAAAGGTCGATGATCAGCATGATCCACAGCGGAATTAGGAAGACGAGACCGAGACCGTACAGTGCCATCAGTGGCGTGCC
>NZ_QGDV01000025.1 GCF_003149025.1 Rathayibacter iranicus NCPPB 2253 = VKM Ac-1602
AGATCATACGAACGACAGGGGGCACACGATCATGCCGAGCCCAGCAGGCCACCCACCAGAACCACTTCCCAGCGGGCATGAACAAAGTAACGGGGCGAGGGGCGGCGGCGTGAGACTCGGTGGGGGCGGGGAGAGGGGGCGGAGGCGGCCGGTAGACTGGCGGCGCCATGATTCAGACCCTCGACCTCCGCGGCCGTCGTCCCTCCGCCGCCGAGTTGCTCGCGCTCGTGCCCCGCAATCCGGGGACCTCCGCGGCAGTCGGACCGGTCGTCGCTGAGTTGATCGCTGACGTCCGTAAGCGCGGAGCCGAGGCACTGCTCGATCAGTCTGAGCGCATGGACGGAGTCCGCCCGCCGCACCTGCGCGTCCCGGCCGAGCAGATTGCCGACGCTCTCGACCGGCTCGCTCCGGCTATCCGCCGTGCCCTCGAGGAGGCGATCACCCGCGTCCGCCGCGCCAGCGTCGCGCAGATCCCGCCGCCCCGCACGACGGAACTCGATGACGGCGCCACCGTCACTCAGCGCTGGCAGCCCGTCGCCCGCGCCGGCCTCTATGTCCCCGGCGGCAAGGCTGTCTACCCGTCCAGCGTCATCATGAACGTCGTGCCCGCGCAGGCGGCCGGAGTCGCCTCCATCGCCCTCGTCTCACCACCGCAGAAGGCGTTTGGTGGAGCCGTGCACCCGACGATCCTCGCGGCCGCGGCCCTCCTGGGTATCGACGAGGTCTATGCGGCCGGAGGCGCGGGCGCCATCGCTGCGTTGGCCTACGGGATCGACTCCATCGGCCTCGACCCCGTCAACATCATCACCGGGCCCGGCAACATCTGGGTCACCACCGCGAAGCGCCAGGTGGTGGGTCAGGTCGGCATCGACTCCGAGGCCGGCCCGACCGAGATCCTGGTGATCGCCGACGACTCTGCCGACGCGCGCCTCGTCGCCGCTGACCTGGTCAGCCAGGCTGAACACGACGAAGCCGCCTCCGCCGTCCTGGTCACCAACAGTGCCGAACTCGCCGCCGCCGTCGGGCGAGAGATCGCTGAGCAAGCCGCTACGACCCACCACGCTGAGCGCGTGACAATCGCCCTGAACGGCCCCCAGTCGGCGCTCGTGATCGTGGATGACCTCGACCTCGCATGCGCATTCAGTGACGCTTACGGCCCAGAACATCTTGAGCTGCACACAGTCGACCCCGAGGCCACGGCCGGGCTGATCCACGACGCCGGCGCGATCTTCCTCGGCCCGACCACGCCGGTCAGCCTTGGCGACTACCTCGCAGGTTCCAACCACGTCCTGCCGACGCTGGGTCAAGCACGTTTCTCCTCCGGACTCGGCGCGTACACGTTCCTGCGGCCGCAGCAGCTGATCTCTTACGATCGCGCGGCACTCGAACGGGTCGCCCCGCACATTCGCGTCCTCAGCGACGCCGAGGCGCTGCCCGCTCACGGTGACGCCGTCGACGCTCGCTTCGCCTGACCTGGAAAGGCTCCGATGTTCTGCCCCTTTTGCAGGCACCCCGACTCCCGCGTGATCGACTCGCGAACGAGTGATGACGGCCTCTCCATCCGCCGCCGCCGCCAATGCCCGTCCTGCGGCCGCAGGTTCTCGACTACCGAGACCGCGAGCCTTGTCGTGATCAAGCGCAGCGGCGTCGTCGAGCCGTTCAGTCGGGAGAAGATCGTCAGCGGGGTCCGGAAGGCCTGCCAGGGCCGGCCGGTTACCGACTCCGACCTGGCGGTGCTCGCCCAGCGGGTGGAGGAGCACATCCGCTCGACCGGGGCCTCCCAGATTGACGCGAACGATATCGGCCTCGCGATTCTCGCCCCACTGCGCGAGCTCGACGAGGTCGCGTACCTGCGCTTCGCCAGCGTCTACCAGGCCTTCGACTCCCTGGACGACTTCGAATCCGCGATCACCCTGCTCCGCACCGAGCGCACCGCCACACTCCACGACGACGCGATTTGAGACTCCGTGTACCCGCTGCTGTTTCGCGCGTTCCTGAGCCGCCTCGACCCCGAGCAGGCGCATCACCTCGCTTTCTCGATGATCCGTGCCCTTAGATTCGCTGCTCCGCTCGCTCGCCGCTGTACTGCGCCGGCCGCCGACCTCTCGGTCGAGGCGCTCGGCCTACGCTTCGAGACACCGTTCGGCATGGCGGCAGGGTTCGACAAGGACGCGACGGCGGTTCTCGGCCTCGGCGCACTCGGCTTCGGACACGTCGAGGTCGGAACGCTGACCGCTCGCCCGCAGCCCGGTAACGAGCGCCCACGTCTCTTTCGGCTCATTGCCGACCGGGCTCTTCTCAACCGTATGGGCTTCAACAATCACGGGGCCGAGGAGGCCGCCCGCCGTCTGATGCGCCTTCGAAAGGCTCGCCGACGGCCCATCATTGGCGTAAATATCGGAAAGAGCCGGGTCGTCGCCGTCGATGACGCGATCGAGGACTACCTGATCAGCACCCGGCTCCTGGCACCACTGGCCGACTATCTGGTGGTCAATGTCAGCTCGCCCAATACGCCGGGACTGCGCGGCCTGCAGGAGATCGACAAGCTGGAGCCGCTGCTGGCTGCGGTCAAGGGTGCCGCGGATCCGACACCCCTCCTGGTGAAGATCGCCCCCGACCTCGAGGATGGCGAGGTCAGCGGTGTCGCGGAACTCGCGGTGCGCCTGGGCCTTCGCGGCATCATTGCCACCAACACGACGATCTCGCGCGAGGGCCTGAGCGCTGATCCCGCTGTCGTCGAGGCAGCCGGAGCCGGTGGTCTCTCGGGCGCTCCGCTCGCCGCTCGCTCGCTCGAGGTGCTGCGCCTGGTCCGTGCCGTCGTCCCCGCCGATTTCTGCGTGATCTCGGTCGGCGGAATCGAGACCGCAGCCGATGTCCGCGAGCGCCTCGACGCGGGCGCCTCCCTGGTGCAGGGCTACTCTGGCTTCGTCTACCGGGGCCCTCTCTGGGCACACCAGATCAGTCGCGGGCTCGCCCGCACTGCTTCCTGAGTCGTTGCACCCGCCCTCGGCGACGAGAGGCGCAACTCGGCAAGAACATGCGGGCAGGCTCGGCCGTCACTCGGGAAAAGCGCCGCGCTTCACCTGCGGCTTGGGAAGGCGCATCACACGCAGCTGAAGGGCGCGCGTCGCGGCGTACCAGCGGACGCCCTTCTCGACCTTGTCGGCCCCGAAGCGCTCGGCGAGCTTCCGGCGCATCCTGGTGCCGAGGAAAATGCAGTCGATCACCGCGATGAGGAAGAAGACCCAGATGATGAGGAGCGAGGCTGACTGTAGCTCGGGCTGGGGGAAAAAGCTGAGCAGGAGCACGATGACCATCACGGGGATGAGGAACTCGCCGAGGCTGAATCGCGCGTCGACCCAGTCGCGGATGAACTTGCGCTGCGGACCTCTGTCGCGCAGCGGCAGGTAGCGCTGGTCCCCGGCTGCGAGGCCGAGGCGAGCCTGTTCGCGTGCGACGGCGGCCTTCTCGCGGGCGTCCCGGGCCGCCTGCTTGCGGTCGGTGACGACCAGCGGACGCTTCCGGGCCAGCTCCTGCTCGCGCCGCGTCGGCGTCGGCCGCCCCTTGCCGATGCCGGGAGTGTTGGCGTCGTCGGGCGTGTCAGTTGCGATCGGGTGTTTAGCCACGGGAACGTCCTTGAAATCGGGGATCTCTTAAGATTACCTCCATGGCTCACGACGCTCTCACTCCGTCCGTCCTCTCCTTGGCCGAGGAGGCCGTCCTCACCGCTGTACAGGACGATTTGCCCCGCTCGCTTGCCCAGCTCGGGCAGCTGGTGCGCATTCCGTCCGTGTCCTGGGATGGCTTCGACGCGACGCGGGTGGCGGCCAGCGCTGAGGCGATCGCCGAGCTCGCCCGCGAGACCGGTGTCTTCGATGAGGTCTCGATTCGCAGCTCCGAAATCGGCGACTCCGGCGTGCTCGGCCAACCGGCCGTCTTGGCGACTCGTGCCGCGCGCAACGGAGCGCCCACCGTCCTCCTCTACGCGCACCACGACGTCCAGCCGCAGGGCGCCGAGGAGGCGTGGGAAACACCTCCGTTCGAGCCGACCGTGCGCGGCAATCGCCTGTTCGGCCGTGGCGCCGCCGATGACAAGGCCGGGGTGGTCTCGCACCTCGCCGCCGTGCGCGCGCTCCGCGAGGTGGCTGGCGATGACCACGACCTCGGGCTCGTCCTCTTCATCGAGGGGGAGGAGGAGTTCGGCTCCCGGTCCTTCTCGACGTTCCTGCGCGAGCACCACGACGCCTTGCGCGCCGACGCGATCATCGTCGCAGACAGCGATAACTGGGACGTGGACACTCCGGCGCTCACTGTCGGGTTGCGCGGCACCGTCACCCTCACCCTCACGATCAGCACGCTCGACCACGCCTCTCATTCGGGGATGCTCGGCGGCGCCGTGCCCGACGCGATGCTTGCCGCGGTGCGCCTGCTCTCAACGCTGTGGACGGAGGACGGCTCGGTGGCGGTGGCTGGGCTGACCGAGCACGACGGAGCGGTCCCGGAGACCACGGAGGCCGACCTGCGCCGCGACTCAGGTCTGCTCGATGGCGTCTCGCCGATCGGGACCGGACCGATCCTCTCGCGCACGTGGTCGAAGCCGGCGATCACCGTGACCGGAATTGATGCGCCGAGCGTCCTCGACGCGTCGAACACTCTCACCCCCTCGGTGCGCGTGAAGATCAGTGCTCGCGTCGCTCCCGGCCAGGAGGCGGCGGAAGCCTTTGCCGCCATTGAGCGGCACCTGCGCGCGAACGCTCCGTTCGGAGCACACCTCTCCCTCGACGACGTCGACACGGGGAATCCGTTCCTCGTGGACGCCTCGGGGTGGGCCGTCGACCTTGTCAAAGGCGCGATGGCGGATGCCTGGGGAAGGGAGCCGCTCGAAACGGGAATCGGTGGCAGCATCCCGTTCATCGCCGATCTCGTCCGGGAGTTCCCTGAGGCCCAGATCCTCGTGACCGGGGTGGAGGACCCGGATTCCCGCGCTCACAGCCCGAACGAGTCGCTGCACCTGGGCGTGTTCAAGCGGGCCGCGCAGACGGAGGCGCTGTTCCTGCTCCGCGCCGTCGCTCATCGCGGCTGACGGCCGCACGCCGGCCAGGAATATCCTGGGCGGCGCCCGGGTTACAGACGTACACTCTCGACAGATACGTCGACCGATCCACCCGTTCCCCCGAGGAGTGACATGACAGACACGACACTGATTGACCAGACAGTGGCTCCGGTCGCCCAGCCCAGCACGGCACACGGCGTCTCGATGACCCCGACTGCGGCAGCCAAGGTGAAAAGCCTGCTCGAGCAGGAGGGCCGCGACGACCTCCGCCTGCGGGTCGCCGTACAGCCGGGCGGATGCTCCGGCCTCATCTACCAGCTCTATTTTGACGAGCGCACCCTCGACGGCGATGCGGCGGTGGAGTTCGAAGGCGTCGGCCTCGTTGTCGACAAGATGAGCGTGCCCTACCTCGACGGCGCCTCGATCGACTTCGAGGACACGATCCAGAAGCAGGGTTTCACTATCGATAACCCCAACGCGGGCGGCAGCTGCGCCTGCGGCGACAGCTTCCACTGACGCGAACCGGCACTCGCCGTTCGTGACTGCACCAGACGGTCACGAGGTCAAGAGCACCCCGCCGTGCGCCGAGGAGCCGGAGGGGAAGGGTAGGCTGGGGCCGGTCTAATACAGTTTCGTGTGAACTGGTCCCCAGTCTTCCGAAAGGTCACCGGTGCGCTTCAATCGCCGTATCCGCAGATGGGTCGCTGCCCCCATCGCAGGAGCCCTCGCCCTCGTCCTCGCGGGCTGCACCCAGGAGCAGCTCCAGGGCTGGCTGCCCACCGAACCCGGTACGACGAACCACGTCGACCGGGTCATCGGGCTCTGGGTCACCTCCTGGATCGTCCTCCTTGCCGTCGGCGTCGTCACGTGGGGCCTCACGATCTGGGCGGTGGTCGTCTACCGGCGCCGCAAAGGGCAGACCGGTCTTCCAGTTCAGCTGCGTTACAACATGCCGATCGAGATCTTCTACACGATCGTGCCGCTGATCCTCGTGATCGGCTTCTTCGCCTTCACCGCCAGGGATCAGGCCGCGATCGAGCAGCCTTACGACGACCCGGATGAGACCATCCAGGTGTACGGCAAGCAGTGGGCGTGGGACTTCAACTACGTGGACGAGGACGTCTACTCGGCCGGTATCCAGGGCCAGTACCGGGAGGGCGGCGCCGCGGCCGGCTCACTCGTCGAGTCCGAGGTTCCGACCCTGTATCTGCCGGTTGGAAAGAAGATCAAGCTCCAGCTCGACGCGCGCGACGTCATCCACTCCTTCTGGGTCGTCGACTTCCTGTACAAGAAGGACATGATCCCCGGCAAGACGAACTACATGTACGTCACGCCGCTCAAAGAGGGGACCTACAGCGGCAAGTGCGCCGAGCTCTGCGGTGAGTACCACTCGGCGATGCTCTTCAACGTGAAGGTCGTCTCGCAGAGCGAGTACGACGGCTACATCCAGTCGTTGCGCGACGCGGGCCAGACAGGCCAGCTCGGCGCCGAGTACAACCGCAACAACAACTTGCCCGGCACTGGCGCGCCGGCCCGCACCGAGAACGAGGAGTAAGGGAGCATGAGCACCGCTACGGCACCCGCCCCGACCCGCGCGTTCGGCATACCACCGGTCCAGCGCAAGGCGAACGTCCTGGTCCGGTGGATGACATCCACCGACCATAAGGTCATCGGGTTCATGTACCTGATCACGTCGTTCATCTACTTCTGTATTGCCGGTGTGATGGCCCTGGTCATCCGTGCGCAGCTCTTCGAGCCCGGCCTCAACGTGGTCGAGACCCGCGAGCAGTACAACCAGCTCTTCACGATGCACGGCACGATCATGCTGCTGATGTTCGCGACGCCGCTCTTCGCCGGATTCGCCAATGTCCTCATGCCGCTCCAGATCGGCGCACCTGACGTCGCTTTTCCCCGCCTCAACGCGTTCGCCTACTGGCTCTACAGCTTCGGCTCGCTCATCGCTGTCGCGGGCTTCGTCACTCCGCAGGGCGCAGCGTCGTTTGGATGGTTCGCCTACGCGCCACTATCGAGCACGACTTTCTCGCCGGGGTTGGGCGGCAATCTCTGGGTCTTTGGCTTGGCGCTCTCGGGCTTCGGCACGATTCTCGGTGCGGTCAATTTCATCACTACGGTCATTACGATGCGCGCCCCGGGCATGACCATGTTCCGGATGCCGATCTTCACGTGGAACATCCTCGTGACATCGATTCTCGTGTTGCTCGCCTTCCCGGTTCTCGCCGCCGCGATGTTCGCCCTCGGGGCTGACCGGGTTTTCGACGCTCACATTTACGATGCGGCCAACGGCGGTGTCCTCCTCTGGCAGCACCTCTTCTGGTTCTTCGGACACCCCGAGGTGTACATCATCGCGCTGCCGTTCTTCGGCATTGTCTCTGAGGTCTTCCCGGTCTTCAGTCGCAAGCCGATCTTCGGCTACAAGACGCTGATCTACGCGACAATCTCCATCGCGGCCCTCTCCGTCACCGTGTGGGCGCACCACATGTATGTGACCGGCTCCGTCCTGCTGCCGTTCTTCTCGCTAATGACGATGCTCATTGCGGTACCGACCGGCGTGAAGATCTTCAACTGGGTCGGCACGATGTGGCGCGGCTCGGTGACGTTCGAGACTCCGATGATCTGGGCGATCGGCTTCTTGATCACCTTCACCTTCGGAGGTCTGACGGGCGTGATCCTCGCGTCGCCGCCTCTCGACTTCCACGTGTCCGACTCCTATTTCGTGGTGGCGCACTTCCACTACGTCGTGTTCGGCACCGTCGTGTTCGCGATGTTCTCGGGCTTCTACTTTTGGTGGCCCAAGTGGACGGGCAAGATGCTGAACGAGACGCTGGGCAAGTGGCACTTTTGGCTGCTGTTCATCGGCTTCCACACCACCTTCCTCATTCAGCATTGGCTCGGCGTCGTAGGCATGCCCCGTCGTTATGCGAGCTACCTGCCCGAAGACGGCTTCACCTGGATGAACCAGGTGTCGACGGTCGGAGCGATGATCCTCGCGGTCTCGTTGATCCCGTTCTTCTTAAACGTGTACATCACGGCCCGAAAGGCGCCCAAGGTGACGGTGAACGACCCGTGGGGCTTCTCCCGGTCGCTCGAGTGGGCGACGTCTTGCCCACCGCCCCGGCACAACTTCACGTCTATCCCGCGCATCCGTAGCGAGGCTCCTGCCTTCGATCTCAATCACCCCGAGGCGGGCATCCCGGTTGGTATTGGTCCGGCGAAGGATGCCCCAGACGCCCCCACATATGACAAGTCGGAAGGCACGGTGAAGTAGGGCTATGCGCGCGAACGTCACTCTGTTCTGGCTCCTCGCCGGATTCTTTCTCCTCGCTGACATCGTGTACATTGCTTGGTCGCTGATCGACACCGGCCAGGTGGAGTGGGTCGGAGCGGTCGCTATCGGTCTCTCGTCGGTGCTGGGCGCGTTCATCGCGTTCTACGTCGGCCGAGTGCATAGCGCGCAGGGCGCTGAACTCCCCGAAGACCGCCTCGATGCCGACATCGACGATGGCGATCCCGAGCTGGGCTTCTTCAGCCCGTGGAGTTGGTGGCCGCTGATCCTCGGTGGCTCCGCGGCGCTGGGCTTCCTGGGCCTTGCCGTGGGCTTCTGGATTACATACATCGCCGTCGGCCTGTTTCTGGTTGCGATCGCGGGCTGGGTGTACGAGTACTACCGCGGGTACTTCGCCCGGTAGGGCGACTCGCTCGGCTAAGGGCCGGGTGCGCGAGACGGATGTCTCTTGCGCACCCGGCCTTTTCGTCCGTTCGGGGGTGTCCCTACACGGTTTGTCAGGCTGCGGCGGTGGCGGACAGTGGGGCTCGGGTTGAGTAGGGGCTACCGTCGCGGATTATGGCGGGAGGACGTCGCAGCGGCGGCGTGCGAGGGTGATGTGAGCCTCGGTGTGGCGTTTCCCATGTGCAACTCCACGGTCGTAGTAGGCGCGGGAGACGGGGTCCCGGAGGACCGCGAATGCGGAGAGGGCACTTTTTGCCGAAGACTTCGGTGAGGAGTCGGGCTGTGGTCCTGACGCCGACCCCGGGCGTGGTCGTCGGGATGGGGTGAAGAGGGTGAGCCTCCGCGAGGCGTTCGACTTCGACCGCGATCTCACTGCATTAGCTGCGGCGGTGGCGGAGGCGCTAGTCGCCCGCCACAGAGAGGCGGTTGCCGTAGTCAGCTCCGATAAGCACGTCGACGTCGTCGTATCCGGGGACGTTCATTCCCACCCCGAGACTCTCTGCTCCTCAGGTCCACTGCTACCCAAATCGGCCTGGTCACGGGTGATGGGCCTCGACATCCACGTGACGATCGGCACTCTGCGCGACGCTGGGCCACTCCCGGCGCGGTGATTGATTCACGGCGATACACCCGCCGTCTCGATGGGCGTTTCGGGAAACGGGGCGGTTGTATCGAGCAGAGCCGTGCCGCCAACGACGAAGGGCCCGGACGAGTGAACGTCCGGGCCCTTCGATGTCGGAGAAGTCAGTGCTCGCTGTGAGAACTTTCGAGTTCCTTCTGCGTGACGGGAGTGATGCGGTCCTCGAAGAACCAGCGGGAGAGGCCCGCGCGCACGCGCTCCGGAGCCGTAATACGACCACGAGAGTTCGGCCGGATCATGAGCGGCTCGTACTCGTCCTGCCCAACCAGCTTCCAGCGCTCGTACTCATCGAGCTGCTGGTGCACCTCGATGAACTCGCCACCGGGGAGGCGGACGATACGGCCGGACTCGAAGCCGTGCAGGGCGATCTCACGATCCTTCTTCTGCAGCGCGAGGCAGATGCGCTTCGTAATGAAGTAGGCGATGAACGGACCCGCAAGAAGCAGGAACTGCAGGGTGTGGATCACGCCCTCCATCGTGAGGTGGAAGTGCGTAGCGATGATGTCCGAGGATGCTGCGGCCCAGAGAACAGCGTAAAAACTGACTCCGGCTGCGCCGATCGCCGTACGCGTCGCGGCGTTGCGCGGGCGGTCGAGCAGGTGGTGCTCGCGCTTATCACCTGTGATCCACGCTTCGATGAACGGGTACATCATGACCGCGACGATGAAGAGACCCAGGCCACCGAGTGGGATCAGGATGTTGAACGAGAGCGTGCCGATCCCGGGGATCGCCCATTCGAGTCCCGGCGGAATCAGACGCAGCGCACCGTCAGCGAAGCCGATGTACCAGTCGGGCTGGGTTCCCGCTGACACGGGGGAGGGGTCGTACGGGCCGTAGTTCCAAATCGGGTTGATCGTGAACAGGGAGGCGATCAGGACGACGACGCCGAAGACGATGAAGAAGAATCCACCGGCCTTGGCGGCGTAGACCGGGAGTACCGGATAACCGACGACGTTCTGCTCCGTCTTGCCGGCACCGGGAAACTGGGTGTGCTTGTGCACGACCACGAACACGAGGTGCAGCGCGATGAACGCGAGTACCAACGCCGGCAGGAGCAGGATGTGCAGCGTGTAGAGACGGCCGACAATATCGGTGCCCGGGAACTCGCCGCCGAAGAGGAGGAACGAGATCCACGTCCCCACGATCGGGATGCCCTTGACCATGCCGTCGATGATGCGCAGCCCGTTACCGGACAGCAAATCATCGGGGAGGGAGTAGCCGGTGAAGCCCTCTGCCATCGCAAGGATGAAGAGGACGAATCCGATCACCCAGTTGAGCTCGCGCGGCTTGCGGAAGGCTCCGGTGAAGAAGATGCGGAGCATGTGCAGGCCGATCGAGGCCACGAACAGCAGGGCCGCCCAGTGGTGGATCTGACGCATGAGTAGGCCACCGCGGATATCGAACGAGATGTCGAGAGCCGAGGACATGGCCGCTGACATCTCGATGCCCTTGAGCGGCAGATAGCTGCCTTCGTAGTGCGTTTCGACCATCGAGGCCTGGAAGAAGAAGGTGAGGAAGGTCCCCGACAGCAGGATGATGACGAAGCTGTAGAGCGCTACCTCGCCGAGGAGGAAGGACCAGTGGTCGGGGAAGATCTTGCGCCCGAACTCCTTGACGACTGCGGAGATGCTGGTGCGCTCGTCAATGTAGTTCGACGCCGCTCCGACGTAGCCCTTTTGGAACTTGCCGCTTCCGAGAATGACACCGTCGTCGGGCTCCGCAGGGGAGCTGGACGGGCGTGAGGGGGTGGTGGTGGACATGTGAGTCATCGCTCCCAGAAGGACGGTCCGACGGGCTCCGTGAAGTCGCTTCTGGCGACCAGGTATCCCTCGGCATCGACGGTGATGGGGAGCTGCGGAAGCGGACGCTTCGCCGGGCCGAAGATGACCTCGGCCTCGCGCTTGATGTCGAATTGCGACTGGTGGCACGGGCACAGCAGGTGGTGGGTCTGCTGCTCGTACAGCGCCACGGGGCAGCCGACATGCGTGCAGATCTTGGAGTAGGCGACGATTCCGTCATAGTTCCAGGTCTCGCGACCGGCGCTGACGGTGAGGTCTTCGGGCTTGAGGCGCATGAGGAGAACGGCGGCTTTCGCCTTCTCCTCCAGCTTGTCTTCGACGTCGTTGAGGCCCTCAGGGATGACGTGAAAAGCGGAGCCGAGAGTGACGTCCGATGCGAGGATCGGCGCTCCAGACGGATCCAGGGTGAGTCTCGTGCCCTCTGTCCACAGTGTGGTCTTGAGGAGGGCGACGGGATTCTCATTCTGCGGTCCGAGACCGCGGAACAGGATGACGGCGGGTAGAGGGAAGACGACGAGCGATGCGATCAGGCTGTTGCGTACGAGAGAGCGGCGGCCGAAACCGGACTCCTTATCGGACTGGTCGAAGATCTCGAGCGCGCGGGCGCGGGTGGGTTCCGCGCTGCGGACGGGGTGGCGGATGTCGATGCCCTCGTGGTCCGACATCAGCTGCTTGCCCCAGTGGACAGCCGCTATGCCGATGGCGAGGAGGGCGAGGGACATGCCGAGGCCGATGAACAGGGTGTTCAGGCGGACCGACGAGACGTCGTCGGTGATTGGGAACGCCATATATGCGGCTACTGCGAACAGTGAACCTGCGAAGGAGAGGTAGAAGAGCGTGTACACCGTGCGCTCGGCACGCTTCTCGACCGTGGGGTCGAGATCGGTCATCCGGGGGCGATGCGGCGGGAGACCCGGGTCCTGAACGCGGTCTCGCGTTACGACCGCGGTGCCGGCCTGAGCCGTCCCGTGCCCGGTGGCCGACGAGGTGGCGAGGTCGCTGCCACCCTCATCGTGCTCTGCCATGGTTCTCCTTTTCACGCCGTGTCGGCACCAGTCGGTGCCGTGGGTCATTCGCGCCCGTCAGAGCGCAGAAGTCGTCTAATTGGATCGAGCGGTGATCCACACCGTCAGGGCCACGATCGCTCCGAGTCCGAAGATCCAGAGGAAAAGGCCCTCCGCTACCGGCCCGAGGGAGCCGAGCGCGAACCCGCCGGGGGACGGGTTGGCCTCGATGTACTTGAGGTACGAGATGATGTCGCGCTTGTTCTCCGGCGAGATGTTGAGGTCGTTGAACACCGGCATGTTCTGCGGACCGGTGACCATCGCCTCGTAGATGTGCGCCTCAGTGACTCCGTTGAGCGCGGGAGCGAACTTGCCCTCGGTGAGTGCACCGCCCGCGCCCGCCACGTTGTGGCACATGGCGCAGTTGATCCGGAACAGCTCGGCGCCGTTTGCGCTGTCGCCCTGTCCGTCGAGGACCTCGCCCTCGGGGATCGCGGGACCGGGGGCCAGCGACGCGACGTAAGCCGCGAGCTGCGCGACCTCGTCGTCGGTGAACTGAACTGGCTTCTCGAGTGCCTGCGGGCCTTGCATCTGCAGCGGCATACGGCCGGTACCGACCTGGAAGTCGACGGAGGCGGCGCCAACGCCGATCAGGGACGGAGCGTTATCGGTGCCGTCGGCAGCGAGTCCGTGGCAGGTGGCGCAGTTGGCGGCGAAGAGCTTGGAACCCTGATCGATCGTCTGCTGACTAGTGGCCGACGTCTCTGCGGAGGCCGCCGTGGCGACGCCGACGGCTGCGTAGGTGCCACCGGTGAGCCCGAGGCCGATGGCGATCAGGGCCAGAGTGGCCAGCGGATGGCGGCGACCTCTCTTGGCTCGGCTCTTCGTCTTCGGGGAGCCCATCGAGGCGTCCTTCCTGCGGGGATCGGGAGTGTGGTGGTTCATCGGCGAGCGCGTCACTTGAGGAAGTAGATGACGGCGAACAGGCCGACCCAAACGACATCGACGAAGTGCCAGTAGTAAGAGACGACAATCGCGCTCGTCGCCTCCTTGTGGCCGAAGTTCTTGACCGCGAACCCGCGGCCGATGATGAGGAGGAAGGCGATGAGTCCGCCGGTGACGTGCAGGGCATGGAAGCCGGTCGTCAGGTAGAAGGCGGAGCCGTAGGCGTTACTGGAGAGTGTGACGCCCTCTGAGACGAGAGTGGCGTACTCGAGAACCTGACCCGAGACGAAGACCGCTCCGAGGGCGTAGGTGAGGAAGAACCACTCGACCATGCCCCACTTGAACGGGCTGAGGCCCGTCGCGCGCGGCTGCAGGCGCTCGGCGGCGAACACGCCGAACTGGCAGCTGAACGAGGATGCGACGAGGATGACGGTGTTCACACCCGCGTAGGGCACGTTCAGGATCTCGGTTTCGGCGCCCCACAGCTCCGGGGAAGTGCTGCGGAGGGTGAAGTAGATCGCGAAGAGTCCCGCGAAGAACATAACCTCACTGCCCAGCCAGACGATCGTTCCGACCGCGACCGGGTTGGGTCGGTTCACTACGGGCGCGGTGGCCGTGGGGGAGAGAGAGGTGCTCGTCACACAGACCATTATGGCCGATGGCCAGGGTGGGAAGTCGCACTTCCCGGTAGGTGATCCTCGTCGCATAATCTGTGAGCCATGTCGGAAACCCTGTCCTGGCCGCACGTTCTCACCACACTCCTCGAGTCCTCCGATTTGAGTGTCTCGGAGGCGACCTGGGCGATGGAGCAGGTCATGGAAGGGGCGGCGACTCCCGCCCAGCTGGCTGGACTTCTCGTCGCTCTTCGAGTGAAGGGCGAGACCGTGGACGAGATCGTGGGCTTTCGCGACGCGATCCTCGATCATGCGGTGCCGTTAGATGTCGATTCGATGGCGCTGGACATCGTGGGCACAGGCGGAGACTGCTTCGGTACCGTCAACATCTCGTCGACCGCGGCAATCATCGCGGCAGCGGCGGGAACGCCGGTGGTCAAGCACGGCAATAGGGCCGCCTCCTCCTCGTCCGGGTCCTCCGATGTGCTCGCCGCACTCGGAGTCGATCTCACCCTCTCGCCGGAGGGGGTGGCGGACGTCTTTCGACGCACAGGCATGGCCTTCGTCTTCGCGACGATGTTCCACCCCGGATTCCGGCACGCCGGTGCGGTCCGCGCTGAGCTGGGCGTGCCCACCGTCTTCAACTTTCTTGGTCCGCTCTGCAACCCGGCACGTCCGGAAGCCTCCGCCGTCGGCGTCGCTCACCTCGACCGCGTTCCGCTCGTCGTCGGTGTGTTCCAGACCCGCGGAGCCACAGCGCTCGTCTTCCGCGGGGACGACGGGCTCGACGAGTTGACGACGACCGGTCATAGCCACATCTGGGAAGTCTCGCGCGGTTCGGTTGTCGAGCACGACCTCGACCCGCGCGATCTAGGCCTGCGTCGCGCGCAGATCGACGAGTTGCGCGGGCGCGATGCCGCCTACAACGCGAGCGTGGTGCGCTCGGTGCTCGGCGGCGATGGCGGCCCGGTGCGCGACATCGTCCTCCTCAACGCCGCCGCTGGGCTCGCTGCCTTCGACCTCGCGCGGGACCCCGGCCTCGTCAGGACGCCGATCCTCGAGCGCCTGCAGGAGGCGATGACGCGTGCCGCCGACGCCGTTGACTCCGGCGCCGCCACGGCGAAGCTCGACGAGTGGGTGCGCGAGACCCAGCGCGCCGAGTAGGCCGCCCAGCATCCGAACCCCGGCTTTTCGAGCACAGGGCGTAACGTGGGAGCGCTGTTCGCAACGGTGCGGACAATGACCGATCACATGCCGGATCGCTCGCAGGACGGGACTCCCGAGTGGTGGCCCGGCCCTGGAGGAGACCTCAATGAAGAAGCTCATCAACGACCCGAAGAACGTCGTGGCGGAGTCGGTGGCCGGCTTCGGCCTCGCTCACGCCGACCTGGTGCGTGTGGAGGCGGATCCCCTCGTCGTCGTGCGGGTCGACGCACCGCGGCGGGGCAAGGTCGGCATCGTCAGCGGCGGTGGGAGCGGGCACGAGCCGCTGCACGCAGGATTCGTGGGCCTCGGGATGCTCGACGCAGCGGTTCCCGGGCCCGTCTTCACCTCGCCGACCCCTGATCCGATCGTGGCGGCGACCCTGGCGGTCGACGGGGGTGCCGGCGTCCTCCACATCGTGAAGAACTACACCGGAGACGTCCTGAACTTCGAGACCGCCGCCGACCTCGCCGGCGCGGAGGGCGTCGAGGTCCGTTCCGTCATCGTCGACGACGACGTCGCCGTCAAAGATTCGCTCTACACGGCTGGTCGACGGGGCGTAGCAGGCACGGTGCTCGTGGAGAAGATCGCAGGGGCGGCCGCCGAGCGCGGCGATTCCCTAGATGAGGTTGCGGTGATCGCCGAGACCGTCGTCGCGAACGTGCGGTCGATGGGCGTTGCCCTCAGGCCGTGCACTGTGCCGCATGCCGGCGAGCCGAGCTTCGAGCTGGGCGAGGACGAGATCGAGATCGGTATCGGGATCCACGGCGAGCCCGGGCGCGCGAAAATACCTCTCGAGCCGGCCGACCGGATCGTGGACCGGATCCTCGAGCCGATCCTCGAAGACCTCCCCTTCTCCGCCGGCGACACCGTGCTGCTGCTTGTCAACGGGATGGGCGGGACGCCGCAGATCGAGCTGTATATCGCCTACCGCCGGGCAGCTGAGGCGCTGGCTGCGAAGGGCCTTAACGTGACGCGGAGCCTGGTCGGGAACTACACGACCTCGCTCGAGATGCAGGGGTTCTCGCTCTCGGTGCTCAAGCTCGATGACGCGCTCACCGCGCTGTGGGATGCTCCGGTGCAGACGGCGGCGCTGCGGTGGGGACGATGACGGGGACGACCACCGAAGAGAAAGGCATGACGATGCAGGACGAACCGGGAGTGCTCGATGTGGCGTGGGCGATGGCGTGGATCCGCCGTGCGGCCGAAGCCATCGCGGAGCACCGGGTCGAGTTGATTACGCTCGATCGGGCGATCGGCGATGGCGATCACGGGGAGAACATGGATCGCGGCTTCCAGGCGGTGCGCGCGAAGTTGGAGGCTGCCGGTGGCGTGGCCACGCCCGCTGAGGTGCTGAAGTTGGTCGCGACGACACTGATCTCGACGGTCGGCGGGGCATCCGGACCCCTGTTCGGTACGGCATTCCTCAAGGCTTCCGGAGCGGTCGCGGGCAAGGAGTCGCTGGATGGCTCCGATGTCGTCGCTCTGCTCACCGCAGCACGCGACGGTATCGTGCTGCGCGGCAAAGCCGAGGTGGGCGACAAGACGATGGTGGACGCGTGGACCCCAGCCGTTGAGGCCGCCGCGGAATCGGCCGGCGGGGGAGCCGCTGGCTCGGCCGTCCTCGCCGCTGCTGCCGATGCGGCGCAGACGGGAGCCGAGTCCACGGATCCGCTCGTCGCTCGAAAGGGTCGTGCCAGCTACCTCGGCGAGCGAGCAATCGGTCATCGCGACCCCGGCAGCGTGTCGACCGTGCTGCTCCTGCGTGCAGCGGTCGAGGCGACCGCATGAGCGTCGGTCTGGTCCTCGTTTCGCACAGCGCGCGGCTGGCGGAGGGGTTGGTCGACATCGCAGAGCAAATGGTCGCCTCCGTCTCGCTCATCGCCGCGGGCGGGACGGACGACGGTGGCATCGGCACCAGTTTCGACCGGATCACGGTCGCGATCGGCGAGGCGGATTCGGGGGATGGCGTCGTCGTACTCTGCGATCTTGGCTCGGCAATCATGACGGCGGAGACGGCGCTGGAGTTTCTCGACGACGCCGCGCGAGAGCGCGTGCGGATCGCGGATGCACCCCTCGTCGAGGGGACTGTCGCAGCCGCGGTGGCCGCGGGGACGGGCGCGCCGCTCGACTCTGTACTAGCGGCGGCGGAGTCGGCAGGCGGAGCGGCTGCACGCGGAGAGGCGGCCGTCTCGCCCTCGGTCGGCGAGCCCGCTGCCAAGCCCGCGCAGCGACGCGTCCGCCTGATCAACCCCAACGGTCTGCATGCAAGGCCAGCCGCCGACTTCGTGACGGTGGCGACCACGTTCGACGCGCGCATCGACGTGAACGGCAAAGATGCGACAAGTTTGCTCGGCGTGATGGCGCTCGGGCTCGACCGGGGCGACGAGGTCGTTGTGTCGGCGTGGGGGCCGCAGGCAGAGGAGGCGGTCGGCCGCCTGGCCGCACTCATCGAATCGGGCTTCGGCGAGGTGTAGCTCAGACCCAGCGACCGCGGAGGCGCTGGCTCCTACTGTGGGCAGATGGCCCTTCGCGGAACCCGCCCCCCATCGGTGCTGCTCCGTCGGCTCGTGATGATCCCTCGGGTGGTGCGACGAGCGGATGCACGCGCGGCGCGGCGCCTGAACATGGGTCACTCGTCCGCGGTAGCCGATGGGGCACTCGTCGGAGCGTCGCGCGCGGCCGATCACGGCATCCTGTGGCTGGGCCTCGGTGTCGTGCTTGTGCTGGCCGGTCGCCCGCGCGAAGCGGTGCGGGGCGCCGCCTCCCTCGCCGTCGCCAGCGCGATCGCGAATCTGGTGGGCAAGAGGCTGTTCGGCGGCGATCGGCCGCTGCTGGTCGACGTACCGGTCGGTCGTCGGCTCGCGACGGTGCCTACCTCGCCGTCGTTCCCCTCTGGCCATGCGGCAAGCGCCGCCGCCTTCGCCACGGGAGTGGCGCTGGAGTCGCCGCGGGCCGGCGCGGCTGTCGCTCCGCTCGCCGCCGTGGTCGCCTTCTCGCGGCTGTATGTCGGAGTGCACTGGCTCTCGGACGTGCTCGGCGGAGCGACTCTCGGCGCCGCAGTCGCCACGATCGGCAGGCTCGTCGTCCCCGCTCGCCCGCGTCACGTCGCAGTGTCGGAGCGCGCCAGTCGACCACCCGTCGATCGTCGTCCGCTGGGCGACGGCGCCACCCTGCTGGTGGTGCTCAATCCCGGGGCTGGCCGCGACTCGCACCGACCGGATCCGGCGCCGCTGATCCAGTCCCGCTTCCCCCGTGCGCGCGTGCACCGGTTGAGTGGTGGTGAGGATCTCGGCGACGTCGTCCGGTCCGCGCGGGCTGGCGCGTCACCTCCCGAGGTGCTCGGCATCTACGGGGGCGACGGCACCATGTCGGTCGGAGCCGCCGTGGCGCGCGCGGAGGGGATGACGCTGCTCGTGCTACCCGGGGGCACGATGAACCACTTCGCCAAGGCGTTGGGGCTGCTCACCGTGGAGGACGCGCTGGACGCGGCGACTCTCGGCGAGCGCCGTGACGTCGATGTGGCCGAGGTGGTCGCCGACGACGGCGAGCCGGTGACAGTGCTCAATACGGTCTCGATCGGTGTCTACCCTGAATTCGTCGCCGCGCGAGAGAAGCGCGAGAAGTCGATCGGCAAGCCGCTCGCCGCCGTGATCGCGGCTTTCTCCGTCGTTCGAAGTACCGATCCCTTCGAACTGCGCCGGGACGGGCGAATCGACCGTGTCTGGTCGTACTTCGTCGGGGTGAACCAGGAGCATCCGCGCACGGCGACGCCGCTCGCCCGACGTCGACTGGACGACGGGTGCCTCGACGTGCGGATCCTGCACTCTGGACGCACGCCCCGCACACGGGGCGCCTTCTCGCTCGTTCTCGGACGCACCGCCAGCCCACTGCTCGGGCGCATCCCCGGTTGGCGCGCACCCGTGGTGGAATCGTTCTCGACCCGCGAGATGACCGTCGGCGCTCGCCGACCCGCGGGCGCGGATACGGAGTGGGCGCATGACGGCGAAACCGAGTGCTTCGACGGCGCCCCAGACGGATTTGACGAGGCGACGGTACGCATCATTCCACTCGGTCTGCGCGTCTTTGCGACGGCTGACTGACCACCCGCAAGGAGAGCCGCATGAGCGAGACTGACATCCTCCGGCGTCTCGGAGACGACCTCGGTGAGCGCCTCGTCACGGACGGTCCGGCCTTCGAGGCAGTCCACTCCGACAAGTCAGGCTGGTCGAGTCCGGGACGTGCACTCGCTGTGGTGCAGGCGCAGAGCGTGGCCGATGTCCAGGCGGCCCTGAGGCTCGCCGCCGAATTCCGAGTGCCCGTGGTCCCGCGGGGCGCTGGAACGGGGGTGGCCGCCGGGGCGATTGCGACAGAAGGAGCGCTCGTCGTCTCGACCGCAGCGATGGACCGGATTCTCGAGATCTCACTCGAGGACGAGCTGGCGGTGGTCGAGCCGGGCGTGCTCAATCAGGCGCTCTCGGACGCCGTAGCTCCCTCCGGACTGGTGTTCTCCCCCGACCCGGCGAGCAAGGCGATCTCGAGCATCGGCGGCAACATCGCGACGAACGCGGGCGGCCTGCTCTGCGCCAAGTACGGTGTCACCCGTGAGGCGGTGCTCGGCCTCGCCGTCGTCCTTCCCGGAGGTCGCCTCCTGCGCACCGGCCGGCGCAGCGTGAAAGGCGTCACCGGCTACGACCTCACGGCGCTACTCACGGGGTCGGAGGGAACCCTCGGTGTCATCGTGGAGGCAACCGTCAAGCTGCGCCCGATCCCTGCCGGGCCCGTGGTCACGCTCGGCGCCTACTTCCCGAGTGTGGTGGCTGCGGCCGCCGCCTCCGCCGCGATCACCGCCGCGCGCCTCCGACCGGCGGTGATGGAGCTGATGGATGAGGCGGCGCTCGCGGCAATCGCGCGCTACACGGGCGTTCGCCTCGATCGCGGATCGGCCTACCTGCTCGTACAGACAGACGGCGGGGGAGCGGCGGAGGAGGCGCGGCGGATCCTCGAGATCGTCACGGCCTGCGGGGGCGAGGCGGAGGCCACCGAGGATCCAGCGGAGGGTGAGGCGCTGCTCGCCGTGCGCCGCGCGTTCCATCCGGCGCTCGAGGCAGAGGGCGATGTGTTGATCGAGGACGTCTGCGTGCCCCGCTCGGCGCTCCCCGCGATGTTCGCCGCGATCCGCGGGATAGAGGAGCGGACCGGCCTGAGTATCCCTACGGTCGCTCATGCCGGCGACGGGAACCTGCACCCGAACTTCGTCCTGCCCGCGGGCACTGATGTCGTCGGTGAGGGCGTCTGGGAGGCAGCGGCGGAACTCTTCCGCACGGCGCTCGCGCTCGGTGGGACTCTCACCGGCGAGCACGGCGTCGGCCTGCTGAAGCGACGCTGGCTCGCGGAGGAGCTCGGGGACGATTCGCTGGCCCTTCAGCGGGGGATCAAGGCGGTCTTCGACCCGCTCGGGATCATGAATCCGGGCAAGATGTTTTGAGATGTGCTCCCGTGGGAGCACCGTGAGCTGCGGAATGGGTGGGCGGCGCCCCAGTCGGTCAAGGCAATCTTCGATGAGTGGCACCTGGACGAGTTCGCCGATGACGCGTTCGTCGATCAGGACGTCGCGGTGACGAAGCAGCTCGAGGAGCTGCAACGCTGTG
>NZ_QGDV01000026.1 GCF_003149025.1 Rathayibacter iranicus NCPPB 2253 = VKM Ac-1602
CCGGAAGCTAAGACTCTCAGCGCCGATGGTACTGCAGGGGAGACCCTGTGGGAGAGTAGGACACCGCCGGACACCATTCACGATGGCCACCCAGAACCTGGGTGGCCATCGCTGTTTAACCACCGCCACTCAGCGCGCGGCTCAGAGGTCGCGGCGCGGGTTAGGGTGGTGCGACGGCTGCGGTCGTCCTCCTCGCCCTCGGGCGGGTCAACTCCACAGAGCACCATCACGACAGGCGAGGAACGCATGGACGATTCAGGATCCGACCGGAACGAACGCGATCCCCGACGGCGCGATGAGCGACCGCGCGGTGGTGGCGGTGCCAACCGTTCCTCCGGGGACTCGGGACACTCTGGTTCGCGTCGTGATGGTGATGCTCGACCTCCGTATCGCGGTAGCGGGGAGTCTCGTCCGCAGCGTGGGGGTGACTCGCGTCCGCGTCGTGACGGTGACGCTCGTCCCGCGTATCGCGGTGGTGAAAACCCGCGTCCGCAGCGTGACGGGGATTCACGCCCGCGTCGTGATGCGGATGCTCGGCCCCCGTACCGTGGTGGTGGGGAATCGCGTCCGCAGCGTGACGGCGATTCCCGCCCGCGCCGCGATGGGGAGTCGCGTCCGCCGTTCCGCGCGGGCGGTCGTGACGGTGGAGCGCGCCCGTGGTCGAATGATCGGCGGGGTGGCGGAGACCGCCAGGGTGGTGGCCGTGGGCGGGAGAGCGTCGGTGGTGGCCGCGGTGCTGCGCGCGAAGAGCCTGAGCTTACGGAGGAGGAGCGCGAGCGCCGTTCCCTCCAGTCCGTGCGCCCGCGCCACGACGATCCCGATCTTCCTGACGATGTCCAGGCGAAGGACCTCGACAAAGTCGCCCGCAATGAATTGCGCACGCTCTCGAAGGACAATGCCGAGTGGGTCGCTCGCCACCTGGTAATGGCCGGTCGGCTCCTCGAGGAAGATCCGGAACTCGCCCACCGGCACGTCCTCTCCGCAGCGCGTCGTGCGGGTCGCATCGCTGTCGTCCGTGAGTCGCTTGCGATTTCGGCCTACGCCACCGGCGACTTCGCCCTCGCGTTGCGGGAGCTGCGCACGTTCCGCCGCATTTCCGGATCGGACGAGCAGGTCCCGTTGATGGTCGACTCTGAACGCGGAGTGGGTCGGCCCGATAAGGCGCTCGAACTGGGCCGCTCCATCGCTCGCGGCGCTCTCAGTCCGGGCGCCCAAGTCTCGCTGGCTATTGCTATGTCCGGTGCGCGCCTCGACCTCGGGCAAACCGAACTCGCGCTCATGGAGTTGGAGATCCCGCAACTCGATCCCGACCGCGCGTTTTCCTACAGTCCTGATCTCTTCGCGGCCTACGCCCTCGTGCTCGAAGAACTCGGACGTGCTGACGAGGCGGACCAGTGGCGGCGCCGCGCGGACATCGCCGCGCAGGCGGTCTTCGCGGCCGAGGGTGGCGATGACGACGAGACGATCGAAGTCATCGAGGAGGAAGACGCTTCGGTTCCTGATGCTCCTGCGCCGGCCGCCGCCAACCCGACCAGCGAGGAGGACGCCGATGTTTCGCAGCACCAGGACTGAGCCATCACCGCTCGACGGCCGTGACGCCGTCCTCGCCGATCTCGACGGTGTCGTCTACACAGGCGCCGAGGCGATCCCGTTTGCGGTCGAGAGCCTGAACCGCGCAGGTGAGACGCTCCGAGTTGGCTACATCACCAACAACGCCTCGCGGACCGACGCATCTGTCGCTGGACACCTCTCGGACCTGGGTCTAACCGTCCGGCCGGAGGACGTCGTCACCTCACCGCAAGCGGCGGTCGTCCTGCTCGCTGACCTGGTACCGGTGGGCGCGACGATTCTGGTAGTTGGCGGTGAGGGGCTGACCACCGAGGTCGAGCGGGCCGGCTTCACCGTCACGCGCAGCGCGGAGGACGCACCCGCGGCCGTCATCCAGGGTTTCGCGCCCACGGTCGGCTGGGAGCAGCTGGCAGAGGCGTCCTTCGCCCTGCACACGGGCATCCCGTGGGTGGCAACCAACACCGACTGGACGATCCCGGTCGCGCGAGGTATCGCTCCCGGCAACGGCACGTTGGTCTCCGCGGTGCATACCGCGGTCGGCCGACTTCCCGTTGTGGCGGGGAAGCCGGAGCGAGCCATCTTCGATGCGGCCACCGCCCGCTTCGGCTCCGCAAATCCGCTCTTCATCGGTGATCGACTCGACACCGACATCGCCGGTGCGAACGCCGCCGGCATGGACGGCGCGCACGTCCTCACTGGAATCGACCGGGCTAAGCAGTTGCTTGCGGCGGAGCCGAAGCTGCGCCCGCAGTACATCCTGGGCGATCTTCGTGAGCTGCACATGCCTTATCCCGCGACCACGGTGTCCAAGAACGGGACGCACGCGGTCCGCGGGGCGAAGGTCCGGCTCGACGGCGACTCCGTGGTGATCGTGGACGCCGGCGACGACGCGACTGACCTGCTCCGGGCCGCGTGTTCGGTGATCTGGTCGTCGGGTCGCGCGATCTACGGTCTCGAGGTCCCGGAGTCGCTCTACACCTGATCGCGCGCGGCGGGCTCCCGGCGTCCCTCGCGGCGCAGGAGCCCGTCGATCCGCCCGGCGAGTGCCGCCGCCGCCAGCGCGAGCAGGGCACCGTAGGCGAAGGTCGCGCTGAACACGCCCGTGCCTGCGCCGATCAGGCCGGTGACCGCCGCGGCGAGGAGGCCGGTCACGGCGAGCGAGACTGAGGCTCCGGCGGAGTCCGCGATCTGGAGCGCTGAGCTGTTGAAGCCCTCGCGTCCCGGTGCGGACAGGGCCAGCGTCATGGTTCCCATCCGCGGGAACATCGTGCCCATGCCGCCTCCGGCGAGGAACCAGCCGACCGCGGCGACAACCGGAGTGAGAACGAGCACGGTGGTGAGCAGCACGACGGCGATGCCCGCCAGCACTAGCGCCGTGCCCAGCTTCATGGCGCGGCCGTGGCTCAACGTCGTGCCGGGGCGACCCTGGAGATTCGAGCCGAGCGCCCAGGAGAGGGCGCCGGCCGTGAGCGTCGCCCCCGAAAGCCACGGCGGGAGACCGTACTGCTCGGAGAGGAGCAGGGGGAGATAGACCTCGGTCCCGAAGAAGGCGGCGGCGACAAGGCCGCGCAGCAGGATCACTGACGGAAGAACTCCGCGGGCGCGCAGGGTGCCGGCCGGTAGAAGGGCGCGAACGGCGACGAGGACGACGACCATCGCGGCGGTGGCGAGGACGCCGGAGAGTCCGGGTGCGATCTCAGCGCTCGTGCTGAGCACGACGACTCCTGCCGACACGACGACGGCGCGGGCAATCCGTCCCACGGCGCCTCGGTCGAAGGGGAGGCACTCCTGCGGGCCGAGGGCGCGGAGGGTCGGTGCGACAGCGGCGCTGGCAAGGGCGACCAACGCGACGACCCCGAAGAAGACCCAGTGCCAGCTCGCGACCTCGGCCACTACTCCCGCGACGAATGGGCCGATCAGGGACGGCACAACCCAGGCGGCCGCGAAGGCGCCGAAGATCCGCGGATGCAGCTCGCCGGGATAGACGCGGGCGACGAGCACGTAGAGGGTGACGGTAATTCCTCCGCTGCCCAGGCCCTGAAGCAGGCGCGCTGCCACGAACACCGGCATCGACTGCGCGGCGCCGGCGGCGATCAGACCGAGTGTGAACAGCAGGATCGCCGTCACCAGAGCGGGAGTGGGACCGCGCCGGTCAGCGGAAGAGCCGGCCGCAACCATCCCGACGACAGCGGCGGCGAGGGCGGCGGCGAACGCGAGCGGGTAAAGAGAACGTCCGTCAAGATCGGTGCTGACGATCGGCATGATCGTCGTTACCGCGAGCGACTCGAACGCGCAGAGAAAGACGAGACTCGTGGTCCCGACGGTGGTCAGAAGGAAGGGAGCCGAGGTGATGCCACGGTGATCGAGCGAACGCACTTGCTCCACAGTACGCCGGACGGATCAGCGGCAAACGGCCCAGTCGTCCTTCGCGAGAACCGTCGGAGTGCCCTCGATCTCGACGAGCCAGCCGGCGTCGTCGCGTTCGAGATAGCGGCCCTGCACGATTTCGGGGGCCCATCCGCCGTCACGGGAGGAAATCCAGCGGACGAAGCGGACGGTGCCGCCGCGGCGGAACAGGGTGCCGTTGTGGTCGCTCATGCGGGGATCTTCTTCACGGAGAGGTCGTCGGGGGACGAGGTTTCGGGGAGGAGGTGAAGGCCGAGGCGGCCGTTCGAGTTGTTCGAGAGTTCGCGGAGCCAGTGGGGGTTCAGCACGATTGGGGCGACGCCGTCGTATTCGTATCGAGTGGGGATCGCGGGGTGCAGCCAGAGCTCCGACCGATGGCCGTTGTCATCTGTGATGGTGAGGAGGAAACCCTCGCCGCGGCGAAATCGCGAGGTAATGACGGCCTGCACGTGAGCGAGGTCCCGGTCGTCGAACGAGTGCGCGCTGGCCGGAGCGCCGTAGAGCAGACGACCCATCGTGCACCTCCTGGAGTTGGCGGCGCACCGGAAGCGGCCCGCTGCGACGACTGTAGGCAATTGCTAAGTCGGTTGACTAACAGGCCGAGCGCCGACTGCGCTTTCGGGACAGAAGCGGCCACGCTCCCGTCAAGGTGGTTCGATAAGGGCAGCGAGTGTGCGCCGGGAGCGCCTGCCGCTCGGAAGGTGCCTGCCGTGGATGCTCGACCTGATCTCTTCGCGCTGCTGACGCGACTCCGCACCGCCGAACACGACTACGACGGCCGAGGCGCTGGTCGAAGTCGAGGTAATCGAACGAGAACGGCCGGTCGACCGGGAAGAGCACCGGACGGTGCGGCTCCATCGTGATCGACGTGGTGCCCAGGTCGATGCGGGCGCGACCGCTGACGATCCACTGCACCACGACGTCGCCCGAGTCGCCAACGCCGTCGGCGAGCCGTTCGGACATCCGCGAGATGCGCAGTGTCATACCGGAGTCGCCGATCGCGGCGTAGCGGTAGGTGAAGTCGGAGCCGGTGGTCGCGGCGCGCCAGTCGTCACCGTTGTAGAGCCTCGCGAGGCGGTGGCGCGCCTCATCGGGATCCCCGCCGCCGGCCTGGAGCCGAACGTGGCGGTGGTCGTCGTCCACGGATCGTTCCGCGTCTCAGCGCGTCAAGCGTTCGAGGAGTTCGCGGTAGCGCGAGGCGGTGCGCTCGACGATCTCGGCGGGGAGGGTCGGCGGGTGGCCCTGGCCGTCCCAGTTGTCCGAGAGCCAGTCGCGCACGATCTGCTTGTCGAACGACTGCCCACGGACCCCCGCGTCGTACGCGTCAGCATCCCAGTAGCGGGAGGAGTCACTGGTGAGCACCTCGTCGCCGAGTGTGACGACTCCGCTCGCGCGATCGACGCCGAACTCGAACTTGGTGTCTGCGAGCAGCACGCCTCGGGCCAGCGCGATGGCGGACGCCTCGGCGTAGACCCGCAGCGAGAGGGTGCGCAACGCCTCCGCTGCCTCCTCGCCGACGATCTCGACGGTGCGCTCGAAGGTGATGTTCTCGTCGTGCTCGCCCTGCGGGGCCTTCCAGGCCGGCGTGTAGATCGGCTCGGGGAGCAGATCGCCGTCGTTGAGGCCCTCCGGGAGGGCGACGCCGCAGACGGAGCCGGTGGCCCGGTACTCCTTCCAGCCGCCGCCCGACAGATAGCCGCGGACGACGCACTCGATCGGGAACATATCCAACGTCTTCACGAGCATGGCCCGGCCGCGCACCGGTTCCGGGATCTCACCCGAGACGAGGTGGTTCGGAACGTCGGCAAGCTGCGCGAACCACCACAGCGAGAGGGCGGTCAGCAGCTCGCCCTTGCCGGGGATGCCGGGCTCGAGGACGCTGTCGTAGGCGCTAACGCGATCGCTGGCGACGACGAGCATCCGCTCGGCGCCGAGCACGGGGTCGGCGTCGTCGGGAGTGTAGAGGTCGCGGACCTTGCCGGAGTAGGCGTGCTGCCAGCCGGGCAGCGCGGCTGTGGAGTCGAAGGACAGGGAGTCGTCACTGGTCACTGCACTATTCTCGCGGATCCGCGCCCCTTTCGGCTCCTCGCGGTGCTGTGCGGCATCGGGGCTGTCAAGCACGCGAGATCGTTGGATGCACGCGCCTAGCGTCGAGGGCATGACTTCGCACAACGACCAGGCTTCGCAGACCGACCAGTACACGTTTCAAGACCCGACCGCGATGTTCGCCGACATCGACACCGAGGCGCAGTATCAGGAGGGCTCCGGCCTCGACTCGAAGATGGACGATCCCGCCGACCGTGGCGAGTTGACCTACCGCGGCTCCGGCCGGCTCTCCGGGCGTAAGGCGCTCGTCACCGGAGGCGACTCGGGCATCGGCGCGGCCGTCGCCATCGCCTACGCCCGCGAGGGCGCCGACGTCGCCATCGTCTACCTCCCCGAGGAGGAGTCGGACGCGAAGAAGGTCGTCGCTCTCATCGAGGACGCCGGCCGCACCGCTGTCGCGATCCCCGGCGATATCACCGACCACGACGTCGCCGTCGGCGCGGTCACGAAGGCGGTCGAGGGCTTGGGCGGACTCGATATCCTCGTGAACAATGCGGGAAAGCAGCAGCACGTCGAGGACTTCCTCGAGCTTTCGGATGAGCAGTTCGACGAGACCTTCAAGACCAACGTCTATGCAATGTTCTGGATGACGAAGGCCGCCGTGCCGCACCTCGCCCCCGGCTCCGCGATCATCAGCACCTCGTCGATCCAGGCCTACCAGCCCTCGCCGATGCTGGTCGACTACGCCAGCACCAAGGCCACCATCAACACGTTCTCGAAGGCGCTCGCGCAGCAGCTCGCGCCGAAGGGCATTCGCGTGAACGTCGTCGCCCCTGGTCCGATTTGGACGCCGCTGCAGACCGCGGGCGGCCAGCCGCCCGAGAAGCTGCCCGAGGTCGGCTCGCAGACGCCGCTCGGCCGCTGGGGCCAGCCGGCCGAACTCGCTCCCGCCTATGTGTTCCTCGCCTCCCCGGAGTCGAGCTACGTCGTCGGTGAGACGCTGCACGTCAACGGCGGCATGCCCACGCCGTAACATCCGCTACTCCTGGCGGGTCTCGCCGGTGTGCGGAGGTGCTTCCCTCCGCAGATCGGCGAGACCTGCCGTCATTGTTGTCGTAACAATCATCCATGAAGGCACCGTCTGCGTCAGGCTCGTCACATGACCGAATCGCTCCCGATCCTCGACCTGTCCCGCCTCGACCAGGGGGAGGCGGAGGCTGCCGCCTTTCGCCGCGACCTCCGCGAGACCACGCACGACGTGGGATTCTTCTACCTCGTCGGCCACGGGGTGCCGCAGGACCTCCTCGACGACGTCGTCGCCGTCTCCCGCCGCTTCTTTGAGCTGCCGGAGGAGCAGAAGCTCGCGATCGAGAACACGCTGAGCCCGCAGTTCCGCGGCTACACCCGCTTCGGCGCCGAGCTGACCAACGGCGACGTGGACTACCGCGAGCAGGTCGACATCGGGATCGACCGGCCGGCGGTCGAGAGCGGCCCCGGCATCCCCGACTATGAGCGCCTCGAAGGGCCGAACCTCTGGCCGGAGGCGCTACCGGAGTTCCGCGAGGTCTTTGAGCGCTGGCACGAGGCGCTCGCCGCAGTCGCCATCCGGTTGCTGCGCACCTGGGCGCTCGCCCTCGACGCTCCGGAGGGCGTGTTCGACGAAGCATTCGCCGAGCGGCCGTTCTCGCTGGTGAAGGTGGTGCGCTACCCGGGCACTTCTGACCCCGAGCCGAAGCAGGGCGTCGGCGCGCACCGCGACGGGGGAGTGTTGACGCTGCTGCTGGTCGAGCCCGGCAAGGGCGGCCTACAGGTCGAGCACGACGGCTCCTGGATCGAGGCGCCGGCGCTGCCCGGAGCCTTCGTGGTGAACATCGGCGAGATGCTGGAACTCGCCACGGGCGGCTACCTCAAGGCGACGCTGCACCGAGTGATCTCGCCGCTGATCGGCACGGACCGGATCTCGATCCCGTTCTTCTTCAACCCCGCGCTCTCCGCGACGATGCCCTCATTCCCCCTGCCCGAGGAACTCAAGTCCGGCCTCTCTGTCGATCCGACCAACGCACCCATCCTCGAGACCTACGGCGAGAACGCGCTGCGCTACCGCCTCCGCGCCCACCCCAACGTGGCCATCGCTCACCACGCCGACCTGCTCACCCCCAGCCCCTGACCCCCGCTCCTCTGACCCCCGCGAGGTGCCTCTTGAGTGCGCTCTCCTCGGCGTGTCGCGTACTCAGACGAGTGCGCCGCGGAGGGCGAAATGCGCCTCCTCCTCGCAGACGTGCGTGCTAGCACCGCGAGTCGCGGCAGTGAACCCCTCAGTATTGCAAGAGCCCCCGACGTACCGTGGTGAGAACGGGTGTCGGACGCGCGAGGGCCGACGGTCCGTTTCGTCACAGGCACGGTGTACTACCTGCCGGAGAGGACGGGCATGATGACCTGCGATCATCCGCGCTGGGTGTGCCTCGCTCGCAAAGAACCGCAGTGCGCGACCCTCCGCGGCCGGTTCTTTGAGATCGGCGCCCCCGATGAAGGCGAGGGTGACTACCTCCTCACCGTGTGGGAGAAGGGACAGCCGATCGGTCACATCCTGCACACCGATCCGCCGAGCTATCGGCCGTGCGGCGGGGGAGCGCCGCAGCAGGTCAACGGCATGGAGGACCTGCTCGAATTGCTGGTGCCCCGGCTCTCCTAAGTGCAAAGGGGCGTGCCGAGGGGGCTGAGTTGCCCGAGAAGGCTCGTTCTCAGGGCGGAGAGGAGCCTTCCCGGGCAACTCAACGAGCGCGGGCTGGCCGCGCCCATCCTCCCCCGCGGTAGACGATCGAACCGCGGGGGAGTGTTTCGGGCGGGAGACGCGCCGTCGACAGCGACCGGCACGGCAGCGGGGTGCACCTCGTGCAGGCCACGCGGCGACGCGCCTCCAGGGCGCAGTGCGATCAGAACGACCTGCGCCACGACGAGTGTACCATACACGTATGACACACCAGGCTGTAAGACAGGAGCGGCCGCCGGCTCCGCCTGGTGTACCAGGATGGGGGAGGGCGCGTCGGGCGCCCGCAGAGAGGACTGCCCGTGCGGGATCGTTTCGCGACGCCGGCACTGCTGACGCACGCCATGCTGATCCAGGCCGTCGCGTTCCTCCTGCGGCCCGCCGCGGTCTACCAGGCCATCCAGCTCGACGTGCCGGGATGGGCGCTCGGCGCGCTCGGCGCCTCCTTCGCGCTCGTGCCGCTGCTGATTGCGCTGCCGGTCGGCGGACTCGTCGACCGAGTTGGGGCGCGCCTCGTGATGGCGGTCGGCGCACTGGTCGCCGTCGCGGCTGCGACGGTGTTGCTGCTCGCAGGCGGGAGTGTCGCTGGGTTGCTCGTCGGCATCGCGATGCTCGGAGCCGGTCACCTGGGCTGCGTCGTCGGCCAGCAGACCGTCGTGGCGGGCGGGACCGGAGGCACCCGCCTCGACAGCCGCTTTGGCTACTACACGTTTGCCGCCTCGCTCGGGCAGGCGATCGGCCCAGCCTTTATCCCCGTGTTCGCCGGCGGCTCGGTGCGGCCGGATCCGGAGCCGCTGTTCCTGGTGGGCGGGGTGCTCGCGGTGCTGCTCCTTGCGGTGACGGCCGGGATCCGCAGCCCTGCCCGGCGCGAGAGGGTGCCGGAGCAGGCGTCCTCCCTGGGGTCGACGCTCGGCCTCTTGCGCGTGCCCGGCCTCGCCCGTGCCCTACTGACCAGTGCGACGGTCGTCGCCGCCGTCGATCTGACCGTCGTCTACCTGCCCGCCCTCGGCGCCGAGCGCGGGTTACCGGCGGGGCTCGTCGGCGCGCTGCTCACCGTCCGGGCTCTGGCCTCGATGGCGTCGCGCCTTCTGCTCGGTGCCGCCACCGCGCGGCTCGGCCGCACCCGGGTGATGGTGGGCGGCATCCTCGTCTCGGCGGTGTGCCTGGTACTGGTCGCCCTGCCCGCGCCTACCGCGCTGCTGTTCGCTGCCGTCGCGCTGCTCGGTCTTGGTCTGGGCATCGGGCAGCCCATCACCATGTCGTGGCTGATCGAGCGGACCCCCGCCGACCGCCACGGCCGGGCCCTGGCGCTGCGTCTCGCGGGCAACCGCCTCGGGCTGATCGCGCTGCCGACCCTCCTCGGCACCCTGGCCGCCGCGGCCGGAGCGGGCGGTGTCCTCATCGGCACCGGCGCCGCGGTCGGCGCGACCCTGCTCCTGCTGCGCGGCGTCCGCCTCGACTAATGCGTGGGCCGTCCTGCGCTGAGGTGCCCGAGAATGCTGCATTTCGACCGGATTTGCGACATTCTTGGGCACCTCAGCGCGGCTCCTCAGCGGGCGGCTCCTCGGCGCGGACCTCGGTCGCGGCCTTGTCGGCGCGCCAGCCGCGCCAGACGGGCTGCCGCAAGATGCCGGAGGAGGTGCGCTCGCGGTAGCGGACCTCGCCCACCAGCACGGGCGACACCCAATGCACGCCGCGCGACTCGAGCGGAGGCACCGAGACGGCGGGCTCGTCGGTCGCGTGCTCGCCGAGGCGACCGACGAGGTCGCGGCGCTCCCGGTCGCTGAAGCCGGTGCCGACGCGGCCGGAGTAGACCAGCACGTCGCCGTCGGGGATCGCCGTGAGCAGCGCGCCGACCGAGCCCTTCAGCCCGCCCTCGCCCTCGCGCCAGCCGACGATCACCACCTCCTGCAGACGGTGATGGGTCAGCTTGATCCACTCGCGCGACCGGCTGCCCTCGCGGTACCGCGAGTCGCGGCGCTTGGCGACAACGCCCTCCAGGCCGAGGGTCAGGCTGGTCACCATCGCTTCCTCCAGATCGCCGTCGAAGACCGGCGGGACGTGCACACGCTCGTTCTCGGCGACGAGCTCGACGAGCGCAGCGCGGCGGGAGTCGTAGTCGCGGCCGGTCAGGTTCTCGCCGCCCCGCTCGAGCACATCGAAGACCATCAGGTGCACCGGAGTCGTGCGCGCCGCCTCGATCTCGTGTGGCTTCGTCACTCCGCCGCGGGCCTGGAGGGCTCCGAAGTCGGGACGGCCGCGGGTATCGAGCGCGACGATCTCGCCGTCGAGCACGGCGTCGCTGCATGCCTCCGCCAGCGGCCCGAGCAGATCCGGGAACACGGCGGTCAGGTCGTTGCCGTTGCGGCTGGTCAGCGTGACCGTCCCGTTGTGCACCCGCACGAGGGCACGATAGCCGTCCCACTTCATCTCGATCGCGGCCTCAGGATCGACGTCGTGGCGGCGTCCGGGCGTCGCGAGCATGGGGCGGTGGGCGAGGGCGGCGTCCGCACGCGGGGGAGTGGGTGCGGGCCGGGATGCGAGGGACGCCGCTGGCCTCGCCGACCGGCCCTGTCGCTGCGTCCCGCGGCCGGGAGCCATCAGGTGCAGCAGCCAATTCTTCTCGGTGCCCGCCTTCGATCCGGTGTGCAATAAGGCGTAGCGGCGGGGCTCACCGCCGAGACCGCCGTCGGGGCGCCCGGTCAGCACAGCGATCACCTCCGCGCCCTCGCGCCATTTCTCCAGCGCATAGGTGCCCTCATCCCAGATGCGGACCTCACCGGCGCCGTACTCGCCGGCCGGGATGATGCCCTCGAAGGTCCCGTAGTCGAGCGGATGGTCCTCGGTCTGCACGGCCAGGCGGTTCGGATCGCCATCCAGCGGCGGACCCTTGGGCACGGCCCAGCTGACCAGCACGCCGTCGTGTTCGAGTCGGAAGTCGTAGTGCAGGCGCCGCGCGTGGTGCTCCTGGATCACGAAGGTGTCACCCGAGGAGGAACCTGAGGATCCGGCCTCGGGCACGGGTTCCGGCGTCTTCGACGCGTCGCGCATACTGCGGTAGGTAGCGAGGCGGTCGGCGGAAGCGTCGGTCGCGGCGAAGCCCGCCATCCGCTGGGCTGTGGGCTCGAGCCCGGCGCCGCGGGCGGCGAGCAGCGGCCGGAGCAGGTCGCCGTCGCTGCGCAGGCGCTCCACTACCTCGTCGGGCGCGAGATGACGCAGGCCCTCGGCGCCCAGCTCCTCCCAGGTGCGGGGTGCGGCGACGGCCGGGCGGAGGCGTCCCCGCAGGGAATACGGCGCGATCGTGGTCTTCGCCGCGTTGTTCTGACTCCAGTCGACGAGGACTTTCCTTTCGCGCAGGGTCTTCTTCATGTCGGAGACGACGAGATCGCGGTGATCCGATTCGAGTGCCCTCGCGAGTTCGTGCGCGACGGCCGAGATCTGGTCGCTGGTCGCGGAAGCCTCCAGCGGGCAGTAGAGGTGGATGCCCTTACTTCCGCTGGTGACGGGCAGCGGGGCGAGGCCCATTCCCTCCAGCAGGTCGCGCGCGAGGAATGCGACTTCGGCGCACTCGGCCAGGCCCGCCCCCTCGCCCGGGTCGAGGTCGAGCACGAGACGGTCGGGTGGGCGGCGCTCGCCGTCGGAGCCCACCCGCCACTGCGGCACGTGCAGCTCAAGTGCGGCCTGCTGCGCCAACCAGGTGAGCCCGGCGATGTCGTCGATCAGCGGATACTCGACGTCGCGCGACGAGTGCGCAACCCGGGTGCGGCTCAGCCAGTAGGGGGCGGAGGAGGGCAGGTTCTTCTCGAAGAAGACCTCGCCCGGCTGCTCGGCCGTGCCCACTCCGTCGACCCACCGCTTGCGAGTGACGGGGCGTCGCGCCAGGTGCGGCAGCATCGTGGAGGCAACCGACGCGTAGTACGCGAGCACGTCCGCCTTGGTGACTCCCGCCTCCGGGTACACCACCTTGTCGAGATGGGTCAGCCGGAGCCTCCGCCCACCCACCGAGACGAGCTGCTGCGCGGCCATCCCCCTATGGTGCCCCGCCGTATGGCTCCGCGGGGACCCCCGCCGCAAGCGGGTGCAGCGGGAGTAGCCTCGAGGCACCAAACACAAGGAGCCGCCGTGACGATTGCCGACATTCCGCTCACCACGATCGATGGCACCGCGTCGACCCTCGCCGACTATCCGCCGGTGCGGCTAATCGTGAATGTCGCCTCGCGGTGCGGCCTCGCTCCGCAGTATGAAAAGCTCGAGGCCCTGCAGAAGTCTTACGGCGACCGCGGATTCACGGTGCTGGGCTTTCCGAGCAATCAGTTTTTGCAGGAGCTGAGCGACGAGGACAAGATCAAAGAATACTGCTCCACCACCTGGGGAGTCACGTTCCCCATGTTCGAGAAGGTGCGCGTGAACGGCCGTGCCGCGCATCCGCTTTACGCAGAGTTGACGAAGACCGAGGACGAGAACGGCAAGGCCGGCCGGGTGAAGTGGAACTTCGAGAAGTTCCTCGTTACTGCCGACGGCACGGTCCACCGGTTCCGACCGACGGTCGAACCCGACGACCCGCGGATCGTCGAGCTGATCGAGGAGTCGCTCCCCCACTAGTTGCGGTGGCATGGCTCGCGGCCCCGGCGCGCTCAGGGCCGCGCACGCCTCCGCATCGCGACGACGACGACCGCCGCGACGGCGACGACCCCGAGCAGCACCACCACATCCGGAACCGCGCCCGCAACATCGAGTGTCCAGCCCTCCACTCTTACGGCGGCGGAGGCGCCGATCCCGCCGCCGAGCGTCGCGGTGCCGTGCGTCACCAGGAGGAGCACGCCGAGCGCCACGGTGATCGCGCCGCCGACGAGGGCCGAGAGCGTCGTTCGCCAGCGGCCGAGCCGCACCTCGCGCGGCCGCACGAGCCGACGCACCACGGGGATCCGAGCCCAGAGCAGACTGAGGACGAGGAGAGGGAACGCCATCCCCGCCGCGAAGACGAGCAGCGCGACTCCGCCCGCGAGCGGATCACCGCCCACCGCGGCGAAGGTCAGCACCGTTCCGAGCACCGGACCCGCGCAGACTCCAGCGAGGCCGTAGACCGTCCCCAACGTGTAGACGCTGGCCGTCGTGGTGCCACCGGCGACATGATGCGAAAGGAAGGGCAGGGGCAGCCCGCTGAGCATCAGGAGTCCGAGGGCGATGACCAGCACCGCCGCGACGGTGATGACGGTCTCCCGGTGCTCGGCGACGAATGCACCGACTGTCCCCGCGAGGACCCCGAGCGGCACCAGGGTGGTCACAAGTCCGAGGTAGAACACCGCCGTCTTCGTCAGCACCTCCGAGGGAGTCGCGAAGGCGTACGAGAAGAAAGCGGGCAGCACCATCACCGAGCACGGGCTGAGCAGTGTGAGCAGGCCGCCCACAAACGCGCCGAGGAGTCCGAGTTCCACCGCTTAGGCGCCAGCGAGGGCGGAGTCGAGGAAGGAGCGGAAGTGGTCGGCCGGCTGAGCGCCCGAGATGGCGGTGCCATCGGCGACGAAGAAGGGGACGCTGGTGACGCCGAGCCGTTGGGCGGATACCGTCTCCTGCTGCACGGCCTGGAGCAGGGAGGGGTCGTCGAGGTCGGCCTCAAAGCGGGCGAGATCGGGGACCTGCGCGGTGCGGGCAAAGTCGAGTAGCTTCTCGCGCGGAAGGTCGGGGTGCCCCGACTCCGGCGCGGCACGGAACACGGTGTCGAGGTAGGCAGCGAACAGCCCCTGGCGCCCGGCGGCGTGGGCGGCGACAGATGCCTGCTCCGACTGCTCCCCGAAGAAGGCGACATCGCGGAATTCGACCCGGACCTTTCCGGAGTCGACGTAGTCCTGCACGATCGACGGGAAGGTCTCGCGGCCGAACTGTGCGCAGAACGGGCAGCGCAGGTCGGTCCACTCCGTGAGGACGACCGGCGCATCAACGGAGCCGATTGCGGCCGGATCGTTGGCGTCGCGTCGTTCGATGCGCGGCTTCTGCTGCGCCTCGGTGGCGGAGCCGGTGGCGCCGGGGGAGGCGAGGGGCGTCGCTTCGGACTCCCCACGAGCGAGCGCGACCACTCCGAGGAACAGGATTGCCGCGACGAGGGCCACGACGACGAAGCGGGTGCGGCGAAGCTTCGCCTGGAGGACGGCGGAGTTTGGCTGAGGTCTACTCATATAGAGAGGGTAACCACTCCCGTCTCTGCCGCGCCTGTCTGAAGCGGTTGCACGCCAGCTCTGGCGGGGCGAGTACCCCCTGACGGGGTGGGAGCACGGAGCGAGAATTACCGCGCGCGCAGACCCAGCGCCGCGCGCGCCTCGGCCGGTTGCACGCCCTCGGGGCAGACCAGATCGACGACCTCGAACGGGGTGGAGCGTGAGAACGGGATCATCTCGATTCCGTCGATATGACGCAGCAGGACAAGCCCGCCGTCGCCCTCACGCAAGCTCCGGCGGACCTGCCGGAGGAAGATGCCGGCCATGTCGAGCTCGACGACGAACGAGTGGCCGCTGACGTTGATCCTGCAACCGATGACCGGCTGGGATTCGACGGAGACCGAATCGGGGACTCTGCGCGACGCTATTGGATGCCCTGTGCGAAGCGGTCGTGTCGCGGTGAAGGTAGGCAGTCCGGTTGCTCGCGCTGTATCCGTCATGGTCGTCTCCGTCCGTCGACGCCCCGCGATGGATCAGGAGCGTCGTCTCGACGGTACGTCTCGTCCCCCGCACGGGGGAGCGGGTTGACGGGCGTCGGATCACGAGGCAGCCCTCACGCGCCCGGACGTTGCTCCTCGGGTTCCGGAAGCACGGAGAGTTCGCCGTGCATGCTCGCCACGCTGAGCATCTGCTCGATCCAGACGCGGTTGAGCTTGGGCTGGTGGGTCTCGGCGAAGCGGAAGTGCAGCGGGACGGACGGATGCAGCCACACGGAGCTGCGACCGTGACCGGAGGCGGCATCCTCGATCCACGAGAGGGAAAAGGCTTCGTTGCGGCGGAGTTTCGACAGGACGGCGACCTTGAGGTGCGCGAGGACGCGCTCCTCGAACTCGATCTCGAGGTTCTGCGGTCCGTAGATGAGCGTGGCCACGGTCACCTTTCGTTCATGGGGCCGTCCCGGACGGACGGCTCCTCGGGGACGGTATCCGCTCGACTCCCAGTGCGGTGAATCGGGCCGGAGACACGCCGGACCCCCATTGACAGTCCCGCGGAGGGGACTGAGCGGCGGCGAGCGCCACGATAGCCGACGTATGTCCGCGGGGTCGATTCCTCTGCGACCTACAGCTCGCAGAACGTGCTCTGGCTCGCCGGAACGGGCCGTCTCTCCGGGCCGGAGGTCGCGGAGGTGGTCCGTGGATTCTCTTGCCCCTTTTTGTGAGGCTTACTCTTTTGCGTTCGTGGGCGTCAACCGGCAGGGAGCCCGCACCTAGAGAAGGAATCGATCCGTG
The DNA here is from genome assembly GCF_003149025.1 of Rathayibacter iranicus NCPPB 2253 = VKM Ac-1602. GTDB lineage: Bacteria > Actinomycetota > Actinomycetes > Actinomycetales > Microbacteriaceae > Rathayibacter > Rathayibacter iranicus. The sequence continues at coordinate 16,230 of NZ_QGDV01000026.1, forward strand.
AACGGGGCCACACCGATCCCCACGGCCGTGACCAGGGCACGCGCGATGACCTGCAACCCATCCCACACCGAGCACCAGAACGCGTCTTCTGTCTGCTTCCGCTAATAGCCTCCCAGCGTGAGGACCTGATCTAACCTAGGATTCGTGGCCTCATACGCCGCCCACGCCTCCCGCTGAGACGTCAGAAGGTCAGCGTCGGTGGCCTGGTGGGACGTACATTCTCTCGGGTGTCAGTTCTCGACCGGTCGGCGTGTCGACAATGCGTTTGCCGTGCTCGTCGATGACGATTTGCAGATCGCTTCCGACCGGGAGGTCGTAGATACCGATCAGAGCGGGCTCGATTTCGCAGGCATCGTTGAAATCGGTGATGCGCCAGTTGTTCGAGTCTGCGAGGTACTCGCTGCTGTCCGCGGCGCTCATAATGCGCCAGCCATTGTCGACAGGTGCGTTCGAGGGCTCACGCAGCATCCACCGCACCGGAGCGCGACCCTCCCACGCGTTCACCGTCATCAGACATGC
>NZ_QGDV01000027.1 GCF_003149025.1 Rathayibacter iranicus NCPPB 2253 = VKM Ac-1602
AGCGCGCAGAGTTCCGTTATTTCCGTCGTCGTGAAACCTGTCGTATGATACATCCGTGGCGGTTCTTCTCGAGGGTTTTTATCGTAAACCAATCCGGAGCCTGTCAAGTTGTGTGTGTAAGTGCGTGGTCCTCGGGTGTTAGAGGTAGCGGTTGATTCGTTCGGGGAATGCGATGGAGAGCTGCTCGAGGGCTTTTCTCCAGTTCGTGACGACTTGTCCTTCGACGAGGCGTCCCTCGGCTCGACGTTCGGCGGCGGGGCGGCCGCGGTTGCGGGCTCGGTCGCGGGCGCGTTTGTCTTCGATGTCGCAGATCGCGAGCCAGAGCAGCTTGATCACGGCCGCGTCGGTGGGGAAGTGTCCGCGGTTCTTCGTGGCTTTGCGCAGCTGGAAGTTCAGCGACTCGATCGCGTTGGTCGTAGAGATCACCCGGCGGGCCTCGGGCGGGAACGCGTGGGAACGGTGTGAACCGTTCCCACGCGCTCTCGAACACGGCTCCCGCGTGCGGGTTCGCGCGTCCCAGCTCCGACGTCGTGAACGTGTCTAACGCTGTCCTGGCGGCGTCCGCGGTCGGCGCGTGATAGACCGGCTTCAGCGCGGCGGCGACGGCCTTGCGCTGCCCGTAAGCGACGAACCGCATGGCATTGCGGATCAGGTGCACGACGCAGGTCTGGACCATCGAGTCCGGCCAGGTCGCCTCGATCGCTTCCGGGAACCCGGTCAGGCCGTCGCAGCAGACGATGAGCACGTCGCGGACGCCGCGGTTCGCGAGTTCCGCGCAGACCGACGCCCAGAACTTCGCGCCCTCGGACTGCTGGACCCAAATCCCGAGGACGTGCTTGATGCCATCCATGTCGACGCCGACCGCGAGGTACGCGGCCTTGTTGCGCACGTGCCCGCCGTCGCGGACCTTCACGATCAGAGCGTCGAGGTAGATCACCGGAGAGAACGCTTCCAACGGCCGCGACTGCCAGGCGAGGACCTCGTCGGAGATCTCATCGACGATCTTCGAGATCGTCTCGCGCGAGAGCTCCGTGCCCACCGTCGCGGCAAGGTGATGCTCGATATCGCGGACAGTCATCCCACCCGCATACAGCGACACGATCATCTCGTCCAGCTGCGACAACCGCCGGCTGCCCGTCGGGACCAGCCGGAGCGTGAACGTGCCGTCGCGGTCCCGCGGGATCCGCAACTCGACGTCACCGACGTTCGTGGCCACCGTCTTCGGGAACGACCCGTTGCGGGAGTTCTCGTGAAACGCCGCGTCCGGGTCGCCCTTCTCATAGCCGACGTGCTCGGTCAGCTCAGCCTGCAAACCACGCTCGAGCCCCGACTTGATCAGCTGCTGGATCAGCCCGCCAGCGCCCTCCAACTCGACCTCGCCCGCGTCGATCCTCGCGAACAGGTCATCCATCACGCCCGACTCCACCAGACGCGAAGCACCCGCCTCCTGAGCCCTACGCCGCGCTTCCCGCGACACCCTATCAATAGCCAACAGAGTCAATCCTTCCGTCATGAGGCCCGCTCCTTACACACACCATCAGACACGCTCGTACCGCATCGACCTCCCGTTCTGAAAAATAGCGAGCTGTGGAGCTTTTCTTCTCTCAAATGGGAGCCGATGCCTCTGAATGACCCGCTCGAAACGGGCCTTATCAAAAACGCTCTCAGTGCACTCACGCGGGTGCGATCCACGCCATGATCCACGATGGCAGCCTCTGCCAGCCCCGGACACTCCAACCCACCACCGCCACCGCTTGACAAACCACAGAGGGACGCCGTATAAATCCTTAGAGTTCCTCCGTCTTCCCCCGACCGGACACAGCCGTAGAAGATTGCGGTGCTCACTATGGAGGGCTCGGTCATGACTGAGGAGATCAGGGGACGTCGGTCACGTCGTTCCCTTCTGATTATTTGTGTAAGTAGTGCGCTGTGCGCGTGGATGTTCGCGGGGGGTGGGCCGTCGGCTGCTACGGAATCAATTCGCAAGGGGCCGCAGCCGACGGTTCATTCACAACAGGCTTTTGCTCCAGAGGAGCATTTCACGTCGAAGTGGACTCGTGCGGATGCCAGCCAAATTAAACGGATGTCAAACCCGTCTGCCCCGCCGGGGGAAAACTCCATGCCGACCTCGTTGACAATGCCTACCGTTTCACAGGACTTCCCAGATATGTCAAACGGAAAAGTGTGGGTGTGGGATACCTGGCCCGTGACGGACGAAGACGGGAACCAGTATTCGGTGAACGGGTGGGAGATCATTTATTCGCTCGTCGCAGATCGCAGCCTCCGCTTCGATGAACGCCACACGTCCGCCAAGATCGGCTATTTCTACCGTCCAGCAAATCTTCCCGAGACTAAAAGGCCAAAGAATGGCGGTTGGACCTACGGTGGTCTCGTCTTCCGCGAGGGAGTGACAGGTGAGATCTTCTCCGACCGGTCCTTCAGCCATCAGACCGAGTGGTCAGGCTCCGCGCGCATATTCAAAGATGGTGAAGTCAAGCTATTTTTCACCGACGTCGCTTTTTATTGGGATGACGCTGGTCGGGACATCAAACCCTATGACCCCCGCATAGTCCTGAGCGTGGGTCACGTCCAGGCGGACGCTGACGGTGTCTCGTTCAGCGGATTCGATCATGTGAAGGAACTTCTCACGCCCGACGGTGTTTTTTATCAGAACGCACACCAACACCGCTATCTCAACTTTCGCGATCCCTTCACCTTCAAAGACCCAGCACACCCGGACGACACATATATGGTGTTCGAGGGGAACTCGGCCCTGTCTCGAGAAGAAGCTCGATGCACGAAGGACGATCTTGGCTACCGGGACGGTGATCCTTTTGCCGAGAGCGTTGACGCTGTCAATGAGTCTGGTGCCGCACACTATGTCGGTAACGTCGGATTGGCGAGGGCTAAGAATAAAGCGCTGACCGAGTGGGAATTTCTGCCACCCGTCCTGTCGGCGAACTGCGTCACCGATCAGACCGAGCGCCCTCAGTTTGTTTTCACAGGCGGAAAAGCGTATCTCTACACCATCAGTCACCGTCAAACGTTCGCCTCGGGGATGGACGGTCCGGAGGGCGTCTATGCTTTTGTCGGCAATGGTATCCGGAGCGATTTCCAACCATTGAACAGCGGTTCCGGACTTGCGCTCGGGAACCCCACAAACTTGAATTTCCCGGGTGGTAGGCCGTACTCACCCAACGACAATCAGCCGGCCGGCCAGTTCGCGGCGTACTCACATTACATCATGCCAGGAGGGCTCGTAGAGTCGTTCATCGACTCCGTGGGAACGAGCAGTCAATTCTCGCGCGGCGGCACTCTCGCTCCCACGGTAAAGATCAACGTCACCGGTGTGAATTCGACGGTTGACTACTCCTACGGAAACGATGGCCTCGGACGGTGGGCAGATATTCCTGCAAATATGCATCTGCTTACCCGAGGAGGGCGGTCCTGGACTGTTTCAGAGGAAGACATAAAGCAGACGAGGTCTTCCGTAGGCTCGCGGTTCGAGGAGTATTTTCAAGGAAATCCCGTTTTACGGAATGTAAGAGGGGCTACCGAGCGCTTCGTTGCGGAGCGCGGCCACTAGCCTCCGGTAAGCGCGCATCTGGGGATGCATATCGACTGCGCACAAATACCGAGTTGGTTCCCGCACGGCCGCTCGCCCTCGACCAGTTGCTCGATCGGCTGGAGGAGCGTTTCGCCCCCGAATGAGCCCCTACACCCCGATCTCCTGATACGCCGCGAACAGCAGCGATGTCTCCGGCCCCTGCAAGATACTCGGTCGGGCAATGTCATCGAGCACCACAAACCGCAGGATCCCCGCGCGCGACTTCTTGTCTCGCTGCATCGCGGCAAGAAGCGTCTCCCACCGGCCGAGAGGGTAGCTTGTCGGCAGGGTCAGCGACTCGAGCACACTGCGGTGACGGTCGACCGCCGCGTCGCTCAGCGTGCCGGTGAGGCGGGAAAGCTCGGCGGCAAAGACCATCCCGACCGAGATGGCGGCGCCGTGACGCCACTGGTAGCGCTCAGCATGCTCAATGGCATGCCCGAGGGTGTGGCCATAGTTCAGAATCTCGCGGACGCCCTGCTCCGTGAAGTCTTCGCCGACCACCCGCGCCTTGATCCCGATCGAGAGTTCGACCAGACGGCGGAATTCCTCGGACGCGGGATCCGTCGCACGCTCGACGTCCGACTCAATAATGTCGAGAATCTCGGGCTCGGCGATGAAGCCATATTTGACGATCTCGCCGAAGCCCGCAAGGATCTCGTTGCGCGGGAGGCTAGTGAGCACGTCGAGGTCGGCGACGACCGCTCGGGGCGCATGGAATGCTCCGACGAGATTCTTGCCCTCGGCCGTATTGATGCCGGTCTTGCCGCCGACAGCCGCGTCGACCATCCCGAGCACGGTCGTCGGGACCTGCACCAGGTCGACGCCCCGGAGCCAGGTGGCCGCGACGAAGCCAGCGAGGTCGGTGATCGCCCCGCCGCCGAAACCGACGACGACATCGGTGCGGGTGAAGTCAGACTGCCCCATCACCTGCCAGCAGAAAGCCGCGACTTCGACCCTCTTGGCGGCCTCCGCGTCGGGCACCTCGGCGAGCAGCACCTCATAGCGCTCAAGCAGGCTCTCGCGGATCTCGGCAGCGAGGACAGCGAGGGTCGGCGGGTGCACGATGAGCACCTTGGTCGCTCGGTGACCGATCGCATCGGCGAGTCCGTCAAGGAGTCCGCGTCCGACATGAATGTCGTAGCCGTTCTCTCCGCTGACGGTGAGGGCGGTGGTGGCGTCGTTCATGACTGTCTTCCGCTCGGGCAGCCCACGGCCGCCGGGTCCGATGGTGGTGCGGAGGAACTCTGCGCGCGCAGCCACTCCGCTATCTCAGCTGCGATCACTGTGATCGGCCGCCGGGAGGTGTCGATCACACTGTCGGCAAGTGCCTCGTAGATCGGGCGCCGCTGCTCCATGATCCGAGTCCAGTCCGCGATCCCACCGCGGACCAGGGGACGGGTGCCGGAGCCAAGACGCCCACGCACGGCGTCGGCGGTCGCGGTCAGAAGGACGACGGGGACGGAACCGAGATCGACGCGAGTCTCCGGGTCAAGGACCGCCCCCCCGCCGAGGCTCAGCACGGCGGAGCGCTGCAGGACTCTCGCAACGATGCTCCGCTCCTCCCGCCGGAAAGCGATCTCCCCATGTGCCTCGAAGTAGGCGGCGATCGGACCGTGTACCCGCACGAATTCGGCGTCGGAGTCGATGAACTCGGCGCTCAACGCTCGGGCGACCCGCTTGCCGATCGTCGTCTTGCCCGCACCCATGGGTCCGATGAGGACGAGACGGGAGCGGGCCGGGCCGGTATCGTGACCCGCCATCAGCGCGCCGCCGAGCAGCGCGGCATCACGCGAGACCGAGCGCCGGGTCGCTCGCGGCCACGGTACGCAGCTCCTCCGGGATGGCGGCGAGATACCCCTGCACGTTGCGGCGCGTCTCGTGCACGCTGTCCCCGCCGAACTTCTCGAGCACGGCGTTCGCGAGCACCAGGGCGACCATGGCCTCGGCGACGACGCCGGACGCAGGGACGGCGCACACGTCTGAACGCTGGTGCTGCGCTCCCGCCGCCTCGCCAGTGGCGATATCCACGGTCCGCAGAGCGTGCGGCACGGTCGCGATGGGCTTCATACCCGCGCGCACCCGCAGGACGGTGCCTGTGCTCATCCCGCCCTCCGTGCCGCCTGCTCGGTCGCTCGAACGCGCGATGCCATCCGGGCCCTGAAAAAGTTCGTCGTGCGCGTCGGAGCCGCGGCGCGTCGTCGTCAAGAACCCGTCCCCGACCTCGACGCCCTTGATGGCCTGGATGCCCATCAGAGCGGCGGCGAGCTGGGCGTCCAGACGCCGATCCCAGTGCACGTAGGAGCCGAGTCCAGGCGGGAGGTCGTAGGCAAGCACCTCGACGACCCCGCCGAGAGTCTCGCCGTCCTCATGCGCTCGGTCGACCTCGGCAACCATCAGGGCGCTCGTGGCAGCGTCGAGGCAGCGCAGCGGATCGGCGTCCAGCGCCTCGACATCAGCCGGCGTCGGCAGCGCCGAGCCCTCGGGCACGCGGACTGGCCCGATGGCGAGGGTGTGGCTGACAAGAGTGATGCCCAGCTCGCCGAGGAAACGGCGGGCGAAGGCGCCGAGCGCGACGCGGGCCGCGGTCTCTCGGGCGGAGGCGCGCTCGAGGACGTTCCGAGACTCCGGAAAGCCGTACTTTTGCATGCCGACAAGATCGGCGTGACCCGGACGCGGGCGGGTCAACGCAGCGCCGCGTCCCTTGGGCAGCGTCTCGGGATCACGGGGCTCGGCCGACATCACGTCGACCCAGCGCGGCCACTCCGTGTTCCCGATCCGTAGTGCGATGGGGCTGCCTATCGTGGCGCCGTGCCGAACGCCGGAGGAGATCGTCAGCTCGTCCTGCTCGAAGTTCATCCGGGCGCCGCGACCGTAGCCGAGCTTCCGGCGCGCCAAATCTGCGCGAATGTCGTCAAGGGAGACGGGGACGCCCGCCGGCAGTCCTTCGAGGACGGCGACGAGTTCGGGACCGTGGGATTCCCCGGCCGTGAGCCAACGGAGCATCCTCTAATTCTGACACACGCGCTCAGTCCAGCGGAGCCGCTGACACGGCGCGACGCATTGCGGACAGCACCTCATCCTCCTGAGCCAGCGGAACACCGGGGTCCCCCCCGACGAAGATGCGCACCTGCACGAGCGCCTGATGCAGCAGCATGCCCAGGCCCGAGACGACCGGTGAACCGATCACCCCCCATCGTCGGGCGAGTGCGCTCGGCCACGGAGAATAAGCGACGTCGAAGAGCGTCGAGGCCGCGACGACCGCATCGGGCACGTCGAGCCCATCGGTGGCGCCACCGGGGAGCGTCGAGATCACCAGCGGAGCAGGCTCCCCCGCGCCCCACTCGGCGAAGGACCGGACCTCGAGCACGAGACCGAGGGCAGCGGCGACCGGAGCCAGGGCAGCGGCTTTCGCGGGTGTCCGCGCCGTGACGACAGCGCGGGTCGCACCCAGCTCGGCAGCGGCGGCCAGAGCGGAGGCGGCGGTTGCGCCCGCGCCCAGAATCTCGACCCTCTCGGCGGTGACGACGCCCACCTCGCCCAGGGCGCGCACGATCCCCGCCACATCGGTATTGAAGCCGCGGAGCACGGGGGCCGCGCCGGATCTGTCGACCAGCACCGTGTTCACCGCGCCGGTCGTGCGCGCGATGAGATCCTCTTCGGCGAGCAGCGGCCGCACGGCCTGCTTGAGCGGCATCGTCAGCGAGAGACCATGCCAGGAGGAGCCTTCGACGACCGCGGTCAGCGTCGCCTCGGTCGTCTCGACCGCCGTGTACGTCCAGTCCAGGCCGAGCACTCGATAGGCCGCGAGATGCAGCGCCGGTGACTTCGAGTGCGCGATCGGCGAGCCGAGGACACCGAGCCGATACCCGGCGGCCGTCACTGATACTCCGGGTGGTCCCGCATCCAGGCCTGCCACTGAGCGACGGCCGCGGTGTGCTCAGCGTCCGTCGTCGAGTACACCGTCTCTCCCGTCTGGAGGTTCACGGTGACGAAGTACATCCATGTGCCCTCGGCGGGCCGCAGGGCCGCGGCAATGGCGACGTCACCGGGGTTCGAGATCGGCGCGGGCGGCAGTCCGTCGTGCTGATACGTGTTGTAGGGATTGTTCACGTCATCACGCTCCGCGTCGGTCGTTGCGACGCGGTCCGTGGCTCCGGTGCCGTAGGCGACCGTCGCGTCCGACTGCAAGCGCCAGCCCTGGTCGATCCGATTCTGGAACACCCGCGCGACCTTGGGGAAGTCCGCCGCAATGCGGGCCTCACGCTGAATGAGGGAGGCGAAGACAACCACCCGATAGCGGTCATCGACCGGCACACCGGCCTGGTCGAGTGCCTTGTACATCCGGTCGACGAGCGCCTTCAGGATGTCGTGGGCCGGGGTCGAGGGCTGGATGTCGTACGTCGCCGGGAACAGGAAACCCTCGAGGCTCGTCGCCCCGGCGGGGAGCCCGAACGAGCCCCAGTCGGCAGCGGCGGTCTCGAGGTCGGCCAGCGCGACACCGGTGCCGTCCGCAATCAGGGGAAGCGCCGCCTTCAACGCCGTTCCCTCGGGAATGACGAACGTATTGGCGAGTCGAGTGGAGTCGGCGTCAAGCAGAGCCGACAGGGCCGCTTGAGCGCTCATCTCAGCCTTGAGTGAATAGGCGCCGGGCTGGAAGACCGGCTCCGGGCTCCTGGTGAGCAGCAGATTGTAGAACGGACCGTACGACTTGATGACACCGTCCGAGACAAGGTTGTTGGCGATATCGCTGCCGACGTCGCCCTGGTGGATCGTGAACAGAACTTCGCTCGTGCCCGTGCCGGAGTAGTCCGTGGGCTCGGGCGCGGCGAACAGACCCCGGACGGGCTCGATGAAGATGGTGACGGCAATCGCCACGAGTGCTGCGAAAACGCCGAAGGCGAGGAGCCCGCCGATCAGGCCACGGCGGCTGCGACGCTTCTTCGCGCCGCGGGTCCTGCGGGAGCCGCGGCGCCGGGAGGCCGCGACGTCCTGATCGGTTGCGACCGCTTTGCCGCGGCCTCTCGCCTCCGGAACCTCGGGTCCAGTGAAGAGGCGGTGGAGTTGATCGTGCACCGCATTCTCAGTCGGCGCCTGCTCCGGGTTCGAGGGTGGCGGAGTCGACCGCGCGGACTCTGCGGCGCGGGCGTCGCGGCGGCTCGGGGGGACGTCGGTCACGTAGAGGTCCTTCGTTCGGTTCGAGCGCCAACGGTGCCGGAGGGCCGCCCGAGCGTTCGGAATCGATGGCATGCTGCAGGATCACCACGGCGGCGACCTGGTCGATCACGGCACGGGAGCCGCGTGTGCTGCGTCCGGAGCGGTGCAGAGCGCTCTGGGCGGTCACCGTCGACAGTCGCTCGTCGACGAGCCGGACCGCGGCGGTTGGTACCGCCTCGGCCAGCCGTCGGGCGAAGCCACGTGCGTCCTGGGTAGAGGCCGTCTCTGCCCCGGAGAGCGACAACGGCAATCCGACAATGATCGCTTGAGCATCGTACTCGGCCGCGAGGTGAACGATCCTGGTGATGTCCGACGAATCCCCTTCGTCACTCGAGCGCGCGACGGTCTCGATCGGCACGGCGAGCAAACCGTCGGCGTCGCAGCGGGCGACCCCGATTCGGGAGCGACCAACGTCGATCCCGAGCCTGACGCCGAACCGCACCACTCAGTTCGTCGCTTCCTGCGCCACGGCCTCGAGGGCCGCGCCGATCATCGAGACGTCTGACCCTCCACCCTGCGCGAGGTCGTCCTTACCGCCGCCACCGCCGCCGAGAATCCCGGCGGCCCGCTTCGCGAGTGCTCCGGCGCGGCGACCCTGGTCCCGGGCGGCCTGGTTGGTCGCGACGATGATGGCCGGCTTGCCCGCGACGTCGGCCGCAAGGGCGACGACCGCTGGATCCTGGCCCAGCCGCTCACGGACGGAGACGACCAGCGAACGCAGCTCGTCCGTCGATCCGGCGCTACCGATGCTCTCGGCAATGACGGTGATGCCGTTCACGGAGCGTCGTGTCGCGGCGATCGCCGGGACGCGATCGGCAAGGGCCTTGGCCTCGAAAGCGGCGATGCGTTTCTCGGCGGCCTTGAGGCTGGCTACGAGCTCGCCGATGCGCTCCGGGAGCTGCTCGCGCGGCGTCTTCAGCGAGGACGAAATCGTGCTGACCAGGGCGCGCTCAGCGGCCAATTCCTGGAAAGCCTCGCGGCCTACGAGCGACTCCACGCGGCGGTTCGTGGAGCCGACGGACGACTCGCTCACCAGGCTGATCAGACCCACCTCCGCCGAGCGCCCGACGTGGGTGCCCGCGCAGAGTTCGCGCGACCACGGTCCACCAATGTCGACAACACGCACGACATCGCCGTACTTCTCGCCGAAGAGCGCCATCGCGCCGAGTGCTTTCGCCTCGTCGAGCGGCAGTTCGCGGGTGACGACCTCGAGATTGTCGCGGATAGCGGTATTAGCGATGTCCTCGATCTCGCTGCGCGTCTCGAGCGAGAGGGCCTGATTCCACGAGAAGTCGAGGCGGAGGTAGCCGGCCTTGTTGTAGGAGCCGGACTGGTGCGCCTGCGGGCCGAGCACCTGCCGCAGCGCAGCGTGGATCAGGTGGGTGCCCGAATGCGCCTGCTGAGCGCCCCGACGCCAGTCGCGATCGACGACGGAGGTGGCGGCGTCGCCCACTCCGACCTCGCCGCTGGCTACCTGCACCCTGTGGCTGATGAGTCCCTTGACCGGCTTCTGCACGTCGAGCACCTCGAGGTCGAAGCCAGAGCCGATGATGCGGCCAGCATCCGCCTCCTGCCCACCCGACTCGGCGTAGAGCGACGTGGCCTCGAGAATCACCTCGGCGATGTCGCCAGCCACGGCCGTCGAGACGGCGCGACCGCCGACGATGAGGCCCACGATCCGCGACTGCGTGTCGAGCACGTCGTAGCCCGTGAAGAGCGTCTCGCCCTGCGCGCGGAAGTCGGCGTAGACCGAGAGGTCGGCCAACGCCGACTTCTTCGCCCTGGCATCGGCCTTCGCTCGGGTGCGCTGCGCGGTCATTAGCGAGTCGAACGCCTCGCGGTCAACCGAGAGACCCGACTCCTCCGCGATCTCGAGGGTGAGGTCGATCGGAAAGCCGAAAGTGTCGTGCAGGAGGAACGCGGTGTCCCCGGGCAGCGTCGACTCCCGGGCCTTCTTGGTCGTGAGCACGGCGAGGTCGAGGATCTCGGTTCCCGAGGCGAGCGTGCGGAGGAACGCCTCCTCCTCGCCGTAGGCACTGGTCGACAGGCGCTCGAACTCGATGGAGACCTCCGGATATGCGGCCGCCATTGCATCGCGCGAAGCAGTGAAGAGCTCGGGGAATGTGGCCGCGTCGACTCCCAGCAAGCGCATAGCGCGCACCGTCCGACGCATCAGGCGGCGGAGGATGTAGCCGCGCCCCTCATTCGAGGGCGTCACGCCGTCCGAGAGCAGCATCAGCGAGGAGCGGACATGGTCGGCGATGACGCGCATCCGCACGTCGTCCTCATGGACGGCGCCGTAGCGACGGCCGGAGAGTTCGGCAGCGCGGTCGAGGACCGGGCGTACCTGATCGATCTCGTACATGTTCTCGACACCCTGCTTGAGGAACGCGACGCGCTCGAGGCCCATGCCGGTGTCGATGTTCTTGCGCGGCAGCTCGCCAAGGATCTCGAAGTCGACCTTGCTCGTCCCCGCCCCGCGGAGGTACTGCATAAAGACAAGGTTCCAGATTTCGACGTAGCGGTCGTCGTCTGTGGCAGGACCACCGTCTCTCCCATAGGCGGGCCCGCGATCGAAGAAGATTTCGGAGCAGGGGCCTGCCGGCCCGGGCTGGCCGGTGGACCAGTAGTTAGTCTCCCTGTCCAGGCGCTGGATCCGCTCGTCGGGCAGGCCCGCGATCTTCTTCCACAGCCTGATGGCCTCGTCGTCGTCCTTGTAGACGGTGACCCAGAGGTCCTTCTCATCGAAGCCGAAGCCGCCGTCGCTTTCGGCGCCGGTAAGCAGCTCCCAGGCGTAGCCGATCGCGCCCTCCTTGAAGTAGTCCCCGAACGAGAAGTTGCCGTTCATCTGGAAGAACGTGCCGTGACGCGGGGTCTTGCCGACCTCCTCGATGTCATTGGTGCGGATGCACTTCTGCACGCTCGTCGCGCGAGGATACGGCGCCGGCACCACTCCGGTGAGATACGGCACGAACGGCACCATTCCCGCGACTGTGAAGAGGAGACTCGGGTCGTCGCTGACCAGGGATGCGGACGGGACCACGGTGTGACCGCGGCTCCCGAAATAATCGAGCCAGCGGGTGCGGATATCTGCGGTCTGCATGGGTTCCGTTACGGTTCGGTCGGTGACGACGCGGATGTCGGGCGGCGGGGCATCAGCCCTCGCCGATGGCAGCTTTCAATTCGGCCTCGCGCTGGTGGTAACCCTCGGAGACGGCCTCGCCGAGTTCCTTCGCCGTGCGGTTGAGGTCGGCGAACAGGCGAGCACCCGTCTCCGTGCGCGAGATCTGGTGGGCGACCGCGAATCCGAGGCCGATCCCGATGACAATCAGGAGGATGTTCTTCACGGGTGTTCCTTCCACGGCGGGCGCGAGGGCGCGACGGTCCGTTCGATTCTAGAGCGCGGTCCCCAGGCTACTTCGAGGGCGCACGCTTCGAGCGCTTCGCCGCGGTTCGTCCGACGGCGGCACCAGCCTTGTCGGCGGTTCGGCCGGCGACGAGCACGGCCCGGACTCCGGCGGTGAACCCCGCCAGCTTGATCAGTGGTCCGCCGATGGTCGCAGCCGTGAGGGCGACAAGCGCATTGACGTTACCCGTGACCTCAGCCACGTCCTTCGTGATCGTGTCGACCCGCGCCAGCTGCTGATTCGCCTCGCGAAGGGTGGAGGCCGACTCGTCGAGGATGGGGGTCAGGCCGTCACTGGCCTGCTTGATGGCCTCGCTCGTGCTGTCGAAAACCCGTCCGAGCTTCCAGAGCGGAATCGCGGCAATCGCGACCAGGATCGCGAACACCCCCGCGGCGATAAGCCCTGCGATGTCTCCACCGGACACGGTGACCTCCGTTCGACGCCAGATGCGGCACTCCAGCCTACCGACGGCGCGCAGAGGGGACGCCACCCGCGCGACGCCCCGTTACTTTGTTCATGCCCGCTGGGAAGTGGTTCTGGTGGGTGGCCTGCTGGGCTCGGCATGATCGTGTGCCCCCTGTCGTTCGTATGATCT
>NZ_QGDV01000028.1 GCF_003149025.1 Rathayibacter iranicus NCPPB 2253 = VKM Ac-1602
TCCTCCACGCCATGATCCGCGACGGCAGCCTCTACCACCCCCGAACCCCACTGCCAGCCACCGCCGCTTGACAAACCACATAGGGACACCCCCCGGGGTGCTTGGAGGCACCGCGGCGAGAGGACCCTTCGGGTGGCGACTCTCGTCGATGCGGTCTCCAGCGCCTCTCGTCCGTCGAGCGGGCGGAGGCGCGAGACCGGTGCGGGTCAGGCGGTCCAGGTCCCGGAGACGAGGAAGCGCTTCGTACGCTTGGCATGCGTCATGGTCGGCTCCTCTCGTCAGTGGGTGTGACGACCGTATCGACTCCCCGCCCGCTCCGCGGCCAGTGTCGCCCCATGCCAGCCTCCTGGCACAACTCCCCACCCCTCGCGCCCGTGCTGAGGTGCCGGAAAATGCAGCGAAGTCGCTCAAATCGCAGCACTCTCGGGCACCTCAGCGCGAAGGCTTCAGGAGGTGCGAGCGCGCGCGACGAGGCGGCGCAGGTGCTCGCGGGGTGCGCGGGCGCAGTGCACGGAGGTGCCGAGCACGAGGGTGTCGCGGGCGCTGCCGTACTCGGGCCAGTCAGCGCCGGGGTCGCCGGTCGCGGCGAACGCCGCCCAGCGCGAACCGATCTCATCGCTCAGACTCCACGGCGCGGCGGGTCCGAGCGCGGCGCAAGCGGCGGCGGAGTCATCCAGATGGCGGAACAGGAACGGCAGCTCGAGTGAGTGGGTGGCGCCCCGGGAGTCGTTCAGCCGCCACGTAAAGAGCGCTGCGCGGGTCGATCCAGGAGCCGAGATCCGCGCGTCGAGCAGCCGCTGGCTCGGCTGCCGATAGATCTCGTCGGTGACGCACGCCTCCAGCGCCTGTGCATCGGAGGCTTCCCGGCCGAGTTCTGCCGCCAGCGCCTCCCGATACGCGACCGCCCGCGACCCCGCCCACTCCGGGAGCAGCACGTCGAGGTGCCGCTCCAGCATCGCCCGCAGCGCCGAAGTATCGGGCGCCGTCAGATCCACTGCGCCCGACGATTCGTTCACGTTCGTCGTCACGATCAGATCGACGGTGCGCGACGCTCCGGCCGCGACCGCCGAGACCGGGTCGCGGGTCAGCAGCCTCCCGTCGAGGCTCGGCCGGAACACGGCCTCCGTGTTCGGCCCCGCGGCGGATCGGCGGGCGAGCAGCCGGCCCTGAGCCTCGACCAGGCGCTGCCACGGCAGGTTCAGGAGTTGTTCGGGCGCCGCGCCCAGCAACTCCAGCAGCTCGGTCGTCACCGCCTCGCCGTACTCGCGCGAGCCGATCCGCTCGGGGCTCGCGCTCTGTAGCACCGCCCGCCCGAACAGCCCCTCCGCCGCCGGCGCCGCCAGGAGCATCGCCACCGCCGTCGCCCCCGCGGACTGCCCGGCGAGCGTCACCCGGTCGGGGTCGCCTCCGAACGCCGCAATCTCCGCCCGTACCCATGCAAGTGCGGCGATGACGTCGTGCAGCCCGAGATTCGCGGAGTCGCGGACCTCGTCGCCGAGGACATGGTCGAGAGTGAGGAAGCCGAGGGAACCGAGCCGGTAATTCACCGCGACGACGACGGTGCCGGTGCGGGCGGCGAAACGCGCCCCGTCGCAAAACGGCTCGGCGTTGGACCCGGCGACGTGCAGCCCGCCGTGGACCCAGACCAGGACGGGACGTCCCTCCGCCCCGGCTGGTGCCCACACGTTCACGGTGAGGCAGCCCTGCTCGCTGCCGCCCGCGGTCTGCGGAGCGCTCGGTCCCGACTCGCGCGCGTCGCGCACCCCACTCCAGCGCTCGACCGGAGGCGCCGCTTGAAATCGTGGCGCCTCCCCCGCATACGGCACGCCCAGGAACGCCACCGCGTCGCCGTCCGGCGTGCTCACCCTCCGCCCCCGTAGCCGTCCGCCGCCGACCGCAACCTCACACACTGCCGCCACCACACTCACTCTGCTTTCGCCTCTCCCCGCCCAGGAGAGTAGCCCCCAGCCCCGCCCCCTCGCCGCGATATGCCTCTTGAGTACGTTCTCTTCGGCCTCTCGCGTACCCAACTGGCATCTCGCGGCGGGGGAGACGGAGAAGAGGCGGGGGTGGGGTGGGCAGCGGAAGGGGTTGCCGCGCTGCGGGTGGAGCGATTGGCTGGCATCAAGAAAGAGAGGTGTCATCCATGACGCAGACCTTTCCCGCGTGGTTGCGGGATCAGCAGAAGAGGGACGACGAGGTCGGCGTGTTCGCGCAGACCTACGGCGGCCGTGGCGACCTGCCGGAGCACGGTGGCCGGGCGATCTATGACGGCTACTTCGCCAGCGAGCCGGAGGCGGCGCAGGCCGACTTGGAGCGCGCGTGGATGGAGTTCGAGGCGCACCCCGAGCCATCCGCCACATCCGACGAGCCGGAGGGACTGCGATGACCGACCAGACCCCGAGCCCCGTCGAGGACCCGGCTGACCAGACCGACAAGCCATCGCAGGCCGAGGGCGAGGATGAGCGCGACACCCCGCACGAGGTCCTGCCCGCCGAGGGCAAGCCGTCGCAAGCCGAGGGCTGAGCGCGAGCTCTTAAGAGAAGGGGCGGCGCCGTCGTGGCCCGCCCCTCCTCCCTTCGCGTCAATTGCGCACTCGAGAGCACACTGTCAGCCGGTCACCAGAGTCCCGCCCAGGTCGGCCGAGACGGTGTAGATATCGGAGAAGAGAACGGCCCATCCGCAGTCGACAGCGGAATGGTTCGTCGTCCCGCACGATGCTGTGCCGCCCGCCGCTTGCATGATGCCGACCGCTCCGAAGCCGTCAGACCAGGGCACAATAACTGGTCCGCCGCTGTCACCACTCACTCCGAGCACCTTCTTATCGACTTGCTCGGCGCGCATGGTATAAAAGTCTCCTTCCTCGTCGGAGGTTATCAGGAATCCGACGTCGACGACCTTGCCGTCGCAGTGCACTCCTGAATTTCCTCCGTCGGTGCATACGAGGCTTCCTACTCCGACTTTTTGCATTCCTCGAACGGGCACGATGTCAGTACTCTGCGGCCCGCCATCGAAAGTCCAACCAACTCCTCTACTTGCCAATGTGGCGGTTCCGGTGCGATCGCCGCGGATGTCCGTGGCGCCGTAAGAGGAGGAATCGGAGTTGTAGGCTCGCCAGGACCCGCCTGCAACGGCTGGCTGGCAGTGGCGTGCTGTTGTAGGTCTCTCTACATCGTTGATACGTAGCGTAAAAGCCATCGAGCAGACTTTAGAGAATGACTGGAGCGCTATGAAGCTGCGCATAAATCCTCCTCCCGAGAAGGAGGGCACGTCCGTCGTTCGCGAAGGCCGTGCGCTGATCGGTGTCAGCGGATCTGCCAGCCTCACGTCGACCGGGATGGAGCCCTCACTTCGCACAATGTCCTCAACCTCGCTGATCGCGCCATTTGCGGATGCGCCGACGCCGCTGACGCCCGGGAGGCTTCGCTGCATCAGGGCTCCCTCGACCACAAGGGATGGGCGGTCGAAAGCGACAGTGGAAATTCCGGACAGGCTGAAGCCGAGCTGTGAAAGATCGTTTCGTCTTGCTGCGATTTTCCTCGCCTGCTTGTCGACCTCCTCCCAGCTGAAAGGATATTCGACGAATGCGACTGGCAGGTGGGCTTCGTTAGCGGCAGAAATGACGTCCTGTCGCCGTTCGTCACCGTCTCCGTGCCAGAGAATCTTGAGCCCGCCGGTCTCATCATCGACGGCGGAAATCAGATAGCCGGCCTCTTTCACCCCGTGTATGTTCTCGATATGAGCAAGAAGTTCTCCCCGCACTCGATCGGCCTCGATCCTGTTGGCGCCGCGCTCATCAACGTAATGTTGCGTGATGTCGCTAATACGACCAGCTCTCGGGAAGCTGCTTGGCGACTGGAATCGCGTCGAGGGTGTCCGCCGACGCCGGTCCTGACGATAGGGCAGCTGATATCAGCACAAGAGCGCTGAGTGCTAGGGTTATCCCCGTTTTCATAAAGGTTATCTTCTTTCGATCGGACGGAAATGGTGACAGGTGAAAGCGGGCCGTGCGAGGAATAGTGAGGCTCCGAGTTGCATCACGGCGGACCAGAGCGGATTGTCGAAGATGTAGTCATGACCGCCGAAAAGCGGGCCCCATCCGGCGAAGGCTGAGACGACGCCGAGGGTTTGCAGCAGTGCAAGGAAGACGAGTGCGAGGCGTGCCCCCAGAGGAAGAGCGGGCAGGGCGATCACGGAGACGGCTGCGACCCACGCGACGGCCGGAGCTGCGAAGAATGTGACCAGGAAGAGCCCCAGATACTCGATCGGGTATGTATGCGGCTGCGGCCTCGACACCGCGAAGACGAATTGGGTCGCGCCGGCGAGGAGAAGGGCAGCCCGCCGGAAAGCCAGCGCCGTCCGCGCGCGAATCCCGAAGGCCAGGACCCCGTAGGCCACGAGTGCGAGCGCGGCAGCGGCAGGGAACTCCGGAAGGAACGGCCGCGAGAACTCATTGATGGAGTGAAGACGTCTGAGCGCCGGGGCGGCGAGGAGGAAGGTGATGTTCGCGATCCCAGCCAGGAGGAAAAGCCAGAACGCACTTCGTAGTAGGCGAGAACTGACTACAGGAGCGGCGGAGGCTTCCCCAAAACTGGACGACACGTCCTCGCCCCCCATCCATGACTGATTGTCAGCGATGGCGAGAGTAGTCCAACTCGACCAGCACGGCGCTGCGGTGGCGCGTCCTTCGTCTCGGTCAGGCCACGTGCTCAGGCGATGCCAGAGACGTGGCTCACATTAACGAGAGGAATGGAGATCCCCCACCGAGAACCCTTCAGCGGCTCGCCGCCGCCAGCAGCTCCTGTGCCTCGGCGCTGCACGGATACCGCGTGAGTACCCGCTCGAGGTCGCGGCGGGCCGGCGCGCACCGCCCTTCGGCCAGATGCGTGCTTGCCCGCTCGAGAAGCGCCTCCGCCCGCAGCTCGAGCGGACGTGTGCTGGTGACGGCGGGGCGCACGACCCGGCCGAACGCGTCGAGCGCGCCGTCGATCAGTCCCAGTTCCCGCAGTGCGATCCCCCGGCGGATGAGTACGGCGGCGGAGGCGGCGTCGAGGTTCTCGACCGGAGCCGAAAACCGCGCAACATCGTGCCAGCGGCGCCGAGCACAGTAGAGCGCGGCCAGCGTCGATGCGGCGAGTGTTGACGGCTCGAGCGTCTCGACCGCGGCGATCGCGCCGCCCGGGTCCAGCGTCGAGGCGAGTTCGGCGAAGACCAGCCGTAGCGCTGTGCCGTCGAGGGGCACCTCCACGTCGAGCCCCCCGCTCAGGGGCAGCCGCACGGTGAGCACTATCCCGTACCGGCGAAGGAACGAATCGGTGCTCGGGTCGTAGCGGAGGCGGACGAGCCAGCAGGCGAGCCGCGTCGCACGGTCGTCCTCGGGGGAGCGGAGGGCGTCGCGAACCAGCTCGACGGCGACCGCCACTCGCGAGCCCTCGGGGAAGGAGGCGGTCGCCTCGTGCAGGTCAGCGGCGGGTGCGCCAGCCCTGATTAGCCGGATCAGTGGCGCTTCCCACGGCGGCGCGAGGGCCGAGGGGCGCACGAGACCTGGGCCGCTGGGCATCGTCAGGGTGCCAGACAGGCGGCAGCGGTTGTTGCCACGGATCAGTGGATCGCCCGCCGGCTCCAGGCGCGGACGCGTCAATATCCGGAGTTCCCCACTCCGCCGGAACCCGACCCCCACGGCCATCCCCTCCGCTCGCGACGGTCGCTCACAGCCGTCGACCCGCCGAGTGTACGGGGTCTGGAAAGTCCGGCCCCTCAAGCGGGGCGGCACGCATGGACGACAACCGCCGCAATTCCGGTCATGAGCCTCTCATTCACCCCCCAATCGGGAGGTGCGGCATCGCGCATGAGGACGTGCACCGGCATCCCTCCAGCACGCCCCATCCCCGCCGCCGGGGGAACCCTGAGCTGGATCCCGCGCGTGCGGATGAATCTGAACTCAGGAGAATTTGTCGGAGCTCACGCACTTCGCTGTTAAGACTGACAGGTATTCACAACTCAAGGGAGTGTGCAGACATGACAGATCAGCAGAACCGGGTGGCGTCATCAAATGAAGTTCACACCCTGGACCTTTCTGGCGGTCTCGTTCCTGGGGGTGATGGTCGGTGCCGGTGTCATTACCGTCCTCGGGGCGACCGATCCGTGGAAGACCGTGATCGCTACCGTTTCGCGAGCGGTCGTCCTGCTGGTCGGGTGGGCGGTGCTGAACCTCGCTCATCGTCGGCACTCCTCCAAACAACCACGGACAGGGAGACAATGATGAAATTCGCGATGAGGATTGGAACCGTGCTCGTTACGGTGGCGGCGTGGGCATCACTGATGGAGCGTCACCTCCGATGACCTGCCCACGACAGTCGAGGTCGGCACAGGCAGGACAGTGAGCGGCTTCTGGACGATCGATGACCCGGACACGGTGACGTTCCACTTCACTGCTGACGACAATTCGCGACTCCGCTCGAGGGGCGGGGAAGTGCTGAGGCTGACTAGCGACTGGGGCTCTGAGGAGTGGGGTCATTGCGTCTCCGGGGCGGGCGTCGCAGGCGCTGCCACCGGAGGCTTCCTCGGCGCAATCTCCGGACCCGGCGCGATCGCGGCCGCGACAGGCGGCATGCTCACCGGCATCATCGGCGGCGCGGTCACCTGCTGACAGCACGCTCGCATCCTTCACCCGGGGAAGCCCGAACCGTCGAGACCGCCCGTTGTAACGGGCGCCCATGACGGTCCGGGGTTTCCTCGGTGACGTGCCTACGCATTCGGATGAAACCAGGCTCAGGGGATTTCGTCGAATCTCCCCCGCGAAGACAGGTATGTATTCACAACTCAAGGGAGTGTGCGAACTTGACTCATCAGCGAAATCGCGCGGCCGCATCAAGGACGTGGTCGCCGTGGGGCTTCCTCGCGGTCGCGTTCGTTGGGACGATGGCCGGCAACGGCGTCTCGACCATGCTCGGGGCAGTTGATCCGTGGAAGCCGGTGATCATCGCGATCACCCAGGCGGTCGTCCTGCTGATCGGATGGGCAGTGCTGAACCACCTCCACCGTCGGCGCTCCTCCAAACAATCAGGCACAGGGTGAGCTTCCTCCACCGGGGGAACCCCCAACCGTCGAGACCGCCCGTGATGACGGGCTCCCTCGACGGTCCGTGGTTCCCTCAGCCGGCGAGACTGCGCGCAGAACGGGCTCACGTCGCGATCGGAGCCCCGTCGAGCGCGAAACCTCAGTGCCGCTCGGCTGCGCCGTACAGCCGTCGGATGAGCAGTGGACCGCCGATTCCGTGCAGGAGCAGGCTGCCGCCGACGACGAAGCCCGTCGCGGCCAGCACATCGAAGCCGTCCTCCGACGGGAGGGCGTTGAAAGCGATCAGGCCGAACACGATCGAGGCCGCTCCCCGCGGGCCGAGAAGGGCGATGACGAGTCGGTCCTTCCTGGTCGTCTTCGTGCCGAGCAGGGCCAGGAGGACGGGGCCGATGCGGCCGACCGTCAGGGCGAAGAGCGCGAGGAACAGGGCCGGCCACCAGTCCACCGACCCGGTGATCAGAATGATCCCGATCAGGCCGAAAGCGAACCAGAGCAGAAGCGTCAAGAAGGACGTCACGTCCTCGACCAGGGGCGTCTCCGAGCGGTCATCCCAGCCGCGACCGCGGGCGAGACGGAACGCGATCCCGCAGACAAATGCCGCGACGAAGCCGTTGCCGTTCACCGAGACGGCCACGGCGAAGGTGAGCACGGGCAGAGCGAGAAGACCGATCCGGATGCTTTGGCCGTCCGCCCATCCTGCGGCGCGGGCCCACCGGAACAGGCGTCCTGCGCCCACGCCAAGGGCCGCGCCGACGACGAGAGCGATGAGACCCGCCGGCGCTGCCGCGAGGAACGTGGTCAGCGCGTTCTGCTCCGGTCGCGCCGACTCGGCGGCGAGAGCGAGGGCGCCGAGGAGAACCGGTGTGACGAGACCGTCGTTATAGCCGCTCTCGATGCTCAGCCAGCGCCGCACGCGTGCGGGAATCCGGGCGTCGCGAATGATCGACGTCTCGGGGGAGAAGTCGACCGGCGTCGCAATGCACGTCACAGCGATGATGACCGGGAGCGAGAGGCCGAGCGGCAGGGCGAGGCCGACGGCGAGGATGCACGCTGCCGAAAGAGGGAGGGCGATGAGCAGGAGCCGCAGCGGAACGGCGCTGAGGGCCGCGCCGGGCGGACCCTTCACATCGATTGCGTCCACGAAGAGCAGCAGCGCGAGAACCACCTCGGCGACCAGCAGCGCGGCCTTGGAGTCGAAGAACAGCGTGCTCTCGTCCGTCACGAACCAGCCGGCGATGGCGCCCAGTACGGCCATGAGGAGGGGCCCGCTGACCGCGATTCGCCGGAGTCTGCGGTGTGTGAGCGCCCAGATGACGGTGGCTCCGGTCACGAGCAGTAGGGCGGTCACCTCGTGACGGTAGCTGGTTGTCGTCGCGGCGGACACCGGGAGGCGCACTCGTGACGCGTTCGCCGTCGGCGAGGGACGGCGCGGGCCCTGCGTCTGGTCACTCAACGGGGCCGGGCCGCGGTCTGGAGCCCGGTAAGGGGGGCGCTCGAGCGCCGGATGACCGCTCCGGCGAACGAATATCCGAAAGGTCCGCCCGAGATTACGAAGCGATCGCCTTCTCCGCTGCCCGTGTCGAATGCGGTCCTTCATGATCGGTGCCGTACCAATGAACACTCTGGAGGAACAATTGACTAAGCAATCGGATTCGACGCGTGAGATCACTCTCGGAGGTGACTGGGTCATTCCGGCTCAGGATGGCTTTGCTCGACGCACGCTGGTGAAGGGGGCCGCCTGGAGTATCCCGGTCGTTTCCCTCGCGGTCGCCACGCCCGCCGCGGCTGCTTCGAACTCTTTTGTGTGCCCCACTGTTCCGGCATCCTCTGGGTGGACGGGCGCAAGCGGCCTCGATGGCGATTCGGGCGGCACCGGAGATTATGGATGGACTTCTGACGGCACGTCGTGGTGGAACACAAAAGACGCGACTCGGAGTAATTACTTCAGTTACTACATCGAGTTCCCGTTCAAGGGCGTCGCCGGGCATAACTACAACTTCAGCTGGTCGGCTTTTGCGAATGGTTCTGGAAACAACGTCTCCTACGTCGCCTACGACGTCTTGATTGGCGGCGGCGGGGTCTACACGGCATCCACTGACCCTCGACGGGACGGAGGCGCGACGTACCTCGACCCGGATACGGCGACTTCGGTCCCGGCGTCCGCCACGTTCACGCCCCAGATTGACGGAAACTACACGTTCCGCTACAGGATCCGGCTGTCACACCTCGCCGACACGCAGTACTCGAATCACAATGTCCAAATCAAGATGCCGACGCTGACCTGCTCCTGATCGCGACGAAGGGTGCGCCTCGGCAGGCGGGTTGAGGCGCACCCTTCTGGCGTGGCAACGCTGTCATCGTTGACATTTCGCTCATCTTCCGCAAGAGTTCCCCCTCACGGCGTTGTCTTACGTGTGTGAGCGCCGGATGACCGTGAAATCAGGGACGCGACTGCGATGACAGCCGGCTGGCTCTCGACTCCCGGTCGATATCCGTGGTCGGTGTCGTCTCGTTCTTCCCATCCTGTATATCCCCGCAGGGAGACAGGAGGAAGGAGAGGCTGGAACGAATGCTGCGAGCTAATCGGACGGCGTTCTCGAAAGGCGTTGTTCTCTCGGGTGAGCCGGCCGCGACCTGGTTGGAAGCGCTGTGTCGCTCGCCCGACCGACGGGACGATCTTCGGCTTGCCGCGGACATCTATCGAGCGCAGGACATCGCCCTCGCGAGGCTGTGGACGAGCGCCAGCATTCTCACAAATGCCGACCTTCACTCTGAGGGGGTGTCGATCACGGTTCTCACCGAGGGAGAGATGGTGCTGCGAGCGGGGGGTGTCCCTATGTGGTTTGTCAAGCGGCGGTGGCTGGCAGTGGGGTTCGGGGGTGGTAGAGGCTGCCGTCGCGGATCATGGCGTGGAGG
>NZ_QGDV01000029.1 GCF_003149025.1 Rathayibacter iranicus NCPPB 2253 = VKM Ac-1602
ATTCTCCGCTTTGTGATATTCTTCTAAGAATTTTTCCTTCGTGATTTCATGATTGAGGTACTGGTTTCGAAGTTTGGCATATTTGGCCGTTGGGAGGTGTCCCATGTCCCAGAGGCCAGCGCGGGGTTGTTCGGGTCGCCACTCGATGAGTTTCCAGTCGCCTGACTTGTCTTTGACCCAGAGCTGATGCCGCTTGGGGCACCTCGGCGGCGCCTCCGGCCGGCCGGCCCTGATGTCGCTCACTTGTTTCTTGCGGGTTTCCCTCCACACCCTTTTGACTTGTCCTGGCGCGTAAGCAGGGCGACTATTCGCGTAGGGAAGACGAACCCCGTCAGAATCGTACCCGAAAGAGTTCGGTACACCACGCTTCGGCAACCGGCCGGTCGGATACTTCACCGGACCCGGAGCATCATTACCGCCCGGGTGGTCGACACCATGCGACTTCGCGGCCGACCCGTCAACGCCGTCTGCTGGCCGTATCGTGGGGTCGAACTCGTCGCTGACTTTCATCCCTCCCCCGCCGAGGCGGTCCTTGAGCCAGTCCAGTGCGCTGGTGGTGTCACTCGGGGTGGAGATCGTGACGGGTTTCCCGGACTCAAGGTCGTCGGCCTTGGAGGTCAGGCCCTCAAGGTCATCAGCCTTCGTGGTCAGACCCCCAAGGTCATCAGCCTTCGTGGTCAGACCCCCAAGGTCATCAGCCTTCGTGGTCAGACCCCCAAGGTCATCAGCCTTCGTGGTCAGACCCCCAAGGTCATCAGCCTTCGTGGTCAGACCCCCAAGGTCATCAGCCTTCGTGGTCAGACCCCCAAGGTCATCAGCCTTCGTGGTCAGACCCCCAAGGTCATCAGCCTTCGTGGTCAGACCCCCAAGGTCGTCGACCTTGGAGGTCAGGCGCCCAAGGTCGTCGGTTTTGGTGATCAAGCCCTCGAGGTGGTCGGCTTTGTTGATCAGGTTCTCGAGCTTGCCGACCTTCGCGACTGACCCGAGGGGCAGAAGGTTCCCGGCGATCTGGCCGATCACGAACCCGTCCCCCGAGGCGACTTGCCCGGCCGTCGTGGTCAGCTGGTTCCACAACTGGGAGCGCGCCTCGTCACTGGTCACGAGGGTGAACACACCGGTCACCGTGTCCTGCACGTTCATCTGCAGCGCCCCGCTGACCTGGTCTCCGACCCCGGAACCGAGCCCGGCGAGGAACTGGAGGCGTTTATCGCCGGACGCGATCGCGGGCTGCGCGATAGTGGCGTCATACCACTGGCCCACCTGCTCGGACGCCGTCCCGATCAGGTTCAACTCCTCGCCGGTCGTCGCGATGGAGACGTGATTGATGGCACTGTTCACCCCACCCACCACGAGCGAACCACCCAGGGCAACCAGTCCCAGAGAGACACCCCCCGTGAACGGCGTCAAACCGACCCCGACGGCCGTGACCACCACACCCGCAGCGACCTGCAAACCATCCCACAGCATCCCCCAGAGAGCGTCTTCTGTCCGCTTCCGCTCGGCCTCCGCCTTCACATCATCGGCATACCCCGAGAACAGAGCCTCCCACCCAGCGGACGCGACCTCCTGATTCTGCCGGCAATACTCCACCATTCCCCCGGTCAGCTCCCCCAAGGTCCGCAACGTCAGATTAAAGCTCCCCGCCTGGTAGGAGCGTCCCTGCCCGACCGTCAGATTCCCCACATCCCCGACAACCCGGTTCAACTCGGCGAGAAGGTTCTTGACCTGATCGAACCCAGGATCGGTGGCCTCATACGCCGCCCACGTCTCCTGCTGAGACTTCGCGATCGACCGCATCCGCTCGAAACCCTCCGCAGCGGCATCCGCCGCGGACGCCCCCGCGCCGTCCAGCGACACCAGATGCGATGCGCGAGCAGCAATCGACCGAAGATCGGCCGCGAACCCCCGCAACTGCTCCATACCGGTATCGAGCTGGGCAAGATGGGCGTCGTACTCGTCGTTCACGAGCCGGAAATTCCCGTCCGTGTCAACCTGCGAGTACCCGCTCCAATACACGCCAATCGCGGTCTGGAAGGTGGATAGGCACACGAGCAGCGACTGCACGATCGGGACGTGCACTTCCCGGATATAGGCGCGCATCGCGTCAGCACCCTGACCGCTGATGTTCTCCGAGCCCGCGAGACTCTCAAGCCCCTGCGCGAGCGCATCAAGGGCCTCCATCCGGTCCGCGAGACTCTTCTGTAGCCCCGGAGAAGACGCCTGCCACGAATCCGCGGAAAACTCCACCACACTCACTGCTGCACCCCGTCGCCCTGCGCATCCTGCGCGTCCTGCACCTCGATACTCACCCCGAGCTGGTCGAACTCACCCGTGTCCTTCTGCGCCAACGCACCATACGTCCCGATCAGCCTGAACAGATCCGCGTGAATCTCCGACACAGCCGTGACCCCCGGAACATTCAGGTCACCACCTTGTTCCCACCCATCACTCGTCTCCGCCACACCCGACGTGAGCGTCGACACAGCCCGAGTCTCCTCATGAAACCCGTCGCGTATGCCTCGAGTGTCTGAACCCATCGTCTACCGCCTCCCCACCAACTCGTTCAGCTCACCGCTATCGCGAGAGCCTGCGCGGAAAGAATCGGATGCTCGAGCGGACTGATAGAGAACGCGAGCGCGCGTTGCTTGTTTTTACAGTCACCGATCGCCTGCCCGATCTGGTCGCTGATTCGAGCGTGATCCGACTTTGCCGCGTCGAGAGCACCTGTGAAAGAGGTGCGTTTCTCCCCAGCCCACAGCGCCCCGCCCGCATCCTTATAGTCATCGACCTGGAACCCGTCCGCCTCGCCACGCACCGCGTTCAGCTGGCTGATGACATCGTCGAGTTCCTGCACCTGCGCCAACGCCTGTTCCTCATTCATCGTCGTCTCCCAGGTCGCGAACACCAGCGAACAAGTCATCCGCGGCGACCCGAGCAGGCGCCGCCAGCGCAGGAACAGCCGCGGGCGGACGGTGTTCCTGCTGGAACCGAATGTACGCGTTATTCAGGATCGCGAGCACAAGTTCGTCATCAGTGTCGCGATAGCCCTCATACACGATCTTCGCAATATCGTCGCCATTGAAATAGGCGACATTCGTATCGACCATGCCCTCCGGATACAGGAATGCGCCGTAATCGAAGAACTGATCCTTCACGATCGATCCGCGACTGACGATAACTAGCTTTTTCACGGAACCCTTCAGAATCACAACACTTCCCAACGGCAAGAACGTGCGACTCTCCTCATGCACGGAGTCAGGCTGCAGATCGGTCATGCTTGTCTTCCTTTGCGTCGTAGCTCACTAAATGGGTCTGTGGCGTCTTTCACTCTCTTGAGTGGCGCTCCCGCCCCCTCGTCCGGTGCCGGGACAGCGGCCGGTGTGGCGAGGTCGACGGTCAGAGCGGGTTCCGCGGCGGGAGGCGGCGAGACCTTGGGCGGGGCCTTCGCGTTCTCGAGCAGATCTTCCGCGAACGCTCTGTCTTCGTCGTTGCTGTGGCCGCGGTGGAGAACGGTCGTGATCTGCGTCTGTCGAATCACGATCTCGCGCACTCCGGCCGCCGCGCCCTGCGGGTGGGGCACACCCTTGTAACCGGCGAGGAAGCCGTCGTCATGCTTCTGAAAGCCTCGCGCGATGATGACGTAGATGCCGTCGTCTCCTTCGATCTCGACGGCCGTCCCGAGGGGCAGCAGCTCCTGTGCCTCAGTCATGCGCCTGCTCCTGGGCCTGGGGAAGCTTGACCTTCTCGAAGGCGCTGCCACCGCGCAACACGAAGTACGGCTCGTCGATGCTCGGCTCCGGCTCGGTCGACTTACCCATGCCCTTCACCAGCGGGCTGTCGTAGGCGCGAGCACCGACAAAGCCGGTGAACTTCTGTTCCCGCAGAAGCTTGGGCACCGGGTCGAACGATTTGGCCAGGTAGTCGTGCCTACTGAAGATCATGAAGTCCAGCCCTGACTTGAAGGTGTTCTTCACCGCGAGCACGAAGTCTTCCGGTTTCACCCCGGTGACGGCGATGAAGTCGGGCAGGTTCGCGATCACGAGCACCAGAGGGGCGCCCTGAACCTTCTGCTTGTTGAGGCTCAGGTACGCGACGATGCCGGCGACGATCTCGCTCGCGTCGCTCTTGCTCGTGATGTAGCTGAAGTTCACGGGCAGCGGCGTGCGCTCGAGTGTCTCGTCAAATCGCTCGTCGAAGTCGATGACCAGGAAGCTTGTGTTCACCCTCCCGCCCTGAGAGAGCAGAGTCTGCTGGAAGAGGAGTTCCTGCTCGTCGTCCTTGGCGGCGAACAGGAAGAACGGCTGCGAGCGCGGCAAGAACCCGCGTGCCTCTGTGCTGGCCTTCGACAATGCCAACGGCACGCCGCCTTTGCTCTCGACGGTCGTGACCGTCGCTAACCCGGCGAACGCCTCCGGCGTGAGCTCCCGCGGCACCATCGGGATCCGCGCAGGCCGTTTCCCCATCCAGGCGGCGTCGAGGGCGGCGACCTGCGCTTCGAGCGCGGCGAGCGTCTCGGCGCTGGTTTCGCCGGGAGCCGGTTGGTAGAACTGGATCGCGGTTGGCGTCTCCACGACCACCTGTCCTCGGCCGGGCGCGTCGACCTGCAGCAGTCGTTCGCGGCCCATGAGCTGGGCGAGCTCGCTCTCGTCGTTGAGGTACAGGCTCAGTTTTGTGGAGATGTTGCTGAGCATGTTCATGCGCACTCCGCCGACCCGGCTTGCGCTCATGACCAGATACACGCCGAGGCCGGCGCCTTCGCGGAGCACCTGCAACAGCAGGTCGTCGATCTGCTCCTTACGCCGATCATTCGCGGTGAGGTTGTCGTATCCATCGAGCACGTTCACCACGACCGGGAGGCGCCGACCGGTCTTCGCGGAGTACTGCTCCAGATTCGCGACACCGGCGTCTCTGAACGACTGCTTCCGCGCCGCCAGCAGGCCACCGATCCCCTCCAGCATCTTGCCGAGCTTCTCGCTCTCTTCGAGCGTGACGATATCGGCGACATGGGGGAGGCCGCGCAGCGGCAGCAGACCATTGTTCCCGAAGTCGATGAGGTTGACCTGCACCTGCTCAGGAGTCGACGCCTGAGCGAGGCCGATCGTTAAGGTCTGCAACACGGTCGACTTGCCGAAGCCAGGGCTGCCGAAGAGAACCGTGTGCCCAGCCTTCACGAGGTCGAAGTCGTAGCTCTCCTGCGCCTGCCGAGAAGGGATATCGAGCATGCCCAAGGGCACCCGCAGACCGGATCCTGCGGGTTCCGGGGCGGCGATGTTCTCGGCAAGGTTCGGCAGCCACGGCTTGTCCGGCAGATCAAGCCTGGGGTCGCCGGTGAAGATGGTGGCGATGGCGTCGATGACGGCTTCGAGCTGTGAAGGCAGATCGCTGGTGTCCTTGCCCTGCTCGACCTCTTCGTCGGGGTCGTAGAACAGCTCGTACTGGCCGACCTCGTTGATCGTGTAGATCCGCTCGTCCACCTGCTCGATGACGACCGCGTCCGGGTCGTACGGCACGCCGGCGTAACCGCTCTGGAACAGCTCGTAGACCTCGTTCTGCCCGACCTTCAGATAACCGCGCCCCGGATTGGTGATGTGGGCCGCATCGGTGGTTTTCAACAGCTCGTTCGAGTCCTGTTCACTCGCCATCTTGAGCGCGATCTTCGACGTCGAGTTCGCCTCGATCTGGTCGTTGACCACACCGCTGGGCTTCTGCGTCGCAAGGATCAAGTGCACGCCAAGGCTTCTACCGATGCGGGCGACCGAGGTGAGCTCGTCGAGGAATTCCGGCACGTTCGCCTTCAGTTCCGCGAACTCATCAGACACCAGCACCAGATGCGGCAACGGCTTCGACGGGTACTTCACGTCAGGCTTCGGGGCGTGCCGCTGCTTGTACAGGCATGTACGCGTTGATGCTGTTCACCCCGTACACCGCGAATTCGCGCTGGCGCTTGTTCAGCTCCGCCTTGATACTCGCCAACGCCCGCGCCGTGCCCGCGCCATCGAGGTTGGTGATGGCGCCCATGAAGTGCGGCAGCTTGTCGAGCGTGTTCGCGATGCCACCGCCCTTCCAGTCGATGATGAGCATCCCCACGTCTTCCGGGGAGAAGTTGATCGCAAGCCCGATCAGGTACGTGGTCAGGAACTCGGACTTACCGGATCCGGTGGTGCCGCCGACCAGCGCGTGCGGGCCGTGGGCGCGCTCGTGCAAATCCCAGTACACGGAGTCGGATCGGCCGCGCCACCCGATCAGCGACGCGATCGACTTGTTCGGCTCGGCCCTGTCCCACCGCTGCGCGATCTGCAGGTCCTCGACGGTCGTGACCTCGTACTGCTCCAGCAGGGTCAACGTCTCCGGCACGGCGTTCTTTTCGACCTCGAGGTGGTTCAGGTTCGACAGCTTCCGCAGTGAATGCTCAAGATTCGATGGCACGACGTAAGGGACGAAGGGCGTCGCGACGTACACGTCAGCGTTGGTGACAAGTTCGCCTTTCACGAAGTTCGGCGCCTGGATGAGTGCGGTAACCGTCTCGGGCAGGAGTTTCGCGTCTTCGCTGCACCAGATCACCGTCACCCCCAGCTCGCTCATGTCCTCGGCGAGCAGTTCGTTAATGCCGTGGCCGGCGAGGTGCCGGTCGTCGCAGATCGTGAACACGTAGTGCGGCGCGAACTGGGGCTTCTGCGTGCCTGCGTCCTTGACCGCTTGCTTCCGCTTTTGCAGCAGCTGGTAAAAACTGTTCAACACGACGTCGCGCAGTCTGTCGTTGTACACGAGCCCGCGCATGTTCAGCTCCTGCATCCTGAAATGCGGCAATAGCCGCCATTCATGCCACGTCTGCCGATACGCCTCACGGGAGATAAGGCTGACGACGTTCACGTCACGGTACGAGTGGAAGAACGCCGTCTGAAACAGCACTGCCTGCAACTGGGCCTCGACGACCTCCGGCGGGCCGACGAATCCGAGGGTCTGCCCCATCAGCCCGACCGGTGTCGGGGCGTCGCGTTGCGTCTGGAATCCCGCTGCAAGTTCTGCGACCTGCCGCGCTTCGTCGCTGGCGTCTTTGTCATTCACCTCGGAGGACACCGTCACCACCGACGGTCGGTCGGAGTATCCGAGGGAGACGTGGAGGAAGTCTTTATTGAAGCGTTGACGCTCGTAGATCCTGCGGTCGTACACCTCGACCAGGTCGACGAGCTCCCCGAGGCTCGGCTGCTGATATCGCAGTACGTTGCCCTCCTCGTCGTGTGCCTGGGTCACTGCGGCAACGGTCCTGACGAGGTAGCCGGCGTAGTCCTCCTCCTGCGTGAGCGCGGCCACTTTCGTCTCCGCTTTCTCGGTGACGTACTGCGACACCGTGAACGATGCCGTCAGCAGGGTCGCGAGCCCCATGCCGAGAATCATCGCGGGGTTGCTGCCGGTGATCATCACCGTCATACCGGATGCCGCGATCATGAAGAACGGCGGCAACACCAGCCGCATCAACTGGTTCTTCGGCTTCGAAGGCGGCTTGTCGGGCCCCTGCAGCCGGAACTCAGCCTCGCGGACCTCCACGTTCAGCTTCGGGGACCTCCGATAGTCGGGGAACCCTTCCGGGAACTCCCGCACCGCAGGCTGCACCAACGCCTTCGCGGGGTCGACCACGGCCCCCGGCCCGAAGCTGGTGAGCCTGAACTGGGCCGGACGCTTCTCCACGAGGTAGCCGGCAGTGAGCACCACCGTGCCGACAACGAGATCGCAGACCTGCCTCCCGCGGACCAGGACACCGTTCACGTACACGAGCTGGTCGCGGGCGTCAACGATCAGCACGTCGTCGTGCAGGACGAGCAACGGCGAATCCGCGACCCTGATACCGGCATTCGGGTCGTCGCCGATCACGAAGTCGCTGCGACCATCAATGATGAATGTCACCGTGCGCGAGCGGGCGGCTGGCACCACCACGCACTCCAGTGCGCCAACGCCCTGCAACCCAGCGCTGAGCTTCTCGCCGTCGACGTAAAGCAGATCATTGATCACACTGAACTTATGACCCTGATGCTCGACAAAGGGACGCTCCTCTGTCAGCGACAGCCTAATCGCGCGCTGATCGTCCAGTACGTACACCAGAAACAGCAGCTCGGCCGGGACGAGCCGGGAATCGAGTCCCGCGCGCTGGACGCTCGCCGGCCGCTCCGTGTCGAACACGCTCATCGTTTGCCTGCCGTGTCGCCGGTGCCGTTGAGCTTCGCGGTCAACTCCTCGATCGCTTTTGCGTATTCGTCGAGAAGTTCTTGCTTCTTGCCACCAGCCATCTGGGTATCCAGCTTCGTCGCCTGATAAAGGTCTGTGTAGGCCAGTAAAGTGAGCTGATCGTCGCCGAGGTTCTTGGCATAATCAAGAGCCTGCTCGAACTCACCGCGACCCATCGCGATCCAATAGTTCAACGTCACATCGTCGGTCTTTTCGGAGATCGTATTCAGAATCTTCTGCTTCTGCGTCGCGGTGAGATCGTGGAGATTGACGCTCGACACCGCCAGCACATACTTTGCAGACGCAGGCAACGACGGAGCTGCGAAATCGGTCAACTCGGCCAGCGTGCCCGCATAGTCGCTCGCGAGGAACCGGGCTTGACCGGCAACCACCGCGGCCTGCACACGGTTCTGCGACGCTGTCTGCCATGCGAATGCGCCAGCGACCAGCGCCGCGACGAAGCCGAGCACGCCGAGCACGCGATACCACGAGTACCGGCGCTTGGGGACGCTCACCTTTGTCGCTGCGACGTCCGCCTGCTCGGCTCTCACCTGCGCATCGATGCACGAGAACAGTTCGTCTGTCGTGGTGGCGTGCGTCACCTCGGTCGAGAATTTGTCCCGCAGGGCCGACGCCCCGTCCAAGAGCTGCTCGAACGTCAGCTTCGGACGGAACACCTGCAACACCATCGCCTGAAGCGAAGCGAGGAACCGTGCCTCATCGAACACCATCGGAGCGAGCATGCCCTGCAGCCCGACATGCACCACCCGGAGAAGGCCACCGGACAGATACACATTGTCAGGGTGAATCAACGGAACCGCGAGACCACCCCGGTAGCGGACACAGGCCACCAGGCTCTGAGCCAAGAGCAGCCGATCCAGCCGCGTCCGCGCCCGGCCGATCGCCTCCCGGAAGCTGATTTCGCCCGCTGCGAGGGCATAGTCGAGCGCGATCCCTGTATCGGTCTCGTGCATATCGACGTATCGAGCGATCACATCCAAACACGAGCCGTCGAACCCGTTCTTTTCCAGACCCACACGAAGGGCATCAGGGCTGTGATCGAGTTCGAGAGCCGTGCCCTCCACAGCAATGCGCATTATTTACTCACTCACTCTTGAATTTGGAGACGGTCGCCGTTGCCGATCCCGAACGACGAGATGACGTCGTAGCCGCTCACGGCGAGGGCTTTGTCATCGA
>NZ_QGDV01000030.1 GCF_003149025.1 Rathayibacter iranicus NCPPB 2253 = VKM Ac-1602
CGCGTCCGCGGTGTCGGAGTCGGGGCTCGGGTCGGCGCGCTTCCGCGTCGCTGAACCCGGTGATGGTGACGGTGATGTGCCTGTCGCGGCGGTTGCAGGCCACCTGGCCGGCCGAGCCGGCCAGGTGGATCCCCCAGCGTTTCGCGTAGTCGAGGTCGGCGCTCAGGGCGGTGACGATCGCGCCGGGGGTGCGGGCCGGGTCGTAGCGGGCACCGGTGGTGACTGTGGCGGCGGTGCCGCGTAGAAAGTCTCGACCGCAGGCGGTGCCTGCAGCGAGGAGGCGAACTCGTTGCCGTTGCGCCACCAGGCGTCGGAAATGCCGGGGGCGATGACGGCAGGGTCGCCGTCGCGGTGGAGCTCGCCCTCGTAGGTGCGTGTGCCGAGGCCGCCGCGGGTGACGAGGGCACGGCGTTCGCCACTGATGGATGACCAGACGATCTCGGTGCCGATGACCTTGATTAGGTCGAAGTCACTCGGCGGGAAGACGCGCTCGCCGAGAAAATGCCCGGCGTGCCGTCACCCGTGAAGTTGACGGGGCGCGACAGAAGAGCGAGCAGATAGTCAGATTTGCTGGTGATCGGTTGTCGATCAAGCCGCTCTTGTCGACCTGGCGCCTGCTATCAGGGGTTGCGCACGGCCTGCACCGGACGACGTCCGCCGTCGTGGACCACCATGTCGAGGGGCAAGGACGAAACGGGCGACCCGATATCCGGCTTAATAGGATCTGACCCACCGACCTGGTCCTGCGCCTCGGAGTAGGCCTGCCAGTGCTAAGTAGCAACGCAGGGACCGAGTCGTAGGTCTCGAGGAAGAGGATGGATCAGCTGCCGATCTCAAGTCCGCGACAACGCTGATGAAGACAAGTTCGCTAGCGGCAGGGTCCCTGCGCAATCACGGGTACCGCCTCAGTGGCGAAGCCGAAGGACCGCCTGTCAGGGTGGGTGAGTTCGCCGAAACTGCCGTCCACAGGCTGAACAGAGTGAGAAGGACACCGCCGATTAGCACGCTCGTACCGCCCACGGTGATGGCGCGGGCGTCGTGACAAGGGTAGCGGCGCAACGTTGCTTCACCTAGGCGACCTCCGCTCGGCGCCGGGGCACGATACCTACCCCACTGTCTTCCAGCGACATTCAAATTAGAGAACCTAGCGAACATGCCGCGGGACGTCAGTCTACGGCCGGTACTGCGGGCTCCCAACCCACGATGGATTGCGCCTTATCTCGGGCTGCGTCCTTTTCGTAGTCGGCTTGCAATGCCTTAGAGAGTCCTTCGCAGAGCGCCTGACTCTTGAATGCCGACTTGTAATCGAAATCGGGAAGCTCGGCCGTATGATAATCGAGGTCCACAACGAGCGTCTTAAGCACCTCACGCGCCAGCTGCAAAAGGGCGTCAACCTGATTGTCAGAGAATTCCTGTGGGTTGCTGAGGATGGTTC
This sequence comes from Rathayibacter iranicus NCPPB 2253 = VKM Ac-1602, assembly GCF_003149025.1. GTDB lineage: Bacteria > Actinomycetota > Actinomycetes > Actinomycetales > Microbacteriaceae > Rathayibacter > Rathayibacter iranicus. The sequence continues at coordinate 1,436 of NZ_QGDV01000030.1, forward strand.
GCGCGCTTTCACCCGTTCGGAGCACCACGGCGAGCGTACTCAGCACGAAATACTGGGTAAGGGCGTAAGTGGCCATTGGCCGGTCCTTGACCTGGCTCATTGCATCTTCGACCAGTTGATGCAGTTTGTAAATGAGGACAATCCGAGCGGCCGTAACCTCACGACGTCCAAAGATTTCCGCATACTGCTCATCGAACACCTTATAGATCTGGTGAGCTGACCATGGCCTGTGAAGATCAAAGGCAAGTAGCTCTCTGCCGGCAAGTTCATTCGAAATCGACACAGTATTCTCGGGCGCCTTTTCGCCCCGCTTGATTTCTAGAAAATATCCAGGCGCGTTCTTGGTAATTTCTGCTTGAAGGCGCTTCATGAGGAGATGATTCGAACGCATATCCCTCGGCTTGATAGCGTTCTGGTTGTTGCTGTTCTCCGTGATAGTACGTGACAGTCGCGGATTGGCTAAGGCCACGACTTTCACAAGCACGCGGAGGTCATCGGTTAGCTTCGATCGATTATCGAAGAAGCTGGTGAGACTTTGTGCTCCGTTAACCACATAGTAGTTCTTGATGGTGAGCTGCCCCTCAGTGGCGGCCGCTTCGCCGCAGAGGATGGTAATACCGTTATGAAATAATGGGAAGTTTGGATGCGTAGATTTGTCAGCAATCGACGCGCGAATCGACTTATTGACGGCGGTGTTTCCCAGAGTTCGGCGGACATTCTCCTCGAATAGTGAGCCGTCCGAAATCCCATCCATGTGCACCAGCTGCAGCGCAGTTGCTGGAAACACATACATTTCCGACTTGGAATCGACACCTCCTGCTGAAAGCTGCAAAATATTAGCGTAGGAAGTATCAAAGGTAAATTCTTCCTTTCCCGCAGTCGGGGTGACGTCAATGACATGGTCGGCTATCGCACCTCTGTCGAAAACCTCAATCTCGTCAGTCAGGCGCTCGTACGCAGTAGAGTCGGCGTCGTTGAGCTCGTTTGTGACGTAGATAGCCCGCAACGTATAACCGGCTTCGACAAGATCCCGTACCCCGACCCTGGACAAGAGTTGTTTTAGTTCTTGAGCAGCATTTCCGGCGATGATGGCATCTACCTTTTCGGCGGTTGCGAACTGATGCATGGACGAGACGAGAGTTTTGGGACCGACGTCTCCTACCGTTCCATTATCCTTCTGTCGGATCTTCGCCTGCAGAAAATGGATGGCTTGCTCTGCCTGATCGACATAAATGGCATCGATTCCCTTGTCGTTGGTTTTGTCGAATATCGAGTCGCGTGCGTCGGTTTCGTCCAACCGGTACACGTTGATCAAAAACCAATATAGGAATGCGGCGGATTCATCCAAGCCCGTTTCTTGCTGAGTCTCGGCGAGGGTCGGCAAAAATTCTTTGTATTTGAGCTTGGTTTGATCCATGTGTGCACGATACCGTGCGGTCCCGATTTAGGAAAGGCCTGTCATCGTCTGCTGCCGAGCGAAAGGGGCGACATAGTTTGCGATGGTGAGCCTCTCAAGTGCGCGCCCTGAGTCTCACCTCCCTGAAGCAATCACCGCCAGTGGTTGGTGAGGTTTGCCGTCTCGCGGGACGGCATCCCTTTCATACGCCTCATCGTCTTGTTTCGCCGGTGACCGTCGTGCGGGAGCGCGCCGGGGAGCGGTCGGCGGTGCAGCCGCAGTCATCGCCGCGCCAACGGGTGGCGGAGGGCGACTCCTCGGCCGCGATCGGTGATCTGGTGCTTCTAGAGCGTGAGCCTCATGCTCGCGTTGATGAGGTCGAGCGTGACAGCGCGCAGCTCGGGAACGAGGAATCTACCCGGGGCTGACTGGTCCTGGGTGACGAGTGCCTGTCGACCGTCCTCGGCGGTGATGACGATCGCATGGATGACCGCATTCCGGCTGCGGGTCGCGGGCCAACCGACGTCGGCCGCCCATTCGACCTGATCGATGCGGCCCGCGCTCTTCGCGAGCCCTTCGAGCTGCTTGATCGCTCCCCCGAGAGTGGTCTTGAACGGGGCATCGGTGGGGGCGCCCAGATGCCGGCCGATAGCGTCTCGAACTCCGAAATGGAGACGTGCGGCTGCCCAGGCGACCCGTCCCAGATCACTCAGGAGCTCGGGATCGGTTGGCATGTCATTGACGTATGGATCTTGCAGCGAGTTCATGTCCAATCTTCGCATCCGAATTGACGCGCGAAACCGGCCGCGCCAGCCCGGTGGACGCGTTCAGGGTCCGATGGGAGGGTGGGCGCATGTCAAAGCCTCGGACCAAGTTCGCGCGTGCCGCGTTGATTTTTAACGGCATGGTGTGGTTCGATCTCTCGTTGATGCTCTTTGCGATTGCCGGCGAGCAGACGTACGCAGCGTCCACGGCCACTATAGAAAGCGATCCGGGAGTGGACGGCCGCATCTCGACGCAGGTGTAGGAGGCGTACGACGCTGCCCACTAAAGCGATTTCCAACGTCACCGGTCCTATGGGCGGCGGGTGCAGCCGACGCGTGAACTACAGGTGGCGGGCTGTGCCACTATCGACGTACCACCGCACTCCTCGCGCAAGATGAAGAAATGGAGCTGGACATGGCAATGACCGATCTGATCGCGCAGGTGAACAGGAATATGGCCCTGTACGGAGCTGAGTTCGTGCCGATTTCGGATACGTCCGGTTCGGCGCCGGCGTCGGTGCACGGCATGATTGCCAACGCCCCCGTCCGCCTGGACTTCACTGTCGGTCACGAACACCCCGACTACGACTACAAGGTCTGGGTCTATTCGTCGGCGGGCGAGTCTCTGGGACGTGGCAACGGCGCATCGAACTTTGAAGACGCCATCGACATGTACCACTGGCAGGGCGTTGTAGCGGATCTGAGGGGTTAGCCCTTCTCGGGTTGGCCTCGACGGGCGCCGGAGGGGGTGCCGGTGAATGCCTTACAACAGACGATGGCCCTGTACCGCGGCCCGTGGGGTCGCTTGAGCGGCCTGGTCGCTGCGACCGATTACGGCAGTGATCGTGAGTGCGTGCGCTCGGCGATCGCGCGGTCGGTTTCGAGAGTTGGCGGGCGTGGGGGGCGAGTCGACATCACGAGCCGTCCCGGAGGGGGGCGATGATTCCCGGCTCGATGCCGTCGAGGGCTCCGGCCAGCACTTCGAGGAGCGCATCAGCGCCGCCTGGTGACGTCCAGCGCGGGCACTCGTCCGAGCGGCGTGGGATGAAGAAGCTCCTCGAGTACGCCCAGGGTGGGGACACTGTCGTCGTCTGGCGTGTGGATCGGCTCGGTCGGTCTCTGATTGATGTCCTGAACACGGTGAGCCTGCTGCGCGGGCGCGGGGTGCAGGTCTGGTCGATCTCCGATGGCATCGACCCATCGACGTCGACGGGCCGGCTGATGCTGAACATGCTCGCCACGCTCGCGGAGTACGAGAGGGAGCTCACCGTCGAACGGATCAACGCCGGCATTGCCGCGGCCCGCGCGAGCGGGACCCGGTTCGGCCGGCCCGTGTCGGATCCGGTGGTCATCGCGGACAAGCTCGCAATCGCCGCGGACGCCCGAGCCCGCGGCCGCACCGCTGAAGACGCTGCCCGCCTCGTCGGGTGGAGCCGCGCAACGCTCTACCGCCACCAGCAAGCCCACGCGGCCCGCGAAAGCGCAGCGACGTAGCGACTGACAGTTTCGAGCGGTGGCGGACCCGTCCACTCCACGTCAAGTACCAGAGAGCGAGGATGCTCCATCGCGCGCCCCTGGTTCTACTCAGTTGTCGGGGAGGTAGTTCCAGTTGCCGGCGAGGAAGTCGTCGTGAGTGTTGATGTCGGGGCCTTCGAGGTCGACGGTGGTACCGATGCTCCAGTGCCAGGGGTCGTTGTCTTTCCCGCCGAGGATTTCGAGGATGGACCCGTCATCGAGAGTGAGCACGGGGTCGTAGGCGTCGGCTTCGCAGTCGATACGGACGATCGTCCGGCCGGTGAGGCCGGCGAACGCGGTGGTGAAGGCGTCGCGGGGGTGTTCGCCGGTGACGCGGCCCGCTGGGGCGGTGAGGGCCCAGTCGCAGTCGAGGTCCAGGCGCCAGTCGGGGCCGGTGAGCGTCGCGGTCGGATAGTGCGGGATTGCCTCGGTGATGGTCAGAGGGAGAGCGGCGTGGAGGAGATCACGGTCGGTGACTCCCTCGTCGTCCGGGGTCTGCTCGATGGTGGTGTCGTCGGTCACGGCTTGTTCTCTTCCTGGTTGTCGTCGCGCGGCACGATGCCCAGGCGGGCTTGCGCTTGCGCGAACGTTTCGGGTTCGGCTATCTGCTTCGCTTTTTGCACTCGTTCGAGGAGGTAGGAGGGGCCGGGGAAGAAGTCGTCATCGAACGGGCGCAGGCCGTAGGCGGCGCAATAGTCGGCAAGCATCTCGGGAGTGAAACGGTCCGCGACACGACGGTTCATGTAAGCAGAGACGTCCTCGAAGGGCAGGGGGTCGCCGGAGGTGTGGAAGGTCCAGCGACTGTCCTGAATGACAGCAACCATCCTGATGATCTCCGCGAGACCCGCGGCCGGACTGGGATCCGGACGGTGAACGACGAACATGCGCGCCCCGAGCCGGGCGCGTTCGTCTCCACGCGGACACGCAGGTATGCAACTGATATAAAGGGAATCGGTGTTCAATCGCTGACCCAGCACGGCGGTGGGGCTACCCGGGTCGGTGCCCTGTGCCCCATTGGTCACAAATGCGCTCCATTCCGGGTGGGCTGTGCCGACCACGAGGAACTTGCTCGTCGAGCCATATTCTAGAGGCTGCATCAGAGGGCCTGCATCGGCCAGACCGCCCGGCACCTCGGTGACCGTGCGCGGCCTCCCGTATTCAAGGGCCCATTCGCGGTAGACGCGAGCGACAGCAGCAGCGGGGGCACGCACGAATCCCATGTCGGAGGTGATGGGCGCGAACCGGTCACCGAGCACTCGGGCATCCATCATTATCAACTCCTTCACTCATTCTTGTCTCCGCTCGTCGTCCGTCCGCTGCGGGGCATCGTCGCGCGGCACGATGCCCAGGCGGGCTTGCGCTTGCGCGAACGTCTCCGACGGGGACAGCCGGGCTAAGGGCGAGATTTTTCGTTCTCCTTCGATGATGTAGGAGGGGCCGGGGAAGAAGTCGTCATCGAAAGGACGCAGACCGTAGGCGGCGCAATAGTCGGCAAGCATCTCCGGGGTGAACCGGTCGGCGATACGACGGTTCGTGTAGGCGGCGACGTCCTCGAAGGGTAAAGGGTCGCCGGAGGTGTGAAAGGTCCAGCGACTGTCCTGAATGACGGCGACCATCCTGATGATCTCCGCGAGACCCGCGGCCGGCCTGGGATCCGGATGGTGAACGACGAACTTGCGCGCCCCGAGCCGGGCGCGTTCGTCTCCAGGCGGGCACGCAGGTATGCAACTGATATAAAGGGAATCGGTGTTCAATCGCTGCCCCAAAACTTTCGTCGGACTGCCCGGATCGGTACCCTGGGCTCCATTGTCCACAAATGCGCTCCATTCCGGGTGGGCTGTGCCGACCACGAGGAACTTGCTCGTCGGCCCGTAATCAAGGGGCTCCATTAAGGAGCCTGCATCGGCCAGACCGCCGGGCACTTCGGTGACCGTGCGCGGCCTCCCGTATTCAAGACCCCATTCGCAGTAGCTGCGCACTACATCAGCGGCGGGAGCGCGCACGAATCCCATGTCGGAGGTAATCGGAGCGAACTTGTCACCGAGCACTCGAGCATCAACCATGATCTGTTCCTTTTTCAGTCTACTATTCGTAGTTCGATGACACCGTCCGGGTCATTCGCTCTCAATCTTGCCGCATGATCCGGCCCCCGACCGGAGGCGGTTGTATCCCATTCTATATAACGGCGAACACCGTCGGCATCTGTGTACTGTACGTCCGGCCGATTAATGCCGACACGCTCACCGTCTGCATTGACTTGCTGCTGATTAACTCGAATATCCTTGATTCTATCATCGCGCTGAAGCCGGGAAACCAGGTTCCAGACCTCCGCGTTCTGGTTCGCGTTTTTCCCGACGGGTCGCCCTAAGGGCTCCATCGGCTTAGGTGGTGTCGGGTTTACGTTCATGTCTTGGGGGAGTCGTGGTACCGCTGGTATTTCGTCGAGTAGTTTGTCCGCTGTTTTGTCGAGGCGGCGGGCGGCGGCGCCACCGAGTCCGCTGGCGGCTCCTCCGGCGGCGCCTCCTGCTGCTCCGCCGGCGGTGGCGCCGAGGAGGCCGTCGGGGGTGTGGGGTCCGGGGCTGGTGAGGTATTGGGCGGCGCCGGAGACTCCGCCGTCGGCGGTGCCGGCGATGACTTCGGCCTTGAAGGCGCCGGCGCCGGCGCGGTAGGCGAGGAACTCGGCTGCGCCTCCGGCGCCGCCGCCGAGGGCTCCGACGGCGGTGTCGATGCCGACTTGGCCCCAGTCGACGCCACCGTTGACCGCTTTCTGGGTCGCGACGGACATCCCGCCAGCCAGGAACGCGCCGGATGCGGCCCCAGCGAGGGCCATCCCGGCGAGGGTGCCCACACCGGTGAACATCAGGCCGACACCGATCGCGACCATGGCAGCCGCGGCAACGTATTCCCAGTTGTTCGAGAGCCAGTCGCCGGCGGCGGCGAATGCGCCGTTGTTCCCGTTGCGGTAGGCCTGGAGCTCCGCGTCGGTCACGGGCCGCAGTCCGGTGGGGTCCAGGGCGTGGAGGGGGTCGTTCCCGGCGTACGAATACGGGTTCCCGGACCAGCCCGCACCGATCACCGGGTCGAGGGGATCCACCGTGAGGAAACCCCGGGTCCCCGGGTCGTAGGCGCGGTGGCCGAGCCATTCCAGTCCCGCGATGGCGAGGCCACCGGACCCGGTGATGCTGATCCCGGCGGGGAG
>NZ_QGDV01000031.1 GCF_003149025.1 Rathayibacter iranicus NCPPB 2253 = VKM Ac-1602
GAGGACCGCATCGTGACCGCGTTCGTCGGCCTCATGCACCGCGACGGCCAGGTCCTGAAGAAGAAGTCCTGGCTTATCCGCCCGGGCATCCCCATTCCAAGGCAGGCCACCGCAGTGCACGGCGTCACCACCACCCACGCGGACGAGCATGGCCAGGACCCCGCCGTCGCCGACATCGCCCGGGTCCTGCGCGATATGGTTCGGTTGTTGGCTTTCGTGTTGTCGTCGAGTTCTCGCCCGATGGGTTTCTTCGCGGGTGTTGTTGCGGTGGTGCCGTGATATCCGGGGTCGGCTCTCCATTCCGTGTTGTCGAGGATCGGTTCCCAGCCGCAGAGCGTGATCGCGGCCCGGTCGTGTCGGGCGCCGGCCACGGGGTCCGACACGCACAACAAGCCGCCGTCGAGGTCGCACGCGATCTGGACGTTCAGGCCCTGCCGGTGACGTTTCCCGGAGTAGTTCCCCCACGCGCTGGCGCGGTTCCCGGTCGGCACGTCCGTGCCGTCGACCAGAAGGACCCGACCGATCGCCGCGTCGGTCAGAGCGACACCGGACAGACAACACGCTTCCTCGATCAGCGGGACGATCCGGCGGTAAATCCGCGACACGGTCGGCTGTGAGACGCAGAACAGGTCACCGACAGCCATCTGGTTCAGGTTCTGCCGCACCAGCACGAGAGTGATGATGACCTGTTCCCGCAGATTCAGGATCGCCGCTCTTCCCGTCGACGTCGCGCGGGACTGCGTGATCTGCCATATTCGGGAAACGAGTTCCGTGATCTGCTCCGAATCAAGTCCTGTAGTAGATTTGTAGCTCATTGGGCTCTTGTCCCGAGAATGGTGAAGTGTGATAACTTCTATTCTCTCGCACGAGGGGCCGATGCCTTTCGAGCGACACACGCCAATCAGACCTTACGAATAACGCTCGTAATAACTGGATCAGTTGCCCCCGATCAATCGGCACATTTTTCGGGTTGAAATGGCACAGTCGAGGTCGCGTTCTTCGCGACGAAACAGTTCACATTTCGCAGCTAGCGGAACTTCTTCGCCGCTCTCAGCATTCGCGCGACGCCGAGACGCGACCCAATTCGTGAGCGTCTGCGGGACGAGTCCGAGCCCACGCGCCACGTCGGCGACGGGCCGCGATTTATCGATTACTTCGCGCACCGCTTCGGCGCGGAACTCCGGAGGTATTTCCCACGGGAACTGGACATCCCGACAATCCTTGCGGTCAACGCGGCAATCTTACCAATTCCGCGGTGGCCCTGAAGGAATGGGGCACCTCACTGTCATCCACCACACCCGACCGACGCACTGACCACCTGAAATCACTCACCCTCTACAGGCACGTCTCCCCAGTGGCGAAGCTCGAGCCGACGGACGGCGAGTGCTGAAGCGCTGACAGTCATTCGGCCGCGATCCACGCGGGGCCGACCGAACACATCCGTCGTGACGATCGCGGGTGGCCCGGTCTTGTGTCGCGGGGGAAGATGCCGTCGGCCGACAGTCTGCGCCGCAAGGCTAAGGATTTCGCGCACTATGGACTCGGCGATTTGTCAGCTTCCGTCGCGTGCCTCTATAGTCTCGACGGGGCGGCTGGTTCCGGTCACTGTTACTCGAGGATCTAGGCGAATCTCTTGGCGCTGACATCCTCCGTTTCGCTCATCAAGCGTGCCGCAGCTGCGGTCGCTGACGCGGTTCGGGTCGAGCAATACGACGAATGGGAAGCTGGCGACCGCGCCGCTACCCCTCCGAAGCCCCAAAGAACTGACACGCACGGCATCGAGAAACTCCACCACTCAGCGGAACGCGACCCAGAACGGAACTATCAAATGATCATTTGGCGCGGTTGGGGCATCTTGGCGCTCCTCTATGTGTTCGCCGCTTTCGTGGCCACCCAGTTACTGATAAATGCGCTCGCCCCGGGCGGAAAAGTGCCATTCTTGTTTGGTTTCGGGATTCTTCTAGCCGCGGCGGCCAGTTGGTTCACGGGCGTTGCGATCAATCGCAATGCACCCCATCGGAGGCTTGAAGCTTTGACAGAAGCTCGCAAGGCGGAACTCGCAGAGTACGTCGAGAAGGGTACTTTTTCACGTGGCCCCGGCCACCCGATTCCCCAGTCACAGAGCGAAGCACTGCTGATGGCGGATGCACAGCTCGAGCATGAGCGATTGGAAGCGCAGAAGCGCCTTGTCAATCGACATTCCCTCTTCTTCATCCCGCTGCAGTACTGGGGCTTCGTACTGGGAGGGATTGCAGTTATCTCACTGGTTAGCGACATCATCAAGCTCAACGCTTAGCCTCGATCTTTCATTGGGTTTCTAAGCCGGCTGAGTTGAGCGTCGGTGCGCCCGTTTGGGTCTGATTCTGCCTGATGCGCGCGCCGTTGAGTCGCGTGATCGCGGCGACTGCGGTGCTCGCCCATGTGGCGCGGTCGGAGAGATGTGGACGACGACGAGTGGCTCGGCGGGCACCTCGGCGTCGACGCTCTGATGCAGCTCTTCAGATCGGGAGTCCTACGCGATCGCGCATGACCTCGAGCAGTACGAGGTGTCCCACGACGTGAACAGCGTCCGCAACAACGGACCGCATCTGCTCGAGACGAGGCGCCGAATCGACCGGGAAGCCAATGCTCTGGTCGAGGAGGTGCCTCATTCTTTCCGGGCCACCGCGGAATTGGTAGTATTGCCGCGTTGATCGAAAGGATTATCGGGATGTCGAGTTCCCGTGGGAAGTATTCTCCGGAGTTCCGCGCCGAGGCCGTGCGCGAAGTGATTGACAAGTCGCGCGCTGTCGCGGACGTTGCCCGTGAACTCGGACTCGTTCCGCAAACGCTCACGAATTGGGTCGCGGCGTACCGAATACCGAAGGGGAGGAAGAGCTGACCGTCGCCGACCGTGCACGGATCAAAGAGCACGAGCGTAGGGTACGTGAACTGGAAGAGGAAAACCTTTTCCTGGGAAAAGCGTCCGCGTTCTTCGCGAAGAAGTCCCGCTGACTACCAAGTTGAAACTGATTCGACGCGAAGAACGCGACCTCACCTCCACGACATCGACCCGCGAAATGTGTCGAATGATCGGCGTAAACCGATCCGGTTACGACGAATGGCGCGACCGGAAAACCTCGAGAACAGCGAAATGGCAAACGGAGATCACCTCTCTCATCCAGACAGCGTTCGACGCGTCCGACGGCACCTACGGCTACCGCCGCATCGCCGCACAGCTGGCGCGCTGGGGCCAACCCGCGGCCCACAAAACCGTCCGCCGGCTCCTGCGCGCCGCAGGCCTGCAGCCCTGCCAACCCAAGCCCTGGCGGCCCACGACAACGATCCCGCGCGATCCGGCCGACATCCCCGACCTCGTGAAGCGTGACTTCACCGCACAACGACCCGGTTGCAAGTTAGTCGGTGATATCACCTCTATCCGCACCTGGGAAGGCTGGGTGTACCTCGCGACCGTTCTCGACTGCTCTTCGAAGAAAGTCGTCGGATATGCCCTCGCTGACCACATGCGAACCGAGCTGGTCACCGAAGCACTCGACATGGCTGCCCGCAATCAACCCGACAGGCTCAGCGACACCATCTTCCACAGCGATCACGGATCCGTCTACACCTCGGCCGAATTCGGACAAGTCGCGAAAAAGCTCAATATTAGACAATCAATGGGTCGAACCGGCGTCTGCTAGGACAACGCATGGGCCGAATCCTTCAACGGCACCCTCAAGAACGAACGATGCAACCGGACCCACGATCCAACGAAAGAGAAAGCGATCCGCGACATGGCACGATACATTGAATTGGCCTACAATTAACAACGACTTCACTCGGCACTCGACTACCGAAAACCGAACGAAGCCGAACAAGCGTGGCGAGACATGAATCTCGCCGCATAACCAGCTATTACACGGTCCAGAAAAAGCGTTGGCGCCGTGGCGTAAGCCGTTCGCGGTCCACGCTCCGGGGAAGATCGTCGCGGATCTCGCGATCACTCTCGCGTTGGGTGGCGACGCTCTCGCGGGCATCGGTGTGTTGCGCGGCGAGCCCGGTATGTTCGGGTGAGTCGCGTCGGATGCGACGGTGTCGCGCATCGACGAGCTCGAACCGGGGATGCACCGATTCGTCAGCCTGGGCGAGCAGAGCGAACAGCTCCCCGGCGCCTCGCTGGGCTGGAACCTCGGCGGCATGGGTGTGCACTGGACCGCCGCGACTCCGTGGCCAGAGGATCAGGAGCAATTCGGCGACCCCGAGCGCTGGCCCGCCCACCTCGCCACGGCGCGACGACTCCTGAAGGTGTCGCCGTCACCGATCGGACCGACCATTGTCGGACGCCTCGTGCTCGACACCCTGGGCCGACACCTGGCGGACGTTTCGGTGCCGGGTCGCGAGCCGATGCTGATGCCGATGGCGGTGACCCCCACCGAGGGGCGCGGGGTCCGGAGCCATCTCTGCTCTCCCCCCTGCCACGGGCGATGACCCGCGTTTTACCGTCGTCACCAGCTCGGTCGTGACCGAACTGCTGCGCCAGGGCGGTCGGATCGCGGGCGCCCGCCTCCGTGATGCAGCGACGGGAGAGACGAGCACGCTCACCCCGGGCGTTGTCATCGTGTGCGCCGACGCGCTGCGCACCCCTCAGTTGCTCTTCGCCTCCGGAATCCACCCACCCGCCCTGGGTTCCTACCTGATCGAGCACACCTTCCTCAGCAACCGCGTGCTGCTCGATCTCGAGCGCTTCGGCCTGGTCATCGACGAGCTGGCCGTGGCCGACCCCCGTGAGTTCGTGACCGACTCACTCTGGATCCCGAGCAACTCGCCGCCCAGCCGTTCCAGGCGCAGGTGCCTTCGTGAGCAGCACTATTTGCCGCGGATATGCTCCGCGAGTCGCGAAAGCGTGCCCTCGTTGCGCCGGTAATGGATCCACTTGCCAACCCTGGTCGCCTGCACCAGGCCCGCCCGCTCAAGGGTTGCCATGTATAAAGACACCGTCGATTGCGCCAACCCCGACTTGGCTTGCAGATGGCTGACACAGACCCCGACCTCATCCCGGTCGGCTATCGGCTCCCACTGAGCGAACTCGCCGTGAGGGTCCTGCAACCACTCCATGATCTGCAACCGCGCAGGGTTCGCCAAAGCCTTCAATGCCTCAACCGCAGCCAGAGGAGGCTCGCTTTCGGCAACGCCCACTGAGTGGGGAGTCCGTGACGTCACCACGGTCGCCTCCTACCGTTCTTGTAGGCAGCATCATATCTCGATGTGACGATCCCGCCTCCTCCAAGTACGCATTGACACATTGCGATGTGTCAATATTATGAGTGTGTCCGCGCGTACCGGGACCGCCGTGCAACTGCTGCCAGCGAAAAACCCCGGGACACACCATAGGAAGTACACGATGTCTGAGACCAGCAAGCCGTTGATCACCGTTGTAGGTGCCACTAGCAAGCAGGGCAGGAGTGTCGCGGCCTCCTTGCTCGGAAGCGGCAGGTTCCGGGTGCGAGCCCTGACCCGGGACGCCGACTCTGCGCAGGCCCGGAGGCTGGCGGTGCTAGGAGCGGAGATCGCCGAGGTTCCCCTCGCGCTGGGTCACCAACGCGAGTTCGTCGATGCGTTCGGATCGGCCGAGGGGGCCTTCCTGATGACTCCACCCATCGCGCCTCCGTCGACAGAGGAGGTCCCCCTCGGGCGTCAACTTGCCGATGCAGCGGTCGAGGCTGGGGTGAAGCACGTGGTTTTCAGTGCGCTCGAGAACGTCGATGAGCGCTCCTCGGGCGCCGAGTACGCCCCGCACTTCACTGACAAGGCGCTCGTCGCGGAGCACATTCGGACGTTGCCGATCGCGCACACCTTCGTCATGCTGTCGTTCTTCTACACCAACGCGCTGGAGTACTACACCCCGCGCTTCGACGGTGACACGGTGCTCATGCCTTTCTACCTTCCCGAAGACTTCCGAGCCCCGTTCGTGGACCCACTCACCGCGACCGGGCCGGCCGTCCTCGAGGTGTTCTCCAACCCCGACACCTACCGCGGCGCCTGTCTGCCGGTCGTAGGGGAGGTCACCTCCCCGGGCGAGATGGTCGAGACGTTCTCCCGTGTCACCGGGCTCAAAGCCGAGTACCGCAACGCCTACTCTCGCGAAGGCTTGCTGACCTACTTCCCCGAGTTGGGAGAGAACCCTCTGGTGGTCGACGAGATCCTCGGCATGGCCCACTACGCGGTCGACCTCGGGTACTTCCGACAGGACCGCGACACGATGTGGAGCCGGCACACGGATCCCAACACCCTGAACTGGGAACAGTTCCTCCGCACGACCGACTGGCGTGGCCAGCCGGTCACTTTCGGTCACTAGTTAGGAGACCGCGCCCTGTTCCGGCTCGTTCTGTGATGTCCTGCGCCTCTTGCGTGACGGGTGTGGATGAGGTCTCGGTCGTCTCCTTCGTGACGGTGAGTGCGACGAGGGCAGCGGCGGCGATTGCTGCGATTGCTGCGATGACGAAGGCGGCGAAGTATCCGGCGCTGAGGGCTGTCCCCTACCCGGCCGCCTGCCGACCGCAAGCGTGGTCAGCCGCCGCGTCTGTCGCCGTACTCGCCGTCGCAGCCGACCTCACCCCCGCCGGCCTGCCCGCAAGAGCCGACCCCGGACTGCTGAGGGTTTGGTTGACTCGTTCTCTATGCCGCGAGTGCGGCGGTTTTCGTTGTCTCAAACTCGATCGGGGTGAGGCGTCTCAGGCCTTGTTGGCGGCGTCGTCGGTGGTAGACGCCCTCGATCCAGGTGATGATCGCGAGGCGTAGTTCCTGTGTCGTGGCCCATCGTTGCTGGTCGAGGACGTTCTTCTGCAGCAGATCGAAGAACGACTCCATCGCGGCGTTGTCCGCGCAGGCGCCGACCCTGCCCATCGATCCCGTCAGTGTGTGTCGGTGTAGTGCTTTCACGAACGTGTTCGAGCGGAATTGCGAGCCGCGGTCGGAGTGCACGATCGTGCCCGCGGCTTCGCGGCGCAGCATCGCGTTGTTCAGCGCGGTGACTGCCAGGGACGCCTTCATGCGCGAGTCGATGGAGTAGCCCACGATCCGGTTCGAGTACACGTCCTTGATCGCGCAGAGGTAGAGCTTCCCCTCGCCGGTGGGGTGCTCGGTGATGTCGGTCAGCCACAGCTGATCGAGATGGTCGGCGGTGAACGCCCGCTTCACGAGATCGTCGTGCACGGGCGGGCCGGCTTTCCTGGTCAGGCCCCGTTTCTTCGCGAACGCGGACCAGATCCGCTGCTGCGAGCAGATCCGCCACACCCGCCGCTCAGACGCGACATGGCCGGCCTGCTCGAGCTCGTCCGCGAGCAGGCGATACCCGAACGTCGGGTCCTCGCGGTGGGCGTCGAATGCGGCGTTGGTCAGGTGCGCGTCGTCCCAGTCGCGGTCGGAGAAGGGTCGCTTCTTCCAGGCATAGAACGCCTGTTTCGTGAAACCCAGTACCCGGCAGGCCACCGCGACGGCGATCCCGTCAGCGGCAAGGTCAAGGACCAGCGGGAACATCATTGTGGGCTGACCTCGCGGGAAGCGAAGTACGCCAACGCCCGCCGCATCACCTCCGCCTCCTGCTCGAGAAGGCGAGTGCGACGCTTCAGATCACGCATCTCGTTCGACTCGGCCGAGGTGACGCCGGGCCTGACCCCGTCCTCGATATCGGCCTTCTTCATCCAGTTCGTGATCGAGTTCTCCGAGATCCCGAAGTCTTGCGCGATCTGCGCGAGGGGTGTTTCACCCTTGCGCGCCACGGCGACGACATCCCGGCGGAACTCTTCCGGATACGGCTTGGGCATGACTGCCATCCTTCCAGCAGCGACCAACGGCCACCACACCTCAGGAGTCAACCAAACCCTCAGCAGTTCCGCCCGCCACCACCGCAGCTTGACAAACCACATAGGGACACCCCCGCACCCCCGGCGCGATCGTCACCGCCCTGAGCGCCGACCTTGACTACGCGAAACGCTGGGGGCTCCGCCGCGCCGGCTCCGCCGGCCAGGTGGCCTACAACCGCCGCGACAGGCACATCACCGTCACCATCACCGGGTTCAGCGACGCGGAAGCGCGCCGACCCGAGCCCCGACTCCGACACCGCGGACGCG
>NZ_QGDV01000032.1 GCF_003149025.1 Rathayibacter iranicus NCPPB 2253 = VKM Ac-1602
CGTTGTGAAGCGCCTTTGTGGTGTGGAGGCGGGGTGTGTCCGATTTTTGAGAACTCAACAGCGTGCACTATGTTCAATGCCAATTTTATATCCTGGCTTGGTCTTCGGATCGGGTTGGGTTTCCTTTGGAAATTGATGTCAGTTTCCGGCTTTCGGGTCGGAGGGATGTCTTATTTGCTAGAGGTCAAACTTGATTCTCCTTCTCTTCGGGGTTGGGGGTCGTATTTTTTTACGGAGAGTTTGATCCTGGCTCAGGACGAACGCTGGCGGCGTGCTTAACACATGCAAGTCGAACGATGAAGCCTGGCTTGCTGGGTGGATTAGTGGCGAACGGGTGAGTAACACGTGAGTAACCTGCCCTTGACTCTGGGATAAGCGCTGGAAACGGCGTCTAATACCGGATACGACCTGCCCCGGCATCGGGTGTGGGTGGAAAGTTTTTCGGTCAAGGATGGACTCGCGGCCTATCAGCTTGTTGGTGAGGTAATGGCTTACCAAGGCGACGACGGGTAGCCGGCCTGAGAGGGTGACCGGCCACACTGGGACTGAGACACGGCCCAGACTCCTACGGGAGGCAGCAGTGGGGAATATTGCACAATGGGCGAAAGCCTGATGCAGCAACGCCGCGTGGGGGATGACGGCCTTCGGGTTGTAAACCTCTTTTAGTAGGGAAGAAGGGCTTCGGCTTGACGGTACCTGCAGAAAAAGCACCGGCTAACTACGTGCCAGCAGCCGCGGTAATACGTAGGGTGCAAGCGTTGTCCGGAATTATTGGGCGTAAAGAGCTCGTAGGCGGTTTGTCGCGTCTGCTGTGAAAACCCGAGGCTCAACCTCGGGCCTGCAGTGGGTACGGGCAGACTAGAGTGCGGTAGGGGAGAATGGAATTCCTGGTGTAGCGGTGGAATGCGCAGATATCAGGAGGAACACCGATGGCGAAGGCAGTTCTCTGGGCCGTTACTGACGCTGAGGAGCGAAAGCGTGGGGAGCGAACAGGATTAGATACCCTGGTAGTCCACGCCGTAAACGTTGGGAACTAGATGTGGGGGCCTTTCCACGGTCTCCGTGTCGCAGCTAACGCATTAAGTTCCCCGCCTGGGGAGTACGGCCGCAAGGCTAAAACTCAAAGGAATTGACGGGGGCCCGCACAAGCGGCGGAGCATGCGGATTAATTCGATGCAACGCGAAGAACCTTACCAAGGCTTGACATATACCGGAAACTTCCAGAGATGGTTGCCCCGCAAGGTCGGTATACAGGTGGTGCATGGTTGTCGTCAGCTCGTGTCGTGAGATGTTGGGTTAAGTCCCGCAACGAGCGCAACCCTCGTTCTATGTTGCCAGCACGTGATGGTGGGAACTCATAGGAGACTGCCGGGGTCAACTCGGAGGAAGGTGGGGATGACGTCAAATCATCATGCCCCTTATGTCTTGGGCTTCACGCATGCTACAATGGCCGGTACAAAGGGCTGCGATACCGTAAGGTGGAGCGAATCCCAAAAAGCCGGTCTCAGTTCGGATTGAGGTCTGCAACTCGACCTCATGAAGTCGGAGTCGCTAGTAATCGCAGATCAGCAACGCTGCGGTGAATACGTTCCCGGGCCTTGTACACACCGCCCGTCAAGTCATGAAAGTCGGTAACACCCGAAGCCAGTGGCCTAACCGTAAGGAGGGAGCTGTCGAAGGTGGGATCGGTGATTAGGACTAAGTCGTAACAAGGTAGCCGTACCGGAAGGTGCGGCTGGATCACCTCCTTTCTAAGGAGCTTCTGGGTACCGTAGGGTGCTCCAGTGTGCCAGTTCAAAGCGAATGTCTTTGCTGGTTGCTCATGGGTGGAACATTGAACTAGGTGTGGAGTGAGATTCGTCTCGTGTTAGTACGGCCTTCGGGTTGGGAACGCATGGTCGGGTGGAGTTCTGCGCATGCACGCTGTTGGGTCCTGAGGGATCGGGCTGGTTGTCTTCGGGTGGCTGGGTCGGCTCTTTGGATCTTTTTCTCATGCCTGGGTGTGTGGGGGAAGGGTACCGCCCGTATTTTGAGAACTACACAGTGGACGCGAGCATCTTTGATACAGGACTTAAAATCCTGCATCAAAAAGATTTGCGGGAATGCTTTCGGGTGTTTCTGTAGATCATTGGATCTGCAACTTTTCGAGTTGTGGTTCCTTTAACTCATGTGATTTCAAGTTTTTAAGAGCAAACGGTGAATGCCTTGGCATCTGGAGCCGAAGAAGGACGTCGTAATCTGCGATAAGCCTCGGGGAGCTGATAAACGAGCTGTGATCCGAGGATTTCCGAATGGGGAAACCCCGTCAGGCCCTTTGTGGTGACCTGGTGACTCCCGCCTGAATATATAGGGCGGGTAGAGGGAACGTGGGGAAGTGAAACATCTCAGTACCCACAGGAAGAGAAAACAACAGTGATTCCGTTAGTAGTGGCGAGCGAACGCGGAAGAGGCTAAACCGAGCCATGTGTGATACCCGGCAGGGGTTGCATGGTCGGGGTTGTGGGACTTTTCGTTGTGTTCTGCCGAGCATGGGACGTTACAGCGCATCATAGACGAACAGGTTTGAATGCCTGGCCAGAGCGGGTGCGAGCCCCGTAGTCGAAATGGTGTTATGGCGTGAAGAGTATCCCAAGTAGCACGGGGCCCGAGAAATCCCGTGTGAATCTGTCAGGACCACCTGATAAGCCTAAATACTCCCAGATGACCGATAGCGGACAAGTACCGTGAGGGAAAGGTGAAAAGTACCCCGGGAGGGGAGTGAAATAGTACCTGAAACCGTTTGCTTACAAACCGTCGGAGCCTCCTTGTTGGGGTGACGGCGTGCCTTTTGAAGAATGAGCCTGCGAGTTAGTGCTCTGTGGCGAGGTTAACCCGTGTGGGGCAGCCGTAGCGAAAGCGAGTCCGAATAGGGCGTTGTGAGTCGCAGGGTCTAGACCCGAAGCGAAGTGATCTATCCATGGCCAGGTTGAAGCGACGGTAAGACGTCGTGGAGGACCGAACCCACTTCAGTTGAAAATGGAGGGGATGAGCTGTGGATAGGGGTGAAAGGCCAATCAAACTTCGTGATAGCTGGTTCTCTCCGAAATGCATTTAGGTGCAGCGTTGCGTGTTTCTTGCCGGAGGTAGAGCTACTGGATGGCCGATGGGGCCTAAAAGCTTACTGACGTCAGCCAAACTCCGAATGCCGGTAAGTGAGAGCGCAGCAGTGAGACTGTGGGGGATAAGCTTCATAGTCGAGAGGGAAACAACCCAGACCACCAACTAAGGTCCCTAAGCGCGTGCTAAGTGGGAAAGGATGTGGAGTTGCACAGACAACCAGGAGGTTGGCTTAGAAGCAGCCACCCTTGAAAGAGTGCGTAATAGCTCACTGGTCAAGTGATTCCGCGCCGACAATGTAACGGGGCTCAAGCACGCCACCGAAGTTGTGGCATTGACATTTGTGGTAGGCCTTTGTGGTCCAGCCGTGTTGATGGGTAGGAGAGCGTCGTGTGGCGAGTGAAGCGGCGGTGTGAACCAGCCGTGGACGCTACACGAGTGAGAATGCAGGCATGAGTAGCGAAAGACGGGTGAGAAACCCGTCCTCCGGAAGACCAAGGTTTCCAGGGTCAAGCTAATCTTCCCTGGGTAAGTCGGGACCTAAGGCGAGGCCGACAGGCGTAGTCGATGGACAACGGGTCGATATTCCCGTACCGGCGAAGAACCGCCCAAGATAATCCAGTAGTGCTAAGTATCTGAATCCCTGTGATGGATCCCTTCGGGGTGAAGCGTGGGGCCTAGCGTACGACCCCGTGCTGGTGCGTTTAGCGTGTTAACAGGTGTGACGCAGGAAGGTAGTCGAGCCGGGCGATGGTTGTCCCGGTCTAAGGATGTAGGGCGAACGATAGGCAAATCCGTCGTTCATGTGCCTGAGATCTGATGGGTAGACGTGAGTCGAAATCGGTGATCCTCTGCTGCCAAGAAAAGCATCGACGCGAGGTTCTAGCTGCCCGTACCCCAAACCGACTCAGGTGGTCAGGTAGAGAATACTAAGGAGATCGAGAGAATCGTGGTTAAGGAACTCGGCAAAATGCCCCCGTAACTTCGGGAGAAGGGGGGCCTGAGGCGTGAACGGACTTGCTCCGGGAGCGTTCGATGGCCGCAGAGACCAGTGGGAAGCGACTGTTTACTAAAAACACAGGTCCGTGCTAAGTCGCAAGACGATGTATACGGACTGACGCCTGCCCGGTGCTGGAAGGTTAAGAGGAACGGTTAGCCGACGGGTTTATTCTTGTTGGCGAAGCTGAGAATTTAAGCCCCAGTAAACGGCGGTGGTAACTATAACCATCCTAAGGTAGCGAAATTCCTTGTCGGGTAAGTTCCGACCTGCACGAATGGCGTAACGACTTCCCAGCTGTCTCAACCGCGAACTCGGCGAAATTGCATTACGAGTAAAGATGCTCGTTACGCGCAGCAGGACGGAAAGACCCCGTGACCTTTACTATAGTTTGGTATTGGTGTTCGGTGTGGCTTGTGTAGGATAGGTGGGAGACTGTGAAGCGGGCACGCTAGTGTTCGTGGAGTCATTGTTGAAATACCACTCTGGTCACTCTGGATATCTAACTTCGGACCCTAATCGGGTTCAGGGACAGTGCCTGATGGGTAGTTTAACTGGGGCGGTTGCCTCCTAAAGAGTAACGGAGGCGCCCAAAGGTTCCCTCAACCTGGTTGGCAATCAGGTGTCGAGTGTAAGTGCACAAGGGAGCTTGACTGTGAGACTGACAAGTCGAGCAGGGACGAAAGTCGGGACTAGTGATCCGGCAGTGGCTTGTGGAAGCGCTGTCGCTCAACGGATAAAAGGTACCTCGGGGATAACAGGCTGATCTTGCCCAAGAGTCCATATCGACGGCATGGTTTGGCACCTCGATGTCGGCTCGTCGCATCCTGGGGCTGGAGTAGGTCCCAAGGGTTGGGCTGTTCGCCCATTAAAGCGGTACGCGAGCTGGGTTTAGAACGTCGTGAGACAGTTCGGTCCCTATCCGCTGCGCGCGCAGGAAATTTGAGAAGATCTATCCCTAGTACGAGAGGACCGGGATGGACGAACCTCTGGTGTGTCAGTTGTTCCGCCAGGAGCACCGCTGATTAGCTACGTTCGGAACGGATAACCGCTGAAAGCATCTAAGCGGGAAGCCGGCTTCGAGATGAGATTTCCATCCCTTCGGGGGAGAGGCTCCCAGCCAGACGACTGGGTTGATAGGCCGGATGTGGAAGACAGGACTCAAGACTGTTGAAGCTGACCGGTACTAATAAGCCGATAACTTGATAATCATTACACTCATACCGTTGTAAGGCTGGTAGGAGTGGTCAAAAGATTGTTCGCGTCCACTTTGTGGTTCCCAGAAGACGGGCACCCCTTGCCCGACCGTGAAGGTCGGGGAGGATAATTGAATACACGCACGGCGTGTAACCCAGATTTGACCACCCACCCGGGCAGGGTGTGGTGTGTCGCCAGGGTTACGGCGGCCATAGCGAGAGGGAAACGCCCGGTCACATTCCGAACCCGGAAGCTAAGACTCTCAGCGCCGATGGTACTGCAGGGGAGACCCTGTGGGAGAGTAGGACACCGCCGGACACCATTCACGATGGCCACCCAGA
>NZ_QGDV01000033.1 GCF_003149025.1 Rathayibacter iranicus NCPPB 2253 = VKM Ac-1602
CCGCTGAACGGCGTCCCCGCTACACCCACTGTGACAATGACCGCGCCCGCGACGGTCTGCAGCCCATCCCAGAGCAGGCCCGACAGGGCGTCTTCTTTGCGCTGGCGTTCCGCTTCCGCCTTGACGTCATCGACGTATCCGGAGAACAGGGCCTGCCACCCGTCGGAGGCGACCTGCTGATTCGTCCGGCAGTACTCCAGCATCCCCCCGGTCAATTCCCCCAGCGTCCCGAGGGTGAGGTTAAAGCTTCCCGGCAGGTAGGAGCGTCCCTGCCCGACAGTGAGACTCCCCAGGTTCCCGACAACCCGGGTCAACTCCGCCACAAGGTTTTTCACCTGCGCGAACCCGGGATCGGTGGCCTCATACGTCGCCCACGTCTCCTGCTGAGACTTCGCGATCGACCGCATCCGCTCGAAACCCTCCGCAGCGGCATCCGCCGCGGTCGCCCCTGCGCCGTCCAGCGACACTAGGTGCGACGCGCGGGCAGCAATCGATCGCAGGTCGGTCGCGAATCCGCGTAACTTTTCGATGCCGGTATCGAGTTGGGCACGGTGGGCGTCGTACTCGTCGTTCACGAGCCGGAAATTCCCGTCCGTATCCACCTGAGAATACCCGTTCCAATACACGCCGATCGCGGTCTGGAACGTGGACAGGCACACCAGCAGCGACTGCACGATCGGGACATGCACTTCCCGAATATACGCGCGCATCGCATCAGCACCCTGACCACTGATATTCCCCGAGGCCGCGAGACTCTCACACCACAGACGACCGAGTAGCGCCCTTCCCCACCCCAATGCGCTTGTCGAACCAGCCAGCGAAACCACGAGATTTTAGCGTTGGTCGACCCAGCGCGTCAGGATCGCAGAGAAGAACTCATCGAAAGTGTCGAACATCTCCATCTCTTCGGCAGAGGGCTTGTCGAGTATCAGGTACTTCTCGCGCTCGATGTCGTAGACGAACCAGTCGATATTCCCGTCCCCGAGAAAGGTGTAGCGGCGCTGCTCTTCGACCTCATGCCAAATTATGTTGCTGGCGATGACCGCATTGTTCGTGGAGACGTCCAATGGGTTTATGTCGTCACTCAACTCCGCGTCGACATGATAAAAAACGTTGCCGTCGTGCTCCAACCCGTTCTGAATCTTCCAGAATTCGGCGAACTCAGCCGGAATGAAAAGACCACACACAGACGCCGCAAATCTCACGAACTCTTCGACATTTCGAGCGGGTTCCGGGTTTGAGTGACCTCGACTGATTCTATCCCGAGCCAAAACCAGAAGTGCCTCTTGCCATATCATCGCTGACCTCCCGTGTACACATCACCCGGAATTTCGGGCCAAGGGACTAATCTTCCCTCTCCGACACGGAGGCTCCTAGTGGCTTCGATCTGATAGTTCGTCATCATCTTGTGGTAAGGCTGATTCTTCATGAGTATCAGGTTATCGAAATCGTTAGTACCACTATCATCAAGAGGATGCTTGTGGTGAACCTGGTACCCGTCCGGCAGCCTACCATTTCTCAGGTCGGTGATATCAACATCATCGAACCCGAGGTGACGCAGATCCATCTCTTTTCGAGCCAGATTCTTGAGGAAGTTGCTACGGATCCTCCGGTCGAATTCGTTTCGCAGCTGTGTCGCCTCGCTGCGGTCGCGTTTGATGTACTCGAAGTTCCTGACACTGATGTCCTTGACAGTCAAGATCTCGCCGCGCAATGATGCGGAGAATACATCGCCATTGGAGAGCCTCGACTCAAACCCTATAGAGCCGCTTCCGCCTCCGAAGTTGGTGCGTGGTGTGTCGGATGTGTCGGTGGTGCGGAACAGACGGGTGAGGGCGTCGGCGAGTGGTGTGCCGGGTGGGAGTGTCCCGCCACCGGCGAGTTCGGGCGCGGGGTGGAGGTTCTGCCCAACCTCGCCGAGCTTCTTCTCGGCGTTGCCGAGCGCGTTGAGGAGGTCGTCTCTCGTAGCGGTGAAAGCGTGCTTGACGGTGTCGGTCGTGTTGGCGACGACGACACTATCCGACGTCACACTCGACCCGTCAATCGGGTCTGCTGGCTGTATTGTCGGTGTGAATTCGTCGCTGACTGTCACTCCTCCCGCGCCGAGGTGGTTCTTGAGCCAGTCCATCGCGCTGGTGGTCTCACTCGCGGTGGCGATCGTGACGTGTTTCCCGAAGTCGAGGTCATCGGCCTTGGTGATCAGACGCCCGAGGTCGTCGGTTTTGTTGAGCAGGATGTCGAGTTTGGTGACCTTCGCCGCAGCGCCGAACGGAGGATAGCGCTTTTCGCCAGGCGCGTTCCATTTCCGTCCATTTCGAGCCTGCGCCGCGGTTGAGAACTGTTGCTTGGCTGAGGAGGTTGTCGAGTTCTGGGCTGCCGTCGAAGACATCCGCGATCAGGTGAGCCGCGTCGCCCGTGGGGAGCTTGTCTGGCGTGTTCGGGTCATGCTTGAAGCGAGGGCGGCCGGTGGGCTTCAGATGGAGGTTCTCGACGATGACCCGCTCGATCAGACCGTCAGCGTTCGTTTCGTACACGTAGTTGTGGTTCGTGCCGGGTGCACTCGGTGGCCTTACTCGCCGGCTAGCTCAGCCTCAAGCTGCGCCGTCCAGGCGTTGTCACCCTTCGAGAACAGCCAGAAATCGTCCTTCTTCTCCTCGGCAGAGAGATCGTCGTAGTATGTCCAATCACTCTCAGCAGTGCCCGCTTTGGTGTCCATCGCCCAGCGAAACCGCACTGGGGATTTACCTTGCACGGTACGGAGGATGTCGTGCAGTTCCGTGATTCGCGGCCTGACGAAAGCGACATTCTCATAGAACCCGGTGTCGTCCAGGACAGCAGAGACGTCGAGGACGCGACCGCCGACAATGACAGTCCTGACGTTACCCTCGACGCTTGTGACATTTCCATAACTGTCGTCCGTAATTCTACCTTGCACATAAAATTTGTCGACTTTATCACCGACCTGCTCCATGCTGAAGCTCAGAATCTCGTTCTGGATCTCCGACAGCCGTTCAAAACTAGTCTCGTTGGGCATCATCTTCCTCTTCGGTTAGTCTCGGGCACGGTGAGGCTTATGCAAAATTCCCTCGCACGCTCAGCGAACAAGCCTCTGACCAGAGCTTTTGTGAAGTCCTACCCAAATTTTGCATAAGCCTCAGTATTTATTTGGTTTAGAAAACGTAACGCCGCTCAGATACCTCCCGAGCTGCCTTCGCCTACCTACGAGCGAGGATCTCGTGTTGGATCCGCAGACCGAGTTGCACCTCTTCCAGAGAGTTCTCGCCGAGCACGCGACCGTCGCCGATGCGGAACAATACCCCGTCTTTGAGGGGCTCATGCCGTACCCCGTCCGGGAGGAACTCGACGAACGATGGGTCTGCCCGGTAGTTCAGCCAACCCAGCTGCTCTTTCGTTTCTGAGTCGTGCACTGCGTCACGGTAAGCCCGCTCGGTGACGAGCGCGCGATCAGGGTTCCAGAACTCGATCATGTATCGAAACACCCGTTCAGACACCACGGGGTCAAGCAACGGCGACGCAGGATCGCCCACCTTCAACAACACCCTATTCAACAGGCGAGGACTTGTAGTTCCCGCAAATATCGACACGTACACAAAGTCACGCGTCTGTTGCCTTTCTGGCTCGGTCACAAGGCTAAAGCGCCAACCAACACTTGTCGTTGAATTCGCGGTGGGGCAGCCATCATCATCAAGGTGCGCGAAGAAATGCTTAGGAGCACTCCTATCCCAGCCGCGTTCGAGCATAAGCTTTTCAAGGTGCTGTAGATCAGCTCCGAGCGGTTTCTCGTCGTTCATTCGGTCGCCGAGCACATACCAGGTTTTGAAGACGGGATGCAACTCTCGTAGCCCTTCAAGGAACTTTCGCACCTGGATCGTGAACTGACCGAAGGTCAGTTCACGTGGTTGCCAAAATGCGCCGAGATATGGTTCAAACGTAGTCATGGTTCCTCGCTCTAGCTCAATACGGAGTATAAACGGTTCTGATCGCGCCTTCGATGCCTTCCTCGGTCAGCAGCAGATCAACTGCTTGCTTGGCGGCCTCTGTCGAGAAATGCCATTCGACAGGAGTGTCGCCGGCTGCCTTAACCTGTTTTATAATATCGTCTAGGGCCTTTGTCTTCCAGAATTGGGGTTTCAGTGGTGGGTACTTCTGCCAGTCTTTGGCGTCGATGAGCACGTTACGGATTGGATCGTATCCGTCGAAGTCTACGTCATTTACTCGGTACTCTGTGCCGCGTTCCATGCGTGTGGTGAACTCTTGGTACTCCTCGCCCCCGTTTCGTTTTTGTGTTTCCCTCCAGATGCCGGGTCCACCCTCAGTCTGGCCACGCCAGGATTCCCCAGCACGAGGAAGCTCGCCCGGCTTCAGCGTCAACAGTCCGGCATTGGCAGGTAACTGATCACCACTGCCTCCGCGGTTTCCAGCATCGACGTCTGGACCTCCACTACGCGACGTCACACTCGACCCGTCAATCGTGTCTGCTGGCCGTATTGTCGGTGTGAATTCGTCGCTGACTGTCACTCTTCCCGCGCCGAGGTGGTTCTTGAGCCAGTCCATCGCGCTGGTGGCATCATTCGCGGTGGCGATCGTGACGTGTTTCCCGAAGTCGAGGTCATCGGCTTTGGTGATCAGACGCCCGAGATCGTCGGTTTTGTTGAGCAGGGTGTCGAGCTTGCCGACTTTCGCCGCAGCGCCGAGGGGGAGTAGGTTCCCGGCGATCTGGCCGATGACGAACGCGTCTCCCGAGGCGGCCTTCCCGGCGGTGGTGGTCAGCTGGTTCCACAGGTGGGAGAACGCTTCGCCGTTGGTCGCGAGGGTGAACACACCGGTCGCGACGTCGTGGA
>NZ_QGDV01000034.1:0-1761 GCF_003149025.1 Rathayibacter iranicus NCPPB 2253 = VKM Ac-1602
GGAAGGGACGGTCGTCGTGGCGGATTTGGGTGCGATCGAGGAGGACGTCCCGTTCGATACCGGGCTTGCGGAGTCGGTGATCTCGGCGTTCACGGATGCTGCGGCCACGCTGGAGGGTCAGGCGGGGACCCGGGCGGCGGCAGCGACGTCGGCGTTGGCGGAGTTCCGTGGCCGTTTCGCGGAGTTGTTTCGCCAGAACGCGCAGACCGGTGCGGGGGACGCGGTCGAGTTGGCGGCGCGTCTGAAAGAGGTCGCGGTCGCGGTGGGCCGGTTGCGGGATGAGGCTGCGAAGGAGCAGCAGCGGCGTGTGCTGGCGCGGGAGTGGAAGCGGAAAAAGGATTCCCGGAATCTGTTTGAGCAGATCGGGGAGGGTCTGTTCGGGGAGGAGGATCCGCCGGTGGGTCCGCCTGCGGAGGAAGTGTCGATCCCGGTTCAGGAGGCGTCGGTTCGGGCTCGGGAGACTCCCGCGCCGGGTGGCGGGGGGATGGGTGGGGGGACGTCGTCGGCGCGGCCGGATGATCTGCGGGCGTTCGCGGATACGTCGTCGGTGGCGAATGATGACCTGCGGGATCGTCCGGCGCGCCTGCGGGCGTTGGTGACGGATTTCACGGACCGGTGCCGGTGGGGGCATATGGACGCGGAGGGGGTGGTGTCGGGGTTCACGTCGTGGTTGGCGGCGAATGATCAGGACGTGGTGTGGGCGCGGAGCATCGCGGACGCGTTTACGGCCGCGGGCGGTGACGGGGTCGTGTCCACCGTCGCCGACAGCGCGTTGGCGGTCGCGGTGGCGGCCGCGGGCGTGACGCTGTCGCGGGAGGATTTGACGATTGGTGCGGCGCAGGTGTTTGGGGCGGCGCCGACGTCGGGGTATGCGGATGACCCGGTGAATACGTCCACGGGGAACTTCCTCGACACGGAAGTCGATCTCGGGTTCCCCGGTGGTGCGGGGTCGTTGCGGCTGGAACGCACCTACAACTCCCTCGACCTGAGCGAGGGCGCGTTCGGGCCGGGCTGGTCCTCGGTGACCGAAGTGCGCCTGCGGGTTGGGGACGACGGCGCGACTCTCGTCCTCCCCGACGGCCGGGAGCTGCTGTTCCCCCGGCAGGGCGACGGCTGGGACCGCGCGGTGGGCGAGAACCGGTGGCTGACCCGGGAGATCGACCCGGAGCGCGCGGGTGAGCGTCTTGTGGTGTCCGGGAACGACGGCTCCCGGTGGGTGTTCACTGTGGCCGGCCGGTGGTTGTCCGCGGGGAGTGGTCCGGGGACGCGGGTGGACGTCGAGTACGACGGCGACGGTGCCCTGTCCCGGCTGGTGCATGAGCGGGGCCGGTGGGTCGCTGTGGAGTGGTCGGGCGGCCGGGTGGTTGTTGCGGCGGCGTCGGATGGTCGCCGGGTGGAGTACGAGTACGACGAGGGCCGCCTGGTCGCGGTGTCCGGGCCGGGTGGGACGCGCCGGTACGGGTGGAACCCGGACGGGCTGCTGGAGTCGGTGACGGATGCGGCCGGGGTGCTCGAGGTTCGGAACACGTTCGACGCGCGGCGGCGAGTGCGTACGCAGGCGTCGCCGTTCGGGCGGACGACCCGGTATGCGTATCTCCCTGGCCGGGCGACGGTCGTCTCGGACACGGACGGGTCGCGGTCGAATACGTGGATTTCGGACACTCGGGGTCGTCTGGTGGGGGTGGTGGATCCGTTGGGGCGGCGGCAGTCGATGAGTTACGACGCTGCCGGGAACCTGCTCGCCGCGACCGGCCGCGATGG
>NZ_QGDV01000034.1:2226-4580 GCF_003149025.1 Rathayibacter iranicus NCPPB 2253 = VKM Ac-1602
TCCCCGTCGGGCGCGCGGACCGAGTACCGCTACACCCCGACCGGACAGCTCGCTTCCCGCCGGAACCCGCTCGGCGCGACGTGGCGGTATGAGTACGACGGCGGCGGACGCCTGACCGGGATCATCGACCCCCTCGGCGCCCGGACCGTGATGGAGCACGGGGAGCACGGCGCCGTGTCCCGGACCATCGACCCTTTGGGTCGGGTGATCGGCCGGGAGTTCGATGACCTCGGCAACGTGTCCGCCGCGATCCTCCCCGACGGGACATCGTGGCAGTTCGGGTACGACGCCCTGTCCCGCCTCACCGAGACCACGGATCCCGCGGGGCATTTGTGGCGTCGCGAGTACGACGCGGACGGCGGCCTGAGTGCCCTGATCGACCCGACGGGGATGCGGGCGAGTGTGTTCACCGATCCGCGCACGACGGCCGTCTCCGACGGGACGGTGTCCTCCCGCACCCGCTTCGACCCCCTCGGCCGGCCCGTCGCCACTGAAGCGCAGGACGGGTCCACGGCGCTCACCGTGTATGACCGGTGCGGGCGCCCCGTGGAACTCGTCGACGAGGAAGGAGCCCTCACCCGCCTCACCCGCGACGCCGCCGGGCGCATCATCGAACAGACCATCCCCTCCGGCGCGACGACCCGGTTTGAGTACGACCGGTGCGGACGCCTCACCGCGATCACCGACCCCGCCGGCGCCCGCACCACCCTCGAGTACGACGCCGACGGACGCCACACCCGATGGACCGGACCCACCGGAGACACCGGCTGGAGCGAATACGACGCGGCCGGCCGCGTCACCGCCCGCCACAGCCCCGGTCGCGGGACGGCCCGGTACCGGTACGACCTGCTCGGGCGGGTCGTGTGGTCGCGGGACTCCTGGCACGGGACCCGCCGATACCGGTACGACCCCGCCGGGCAACTCATCGAAGCCGTCAACGGGGTCGGCGGAGTCACCCGATACGAGTACGACCAGCGCGGCCGCAACACGACCATCACCGACCCGCTCGGCGGGATCACCCGGCGGGTGTTCGACGCGGCCGACCATGCGGTCGCGGCGACCGATCCACTCGGCCGGACCACGACCGCCGGTTACGACCCGGCGGGACGTCAACTGTGGCAGCAGAACCCCGACGGGCACCGCCTGTCCTGGACCTACGACACGTCTGGCCGCGAAACCAGCCTCAGCGCCGACGGACGCCTGCTCTCCGAAACCCGCCGCGACCTATCAGCCCGCCAGGCAGTCATCACCGACCACACCGCACCCGACGGACCCATCGAACACACGCTCGCCTGGAACCGCCGGGACCAGCTCATCCGCCGCACCCGCAACGGCCACGGCCTCGCGTGGGAGTACGACGCCGACGGAAACCGGACCGCCATGGTGGGGCCGGATGGGGCGCGGACCCGGTATGAACGCGACAGCACCGGGCGGGTCACCGCGATCGAACACCCCAGCCTGGGCCGCGCGAGCTTCGAGTACGACGCCGCCGGACACCTGACCGCGTCCACCGCCGGCGGCATCACCCAGTCCTGGCGACACCACGACGGGTACGTCACCGAACACACCACCCAGACCGGCAGCGGGACCGGCAGCGGGGCGGGGCGGACGCGGGTGATCCGGGATGAGGACGGCCGCATCACCCGCCTCGACGGACCCACCGGCAGCGTCGAATACCGGTACGACCACGCCCAGCAACTCCTCGAAACCCGCACCAACACGGGCACCAACGCGGGCGCGGGCACCGGTGCGTCGACGTTCGAGTACGACGCTGGCGGACGCCTCACCCGCGAAACCGGCCCCGACGGCCGCACGAGCGTCCACGAATACGACGCCGCCGGGCAACTGCTTGCCACCACTCGGGATGACGGCTCCCGGATCGAGTACCGCTACGACGGCCTCGGCCGCCGCACCCACGTCACCGCCGCCGACGGCAGCCACCGCTCCTACGCCTGGAGCCCCGCCGGCTGGCTCAACACCATCACCGACACCACCCCACACGGCACCACCACGACCGCCCTGCACGTCGATACCCTCGGCGAACTCGCCAGCATCAACGGGGCTACCACCTGGTGGGACACCGCCTCCTACGCCCCCGCACTCCTCGCGGTAGGTGACACTCCGATCCTTGCCACGCCGGGAGGCGTCACCGGCATCGGCGACACCTGGACCGGCGGCAGCTGGCGGGCCGAACGCGCGACCAACGCCGACGACCTCTGGGGCGTCGGCCCCGATACCGGACTGCCGCCCGGCATCACCCTCCCCGCCGGGATCAGCATCACCGGGTCCGGTGGCCTCGCCATCGCGGGACTGGAATGGCTCGGCCACCGCGCCTACGACCCGGGGACCCGGGG
>NZ_QGDV01000035.1 GCF_003149025.1 Rathayibacter iranicus NCPPB 2253 = VKM Ac-1602
GTTGTATGCTTCATGCGCGGCCGTTCTTTCTGTGAATTCAGTCTGGTAACTAAATTCTTACAAGAAAGAGCGGCCGCCCTCGTGAGGCGCGCCGATATCGCTCAATATGGCGCCTGAATAACCCTCCCTGTTCACTGAGGAGAAACATGTCGAAGTCGAAGCGACCTGGGGCATCTACCAGCGCATGATGACCGGCTCTTCACGATCTCAACAAGAAGTTCGAGAAGCAGCTCCTACAGGCGATCATCGACTCCGTCACCGCTGCGGCGCCGGCCACGCTCGGAGCGCAGATCGGTCGCGAAGTCTCGCAGCTCGCCAAAGCCTCACCGAGATACCCAAGTGCATTGTGAGGCTCATGCAAAACTCGCCTGAGCGTCACAAAATCCCAGGTCAGGGGCACCTTTGTTGAGCGCGTGATGCCGTTTTGCATAAGCCTCAGTATTCAGTCACCTGAAATATCATTCCAAACCTGTTCAACTTGTTTTGGTGCGTGATCAGGACGGTGATTCGCAAACAGAAGGCGCACACCGTCAGCGTCATATCTGAAATGCGCATCACAGCAGATTTCGAACTGCCTCGCGATTCACCCACCATTCAGTCGTCAATGATGAGTTCAACTTTCCGTTTAGCACGCGGATCGTAGGACGTCACAATCCATTCTGCAGAAAGTTCCGCACGCACTCGTTTCGCTAATTCAAATCCGTCTTCAAGAAAATTGGCCGGAGCGGCACTGTTAGGTGGGTCGTCAGTTTCGAATTGAGCATCGGCTGCATCGCTCCAGGCCAAAAGATCCCGAACGAGCTCCGAGCTGAGGCCAATCTCATGGCCGACGATACTGTCGATCCCGTATCTCCCGTTAAGCCAAAGCGGGAATTGCGTCCATTCGTAGTGAATGTCCACGTGGGGACGTTCGTTCGGAGCAATCACAGGAAGCGTGATATTGGAATCGCTCATGTGATATTCGCTCCTACGATGAGGCTTATGCAAAATTCGATTGATCGAGGTTCTATTATCGCCATAATTTCACCGAGCAGTTGATCGCTGATGTGGTCGGCGTCTGTCAGTCGACCGTCTCGCGAACGATCGCGTTGGTTGAAGTGATGCTCACTATTGTTGTCAACGACGAGCAGCCGGATGTCGAGGCCGCGCTCCGCGGGACGACGGCCCTCATCGACGGCACCCTCCTCCCATGCTGGTCCTGGGCAGACGCGCCAGAACTGTACTCCGGGAAACACAAGACCACAGGGCACAACTGCCAAGTCCTCGCCGACCTCTCCGGCCGGTTGATCCACATCTCGGATCCCATCGCAGGCAAGCACCACGATGCCCACGCCTTCCGAGAAACCGGGTTAGCCGACACCGTTAACCTCTCGAACATGCTGGCCGACAGAGGTACCAAGGCACCGCAATGGTCACACCCATAAAAAAGCAACCAGGTCAAAAATATCTGCCAGATCACGCGAAGCAACACAACCGCTTCGTGAACACTCACCGGTACGTGATCAAAAGAACAATTGCTCACATCAAAACCTGGCGCATCTTTCCCACCGACTACCGGCGACCACTACACACCTTCCACGATGCCTTCAACGCCGTCCGCGACCTCATCTTCTTCATTCAGAAAGAAACCAATTTTGCAGAAGCCTCCTAGTATTCGATCCGCGTCTCCCGCTGACACTTCACAATCAGACGCAAAATTGTCTGGGTTTTACTCGCCGGCTAGCTCAGCCTCAAGTTGCGCTTTCCACGCGATGTCACCCTTCCAGAACCTCCAGAAATCGTCCTTCTTCTCCTCGTCAGAGAGATTATCGTAGTATGTCCAATCACTCTCAGCAGTGCCCGCTGTGGTGTCCACCGCCCAGCGAAACCGCACTGGGGATTTACCCTGCACGATACGGAGGATGTCGTGCAGCTCCGTGATTCGCGGCCTGACGAAAGCGACATTCTCATAGAAACCGGTATCATCCAAGACGGCAGAGACGCCGAGGACGCGACCGCCGACAATGACAGTCCTGAGGTTACCCTGGACACTTGTGACATTTCCACGACTGTCGTCCGTGATTTTACCTTGCACGTAGAACTTGTCGACTTTATCACCGACCTGCTCCATGGTGAACATAAGAATCTCGTCTTGAATCTCGAATAGCCGTTCGAAACTAGTCTCGTTGTTCATTACAGTTCCCTAATCGATATTTGGTACGGTGTTTGGGAAATTGTCGCCGCCAGGTTTGCCGCCGATTTTATATGTGACATCCAAACTTATTGGTCGTTTGCCGCCGTCGTAGAGAACCTTGATCTCGATATCAGTGACGGCGCGTGGAGGGACGTCGCGTAAAGCATCTTCCCAGGCGCGTTCCATTGCCCTCCATTTCGAGCCCGCGCCGCGGTTGAGAACTTGTGCTTGGCTGACGAGGTTGTCGAGTTCTGGGCTGCCGTCGAAGACATCCGCGATCAGGCGACCCGCGCCATCCGTCGGGAGCTTACCCGGCGTGTTCGGGTCATGCCTGAAGCGAGGGCGACCAACGGGCTTCAAATGGAGGGTCTCGACGATGACCCGCTCGATCAGACCGTCAGCGTCCGTTTCGGCCAAGTAGTTGTGGGTCGTGTCGGGTGCACTCGCACGATATCTCACGTTGGGAAGCAGCGCACCCTTACGGTCCGGATCAAAGGGATCCAGAACCTCCGTCTTCTCGCCAGGAGTAACGCTTCCCGGCCCGTCAACACCACGGGGCCTTTCCTCCGGACCATCAACACCACGAGGCTTCTGCTCCGGCCCGTCAATACCGCGGGGCTTGCCGGTCGCCCCGTCAATGCCGTCTGCTGGCCGTATCGTCGGGGTGAATTCGTTGCTGACTGTCACCCCTCCCGCGCCGATCTGGTTCTTGAGCCACTCCAGGGCACTGGTCGTCCTGCTCGGGTTCGTGATGATGGGTTTCCCGAAGTCGGCGACCTTGTTAGCCTCGCCCAAAACCCCGGTCGTTTTCGCGACCTTCAACGCCACCGCTCCGGGCAGGATGTTCCCAACGATCTGTCCGATCACCACCGGGTTCCCCGCGCGAACCTCGTCAACGAGCGTTGTAACCTGCTGCCACGCCTGGTTACGCACGTCCTCATCGAAGACGAGGGCCTCGATCCCACGCCCCGTGTCACGCAGATTCATCTGCGCCGCACCGCTGACCAGCTGCCCCACGCCAGACCCGACACCAGCGACGAGCTGCCCCGCCCACGACCCGGACTCGACCGCCGACCGCATCACAGTGACGTCATACCATTGGCCCACCTGATCGCTGGCCATCCCGGCCAAATTCAACCCCTCACCGGTCGACGCAATCGACGCGTCGTTAATCGCGCTGTTCACACCCCCCACAATCAACGACCCACCCAGCCCCGCGAACGCCAACGTCGCACCCGCGCTGAACGGCGTCGTCGAGAACCTCCATCTGAAGGACCCCGGCCGTGCTCGCTTCAACCATGGGCGGAACACGCCAGGCAAGCTCCCCACGGACGACGCGGGTCACCTGATCGCGGATGCCTTCGACGGCAGCCCAGCACTCGAGAACCTCGTCAGCGAAGCAGCAGCTTTCGTCCGGACCAGGGCAGCGTCGGCCGAGGGAGTGGGAAGCAGAGGAAGGTCAGCGTCGTTGGCTTGGTGGGACGTACATCCTGTCGGGTGTCAGTTCTTGACCGGTCGGCGTGTCGACGATGCGTTTGCCCTGCTCGTCGATGACGATCTGCAGATCACTTCCCACCGGGAGATCGTAGATACCGATCAGAGCGGGCTCGATCTCGCAAGCATCATTGAAATCGGTGATGCGCCAGTTGTCCGAGTCGGCGAGATACTCACTGCTGTCCGCCGCGCTCATGATCCGCCAGCCATTGTCGACCCGTGCGTTCGAGGGCTCACGCAGCATCCACCGCACCGGAGCGCGACCCTCCCACGCATTCACCGTCATCAGACACGCTCCCGCCCGAGGAATAATCTCCATACGCCGCTTCCATCTCATGAGATCACGTCGATATCTTGCCCGGTCGCCGCAGCATACGCACGAACCTCATCCCGCATGAAACCAAACATGTTGTCCGCAAGATACTGCCCCACGCTGGCCTGACGACGCCGATCGACATGCGCTGTCAAGTCAGGTCGAGAGTGCGCCGTGACCGCAGCAAACGCGGCCCGAATGTATTCGCGGCTGGCAGAAATATCCGTGAGAAGCATCGTCAGTGGAAGGCCGAACCTGGGTGAGCGCAGATTGATGTCCGCCCCG
>NZ_QGDV01000036.1 GCF_003149025.1 Rathayibacter iranicus NCPPB 2253 = VKM Ac-1602
TACTTCCCACGGGAACTTGACATCCCGATCATCCTTTCGGTCAACGCGGCAATCATACCAATTGCGCGGTGGTCCAGAAACAATGGGGCACCTCACTGCTCTGGCTCGCGATCTGCAACATTGAGGACAAACGAGCCCGCGACCGCGCCAACGAGCGCGGCCTCTCCCACGGCGCGAAACGCAAAGCCGAAGGACGCCTCGTCGAAGGACAAGTCGTGACGAACTGGATGAAAGCCCTCGAACAGCTCTCCCTCGTCTATCCCGAACGCATCAACCGCTACCTCTAAACCCGAGACTCCACCCACTTACACACACAACTTGACAAGCTCGCTGCCACGCCTGGTGACGCACGTCCTCATCGAAGACGAGGGCCTCGATACCACGCCCCGTGTCGCGCAGATTCATCTGCGCCGCACCGCTGACCAGCTGCCCCACGCCAGACCCGACACTAGCGACGAGCTGCCCCGCCCACGACCCGGACTCGACCGCCGGCCGCATCACAGTGACGTCATACCATTGGCCCACCTGATCGCTGGCCATCCCGGCCAAATTCAACCCCTCACCGGTCGACGCAATCGACGCGTCGTTAATCGCGCTGTTCACACCCCCCACGATCAGCGACCCACCCAGCCCCGCGAACGCCAACGTCGCGCCCGCGCTGAACGGCGTACCCACCACGCCCACCGCGAGAATCAACACACCCTCAACGACCTGTATCCCGTCCCACAGCACCCCCCACAGGGCATCCTCTTTCCGTTGCCGATCCTGTTCAGCTTCAACATCATCGACATACCCAGAGAACAAGGTCTCCCACCCGTCGGACGCGGCCTGCTGGTTCTCCCGACAGTAATCCAGCATCCCCCCGGTCAACCCGCTCAACCTCTGCAAAGTGAGAGTGAAACTCCCCGCCGTATAGGAGCGCCCCTGCCCGACAGTAAGACTCCCGACATTGTTCAGGATACCGTTCAACTCAGCGAGGAGATTCTTGACCTGGTCGAATCCATGATCCGTGGCCTCATACGCCGCCCACGTCTCCTGCTGAGACGTCACGATCAGACGCAAACTTCTCCCGGTCCTACTCGCCGGCTAGCTCAGCCTCAAGCTGGGCCTTCCACGCGAAATCACCTTCCCAGTTCTGCCAGAAGTCATCTTTCTTCTCTTCGTCCGTCAGATCATCGTAGTACGTCCAGTCACTCTCCACCTGCTCGGTCCGGGTATCTACCGACCAACGAAAACGCACCGGAGACTTGCCCTGCAACGCACGGAGAATGTCATGCAGCTGAACGATCCGCGGCTGAACAAAGCGAACGTTCTCCCTAAGCTCTTCCTTGGCAAGAACATCGGAATTGTTCAGAACTTTACCGTTAGCGATCGAATACTTGAGATTTCCGCTGTACTGTGTGATATTGCCGGAGGCATCATCGGAGATCTTGCCTTCGATGTAGAACTTTTCGACTTTGTCGCCTACCTGCTCCCACGTGAACGCAATAATCTCTTCCTGAATTTCCGATAGTCACTGAAAGCCAGTGCCGTTATCCATCATTGTCCTTCGTGTTTGGGTTAGGGAATTGGGTTCGGGATCGTGTCAGAAACAAGATGTCCGTCAATTTTGTATTCGACTTCGAACGCGGTTGGTCGGCTGGTGCCGTCGTAGAGAACCTTGATCTCAATATCGGTCACCGCACGTGGCGGATGTGCTTTCAGTGCCTTTCGCCACGCGCGTTCCATGGCGGTCCATTTCGAGCCCGCGCCCCGGTTCACCGACTTGGCTTGGCTGACGAGATTGTCCAAGGCGGGGCTGCCGTCGAACATGTCGGCGATCAGGTGACCGGCATCATCACCCCGGAGCCTACCCGGGGTGAGGCGGATATTCCTGAACCGCTTACGTTTGGCCTTCAAAAACAGTTTCGCGACGTTGAGACCAGGCACTTCCGTCAGTAGCCAGAACGTTGAGACCATCATGGATCTCTCCCACGTTCAGCTGCGCACCCTCACTGACCACCTGCCCGAGATCAGAAACGACACCAGCAAGTAACTGAAGACTACCGCCCCGCTAGCTCGGCCTCAAGCTGGGCCTTCCACGCGAAATCACCTTCCCAGTTCTCCCAGAAGTCGTCATTCTTCTCTTCGTCCGTCAGATCGTCGTAGTACGTCCAGTCGCTCTCCACCTGACCCGTTGTCGTGTCAACCGCCCAGCGAAAACGCACCGGAGACTTGCCCTGCAGCTCACGGAGAATATCGTGCAGCTCGACGATCCGCGGCTTAACATAGTCAGCGTTCTCGTAGAACTCTTCATCGGTGAGAACATTGGAGACGTCGAGGACACGACCACCGACAACAACGTTCCTGAGGTTACCTTCGTATCCTGTAACGTTCCCGTGCGCGTCGTCTGTTATCTTACCTTGCACGTAGAAATTGTCGACTTTGTCGCCGACCTGCTCCATCGTGAAGCTCAGGATCTCGTCCTGGATCTCCGACAGCCGTTCGAAACTGGTCTCATTGGGCATAACTCTCCTTCTTAATTGATCTCAGTAACGGGGTTGGGGATAGAGCGAGTGAAGGGCGTTCCGTCGATTTTGTATTTGACTTCGAACGCGGTTGGTCGGCTGGTGCCGTCGTAGAGAACCTTGATCTCAATATCGGTAACCGCACGTGGCGGATGTGCTTTCAGTGCCTTTCGCCACGCGCGTTCCATGGCGGTCCATTTCGATCCTGCGCCCCGGTTCACCGACTTGGCTTGGCTGACGAGATTTTCCAAGGCGGGGCTGCCGTCGAACATGTCGGCGATCAGGTGACCGGCATCATCACCACGGAGCCTACCCGGGGTGAGGCGTATATTCCTGAACCGCTTACGTGTGGCCTTCAAAAACAGTTTCGCGACGGTGACCCGCTCGATCAGACCGTCAACGTTCGTTTCATACACGTACTGGTGGTTCGTGCCGGGTGCACTCGCACGGTAGATGATGTCGGGGAGCAGCGCGCCCTTGCGGTTCGGATCAAACGGATCCAGAACCTCAGCCTTTTGACGAAGAGTAACGCTCGCCGGCTCGTCAACACCACGGGGCCTTTCCTCCGGACCATCGACACCACGAGGCTTCTGCTCCGGCCCGTCAATACCGCGGGGCTTGCCGGTCGCCCCGTCAATGCGGTCTGCTGGCCGTATTGTCGGCGTGAATTCGTTGCTGACTGTCACCCCTCCCGCGCCGAGGTCATTCTTAAGCCAGTCCAGTGCGCTGGTGGTCCTGCTCGGGTTCGTGATGATGGGTTTCGCGAAGTCGGCGAATTTGTTAGCCTCGCCCAGAACCCCGCTCGTTTTCGCGATCTTCAACGCCGCCGCTCCGGGCAGGATATTCCCAACGATCTGTCCGATCACCACCGGGTTTCCCGCGCGGACCT
This sequence comes from Rathayibacter iranicus NCPPB 2253 = VKM Ac-1602, assembly GCF_003149025.1. Classification (GTDB taxonomy): domain Bacteria; phylum Actinomycetota; class Actinomycetes; order Actinomycetales; family Microbacteriaceae; genus Rathayibacter; species Rathayibacter iranicus. Next base: position 3,397 of record NZ_QGDV01000036.1, read on the forward strand.
CGTCAACGAGCGTCGAGACCTGCTGCCACGCCTGGTTACGCACCTTCTCATCGAAGACGAGGGCCTCGATCCCACGCCCCGTGTCACGCAAATTCATCTGCGCCGCACCGCTGACCAGCTGCCCCACGCCAGACCCGACACCAGCGACGAGCTGCCCCGCCCACGACCCGGACTCAACCGCCGGCCGCATCACAGTGACGTCATACCATTGGCCCACCTGATCGCTGGCCATCCCGGCCAGATTCAACCCCTCACCGGTCGACGCAATCGACGCGTCGTTAATCGCGCTGTTCACACCCCCCACAATCAACGACCCACCCAGCCCCGCGAACGCCAACGTCGCACCCGCGCTAAACGGCGTACCCACCACGCCCACCGCGAGAATCAACACACCCTCAACGACCTGTACCGCGTCCCACAGCACCCCCCACAGGGCATCCTCTTTCCGTTGCCGATCCTGTTCAGCTTCAACATCATCGACATACCCGGAGAACAAGGTCTCCCACCCGTCGGACGCGGCCTGCTGGTTCTCCCGACAGTAATCCAGCATCCCCCCGGTCAACCCGCTCAACCTCTGCAAAGTGAGATCGAAACTCCCCGCCGTGTAGGAGCGCCCCTGCCCGACAGTAAGACTCCCGACATTCTTCACGAT
>NZ_QGDV01000037.1 GCF_003149025.1 Rathayibacter iranicus NCPPB 2253 = VKM Ac-1602
CCGCTGGATCGAGACCTACTACAACACGCGACGACGACATTCCAGCCTCGGCTATTTGACACCAAAAGAGTATGAGCTAGGATACAGAGACATCCGCGAACTCGCGGCATAAACCCGAGTCCACCGAAACGGGAACACTCCAGTTCTCGGGTCAGCCTTCGGGAGGATGCGACGGCGCCGAGGATGGAAGTAGACAGGCCGTGCGCACGTGTCGGCTACGAGGGGTGGCCGCCGGCGTAATGGGAAGAAGAGAACCATGACCAATCGCTCTGCTCGTATCGTTGCAACGTCCGCCGCCACGTGCGCTCTCATCACTGCCTCGTTGCTGACCGTGACGCCGGCCATAGCGGCGACTCCGACCAGTGATGCTGTTGCGTCGTCGCCTCTCGCGGACGGCGCACCCGAAAATGCACCCACGTACGACGCGGCCATTGCGGCCCCCGGACCAGATGACCTCACTTGGGAAGAAGCCGCCGAAGTCAGCACCGATTCATCGGTCACATTCACAGATTCATCGGCGAGCACTGCGAACGTGGCACGAGCCAGTACACCGATCACAGCTGCAAACGGGCAGGCTTGCAGCATCAACACCGGCAACGTCTACAAGCGTGCTTCAGGGGGAGAGTTCCCATACGGTGCCGTCGGTGGGCATCCTGCCACGCAGTGCACGGTGATCATGGCGCGGATCTCTCAGACCACTGATCTGTACAAGACGGTGTGGTGGGGGCTGCAAAAAGTGGCGGGGCCTTTCACCTCGGTGAACGTGGGCCAGGGGCGTCTCGAACAGACATCCCCAATTCGCAAGTGCGATGACCTTCGTCAGACGACTTTCCGGATGATCGTCAGGAGCACCGGCACGTTCCCTACGGGCACGACGGGGACTGCATCGGCGTACGAGGAAGCGAACCTCGCGTGCGGTACTAATTAGCACCCAAGCGGCGCGGGGCTGCTCCAGCCCCCGCGCCGCTCATTTTCCCGTGTCGTTGGGTCCGAATGTGACGTAACCAGGCCCACTGTCGTATCGGTATCCGAGCGGGAACTTCGCGTAGATGACCCCGTTAGGGAAGCGGTGCTGAACCTTCTCAGCGAAGGTGGCCGCCTCAGCTTCCGATGCGAAGACACCAAGGATCGTGTTGTTTGGCGATTCGTCGTGCTGCACGACCCAAACATCCGGCGGGGCCACTGCGTGTGTCTCTTCGTGCTGACGTCGTTTCCACACCATCGGTGCCCCCCTGATCCTTGAACCACCATCATGCTCGTACGGGCGACCTCGTCGAAGCAACAGTAGGCGTCTTGAAAACCATTAGGTTATCAAGCCACCCGATCGCTGGCTCGTTCGACGCTGGGCGCGCCCGTAAACGTGGGCGCTGATCTGTCTCATAAAGCTGTCTCGCCGTACTGTGTTTTAGGACCCGCCGGGGAGGGTGTTTCAGAGTCAGGATGAGGTGATGAGGCTTCCCGGTTACACGCGTGTGAGTACGTCGAATCAGGACGCGCAGTTGCAGGTCGACGCGCTCGCGACCACGGGGGTGCAGAAACGGGACGTGTTCGCGGACGTGACATCGGGGAGCAAGACCGCGATCGAGCGGCGCGGGATGAAGAAGCTCCTCGAGTACGCCGAGGACGGGGACGCCGTCGTCATCTGGCGAGTCGACCGGCTCGGTCGGTCTCTGATCCACGTCCTGAACACGGGGAACCTGCTGCGTGAGCGCGGGGTGCAAGTCCGGTCGATCTCGGACGGCATCGACCCGTCGACCTCGGACGGCATCGACCCGTCGACCTCGACGGGTCGGCTGATGCTGAACATGCTCGCGGAGTACGAAGAGGGAGCTCATCGTCGAACGGGTCAACGCCGGCATCGCTGCGGCCCGCGCGAACGGGACCCGGTTCGGCCGGCTCCTGTCGAATCGGGCGGTCATCGCGGACAAGCTCGCGATCGCCGCGGACGCCCGAGCACGTGGCCGCACCGCCGAGGACGCTGCCCGCCGCCTCGGGTGGAGCCGCGCAACGCTCTACCGCCACCAGCAAGCCCACGCGGCCCGCGAGAGCGCAGCGACGTAGCAGTTTCGAGCGGTGGCGGACCCGTCTACTCCACGTCAAGCACCAGAGAGCGAGGACGCTCCGTCGCGCCCCCCTGGTTCTACTCAGTTGTCGGGGAGGTAGTTCCAGTTGCCGGCGAGGAAGTCGTCGTGAGTGTTGATGTCGGGGCCTTCGAGGTCGACGGTGGTACCGATGCTCCAGTGCCAGGGGTCGTTGTCTTTCCCGCCGAGGATTTCGAGGATGGACCCGTCATCGAGAGTAAGGACGGGGTCGTAGGCGTCGGCTTCGCAGTCGATACGGACGATGGTCCGGCCGGTGAGGGTGGCGAACGCGGTGGTGAAGGCGTCGCGGGGGTGTTCGCCGGTGACGCGGCCCGCTGGGGTGGTGAGGGCCCAGTCGCAGTCGAGGTCCAGGCGCCAGTCGGGGCCGGTGAGCGTCGCGGTCGGGTAGTGCGGGATTGCGTCGGTGATGGTCAGAGGGAGAGCGGCGTGCAGGAGATCACGGTCGGTGACGCCCTCGTCGTCCGGGGTCTGCTCGCTGGTGGCGTCGTCGGTCACGGCTTGTTCTCTTCCTGGTTATCGTCGCGCGGCATGATGCCCAGGCGGGCTTGCGCTTGCGCGAACGTTTCCGACGGGCGCACCCGGGCTAAGGGCGAGAGTTTTTGTTCTCGTTCGATGATGTAGGAGGGTCCGGGGAAAAAGTCGTCATCGAACGGGCGCAGACCGTAGGCGGCGCAATAGTCGGCAAGCATCTCCGCGGTGAACCGGTCGGCGATACGACGGTTGGTGTAAGCGGCGACGTCCTCGAAGGGTAAAGGGTCGCCGGAGGTGTGAAAGGTCCAGCGGCTGTCCTGCGTCAATTCGATTACCCGTATCGTCTTCGCGAGACCCGCAGAAGGGTCCGGGTCTGGACGGTGAACGACAAACTGACGAGCGCCGAGTCTGGCGCGTTCGTCTCCAGGCGGGCATGAGGGTATGCAAGTGATGTAGAGGGAATCGGTGTTTAGTCGCTGCCCTAGTACTTTGGTGGAGCCACTCGGGTCGGTGCCCTGCGCCCCGTTCTCCACGAATGCGCTCCATTCCGGGTTGGCCGTGCCTACTACGAGAAACTTATGTGGCGATCCAAATTCCAGGGGTTCCATCAGAGGCGCCGCCTCGGATATCCCGCCCGTTACCTCGGTGATCGTGTCGCGTGAGTTCTCGTCGTGATCCCATTCGTAATAGGTTAGGGCGACAGCAGCAGCGGGAGCGCGCACGAATCCCATCCGTGACGTGATGGGCGCGAACCTGTCACCGAGCACTCGAGCATCAACCATAATGCGTTCCTCTTCTCAGTCCACTATTCGTAGTTCGATGACACCGTCCGGGTCATTCGCTCTCAATCTTGCCGCATGATCCGGCCCCCGACCGGAGGCGGTTGTATCCCATTCTATATAACGGCGAACACCGTCGGCATCTGTGTACTGTACGTCCGGCCGATTAATGCCGACGCGCTCACCGTGTGCATTGATCTGCTGCTGATCAACTCGAATATCCGTGACTCCCCTGGTGTGCTGGAGGCGGTCCACGATGTCCCAGACTTCGGCGTTTTGGTTCGCGTTCTTCCCTACCGTCCGCCCCAAAGGGTCCTTTACTAGTGGCGGTTTTGGGCTTACGTTCATGTCTTGCGGGAGTCGTGGTACCGCTGGTATCTCGTCGAGTAGTTTGTCCGCTGTTTTGTCGAGGCGTCGGCCGGCGGCGCCTCCGAGGCCGCCGGCGGCGAGTCCTCCTGCGCTGGCGGCGAGGAGGTTGTCGGTGGTGTGGGGTCCGGGGCTGG
>NZ_QGDV01000038.1 GCF_003149025.1 Rathayibacter iranicus NCPPB 2253 = VKM Ac-1602
CGAATGCGCCGTTGTTCCCGTTGCGGTAGGCCTGGAGTTCCGCGTCGGTGACGGGGCGCAGTCCGGTGGGGTCGAGGGCGTGGAGGGGGTCGTTGGTGAGGCGAGGTCGAAGTCGACGAGGTCGACTACCTCTGATGCACGGTCACGACTCGAGGGTTATGCTGGGGCGCTCGTCGAAGCGGTGATTGTTGGAGGCTGCAAAGCGGCCTAAGTGCGCGAAGCCTCAGCGCCGCGCGACCTCGCTCACGCCGACGATCCCGGATTCGTCGGCGCGCAGTGAACTGTTGAATCTATGGGGCCTATCGGTCTATGTAGTCGAAAAAAGCCTTGGCGAACCTCCGATCGGCTTCGGATGCGGCATTGTCTTCTGTGGAGAACCTAGCGAGGTCTGCTTCGACTTGAGCACGCGCTGCTCGAGGTCCGTCTTGCATGAAGATGACGATCGCAAGTTTCTGCCGTGCAACGCGTGGGTTTGGGATCATGTTATCTCCCGAGAGGGTCGCACGGATGGCGTCGAGTGAAGCGTGCCGTCGCATGTACGGAATGCCAATATCAACGACGGCCTGAACCAGGTCTGTCGCCCTCTCCTCCACGGTGTCGTCGTTCGTGAAAAACCATTGTCTCAGCTTCGGCACGTCGGCGGCATACCCGAGAGGGATTGTAATCGTCGGCGTCGGGTAGTTTCGCCCTGGAAGATGCGTTTGTATCTCGTAGTAGATCCTCTGGATCTCATCGCAGATGACGCCGATGATGGGGTACATAACACCATCTTGAGGGGTCCAGCCGCCACTGTTGAGCCCGACCCACCCCTGCCACCCCTCAGACAGCGGTGCCGTAATGGTGTCTTTTCTCCTGCGAAACCCGGCTTCCTTCAGCTTGCGCACGCAAACCGCTTCAACCTCTGTATGAAATGACATGGTATTCTCCTAACCTAAATCCCAATAATCTTCTCGAATGTGCATTGGACCCAACTCTTCGCCTGGTTCAAGGCCAGCAATCTTTGCTTTCCTGCCGCGAGGTATGGCGCCTTTCCCGTCTCTAATGAGGTCAAAGGCAATTTCCTGGTTTTTTGTGAGTTTCGCGAAGAGGCCGTTTTTGGCTTCGATGAAGTACAGCTCCCCGGATGGTGTTCTGGCGAGGATGTCCATGCGTGTCCTGACTCCTCCGACGTCGATGGTGATCTCGGTTCCGACGAGGGTATCGCCGCGTGCTTCGAGGGCTTCGATGGAGGCTTGGACGCCGCGTTTGCCTTTGTTGACGAGGGCAGCACCGTTGAGGCGTGGTCGGACAGGGGTGAGGGGAACGTCGTCGAGTCGGGTGGCGGGGATGTCGCCACCGAGGCGGCGGGCGGCGGCACCGCCGAGTCCGCTGGCGGCTCCTCCTGCGGCGCCTCCTGCTGCTCCGCCGGAGGTGGCGCCGAGGAGGCCGTCGGGGGTGTGGGGTCCGGGGCTGGTGAGGTATTGGGCGGCGCCGGAGACGCCGCCGTCGGCGGTGCCGGCGATGACTTCGGCCTTGAAGGCGCCGGCGCCGGCGCGGTAGGCGAGGAACTCGGCTGCTCCTCCGGCGCCGCCGCCGAGCGCTCCGACGGCGGAGTCGATGCCGACTTGGCCCCAGTCGACGCTGCCGTTGACCGCTTTCTGTCCGGCGATGGACATTCCGCCGGACAGGAGAGCACCGGACGCGGCTCCGATGAGGGCCATGCCGACGGGTCCGCCGACACCGGTGAACATGAGGGCGATGCCGCCGACGATCGCGGCGCCCGCGGCGACGTATTCCCAGTTGTTCGACCACCAGTCTTGGGCGGCGGCGAATGCGCCGTTGTTCCCGTTGCGGTAGGCCTGGAGTTCCGCGTCGGTGACGGGGCGCAGTCCGGTGGGGTCGAGGGCGTGGAGGGGGTCGTTCCCGGCGTACGAGTACGGGTTCCCGGACCAGCCCGCGCCGGTGACGGGTTCGAGGGGATCCACCGTGAGGAAGCCCCGAGTCCCCGGGTCGTAGGCGCGGTGGCCGAGCCATTCCAGTCCCGCGACCGCGAGGCCACCGGACCCGGTGAGGCTGATCCCCGCGGGGAGGTCGATACCGGGCGGCAGTCCGGTATCGGGGCCGGGAGCGACGCCCCAGGGGTCGTCGGCGTTGGTCGCGCGTTCGGCCCGCCAGCTGCCGCCGGTCCAGGTGTCGCCGATGCCGGTGACGCCTCCCGGCGTGGCAAGGATCGGAGTCTCGCCCACCGCAAGGAGTGTGGATGAGTAATCGGGTCAAACGATCAACATATTGCACGCATCAACGCTCTGCACCGCCTTCGACAAGACCAGGGGCCCCGTCCGGCCGCCTGCCGCCGAAGGGTCTCGGCTTAGGCGATACTTTCTGCTCAGATGGCTGAAACGTGCGTCACCGCGCAGTCCGGTCGAGATACGCAAGGAACTTTTCGGCGAACTTACGATCATACTGGGAGGAGGGATCTTCTTTTCCCGAAATCTTCGCGAGTTCTGCTTTAATATGCGCGCGCGCCGCCTCGTAGCCGTCCTGGACGAGAATTGTGACCGCGAGCTTCTCTTCGGCGTTGAATGGAGTAGGTCTTATGTTATCGCCAGAAAGCCTCTTCCGGATGGCGTCGAGTGACGCGTGCCTACGCATGTAGGGAATGCCGATGTCAACGACGGCTTGAGTCAGGTCTGCCGCCTGCTTCTCGACGGTGCCGTCGTTTGTGAAGATCCATTGCCGCAGTTCCGGAACGTCAGCCGCGTACCCGAGGGGCATGGTAATAGTCGGCGTAGGGAAATTTCTTCCCGGAAGCTCCGGTTGCACGTCATAGTAGGTGCTCTGAACTTCATCGCAGATGACGCCGATGATGGGGTATATGATTCCGTCTCGCGGAGTCCAGCCGCTGCTATTGAGCCCGACCCATCCTTGCCACCCCTCGTACAGAGGAAGGACAGTGCGGCCTTTCTTTCTCTGGAATCCCACTTCCTTCAGCATGCGTACACAAACCGCTTCGACCTCTGTATGAAACGACAACTTATTCTCCTAACCTATGTCCCAACGATCTTCTCTTACTTCCATCGGTTTCAATGGTTGTCCTGGTTCGAGGCCAGCTTCTTCAGCTCTCCGGCCGGTGGGTATGGCACCTTTCCCTTCTCTGATGAGAGGGAAAGCGATTTCCTGGTTCTTCGTGAGTTCCGCACGCGGTCCGTTCTTCGCTTCAGTGATGTACCTGGTGCCGGATGGTTCTTCGGCGAGGATGTCGATTCGTGTTCGGACGCCTTCGACATCGATCGTGATCTCGGTCCCGACGAGGGTATCGCCGCGTGCTTCGAGGGCGTCGATGGAGGCTTGGACGCCGCGTTTGCCTTTGTTGACGAGGGCGGCTCCGGTGAGGCGTCTGGAGACGGGTGTGAGGGCGGCGTCGGCGAGGCGTTCGGCGCCGATGGCTCCGCTGAGGCGTCGGCCGGCGGCGCCTCCGAGGCCGCCGGCGGCGAGTCCTCCTGCGCTGGCGGCGAGGAGGTTGTCGGTGGTGTGGGGTCCGGGGCTGG
>NZ_QGDV01000039.1 GCF_003149025.1 Rathayibacter iranicus NCPPB 2253 = VKM Ac-1602
TTACGTCGCTCTTCACGCGACGCCCTATCAATAGCCAACAATGTCACTCCTCCCGTAAGGAGACCCACCCCTTACACACACCATTTGACACGCTCGTCCGATCACCACCGGGTTCCCCGCGCGAACCTCGTCAACGAGCGTCGTAACCTGCTGCCACGCCTGGTGACGCACGTCCTCATCGAAGACGAGGGCCTCGATCCCACGCCCCGTGTCACGCAAATTCATCTGCGCCGCACCGCTGACCAGCTGCCCCACGCCAGACCCGACACCAGCGACGAGCTGCCCCGCCCACGACCCGGACTCAACCGCCGGCCGCATCACAGTGACGTCATACCACCGGCCCACCTGATCGCTGGCCATCCCGGCCAGATTCAACCCCTCACCGGTCGACGCAATCGACGCGTCGTTAATCGCGCTGTTCACACCCCCCACAATCAACGACCCACCCAGCCCCGCGAACGCCAACGTCGCACCCGCGCTGATTCGATCCGCGTCTCCCGCTGACACTTCACAATCAGACGCAAAATCCTCTTGGTTTTACTCGCCGGCTAGCTCAGCCTCAAGCTGCGCCGTCCAAGCTTCGTCACCCTTCCAGAACCTCCAGAAGTTGTCCTTCTTCTCCTCGTCAGAGAGATCATCGTAGTATGTCCAATCACCCTCAGCAGTGCCCGCTGTGGTGTCCACCGCCCAGCGAAACCGCACTGGGGATTTACCCTGCAGGATACGGAGGATGTCGTGCAGTTCCGTGATTCGCGGCCTGACGAAAGCGACATTCTCATAGAACTCGGCATCATCCAGGACAGCAGAGACGTCGAGGACGCGACCGCCGACAATGACAGTCCTGATGTTACCCTCGACGCCTGTGACATTTCCACGACTGTCGTCCGTGATTTTACCTTGCACGTAGAACTTGTCGACTTTATCACCGACCTGCTCCATGCTGAAGATAAGAATCTCGTCTTGGATCTCCGCCAGCCGTTCGAAACTATTCTCGTTGTTCATTACAGTTCCCTCATCAATATTTTGTACGGGGTTTGGGAAATTGTCGCCGTCAGGTTCGCCGTCGATTTTATATCGAACATCCAAACTTATTGGTCGTTTGCCGCCGTCGTAAAGAACCTTGATCTCGATATCAGTGACGGCGCGTGGGGGGACGCCACGGAGAGCATCTTCCCAGGCCCGTTCCATTGCCCTCCATACCGACCGTCGCGATGGTGACGTGATTGATGGCACTGTTCACCCCGCCGACCATCAGCGAACCGCCCAGGGCACTAAATCCCAGAGACAGACCACCCGTGAACGGGGCCGCACCGATCCCGACGGCGGTGACCACGGCGCCCGCGACGACCTGCAACCCATCCCACATCAAGCCCCAGAGAGCGTCTTCTGTCCGCTTCCACTCCGCCTCCGCGGTCACATCAGCGACATACCCCGAGAACAGAGCCCTCCACCCAGCGGATGCGACCTCCCGATTCTGCTCGCAATATTCCACCCCCCGTCAGCCCCCCAGCCTCCCGAGCGTGAGGTTAAAGCTCCCCGGGAGGTAGGAGCGTCCCTGCCCGACAGTCAGACTCCCCAGGTTTGCCACAACCCGGTTCAACTCCGCCACGAGGTTTTTCACCTGACCGAACCCCGGATCCGTGGCCTCATACGCGGCCCACGTCTCCTGTTGAGTCTTCGCGATCGAACGCAAGATCCTCCTGGTCTTACTCGCCGGCGAGCTCGGCCTCAAGCTGCGCTTTCCACGCGAAGTCGCCTTTCCAGTTCTGCCAGAAGTCGTCCTTTTTCTCTTCGTCAGTCAGGTTGTCGTAGTACGTCCAGTCGCTCTCGACCATGCCGGTTCGGGTGTCTACCACCCAACGAAATCGCACTGGAGATTTACCCTGAAGGGCGATAAGCAAGTTATGCAGCTCTTCAATTCGAGGGAGAATATATCTTGAATTCTCGCGATACTCTTCTTTGGTCACAACTTTTATGTTGTCAACCACCTTGCCGTCCACGATCGCATAGTCCAGTTGCCCTTGAACGCTGGTAATATTGCCGAGATCATCGTCAGAGACTTTACCCTGAATATAAAGCTTCTCGACATCATCACCCACCTGCCCCAAGGTAAAGTCAATGATTTCTTCCTGGATCTGCGACAACCGCTCAAAATTTGATTCGTTGTTCATATTGGCTCCCATTGCTATTCATAGGGTAGGGGATTCGGAATATTTGCCCTGGATGGCTTCCCGTCGATTTCGTACTCGATCTCGAAGGCGGTTGGTCGGTTGGTGTCGTCGTAGAGAACCTTGATTTCGATATTAGTGACCGTGCGTGGTGGGACGTCGGTGAGAGCATCTCGCCAGTCGCGTTCCATGGCGGTCCATTTCGATCCTGCGCCCCGGTTCACCGACTTGGCTTGGCTGACGAGATTTTCCAAGGCGGGGCTGCCGTCGAACATGTCGGCGATCAGGTGACCGGCATCGTCACCACGGAGCCTACCCGGGGTGAGGCGCATATTCCTGAACCGCTTACGTGCGGTTTTCAAAAACAGGTTCGCGACGGTGACCCGCTCGATCAGACCGTCAGCGTTCGTTTCATACACGTACCGGTGGTTCGTGCCGGGTGCACTCGCACGATATCTCACGTTGGGAAGCAGCGCACCCTTACGGTCCGGATCAAAGGGATCCAGAACCTCCGTCTTCTCGCCAGGAGTAACGCTTCCCGGCCCGTCAACACCACGGGGCCTTTCCTCCGGACCATCAACACCACGAGGCTTCTGCTCCGGCCCATCAATACCGCGGGGCTTGCCGGTAGCCCCGTCAATGCCGTCTGCTGGCCGTATCGTCGGGGTGAATTCGTTGCTGACTGTCACCCCTCCCGCGCCGAGGTCATTCTTGAGCCACTCCAGGGCGCTGGTGGTCCTGCTCGGGTTCGTGATGATGGGTTTCCCGAAGT
>NZ_QGDV01000040.1 GCF_003149025.1 Rathayibacter iranicus NCPPB 2253 = VKM Ac-1602
ATTCTCCGCTTTGTGATATTCTTCTAAGAATTTTTCCTTCGTGATTTCATGATTGAGGTACTGGTTTCGAAGTTTGGCATATTTGGCCGTTGGGATGTGTCCCATGTCCCAGAGGCCAGCGCGGGGTTCTCCAGGTCGCCACTTGATAAGTTTCCATTCGCCTGACTTGTCTTTGACCCAGAGCTGATGCCGCTTGGGGCACCTCGGCGGGGCCCCCGGCTCGCCGGCCCTGATGTCGCTCACTTGTTTCCTGCGGGTTTCCCTCCACACCCTTTTGACTTGTCCGGGCGCGTAAGCAGGGCGACTATTCGCGTAAGGAAGACGAACCCCGTCAGAATCATACCCGAAAGAGTTCGGTATACCATACTTCGGCAACCGGCCAGTCGGATACTTCACCGGACCCGGAGCATTACTACCGCCCGGCTGGTCGACACCACGCGACTTCACGGTCGCCCCGTCAATGCCGTCTGCTGGCCGTATCGTCGGCTCGAATACGTTGCTGACTGTCACCCCTCCCGCGCCGAGGTCATTCTTAAGCCAGTCCAGTGCGCTGGTGGTCCTGCTCGGGTTCGTGATGATGGGTTTCCCGAAGTCGGCGACCTTGTTGGCCTCGCCCAGAAGTCCGCTCGTTTTCGCGATCTTCAACGCCGCCGCTCCGGGCAGGATATTCCCAACGATCTGTCCGATCACCACCGGGTTACCCGCGCGAACCTGGTCAACGAGCGTCGTAACCTGCTGCCACGCCTGGTTACGCACGTCCTCATCGAAGACGAGGGCCTCGATCCCACGCCCCGTGTCACGCAAATTCATCTGCGCCGCACCGCTGACCAGCTGCCCCACGCCAGACCCGACACCAGCGACGAGCTGCCCCGCCCACGACCCGGACTCGACCGCCGGCCGCATCACAGTGACGTCATACCATTGGGCCACCTGATCGCTGGCCATCCCGGCCAGGTTCAACCCCTCACCGGTCGACGCGATCGACGCGTCGTTAATCGCGCTGTTCACACCCCCCACGATCAGCGACCCACCCAGCCCCGCGAACGCCAACGTCGCACCCGCGCTGAACGGCGTACCCACCACATTCTGCTTACGCACCTCGATCATTATCGCAGCAGAACTCCCAGCAGCCTGCAAAAACAAGTCCGCCCAAGAACCAGGCACATCATCCCACAACCGCCTGCCCTCCGGGAGGCGAGACAAAGAGGCTTATGCAAAACGGAATCACGCGCTTAACGAAGGTGCCTTTGACCTGGGGTTTTGTGACGCTCAAGCGAGTTTTGCATAAGCCTCAAAGAAATCGCGAACTGATCTTTGTCGTTCATCAATGTGGGAGCCTTACGGATAACCTCCTCAACGAATAGGTCGTTGGGGAGCTCCATATCAGAAGCGCCATTCAGTGAAATAACATATATTGTCGTTATGACAATACTTTCAATTATCGCACATTGTGAACAATGACATGGACAGTCTTGATCGGTTGCCCCTCAATAACCGCTTGAAAGCTGCCATATTGGTTATTCAGATGTCGGACTCTTGATGGTCATCGAACGGACGTGAGGGATCAAGCCCTTGGCGCTCCTCTTCGCGCTCAACATTCGCCCAGTGTGGTGACAAGACTTGAAGGATGATCTTTGCACCAATATTCTCTACTGCGAGGCGGCTTGAATCGTCGAAATCCCAGTGATATTGACGCATACCAGGAGTCTTCGTCTTTCCGCCGTCGAGGATGACGTTGACGTCGTCAACGATCGCGCGGAAGCTTGACCTCAGATCAGGTTGCAGATCGTTATCTATGTTTCGTACTCTGTCTGAGACTGGGATGTCGACTTTTAGAACGCATTCATCGCTCAAGAGCACGTTGACCCGGTTATCACTCAGGGGTAGCGCAGAAAGCAGATCAATGCCATCTTCGCCGTCTGAAGTAATCTCCCAATGAAGCTTTTCGGCTACCGACATTATATCCGCTCTCGTAGCAGGCCATTTTAGTGCTCGAGAAGCCTCGATTATTGGACGTAGTTGGTCGGCGTTCAGCCGTGTGAAATCACTCATAATTCTCCTAGTATAGACATTCGTGCGCTTGATCGCAAGGTTTGTTACTCCAATACCAGAGCGCTCTGGTCGAGTACCAGATCAGAGACTTCCACGGTTCCGTCCGGTCGCGCTCTGACCATCTGATATTCGATCTTGATCTCACCTTTCTGCAGTTTTTCGAGAACGCCAGGATTCTCGTCTAACCAGGCCCGAAACTCCGGATCTTTCTGGAATAGGTCATTGAAGTAGGTCGTAGAACCTTGCCCCGCCGATTCTCCGTCGACTTTGCGACCTGTACTGCTGAGCTTCGCATCGCCACCTTTCGCTTCGGTGAAGGTCAGCCGGGTTCTATCTGGGGATTGGGTGATCAGGTCGAATCTGTCGCGCACAGCGTTCGGTCTATTGAGGACTTCGGTGTCACCAAGCGCTTCTCGATATGCTGCCGC
>NZ_QGDV01000041.1 GCF_003149025.1 Rathayibacter iranicus NCPPB 2253 = VKM Ac-1602
CGACGCAATCGACGCGTCGTTAATCGCGCTGTTCACACCCCCCACAATCAACGACCCACCCAGCCCCGCGAACGCCAACGTCGCACCCGCGCTAAACGGCGTACCCACCACGCCCACCGCGAGAATCAACACACCCTCAACGACCTGTACCGCGTCCCACAGCACCCCCCACAGGGCATCCTCTTTCCGTTGCCGATCCTGTTCAGCTTCAACATCATCGACATACCCGGAGAACAAGGTCTCCCACCCGTCGGACGCGGCCTGCTGGTTCTCCCGACAGTAATCCAGCATCCCCCCGGTCAACCCGCTCAACCTCTGCAAAGTGAGATCGAAACTCCCCGCCGTGTAGGAGCGCCCCTGCCCGACAGTAAGACTCCCGACATTCTTCACGATACTGTTCAACTCAGCGAGAAGATTCTTGACCTGGTCGAACCCATGATCGGTGGCCTCATACGCCGCCCACGTCTCCTGCTGAGACTTCGCGATCGACCGCATCCGCTCGAAACCCTCCGCAGCATTGTCGGCCGCGGTCGCGCCAGCGCCGTCCAACGCCACCAGATGCGACGCGCGAGCAGCAATCGACCGCAGATCGGCCGCGAACCCCCGCAACCGCCCGATACCAGTATCAAGTTGAGCCAGATGCGCGTCGTACTCATCGTTTATGAGCCGGAAATTCCCGTCCGTATCCACCTGCGAATATCCGTTCCAGTACACGCCGATCGCGGTCTGGAACGTGGACAGGCACACCAACAGCGACTGCACGATCGGGACATGCACTTCCCGAATATACGCACGCATCGCGTCCGCACCCTGACCACTGATATTCCCCGAGGCCGCGAGACTCTCAAGCCCCTGCAGAAGCGCATCAAGGGCCTCACCCCGCTCCGCGAGACTCTTCTGCAACCCCGGAGACGACGCCTGCCACGAATCCGCAGAAAACTCCACCACACTCACTCGGACACCTCGCCACCCTGCGCATCCTGCGCGTCCTGCACTTCGATATTCACCCCGAGTTGATCGAACTCGTTCGTGTCCGTCTGCGCCGCAGCACCATACGTCGCGATCAGGGTGGACAGGTCCGCGGAGATCTCGGAGACAGCCGTGACCCCTGGAACATTTAGGTCACCACCCCGATCCCATCCGTCCTTCGTCTCCGCCACGCAGGACGTGAGAGTAGACACCGTCTGGGTCTCCTCATGGAACCCGTCAGCTATGCCTCGTGTGTCTGAGCCCATCGTCTCTTGCCTCCTCTTACGTCTCGTTCAGTTCAGGGCTATCGCGACCGCCTGCGCGGAAAGGACCGGATGCTCGAGCGGGTTGATCGAGAACGCGAGCGCGCGTTGCTTGCTCTTGCAGTCACCGATGGCCTGCCCGATCTGGTCGCTAATTCGGGCGTGATCCGACCTCGCCGCGTCGAGAGCATCCGTGAAACTGGTGCGACTCTGCCCAGCCCACAGCGCCCCGCCCGCATCCTTATAGTCATCGACCCGGAGCCCATCCGCCTCACCGCGCACCGTGTCCAGCTGGGCGATGACGTCATCAAGTTCCCGCACCTGCGCCAACGCCAGTTCCTCATTCATCGTCATCTCCCACGTCGCGAACACCGGCGAACAAGTCGTCGTCCGCGGCAACCCGAGCGGGCGCTACCAGCGCAGGAACAGCCGCGGGCGGGCGATGTTCCTGCTGGAACCGGGCGTAAGCGATATTCAGGATCTCGACCACGAGATCCTCATCAGCATCCCGATACCCCTCAGACACGATCTTCGCAATGTTGTCGCCGCTGAAATAGACAACATTCGTATCAACCATGCCCTCCGGAAACAGAAACGCGCCATAGTCGAAGAACTGATCCTCCACGACCGACCCTCGACTGACAATCAGTAACTTCTTCACCGAACCATTCAGAATCACCACACTTCCCAACGGCAAAAACGTGCGGCCCCCCAGCGGCCCGGAATCAGACTGCAGATCGGTCATACCTATCCTCCTTTACGTCGAAGCTCACTAAATGGGTCTGCGGCATTTTTCGCTACTCACTCACTCACTCACTCTTGAATTTGGAGACGGTCGCCGTTGCCGATCCCGAACGACGAGATGACGTCGTAGCCGCTCACGGCGAGGGCTTTGTCATCGA
>NZ_QGDV01000042.1 GCF_003149025.1 Rathayibacter iranicus NCPPB 2253 = VKM Ac-1602
TGGACCGAGAGAGTCTTCGAGGTGCCGTCGCGGACGTCGCCGACGATGACCTCTCCGACGGAGAGCGTGTCGAACTGCTCCGCCGTGAAGACGACACCTGTAAATGCGGGTTCTGGTGTGAGGGTGACGAAGGGCTCAGCGAGCATCTGGGACCCGCAGGCCCCGCAGAACAGGGGACCTCTGAGGTAGTGGTCGTGGGTGTGGCGTCGTTCGGAGGCGATCTTGCGGGCGTCGAGCAGGGTTTGGACCTGCTGCCACGTGTCGATGTCGATGAGTGGTTCGTGGGTGCCGGGCTGTTCGGCGCCTTTGTAGCGGACGATGCCGATGTAGTACGCGCAGCAGCTTGAAGAACCCCGATCGTGCGACTGGCGCGGACGGCCGCTTTGGGGTGGGGACAGTGGTCTGGCCGCGGGCGGTGACCTTGGCGAGGAGGTCCACCACGGACCGCTCGCCGGTGGCGTACTGCTCGAACACCCACGGCCTTGCTCGTCGCGTTTGCGGATGTTGAGGTAGCCGATGGGTGCGCGCGTGGGGGTGCCGCCGGGCCCGAATCTCTGGGTGAGTCCTTTGGTGACCTCGGTGGCGAGGTTCTTGGAGTAAAACTGTGCGATGCATCGACATGATGCCGTGCAGCAGCATCCCGGAGGGGGTCTCGTCGATGTTCTCGGTTGCCGAGACCAACGTGACCCCGGCGACGACTCGCGCACCCAACCATCGCGCTGCCGGTAACTCTGTGTTCAAGCCCTGTCGAGGAACTCCGAAATGAGGTGAACGAGTTCCTCCGTCTTCTCGAAGACGACCATGTGCCCGCTCTCCAGCTCGGCGTACTCGCTCCCCTGGATGGCGTCATGGAGTTCGCGGGCGTGCTCGATCGGAATAAGCACGTCACGGGTGGAGCCGATGACCAGCGCTGGTGACGAGATCGCAGGGAGCCGATCACGAATGTCAATGCGATGGTCAAGCTCAATCTGGCGAAGAGTGCCTGCGTCGGCCGTGATCGCCTCGACCGTAGCTTTGACCCCGTCGCTTCCGAAGCTGCTGAGGAACGGGGGCGAGAAGATGAGGAGCGCGCTATATGCAGAGAACGCGCCTTCATCGGTCTGCGCGAGCCGCTGCCATAAGTCGAGGGTTAACTGCTGGCGAGGGTCGTCGTTCCGCGCCCAGCCGTTGATGATGATCAGGCGACGTACTTTGCCGGCGTATTTGGCGGCCGCCGCTGCGGCGACGACTGCACCGAGTGAGAACCCGACTATGTCGAACGGCTCGTCGGTCACTGCTTGAGCGGCCCCTACAACTTGATCCACGAGGTCATCGACGCTGAGATCCTCGCTGCGCAACGGCGTTCTCCCGCTGCCGGAAAAATCGGGTGTGATGACTGTGTAGCGATCGGAGAACATGTCACGGATGTGTCCAAAGTTTGACTCACCGTCAGCGGCCGTGCCGTGGACGAAGAGTAGCCCCGGCCCGCTCCCTGAGGCCGTGTAGTACACGGGAGTGCTATGTACGTCGATTGTAGCCATTGATGGCTCATCGTAATTGGGGGTGTAGTCGGGGTCTGAAGCCGCCAGTTTCGAGCAGGCTGCGGGCGATGTAGTTGGTGAGGTTGCGGAAGCCGAGGGCGGTGCCGCGGAGGTGTTCGAGGCGGCCGTTGATCGCTTCGG
>NZ_QGDV01000043.1 GCF_003149025.1 Rathayibacter iranicus NCPPB 2253 = VKM Ac-1602
CGACGCAATCGACGCGTCGTTAATCGCGCTGTTCACACCCCCCCACAATCAACGACCCACCCAGCCCCGCGAACGCCAACGTCGCACCCGCGCTGATTCGATCCGCGTCTCCCGCTGACACTTCACAATCAGACGCAAAATCCTCTTGGTTTTACTCGCCGGCTAGCTCAGCCTCAAGCTGCGCTTTCCACGCGATGTCACCCTTCCAGAACCTCCAGAAATCGTCCTTCTTCTCCTCGTCAGAGAGATCATCGTAGTATGTCCAATCACTCTCAGCAGTGCCCGCTGTGGTGTCCACCGCCCAGCGAAACCGCACTGGGGATTTACCCTGCACGGTACGGAGGATGTCGTGCAGCTCAACGATTCGCGGCCTGACGAAATCGACATTTTTATAGAATTCGGTATCATCCAGGACAGCAGAGACGCCGAGGACGCGACCGCCGACAATGACATTCCTGATGTTACCCTGGACACTTGTGACATTTCCACGACTATCGTCCGTGATTTTACCTTGCACGTAGAACTTGTCGACTTTATCACCGACCTGCTCCATGGTGAACATAAGAATCTCGTCTTGAATCTCGAATAGCCGTTCGAAACTAGTCTCGTTGTTCATTACAGTTCCCTAATCAATATTTGGTACGGGGTTTGGGAAATTGTCGCCGTCAGGTTCGCCGCCAATTTTATATTTGACATCCAAACTTATTGGTCGTTTGCCGCCGTCGTAGAGAACCTTGATTTCGATATCAGTGACGGCGCGCGGAGGGACGTCGCGTAAAGCATCTTCCCAGGCGCGTTCCATTGCCCTCCATTTCGAGCCCGCGCCGCGGTTGAGAACTCGTGCTTGGCTGACGAGGTTGTCGAGTTCTGGGCTGCCGTCGAAGACATCCGCGATCAGGTGACCCGCGTCATCCGTGGGGAGCTTACCTGGCGTGTCCCGCGCATTGTCAAAGCGAGTACGGCCGGCGGGCTTCAAATGAAGGTTCTCGACGATGACCCGCTCGATCAGACCGTCAGCGTTCGTCTCGGCCACGTAGTTGTGGTTCGTGTCGGGTGCACTCGCACGATATCTCACGTTGGGAAGCAGCGCACCCTTACGGTTCGGATCAAAGGGATCCAGAACCTCTGTCTTCTCGCCAGGAGTAACGCTTCCCGGCCCGTCAACACCACGGGGCCTTTCCTCCGGACCATCAACACCACGAGGCTTCTGCTCCGGCCCATCAATACCGCGGGGCTTGCCGGTAGCCCCGTCAATGCCGTCTGCTGGCCGTATCGTCGGGGTGAATTCGTCGCTGACTGTCACCCCTCCCGCGCCGATCTGGTTCTTGAGCCACTCCAGGGCGCTGGTGGTCCTGCTCGGGTTCGTGATGATGGGTTTCCCGAAGTCGGCGACCTTGTTGGCCTCGCCCAGAAGTCCGCTCGTTTTCGCGATCTTCAACGCCGCCGCTCCGGGCAGGACGTTCCCAACGATCTGTCCGATCGAGCTTGTCAAGTTGTGTGTGTAAGTGGGTGGAGTCTCGGGTTTAGAGGTAGCGGTTGATGCGTTCGGGATAGACGAGGGAGAGCTGTTCGAG
>NZ_QGDV01000044.1 GCF_003149025.1 Rathayibacter iranicus NCPPB 2253 = VKM Ac-1602
TCATCTTGGCGCACGGCTCGGTGACATAGCTGAGGTGCGACAGGGTCTCGCCACCGCTGACAATCATCGGTTCCTGCGCCAATGGTGGGAGGTTGCGAGGGATCGGAGCGCGATGGGCTGTCGAAGCACAAACGAGGCCTCAATCACGCTAGAGCGGTGGTTCCCGTACAACAAAGGCGGCGACTTTCGTCGCTGGTACGGTAATCAGGAATATGTCGTGAATTGGGAAAATAATGGCGCTGAAATCAGGGCGTTCGGAACAGAAGCGGGCGGGCGCCCGAGGTCGAGAGCGCAGAACACGAGCGCCTATTTTTCACCGTCAGTGTCATGGTCCGACATCTCTTCTGGCGCGCCGTCGTTCCGCCAGTTCCCCGTCGGATTCATTCATGGCAACAAGGGGAATTCGATCTTCGGTGGTCAGGCGCTTCTCGATCGTCTCCTCGGCGTTATGAACGCCTCATGCGCGACGATTATCCTGGAAGCGCTAGCACCTACTATGACGGCATCCGTCGGAGACGTTGGCAGGACTCCTGTCCCACTCAAACTCGCAGAGCTGCCGACAGGGGGGTATCACGGCGCTGGTATCGACCGCGGCGGCAGACTGGAACGAGTCGGAGAACTCCTGGAACTACAGTAAGAACCCGCTAATCACGAGCGCCCGCTCGCTTTCCGATGCACCGTAAGCAGGGGATTGCAATCGAAGTTCCAGGACGTTTCTACCGCATCCCAGTCATCAACGGAGTTCTCTTTCAGCTGCCGGACTATGGGCACGAGAATACTCTCACCGATAGTATCTACCAGCCAGGGCAGAGAGCGGATTTGACCAACTTCAAAATTCAGGGTAGGCGCAAGAGCGGCCATCATCCGATTAGCTGTCGATGAGTTTGTGAAGCCCAGGATAGCGTCCAGGTGCGCGGTTCCGCTAATTGCAACTGCTGCGTCCGTAAAGATAAACCCGCAATCATGCGCTCTAAATGAGATGCCTCCTGAGGAAATCTTTGAACAAGAAATGGATGCGACGAACCTTGTGTGGAGATTCCGAGTGGTTGAGCCGCGGTGCTCCCTGACGGCTCTTCCGTCTTCTGGCCAGAAAATCATCCAATAATCGTTTCCGAACCAACGGCGGAAATCGCCACCCTTGTCCGCAGCGTGCCAGCGATTGGTAGGTGCTGTACTGTCGAAATGTCGTTGATATTCTGATTTCTTCTGAGCAACCTCCCACCATAGACGGAGAAATCGCTCGTTGTCGCCCGTAGTTATTCCTTGCGCTACGCCGCTTACTGCACTGAGGGCTTGTTGTCCGATTTCAGCCTTAGCG
>NZ_QGDV01000045.1 GCF_003149025.1 Rathayibacter iranicus NCPPB 2253 = VKM Ac-1602
CCCCGTTACTTTGTTCATGCCCGCTGGGAAGTGGTTCTGGTGGGTGGCCTGCTGGGCTCGGCATGATCGTGTGCCCCCTGTCGTTCGTATGATCTGGGGGGTGTTGTCACCGGGCTCGGTGTGGCGGCTGGTTATCGCTGATAGGGACAGGGCCCGGCTTCGCGCCGAGTGCCGTTCGTAACGTGGATGTCGAGACCTGCCGCCCGTGAGCAGGCCGATGTGGTAGCAGAGGAACTGAGGAGCGGAGAGTCTCGGGATGGGAATGAACATCACCGGATACGACGGGGTCGACGTGTTCATCGGAGTTGACGTCGGCAAGGGCGAACACCACGCGGTCGCGGTGGACCGGGCAGGTAAGCGCCTGTTCGACAAGGCTCTGCCGAACGAGGAAACGAAACTACGCGAGCTGATCCGCGGTCTCAAGGACCGTGGGACGGTGCTGTTCGTGGTCGATCAGCCGGCTACGATCGGGGCGCTGCCCCTCGCGGTCGCGCAAGCGGAAAACGTCTTGATCGGTTACCTGCCGGGGCTGGCGATGCGGCGCATCGCGGACCTACACGCGGGCGAGGCGAAGACCGACCGGCGTGACGCGGCGATCATCGCCGAGGCCGCCCGGACGCTTCCGCACGCGCTGAGATCGCTCGCGCTCGCGGACGAGCAGGTCGCGGAACTGTCGATGCTCTGCGGCTTCGATGACGACCTCGCGCAGCAGATCAACGCGACCGGCAACCGCATCCGCGGCCTGCTCACCCAAATCCACCCGACACTGGAACGGGTGATCGGGAAGCATCTGGACCACCCAGCGATCGTGGATCTGTTGCAGCGCTACCCCTCGCCCGCGGCTCTGGCAGCGGCAGGCGAGAAGCGCCTCGGCGACCGGCTCAGCAAGCTCGCGCCCCGCATCGGACGCCGCCTCGCGGCCGGAATCGTCCAAGCGCTCTCGGAGCAGACGGTGGTCGTGGTCGGCACGAACGCGGCCGCTCTCGTGCTGCCGCGGCTGGCGAAGCAACTCGCGGACCTGCGCCAACAACGCGACGATATCGCGGTCGAAGTCGAACGCTTGGTGGAGGCCCACCCTCTTCACCCCGTCCTGACGAGCATGCCCGGGGTCGGCGTCAGGACCACAGCCCGACTCCTCACCGAAGTCGCCGGCAAAAGCTTCGCCACCGCCGCACACCTCGCCTCCTACGCCGGCCTCGCGCCCGTCACACGGCGATCCGGGTCCTCGATCCGCGGCGAGCACGCCTCCCGACGAGGGAACAAGCTCCTCAAACGAGCCCTGTTCCTCTCCGCATTCGCGGCCCTCCGCGACCCCGTCTCCCGCGCCTACTACGACCGCAAAATCGCACAAGGAAAACGCCACAACGAGGCCCTGATCGCCCTCGCACGACGACGCTGCGACGTCCTCCACGCCATGATCCGCGACGGCAGCCTCTACCACCCCCGAACCCCACTGCCAGCCACCGCCGCTTGACAAACCACATAGGGACACCCCCC
>NZ_QGDV01000046.1 GCF_003149025.1 Rathayibacter iranicus NCPPB 2253 = VKM Ac-1602
GGCTCTTCGCAGTTGAGGGTGTAGCCGTACGGGTGTGGGGTTGGCGCGTCGTGGCCGGGAGTGGGGTCGAGGTCTTCCGATGATGGAGGTTCCTACGCCAGCCATCAGAAAGACCTCGACGTGTCTCACGCTACCTTCGACGACCCTGATCTCACGACCTTCTGCCGCCTGGACGAGCTCGGCCTTCGCGTTGTCGGGCAGCATCTTGCGCCCGATTGGGCGGTGCTGGAATGTCGGGTCGTTGACCCTGATCCGTGGTGCGTGAAGTGTGGTGCGGAGGGCGTGCCTCGGGACACGGTGACGCGGCGTCTCGCGCACGAACCGTTCGGTTGGCGACCCACGACCCTGTTGGTCCGGGTGCGCCGCTACGCATGCACGGGCTGCGGCCGGATCTGGCGACAAGACATCACGAAAGCGGCACCGGCGCGGGCGAAGATCTCCCGCCGCGGCGTGCGGTGGGCGCTGGAAGGCCTCGTGATCGGGCACCTCACCGTCGCCCGTGTCGCGGCCGGCCTCGGGGTGTCCTGGCATACCGCGAACGAGGCTGTTCTCACCGAGGGGAAACGGGTCCTGATCGATGACCCGACCCGGTTCGAGGGCGTGACCACGATCGGTGTCGACGAGCACGTCTGGCGCCACACGCGCCGCGGAGACAAGTACGTCACGGTGATCATCGATCTCACTCCGATCCGCGCGAACACTGGGCCTGCCAGGCTGTTGGACATGGTCGAGGGGCGCTCGAAGGCCGTGTTCAAGCAGTGGCTCGCCGACCGACCCGACACCTGGCGGGCGAGGGTCGAGGTCGTCGCGATGGACGGGTTCACCGGGTTCAAGACCGCGACCGCGGAAGAACTGCCCGACGCGGTCCCGGTGATGGACCCGTTCCACGTCATCCGCCTCGCCGGCGACGCCCTGGACCGCTGCCGGCAACGCGTCCAACAACAGTCGACGGGGCACCGCGGCCGTTCCAGAGACCCGCTCTACTCGGCACGCCGGACCCTGCACACCGGCGCCGACCTCCTCACGGACAAGCAACACGCCCGCCTCAAGACGGTGTTCGCGGTCGACGAGCACGTCGAGGTCGAGGCGACCTGGGGCATCTATCAACGCATGATCGCCGCCTACCGCGACCCGGATCGGACCGCCGGGAAGACGGCGATGCAAGCGCTGATCGACTCGATCAGCAGCAAGGTCCCACGAGCCCTGAAAGAGCTGGTCACCCTCGGCCGCACGATGAACGCCCGCGCCGCCGACATCCTCGCTTACTTCGACCGCCCCGGCACCTCGAACGGCCCCACCGAAGCGATCAACGGCCGCCTCGAACACCTCCGCGGCACCGCCCTCGGCTTCCGCAACCTCACCAACTACATCGCCCGCAGCCTGCTCGAAACT
>NZ_QGDV01000047.1 GCF_003149025.1 Rathayibacter iranicus NCPPB 2253 = VKM Ac-1602
ATACCGACTACCGTCGACCCTACGAAACATTCGCCGAAACCATCACAGCTATCATCGGCTTAAAATTCTATAGAAAATCGTTTTGAATAGGCCTCAATGTGGGAGCCCTACGGATAACCTCCTCAACAAATAGGTCATTTGGAGGCTCCCTATCAAAAGCACCATTCAGTGAAATAACATATGTTGTCTTTATGATTACACTTTCAATCATCGCACATTGAGGCTTATGCAAAACGGAATCGCGCACTTAACGAAGGTGCCTTTGACCTGGGGTTTTGTGATGCTCAAGCGAGTTTTGCATAAGCCTCATTGTGAACAATGACATGGACAGTCTTGATCGGTTGCCCCTCAATAACCGCGCGAAAGCTGCCGTGTTGGCTATTCACATGTCGGACTCTTGATGGTCATCGAACGGACGTGAGGGATCAAGCCCCTGGCGCTCCTCTTCGCGCTCAACATTCGCCCAGCGTGGTGAAAAGACTTGAAGGACGATCTTTGCACCAAAATTCTCTACTGCGAGGCGGCTTGAATCGTCGAAATCCCAGTGATATTGACGCATACCAGGAGTCTTCGTCTTTCCGCCGTCGAGGATGACGTTGACGTCGTCAACGATCGCGCGGAAGCTTGACCTCAGATCAGGTTCCAGATCGTTATCTATGTTTCGTACTCTGTCTGAGACTGGGATGTTGACTTTTAGAACGCATTCATCGCTCAAGAGCACGTCGACCCGGTTACCATTCAGGGGCAGCGCAGCAAGCAGATCAATGCCACTTTCGCGGTCTGAAGTAACCTCCCAATGAAGCCTTTCGGCTACAGACTTTATATCCGCTCTCGTAGCAGGCCATTTTAGTGCTCGAAAAGCCTCGATTATCGGGCGTAGTTGGTCGGCGTCCAGCCGTGCGAAATCGTTCATAATTCTCCTAGTATAGACATTCGTGCGCTTGATCGCAAGGTTTGTTACTCCAATACCAGAGCGCTCTGGTCGAGTACCAGATCAGAGACTTCCACGGTTCCGTCCGGTCGCGCTCTGACCATCTGATATTCGATCTTGATCTCACCTTTCTGCAGTTTTTCGAGAACGCCAGGATTCTCGTCCAGCCAGGCCCGAAACTCCGGATCTTTCTGGAATAGGTCATTGAAGTAGGTCGTAGAACCTTGCCCCGCCGATTCTCCGTCGACTTTGCGACCTGTACTGCTGAGCTTCGCATCGCCACCTTTCGCTTCGGTGAAGGTCAGCCGGGTTCTATCTGGGGATTGGGTGATCAGGTCGAATCTGTCGCGCACAGCGTTCGGTCTATTGAGGACTTCGGTGTCACCAAGCGCTTCTCGATATGCTGCCGC
>NZ_QGDV01000048.1 GCF_003149025.1 Rathayibacter iranicus NCPPB 2253 = VKM Ac-1602
GAGCGTGTCAAATGGTGTGTGTAAGGGGTGGGTCTCCTTACGGGAGGAGTGACATTGTTGGCTATTGATAGGGCGTCGCGTGAAGAGCGACGTAAGGTGCAGGCGGAGGGTTCTCGTCGGCTGGTCGAGTCGGGGGTGCTGGATGATCTGTTCGCGAAGATCGACGCGGGCGAGGTTCAGCTCGATGGGGATGGCGGGTTCATTCAGCAGCTGATCAAGTCGGGTCTTGAGCGGGGTCTGCGGGCTGAGTTGACCGAGCATGTCGGTTATGAGAAGGGCGACGCGGGCGCGGCGTTGCACGAGAACTCGCGGAACGGGTCGTTCCCGAAGACGGTGGCCACGAACGTCGGCGATGTCGAGTTGCGGATCCCGCGCGATCGAAACGGCACGTTCACGCCGCGGCTGGTTCCCACGGGTAGCCGGCGGCTCTCGCAGCTGGACGAGATGATCATCTCTCTCTATGCCGGTGGCATGACCGTGCGCGACATCGAGCATCACCTCGTCTCCACGCTCGGCGTGGACCTCAGTCACGAGACGATCTCGACCATCACCGAGGAGATCGCGGACGAGGTCTTGGCGTGGCAGAGCCGGCCGTTGGAGGCGTTCTATCCAGTGATTTACCTCGACGCTCTCGTGATCAAGGTCCGCGACGGCGGGCATGTGCGCAACAAGGCCGCGCACATCGCTGTGGGTGTTGACATGGACGGCATCAAGCATGTCCTGGGCATCTGGATTCAACACGCGGAGGGCGCGAAGTTCTGGGCGTCCGTCTGCGCCGAGCTCGCCAACCGCGGCGTCCGCGACGTCCTGATCGTCTGTGTCGATGGGCTGACGGGGTTCCCCGAGGCGATCGAGGCGACCTGGCCGGAATCGATGGTCCAGACGTGCGTCGTGCACCTCATCCGTCACGCGATGCGGTTCGTCGCTTATGGGCAGCGCAAGGCCGTCGCGGCGGCGTTGAAGCCGATCTACCAGGCGCCGACCGCGGACGCCGCTCTGGCCGCGCTGCAGGCGTTTAAAGCGTCCGCGCTGGGCCAGGCGAACCCGCGATCAGCGCAGGTGTTCGAGGACGCGTGGGAGCGTTTCACGCCGTTCCTCGCGTTCCCGCCGGAACTTCGTCGAGTGATCTATACGACCAACGCGATCGAGTCCCTGAACTTCCAACTCCGGAAGATCATCAAGAACCGCGGCCACTTCCCGAACGACCAAGCAGCTGTGAAGCTG
>NZ_QGDV01000049.1 GCF_003149025.1 Rathayibacter iranicus NCPPB 2253 = VKM Ac-1602
GGGGTGTGTTGCTGGGGTTCTCGACCTGTAGGAGACTACTTTCATGGGTTCCACCCGACGAAGCTTCACCGAGGAATACAAGCGCGACGCGATCGCGCTCATTACTGACGGCGGCTATACGGTCGCTGAAGTCGCGAAGCAGATTGAGGTGAGCGAGACCAGTATCAGAAAATGGATGGCGAAAGCCGGTCCGCCCGCCGCCACCGGCGCGGGCGGCGGCGATGACGAGCCTTTGACAGAGTCCGAACGTGCGGAGTTGAAGCGTCTTCGACGCGAGCGCGCGCACATGGAGATGCAGATCGACTTTGCAAAAAAAGTATCGACCTGGTTCGCGAGCGGCCAGCGGTAATATTCGCTGCCATCGCGGACTGGGCTGCGTCCGGCGCTTACCCCGTCGCGTTCATGTGTCACGAACTGAAGGTGTCACAATCCGGGTTCTACGCCTGGAAGAAAAGACCTGTCAGCGCTCGAGCGCTCACCGACGAGTCTCTACTCGCGGTCATCAGCGACGCACACACGTCTCTGAACGGTAATCCAGGGGTCCGCCGCATGTGGGCTGAACTGGCAGCTCGAGGCTGGCGCGTCGGTCGCAAGCGGGTCCACCGGCTGATGCGAGCCGCAGGACTGCGCGGTCGCCACCCGCGGGCCTGGCGCGCCACCACGCTCCAAGGGGACGACCATCGTCCGGCTCCCGACCTGATCAACCGGGACTTCACCGCCGCCGAACCGAACACTCGATGGGTCGGAGATATCACCTACATCAAGACCTGGAAAGGATGGGCATACCTCGCGACCGTCATCGATCTCCATTCCCGGAAACTCGTCGGCTGGTCACTAGACACCCATATGCGCACCAGTTTGATCACCGAAGCACTCACGAACGCGATAAACACCAGAAAACCATCGGGCCGAGTGACTTTCCACTCCGACCGCGGAACGCAATACACGTCGCGGGAATTTGCTTCTTACTGCGACGAGAATAAAATCGACCGATCACTCGGTCGCACCGGCATCTGCTACGACAATGCCGTCGCCGAATCCTTCTTCGCGTCCTACAAAAGGAACTTATCCACACCACACCCTGGCCGACGCTCACAGCACTCCGCACAGCGACCTTCCGCTGGATCGAGACCTACTACAACACGCGACGACGACATTCCAGCCTCGGCTATTTGACACCAAAAGAGTATGAGCTAGGATACAGAGACATCC